>NZ_CP015225.1:4042500-5480799 GCF_001623525.1 Pseudomonas fluorescens | reverse complement strand
CAAACGGCCTTTTTGCATTTGGAACCATCATGAAAAGCAAAACCATCCGCCGCTGGTCCTTTGTCCACACCTGGACCAGCCTGATCTGTACGGTGTTCCTGCTGATGCTGGCAATCACCGGGCTGCCGTTGATTTTCCACCATGAAATCGAACATCTGCTGGGCGACGCGCCTGAGTTCCGGGAGATGCCTGCCGACACGCCACACCTGGACCTCCAGCAATTGGTGGAAAAGGCCAAGGCCCATCGTCCGGGTGAAGTGGTCCAGTATTTTGGCTGGGACGAAGACGAGCCCAACGGCATCTTCACCATCATGGCGCCGACACCGGACACCGAGCCCAACTCCTCCCATACCTTCATGCTCGATGCGCGCACCGGCGAGGCCCTGGAAATGCCTTCGGCCAACGGCGGTTTCATGATGGTCATGTTGCGCCTGCACGTGGACATGTTCGCCGGCCTGCCGGGCAAATTGCTGCTGGCGTTCATGGGGTTGCTGTTCGTGATCGCCATCGTTTCCGGGGTAGTCCTGTACCTGCCGTTCATGCGCCGGTTGAAGTTCGCCACGGTGCGCCAGGACAAATCCACACGCCTGCGCTGGCTCGACCTGCACAACCTGATCGGCGTGGTCACGCTGGTCTGGGCGCTCACCGTGGGCGTCACCGGCGTGATTGCCGCGTGCGCCGACCTGATCATCGCCGCCTGGCGCAACGACAGCCTCAGCGCCATGGTCGAACCCTATCGCAACGCCCCGCCACTGACGCAATTGGCTCCGGCTACCCGCTTGCTCGACATCGCCAAGGAAGTCGCGCCGGGCATGGAACCGAGCTTCATTGCCTTCCCCGGCACATTGTTTTCCAGCCAACACCACTACGGCGTGTTCATGAAAGGCGGCACCCACCTGACCTCGCATTTGCTGACGCCGGTATTGATCGACGCCAGCACCCTGGAAGTCACCGCCGTGGCCGAGCGGCCGTGGTACATGGATGTCATGAGCCTGTCCCTGCCACTGCACTTCGGCGACTACGGTGGCCGGCCGATGCAGATCTTCTGGGCCACCCTCGACGTGCTCACCATCATCGTCCTCGGCAGCGGCGTCTACCTGTGGCTGGTGCGGCGTAAAGCGGCCAAGCGCGCAGCCGTCGGCACGGAGGTCGTCTCGTGAGGCCTCGGCAGTCGAGTTTCTGGAAGGTGTTTGGTATTCCCGTGGTGATTGGCGTACTGAGCGCAGCAGGGTTGTTTTCGGCGCTGCTGGGCGATGGGATGTGGGATGCAGTGGCCTGGGTGGGCCTGGGGGTTCCGACGGTGCTGGGGACCTGGGGATTGCTCAAGCGCGGATAAGCTCAGCCGGACGCGGCCACTCGCCAGCCGCACCGGAACTGTCTAGGCTAAGTCCTGCCCGCCAATCGAGGAGACTTTGCATGTCCACCCCCAGCATGACGCTGTTCCACAACCCCGCTTCGCCTTTCGTTCGCAAGGTCCTGGTGCTGCTGCACGAAACCGGTCAGCAGGATCGCGTGGCATTGCAGCTCAGCCAGCTCACGCCGGTCAAGCCGGATCGGGCGCTCATCGATGACAACCCGTTGAGCAAGATCCCGGCCCTGCGCCTGGCCAACGGCAGTGTCATCCACGACAGCCGGGTCATTCTCGATTACCTCGACCACCAGCACGTCGGCAACCCGCTGATCCCCCGCGATGGCGCGGCCCGCTGGCGGCGCCTGACCCTGGCCTCCCTGGCCGACGGGATCATGGATGCGGCGGTGATGATCCGTTACGAAACCGCGCTACGCCCGGCGGAAAAGCACTGGGACGAATGGCTCGAGGCGCAGCGGGACAAGATTCGCCGCGCCTTGGGCATGCTCGAAGCCGAGGCGATTGCCGAACTGGCCTGCCACTTCGACGTGGCCTCCATCAGCGTGGCGTGTGCCTTGGGCTACCTGGACCTGCGCCATCCCGACCTGGAATGGCGTAAGGCCAATCCGCAACTGGCGGCGTGGTTTGCCGAGGTCAGTTTGCGGCCATCAATGCTTGAAACAGTGCCCCGGGTCTAACGCTGCACAAGCTGTGCCGGCCTCATCGCGAGCAGGCTCGCTCCCACATAGAATCGTGTTGCACCTTGTGGGAACGAGCCTGCTCGCGATGGCAGCGCACCGGATCCAGCGGGAACAACCCGGCAATACGCATTACCAACACTTCGCGCACCCGCTGATCCTCCCGCAACCCCAGCGACCGGCTCATTTCACCTCTCCCAGATCAAAGCTCATCGCCGCCGCCGGCTTCGCGCCAACCCCGTACCAGTCCAGCTTGCGGGTCAGCACCATGAACACCCCCAACAGGCCGAACAGCAACAGCGAGCCCATCAACAACGCGTAGTCCTCTGCGCTCAACAGGCCGTAGAGCAAACCGTACAAGCCCGCCAGCCCCGCCGAAAACCCCAGGCCATGGCTGACGCTGCGCAGCACATGGCAGACATAGAAGCCGATCAGCAACACACAGGCACTGGCCGACGCCAGGTAGGCCAAGGCGAAGCCAATGTGCTCCGACAATGACAGCAGCAACAGGTAAAAGAACGCCAGCGCCACACCCACCAAGGCGTACTGGACCGGATGCACCGCCAGGCTCTTGAGCACTTCGAAAAGGAAGAAGCCGGCGAAGGTCAGGGCGACGAACAGCAGCGCATATTTGATCGCCCGGTCGCTCTTGAGGTACTGGTCCACCGGGTCGATGAAGCTCACTCCGAAGGCCCGGCTGCGGAACGCTTCACAACTATCGCTTGGTTCGCAGGCTTGCAGTGTTTCCAGAAGGTTGGTGGAGAAAAACGACGTCTGCCAGTCGGCACTGAAACCCTGCTCATTGATCTCGCGATTGGTGGGCAGGTAGTTGCCAATGAAGCTGGGATGTGGCCAGTCGGCCGACAGGTGCACCTTGGTGGATTTGCCCACTGGCAGAATCTGGAACTCGCCGGTGCCTTGCAGGCGCAGGTCAAAACCGAAGGTCAGCTCAGGGCCGCCCTGGGCGCTGATCATTGGCAGCGGCACGTGCACACCCTGCCCCAGCCAGCCGAGCCGCGAGCCAGGCAGGAAATCGACGGTCTGTTGGTTCAGCGTCAGCGTCAGCGCATTCTCGATGCCGCGAATATCGCTGATGCCGACGCTCAGGTATGGCTCGTCGAAGCGGTAGTCGGCAAAGTCCTTGGCAGCGACACCGTAGCGCTCAGGCACCTTGAAGCGGCCATCGATCCGGTTATCGGCATGGAATAAACGCGCTTCGTAGATGCCCCGGGCACGGGTTTCGGTGCGGATTTGGCCGTCGAGTTCAAACTGCTCCGGTAAAAAATACAACTCACCTGCTCGCTCGACGGTTTCCAGGAAACGCACGCCGGTCTTCTCGTTGGTATTCCAGACCTTCACGCTCTTGCGAAACGGCACCACGATCATCGGCCCGATCAGTTGCTGGTTGTAGCTGGAGCTGCGGGCGATGTCCTGCAGCACACCGTCACGCAGTTCCTGGCGCTCATCAATGAGCCCGTTGATCATCAACAACGGGATCATCAACAAGAGAATCAATAGGGCGATCATGCCCAGTTTTATGGCGAGACTGCGGTTCATGTGGGGCTCTCCCTGTTCGAATGAGGGAGAGTCTGGGGTGGCTGTGTGTTGGGCTTATGGAGCGATTGTGGAGATTGTGTGGAGACTGCCATCGTCGTGTCGAGCACGAACGCCGGCACCCGCCACGTCCACGGCCTGGAAAGCTTCGCGCAGGGAATCTTCCATCAGTTGCCAGGCCTGCTCGGCCGACTCGTCCGGCCCCAGGTGAGTGAACATATGGTCGCAGCCTTCAAACATTCGCAACCGCACTGGCACGCCAGCCTGACGCAATTTCTCGGCGTAGGCCTCGCCCTCGCCGCGCAAGATATCGTACTGGGCCGTAATCACCGTGGCGGCCGGCATCCCTACCAGCGCATCGACCGGCGACAGCAAGGGCGACGCCAACGGATCGAGCGCGTGTGCCGGATCGCTCAGGTAGCAGCGCATGAAGAAGCGCATCAGGCCGACACCGAGCAAGGGACGGGCAACGGTGGAGGTCTTCAGCGCCGGGTCTTGGGCCAGGTCCAGCGCCGCATAATCGATCAATTGATGCACCACTTTCAATGTTCGATGCCCCCGCGCCAGGCCCGCCACCACCGCGGCCAGATTACCGCCGGCGCTATGACCACCGACGGCGATCCGCTGGGGATCGATACCCAACGCTTCGGCCTGGCCTGCCAACCACTCGAGCACCGCAAAACATTGCCGCGGCGCTGCGGGAAAGACCTGCTCTGGCGCCAGCGCATAGTCCAGGTTGACCACCAGGCAATTCAGGTTGTGGGCCAGTCGACGGCAATAGCTATCGTCATGCTCGGGCGTTCCGGCGACAAAACCACCCCCGTGGAAATTCAGATACACCGGCAGCGTCGTCGCGGTCTGGGAATGGGGCCAGTAGAACAACGCCCGCGCGGGTCCCCATGGGGTTGCAATGGTTTGTTCGGCCACGGCGCGCAACGGAAACCGCGCGGGGTCATAGGTGAACTTCGCCTTCATTCGCTTGGCGAAGGCGCGCAGCAACTTGGCCTGCAATTTTTGCCAGAGGCTTACCATGCTCATGCTCCCGGTTGTGTAGCCACGAATAGGACCAACGAACCGAAAGCCATCTCGCCGTAAGGCGGGGCGTGCTGACAGGTCTAGTTATTGTTCGTCAGTGCTGAGCGAAAACTAAACCTAAAAATTGATTATGTAAATTAACCAATAACAAAATTAATCAAATTTTTCTCAAGGCAACCGCAGCACCACCTCCACCCCACCCTCGACGTTGCCAATCCTGAATTCACCGCCATGCAACTGCACCACTTCCTCCACGAAGTTGAGCCCCAGGCCCGTGCTCTTGCGACCGCTGTCCGGGCGCGGCAGGGAGTAGAAGCGCTCGCTCAGGCGTGGCAGGGCGTAGTCGGGAATCGGTTCGGCCTGATTGAACAGGCGGATCTCGACGTGGTTGTCGATTCGTTCGGCGCTGATGCGCAGCAATCCATGGGCGGGAGTAAAGTCCAGGGCGTTTTCCAGCAGATTACCCAGGGCCTGGCGCAACAGAAATGCCTCACCCGTTAGGGTCAGGTCGGCGGCAATACGTTGCTCGACCTTTAGCTGACGACTTTCGATCCAGCCACCGCGCGCCTCCAGCAACTCATCCAGCAAAGCCACCAGCGGCACAGCGACCACGTCCTCCAACCCCTGTCGTTGCTCGATCTGGGCCAGGTTGAGCAAGCGTTCGATCAACTGCTGCATGCGTACGCTTTCACTCTCGATGTTGCTGACGAAACGCTGGTGCTGGGCCGCCGGCATATCACTTTGCAGCAGTTCGGCAGCGCCGCGGATCGCCGCCAGCGGGCTCTTGAGCTCGTGGGTCAGGGTGTGCACGTAACGCTCGACGTAGGCCTTGCCTTCGAGTTGGGTGCGCATGTGCTCCACCGCCCCCGCCAGTTGCTCGAACTCGCCGCCGCGATAATGCGGCACTTCCACCCGGCGTCCCTGGCTGACCGCCTGGGCGTAGGTCGTCAAACGGCGCAATGCTGCGCTGAGCCACCATGACAACAAAGCCCCCAGCAGCAGGCCAAGGACGATCAGCCCGGCGCCGTAGGCCAGCAGGCGCCGCTCCGTGCGGTCGACATAGGGTTGCAGCGAACTGTTGGGCTTGGCCACGGTGACGACACCGATGATGCGGCCGTTATCGCGGATCGGCGCGCCGACGTGCATCACCGAAGACGTTGGATCATCGGCAACGCTGCGGGTCGAACGGGCGCCGTAGTGGCCACGCAAGGTCAGGTAAACGTCGTTCCAGCGCGAATAATCCTGGCCCACCGCCACGCCACTGGAGTCGAGCACCACGATGCCCTTGGCATCCGTGACATAGATGCGATGGCTGACCTGGTTTTTCGGCAAGCCCCAGATCGTCGCCGCCGGCTGGCGCTCGCCGTAGGCCTTGAGCAACTGCGGCCAACGGTTCTGGTTGAGGGTGCCGGCCTTGAAATCGTCCCGCAGGATCTCGGCCATCAGGTTGGCCGTGTCCACCAGGGTTTCTTCGGTGGACTGGCGCACGCCGGGGCGGATTTCCTCCATGACCGTGTTGAGCACGAAATACCCGGTCAGACCGATAAACAGTACATAGACCAGGAAAATCCGGATCCCCAGCGACATCAGCTGTGCCCCGGGCTGTAGCTGTAGCCCAGGCCGCGATGGGTCTGGATCGGTTCGGCCTCGGCTCTCACCAGGCGCAACTTGGCGCGCACGCTCTTGATATGGCTGTCGATGCTGCGCTCGTAGCCTGCATCACTGGCCACGCCCAGGGCATCGAGCAATTGTTCGCGGCTGAAAACCCGCTCAGGTTGCTCCAGCAGACAGTTCAGCAGGCGAAATTCGTGGCGCGTGAGGTTCAGCGGTTTGCCGCGATAGTTGATCTGCACCCGGTCGCTGTCCACCTGGAACAACGCTGTGCTTGAGTCCGCCGCCGGTCGCGGCGCCACGCGCTTGAGGATCGCCCGGACCCGGGCCGCCACCTCGCGGGGACTGAAGGGCTTGACCACATAATCGTCGGCACCGATCTCCAGGCCCACGACCCGGTCGATCTCGCCATCCCGGGCTGTCAGAAAGATGACCGGAACGTCGCTGAAACGTCTGAGATTTTTACACGTCTCGAATCCGCTGATATCCGGCAGGCCCACATCGAGGATGATCAGGTCGGCCGGGGTGTTCTTCTGGTGATCGAGGGCGGCGGCGCCAAGGCTCAGCCAAGTGGTGTCGAACCCCTCCCCTTGCAGGGCAAACACCAGCGTATCGGCGATGGCGGCTTCGTCTTCGACAATCAGGATATGAGGCATGGCTTGCGAGCCCGGCAATAAAGTTGCCGGAACGGTGCCGCAAGGCTTGGGGCACGTCAATTGGCAGTTGAGTTTATGGGTGGGACGCTGTTGCACCTAACAGTTCTGATAGTTGGCATCCACCGGAAAAAGACCGATGCTGAGGCTGGATTTCTTGGTCCTTACCTGGAACTCAGTCGATGTCTACCGTCCCTAACGAAACCGTATGGTGCCGCTATCACTACGACCCGCTTGATCGCCTGAGCGATTGCGCCCCCATGAATGCTGCCGCCATTCAGCGTTTTTATTGCAAAAGCCGATTGGTCACTGAAATACAGGGCGCGGTGCAGCGTAGTGTTGTCCAGCACGACGATCAGTTATTGGCGCAGCAACAGCGACAGGGGAGCGTCGCGAATGCAATTCTGCTGGCCACCGATCTACGACGCTCGGTGTTGCACACACTCGATGCTCAAACACATCAACCATTGATTTATACGCCCTATGGCCATCTCCCAGCGGACAGCGGCCTGACCAGCCTGCTTGGGTTTAACGGCGAGCGCCGTGATCCGGTGAGCGGGCATTATCTGCTGGGCAATGGTTATCGGGCGTTTAATCCCGTGTTGATGCGATTCAATAGCCCGGACAGTTTGAGTCCGTTTGGCAGGGGTGGGTTGAATGCGTATGTATATTGCTTGGGAGATCCGGTGAATCTTGAAGATCGGACGGGGCACATGCCCCTTAAATGCTTTCCACTGTTTACTCGGAGGCCCCGCACTCCTACTACGGTCAATCAGGGCATACCTGTTGCCCAGACAAGCACAACCGCCACTGTTGCCTCAAACAAAGCATCGCCCCCCAAACCTTTATCTAGTGCATCAGCGCCCGGCAGTAGCAGTGGCAGTACGTTGCAAGCGCCCAGGAAAAGCTCTCAGTCAAGCAGCACGAACCCATACCCATCTATTCCGGAAGTATTTGTCGAAAAATGGCAATCGCAAGGCGCATTTAGTTTTCAAATTATTGACACACAAAACTATAAAACTATAGAAGTCGTACAGATCACACCCACCCAGAGAAACACTTACGATTTCCTGCTTTTAAGCGACAGCATGGATATCTCTACTTTATCCGAACAAATACGCCAAGACTTTGGGCTAAAGAAACAAGAAAATAGACTCTACATGCTTTCACTCGATAACGTGCGCCCCATAGATGACTTTATAAATATTATACGATAGAGAGATAAATCCAACCCCCCCACTTTTTCCACCCACGCTACAAACATCTTCGCAAGACATCACGACTTCGCCATGAATTTAACCACGCTAAGATTCGGACGTTCTATGAGCCTTTACAGGAGATAACATTTCCATTCAAGTAGGGCCTGAAAGAGAAAGCAGATAATGATGATCTCCAGCCAAGTAAACTTCTACGTCAGTACAAAAATCCACCTATTATCCGAGCATCGAAACAGAAGACCATTCGGATATGGCGTCCAAGCACAACGCTGCTGGACGCCTTAGCCCTCATCCCTCAACAATCTGGCTTATCTGCCGTAAACCGCCGCGCCGGGTTCACCGCTGCGCCAAACTCACGCAATGCCTTGGCACCAATCAACAACGGGTAGTTGAAACTGCTGCGGTCGGTCAGGTTGACCTCCACGGTGCGCTTGACGTTACCCAGGCACAGTTCCAGATCCACCACCGGGCGCTTGGTCGGCGCAATTTTTTCGTCGTCGTCCTCATCCTCTTCAGAGCGGGTCTTGATCTTGCTGATGCGCGCAATCTTGTGTTCGTAGACCTTGTTGCTCGCACCTTTGGTCGCCAGGCGGAAGCGCACCCAGTCGTCACCGTCGCGGGTGAACGTTTCGATGTCCTTGGCCGACAGCGAGGCGGTCAACGCGCCAGTGTCCATCTTGGCCTTGAGCACTTCGCCACCGATTTCCGGCAGCGCGATGTATTCGTAGCGCCCGTACAGGGTCGGCTCGGCGGCCAGCACTGGAAGGGCCACCAGGGTAAGCAGGGCGAGAAAGGATTTCATGCAATAGGGCTTCCTGTGTGGGGTGGGGGTTTAGACCGTGACGGGTGAATTCGTTCGGTTGGACGGGTACCTGTGGCGAGGGAGCTTGCTCCCGCTCGACTGCGCAGCAGTCGCAAAATCGACCCGATCATGGCCACTATGGGGGGCCGCTTCGCAGCCCAGCGGGAGCAATCTCTGGCCACAAAAGCCAACCCAGCATACCCGCCAAAAGGTGAAGCATTTGTCCACGCCGATTTGGCCTGCCGCCCGAAGCTGCTTATCATGGCCCGCCCACCCGCTTGCAAGAGTCATGTATGCGCCGCCTGCTCACCGGCTGTTTCGTCACGCTGCTGTTATTGCTCAACACCCTGGTGCTGTTCGGGCCGCTAATGGTGTTCGCCCTGCTCAAACTGATCCTGCCCGGGCGCTTTCGCGACTATGCCTCGTGGGCGGTGATGTGGATCGCCGAGACCTGGGCCGAAATCGACAAGCTGATCTTCGCCCTGTGCATCCCCACCCGCTGGGACATCCGCGGCGGCGGTAACTTGCGTCGCGACACCTCTTACCTGGTGATCAGCAATCACCAATCCTGGGTCGACATCCCCGCCCTGGTCCAGACCCTCAACCGGCGCACGCCGTTCTTCAAGTTCTTCCTCAAGAAAGAACTGATCTGGGTGCCGTTCCTGGGGCTGGCCTGGTGGGCGCTGGATTACCCGTTCATGAAACGCTACACCAAGGCCTTCCTGGCCAAGAACCCGGAACTGGCCGGCAAGGACCTGGAAATCACCAAGGCCGCCTGCGAGCTGTTCAAGCGCCAGCCGGTCACCGTGGTCAACTACCTCGAAGGCACGCGCTTCACCGCCGCCAAAAGCCAACAGCAACAGTCACCCTTCACCCACCTGCTCAAACCCAAGGCCGGTGGCGTGGCGTTCGTGCTGGCGGCCATGGGTGAACAACTCGATGCCGTACTGGACGTCACGGTGGTGTACCCGCAGGAACGGATTCCCGGGTTCTGGGATTTGATCAGCGGCGCGGTGCCCCGGGTCATCGTCGACATCCAGACCCGCGAGCTGGACCCGGCGCTGTGGCAGGGGGATTACGAGAACGACCCGGTGTTTCGCCAGCATGTGCAGGATTGGGTTAACCAGCTGTGGACTGAGAAGGATCGGCGGATTGCGGCGTTGCGTAGCGAAACAATGGATTCCTAACAGTTCTGATAGTTGGCAGCGGCGCAAAACCGCGTGAAACCTTCATCCCGAACATCCTCGGACCCCTGAAAAAACCGCCCCTTCTGTTAATCCTTCAGACGTTTCCGCTTTTCATGAAGTTTTGAGTTCTTATCGCCAAAGGTTAACAGGCAAGAACCAGCTAATTCCAAATCAGCGTAAACAACTGTCAGCATTGACAGTAGCCCTCGCCAAGCACAGCCGCAAACATGTCGCCGGGACACATTGTGGAGGCAAGCCCATGAGAAACTTAATGACTGATGGCGGCGCAGGAATTTGCTTACTGATAATCGGCCATGTTCATGCCGCAGAAGTCACCTGTCCGGCTACAACACTCATCCATGACACCACTGAAACAGTAGAAATTCAGGATGATCGCGAATGGCAGAGCCAGGACCTTGGACAGGAGGCCAATCCAGCGGTGCAGCAATTCAACGGTGCTGAGTTCGCGGTCCATGAACCCGACGAAGATGAACAGGTGCCGAGGAGAGTGATCATTAGCTGCAATTACGGCGAGAACAACCTCACGCTGGATTATCTTGACGTCCAGGAGCCGGCGTCCTTGCCCTGGTCGGCCAACCATTGCGCCAGTCGGGACACCTACTCCTGCAAGCCGGTGAACGCCGACTATTTCAGCTTGAGGTTTTGATGGTTCCGTGGCGGATTTTCGATGTCGCCACCTTCATCAAACACCCGCCCCGTGCCCCAGATCCCCCCAGATTCTGCAGCAACGAACCCGCCACGCCCTGTTGGCCGAGGTACTGCAAGATAATCGGGGCAAACTGGCCGATCATGCCGCTGTCCATGCCCAGCGCACTGAAGGCATTGTTCAGGTCGCCGGTGTCCTTGACGTTGCCCAGCAAGCCGTCGAGCAGTGCATTCTTCTCCGACCCGCCCCCGAGCAAACCGCCCAGACCATTAAGCCCGCCAATAGCACTGTTCCCAGCGATCTGATCCAGGCCCGGAACACTTTTGCTCAACTCGGAAAACTGCGGCTCGCTGAGTCGGTTCTTCGCCAGCCCCAGCATCGCACCGGCACCGCCGATGGCCTGTTCCGGCGTGATCTTGAGTTCCGATCCCAAGGTGTTGAGCAACCCGGCGGCTTTCGGCGCGGCGGCCACGGCGCCCTCGCCCTGTTCGCCTTGGTTGCCCTGCATCGCCGACACCACATTGGCTGCATCACTGAGACTGAACTGCGCGAAGGCTGGGCTGGCAGCCAGCGTCAACAGGCAAGACAGAGCAAAACCACGTGAAACCTTCATCCGGGACATCCTCTAGACCATGAAAAAGCCGCTCATCAAGAGCGGCGTAAAGCGAGCGTTGGACTGGAGCGGATGCAGATTGTTCCTAAACGTATTACAGGAATGGCCGATAGCCACTACAGAAAAATCTTCCAAGCCCGTCAGAAGTGTCTGATTCAATGAAAACTGCGCTTTTTCTTATAGCTATAAGTTACCAAACATCCATATACAGTTCTGAATTGACATAAATAACTGCCAACATTGACAGTAGCCCGCCCGACCAAAGCCGTGAATCGTTGATCTGAGCCCTGGAGCCTGGCACATGAGAAAAATACTGGCTGGAGGCGCGGCGTTGCTTTTGCTGATCATCGGCCACGCCCATGCCGGTGAAATAACCTGCCCTGCCGTCACTGACATTCATAAAAACATTGAATCGGTGGAAGATGTTTTTTTCGTCGAGGCACAAGACAACCACGAATGGGAGAGCGAAAGCCTGGTGGACGTGGTCGACCCGGCAAGGCTGCAATTCGAAGGCGCCGAGTACGTTATCCATGAAGCCGACGAGGATAGACAGGCAGCCACAACGGCGACCGTCACGTGCCGGTACGGGGACATAAATCTGAATATGGAGTATCAGCAGATCTTGGAACCGGCCTTTTCAGGGTGGGTGAATAATCGCTGCGAAAGCCCGGACACCAAAATGTGCAGGTTAATGGACGCAGACTACTTCAACCTGTTGCTTTGATCGGGAATGGCAACCGCGTCACTGTTCCTGCACAGCATTTCAAGGCGCCCTGCCATCGCCTGCACCGTTACCGTACAGTGCGGCTTTCTCCTGCAGAGTTTGCCTATGAACGTAAAAATCGGCGGCGCGGCCCTCGCCGTCATCCTGACGGGCATGCTCATTGTCCTGGGCGTCAACGAGTACCAGCGTGGCCCGCTGAATCCGGAACTGGCCGACGGCACCAGCGAAGAACAAAAGACCTGGCTGACCATCGAACACCGCATCAAGCGCTCCGCCCCGACGCTTACCGATGTGACCCGCGACCAGCAAACGCTGAGGTTGCGCTACCGTCCAAACACCGCCGCGGATGACAGCAACGCCTGGGTTGCGGACCTGCTGCGGGTTGTCGGCCATGGCCTGGCGGCGCTCAACGGCGCACCGGGGGGTAAGCAGTACACGCAAGTGACGGTCAAGGCGCGCCTGCTGGCCGATGATGACGTGGAGCTGGTCTACGACATGCAAGGCTTCGACGCCATCAAGACGCAACAGGATGGCTACGTCACCTTCGCCAGCATGCCCCGTAGCCTGGACTTCAGCGCCGATGCCCTGACCCAGGCGCAAGACTATTGCCAAGGCCCCAGCGCCCAGGGCTTCTACCCTGAATTCTGCGACCGGGTCGAGGCCGCGACTGCACACCAATAACCGGGTGGCGAGGGAGCTTGCTCCCGCTCGAGTGCGAAGCGCTCGCCGCTGGTATCTGAAAAGCAGGGGACTGCTCTCCCTCTGTGGCGAGGGGGATTTATCCCCGCTGGGCTGCGCAGCAGCCCCTAAAACAGCGAACTCAATCCTCCTGACGCACCGAGCTGCCTGGTTTGGGGGGCCGCTTCGCAGCCCAGCGGGGATAAATCCCCTCACCACAATGGAAGCGGTGTTCCTGCCTGAATACTCACGACCAAAAATCCCACAAATACTTGGGAAATCCCCCGCAACAGCGAGCCTTGCCCAGCCCAATAGGCGATGCCTATAGTTCTTCCCGTCGTCCACATGGCGACTCGGGTTTGGCGACTCGATACACTATGGTCAGAAGCCCTGCTTTTTGGCACGGGCTTTTGCACTCGCAGAATTGCTCAATGGCAGTTGTGCGCGGGAGGCCTTCGGGTCTGCCGGCTTCCATGGTGTCCGGTTCGCCAACCTGCGTACAGCTGCCACCCATTCGTTTGGCGACGAGTGAGTGGCGGCATCATCGAACCCATGGAGATCTACCCAATGAACCGATACATCCCCATCACCGGCGTCGACTGCACCCCCGCCACCCTGCTTATCGACACCCAAGCCCCCTCGACGTCCTCTACGAAACCGCCGCCTACCGCATCCGTGCCGCCACCCAACTACTGGAAAACATCGCCTTCCGCGAGGAGATCAGTTCCGACGCCGTCGTCCTCCACGACTTCGCCCTGCTCCTGGCGATTCCGTTGCGCGATGGCTGCGACGTGCTGGACGTGATCGGCCGACGATTGCAGGCGCAAGCCCTGGCATGACTGCCACGTGACCGTGATCTGAATATCACCTGCAATCGGTTATTCCCTCTCGGTATTGCCTACTGTCAACTCTGACAGTAGGCAACGATTTGCCCCGATCCTAAGCTCCCGTCGTGTCAACGAAAACAAGGCCATGGGCAACCACGCCTTTATCCATTCGGGCAATCAGGACAATAAAAATGAACGACCGAATCAAGGGAACCGTTAAATGGTTCAACGATGCAAAGGGCTATGGCTTCATTTCCTGTGGCAAAGGTGGCGAGGAGTTGTTCGTTCACTATTCGGCGATATCCGGCGAGGGTTATAAAACCTTGAAAGAGAGACAAACCGTCTCCTTTGAAATCGAGCAGGGAAGCAAGGGAATGCAGGCCACGAAAGTTACGCCGGAATAATCGGTCCATTCAGGGAGCCAACCCATGTCTGCTAACCGTGAAACACCGCTCTGTCGCTACCATTACGACCCATTGGATCGTCTGGCCGACTGTTCACCATCGACCCAGGCCAGTACCCAGCGCTTTTATCTGCAAAAGCGCCTGACCTGCGAGATACAAGGTTCTATAGGGCGCTCGATTTTCCAGCAGGCCGATCAACTCCTAGCGCAACAACAGCGCCAGAACGGCGCCGTCGAAACCACGTTACTTACCACCGATCAACAACGCTCGGTATTGCACGCACTCAATGCAACGCAGCCTTATGCCCTTGCCTACACGCCTTACGGCCACCGCCCGCCGGAAAACGGTTTGCTTAGCTTGCTCGGCTTCAATGGCGAACGGTCGGACCCGGTGACGGGTCATTATTTGCTGGGTAATGGTTATCGGGCATTCAATCCGGTGTTGATGCGGTTCAACAGCCCCGACACTTTGAGTCCTTTTGGAGAGGGAGGGTTGAATACGTATGTGTACTGCGCAGCAGATCCGGTGAATCGGAACGACCCGACGGGCCATGTTTGGCGCCCACTCATGAAGCAATACAGGTTCAGGACCCCATCGACTCGTCGCCCGGCAGATATAATAGGAGGCTCTGAAGAACCTGGCCAAAACATCCCAATAAAACAAAAAACCATGGATTTACCTGAGCGCATTTCTTATGTAAAAAATCCAAAGACTCAAAAAAAACACAGTGAAAGAAGCACTCAACACTGGATTGCCGAAAAATCCGAAACGCCACACAGAACAAATCCCGAAGACATCCCGAACTGGATTGAAAGCGGCGCCAACCTCCCAGACAAAGAGTTAGAAAACTCTGCTCCACTTAAATTCAGCGACGAAGTGCATCGACTAAAATACAGGGAGCGACGAGCAGTAACGCTCGCCGGTAGAAAGGTCAATTCAAATATAATAACCAACTTACCAATGTATGGCCTAGGACCAATTCCTTTTGATTTGGAGGCATTACGCACCTATTACATCAACAGATATACTTTAGAGCCTAAAAACATTCGTGGATAATTCAAGACACCTTATTCAAAAAAACATGGCCTCAAGCGAACTGCATTTTCACACGCGCTGTCAAGGTCGTCCTTTATCGTTGTCTGTTAGAAAATAGCGACATCACTGACGCCCGTTTTTCCGTCTTGTTTCCAACCTTACAAGAAAAGGAATGCAGGCCACGAGAGTTACGCCGGTATAGAGACCGGTCCATTTAGGGATCTAGCCCATGTCAGCGAACCGTGAAACGCTGCTCTGCCGCTATCATTACGATCCATTGGATCGCTTGGCCGATTGCACGCCAACAGCCCAAGTCAGCTCCCAACGTTTCTACCTCAAGGATCGTCTAACCACAGAAGTTCGGGGGACGGCGCAGTGCTCCTTTTTTCAACTGGAGGACCAGCTCATGGCGCAGCAACAACGCCAGGAAGACACTGTCCAAACCACTTTTCTCGCCACCGATCACCACCGGTCAGTATTACAGACGCTCGCCGCAACGCAGCTTCACCCTATCGCTTATGCGCCTTACGGTCACCGAGCCCTGGAAAACGGTCTACTCAGCCTGCTCGGCTTCAACGGCGAACGATCGGACCCGGTGACGGGGCATTATTTATTGGGAAATGGTTATCGAGCGTTCAATCCGATGTTGATGCGGTTCAACGGCCCAGACAGTTTGAGTCCATTTGGAAAGGGTGGATTGAATGCGTATGGATACTGCGTTGGGGACCCTGTGAATCGAAGCGATCCGACGGGACATCTACCTAACTTTTTAAAGCCTGTACTAAGACACCTAAAAATCATAAAAAGACCGAATCCGGCTACGATCATAGACGTTCATGGCATAACACTTCCTGCAACGAACGACATAAAAAATATAGATATATTCATATCCCCTACAGAGGAATTTTTAATATTACCTATAGGCCCTGAACATGAAATTCCACGCATTTCCCGATTCGAATTCAAACTATGGAAAGACAGCAACAAAATAATCAAACAAGAAAGATTCTTAGCCCATCAACTAAAAAACTCCGCCAACCTCACATCCGAAATAGAAGACCTTCACGAAATCATTCAAAAAACACTAGAATCTAGAACGACTCACAAAGCTAATCTGCACAGGTATGAAGCGGGAATCAAGCAGATGACTGACGAGGCCTTCCAACCAACATCGTTCTTTTTTACCTATCCTGGTGGCCCTCCAACTTACGAGTGGGCAGAGCAGCACTCACGACATATACGCAATCAAACTTAAATCTTATCTTACCAAGCAAAATAGAATCGAAATTTATTAGTTGCTACGTTTCCACTGAAGAAACCCCCGAAAAAAGGGCGACATCACTGTCGTCCTTTTTTCCGTCTTGCCCTTTGCCGCTTACGTCGCGCAAAAAAACTTGTGCGGTTCAATCAAAAACTTCTTCGGTGCGTCATGCAGTCTGATCACCTGTACACGATTTCAGCAATGTTGATACGGTCCCACATGATCGCCTGCACCAGTGGGCGGTTTCATTTCATGAGTGAGGGCTGGCTGCTGCGGGCAGCTAAACCTAACACTTCTGCTAGCTAGACAGCCGACCTTCTACCTGAACATGATGTTGCTATCTGTATTTTCCATAGAACAAAGCCCATGTCCTCCGCAGATGAAACCGTGCTCTGCCGTTACCACTACGACCCACTGGATCGTTTGACCGACTGCACACCACCGACCCAGGCCCGCGCCCAGCGCTTCTACCTGAAGGAGCGCCTGACCAGCGAAATCCAGGGCCCGGTAGAGCGGTCGATTTTCCAACAGGACGAGCAACTCCTGGCGCAACAACAGCGCCAGGATGGCGCCGTCGGAACCACTTTGCTCGCCACCGATCAACAACGCTCGGTGCTACACGCGCTCGATGCCACGCAGCCTCATCCCCTCGCCTATACCCCGTACGGCCACCGCCCTGCGGAGAACGGCTTACTAAGCCTGCTCGGCTTCAATGGCGAACGGCCGGACCCGGTGACGGGGCATTATTTGTTGGGCAATGGTTATCGGGTGTTCAATCCGGGGTTGATGCGATTTAACAGTCCGGACAGTTTGAGTCCGTTTGGTAAGGGTGGGCTGAATGCATATACCTATTGCGACGGGGATCCGCTTAATAGGCGGGATCCAACAGGACACTTCTTTTTTCCTAAAGGGTTCAACCCTCTCAAAGGGCTCAGAAACTTGTTGGGCCAAAAAAAATCCCCCCATAAAGCTGAAGCCCCCTCGCCGACCAAACAATATGCTGTGGGTTACCATGGCACTACGGATAGCAGCGCACGAAATTTGCTCAACCGCGGAGTTCTGGATGGATATGCAGGGGCCAACAGCAAACCGGAAGACTTGGTACTGGGTGAAGGATTCTACATAGCCACAGATCCCGGAGTTGCAGAGGAATACGCTCGTTCATTGCTCTCAAAAAGCGAACGAACAGTCGTACTAAAAGTATACGTAACCGATATGCCTTCAAAAGCACTCGACATTGACTATTACCGAGGCAAGGGGATGAGCGAGGGGATAAAGTCTTTGCGCCCTCATATCTATGAGGATATTTCATTTAAATACCATGGTTCTTTCAGGCGCAACCCTATGACTGTTCAAGTCAATCAGGTCCGCCAATGAATAGGCTTCGGACCTGGTGCATGCATGCGGCGAGCAATGAAAATAACGACTAACAAAAAAGGGCGACATAACTGTCGCCCTTTTTTCCGTCTTGCTTCCAACCTTACGCCGCACTAAACAACTTATGCGGATCAATCACAAACTTCTTCGGCACACCCGCATCGAACTCGCCATACCCCTTCGGCGCATCATCCAGGCTGATCACCTGCACACCGACGATTTCCGCGATGTTGATGCGGTCCCACATGATCGCCTGCATCAGCTGGCGGTTGTACTTCATGACCGGGGTCTGGCCGGTGTGGAAGCTGTGGGATTTGGCCCAGCCGAGGCCAAAACGGATGCTCAGGGCACCGATCTTGGCGGCGGCATCGATCGCGCCTGGGTCTTCGGTGACGTAGAGGCCGGGAATACCGATCTTGCCGGCGACACGGGTCACCTGCATCAACGAGTTGAGCACGGTGGCCGGGGCTTCGTGCTTGACGCCGTCATGGCCGTGACCACGGGCTTCGAAGCCAACGCAGTCGACGGCGCAATCCACTTCTGGCTCGCCCAGCAGTGCGGCGATTTGCTCGTGCAGCGGGGTGTCGGTGGACAGGTCGACGATTTCGAAGCCTTGGGCCTTGGCGTGGGCCAGGCGGACTGAGTTGACGTCACCGATGATCACCACCGCAGCGCCCAGCAGGCGTGCGGAAGCGGCGGCCGCCAGGCCAACCGGGCCGGCACCGGCGATGTAGACGGTGCTGCCAGGGCCAACGCCGGCGGTCACGGCGCCGTGGTAGCCGGTCGGCAGGATGTCGGACAGGCAGGTCAGGTCGCGGATTTTCTCCATGGCCTTGTCGCGGTCCGGCAGCTTCAGCAGGTTGAAGTCGGCATACGGCACCAGCACGTATTCGGCCTGGCCGCCGGTCCAGTCGCCCATGTCCACGTAACCGTAGGCACCGCCGGCACGGGCCGGGTTGACGGTCAGGCAGACGCCGGTGTGTTGCTCTTTGCAGGAACGGCAGCGCCCGCAAGCCACGTTGAACGGCACCGACACCAGATCACCAATTTTCAGGTTCTCGACATCGCTGCCCTTTTCGATCACTTCACCGGTGATTTCGTGACCCAGGACCAGACCGGTCTGAGCCGTGGTACGGCCGCGCACCATGTGCTGGTCGGAGCCGCAGATGTTGGTGGAGACCACGCGCAGGATGACACCGTGCTCAATCTTCCTGCCGCGCGGGTCCTGCATTTTTGGATAGTCGATTTTCTGTACTTCAACCTTACCTTGGCCGAGATACACGACACCACGATTACCAGACATGCTTTCACCTCGCTGTTGTTTTTGTGGAACTGCGTTGCCCAGGCAGGCAGCGCGTTGATTGCTCGGGTTAGTGCTTGTGTCTTTGTTTCTTTGTTGTCTGTAAGGGCCTCATCGCGAGCAAGCTCGCGAATGGGCTGCGAAGCGGCCCCAAAAATCTAAAGAACGACAGTGCGATTGGCGTTCAAGAACACCCTTCTTTCGATGTGATACCCCACGGCCCGGGCCAGGGTCAGCCCTTCGATGTCCCGGCCCTTGGCGATCAAATCCTCGGGATAGTGGCTGTGGTCCACCACTTCCACGCCCTGGGCGATGATCGGGCCTTCGTCCAGGTCGTTGTTGATGTAGTGCGCCGTCGCGCCGACCAGTTTCACGCCCTTGTTGTAGGCCTGGTGATACGGCTTGGCGCCCTTGAAACCCGGCAGCAGCGAGTGATGGATGTTGATCGCCTTGCCATCGAGCTTGCGGCACAACTCCGGCGACAGCACTTGCATGTAGCGCGCAAGGATCACCAGCTCAGCACCGGTGTCTTCGATCACCTGCCACACCTGCCGTTCCTGGGAAGGCTTGTCGTTCGGGTCCAGGGGGAAATGGTAGTAGGGAATCTGGTGCCAGTCGGCCAACGGTTTGAGGTCGGGGTGGTTGGACACCACGGCCACCACGTCCATGGACAACTGGCCGATGCGTTGGCGGTAGAGCAAATCGTTGAGGCAGTGATCGGCCTTGGACACCATGATCACGACTTTGGGCCGGTAGTTGGGCGGCGTCAGTTCGAAAACCATACCGAAGGCTTCGGCCCGTTCGGCCAGGCCGGTGCGAAAGTTTTGCTCGTCAAAGCCATCCGGCTGGCGAAATTCCACGCGAATGAAAAAACGCCCCGAGAGCCGGTCGTCGAAGGAGTGGTGCTCGGTGACGTAGCAGCCCTGCTCGAACAGAAAGCGGGTCACCGCGTCCACCGTACCGAGCACGCTGGGGCAGTCGGCGGTGAGAATCCATGTGTCTGGGGCACGACTCATTGCGGTGACTCCTGTTTGTTATGGCTAACCCCCGCCGAACACAGAACCCTGTGGCGAGGGGATTTATCCCCGTTGGGCTGCGAAGCAGCCCCAAAAAGCTTGATGCAATCGGCCTGATACACCGAGCTGGCTGGTTGAGGGCTGCTTCGCAGCCCAGCGGGGCGGTGCGACGTTTCGCTAAATCCCCTCACCACAAAAGTGTTCGGCTTTAGAACGTGTTTTCAGGCCTGCACGCTCAACCCATACTCAGCCGCGGCGTCCTGCAACCACAGCCACCAGTAATCGGAGAAGCTGCGGCGGATCACCAGTTCCCAGGTGTCTTCGCCCGTGTGGCGGATCACCAGTTGCGACTTGGCGAACACCGTGCCCACGGCCTTGCCCACCGGGAAGTTGCTTGGGTGAACATCGTAGCTGGTGGATTTCATCAGCACGTCGCGCACGTTCGGACCGGACAGTTCGAGGATCTGCTGGCCGCCGCTGACGTTGACGATCTGGATGTGCAGGTCGCCCAAAGCTTCACGCAGTTTCTGCTCGGCTGCGAACTCTTCGCCAGTGGGCACTACCAGCAGCCACTCGTCCGGGCCGAGCCATTGCAGGCTGGTTTCACCCTTGACGATGACGGTCAGGGCGCCTGGCAATTCCAGGCCCAGGGCCTTGTGCACGCCGGCGGCGAACGCCGGGTCGTGGCCGTCGCCACGAAGGGTCAGGTGGCCCAGGAGTTTTTTCTCGCGCACGGTGACACCGGCGTTCTTGCGGCCCTTGCCCACCAGGCTGGCGAGGTCGGCATGGTGCAGCGACGACTCGGCCTTGGCCCCGGTGGTTGGGCGTTGTTGGTACACGTTGACTGCGGTCATGTGGAGCACCTGTCTCGTAGATTGATCGTTCCCACGCGCTGCGTGGGAATGCCGCCATGGACGCTCTGCGTCCGCTTTTGGGACGCGGAGCGTCCCGGGATGCATTCCCACGCAGCGCGTGGGAACGATCAGGTATCAAATATTCTGCCGATCCCCCTTCGGATCGAAGAACACCGAAGAAACAATCTCTGCCTCGATCACGCTGCCGTCGGCCAATGGCGCGAACACGCGCTCGCCCATCCGCTTGAGGCCGCCCCTGACCACACCCATGGCAAATGAATAACCCAGGGAGTTGTGGGCATAGCTGGAGGTCACGTGGCCAACCATGGTCATCGGGATCGCCTGCTTGGTGTTGAACACCAGTTGCGCGCCTTCCGGCAGCCAGACATTCGGGTCGATCGGCTTGAGGCCCACCAATTGCTTGCGGTCTTCACGCACGCAATCTTCGCGATTCATGCCGCGCCAGCCGATCCACGAGAACGGTTTGGTGCGGCCTACGCACCAGCCCATGTTCAAGTCGTCCGGGGTCATCGAGCTGTCGGTGTCCTGGCCGACGATGATGAAGCCCTTCTCGGCCCGCAGTACGTGCATGGTCTCAGTGCCGTACGGGGTCAGGTTGTATTTCTTGCCCGCCTCGACGATCTGCTCGAGCACGCCCATGGCGTAGTCGGCCTGCACGTTGATTTCGTACGACAGCTCACCGGTGAACGAGATCCGGAACACCCGCGCCGGCACGCCACCCACCAGGCCTTCCTTCCAGGTCATGAACGGGAAAGCGTCCTTGTCCAGGTCGATGTCAGTGACTTCGCTCAGCAGCTTGCGGCTGTTGGGGCCCGACAGGGTCATGGTCGCCCAGTGGTCGGTAACCGAGGTGAAGTACACCTTCAGGTCCGGCCATTCGGTCTGGTGATAGATCTCCAGCCATTGCAGCACGCGCGCCGCGCCGCCCGTGGTGGTGGTCATCAGGAAGTGGTTGTCCGCCAGACAGGCCGTTACGCCGTCGTCGAAGACCATGCCGTCTTCCTTGCACATCAGACCGTAGCGAGCCTTGCCCACGTCGAGCTTGGTCCAGGCGTTGGTGTAGACGCGGTTGAGGAACTCACGGGCGTCCGTGCCCTGGATGTCGATCTTGCCCAGGGTCGAGGCGTCCAGCAGGCCGACGCTGTCACGCACCGCCTTGCATTCGCGCTTGACCGCGGCATGCAGGTCTTCACCGTTTTTCGGGAAGTACCAAGGGCGCTTCCACTGGCCGACGTCTTCGAATTCAGCACCGTTCTTCACATGCCAGGCATGCAGCGCGGTGAAACGTACCGGCTCGAAGATGTGCCCACAGTGCCGGCCAGCCACCGCGCCGAAAGTCACCGGCGTGTAGTTCGGACGGAACATGGTGGTGCCCATCTGCGGGATGCTCACGTTCAGCGAACGAGCCGCGATGGCCAGGCCGTTGACGTTGCCCAGCTTGCCCTGGTCAGTACCGAAGCCCAGTGCGGTGTAGCGCTTGACGTGTTCCACCGACTCGAAGCCTTCGCGGGTGGCGAGTTCGATGGCGGCGGCGGTGACGTCGTTCTGCAGGTCGACGAATTGCTTCGGCGCCCGTGCGGTGGATTTTTCATGAGGCACCTGGAACAGCGCCAGGGTTGGCTCTTCATGACGGCTCAGGGCTTTGGGCAACACGCCTTCCACTGCCTTGAAGCCGGCTTCGCTGGCCGCGCGCACGCCGCCCTCGAAGCCATCGGCCAAGGTATCGCCGAGGCTGTAGACACCGTTCACGCCGCCGACGCATACGCGCTTTTGCGGTGCTTCGCCCGGTACGAAACCGAGGATGTCTTCACGCCAGATCGGCTTGCCGCCCAGGTGCGACGCCAGGTGAACCACCGGACTGTAGCCGCCGGAGCTGGCCACCAGGTCGCAGTCCAGCCATTCGCCAGGGCTGGTGACTTTATGGGCACGGACGTCGATCGCGGCAACACGTGCCCCGGTGACGCGCTTGCTGCCACGGGCTTCGATCACGGCGCTGCCGGTGAGGATACGGATGCCCTTGGCGCGGGCTTCTTCCACCAGCGCGCCACGCGGGTTGCTGCGCGCATCGGCCACGGCCACCACTTGCAGGCCGGCGTCGAACCAGTCCAGGGCCACGCGATAGGCATGGTCGTTGTTGGTGCTCAGCACCAGTTTCTTGCCCGGTGCCACGCCGTAGCGACGCACGTAGGTGGACACCGCGCCGGCCAGCATGTTGCCCGGCACGTCGTTGTTGCCGTAGACCAGCGGACGCTCACAGGCACCGGTCGCCAGGACCACGCGCTTGGCACGGACGCGGTTGATGCGCTGGCGAACCTGGCCGATCGGCGCGCGGTCACCGAGGTGATCGGTGAGGCGCTCGTGGATGGTCAGGAAGTTATGGTCGTGGTAACCGTTCACCGTGGCGCGAGGCAGCAACACCACGTCGGGCATCGACTTGAGTTCCGCGACAACAGAAGCTACCCATTCGGTCGCCGGCTTGCCGTCCAGGCTCTCGCGGGAGTCGAGCAGGCTGCCGCCGAACTCTTCCTGCTCATCGGCCAGGATGACGCGCGCACCGCTGCGGGCCGCGGCCAGTGCGGCGGCCAAACCAGCAGGGCCAGCGCCGACCACCAGCACGTCGCAGTGACGGTTCATGTAGTCGTAGGTGTCCGGATCGTTCTCGGTCGGCGAGCGACCCAGGCCTGCGGCCTTACGGATGTACTTCTCGTAAGTCATCCAGAACGATTGCGGGTACATGAAGGTTTTGTAGTAGAAACCCGGCGGCATCAGCTTGCCGCCGACCTTGCCAAGAATGCCCATCATGTCGTTGTTCACGTTCGGCCAGCCGTTGGTGCTGGTGGCGACCAAACCTTGATACAGCGCCTGTTGCGTGGCGCGCACGTTCGGGATCTGCGTGGCTTCGGTGGCCCCGAGCTGCAGCACCGCGTTCGGCTCTTCGGCACCGGCGGCGAAGATGCCGCGCGGGCGGGAGTACTTGAAGCTGCGGCCAATGATGTCGACGCCGTTGGCCAGCAGTGCAGCGGCCAGGGAATCGCCCTCGAAGCCTTTGTAGGTCTGGCCGTTGAAGGTGAAGCTCAGCACTTTGTTGCGGTCGATCCGTCCGCCGTTGGACAGGCGATTGATCTGGCTCATACCTTCTCTCCCAGAGCCTGTGCAGCCGCTTTCGGACTGTCAGCCTTGTCGGTGAACTGCGGCTTTTGGCCGATCTTGTAGGTTTCGAGAATCTCGTAGGTCACGGTGTCACGGGTCACGTTGAAGTACTGGCGGCAACCGGCGACGTGGTCCCACAGTTCATGGTGCAAGCCGCGTGGGTTGTCACGGAAGAACATGTAGTCACCCCACTCCTCGTCGGTGCAGGCGTTCGGATCCAGCGGACGCGGGATGTGCGCCTGGCCGGATGCATGGAATTCCTCTTCGGAGCGCAGTTCGCCGCAGTGAGGACAGAAGATGTGCAACATAGGGATTTCTCCTGTTAGTGGGCGACGGCAGCAGCGCCGTGTTCGTCGATCAGTGCGCCGTTGTGGAAACGGTCGATGGAAAACGGCGCGGCCAGTGGGTGCATTTCACCCTTGGCCAGGCTTGCAGCGAAGACGTTGCCCGAGCCCGGGGTGGCCTTGAAGCCGCCGGTGCCCCAACCGCAGTTGAAGAACATGTTCGGCACCGGGGTCTTGGAGATGATCGGGCAGGCGTCCGGCGTGGTGTCGACGATGCCACCCCACTGACGGTTCATGCGCACCCGCGAGAGCACCGGGAACATTTCGACGATGGCCTGGATGGTGTGTTCGATCACCGGGTACGAACCACGCTGACCGTAGCCGTTGTAGCCGTCGATACCGGCGCCGATCACCAGGTCGCCCTTGTCGGACTGGCTGATGTAGCCGTGCACGGCGTTGGACATGATCACGCTGTCGATGATTGGCTTGATCGGTTCCGACACCAGCGCTTGCAGCGGGTGGGACTCGATCGGCAGGCGGAAGCCGGCGAGCTTGGCCATGTGTCCGGAGTTACCGGCGGTCACCACGCCGACGCGCTTGGCGCCGATGAAGCCCTTGTTGGTTTCCACGCCGATGCACACGCCGTTTTCCTTGCGGAAACCGATCACTTCGGTCTGCTGGATCAGGTCCACGCCCAACGCGTCCGCCGCCCGGGCAAAGCCCCAGGCCACGGCATCGTGACGGGCCACGCCGCCGCGACGCTGGACGGTGGCGCCCATCACCGGGTAGCGGGTGTTTTTCGAGCAATCCAGGTAGGGGATCTCGTCGGCCACTTGCTTGGCGTTGAGCAGCTCGCCGTCTACGCCGTTGAGGCGGTTGGCGCTGACCCGGCGCTCGGAATCACGGATGTCCTGCAGGGTGTGGCACAGGTTGTAGACGCCACGCTGGGAGAACATCACGTTGTAGTTCAGGTCCTGGGACAAGCCTTCCCAGAGTTTCATCGCGTGTTCGTACAGGTGGGCCGATTCGTCCCACAGGTAGTTGGAGCGCACGATGGTGGTGTTGCGCGCGGTGTTACCGCCGCCCAACCAGCCCTTCTCGACCACGGCCACGTTGGTGATGCCGTGTTCCTTGGCCAGGTAATAGGCGGTCGCCAGGCCATGCCCGCCACCGCCGACGATGACCACGTCGTAGACTTTTTTCGGTGTCGGCGTACGCCACATCCGCTGCCAGTTTTCGTGATGGCTGAGAGAGTGTTTGAAGAGGCCGAAGCCCGAATAGCGTTGCATAGTCATTACTCCAAAACCGACTCAGCGATAAACCGGGAAGTCCGCGCACAGGGCCGCTACTTGCTGCGCGACATTGGCCTCGACATCGGCGTCGCCGAGGTTGTCGAGAATGTCGCAGATCCAGCCGGCCAGCGTGACGCACTGGGTCACCTTGAAACCACGCGTGGTCACCGCCGGGGTGCCGATGCGCAGGCCCGAGGTCACGAACGGCGATTGCGGGTCGTTCGGCACGGCGTTCTTGTTCACGGTGATGTGGGCGCGGCCCAGGGCAGCATCGGCGTCCTTGCCAGTCAGGCCCTGACGGATCAGGCTGACCAGGAACAGGTGGTTATCGGTACCACCGGACACTACATCGTAGCCGCGCTTGATGAAGACGCCAGCCATGGCCTGGGCGTTATCGATCACTTGCTGCTGATAAGCCTTGAAGCCAGGCTCCGCCGCTTCCTTGAAGCACACCGCCTTGCCGGCGATCACGTGCATCAGCGGGCCGCCCTGGGCGCCGGGGAATACCGCGGCGTTGAGCTTCTTCTCGATTTCTTCGTTGGCCTTGGCCAGGATCAGGCCGCCACGCGGACCGCGCAGGGTCTTGTGGGTGGTGGTGGTGACCACGTCGGCGTACGGCAGCGGGTTCGGGTACAGACCGGCGGCAACCAGGCCAGCCACGTGGGCCATGTCGACGAACAACAGAGCACCGACCTTATCGGCGATCTGGCGGAAACGTGGAAAGTCCAGGGTCTTGGAGTAAGCGGAGAAACCGGCCACGATCATTTTCGGCTTGTGCTCGACCGCCAGGCGCTCGACTTCGTCGTAGTCGATCAGGCCGGTGGTGGTGTCGATACCGTATTGCACCGCGTTGTAGAGCTTGCCCGAGGACGACACCTTGGCGCCGTGGGTCAGGTGACCGCCGTGGGCCAGGCTCATGCCCAGGATGGTGTCGCCGGCCTGCAGCAGGGCCAGGTATACGGCGCTGTTGGCCGAAGAACCGGAGTGCGGCTGGACGTTGGCGTAATCGGCGCCGAACAGTTGCTTGGCGCGTTCGATGGCCAGGGCTTCGACTTTGTCGACGTGCTCGCAGCCACCGTAGTAGCGCTTGCCTGGATAGCCTTCGGCGTACTTGTTGGTCAGGCCGCTGCCCTGGGCCTCCATCACGCGCTTGCTGGTGTAGTTTTCTGACGCGATCAGTTCGATGTGATCTTCCTGGCGTTGCTCTTCGGCGTTCATCGCCGCCAGCAGTGCATCATCGTAGCCTTGGATTTGGTCTTGCTTGCTGAACATCGCGTCTCTCCCAGCGGCGGCGGTGCGCCTTTCGTCTCGGTGAGGCACGGACCATTCGGTCGTGCCCTTTGGATGCGATGGTATGGCTGGCGCAGGCATGTCAAATGCCTATGGACGCCACGCAAAGGTGCGTTTACGACATGCACTCAAATGGAATGGAACACCGACCCTGTGGCGAGGGAGCTTGCTCCCGCTCGACTGCGAAGCAGTCGCAAAACCGGCAAACGCGGTGGACCTGACAAATCGTATTCTCAGGCCTTGGGGCTGCTTCGCAGCCCAGCGGGAGCAAGCTCCCTCGCCACAAGGGGTTATGCGGCGATCTGGCGAACCACGAGCAACACCAGAAAATGCGCCGGATAAAGGCCATACGCCCAACGCCGCATCGCTGGAGGATGAAAGCGACCGGCCTGTCGCAAAACCACTAACCCAAGCCCTGGCGCGATCAGGCAAGCCAACAACCCCCAGAGCGCCACCCCATCCCCCAGCCACGCCGCGCCATACAACACTCGCCATTGATTGGCCGCCACGCAGACTACCCCTGGCAAAGCCGCGAAATACCAGGGTCGGCGCAACACCAGTAGCGCGGCCAGCGGCAGCAGCACACCGAAGAACCCGAACATCAGCCGCGACGAAAACAGCGCCGCCAATAGCAACGCCATCGCGGCCAGGCAACGCGCCTCCAGGGTGGGCGTCTGCCAGCAGCGCGCCACCAACAACCCCAACACCAGGGTTGGCATCACATTCAGGGTGGTGGGGTCGGGAATGAACAAGCGGTAAGGGATTTCACTGACGGCACTGAATAGCAGCAACCAGCCCAGGTAACGCCATGGAGCGACGTGGGTTCCACCGCGCCCCAGGTTCGCCGCCATCGCCAGGCAGAACCACGGGAACGCCAACCGTCCTGGCACATACAACCAATCGACGGAAAAACCGACATATCGCAGATGATCGAGGACCATCGACAAAAGAGCCAGCCACTTGAGCAGGTCCAGGGCGCCGTCACGCCGGCTCATGTGTATAGCGGCCCGAAGACCTTGTGACTTTCTGACAGCAACATCCGGTGTGTTCCCCCGCTAATCTTGGGTAAAGTGCGCACCAGTATCGACCACGGCGCTGTGGACCCAAACACGCCGAACCATGGAACGCCCCATCCAGGCATTCCGCCAGGGATCTCTTTACCCAGGACTCTCTATTCAAGGAGCAAGGCCATGACCGACAAGAGTCAACAGTTTGCCAGCGACAACTATTCCGGCATTTGCCCCGAAGCCTGGGCCGCCATGGAAGAAGCCAACCAGGGCCACCAGCGCGCCTACGGTGACGACGAGTGGACCCATCGCGCGGCGGATGATTTCCGGGCCTTGTTCGAAACCGACTGCGAAGTGTTCTTCGCGTTCAATGGCACGGCGGCCAACTCCCTGGCGCTGTCGTCGCTGTGCCAGAGTTACCACAGCGTGATCTGCTCGGAAACCGCCCACGTCGAAACCGACGAATGTGGCGCGCCGGAGTTCTTCTCCAACGGTTCCAAACTGTTGGTCGCGCGCACTGAAAACGGCAAGCTGACCCCCGAGTCGATCCGCGAGATCGCCCTCAAGCGCCAGGACATCCACTACCCCAAGCCCCGGGTCGTGACCCTGACCCAGGCCACGGAAGTCGGCAGTGTCTACACCCCGGAAGAAATCCGCGCCATCAGCATCACCTGCAAGGAACTGGGGCTGAACCTGCACATGGACGGCGCGCGCTTTTCCAACGCCTGCGCCTTCCTCGGCTGCTCCCCGGCCGACCTGACCTGGAAGGCCGGTGTGGACGTGTTGTGCTTTGGCGGTACGAAAAACGGCATGGCGGTGGGTGAAGCGATCCTGTTCTTCAATCACGACCTGGCCGTGGACTTCGACTACCGCTGCAAACAGGCCGGGCAACTGGCATCGAAGATGCGTTTCCTCTCCGCGCCCTGGGTCGGTTTGCTGCAAAACCAGGCCTGGCTCAAGCACGCCCGCCACGCCAACCACTGCGCCCAATTGCTGGCAGAGCTGGTCAGCGACATTCCAGGCGTGGAACTGATGTTTCCGGTCCAGGCCAATGGCGTGTTCCTGCAACTCTCGGAACCGGCCATCGCCGCGCTGACCGCTCGCGGCTGGCGCTTCTACACCTTCATCGGCAAGGGCGGCGCGCGGTTCATGTGCTCGTGGGATACCGAAGAGGCGCGGGTAAGGGAATTGGCGGCGGATATTCGGGAAGTGATGAGCCTTTAAGGCGACTCCCAAAGCCCGGGTGGCTTTGGGACTTTTGTGGCGAGGGAGCTTGCTCCCGCTGGGCTGCGCAGCAGCCCCCAGATTTCAGAAGCGACGACTGCTACGCAGCCGAGCGGGAGCAAGCTCCCTCGCCACAGGGGGCTCACTGCAGGATCAGAACTCGATCCGCACATCCCCCTTCGGCACGCTGCAGCACGACAGGATGTAGCCCTCGGCCTCGTCGTCCTCGGTGATCCCGCCGTTGTGGTCCATTTCCACTTCCCCGCCCAGCTTCAGCACCTTGCAGGTGCCGCAGATGCCCATGCCGCAAGCCTTGGGGATCATCATGCCGAGCTTGGCAGCCGCAGCGTGCACGGTTTCGCCCGGTCCCACGCGAATGCTCTTGCCAGAGGAGGTGAACTCCACCAGGTGCAGGTCCGCCGCATCGACTTCCGGCGCGTCGGCAGCCTGTTCGGCCTGTTCCACGGCGTCGGCGCGGGCTTCCGGTGGTGTAGCGCCGAAGGATTCCTCGTGATAACGCTTCATGTCGTAGCCGGCCGCTTCCAGCAGGCGCTTGACCGCGGTCATGTATGGGGTCGGGCCGCAGCAGAACACCTCGCGCTCGAGGAAGTCGGGCACCATCAATTCCAGCATCTTGTGGTTCAGATAACCGCGATACCCGGCCCAAGGCTCGCCCAGGCCATGTTTTTCGCAGATCAGGTGCAGGCTGAAGTTGTCGATCCGCGACGCCATGTGTTCCAGCTCGCGGTGGTAGATGATGTCCTTGGGCGAGCGGGCGCTGTGGATAAAGGTCATGTCGACATTGGCGTTGGTGTCGTAGAACCAGCGCGCCATGGACATGCACGGCGTGATCCCCACGCCACCGCTCAGGTACAGGACTTTCGGGCTTGGGAAATCGATGGCGTTGAACAACCCCACCGGCCCGTGCACCGCCAGCTCCTGACCTTCATGCAGGGTGTCGTGCAGCCAGTTGGAAACCTTGCCCCCCGGAACGCGCTTGATGGTCACCGAAAAACTGTAGGGCACCGACGGCGAACTGGAGATGGTGTAGGAGCGCATGATCGGCTGGCCTTCGATTTCCAGCTCCAGGGTGACAAACTGTCCCGGCTTGAAAAAGAACATGATTGGCTGGTCGGCCATGAAGCAGAACGTGCGCACATCCCAGGTTTCCTGGATGACTTTGACGCAACGTACGATATGTCGGCCATTGGCCCAGGTCTGGGTCGTGACCGGGTTCAGGAAGTTATTGGACATGCTGATCTCCACGGCCGACTGCCGGCCTTCATGTTGGCGATTGTGCGCAGGCGCCTGAACGGCCATTTACCTATCTGCGACATTCACATACTTATCGCGACCAGCCCTTAACTACCGGGGCTTGCGCGTCGGGAACAGATTGGGCCATGTCGCCCATGGATAAGGTTCGGCCCCTGCGCGGCCCCACACTCGCTCCCACAGACAAACACAATTTTCTGCCTTGCGTAGCACAACCGATCAGCCACTTTTTGATGGTCACGTAGAGGGCCATGAGGATAAAACGATGGACGTCACCACTACCCTGAGCCTGGGCGATCCGCTGGAACCCGCACGCAAGGCCACCGCACAGATGCTACAGGAACGCGAGCGCACGTTCTCGCTGCCTCAGCCGTTCTACAGCGATGAGCGCCTGTTCGATATCGACATGCAGGAAATTTTCCAGAAGGAATGGTTGATCGCCGGCATGACCTGCGAAATCCCGACCAAGGGTAACTACCTGACCCTGCAAGTCGGCAAGAACCCGATCATCGTGATTCGCGGCGCCGACGGCGTAGTGCACGCGTTCCATAACGTCTGCCGTCACCGTGGCTCGCGGTTGTGCACCAGTGACAAGGGCAAGGTCGCCAAACTGGTTTGCCATTATCACCAGTGGACCTACGAACTCGACGGTCGCCTGCTGTTCGCCGGCACCGAAATGGGCGCCGACTTCGACATGAAGCAATACGGCTTGAAACCCGTGAACGTGAAGACCGCCGGCGGCTACATCTTCATCAGCCTGGCGGAGAACCCGCCGGCCATCGATGACTTCCTGTCGACCCTGGCCCATTACATGGAACCCTACGACATGGAAAACACCAAGGTGGCGGTGCAAACCACCTTGATGGAAAAAGCCAACTGGAAGCTGGTCCTGGAAAACAACCGCGAGTGTTACCACTGCGGCGGCGCGCACCCGGAACTGCTCAAGACCCTGCTGGAATGGGACGACGTCACCGACCCGCGCGCCGACCAGGCGTTCAAGGACCACGTGGCCGCCTCCGCCGCCGCCTGGGAAGCCGAGAAGATCCCTTACGCCCACGCCAGTTTCGGCCTGCGCAACCGCATCGTGCGCATGCCGCTGCTCAAGGGCACCGTGTCGATGACCATGGACGGCAAGCAAGGCTGCGCCAAGCTGATGGGCCGCATCAAGAACCCGGACCTGGGCTCGATGCGCATCCTGCACCTGCCGCATTCGTGGAACCACTGCATGGGCGACCACATCATCGTGTTCACCGTGTGGCCGATCAGCGCCCAGGAAACCATGGTTACCACCAAGTGGCTGGTGCACAAGGACGCGGTCGAAGGCGTGGACTACGACGTGGCGCGCATGCGCCAGGTCTGGGACGCCACCAACGACCAGGACCGTCGCCTGGCCGAAGAAAACCAGCGCGGCATCAACTCCACCGCCTACCAGCCAGGCCCGTACTCCAAGACTTATGAGTTCGGCGTGGTGAACTTCGTGGATTGGTACAGCGAGCGCATGCTCAACAACCTCGGGGCCGAGCCAGCGCCATACCTCAAGGGCGTTCCGGTCCAGGGCTAAAACCAGGCGCTTCGGTCGGTGATCGTTCCCACGCTCCGCGTGGGAATGCAGCCCGGGACGCTCTGCGTCCCGAAAGCCGAACGCGGAGCGTCCGTTGAGGCATTCCCACGCAGAGCGTGGGAATGATCATTAGTGAGAAGACCACCGCACACTGCCATCCTCCCCATAAAACGTCTCGACAATCTCCTCCCCCTTCAGCCGCACCTTCACATACCCGTTCAACACCCGCTGCGGATACGCCTCGTCACCCGCCAATTGAGTCTCCGACCACAACACCCCGGCATGCCCGTTCAGCTCGCTGGTGGTGCCGTAGGGGATAGCCCCATGCCCGGCGCAGCGTGCATGCAATCCGCCTTGCGGCGCGTAGCAGATACCGTTGTGCAAATGCCCCCAATACCAATAATCCGGCTCGCGCCCCAAGGCATCGCATACCGGTTGGTAAAGCGCCGTCTTGTGGTGCCCGGAAATATCAAAACCCTGGTGATGACTGAGCACCATGAGTTTCTTGCGCTTGGGCAGGGTCTTCATCCATTCGATCTGCTGGGTGTTGAGGGTGCCGTCCATGTACAAGTTCATGGCGTCCGAGGCGTAGGCGCTGTCGAGGCCAACCACCAGCCAGTCGTCGTTGTACAGGGCAAAGTAGCTGGTGCCTTGCTGCACCGGGAAACGCTTGGACAATTCCTTGAAATAGCCGTGGGCACCGCTGTACATCTCATGGTTGGAATTGAGGGTGAACGCGCCGTGCTTGCCCTGGGGCCAGCCGACCATGTCGACGTCTTCCTGGGAATGGGTGCCGGCGTAATACACGTCACCCAGGTGGATGGTGAAATCGGCCAGGGCCAGTTGCATCTGGTTGGCCACCGCCACCGCCGGGGCATGACTGTCGAACGGCCCGGTGCCCCAGTCGCCGGCGATGGCCAGCACCACGTCGCTGTCCATTTTCACCAGCGCCGGGTTGGTGGCGAACGACGCGTGGTGGCGCAGGTTCTCGATCCACTTGAGCAACGCCTCGCTCCACAACAGGTCCAGCAGTTCCCATTTGCGGCAGCCGAGCAAGGTGCCGTCCTTGAGTACCCGGGTCGGTAGCTCGTCCTCGCTTTGCGGCAAGGGCGTGACGTTGCCGATCTTGAGGATCGACAAGCCGTGGGACAATTCCCATGGCACGGCCGGTTCGTCGTCCGGCAGGTCGCCATGCTCGATGACATGCCGGGCCTGGTCGTGGCCGCGTTGCAGCAGCTTGACGATGGCCTGGAACTCCTCGGGTTCCAGGTCGTTGACGAGTTTTTTCCAAGACATTTCCAACCGCGTGACCAACCCGTGCAGGCGGACCTTGACCTTGTCGAACTCATGCTCCCAATGGTGCAGTAATGACATGTGAACGCTCCTTCGCAATGCCCTGGGCTACAGGGTCTTCATGAATTCGATCAGGGCCCGTTTATCGACGTCCGGCAGCTGCGTGCCATACAGGTGGCCGCCGTTGTGGTTGCCTTCCAGGCGGGTGTCGTATTTGAAATCCGCCGACGCCTTCATCTGCGCGCCGCTGGTGATGAAACCGACCTTCTCCTGGTCGTAGATGTCGGAGCCGGTGTAGAACACCTGCGGACGCAACTGCGGCGGTTGCAGCAAATCCCACAGGGTCGGCACCGAACCGTTGTGCAGGTACGGCGCGCGCAGCCAGATGCCGTCGGTGGGGGTGTTGCTGTAGCTCTGGGTCTTGCGGTAGGCGTTGAAGTCGAACGGCGGTTTCTTGAAGCCGTGGAACGCCGTCACCAAACCTTCGGTGAAAGAATTGAGTCGGTGGGGATCAGTGCCCAACTGGTCAATGTTGGTAGTAACCTGGCCCGTGTCGGTGCGGCCGAAGTCGTGGCAACCGGCGCAGTTTTTCTCCCAGATCGGTTTGCCCTGGGCGACTTTCGCCTGGTCCAGGGCGAACGGCCAGACGGGCGCCTTGTGCCCCAACAGCCAATTGGTCACCCGGTTGAAACTCGGCGGCAATACCGATTGCGGTGTCGCGCCCACGGCCATGGCCGCGGCGTAATTGCGCTCATGGATGTTGTTGTTATTGCCATCCCAGTGCAGATACAGGGACTCGCGGGGTTTCTGGTTCCAGACCTGCGGCAGGTCCACAGTGCCGATGGTGGAGTCATCCGGGAAGCCGAACACCACCATTTTGGTCGGGTTGAAGGTGTCGGTCCGCCCGGGGCCCTGGGCCGGACGCAGCTTCTGCCAGGCGTAGGCCTGTTTCTGCTTGAGCAGCGCACTCTTGGCCATCGGGATGATCAGGTAACGGTTGTACAGCTTCTCGAAAAAGCCCAGTTGGAACTTGCCGTTGATCGCCGCCATGACCGCATCCGGGGTGAATTTCGGATCGCTGGCGCAATCGTAGGCAAACCACTGGAAGGCTTGCAGTTGCAGGGTGTTGGCCGGTGCGCTGGCGACCGGAACGGCGACGTCGCTGGCGTTGGCCCGGTAGGAACCGGTGTGACACAGGGCGCAGTTCGGTTCCACCGTGGGGTAGCCGAGCTGCCGCTTGGCCATGCCGATGGGCAGGTCGTTGCCATTTTCGTAGAGGAAGCCGAACACCTCGTAACCGCCCGGCTTGGGCAGTTTCTCCGGGCACATCTGCGGCAGCACGGCGAACAGGTAGTACGGAATCCGCGCCTCGATGCCCAGGCCGATGGCGGCGTATTTGTAATGGTCTTCATCGGAGGCGAAGTCTGGCTGCGGCACTTCGCGGATCATCTGGTACCAGGTCTGGTAGCCGATGAAGCCCAGCACCAGCACGACCACCAGCGTGCCGACCTTGAAACCGTGGCTGTGCCAGCGCCGCGCCCAGCCGGCGCGCCACTCTCGCCAACCGGCGCAGAGCAAGGTCAGTGGCCGATTGGCCAGCGTGCTACCCAGGTACAGCAGCACGCCCAGGATCAGGAACATGCTCAGGTCGCCCATCAACATCGGCACGAACAACTGGCCCTGGTTGTTGGTGTTGATCAGGTAGATCCAGAACACCACCGCCACCAGCCGCGACAGCACGCACAACCACGAATGCACGACGAAACGCGGCGCGTTGAACCCGGAGGGCATGTAGAACAGGCTGATCCCCACCAGCAACATGCCGGCGTTTTCCAGCCAGGGATCGGACAACACGGGCGGCAAGCCGAGCATGGACGTCAGCAACGCCGGCGCGAACAGCGCCGGGATCGCGAAGAACATGTTCATCACAATGCCCACCCAGATGATGCGTTGGAACCAGCGGATGTAAGCGTTCATGGCATCCTTTTCCTTATTCTTGGCCCAGAGCAAAGCTTTTGTGGCGAGGGAGCTTGCTCCCGCTGGGTCGCGCAGCGGCCCCCAGCTCTCAGAAGCGACGACTGCTTCGCAGCCGAGCGGGAGCAAGCTCCCTCGCCACGGGTCAGTTGCGCGCCTAGCCGAGCGCAGTCTTCTCCAGGTGCTCAAGAATGATCGGATAAACATCCACCACCGCATCCTTGCCGAACATGCAGTCGATGTGGCCGTAGCCCGGCACTTCGTGGCGGCTGAACAATTGCGGGCCGTGCATATCGCACAGTCGCTCATAGGTCTTGAGGGTGCTCTGCGGCAGGTAGCACTGGTTGTCGGCGCCGCTGATGAAGCAGATCGGCAATTTCAACCGATCGAAATGCGGCATGTAGACGTCGTTGCCCTTGAAGTCCACCAGGTGCCCCTTGCGCACGATCAGCGCCAGGTGCTCGAAGGTCTGGATGTTCGACTCGCCGAACAACTCATGCAGGTTGTCGTGCAGGGTTTCGTTGAGGGTGTCGTGGCGGTATAGCGACGCATACATGAACGTGATGCGATGGCAGACGGGGTTGGTGCAATAGCCCTGGGCCTCGATCCGGGCATAGCCGTTAAGGGCCTTGTCGTAGAGTTTGTTAAACCAGCTTTCCTTGGTGTCGGCGTAAGCCGTGAGGGACTTGATACCGATGGCATCGAGCATCCCCGGCAAATGCAAACCGGCTTTCAGACCGGTGGCGGTGGCCACCACCGTGTCGGCGGCGATCTGCGAGCAGACCACCGAACGCACGCCCTGCAACCCCGCCAGCATCGACATGAAGAACGTCGTCGCGCCGTAGCAATGCACCACGCACTGCACGTCACGGGCCAGGGTCGCTTGCTGGATCTGCTCGATGGCGGCCTTGAAATCGTACTGGGCCACCTGGTCGCCGTTCCATTCGTGCTTGCTGGCCGGCAGCAGGATGCTCACCCGCAAATCCAGCAGCCAGACGTCGTATTCGTGCTTGCAGAGGTATTCCAGCAGGTTGGTGTGAATGGTGTCAGTGGAGAAAATATTCGAGCCCACGCCCAGGCCATGAACCAACATCACCGGGCCTTTGGTGCCGGCTTGGTAACGGGTCAGGCGCAGCTCGACGTTGTCTTCGGTCTGGAAGAAATGCACCATCGGTGGCGGCGCATCCAACGGCCGTTTCAACCGGGGCGGCGCGTCCGGGTTGAAGTAGACGTCGCCGGCGAAGACACCGCCGTAGCTCTCCCACAAGATGCCGGCAAAAAACTTGCCGAACCGCGCCAGCGCCTCCACGCGCTCACGTTCATTGCGGGCATTGAGCACTTTCATGGTGGTCATTTGCTTGGCGAAGTCGGTCGGCAGAATGTGCATCACCCCCGAACCGATCACCGCGCCAGTCTTGTCCGGCCCGCGATAGAGCGTGACATAGAGCGTGCTGGTGTCATGCCAGATGTTCAGCACGCCGTTGTCCTCGGGCACGGTCTTGAAGGCGCTGAAGTAGTAATCGTTGCCGTCCTCGGCGGTCAACTTCATGTCGTAGTTCATGTGCCGTACGCCAACCTGTTCCTGGTACTGCTCGAACAGGTTGAACACCCCATTGCTGGCCACCAGCGGTTGCGGTGAGAGCAGCGGTGCATCGAGAGTGCCCACCAGGGTCGCGGCGTGTTCCGGCTCCTTGATCAGGCGGTTGAGGTCGACGGCGGTGATGGTCAGGGTGAATTCGATGGATGAGTTGTCGGCCCTGCCCCGCTTGACCGCTGCTTCGTACAGGCTCAGATCGGTGCCCTGGGGCTGGATGAAGGCTGTGGAAAAGTAGCCCTTCATGGTTTCGGTGAACTGCACGCCGAGGGTCGGCGCGGCCACCGGCTTGCGCGGGGCCGAGGGCAGCGTGTAGTCGATGGTCCAGCCGCGGTCGGCTGCCAGCAACCCCATGTTGCGCTCGCTCACGGCCGAGATGGTCAGCAACGGGTTGACCGCCAGGGACGTCGGGATCACCGCACCGTCGGTCACGTACAAGCCCGGGTAGACATCCGTGCCACTGGCGCCACTGAACACCTGGCCCTTGTGGTTGACCACGCCTTGGGTCGCATCCTCGCCCATCACGCAACCGCCCAGAGGATGGACCGAGACGATGCTGTGCTTGAGCAGCTTGGTCCAGATCGGGTTCTCGACCCAGATCCCGCCCAGGGCCTTGGTGCTCTGGTGCAGCCGCTCGTTGCCGAGGGTGACGTTCTCCTGTTCGCCGACGCCGGGCCAGTCGATGCGTAACTGGTCCTTGTTGTCGAGCACCATGCGGCCCTTGGCGTCGTCGTGGCTCATGATCAGGTAGGTCTGCATGTTATGCAGCGCGCCGTAATAAGGGCCGCGCAGGAAACTCTCGGCCTCCCGGCCTTTGTATTTGAGGCTGGCCCCGAAACCGGTGTCGGTGGGCACGCCTATCATCCCGGCAAACGCCGCCATGCTCGGCACCATGGCCCGACCGAGGGCGCCGGGAATCGAACCTTCCTCGATGACCATGCGGCTGCGCCAGTCACCCTCGGTGCGCATGTCGATGACCGAGGTGATGCACGGCCCCACCGGTTCCAGTTCCTTGGCCGAATGGGCACCGAAACCAATACCGTTGATGACCTGGTCGCAGTTGTGGCCGAAGCCGAGGATGTCGCCGTTGCCGCTCATGTGCTCGCCCAGTTGGTCGGACATGGACAGGCCCTTGTCCCGCGAGCGCAACATGATTTCGGTGGAACCCAGGGTGCCGGCGGACACCACCACGATGTCAGCACGCACGAACAGGGTCGGCGCCGAGAACATCTCGCGACCGCTGTCCAAGTACTGGAAGTGCACGATCCAGCCATCGCCGTCGCGCTCCAGGTGCCGCACCTCGGCCTGGCAGAAAATCTCCGCGCCGTGGTTCCAGGCATCCGGCAGGTAGTTCATCAGCGTGGTGTTCTTGGCCTTGTTGTTACAGCCCGAAACGCAATCACCACAACCATTGCACGGCAGTTGTTCGACGCCGACGTGGTTGAGGTTGTTGGGCAATTTGTCGAAAGTCACGTTGATCGGCGGCTTGTAGAAATGCGCGCCTTGCTTGAGGTAATCGGCGGACTTCTTGTGGGCATCGAGCTTGGGCAGGTTTGGTTCCGACGCCGGATAGGCGTTGGGTTTGAGCATCTCCCGGGCCCGTGCGTAGCCATCCTTGAGCAGCGTGTCGCGGTGCTCACGCACCGCCAGGGGCCAGCGCGGGTCGTCGAACACGCCAGGCTCCGGCTCCAGCGCAACGTTGGCATTGATCAACGACGTGCCACCCAGGCCGCAACCGACCACCACGTTCTGCTGGGCGTTAACGTGCAGGTCGAACAGCCCGGTGCGCGAACCGATATGCCCGTCCGGGTCATGGACCTGCAGTTCCTCGGTGGCCGCGAGCAGGGTGTTGGGGTATTCGCCGGGCTGGATCTCCCGGCCACGCTCCAGCAGGCACACCTTGCGCCCGGCCCGGGACAGGCGCGAGGCAGCAATGCCGCCACCGTAGCCGGAACCGATGACGATGACGTCGTAGTGCTCCTGGATATCACTGATGGGGGTCGAGATCCGTGTCATGTTCAAGTCCTCAAGGCAGAAGGGGCAACTCTGCGGTTGCCTGCAAATCGACAGGCGCACGAACGCCTGGCCACTATCCCGTACGGGTTCGAGCGGCAGTCAGCGGTGTTACGGGGAAACGCGGGAACCTGCTGGGGCGCTATAGCCGCGCACGCAGATTGACGGCACGGCGAGCGGGCCGTTTGGGCAACGAGGTGGGACGCGTCGGGACGCACGTCGCAGGAGAAAATGAATACGAGCGAGGGGGTTGGCTATCCATCATGTGTTCTCCCTGAACCTGATGTGGATAAATGAGCGATGTCCTTGTGCCATGGAGTGAAGACAGCCCACAGACCCTCGTCAAGGGTATGACTTAGAACTGTATGAAATTTGATCTATCACGATTTGCGCTATGCCCGCCGTGGCTTGCAGCGTTTGGCGAACAAGTTATCCACATGACCACCCACAGCAAATGGGGACAAGTACGTGTATGTCCGGCATTTTTCCACCGACAAAGTGAATAAAAACCGTGACTTATGAACAATGACGGTTTTACCGGCCCATCGGTTGTTTTTTGATCAAATACCTGTAAGCCATGCCTGGCAAGGCGTGTGGCGGTAAGCGAACACCTTATCCACAGAAGCGCCAACAGTGTTTGGGGGTAGTTTTGACGATTCTGTGGAAAACCCTTCTGACGGCTTGTAAATCGCGGTTTCACGGAGGTTTTCCTGATAAAAATGGCTGTTTGATCATTTTATGACCAGCCCACGGAAGCCCCCGGTTCGTATGGCTTGTAGCGTAGAGCGAACATCTTATCCACAGAAGCGCCAACAGAGATTGGGGGCAAGTGTTGTTATGCACCCGAGCTTATTCACACACAAAACCCATGAAAAACCGTAGGTTAGCCTGTCTATTTTTTGAGCACTGCCCTGGAGAGCCCGATTGGCGTGGTGTACCGCGAGGGGCGAACAGGTTATCCACAGAGGCGCGCACAGGGATTGTGGGTAACCCCATACTTACCTGTGGGACCGGGCCAACCTGTGCCCCGCGCCAGGGTTTGCGCCGTGCCGGTCAAGGCCGATGCATGAGGTAGGCGGCGCCCGTTACCTGAATCATCGGATGCGGGACAACCTGACAGGTCTTGACGATGCTGAAGCCATGGCGCTCGTAAAAGCGCCGGGCGCCGGTGTTCGCGGCATAGTCGATCAAGCTCAGGCCCTTGAGCTCCAACTGATCGGCACGCTGCTGGGCCCGCTCGAGGAAACGCACGCCCAACCCCTTGCTGCGCCAACCTTCATGGAGGGCCAGGCTGGAGATATAGAGGGTGTCGGGGATTTCCATGTCGGCGTAGGGCGCCAGGACCGGGTCTGTCACGGGGGCCGCCTGTGGATCATGACGTGTGACATAAGCGTGCATCATGCCAATGACCTGGCCGTTGGCCTCGGCGACAAGGCAGTTCTGGTAGGAAAAATCGACATCTTCCCGGGCATAACGCGCGGCGCCCACGTCAAGGAGATCCTGGCCTGGCTCCGCCAGCTGGCTCCAGATGTAATCCGATGCACCCTCCGAGGAGATCCGGAACAAACGAGCGATCTCGTGTGTATCCGTGGGCAAGGCCGGACGAATTGCTACTTCCATTGAGGGGACTCCATTGGCGATGAAACGACCTTTTTTACCCACAGGCGTGAGACGCGGCAACCCGCCAGGCCAGTGGTTTTATGGCCGGATGTTGCAGCAGGTCAGGCGGGTGTTTTGAGCGCAGGCCTGGATGGCCTTTGCGGCGAAGCCGGACAGGTTATCCACAGAGGCCCACAGCAACGGCGGGCAAACACATGCCCCCCTGTGGGAGCGAGCTTGCTCCCACAGGGGGACTCAGGTGTTCCTGGGTTTAGCGAACAACCCCTTCCTCAATCAACAGCTTGAGAATCGCCTCGGCCCCGGCCTCAGGGCTCACGCCCTTGAGCACCTGCCCGCCTCCGCCACTGGCCTTGGCCGTGGCGGCTTTCATGCGGTCGGCGCCGCTCTTGGCCTTGATCACTTTCAAGCGTTTGGGGCGTGGCTTGGCCGGTTGCAGGGTCGCCACTGCCAGCAAGGTGTCATCGAGCACCTCCACCTCTTCAGCGTGCAACGCCCCGCGCCGGGCCGGGCCGTAGGCGCTTTGCCGAGGTTTTGGCGCGGCGTTATCCACAGTGGCCAGGAACGGCAGGCGCACTTTCAGGCGACGCCGTTGGCCACGAGGCAAGGCTTGCAGCACCAGGGCCACACCGCCGTCGATGGATTCGACCTGGGCCAGCCCCACCACCAGCGGCCAACCGAGATTCTCGGCCAGCAGGAACGGCAGCATGCCCGAGCCTTCACCGGTTTCCGCCTGGCTACCGGTGAGCACCACTTGGGCGCCGGCATCACGCAGGTAATCGGTCAGGGCCGGCAGGGCGTCGGCGCCGACGGGGTTTTCCAGCACGTGCAATTCATCCAGGCCCATGCCCAGGTAGGCGCGCAGGGCCGGTTCGGCCACGTCACCGGCGTGCAGCACTTGCAGGTCGCTGCCGGCCAGTTGCAGGCCCAGCTCCACGGCCCGGGCGTCCTGTTCAGCGCGCCGGGGGCGCCCGGAAGTGGGGTGGGCGCCGATGGACACGAGGCTGATCACTTGGGTACTCATCAACTTATCCTTCTTAAGCCGCATCGCGCTTGGCTTCGTTGCGGTAAGTCTCTACCGCCGCGATCAAGGCCTGGAGAATCGCCGCGCTGTCACCGATCACCGACAGGTCTGCCCGTTTGATCATGTCGCAGCCTGGGTCGAGGTTGATTGCCACCACCTTGTCGCAGGCGCCAATGCCCTGCAGGTGCTGGATTGCCCCGGAAATCCCCACGGCCACGTAAACCCGCGCCGTAACCCAAGTGCCGGACGCACCGACCTGGCGATCGCGGGCCATGAAGCCGTCGTCCACCGCCACCCGCGAAGCGCCTTCGGTGGCGCCCAGGGCCGCTGCGGTCTGGTGGAACAGTGCCCAGTCCTTGACCCCGTTGCCGCCGGAGAAAATGAATTCGGCCTCGGCCATCGGGATCGCCCCCGGGTCCACCGCCACCGCGCCGAGGTCTTCGATACGCGACAAGCTGCGGGCCACGCTTGTGGATAACTCCACCGGCAAGGCTTCGTGGCGGGTTTCGCTGACCGGTTCAGCGCATTCGGCCGCTGCCAGGATCAAGCGCGCCAATGGCCGGGCCAGGTCTTGCAGGCCGGCACCGGCGCGGCCGATGCACTCTTCGCCCTTGACCTGCCAGACCCGCGTGGCCGGGCGTTCGCCCAGGGCCGCCGCCAAGCGCCGGCCCAGTTCGCCGCCACCGGTGCGACTGTCGGGCAGCAACCAATGGCGGGGGTTGAATTGGTTATCCACAGCCCGTAGGCCCTGGACCCGTTGTTCCGGTGCATAACCGCTGAATTCCTCGCCATCGAGCACCAGCAAGCGGTCGACACCGGCCGTGGCGAAGGTGTTTTCCTTGTGCTCGCCGAAGACCACCGCCAGCACTGCACCGTCCGTACCTGCAAGCTGATGGGCCAGGCCCAACAGATCGCGGTCGTGGCTGCTCAAGCGGCCCCCGACCATGTCCGGCACCACGCTGATGTAGAACGCCGGTTGCGGCACCTGATGCAACGGCAGTTGCACTTCAACGGCGGCAGTACGCTTGCTCGCGCCTCCCTGCTGGGCGCCGCTGCGGTCGATGCGCTTGATGCCGTTGGGACCGATGAAACCGATGCCATGGACATTTTTGCGAATGACGCCGTTGGGCCCCATCCAGCTGTGTTGCACCGGTTGCATGGCCGCGTGCAGCGGGTGCAGGCGGTTGCGGGCGATCCACTCGGCGCGAGGGTCGCGGCGGATGATGTCGCTCATTAATGCACCTCCGCGGGTTCACGTTTGACCGGGATCACCGGTTTGCTCGGGGCCGCGTCTTCCAGCAGCGCGTCGGCCACCAGTTCGGCGATGTCCTTGATCATCGGCCGCGGCTCGACCACGCCTTCGAGCATCGCGGTGCACTGTGGACAACCTACCGCCACCAGCTCAGCGCCGGTTTCGCGGATGTCTTCCATGCGCATGTCGGGAATCCGCTGCTTGCCCGGGATGTCGGTGATCGGCGCACCGCCGCCACCGCCGCAGCAACGCGAACGGAAACCGGAACGCTGCATCTCCTTGACCTCGATACCCAGCGCACGCAGCACCTGGCGCGGCGCCTCGTATTCGCCGTTGTAGCGGCCCAGGTAGCACGGGTCGTGATACGTCACGCTGTCGCCCTTGTGCTGGCCGAGGTTCAGGGCGCCGGCGTCGATGATTTCCGCCATATAGGTGCTGTGGTGCTGCACCAGGTAGTTGCCATCGAAGGCGCCGTATTCGTTTTTCAGTACGTGGAAACTGTGGGGGTCACAGGTGACGATGCGGTTGAAGCTGTATTTGGCCAGGGTCTGGATGTTGCGTTTGGCCAACAGCTGGAACGTCGCCTCATCACCCAGGCGCCGGGCCACGTCGCCGCTGTCGCGTTCTTCGAGGCCGAGCACGGCGAAGTCGATCTTCGCCGCCTTCAGCACTTTGACGAACGCCCGCAGGGTGCGCTGGTTGCGCATGTCGAAGGCACCGTCGCCGACCCAGAACAGCACGTCGGTGGATTTCTTCTCGCTGAGCAGGTTCAGGTTCAGGTCCGCCGCCCAGTTCATCCGCCCGCCCGGGGCAAAGCCACCTGGGTTGTCGGTAGCGATGAGGTTTTCCAGGACCTCGGCACCTTTGTTTGGCGTGGCGCCTTTTTCCAGAGTCAGGTGACGACGCATGTCGACGATGGCATCGACGTGCTCGATCATCATCGGGCATTCCTCGACGCAGGCCCGGCAGGTGGTGCAGGACCACAGCGTCTCGGCGTCCACCAGGCCATTGACGATCGGCTGATGAGGATTGCCGCCGTGTTCGCCCACGGGTTTGCCCGGGTATGGGCTGCCAGCGAATTTCGCATCGGTGCCACCGGCCAGGCCGACGACCATGTCCTGGATGAGCTTTTTCGGGTTCAGCGGCTGGCCCGCGGCAAACGCCGGGCAGGCCGCTTCACACTTGCCGCACTGCACGCAGGCGTCGAAACCCAGCAGTTGGTTCCAGGTGAAATCCCTGGGTTTCTCGACGCCCAGCGGTGCCGCTGGGTCGTTCAGGTCCAACGGCTTGAGCCCGGTGGAACGACCGCCGCCAAAACGCTCGGCGCGGCGGTGCCAGGCCAGGTGCAAGGCACCGGCGAAGGCGTGCTTCATCGGCCCGCCCCAGGTCATGCCGAAGAACAGTTCCGACACGCCCCACAGCACACCGACACCCAGGACCGCCGCCACCAGCCAACCGCCGAAGTTCTCCGGCAGGATCCCCGCCACCGGCAGGGTCACCAGGAAGAACGATGCCGAGAAGGCCAACAGGCTTTTCGGCAGGCGCATCCATGGGCCCTTGGACAAACGGGCCGGCGGATTGCGCCGACGCAGATAGACGAAGATCGCACCGACAAACATGACGGCCGTCATCAACAGCAAGGCGTAGCCGAGGAAGCGGTTATGCAGGCCGAAACCATGGACCAGTATCGCCAGCACCACCGACGCCACCGCACCACCGGCCGTGGCCACGTGGGTGTTGGCAATGTATTTGTCCCGCGCCACCACATGGTGCAAGTCCACCATGTAGCGCTTGGGCATGGCGAAGAGGCCGCCGATCAGGTCGACCTTGGACGGTCGCCCCCGGCGCCACATATTCACCCGCCGCAAGGCGCCGAGGACCGCGAGGCCCAGGGCTGCGAACAGCAGGATAGGAAGAAGGGTGTTCAGCATAGGTGTTGCTCCCAAAGACGCAGGATCATGTGCGCGCCAGTGAGAGCGACGCACCTACTTGTGGCGAGGGAGCTTGCTCCCGCTGGAGCGCGAAGCGCTCCCAAAACAGCCCCAGGCGTAAACCTGATGCTTCTCGACTGATGATTGGGGCTGCTTCGCAGCCCAGCGGGAGCAAGCTCCCTCGCCACAGGTAATGGTGGTAATCCGTTAAAAATCCTTGCACAACCGCAGGGCGTCATAGATGGCGGCGTGGGTATTACGCTGGGCCACGCAGTCGCCGATGCGGAACAGCAGGTAGCCATCGCCACTCTGCTCCAGGCACGGCTGGGGCTTGATCGCGAACAGGGCTTCGACGTCGATCTGGCCCTTGTTGCGCGAACCTTCCTTGAGCGCGTAGTAGATTTCTTCGTCCGGCCGCACGCCGTTTTCCACCACCACCTGGTCCACCACGCGCTCTTCCTTGGCCCCGGTGTATTCGTTCTCCAGCACCGCCACCAGCTTGTCGCCTTCGCGGTAGACCTTCTCCAGCATCATGTCCCCGGTCATGATCACTTCCTTGGGGTACATGCTGCGGTAGTAGGTGGGGAACGACGTCCCGCCAATGGCCACGCCCGGCTTGATGTCGTCGGTGACGATCTCCACCTGGCTGCCCTTGTCGGCGAGGAAGTCGGCCACCGACATGCCGGTGAACTCGCAAATGGTGTCGTAGACCAGCACGTTCTTGCCTGGCGCAACCTTGCCGTCGAGCACGTCCCAGCTGCTGACCACCAACCCTTCAGCGGCGCCCCAGTGCTCGTTCTGCTCCAGGAACGGATGCCCGCCGACAGCCAGCACCACCACGTCCGGACGTAAGTCCATGATGGTCGCTGCATCCGCCGCCACGCCCAGGCGCAGGTCGACTTTCAACCGCGCCAGCTCCAGTTGGAACCAGCGGGTGATACCAGCGATCTGGTCCCGTTGCGGGGCTTTCGAGGCGGTGGTGATCTGCCCGCCGATGAATTCTTTTTTCTCGAACAGGGTCACGTCGTGCCCACGTTCGGCGGCCACACGCGCCGCTTCCATCCCCGCTGGGCCGGCACCCACGACGACCACCTTGCGTTTCGGCCCGGTGGACTTCTCGATGATGTGTGGCACACCCATGTATTCACGGGAGGTCGCGGCGTTCTGGATGCACAGCACGTCCAGGCCTTGATACTGGCGGTCGATGCAGTAGTTGGCACCGACGCACTGCTTGATCTGGTCGATCTGGCCCATCTTGATCTTGGCGATCAGGTGCGGGTCGGCGATGTGGGCGCGGGTCATGCCGACCATGTCGACGTAACCGCCCTCCAGGATCCGCGTGGCCTGGTTCGGGTCCTTGATGTTCTGCGCATGCAGCACCGGAACCTTGACCACTTCCTTGATGCCGGCGGCCAGGTGCAGGAACGGCTCCGGTGGATAGCTCATGTTCGGGATGACGTTGGCCAGGGTGTTGTGGGTGTCGCAACCCGAGCCCACCACGCCGATGAAATCCAGCATGCCGGTGTCGTCGTAGTACTTGGCGATCTGCTTCATGTCCTCGTGGGACAAGCCGTCCGGGTGGAATTCGTCACCGCAGATGCGCATGCCCACGCAGAAATCGTCACCCACCTCGGCGCGTACGGCTTTCAGCACTTCCAGGCCAAACTTCATGCGGCCTTCGAAGCTGCCGCCCCACTCGTCGGTCCGCTTGTTGACCCGCGGGCTCCAGAACTGGTCGATCATGTGCTGGTGCACGGCGGACAGTTCGACACCGTCCAGGCCACCGGCCTTGGCACGCCGTGCCGCCTGGGCGTAGTTGCCGATCACCCGCCAGATTTCTTCCGGCTCGATGGTCTTGCAGGTGGCGCGGTGCACCGGCTCACGCACACCGGACGGCGACATCAGGGTCGGCCAATTGAAACCGTCCCAACGCGAGCGACGGCCCATGTGGGTAATCTGGATCATGATCTTGGCGCCATGCTTGTGCATGGCGTCAGCCAGGTTCTGGAAATGCGGAATGATGCGGTCGGTGGACAGGTTCACCGAACTCCACCACTCCTGCGGGCTGTCGATGGCGACCACGGACGAGCCACCACAGATCGCCAGGCCGATGCCGCCCTTGGCCTTCTCTTCGTAATATTTCACGTACCGGTCGGTGGTCATGCCGCCGTCGGTGGCATAGACCTCGGCGTGCGCGGTGCTGAGCACGCGGTTGCGGATGGTCAGCTTGCCGATCTGGATCGGCTGGAACATTGCTTCAAAAGCCATGGTGCGATCCTCGACTTACAACGGCTTGACGATGAACAGGCCGTCGTCGTGGCCTTCTTCGGAACCGCCGTAGACCTGCTCGGCCACGGTGCGGATCTTGCTGCCGCGAGCGGCGAGGATCTGGTCCATGGCACCGGCGAACCAGCCGGTGAACATGTAGTCGACCTTGCGCCCGACCTTGCCGTACACATAGACGAACGCCGAGTGTTCGAGCTTGACGCTGGCGGTGCCTTTGTCCAGGTCGATGTCCTGGATCTTGAACAGGCCCCAGCCACGCTGGGACAGGCGCTTCATATAGTGTTCGAACACCGCGACGCCTTCCAGGCCATGGCATTCGGCTTCTTTTTCACACCAGTGCCAGGCGGATTTGTAGCCGGCCTTGTAGAGAATCTCGGCGTAAGCGTCGGCGCCCAGGACTTCTTCGATACCCATGTGGTTATTGACGAAGAAGTGACGCGGCACGTAGAGCATCGGCAGGGCGTCGGAGGTCCAGACACCGGTTTCGCTGTCGACTTCGATAGGCAGTTGGGGGGCGATTTTGGCCATGAAAACTTGACTCCGGAAATGCGTGGTATTGCCTGCGGCGCACAAGGCCGCAGGTAAAGGATTCAGCGGTGCGGCGGCGGTTATTCGCCCCAGACGTCTTTGAGGACGTTGACCCAGTTCTCACCCATGATCTTGCGCACCACCCGCTCAGGGTGACCGCGCTTGAGCAGCGTCTCGGTGAGGTTCGGGAACTCGCCCACGGTACGGATGCCCAGGGGGTTGATGATCTTGCCGAAGCTGGTCAGACGACGGGCGTAGCCCTTGTCGTGGGTCAGCATCTCGAAGAACGCCTGGTCGTGGCCCTGGGTGAAGTCGGTGCCGATACCGATGGCGTCTTCACCGACGAGGTTCATGGTGTATTCGATGGCCTCGGCGTAGTCGTCGATGGTCGAATCGATGCCCTTGGCCAGGAACGGCGCGAACATGGTCACGCCGACAAAGCCGCCGTGATCGGCAATGAACTTCAGTTCTTCATCGGACTTGTTGCGCGGGTGCTCTTTCAGGCCGGACGGCAGGCAGTGGGAATAGCAGACTGGCTTCTTCGACTCGAGGATGACCTCTTCGGAGGTCTTGGAACCGACGTGGGACAGGTCGCACATGATGCCGACACGGTTCATCTCGGCGACGATCTCACGACCGAAGCCCGACAGGCCGCCGTCGCGCTCGTAGCAACCGGTGCCCACCAGGTTCTGGGTGTTGTAGCACATCTGCACCACACCGACGCCGAGCTGCTTGAAGATCTCGACGTAGCCAAGCTGGTCTTCGAAGGCATGGGCGTTCTGGAAACCGAAGATGATGCCGGTCTTGCCCTGCTCCTTGGCGAGGCGGATGTCGGCGGTGGTTTTCACCGGGATCACCAGATCGCTGTTTTCGCGGATCAGTTTCTGGCTGGCTGCGATGTTGTTGATGGTGGCCTGGAAGCCTTCCCATACCGACACGGTGCAGTTGGCTGCGGTCAGGCCGCCCTTGCGCATGTCTTCGAACAGTTCGCGGTTCCATTTGGCAATGATCAGCCCGTCGATAACGATGCTGTCGGCGTGCAATTCGGCTGGGCTCATCAGGCAGTCCCCTTTTATCGGATTTCATGCGCCGAATCGTCTGCCGGCGCTTTGGGGCCAGCATATGCCTGAGGGGCGTGGCGACCCGGTGCAAAAACGACAGGGGAATTGCCGAAAGCGTCAATCCACGACAATGGACTACAACAGGCCCATCCTACCCGTCTGTTCTTTACCCGACGCTTGCGCCAGAATCCGCCGCATCACTGGTTTTCACTGGACTCGAGCGGCAACGCAATGAAATCACTCTTCCTGGCTTTGGCACTGATCAGCACCCTGGCACACGCAACCGAAGACACCGAGCCCAACCCCTGCGACGAAGTTGAAAACGACGTCCAGACCCTGGCCTGCTCGGCCTATGGCAAGACCGCCGCCGAACAATTGCTCAACGAAAACCTGCAAAGCCTCTTCGAGCGCCTGCAAACCCGCTACGCCAGCGACAAGGCGCAACTCAACGACATCACCGCCAAGGTCAAGACCGCCCAACAACTGTGGCTCAAACAACGCGACGCCGATTGCGCCATCGCCGCCTTCCCGGCCAAACCCGGCAGCGAAGCCTACAAGATCGCCGAAAACGACTGCATGGCCCAGGTAAGCGATGATCGGTCGGAGTTTTTGGAGTCGATTGGGCAGGATTGAAGGTTATCCACGGAGCAATATCCAGACACCCTTCATGCGTTGGCCCAGGGAAAAATATAAGTCAGGATTCGAAAATCTTATAAAAGACTTATATTTTTCCATGATGAACGCACCTACTGATATTCAGATCATCAACGATGCAGACGGAAACCCGGCATTTGTGGTCATTCCGTACGCACAATACGTTGCACAAAAACTGGAACCCGATCTGATCCCTCACGAAGTGGTCAGCCGTATCGTCGACGGCGCTACGCCTATCCGCGCCTGGCGCGAACACTTGAACCTGACTCAGGATGAAGTCGCCAGGCGCCTGGGTATTTCTCAGTCGGCGTTTGCCCAACAGGAATCGGTCGCAAAGCCTCGCCGGGCTACCCGAGAGAAAATTGCCGCTGCCTTTGGTATCCATGCTGATCAGTTGGAACTGTAGGCCTACGGGGGATATCCCAACAGACATTAGGCTTCGGATACTGTTAACTCTGACAGTATCCGAAGCGAAAGGAGGGGCTTAGGATCAGCTCATGACAGGCGCTCACGTTAGTCGGTGTTATTGCCTATCAAGGGATTTTCATATGCTCTCTCTTACCGCCTTGCCTTTATATGGGTTAGCTATTTTTATCGCCATCGTGGCGGGCATCGAGGCCGGTCGCCGGATCGGCAACCGTCACCTGGCCCAAGACCCGGAGGGCGCCCGCCAAGGCATTGGTGCAATAGAAGGCGCGGTGTTCGGCCTGCTGGCACTCCTGATTGCCTTTACCTTCTCTGGCGCAGCCACACGCCTGGATCAACGGCGCGCGCTGATCGTTGCCGAAACCAATGCCATGGGCACCGCCTGGCTACGCCTGGACCTGCTACCGGCCAGCGAGCAACCGGCCCTGCGCCAGGCGTTCAAGGACTATGTCGACGCCCGCATCGAGTATTACCGTGACCTGCGCGAAGACGAACTCGACGAAGCCGCCCATGATCGCGCCAGTGACTTGCAACAGATCATCTGGAAACGCACGATCGCCGCCCTGCAGCAAATGCCCACCCCAACCCTGGGGGTCAGTGTGCTGCAGGCACAAAATGAAATGATCGATATCACCACCACCCGCGCCGTGGCCCATGAAACCCACCCACCGCTGGTCATCTACCTGATGCTGGTGACCATGGCCCTGATCAGCGCCCTGCTGATCGGCTATGGCATGGCCGGTACAAAGCGGCGCAACTGGCTGCACAGCCTGGGTTACGCGGCGGTCATGGTCTGCGTGCTGTATGTGATCCTGGACTTCGAATACCCCCGCTTCGGCGTCATCCGGGTCGACTACTTCGACAAAATCATGCTCGACCTGCGCCAAAGCATGAACTGAGTGGGCCGCAGATGAAAAAATCAGAGCGGCGTTCCAGACCAAGATGGATAAACTGCAATTCCACACCTCCGGGCATCAAGGGTTCCAATGATCATTTGCGGCATCGAAATCAAAGGCAGCGAAGCGATCATCGCCGTTGCCTCGCTGGAACAGCAGACACTGACCCACGTCGCCCTGAACACCAAGAAAATCACCCTGGACGACGATGACGAAGCCGCCAACGTCAAGGCGTTTGCCGCCCAGGTACGGGCATTCGTGGTCGAGAATGGCATCGAACGCATCGCCATAAAGAAGCGCAGCAAGAAAGGCGAGTTCGCCGGCGGACCGACCACGTTCAAGATCGAGGGGATTCTCCAGTTGCTGGAAGGCTGCGAGGTGACACTGCTGTCGCCGCAGACCCTCAACGCGCAGCACAAGAAACATGACTTCGCCTTGCCGGCGACGCTGAACAAATATCAACATGAGGCGTACAAGGCGGCGTGTTCGGCGTTGGTAAAGAAGTAAGCCAATCTCTCAGACGAAACACCCCCGTGGCGAGGGAGCTTGCTCCCGTTGGGGCGCGCAGCGGCCCTGCCTTTAGGGCCTCCTACGCAGTCCAGCGGGAGCAAGCTCCCTCGCCACAGATGAATGACCGATGACTGGCGGTATCAAGCTTTTATACCCAATTATGGCGACAGGTATAATTTATAGTCCCGGGCATAATTGAGTATAAAAGCCTGTCAAACCAGCTCCCGACCACCCTCCAATCGCTGCCGGGTCCTCTCAAACCAGATACGACTGGTTCTATGGAATGGTCCCCGTGGACCCGTGAGTCAGCGTTTCCCAAAGGTAATGAAACTTTCCTTTGACGGGGCGATGCTTTTGCAGAAAAAGCGACGTCTGCGGCAAGGAGGCGCCTTGACGCAGCGCGTAGTGATTGAATCCTATCTCGAACGTACCGACCGTATCGTTCTTGTGGCCATCGTAGGCCTTGCATAATTTTGCTTGGTCACCATTTTGATAGGCACTGTGCAACTCCATCGCCGCCGCAATGCGTAACGCTGCCTGGCTGGCTTGATCCCCATATAAATCAATCTGCTGTAAACGAGCGCTCTCCGCCACATTGATGATTGCCGCCAAACCATAAGCTGCATGTTCAAAGTCCCGACAACTTTCTTGCGACAAGCCTTCCAAGTAGGCTTCCGGGCTGCCCCAGTGCGCATTGATTTGCGCATTGCTACGCCGACACCACGGAGCATCCTTCGGGCGTGCGCCATCCGAGGCAAGATAAATATACGACGGAACAAGGCCCCGCCACTTCGAAACAGCATCATCCAACCACGCCTGGTTCTTATTGAACACGGCAATATTAAACATCGCCTCGACTGCACTTGCATGCCAGTTCTTGTTATAGCAAGTATAGTTTCCGGAAAAAGCGCGCAGCACATCAGGATAGTATTGCCTTGCAAATAACCTGGTTACCTTGTCTTTTTCCGGCTGGGGCCAACCATCGTAGGAATATTTGACAATTTCAGCGGCCCGAGTAAACAGCCCTGCCGTCCATGCGGCTTGCAAGGGCCCATTACTATTGGTGTGACCACCGGTCAGCGTATCGGCCCATGCATTAAGGATTTTTCGTACGTTTTCCGCATAACGCGGATCACCACTCAACCGCCATAATAAAGCCTGGGTGTAGGCTGCCCGGGCGTCCCGGGTCTCGTCCGAACAGCCATTATTTGGATTGGAATACGAACCACACTCTACAGTCCCCCAAGGCCTAGGCTCGTAATCTCTATCGGCCAAGGAGTCTTGCAAAGTCTTTTCATAGGCGCTCTTCCAGGGTTCTCGGTATATATTTTCCTTCACATATCGTAATTGCTTGAAGTCCACCAGAATTCCGGGATGGGAAAAATCTGCTTGTGCCAACCGACTGACCAACAGCAATACAAAAAACAGCCAACCCTTTCCCTTCATGCACAGTACCTCCCTTGGCACCTGTTCAGCCCGAGTTAAAATATGTTTTTTGAATGGACAGACTTCCCTATCCGTTCGTCAGTACTAACAGCGAACAGTCTTTAAAAAAGCCAAGGGAATCGCCAGAAGTAATTTAAATCAAAAAATTTAAATACTTATTGTCGGCGAGCGAGCTCTTGAAGTTTGTTTTCAAACCAACTGCCGCCGCCGATCCTCCCGTGGACAGCGCGCGAACCGTGCCCGGTAACTGCGGGTGAAGTACGACGGCGACTCAAAGCCGCAGGCGATGCTCACTTCCAACACACTCATGTCGGTCTGGCGCAGCAACTGCTGGGCCTTCTCCAGGCGCAGCCTCAGGTAGAAGTTGCTCGGGGTGTCGTTCAGGTGCAGGCGGAACAGGCGTTCGAGTTGGCGCCGGGTGACGCCGATGGATTCGGCCAGTGCCAAGGTGCTCAGGGGCGGTTCGCTGTGGGTTTCCATCTCGCCAATGACGTGCACCAGCTTCTTGTTGCGAATGCCATAGCGGTTGGCGATTTCCATGCGCTGGTGATCTTTGCGCGGGCGGATGCGGCCGAGCACGAACTGCTCGCTGACCTGGATCGCCAGTTCCGAACCGTGGGCCTGGCCGATCAGGTCCAGCATCAGGTCGATGGAAGCCGTGCCGCCCGCGCAAGTAATGCGGCGACGGTCGATCTCGAACAGTTCCTGGGTCACGCTGAGTTGCGGATAAGACTCCTTGAACGCCTCGATCGCTTCCCAATGCAAGGTCACGCGGTGCCCTTCCAATAGCCCCGCCTCGGCCAACACCACGCTGCCGGTGTCGATGCCGCCCAGGGTCACACCTTCGTTGTCCAGCCGATGCAGCCAGCGCTCCAGCGTCGGGGTGGAGAATTCGAGCGGTTCGAACCCGGCCACCACCCAGAGGGTCGCGCCCTTCTTCAGCGGCTCCAGCGCGGCATCGGCGTTGACCGACATGCCATTGCTCGCCAGCACCGGCCCGCCATCGACACTCAGCACATGCCAGCGGTACAGCTCGCCACGAAACCGATTGGCAACCCGCAACGGCTCGATGGCCGAAATGAAACCGATGGCCGAAAAACCCGGCATCAACAAAAAGTAGAAATCCTGGGACATGGAGCGCACTCGGTTGGCGGGTAGCGTGCGGACCTTGATACGCCAGTTGCAAGGCCCATTCAAGAGTCGCTGCAGTGCAAGAGCACGTCGCCGCTGTGCGTTTTGCCAGGCGCCGGGCTGCGTAACTTGGCATCACCGGTGCGCAGATGCCGGAACCCATAACAATAAGCTGCCGAGGAACCCGACATGAAACGACTGATCAGCTCCTGTGTACTTGCACTTTGCGGCACCACTTTCCTCAATGGCACCGCCATGGCTGCCGAGCCCGCCGCGTGCCAGAACGTGCGCCTGGGCGTGGTCAACTGGACCGACGTCATCGCCACCAGCGCCCTGACCCAAGTGATGCTCGACGGCCTCGGCTACAAGACCAAGCAAACCAGCGCCTCCCAGCAAATCATCTTCGCTGGCATCCGCGACCAGCGCCTGGACTTGTTCCTGGGTTACTGGAACCCGTTGATGACCCAGACCATCACCCCGTTCGTCGAAGCCAAGCAGGTCAAGGTGCTGGAGCAGCCCAGCCTCAAGGACGCCCGCGCCACCCTGGCGGTACCGACCTACCTGGCCGACAAGGGCCTGAAAACCTTCGCCGACATCGCCAAATTCGAAAAAGAACTGGGCGGCAAGATCTACGGCATCGAGCCGGGCTCCGGCGCCAATACCCAGATCAAGGCGATGATCGCCAAGAACCAGTTCGGCCTGGGCAAATTCCAACTGGTCGAGTCCAGCGAAGCCGGCATGCTCGCCGCCGTGGACCGCGCCGTGCGGCGCAAGGAAGCCGTGGTGTTCTTCGGCTGGGCGCCGCACCCGATGAACGTCAACGTGCAAATGACCTACCTCACCGGCAGCGACGACGCCCTCGGCCCGAACGAAGGCATGGCCACCGTGTGGACCGTCACCGCGCCGGACTACGCCCAACAATGCCCGAACGTCGGTCGCCTGCTGAGCAACCTGACGTTCAGCGCCGAAGATGAAAGCCGGATGATGCAGCCGTTGCTCGATCACAAGGACCCGCTCGAATCGGCCCGGCAATGGCTCAAGGATCATCCGCAAGACAAGCAGCGTTGGCTCGAAGGCGTCACTACCTTCGATGGCAAGCCCGCCGCCGACAACCTGAAACTGACCAGTAACTGAACAACCGCTATCCATCTGCGCAGCACCAAAGGGCTGCGCAGTGACTTACCACGCCTGAAGGAATCCGCACCATGAACCACGACGTCATCATCACCTGCGCACTCACCGGTGCTGGCGACACGACCGCCAAGAGCCCTCACGTACCGGTCACCCCGAAACAGATCGCCGACGCCGCCATCGAGGCGGCGAAGGCCGGGGCCACGGTGGTCCATTGCCACGTCCGCGACCCGCAGACCGGCAAGTTCAGCCGCGACGTGGCGCTGTACCGCGAAGTGATGGAGCGCATCCGTGAAGCGGACGTGGACATCATCGTCAACCTCACCGCCGGCATGGGCGGCGACCTGGAGATCGGTGCGGGCGAACAGCCAATGGAATTCGGCCCCAACACCGACCTGGTGGGCCCGCTGACCCGCCTGGCTCATGTCGAAGAGTTGTTGCCGGAAATCTGCACGCTGGATTGCGGCACCCTGAACTTCGGCGACGGCGACACCATTTACGTCTCCACTCCGGCGCAACTGCGGGCCGGCGCCAAGCGCATCACCGAACTGGGGGTCAAGGCCGAGCTGGAGATCTTCGACACCGGTCACCTGTGGTTCGCCAAGCAACTGATCAAGGAAGGCCTGCTGGACAACCCACTGTTCCAACTCTGCCTGGGTATCCCGTGGGGCGCACCGGCCGACACCACCACCATGAAAGCCATGGTCGACAACCTGCCGGCGGACGCGGTGTGGGCGGGCTTCGGCATCGGCCGCATGCAAATGCCGATGGCCGCCCAGGCCGTACTGCTGGGGGGCAACGTGCGGGTCGGGTTGGAAGACAACCTCTGGCTGGACAAAGGCGTACTCGCTACCAACGGTCAGTTGGTGGAGCGGGCCGGCGAAATCCTCAGCCGCCTCGGCGCCCGCGTGCTCACCCCGGCTGAAGGTCGCAAGAAAATGGGGCTGACCCAGCGCGGCTGAACCGAACGTACACATTGGATCTGCAGTGACTGCAGTTCTCAAGACCACCCAAGATCAAATGTGGGAGCGAGCTTGCTCGCGATAGCGGCGGTACATCCAGGGCATCTGCTGCACCTGGAATCCGTCATCGCGAGCAAGCTCGCTCCCACAGGGAATCGGCGAATCATTAGGAAAACACCATGAGCTTTATCACCGACATCAAGACCTTCGCCGCCCTGGGCAGTGGTGTAATCGGCAGCGGCTGGATCAGCAGGGCCCTGGCCCATGGCCTCGACGTTATTGCCTGGGACCCGGCGCCGGGTGCCGAGGCGGCATTGCGCAAACGCGTCGCCAACGCTTGGGGCGCGCTGGAAAAACAGGGCCTGGCCCCTGGCGCCTCGCAGGATCGGCTGCGCTTTGTCGCGACCATCGAAGAATGCGTGCGCGACGCCGACTTCATCCAGGAAAGCGCCCCCGAGCGCCTGGAACTGAAACTCGAATTGCACGGCCAGATCAGCGCCGCTGCCAAGCCGAACGCGCTGATCGGTTCCAGTACCTCGGGGCTGCTGCCGAGCGAATTCTACGAAGGCGCCACCCATCCGGAGCGCTGCGTGGTCGGGCACCCGTTCAACCCGGTCTATCTGTTGCCGCTGGTGGAAGTGGTCGGCGGCAAAAACACCGCGCCCGAAGCCGTACAGGCGGCGATGCAGGTGTACGAATCCCTTGGCATGCGGCCGCTGCACGTGCGCAAGGAAGTGCCCGGTTTCATTGCCGACCGCCTGCTCGAAGCGCTGTGGCGCGAAGCCCTGCACCTGGTCAACGACGGGGTGGCGACCACCGGAGAAATCGACGATGCGATCCGCTTTGGCGCCGGCTTGCGCTGGTCGTTCATGGGCACGTTCCTGACCTACACCCTGGCCGGCGGCGATGCCGGGATGCGGCACTTCATGGCCCAGTTCGGCCCGGCGCTGCAACTGCCGTGGACCTACCTGCCAGCGCCAGAGCTGACCGAAAAGCTGATCGACGATGTGGTGGACGGCACAAGCGCGCAATTGGGCAGCCATAGCATCTCGGCCCTGGAGCGCTATCGTGACGATTGCCTGCTGGCGGTGCTGGAGGCGGTGAAGGCCACCAAGGCCAAGCATGGCATGGCGTTCAGCGAATAACCCCCCCTTGTGGCGAGGGAGCTTGCTCCCGCTGGACTGCGAAGCAGTCCCAAAACCGGCAAATGCGGTGTATCAGTCAAATCGTATTCGCTGGTTTTACGACCGCTTCGCGGCCGAGCGGGAGCAAGCTCCCTCGCCACAAGGGTGTACACCAGCGACTATTTGTGGAGTTCCAGCATGCCCACCCTAACCACCTATCAAACCCGCATCCTCCCTGAATGGGTCGACTACAACGGCCACCTGCGCGATGCCTTCTACCTGCTGATCTTCAGCTACGCCACCGACGCGCTGATGGACCGGCTCGGCATGGACAGCCAGAACCGCGAAGCCAGCGGCCACTCGTTGTTCACCCTCGAACTGCACCTGAACTACCTGCACGAAGTGAAGCTCGACGCCCAGGTCGAGGTGCACACGCACATCATCGGCCACGACGCCAAACGCCTGCACCTCTACCACAGCCTGCATCTGGTCGGCGGTGATAAAGAGCTGGCCGGCAATGAACAGATGCTACTGCACGTCGACCTGGCCGGCCCGCGCTCGGCGCCTTTCACCGAACAGACCCTGGACCGGCTCAGCGCCCTGCTCGACGAACAATCCGACCTGCCGCCGCCGCTGTACATCGGCCGGATCATCGCCCTGCCTCTCCCCCGATAAGCCGCGAACAGGAGATCGCCATGAACACCGCCGCCGCCTTTGCCGACTTTCGCCATTACCCCTTGATCTTCCCATTGACCGCCGTCACACCCTTGGCCGACCGGATCCAAGTGATGTGGGCCGATGGCCGGGCAAGCCCCTTTCATCACCCGTGGCTGCGGGACAACTGCCCTTGCCCTCAATGCGTCTACAGCGTCACCCGCGAGCAGGTGCTGGAAATCATCGACGTCCCTGAAGACATTGCCCCCGGCGCAACCTACCTCGACGACGAAGGCTGCCTGTGCGTGAACTGGCAGGACGGTCACCAGAGCCGTTTCGACCCGGGCTGGTTGCGCGCCCACGCCTACGATGATCAGTCCCGGGCCGAGCGCCTGGCGAACAAGCCTCGGCGCCAACTGTGGCGGCACGACCTGCAATTGCCAGTGTTCGACTACCCGGCACTGATGGACGATGCCCATGCGTTGTTGCAATGGTTGCTGGCGGTGCGCGACATCGGCCTGACCCAGGTGCGCGGCGTACCCACCGAACCCGGCTCGCTGACACGGATTGCCCAGCGCATTTCCTTTATTCGCGAGAGCAACTTCGGTGTGCTGTTCAATGTGCAGTCCAAAGCCGATGCCGACAGCAACGCCTACACCGCTTTCAACCTGCCATTGCACAGTGATTTGCCGACCCGGGAATTACAGCCGGGGCTGCAATTCTTGCATTGCCTGGTGAATGACGCCGACGGTGGCGAGAGCATTTTTGTCGACGGGTTTGCCATTGCTGAAGCACTGCGCCAGGAAGACCCCGAGGCCTTCGACGCGCTGTGCCGGATCCCCGTGGAGTTTCGCAACAAGGACCGTCGCAGCGACTACCGCTGCCTGGCGCCAATCATCGCGCTGGACGCCCTCGGCCAGGTTTCGGAAATCCGCATGGCGAACTTCCTGCGTGGGCCGTTCGACACCACGGTCGAGCAGATGCCCAAGCTTTACCGCGCCTACCGCCGCTTCATTGCCCTGACCCGCGAGCCACAATTTCGCCTGGTACAGCGTCTCGAACCCGGCCAGCTCTGGTGCTTCGACAACCGCCGCACCCTCCACGCCCGCAATGCCTTCGACCCGGCCTCCGGGGCCCGGCATTTCCAGGGATGCTATGTGGATCGGGATGAGTTGTTGTCGCGGATTCTGGTGTTGCAGCGCTAGGCCGCGTCATCGTTCATCGCCGGACACCCAAGCTTTCCCTGATTCACAGGCAAAAAAATCCCCGATCAAGCCGTGACAGGATCGGGGCAGGTTGCGTTACTGGAGGAGCTGTCGCGCGAGGGTGACCAGACCATCGTGATTCAGCTTGAGGTCAGTGTGCCCAGTCCAGCCCCGTGCAAGTTAGCCGAAAACGACGCCTCCATAGTCATTCATGACATTGCGACCATTTGCCCTTGCCGCCGCTTCGGGCGGCTACCAGAATCGAGACACGACCCCAATCCCTGAACAAGGAAAAGCGTCATGATGTACGCCGATTTGATCGACCAGGAAGACCTGCTGGGCCAGCTCAAGGCCCTGGGGTTGCAGATACCCAGCGGCTCCACCGCCCAGCAGGCCTGCGAGTGCGCCGTGCGGGGGCTGGACAGGGCCCGCGCCAATGAACTGCGCCTGATGGTCAAGAACATGTACACCAGCAGTGCAACTATCCTGCCAGCCGTGCGCCAGGCGATTGATAAGCAATTGTTGCCTGCACTGGCCGAGTATCAGCAGAACCACAGCGCCTGACCCTGTGGCGAGGGAGCTTGCTCCCGCTCGGCCGCAAAGCGGTCGCAAAACCAGCGAATGCCATTTGACTGATACACCGCATAGGCCGGTTTTGGGACTGCTTCGCAGTCCAGCGGGAGCAAGCTCCCTCGCCACAGAAAGCTGCTAGAGCCTCACACTGGCAAACGTCGACTCATTACGCGCCTGGCTCAGCGCCGACAGCGGGCCGGACAATGGCGACAGCACCAGCGCCTGCGGCAGCGGCATCATCGCCACCTGCTGCGTGGTGTTGGAACCGACGCGTTCGTCACGCGGCGGAATGCCGAAGTATTCGCGGTAGCACTTGGAGAAGTGCGGGGTGGAGACGAAGCCGCATACCGAGGCCACTTCGATGATCGACATCGGCGTCTGCTTGAGCAGTTGCCGTGCACGAATCAACCGCAGCTTGAGGTAATAGCGCGACGGCGAGCAGTGCAGGTATTTCTGGAACAACCGCTCCAGCTGACGCCGGGACACGGCGACGTACACCGCCAGTTCATCCAGGTCGATCGGCTCTTCGAGGTTGGCTTCCATCAGCGCAACAATTTCCTGCAACTTCGGCTGGTTGGTGCCGAGCATGTGCTTGAGCGGCACACGCTGGTGATCCTGTTCGTTGCGGATACGCTCGTAGACGAACATTTCCGAGATCGCTGCCGACAGTTCACGGCCATGATCACGGCTGATCAGGTGCAGCATCATGTCCAACGGCGCGGTGCCGCCGGAGCTGGTGAAGCGGTTACGGTCGAGGGTGAACAAGCGGGTACTCATCGATACCCGTGGGAAAGCTTCCTGCATTGCCGCCAGGCATTCCCAGTGCACGCTGCAATCGAAGCCGTCCAGCAGACCGGCGCAGGCCAGGGCCCAACTGCCGGTACAAACCGCGCCGAGGCGACGGGATTGACGGGCCTGGCTCTGCAGCCACGACACGTGTTCGCGGGTCACGGTACGCTGGATGCCGATGCCGCCACAGACGATGACAGTATCCAGGGCCGGCGCCTTGTGCATCGAGGCGTCGGGGGTGATCTGCAAGCCGTCGCTGGCCCAGACCTGGCCGCCATCGACTGTGAGGGTCGTCCAGCGATATAGCTCGCGACCGGACAGTTGGTTGGCCATGCGTAGCGGTTCTACCGCGGACGCCAGGGAAATCAGCGTGAAATTGTCCAGCAGCAAAAAGCCGATGGATTGAGGCGCACGGTTCTGGGGTTGGGCCCCGGAGTTGGACGTCGTCATCGCGGTATCTCCTCACACAAAGCGGGTGATGGCCTCAGGCGGAGGCTCTTTTTATTGGGTTATTTGCCATTGCTCTCCACGAGGGAGACGGGCTTTACAGTGTTACAGCAATTGTCATGCCTAAATTGAATACGCGTTCAATAAATCCTGAAAACGACATCGCGACCTGTCTATTCAAGGTGTATTTCGAGGGACGGTTATCAGGACTTTGGCGGGTGTCAGGGCCCCGTCACGCGGCACCGTGAGCAGATCGGTAGCACTTGTGGGAACTGGGCTGCGGGGCTTGCGCAACAGGTATCACCACAAGTGCGGCGACGGACGGTCGCGTGGCACCCGACGGCGGGGCCGACCGTTCGTCTCTTGTCTGTTTGCGACGCGCTAAAAGGTGGCGTGTTTCGAGGTGGGTGTGCATTTTACGAGCGGTTTTAAATTCACCTGTGGCGAGGGAGCTTGCTCCCGCTCGACCGCGAAGCGGTCGCAAATCCTGTCTACGCGGTCTTTCTGAAGCACTGCGAGATCAGGCCTTGGGGTTGCTTCGCAACCCAGCGGGAGCAAGCTCCCTCGCCACAGTGGATCAGCACTCCACCGCACTGACCGCCAAGCCGCCGCGCGAGGTCTCTTTATATTTGTCATGCATGTCGGCCCCGGTATCACGCATGGTGCGGATCACCCGGTCCAGGGAGATGAAGTGCTGGCCGTCACCCCGCAGCGCCATTTGCGCGGCATTGATGGCTTTCACCGCGGCAATCGCATTGCGCTCGATGCACGGCACCTGCACCAGGCCGCCCACCGGATCGCACGTCAGGCCGAGGTTGTGTTCCAGGCCGATTTCCGCCGCGTTGCACAATTGCTCCGGCGTGGCTCCGAGGATTTCCGCCAGGCCCGCCGCCGCCATGGCGCAGGCCGATCCCACTTCACCTTGGCAACCGACTTCGGCGCCAGAAATCGATGCGTTCTTCTTGCACAGGATCCCGACGGCCGCCGCACCGAGGAAATAATCCACAACGTTGGCGTCGGTGACCGCTTCGCTGAATTTCATGAAGTAGTGCAGGACCGCCGGAATGATCCCCGCCGCGCCATTGGTCGGCGCCGTGACCATGCGTCCGCCGGCGGCGTTCTCTTCGTTGACCGCCAGGGCGAACAGGTTGACCCACTCCATGGCGCTGAGGGTCGAGCCGATGACATTGGGTTTGTTCAATTCTTGCAGGCTGCGGTGCAACTTGGCCGCCCGCCGACGCACATTCAAACCGCCCGGCAGGATGCCTTCATGCTTGAGGCCCTGCTCGACGCAATCCTGCATGGCCCGCCACAGTTTCATCAGGCCACTGCGGATCTCTTCTTCGGACCGCCAGACCTTTTCGTTGGCCAGCATCAACTCGGCTACTCGCAAGTTGTGGGTACGGCACAGCTCAAGCAATTCTTCGGCGCTGGAGAAATCGTAAGGCAGCTCAGTGCTGTCCAGATCCACCACGCCGCTGGAGGCCTGGGCCTGATCGACGACAAAGCCACCGCCGACCGAGTAATAAGTGTCACGGTGCAGCTCGCCGTCGGCGCCCTCGGCCACCAGCGTCATCGCATTGGGATGGAACGGCAGGTTCTCGTCGATCAGGCGCATGTCCCGGGACCATACGAACGGCACCGGCAGGCGACCGTCGAGCAGCAGGGTCTGGGTTTCACGCAGCAGCTCGATACGCGGGCCGATCTGCGACGGGTCGATTGCGTCCGGCCACTCCCCCATCAGGCCCATGATCACGGCGTTGTCGCTGCCGTGGCCAATGCCGGTGGCCGACAGCGAACCGAACAATTGCACCTCGACCCGGCGCACATCATTGAGCAGGACCTTTGCCTTCAGCGCTTCAACGAACAGCGCCGCGGCACGCATGGGGCCCACGGTGTGGGAACTGGACGGGCCGATACCGATTTTGAACAAGTCGAAAACGCTGATTGCCATTGCCGAAAACCTCCAGAACAGGCACATCCGGGCGCAGAAGCGTCCGGTGACGGAGCTGCTACGCTCAACGCCGGGATGGCCGCATCATCCGGTTTTTGCCTTGGGGTCCGACGTCTGACACCGACGCAATCATGCCCAGCAACGCCGTCCCGTCCTGGCCCCGGTTTTGCGCCGTTTTTCTGCGTATCAGAGGCCCGCCAGGGGCGGAAAAAATCTGTAAACGACGTCACCGACACTGGATGCGACCCTCCCTGTACTGGATACGACCCACCCTGTAGGCGTCAGATTTGCACTGGTACATGATCGGTTACGGCTCGTTTGCAAGGCCGCGTGTCAGAGAGTGCCCACGCGCCACCAACCGCAACATCCAATAAGCGCGGTTGTCCTGACCGGACACCGCCGATAAAACACCAGGAGTCCACCCATGAAAGGTTCCACATCGTTGTTGTTGGCCGCCATGCTGAGTCTTCCGATGCTGGCCAACGCTGCTGAACCCGAACAGTGCAGCACCGTCAATTTCTCCGATGTCGGCTGGACCGACATCACCGTGACCACCGCTACCACCAGCGTGGTGCTCGACGCCCTCGGCTACAAGACCAAGACCACCATGATTTCCGTGCCGGTGACCTACAAGTCCCTGGCCGATGGCAAGAACATGGATGTATTCCTCGGCAACTGGATGCCGACCATGGAAAACGACATCAAGGCCTACCGCGAAGCCGGCACCGTGGAAACCGTGCGCACCAACCTCAAGGGCGCCAAGTACACCCTCGCCGTGCCTCAGGCTTTGTATGACAAAGGCCTGCACGACTTCGCCGATATCCCCAAATTCAAGAAAGAGCTGGACGGCAAGATCTACGGCATCGAACCCGGCAACGACGGCAACCGCCTGATCCAGAGCATGATCGAAAAGAACGCCTTTGGCCTGAAGGACGCCGGTTTCAAAGTCGTGGAGTCGAGTGAAGCGGGCATGCTCTCGCAGGTCGACCGTGCCGCCAAGCGTGGCACCGACGTGGTGTTCCTCGGCTGGGCACCACATCCGATGAACACCCGTTTCAAGATCCAGTACCTGACCGGCGGCGATGACTTCTTCGGCCCCGACTTCGGTGCCGCTACCGTGGCGACCAACACCCGCAAGGGCTATAGCCAGGAATGCAGCAACGTTGGCCAACTGTTGAAAAACCTGGAGTTCACCGTCGACATGGAAAGCCAGCTGATGGGCAACGTGCTCGATGACAAGATGAAACCTGAGGCCGCCGCCAAGGCTTGGTTGAAGAAAAACCCACAGGTACTCGATACCTGGCTCGCTGGCGTGACCACCATTGACGGTAAACCTGGCCTGGAAGCCGTGAAAGCCAAACTTGCGCAATAACTGCTGATGTTATGCCGGGCGAGTTCGCTCGCCCGGGCTGTTTATTCCCTTGCATGCGGACGTTCACTACCATGCTTATTGATCAGAAAATACCTTTGGGCCAGTACATCGCGGGCTTTGTCGAATGGTTGACGCAAAACGGCGCCAACACATTCGACGCAATCGCGCTGTTCCTGGAAACGATGATTCACGGCGTGACGTTCGCGCTGACCTGGTTCAACCCCCTGGCCCTGATCGGCCTCATTGCGCTATTGGCGCACTTCATCCAGCGCAAATGGGGCCTGACCATATTCGTCATCGCGTCCTTCCTGCTGATCCTCAACCTGGGTTACTGGCAAGAAACCATGGAAACCCTCGCCCAGGTGCTGTTCGCGACCCTGGTTTGCGTACTGATCGGCGTGCCGCTGGGCATTGTTGCCGCGCACAAGCCGATGTTCTACACAATGATGCGTCCGGTACTCGATCTGATGCAGACCGTACCGACCTTCGTTTACCTCATTCCTACCCTGACCCTCTTCGGGCTGGGTGTGGTCCCAGGCTTGATCTCCACGGTGGTGTTCGCGATTGCCGCGCCCATCCGCCTGACCTACCTGGGCATCCGCGACGTACCGGACGAACTGATGGACGCCGGCAAAGCCTTCGGCTGCTCCCGTCGCCAGCTCCTGTCGCGCATTGAACTGCCCCATGCGATGCCCAGCATCGCGGCCGGTATCACCCAGTGCATCATGCTGTCGTTGTCGATGGTGGTGATCGCCGCACTGGTGGGCGCCGATGGCCTGGGCAAACCCGTGGTCAACGCACTGAACACCGCCGATATCGCCCTAGGCTTCGAAGCCGGCCTGGCGATCGTATTGCTGGCGATCATGCTCGACCGAATCTGCAAACAACCCGACGCTAAAGTAGGGGGTGACGCATGAGCATCATTCGTTTCGAAGACGTCGATGTTATTTTCTCCAACCGCCCCAAGGCCGCGCTGGACCTGCTGGACAAGGGCCTATCGCGACCCGAGATCCTGCAGCAGACCGGCCTGATCGTTGGCGTGGAAAAAGCCAGCCTGTCCATCGAGAAGGGTGAGATCTGCGTCCTGATGGGCCTTTCCGGCTCCGGTAAATCCAGCCTGCTGCGCTGCATCAACGGCTTGAACACGGTCAGTCGTGGCAAGTTGTTCGTCGAGCATGAAGGGCGGCAGATCGACATCGCTTCCTGCTCCCCTGCCGAACTGAAGATGATGCGCACCAAGCGCATCGCCATGGTGTTCCAGAAGTTCGCCCTGATGCCTTGGCTGACCGTGCGCGAGAACATCAGCTTCGGCCTGGAAATGCAGGGCCGTCCCGAGAAGGAACGGCGCAAGCTGGTGGATGAGAAGCTTGAGCTGGTGGGCCTGACCCAGTGGCGCAACAAGAAACCCGACGAGCTGTCCGGCGGTATGCAGCAACGGGTCGGCCTGGCCCGCGCCCTGGCGATGGACGCCGACATCCTGCTGATGGACGAACCATTTTCGGCCCTCGACCCGCTGATCCGCCAGGGTTTGCAGGACGAACTGTTGGAACTGCAACGCAAACTGCAAAAGACCATCGTGTTCGTCAGCCATGACCTGGACGAAGCCCTGAAGCTGGGTACGCGGATCGCCATCATGAAAGACGGCAAGATCATCCAGTACAGCAAGCCGGAAGAGATCGTGCTCAACCCGGCGGACGACTATGTGCGCACCTTTGTCGCCCACACCAACCCACTCAACGTCCTGTGCGGTCGCAGCCTGATGCGCACCCTGGACAACTGCAAGCGCATCAACGGTTCGGTGTGCCTGGACCCGGGCGGCGACTCCTGGCTCGACCTGGCCGAAGGCAACACCATCAAGGGCGCCCGTCAGAATGGCGCGGCGCTGGACCTGCAGAACTGGGTACCGGGCCAAGCCGTCGAAGACCTGGGCCGGCGTCCGACCCTGGTTGATTCCAACATCGGCATGCGCGACGCGCTGCAGATCCGCTACCAGACCGGCAACAAACTGGTGCTCCACGATAACCAGCAAGTCGTCGGCATCCTGGGCGACAGCGAGCTGTACCACGCACTGCTGGGCAAGAACCTGGGCTAAGCCTGCACACGAAAACGCCGCGAGATGATCGCGGCGTTTTTGTTTGTGCATTTGCTGGCTACTGACTACTGACTACTGACTACTGACTACTGACAAGCTTGACCTGAAATACAGTTGTGGCGAGGGGATTTATCCCCGTTGGGCTGCGAAGCAGCCCCAAAAGCCAGGTGTCTCGGTGTGTCAGACAACATGAGGTCGCCGCTTTTGGGGCTGCTGTGCAGCCCAACGGGGATAAATCCCCTCGCCACAACAGTATTCCAGCTATCAATGGGCGTTAGGCCTCCACACAGCCAACGAGTGTTATAAAGACATCCCGAAAAAGTCCTCGCCCCGCACGGCGGGTTTCCCATGTGCCTTCAAGCGCCCTTTACACATGGAAATCCCGACAGACAGCGATGACTTGTCATAGAACCTGTTTTTTATTGATTGAACGTTCAATCAAAACAAAATAGACTGGCTTTCATTCCGGCAGACGACTCTCGCCCGCCGGATGGCCTAAGGAGATGTGCTAGATGCCCAAGGTCGGTATGCAACCCATCCGCCGCCAACAACTGATCGAAGCCACGTTGCAAGCGGTCGATCAAGTCGGCATGGGGGACGCCAGCATTGCGTTGATCGCTCGTTTGGCCGGTGTCTCCAACGGCATCATCAGTCACTACTTTCAGGACAAGAATGGCCTGATCGCGGCCACGGCCCAGTACCTGATGACTGTCCTGAGCGAGAACGTCACCGCGCGCCGCCAGGCGCTGGAGGACACAAGCCCCCGGGCTCACCTGAAGGTGATCATCGAAGGCAACTTCGACGCCAGCCAGGTCAACGGCCCGGCAATGAAAACCTGGCTGGCCTTCTGGGCCACCAGCATGCACCACCCGTCTTTGCACAGGTTGCAGCGGATCAACGATCACCGCCTGTATTCCAACCTGTGTAGCCAGTTCCGCCGCGTGTTGCCCGTCGATCAGGCGCGCAGCGCAGCAAGGGGCCTGGCCGCGTTGATTGACGGTTTGTGGCTGCGCGGAGCGCTGTCGGGAGACGCTTTCGATACCGCCCAGGCGCACCGGATCGCTTACGAATACATGGATTTCCAACTGACCAAAGCAGGGGCACCAGAGCACACAGAACCGCTCGACTCCTGAACCGCCGCCGAACCGCGTAGTCAGCTATAAACGACACGCTCCGGTGGCCAGCCAACCACTTATGCACTTGCGAGGACTTTATGGCCCGTTTCGAACTGCAAAAACTCTACATCGATGGCGCGTACAGCGATGCCAGCGGCGACGCCACTTTCGAAGCCATCAACCCTGCCAACGGTGAGGTCCTTGCCCAAGTGCAGCGTGCGACTTTCGAGGACGTCGAGCGCGCCGTGGTCAGCGCCGAAAAGGGCCAGAAAGTCTGGGCCGCCATGACCGCCATGCAGCGTTCGCGCATCCTGCGTCGCGCCGTGGACATCCTGCGCGAGCGCAACGATGAACTGGCCGCCCTGGAAACCCTGGACACCGGCAAGGCCTATTCAGAAACCCGCTACGTCGACATCGTCACCGGCACCGACGTGCTGGAATACTATGCCGGCCTGGTGCCCGCTATCGAAGGCGAGCAGATCCCGTTGCGCGACACGTCTTTCGTCTACACCCGTCGCGAACCCCTGGGCGTAGTGGCTGGTATCGGCGCGTGGAACTACCCGATCCAGATCGCCCTGTGGAAATCCGCACCGGCCCTGGCAGCCGGTAACGCGATGATCTTCAAGCCGAGCGAAGTCACCTCGCTGACCACCTTGAAACTGGCCGAGATCTATACCGAAGCCGGCGTTCCGCCAGGCGTCTTCAACGTCCTGACCGGCAGCGGCCGTGAAGTCGGCACCTGGCTGACCGAGCACCCGCGCATCGAGAAAGTCTCCTTCACCGGCGGCACCGACACTGGCAAGAAAGTCATGGCCAGCGCCTCGAGTTCTTCGCTCAAGGACGTGACCATGGAACTGGGCGGCAAGTCGCCGCTGATCATCTTCGACGACGCCGACCTGGATCGCGCCGCCGACACCGCGATGATGGCCAACTTCTACAGCTCCGGCCAGGTCTGCACCAACGGCACCCGCGTGTTCGTGCCGAGCCACCTCAAGGCCGCCTTCGAAGCCAAGATCGCCGAGCGCGTGGCGCGCATCCGCATCGGTAATCCAGAGGACGAAAACACCAACTTCGGCCCGCTGGTGAGCTTCGCCCACATGGAAAGCGTGCTGGGCTACATCGAGAAAGGCAAAGCCGAAGGCGCGCGCCTGCTGTGCGGTGGTAATCGCCTGACCGACGGTGAATTGGCCAAGGGCGCTTTCGTCGCCCCGACCGTGTTCACCGATTGCACCGACGAGATGACCATCGTGCGTGAAGAAATCTTCGGCCCGGTGATGAGCATCCTCACTTATGAAACCGAAGAAGAAGTGATCCGCCGCGCCAACGACACCGACTTCGGCCTGGCCGCCGGCGTCGTCACCCGCGACCTGAACCGCGCCCACCGCGTGATCCACCAGCTCGAAGCCGGTATCTGCTGGATCAATGCCTGGGGTGAGTCCGATGCCAAGATGCCGGTGGGCGGCTACAAGCAATCGGGCGTGGGCCGGGAAAACGGCATCAGTTCGCTGAACAACTTCACGCGCATCAAATCGGTACAGGTCGAGTTGGGCGATTACGCGTCGGTGTTCTGATCTGACACCAGGCCTTGAGTGAACGCTGTTGTGGCGAGGGAGCTTGCTCCCGCTGGGCTGCGAAGCGGCCCCAAACCAGGCCCCGAGGTCATCCAGACAGAACATGGTCGCTCTACAGGCGACTGCTGTGCAGCCGAGCGGGAGCAAGCTCCCTCGCCACAAGGGCACTCGGCGACCACGACCTGAACCCAATTCAAAAGAGGGTGCATTTCATGTCCCACGTATTCGACTACATCATCATCGGCGCCGGCTCGGCCGGTAACACCCTGGCCACCCGCCTGACCGAAGACGAAGGCGTCACCGTCCTGCTGCTCGAAGCCGGCGGCCCGGACTATCGCCTCGACTTCCGTACGCAAATGCCCGCCGCCCTGGCGTTCCCGCTGCAAGGCCGGCGCTACAACTGGGCCTACGAGACCGACCCGGAGCCGCACATGAACGGCCGCCGCATGGAGTGCGGTCGAGGCAAGGGCCTGGGCGGTTCTTCGCTGATCAACGGCATGTGCTACATCCGCGGCAACGCCCTGGACTATGACAACTGGGCAAAACTGCCTGGCCTCGAGGACTGGACGTACCTGGACTGCCTGCCCTACTTCAGGAAAGCGGAGACCCGGGACATCGGCCCGAACGATTACCACGGCGGCGACGGTCCGGTCAGCGTGACCACCCCCAAGGCCGGCAACAACCCGTTGTTCCACGCCATGGTCGAGGCCGGCGTACAGGCCGGTTACCCGCGTACCGAAGACCTCAACGGCTACCAGCAGGAAGGCTTCGGTCCGATGGACCGTACCGTCACGCCCAACGGCCGCCGCGCCAGTACCGCTCGCGGGTACCTCGACGTGGCCAAGAAGCGTTCGACCCTGACCATCGTCACCCACGCCCTGACCGACAAGATCCTGTTCGAAGGCAAGCGCGCGGTCGGCGTGCGTTACCTGGTGGGCGCCGCCGAAGAGCGGGTCGAAGCCCGGGCGCGCAAGGAAGTGCTGCTGTGCTCCGGCGCCATCGCTTCGCCACAGATCCTGCAACGCTCTGGCGTCGGTCCGGCCAAGTTGCTGGAAAGCCTCGACATCCCGGTGGTCCACGACCTGCCGGGTGTCGGTGAAAATCTGCAGGATCACCTCGAGTTGTACCTGCAATACGCCTGCACCCAACCGGTCTCGCTGTACCCGTCGCTGCTCTGGTACAACCAGCCGGCCATCGGTGCCGAATGGCTGTTCAACGGCACCGGCATCGGCGCCAGCAACCAGTTCGAGGCCGGCGGTTTCATCCGCACCCGCCCGGAATTCGATTGGCCGAACATCCAGTACCACTTCCTGCCGGTGGCGATTAACTACAACGGCAGCAACGGCGTGAAGGAGCACGGTTTCCAGGCACACATGGGCTCGATGCGTTCGCCAAGCCGCGGCCGGATCCAGGCCAAGTCCAAGGACCCGCGCCAGCATCCGAGCATCCTGTTCAACTACATGGCGACCGAGCAGGACTGGCAGGAGTTTCGCGATGGCATCCGCCTGACCCGCGAGATCATGCAACAGCCGGCGCTCGATCCGTTCCGTGGCCGCGAGATCAGCCCGGGCATCGAGGTGCAGACGGACGCGCAACTGGACCAGTTCATCCGCGAGCATGCCGAAACCGCGTTCCACCCATCCTGCTCGTGCAAGATGGGCACCGACGACATGGCGGTGGTGGACGGCGAAGGCCGCGTGCATGGCATGCAAGGACTGCGCGTGGTGGATGCCTCGATCATGCCGATCATCACCACCGGCAACCTGAACGCGCCGACGATCATGATCGCCGAGAAAATCGCCGACAAGATCCGTGGTCGCAAGCCATTGCCACGCAGCACTGCCCCGTACTACGTGGCTGGCGATGCGCCGGTGCGCGGCAAGCCACTGCGGGAAGTGGGGCCAATGGCCCAGTAAGACTCAAGCTCGCTTGGATAAAGATCGTTCCCACGCTCTGCGTGGGAATGCATCCCGTGACGCTCTGCGTCACATCCCAAAGGCGGAACGCAGAGCGTCCCAGGCAGCATTCCCCACGCAGAGCGTGGGAACGATCTCCAACGATCTCCACAGCAGCATCCTGCTCGCGATGGCGCTCGACCAGGCCCTCAAATTCCCTTCTACCTTGATCCCACCCCCACCCCAGGCCTAATCTAGAGCCGCCGCGTCAAATCACCGCACTGCGCCGTACCCTCGCTCCAGACAAGGAGGTTCCATGTTCGACTTCCACCCCCAGCTCAAGCAGCGTTTTGCTGCCTTGCGCACGGGCGCTGAATTCTTTTCCCTGCGTTACGTGCGCGAGTCCGGCCAGCACCTGTCGGTGCGCAAGAATGTCGCCGAACCGCCCAGCCTGGGCCGTGATGAAGGGGCGATGCTCACGGTGCGGGTCAACGGGGTCGAGGCGTATGCCGCTACCAACGATCTGTCCCAAACCGGCCTGCAAGCGGCGCTGGATCGAGCCGAGCAACAGGCCCGCCGGCTCAAGCCCCACGCCCTGCTGGACCTGCGCGAGCAAGCGGTGTCCAGCGACCGCGCCGATTACTTCTCGCCGAATTTCGACCAGGCCTTCCCACCACTGAGCGATTGCTACCAATTGCTCGGCGACGAGTCAGCCGCAGTGCCTCAGGACGAGCGCCTGGTGAACTGGCAAGCCAGCATCGGCCTGACCCAGGTCGAGCAGATCTACCTCAACAGTGCCGGCGCTGAATTGCGCCAGGCCCAACGTTTCATCTACCCGGCCCTGGAAGTCACCGCCTTCGACGGCAACGACAGCCAGACCCGCACCCTGGGCCGGGAAAATTTCGGCCAGCAAGGCAGCTTCGATGTGATCAGCCGCAGCGGCCTGCTCGGCGCCGGGCTGAAAATCGCCGACCAGGCCCTGCAACTGCTGCTGGCGCCGAACACCCCGCAAGGCCCCCGCGACCTGCTGCTGATGCCGGACCAGATGATGTTGCAGATCCACGAATCCATCGGCCATCCGCTGGAACTGGACCGCATCCTCGGGGACGAGCGCAATTACGCCGGCACCAGCTTCGTCAAGGCCAGCGACTTCGGACACCTGCAATACGGCTCCAACCTCTTGAACGTGACCTTCGATCCGAACATTCCCGAAGAACTGGCGAGCTACAGCCATGACGACGATGGCAGCGCCGCCAGCAAACAATTCCTGATTCGTGAAGGCCTGCTGCTGCGTCCACTGGGCGGCGCACTGTCACAGTTCCGTGCTGGCCTGGACGGTGTCGCCAACAGCCGCGCCTGCGGCTGGAATCGCCCGCCCATCGACCGCATGGCGAACCTGAACATCGAACCCGGCGACCAATCCCTGGAACAACTGATCCAAGGCACCGAGCACGGCGTGCTAATGCGCACCAACCGTTCCTGGTCCATCGACGACGCCCGCAACAAATTCCAGTTCGGCTGCGAGTGGGGCCAGTTGATCGAGAACGGCGAGCTCAAGGGCGTGGTGAAGAACCCCAACTACCGGGGTATTTCCGCGCAATTCTGGAAGAGCCTGCGCGCCGTGGGCGATGCCAGCACCTTCCAGGTCCTGGGCACGCCGAACTGTGGCAAGGGCGAACCGAACCAGGTCATCCGCGTCGGTCATGCCTCGCCGGCCTGCGTGTTCAGCAACGTCGATGTGTTTGGGGGAGATGCCTGATGAGCACCGTCAAGAATCAGGCCGAGGCATTCAAGGCGTTGGTCGACTGGCTGCGCGATGCCTTGCACACGCCAGAACAGTTCACCCTCGGCTACGCCGCCGAGTCCTCGGCCTTCGTCCGTTTCAACCATGGCAAGGTCCGCCAGGCCGGCCAGGTGCAACAGGCCAATGTCAGTTTCAAACTGATCGACGACGGACGCCACGCCGACTTGCAGATCACCTTGTCCGGCGAAGCCGAGACGGATTTGCAACGCCTGGCCGAAGGCCTGCAACAACTGCGTGAAACCCTGCCGCTGCTGCCCCGCGATCCGTACCTGCTGCTCAACCACAACCACTGGCAGAGCCACAACGTACAGGACCATCCGTTGCCGGACACTGAGCAGGCCGTGGCCGAAATCAGCCGCGCCGCCGAAGGCCTGGACCTGGTGGGGTTCTACGCCGCCGGGCCCATCAGTCGAGGTTTCGCCAGTTCTGCGGGGGCGTTCGGCTGGCATCAGGCCAACAGCTTCAACTTCGATTTCAGCCTGTTCCATGAAAACGGCCAGGCCGTGAAAGCCAGTTACGCCGGGCATGAATGGAGCAGTGAGGGATTTTCCCGGCGCTTCGAGCAGGCCCGCGAGCAACTGGCGTTTCTCGGCCTGCCGTTGCGCACGTTGCCGCCCGGCGAATACCGCGCCTACCTGGCGCCGGCCGCCCTTGAAGAGATCATGGGCATGCTCAGTTGGGGTGGGTTCTCGGCCCGGGCGATTGCCAGCAAGCAGAGCCCGTTGCAGAAGTTCTACGCCAACGAAGCAAGCTTGAGCCCCAACGTGTGGCTGAGCGAGCAGGTCAGCGGCTCCTTGAGCCCGGCGTTTTCCGACGAAGGTTATCCCCGCAATGACCTGGGGCTGATCGCCAAGGGCACGGCCAATGCGCAGTTGGTCAACTCCCGCAGCGCCGCTGAATACGGCCTCGCCGCCAACGGCGCCAGCAGCTACGAATACCCCACGGCGCTGGACATGCAGGCCGGACAACTGGAGCACAAATACATCCTCGAACAACTTGGCACCGGGCTGTACATCAGCAACCTCTGGTACCTGAACTACTCGGACCAACCGGCCGCCCGCCTGACCGGCATGACCCGCTTCGCCACGTTCTGGGTCGAGAACGGCCAGATTGTCGCGCCGGTCAGCACCATGCGCTTCGACGACAGCGTCTACAGCCTGCTCGGCTCGCAACTCGAAGGCCTGACCCGAGAGCGGGAACTGCTGCTCTCGGCCAGCACCTACAGCCAGCGGGCCACGGCCTCGATGTTGTTGCCGGGGGCGCTGGTGAAGCGGTTGACCTTGACGTTGTAATGACCGGAGTTGTACCCCTGTGGCGAGGGAGCTTGCTCCCGCTCGACTGCGCAGCAGTCGCAAAACCCTGCTGACCCAATGCATCTGAAACACCGCGGTGCCTGGTTTCAGGGTTGCTTCGCAACCCAGCGGGAGCAAGCTCCCTCCACAACAGCGATACCTGTTCCTGATCAACACTTCATACAAGAGGTCCCATGCCCAACCGCGCACCGCTCGACGCCGTCACCGCCCGCTGGCTTCCGTGGGTGGTGGCGATTGCCTTCTTCATGCAGTCCCTGGACGGGACCATCCTCAACACCGCCCTGCCCGCCATGGCCAGCGACCTGGCGGAAAACCCGCTGCGCATGCAGGGCGTGATCATCGCCTACATGCTCACCGTGGCGTTGCTGATCCCAGCCTCGGGCTGGATCGCCGACCGCTTCGGCACCAAGAAGATTTTCTTCGGGGCGATCCTGCTGTTCAGCTTCGGCTCGTTGCTGTGCGCCTTATCCAATTCGTTGAGCATGCTGATCGGCGCCCGGGTCATCCAGGGCCTGGGCGGTGCGCTGATGCTGCCGGTGGGCAGGCTGGTGGTGCTGCGAGCGTATCCGCGCTCGGAACTGGTGCGGATCATGGGCTTCATCACCATCCCCGGCCTGCTCGGCCCGCTGATCGGCCCGACCATGGGCGGTTGGATGGTGGAGTACCTGACCTGGCACTGGATCTTCATCATCAACCTGCCGGTGGGCGTGATCGGCTGTTATGCGGTGTGGAAGTTCATCCCCGACCTGCGCGGCAGCGAGCGCACCCGGTTCGATGGCCTGGGGTTCCTGCTGTTCGGTGCGGCGATGGTGCTGATCACCATTGCCATGGAAGGCCTGGGTGAACTGCACCTGCCGCACCTGCGGGTGATGCTGTTGCTGTTCGGCGGCATGGCCTGCCTGGCGGCCTATTGGCTGCGGGCCGGGCACGTCGAGAATGCGCTGTTCCCGCCATCGCTGTTCAAGACCCGGACCTTCGCCGTGGGCATTCTTGGCAATCTGTTCGCGCGCCTGGGCAGCGGTGCCCTGCCGTTCCTGGTGCCGTTGCTGCTGCAAGTCGCCCTGGGCTATTCACCGTCCCAGGCTGGCATGAGCATGCTGCCCCTGGCGGCGGCGGCCATGGTCGCCAAGTCCGTGGCCCGGCCACTGATCGAACGCCTGGGCTATCGCATCGTCCTGACCGGCAACACCCTGGCCCTGGGCCTGATGCTGGCGAGCATGGGCCTGGTCAGCGAACAGACGCCGTACTGGCTGCTGCTGGCGCAACTGGCGGTGCTGGGGGCGATCAACTCGCTGCAATTCACCGCAATGAACACCGTGACCCTGATCGACCTGGACGACGCCAGCGCCAGCAGCGGCAACAGCCTGCTGTCGGTGGTGGCGCAGCTGTCCCTGAGCCTCGGCGTGGCCTGCGCCGGCGCCCTACTCGGCGGCTTTACCGCCCAGGCGGGCAACGATGGGGTCGATACCGTGCTGGGCGCGTTCCAGCTGACCTTCGTAACGGTGGGGATCATGGCGATGCTGGCAGCGACGATTTTTTCCCAGTTGTCCAAGCAGGATGGGCGGCGGCAGAAGCGTCACGACGAGCATATCGAGCACTAAGCCAGGCGCTTGGGGCGCTGTCCGAACCGGGGGACATGCTGGCTCTTGTGGCGAGGGAGCTTGCTCCCGCTGGGGTGCGAAGCGCCCCAAAATCGGTCGACACGGTGTACCTGAAATATCGCGTCGCCTGGGTTACGACTGCTGCGCAGCCGAGCGGGAGCAAGCTCCCTCGCCACAGGGGGCACACCACGCTCGTCCAGAACTTTCGAAGAAAGTGGCACGAGGCTGCTACACTGCGCGACATTTTGTTTTGCAGGCCAGTCCCGTGACCACCATCGCCACCGCTTTTAATACTTTGCCGCTGTCCGCCGCCATGCTGGCTAACCTCGAATCACTCGGTTATGCCCAGATGACGCCGATCCAGGCGCAGAGCTTGCCGGTGATTCTCAAGGGCATGGACCTGATCGCCCAGGCCAAGACCGGCAGCGGCAAGACCGCCGCTTTTGGCATCGGCCTGCTGAACCCGATCAACCCGCGCTTCTTCGGCTGCCAGGCCCTGGTGATGTGCCCGACCCGTGAGCTGGCCGACCAGGTCGCCAAGGAAATCCGTCGCCTGGCCCGCGCCGAAGACAACATCAAGGTCCTGACCCTGTGCGGCGGCGTGTCCTTCGGCCCGCAGATCGCTTCCCTGGAACACGGTGCCCACATCATCGTCGGCACGCCAGGACGCATCCAGCAGCACCTGCGCAAGGGTTCGCTGGTCCTGGACGGCCTCAACACGCTGATCCTCGACGAAGCCGACCGCATGCTCGACATGGGCTTCTACGACGCCATCGAAGACATCATCCAGCAGACCCCGGAACGCCGCCAGACACTGCTGTTCTCCGCCACCTACCCGGTGGGCATCAAGCAACTGTCGTCCAAGTTCATGCGTAACCCGCAGCAAGTGAAGGCCGAGGCGTTCCACTCCGACGCGCAGATCGAGCAGCGCTTCTACGAGATAGCCCCCGAGGAACGCATGGACGCAGTGGTCAAGGTCCTGGCGCATTTCCGCCCGGCCTCCTGCGTGGCGTTCTGCTTCACCAAGCAGCAGGTCCAGGAAACCGTCGATCACCTGACGTCCAAGGGCATCTCGGCCGTCGGCCTGCACGGCGACCTGGAACAGCGCGACCGCGACCAGGTACTGGCGATGTTCGCCAACCGCAGCACCTCGGTGCTGGTAGCCACCGACGTGGCGGCCCGCGGCCTGGACATCGATGCACTGGACATGGTGATCAACGTCGAACTGGCCCGGGACTCGGAAATCCATATCCACCGTGTCGGTCGCACTGGCCGTGCCGGGGAGAAAGGCATCGCCATCAGCCTGGTGGCGCCGTCCGAAGCCCACCGCGCCCAGGCCATCGAGCAACTGCAGAAGTCACCGCTGAGCTGGGACCAACTGGACAACCTCAAGTCTCAGGGCGGCGGCCCGTTGTTGCCGGCCATGAGCACCCTGTGCATCGGCGCCGGGCGCAAGGACAAGGTCCGCCCCGGCGACATCCTCGGTGCCCTGACCGGCGAGGCCGGCATCCCTGGCGCCCAGGTCGGCAAAATCGCGATCTTCGATTTCCAGGCCTATGTGGCCGTGGAACGCGGCATTGCCAAACAGGCCCTGCAACGCCTGAACGATGGCAAGATCAAGGGCCGCTCGTTGCGGGTGCGGATCCTCTGACCGCTGTTGATTCACCCTGTGGCGAGGGAGCTTGCTCCCGCTGGGCTGCGCAGCAGCCCTGAAAACCATGAACGCGATGCTTCAGACAGTTCGCTGGCTTTTCGACCGCTTCGCGCTCGAGCGGGAGCAAGCTCCCTCGCCACAAGAGCGAACTCCTGTCAGACCCCAGATATGCAGAGGACACCGTTTTGCGCTCTACCGAAGTCGTGATCATTGGCGCTGGCGCCGCGGGATTGATGTGCGCACTGACCGCGGCCGCGCGCGGGCGACAGGTGCTATTGCTGGACCACGCCAACAAGGCCGGCAAGAAAATCCTCATGTCGGGCGGTGGGCGCTGTAATTTCACCAACATGTACACCGAGCCAGGCAATTTCCTCTCGCAGAACCCGCACTTCTGCAAATCGGCCCTGGCCCGCTACACCCAATGGGACTTCATTGCCCTGGTGGCCAAGCACGGCGTGCCCTATCACGAGAAAAAGCTCGGCCAGTTGTTCTGCGATAACAAATCCAGCGACATCCTCGGCCTGCTCTTGGATGAATGCGACCAGGCCGGCGTCAGCCTGCACCTCGACACGTCGATCACCCAGATCGAAAAAGCCGACGGCGGCTACCTGCTGCAAACCACCCTCGGCGCCATCGCCTGTCAGTCCCTGGTGATCGCCACGGGCGGGCTGTCGATCCCGACCCTGGGGGCGACCGGTTTCGGCTATCAGGTGGCAAAACAGTTTGGCCATGAACTGCTGCCCACCCGCGCCGGCCTGGTGCCGTTCACCATCACCGACCAGCTCAAGACCCTCTGCACCGAACTTTCGGGCACGTCGGTGGATTGCCTGGTGAGCTGCAACGACCAGAGCTTTCGCGAGAACATCCTGTTCACCCATCGCGGCCTGAGCGGTCCGGCGATCCTGCAGATTTCCTCGTTCTGGGAATCGGGGGACACGGTGCAGATCAACCTGTTGCCGGACCACGACGTGCCGCAATGGCTGCAACAGCAGCAGAGCGAACGCCCCAATAGCGAGCTCAAGACGTTGCTGGGCGAGTTGTTCACCAAGAAAATGGCCAACCTGCTGGCGGACACCTGGTTCGTCTCCAAACCCATGAAGCAATACACCCATGCGGAGCTGGCAGACATCGCCGAAAAACTGGCGAGCTGGAACGTCGTCCCCGCTGGCACCGAAGGCTACCGCACCGCAGAAGTCACCCTGGGCGGCGTCGATACCCGGGAAGTCTCGTCCAAGACCATGGAGTCGCTGAAAAGCCCCGGCCTGTATTTCATCGGCGAAGTGCTGGATGTCACCGGGCACCTGGGCGGGTTCAACTTCCAATGGGCGTGGGCTTCGGGGTATGCCGCCGCGCAGTACGTCTGATCCCCACCTGGGTTGAGCCTGCTTTTGTGGCGAGGGAACTTGCTCCCGCTGGGCTGCGCAGCAACCCCCCTCTCAAGCTCACTCAATCAACCTGATCCACCGTGTCGCCGGGCTCCAGGGCCGCTGCGCGCCCCAACGGGAGCAAGCTCCCTCGCCACGGGGAAGTGGCCTCAGGTGCATCGCGGAACACTTTTTGCTGTCGGATGTGATCGCCGCCATTGCGTCGGCGTCATTACTGCCTCAATTTAGCGTCATTGCCCGTCAGGCCCGTGCACTTCATGTCAGCAAACTCGTTTAGCCAGTCTTTGCGTCGCCTTTGGGCGTTGGATAAGTTCAGTTATAGCGTGCGGGTCTTCATCGCCCTGACCGGCAGCATGGGGCTGTGCTGGTATCTGGATGAGATGGGGCTGCTGATTCCCTTGTTCCTGGGCATCATCGCCAGCGCCCTGGCCGAGACGGACGACAGTTGGCAGGGCCGCCTCAACGCGCTGGCCGTGACCCTGGTGTGCTTCACCGTCGCGGCACTGTCGGTTGAATTATTGTTCCCCTATCCCGTCCTGTTCATCATCGCCCTGGCCCTGGCGGCCTTTGGCCTGACCATGCTTGGCGCCCTGGGTGAGCGCTATGGCGCCATCGCCTCGGCCACGCTGATTCTGTCGGTCTACACCATGATCGGCGTGGACCAGCGCGGCGGCGCAGTCAATGATTTCTGGCATGAACCCCTGCTACTGGTCACGGGGGCCGCGTGGTACGGCTTGCTGTCGGTGTTGTGGCAGGCGTTGTTTTCCAACCAACCGGTGCAACAAAGCCTGGCTCGGCTGTTTCGCGAGCTGGGACGCTACCTGAAACTCAAATCGTCGCTGCTGGAGCCGATCCGCCAACTGGACGTCGAAGCCCGACGCCTGGAACTGGCCCAGCAAAATGGCCGGGTGGTCGCTGCGCTCAACAGCGCCAAGGAAATCATCCTGCACCGCGTGGGCAATGGCCGCCCCGGCTCGAAAGTCAGCCGGTACCTGAAACTGTACTTCCTGGCCCAGGACATCCACGAACGCGCCAGCTCTTCTCACTATCCCTACAACGCCCTGGCCGAGGCCTTCTTTCACAGCGACGTACTGTTCCGCTGTCAACGCCTGCTGCGTCAGCAAGGCAAGGCCTGCCAGGCGCTGGCCGAGTCGATCCAACTGCGCCAGCCGTTCGTCTACGACGACACCTTTGCCGAGGCCCTCAACGACCTGCACGCGTCCCTCGAACACCTGCGCATCCAGAGCAACCCGGCCTGGCGCGGCTTGCTGCGTTCGTTGCGGGCACTGTCGGTGAACCTGGCTACCATGGACCGCCTGCTCAGCGACGCGAGCAACCCCGACGCCCTGGCCGACGCCACCGACAGCAGCCTGCTCGACCGCTCGCCGCGCAACCTCAAGGATGTCTGGCTGCGCTTGCGCACCCAGCTCACGCCCACTTCGCTGCTGTTCCGGCATGCCCTGCGCTTGCCCTTGGCCTTGAGCGTGGGCTACGCCATGGTGCACCTGATCCACCCGTCCCAGGGCTATTGGATCATCCTTACCACACTGTTCGTGTGCCAGCCCAACTACGGTGCCACCCGGCGCAAGCTCGGCCAGCGGATCATCGGCACCGCCATCGGCCTGACGGTGGCCTGGGCGCTGTTCGATCTGTTTCCCAATCCGCTGGTGCAATCGAGCTTCGCCATTGCCGCCGGGGTAGTGTTCTTTACCAACCGCACGACCCGCTACACCCTGGCGACAGCGGGGATCACCATCATGGTGCTGTTCTGCTTCAACCAGGTGGGCGACGGCTACGGGCTGCTGTTGCCACGGCTGTTCGATACCTTGCTCGGCAGCCTGATTGCCGGGCTGGCGGTCTTCCTGTTCCTGCCCGACTGGCAGGGCCGTCGGCTGAACAAGGTGCTGGCCAATACGCTGACCTGCAACAGCATCTACCTGCGCCAGATCATGCAGCAGTACGCCGCCGGCAAAAGCGACGACCTGGCCTATCGCCTGGCCCGCCGCAACGCCCACAATGCCGATGCGGCGTTGTCCACCACCCTGGCCAACATGCTGATGGAGCCGGGGCATTTCCGTAAGGAAGCCGATGTAGGGTTCCGTTTCCTGGTGCTGTCCCACACCCTGCTCAGCTACCTGTCGGGCCTGGGCGCCCACCGGGGCACCGAACTGCCGACCGAAGTGCGCGAACAGTTGATCGACGGTGCCGGGGTGAAACTGGCAGCGAGCATCGACGAAATCGCCCAGGGCCTGGCAAGTAAACAGCCGATCGCGATCCAGAGCGACGAAGAAGAAGCCCTGGCCAGCGAGCTTGAGCGGATGCCCGATGAAATCGACGAAGGACAGCGCCTGGTGCAGACGCAACTGGCGTTGATTTGCCGTCAGCTTGGCCCATTGCGGACCTTGGCGGCGCATTTGATGAAGGCCTGACGGCCTCAGCTTCAAGCCTCAAGCCATAAGCTGCAAGCAAAGTTCGTGCGCTCTGCTTGCAGCTTATGGCTTGAAGCTTGAAGCTGCTCCCCCCTACATCCCATGCGCCTTCAACAGCCGCGCATAACTCCCATCCGCCTTCATCGCCGCGATCTCCCGGTCAAACCCCGCCACGATCTGCTCATGCTCCGGGTTCTTCAGGCTGACCAGGATGTGCAGGCTGTTTTCGCTCAAGGGCTTGGGCAGGAACTCCACGGCGCTGCGTACCTTGGCGGATTCGCGGGCCAGGTAATAGCGGGCGACGTACTCGTCTTCCAGGGTCAACTTCACACGATCGGCAGCCAGCATGCGCACCGCCATCGCAAAGTTATGCACAGGGACTTTCTGCATTTGCAGGTCTTCGTCGAAGTCCTTGGAGTAGGCGTAGCCGCGAACCACGGCGATGGGATAGGCACGCAGCTGTTGCAGGCTGTCAAACTGGATCGTTTCGTCCTTGCGCTTGATGAAACGCACACGGTTGAGCAGATACTCAGCCGAGAACTGGCCAATGTGAGTGCGCTCCTCGCTGTACCAGGCGTTGACCAGCACATCATAGCGGCCCTCGCCGATGCCCAGCATCGCCCGAGCCCAAGGCACCTGTTCGAAGTCCGTGGCATAGCCGGCCCGCGCCAGCGCCGTGCTGACGATATCGGTCGCCAGGCCACCATTGATCAATGTGGAATCGGTAAAGGGCGGCCAGGCATCGGCGACCAGACGCAGCTTTTGCGCGCAGGCCTCATAGCTCAGTAACAGCAATCCGATCAATGCAAGAGCTCGATGCAATCGCGGCATGCCAAACGTCCTTGACGGGTTCAAAGCCCGGTTTGTTTTTAGCCGACACTCAACAGGCATCCTCAGACACCCGGTCCTAACATTAGCTCATTGAAACCGCTGCGCAGCGCTGTCACGAAGATTACACAAAGACGACAACGTCGCGACAGAGGAATGATGGCATTTTGGTCTTTATCGCAGATTTTCCAGTCGACCGAGAAAGAGACTTCCGGGCCAAGCACGCTTAATATCGGCATCAAGCTCTTCAGGAAATTCAAAAATGGATATCGAGTGGGTCTGTAAACATCACAGTGACCTGAGCAAGGAACAGCTGTATGCCATCCTAAAATTGCGTGCCGAAGTGTTCGTTGTCGAGCAGAACTGCGCCTACCCGGACGTTGACGGCCTGGACCTTGAGGGCGATACGTGCCATTTGATGGCTTGGCAGGGCAACCACCTGGTGGCCTATCTGCGCCTGCTCGACCCGCACTCGCAAAACAGTGACGTGGTGATCGGGCGCGTGATCATTGCGCCAGAAGCACGGGGCAAGGGGTTGGGCCATCAACTGATGGAACAGGGCCTCAAGCACGCCGAGAAACACTGGCCCGGCACCTCGATCTCACTGTCGGCCCAGGCGCACTTGCAAGGGTATTACGGGCGGTATGGGTTTGAAGTGGTGGGTGTGGAGTACATGGAGGATGGGATTCCACACATTGGTATGCACCGCCCCTGAGAAGGCCATCGCGAGCAAGCTCGCTCCCACAATAGATCATCTTTGGCCCGCCTACTGTGCTCACCAAAGACCCACTGTGGGAGCGAGCTTGCTCGCGATGGGGCCAGCCCAGGCACCGAAAAATCAGGGGTACTCCAGCACCGCCTTGATCCGCTGCAAATTCCTCTCGATCCACCCCCGATCAATCGCCCCCCAATCGCGAATCCGATAACGCCCGGCATGGTTGCGCGCGCCGTCCTCTTGCTCGAACTCACAAACGATATCCAGGTCAGCCAGCGCGGCGATGGTGTCCTGGGCGGTACGCCGTGGCATGCCGGTGGTTTCGGTGAGGGCCGGGACGTTGCTGGCGACACCGCTGTCGATCAGGTAAGCCACGTACAAGCGACGGTAGAAGCTGCTCTTGGTCTTGCTGACATCCATTCGGTCATTCCTTGTGGGGTTGCAGATCCCGCCAGGTCAGGTACACCCGCAGGTCGAATTCCAACTGGTGATACCCCGGCAGCATGTGCTCGCAGAGTTGGTAGAACGCCTTGTTGTGGTCCGACTCCTTGAAGTGCGCCAGCTCGTGCACCACGATCATGTTCAGGAACTCGGGCGCCGCGTCCTTGAACAACGCAGCGATGCGGATTTCCTTCTTGGCCTTGAGCTTGCCACCCTGCACCCGCGACACCGCGGTATGCAGGCCGAGGGCGCGATGGGTCAGGTCCAGGCGACTGTCGAACAACACCTTGTCGATGGCTGGCGCGTTACGCAGGTATTGCTGCTTGAGGTCCAGCGCATAACCGTACAGGGCCTTGTCGCTCTGGATCGGATGTCGGCCCGGATAGCGCTGTTGCAGGTAATCGCCCAGTCGGTCCTGGGCGATCAATTGCTGCACTTGGGCTTGCAGGGCGGCGGGGTAGGCCTGGAGGTATTTGAGCGCGGTCATCAAGGGGCAACACAGTCAAAAGAGGCCGCCAGTGTAGCGAATTCAAGCCTGCACCGCGCTCCAGTCGAACGGTGTGGCGAAGGCATCGGTGTCTTCGGCCATCAAGGGCCGCGCCACGAGGAACCCCTGCACATACTCGCAGCCATGGGCCTGCAGCCACTCATATTGCTCGCGCGTCTCCACCCCTTCGGCAATCACCCGCAAGCCCAGTTGCGTACACAGGTCAATCACCGAGGCGGCCAACGCGGCATCCCGGGGCGACCCCGGTACGCGGGCGATCAAATGCCGATCAAGCTTGAGGGTATCGAGCTCAAGGTCGCGCAGATGCGTCAATGAACAGGGCCCCGAACCAAAGTCATCCAATGCCACCCTCACTCCGAGGTGGCGCAGCAGTCGCAATTGCTTTTGGGTTTCATCGGGGTTGCGCATCAGCGCATCCTCGGTCACCTCGACCTCCAGTTGCCGAGGCTTCAAGGCATGACGCTCCAGGACCTGGCGCAACTCGGTCACCAGGTTGGGCATGCCGAACTGGGTACTACTCAAGCTCACCCCCAACACCAGGTCGTCAGCGAACAAGCGCTCCCAGACTTTGCGCTGGGCCGCGCTGCGATGATAAATCCAGCTGCCCAGGCGACTGATCAACCGCGCCTCTTCCAGCAAGGGCAGGAACAGGCCCGGCGGAACATCACCGACGCTGGGGTGCTGCCAGCGCAACAGCGCCTCGAACCCGCGGATCCGCCCATCGACGATGCTTACCTGCGGCTGGTAGACCATATTGAAGTCGCGGTTCTCGATGGCCGAGCGCACGCTCTCTTCCAGCATCAGCCGTGAACGGGCGCGACCGTTCATTTCATGATCGTAAAAGCGGTATTGCTGGCGACCGGCACGCTTGGCTTCGTACATGGCGATGTCGGACGCCCGCAGCAACCCATCGAGATTGGCGCCGCAATCGGGGTACGTCGCGATGCCGATACTGGCCCCCAGTGCGACGTCCATGCCTTCTATCTGCTGGCAGATCGCGACCCGCTCGATGAGTTTCTCGGCGATCTTGGCCGCTTGCTCGGGGAACTCCAGGTCCAGCAGCGCCGTGAACTCGTCCCCGCCCAGGCGCGCCAGGATATCGAATGGGCGCAGGCACGCCTTCAACTGTTCCGACACCCAGCGCAATACCCGGTCCCCGGCATCGTGTCCCAGCGAGTCATTGACCCGCTTGAAGCCATCGAGATCCAGGTACAGCAACACCCAGTTGCTTTCCAGGCGCTCGCTGCGCATCAACAGGTTTTCGGCGGTCTGGTAGAACCCCCGGCGGTTGAGCAAACCGGTCAGCGGGTCCGTGACGGCCTGGTATTCGAGTTGTTGGTGCAAATGGCGAACCACGGACATGTCCTGGAGCGTCACCACCATCGCCTTCTGCTCCGACGGCAACGGCGCACAGGACAAGGCCACCGACACCTGCTGGCCAGGCGCCGTGCGCAGCACCGCGTCATGCAGTCGCCAGGTTTCACCGCGCCGATAGGCGTTGTGGATATCGGAATCGAGCCATTCGGGGATGTGCGGTTTCTGCAGGAAGTCCAGGAACGGCATGCCCTGTAATTGCTCGGCGGTGGCATTGAGCAACCGGCAGGTAGAAGGGTTGGCGAAGCGGATACAGCCATTCTCATCCACCACCAGGATGCCTTCGGCGGCGTTGTCCAGCACCGAGGCATTAAAGGCCCTGGCCGCTTCGAGATCCTGGCTCAGGCGCTGCAAGGCCCGGCGATTGCGCTGGTGCTCGAGCAGCGCCTGGACCTTGGGCTTGAGGATTTGCGGATCGAAGGGTTTGAACAGGTAATCCACGGCGCCACTGGCATAGCCCTTGATCACCGCATCCTGGGATTGCTCATTGGCCGTCAGGAAAATGATCGGCGTGAGCCGCGTACGCTGGCTGCCGCGCATCAGGCGCGCCACTTCGAAACCGTCCATGTCGGGCATCTGCACATCCAACAGAACCAGATCGATGTCGTGTTCAAGCAACAGGTTAAGCGCCTCGACCCCCGAGGACGCGGTCATGACTCGCCAATCCTGACGCTGCAACAAGGCTCGCATGCTGAGCAGGTTTTCAGGGTAATCATCAACAATCAAAAGGACAGAGCTGTCTTCGCCGAGCGGTGGTTGCGCGCATTCCATGCTGCTTCTCTTATCGGGCGCCACGTCCGTTTTTTACGTAGCAAAGCGGACAAATACTGTCCCCTCACTCTAGACCGGGATTGTCAAAAGCAGTAGGTGTCAACGCGCCATCATCCAGACAAAGCCCGAAATAGCCGACTAACGGTCACCCTCCTCGGGCACAGAAACTGCAAAGACCCCCTCGACGGACAATTGACGTCAACCACCCGCCGAAAAGTTGCCGTGCAGTTTCTTCCGTCGCTTACTCGTACGCCCGAAAAGACCGGCCTAGAGCCTTGCCTTGTGGTGTGCAGCTTCTTCATCGAGTGACATAGGATCCCGCCATGATCGATCTCTCAACCTGGAACCTGAGCATCCCCGAAGGCAGCCCTCCGGCTACCATCGAAACCTCCCAACTCGTGCAGGGGTTCCAGGCCCCGTATTTCCACTCCGACTCCGGCACGGTTTTTTTCTGGGCGCCGGTGACCGGCTCCACAACCGCTAATGCTATTTATCCGCGCAGTGAACTTCGTGAAACCTACAGCGACGGCACCTTGCGCAATTGGCTGTACCCGGCGGCGGACAATAAGCTGGCTGCCACCCTGGCCGTCAGCCAGGTGCCCAGCACCGGCAAGGTCGTGATTGGTCAGATCCATACCAAGAACAGCACCAGCCCCCTGTTGAAGCTGGAATACCAATATAAAACCTACAGTTCCACCGGCAACATTGTCGCCAAGGTGCGCATGCGCCCCGACGACGAAACAGGCCAAGTCATCACCATCGCCACGGGCATCAAGCTGAATCAATCCTTCTCTTACCTGATCCATCTCAGCCCCGCCGGCGTCCTGACCATCAATGGCGCGGGTTACCAGTGGAGCTCCCCCATCAGTTCCACGTGGAGCGACAAGCCGCTGTACTTCAAGGCGGGCGTGTACGTGCAGGACAATACCGGTTATCCCACCGAAGGTGGGACCGTGACGTTCAGCCTGCTGGATATCGATCACATCTAGGCGCTTTGCGTGGCGCCAGGGCAGCAACGGAATGCTGCCAGCCCAGCCATACACTGTAGACGCGTAATAGTTCAGCGCGAGTTCGAAACTACCGACTAACGGTCATCCATCCAGGCATAAATGCTGCAATTGACATGCTTGACGGACAATTGACGTCAAACATCCGCCGGATGGCTGTTCAAAAAACCCCCTTCCTGCGCGATCAACACACTCCAAATGCTCGGAGTAGAGCCTCCCGCTTTGGTACTCAGCACTTTTACGCCCGTTACGCAGGATCCGACCATGATCGATCTCAACACTTGGAACTTGAGCATTCCCGAAGGCAGCCCCGCCATCACCATCGAAACACCTCGGCTGGCCCAGGGGTTCAAGGATGAATACTTCCACTCCGACACCGGCACGCTGTTCTTCTGGGTACCGGTGACCGGTACCAAGACTGCCAACGCGATTTATCCGCGCAGCGAACTGCGGGAAACCTACAGCGACGGCACCTTGCGCAATTGGCTGTATCCGGCGGCGGACAACATCCTGCGCGCGACCGTGACCGTCAACCAGGTACCCAGCACCGGCAAGATCGTGATCGGCCAGATCCACACCAAAGACAGCACCAGCCCCATGGTGAAACTGGAGTACCAGTACAAAACCTACAGCTCCACCGGCAACATCGTCGCCAAGGTGCGCCTGCGTCCCGACGATGAAACCGGCCAAGTCATTACCATCGCCACCGGCGTGAAGCTGGACCGCAGCTTCTCCTACATGATCCACCTGAGCCCGAAGGGCGCACTGGGTATCAGCGCAGCGGGCTACAACTGGAGAACCACCGTCGATCCTAGCTGGAAGGTCAAGCCCCTGTATTTCAAAGCAGGGGCGTATGTGCAGGACAACACCGGCTACACCACCGAAGGCGGCAAAGTGACGTTCAGCTTGTTGGAAATCAAACACAACATCTGATCACTTTTCCTGGCGCCATGGCAGCACGGATGCTGCTTGCGGGGCCCTCCTCGACGCCTCGGCAACCCATCTCACGCTCAATCGAGCACAAGGCACGCAGCAGTGCCATATCGCCATCGTTCAAAAAAAATCTGCTTTAGCCGACTAACGGTCATCTGTCTCGGGCACCAAAGCGGCAAACGTCACTCTGACGGTCTGCTGACGCCAGCCTTCCGCCGGAGCCCCGTGAAAAAAAATGAGCTCCGCTTCCTCCTGGCCTCAGTGAAAGCGCGTCCTAGAGCCTTCGGCTGTGGCGTAAATCATTTCTTATGTACAGAAAGGATCCGAACATGGTCGATCTTGCAACCTGGAACTTGAGCATCCCCGAGGGCAGCCCACCGAAAACCATTGAAACGCCTCGGCTGTTGGATGGCTTCCAAGATAAGTACTTCAATTCCGAAGGCAGCACGGTGTATTTCTGGTCACCGGTGACTGGCACCAAGACTGAGAACGCGATTTACCCGCGCAGTGAATTGCGAGAAACCTATAAAGACGGCACCTTGCGCAACTGGCTGTATCCCGCTGCCGACAATAAATTGAGTGCGACCCTGGTGGTCAACCAGGTACCCAGCACTGGCAAGATCGTGATCGGGCAGATTCATGCCAAGGACAGCAGCAAACCCATGGTGAAGCTGGAGTACCAGTACAAGGACGACAGCAAGACCGGCAACATCGTCGCCAAAGTGCGCATGCGCCCCGATGACGACGAGGGTCGGGTTATTACCGTGGCCAGCGGCGTGAAGCTTTCTCAGTCCTTCAGTTACCGGCTTCACCTTGATCGAACCGGCGACTTGGGTATTACTGCGGCGGGTCGTAGTTGGTACACCACCATCAGTTCTACGTGGCGGGTCAAGCCGTTGTACTTCAAGGCTGGCGTGTATGTGCAGGACAACAGTGGGTATACCAGCGAGGGTGGGAAAGTGACGTTCAGTAAGTTGGATATCGATCACAACACTTGATCGGGTGCTTTCGATAGAGAGGTACCGTGTGTATATCCATTGCTGCGGTAACGGCGGCTTATGGTTCCGCCTTACGGCGTCTCACTTTTGAGAAGCGCAAAAGTAAGCAAAACGCTCTTGCCCCACCACTCGGTGCCTCGCCTAGGCTCGGCATGCCCGAGGCGGCCTTATAGCCGGCCTGGCTTGGAGTGGACGCGCTCATCCTGCGGGGACGATCACAACGCTTTTGACGCGAACGCGCTCCCCCTGTTGGGGCGGGCTTGCTCGCCATGGCGGTGATTTACCTGATCGTTCCCACTCCGCGTGGGAATGCCGCCAGGGACGCTCCGCGTTCCGCTTCTGGAAAGTGACGCAGAGCGTCACGGGATGCATTCCCACGAGCGTGGGAACGAGCACAAGCAATTGCTCGCCCGGCCTTCTGAAAGTCTCGTAGGAATTTACTCACCGTGGCGAGGGAGCTTGCTCCCGCTGGACTGCGAAGCAGTCCCCTCTTTTCGTCAGACCGACCCCATACCCAGGATTTACGGCGGCTGCGCCACCGAGCGGGAGCAAGCTCCCTCGCCACGGGGTTTGCGGGCGCCCTACAGGTCGGTTGTTGCGTCAAAAATTCCCTTCTATAGTTCGATTCACCTGCTGGCTTTGGTCAGCGGAGGGTTTCGCAGCCCTATCGAGGAATATGTGGCATTTCTTTTTCTTCGAGGACTTCAACCTTATGACAACAAAGCAATCATCCAGCAGCTTCACCCCGCTCACCCCAACCGCCACCACCCACCCGGTCCTGTTCATCGATAAAACCGCCCCACTGACCGAACTCCACGCCTGCGCCAGCGAACGCCTGCACGCCACCCTCGACTACCTGACGCTCATGGCCTGCACCACGCTGCGCGATTCGGCCGAGACCGACATCAACACCATCACCAACATCGCCCGAATCATGGTCCAGGATGTGGCGGATGTTTTTGGAGTGATTGAACAGCGCGGGCTCGAAGGACAGTAAAAATCCTACGGGATGAGTCTGCTCGCGACAGTGTTGGCGCAGCGACAAGGGCTGTTGGCTGACACGCCTTTAACGCGAGCGGACTCGCCTACCATCCGCCTACAGTCATCGCTGACTCAGGAAAGTCATGTGCATATTCTCCAGAGCAGAGTAGGATTAAATCCTATCTTATCCAGGATACCCATTATGCGTAGCACTCAACAGTTCAGCATAACGCTGCCTAACCAGATGGCCGACGTGGTGAAAGCCAAGGTTGCTGCCGGTGAATATGCCACTGAAAGCGAAGTCATTCGTGATGGCCTCCGGGCGCTGCTGGCCCGTGATCGCGCTTTGGAAAACTGGCTCGTAGGCCAAGTAGCCCCCGCTTACGATGCATTGAAAGCTGATCCCTCACGCGCGCTGAGCATCGATGAAGTGCGCTCCCGATTGGCGGCAGAGCACCAGAATGCCACTATCAAATCGTAATGGCGTATAGCGTTGATTTTGTCCCGGAAGCCCTTGAACAGTTAGCTGCGCTATATAGCTACATTGCCACGGCGTCTTCGCCAGAAACCGCGCAACGGTATACCAACGCCATCGTGACCTATTGCGAGGAACTACGGACGTTCCCGCACCGAGGCAACCAGAGGGACGACATACGCCCGGGGCTGCGTATCACAAACTACCGCAAGCGGACCGTGATTGCCTTTGTCGTTGATGCCGAGCAGGTTTTCATCTTGGGCGTTTTTTATGGGGGGCAGGACTTTGAAGTCGCTTTGCAATGTGAACTGGACGATTAACGTGCAGTATTCTGTGTAGGGTCAAAGGGGATTTACACACAAATCCAAAACAAAAAAACCCGCATCACTGCGGGTTTTCTCACACCACTGAAGCCTTAGTTGACCTTAGCGTTCAACTCACCCTTCAAATACCGCTGATACATCGCTTCCAACGAAATCGGCTTGATCTTCGAAGCATTACCCGCCGTCCCAAACGCCTCATAACGCGCAATGCACACATCACGCATGGCCGTCACAGTAGCGCCAAAGAACTTACGCGGATCGAACTCACTCGGGTTAGTCGCCATCAAACGACGCATGGCACCGGTAGAGGCCAGGCGCAGGTCGGTGTCGATGTTGACCTTGCGCACGCCGTACTTGATGCCTTCGACGATTTCTTCAACCGGCACGCCGTAGGTTTCTTTGATGTCGCCGCCGTACTGGTTGATGATCGCCAGCCACTCCTGCGGTACCGAGGAAGAACCGTGCATCACCAAGTGGGTGTTGGGGATGCGCTTGTGGATTTCCTTGATGCGGTCGATGGCCAGTACGTCGCCGGTAGGCGGCTTGGTGAATTTGTAGGCGCCGTGGCTGGTGCCGATGGCGATGGCCAGGGCGTCGACCTGGGTTTTCTTGACGAAGTCCGCAGCCTCTTCCGGGTCGGTCAGCATCTGGCTGTGATCCAACACGCCTTCGGCGCCGATGCCGTCTTCTTCACCGGCCATGCCGGTTTCCAGCGAGCCCAGGCAACCCAGTTCGCCTTCCACGGAGACACCGCAGGCGTGGGCCATGGCAACGGTCTGCTGGGTGACGCGCACGTTGTATTCGTAATCGGTCGGAGTCTTGCCGTCTTCGCCCAGGGAGCCGTCCATCATCACCGAGCTGAAGCCCAGCTGGATGGAGCGCTGGCAGACGTCAGGGCTGGTGCCGTGGTCCTGGTGCATGCACACCGGGATGTGCGGGAATTCCTCGATCGCCGCCAGGATCAGGTGACGCAGGAATGGCGCACCGGCATATTTACGGGCGCCGGCCGAAGCCTGGACGATCACCGGAGAGTCAGTCTTGTCAGCGGCTTCCATGATGGCGCGCATCTGCTCAAGGTTGTTGACGTTAAAGGCTGGAACGCCGTAGCCGAACTCGGCTGCGTGGTCCAGCATCTGACGCATGCTGATAAGTGCCATTAGTGTGTCTCTCCCGGTCGAGGGTCGTTAATCGTGCCAGCCTGCCGGAGCGGCGGCGGCTATTCAAGTCATTGCGGATCGGGGGTCGGCCCCGGCCTGCGTGTTCGGTGAAACAAAATCTCAAAACTATAGAGGCCCGCTCCCACATTGGGTCTCCGTGGATCAATTGGCCTTGCAACCCCGCCCAATCAAGTCATTGGTGGCGACCCAATACACCAGGCCTTCCTCACCCTTGACGTGAAACGCCAGCATGTCGTCGCTGTACAGCGAACCTTCAGCACCCGGCTCAAGCTTCAGGCGATAAACCTTATCGGCACCGCCGAGGCGCACGTCGACTTCCTTGTGGGCGGTATCGGTGTAGCGCCAGAGCACTTTGGCCTCGCTGTCACAGGTCCAGGTCGTCCAACCTTCAACAGGTTCGGACGAGTGTAAAAAGTCCAACTGCGCACAACCGCCCAGCAATACCAACGCCACGACGGCGATCAAGCCTTTCATCCGTGTTCCTCGACTGACGGCACACGCCGCCAGCCATGAGTTAAGAGTCAGACCCGTCAAGGACAGCCATGTTCCTTGGTCGGGGTTTGCGTCTCGTATTTGTCCAGGCCGTCCGGCCCGGAACGCTTGTTCAGCACCGGGTTGGTCTCGGCCTGCCAGTCGGCCTGGTAACAGCCATCTTCAGGCGTCGGCGTGCCGGGTTGCGGGGCCGGAGCCTGCGGGCCGCTTGAGCAGGCCACCAGCATCGTCGCCGCCAACAGCAACGGGATCGTCTTGACCATCAGAACACTCCTTTGCCTGGTCAACGCAGCTTCAGGCCTTGGCCCGGCTTTCCAGGACTTCCACGGCTGGCAACACTTTGCCTTCGACGAACTCGAGGAATGCGCCGCCGCCCGTAGAAATGTAGGAGATCTGCTCGGCCACGCCATATTTGTCGATGGCCGCCAGGGTGTCGCCGCCACCTGCGATGGAGAACGCAGCGCTGTCGGCGATAGCCTGGGCCAGCACCTTGGTGCCGTTGCCGAACTGGTCGAACTCGAACACGCCGACCGGGCCGTTCCACAGGATGGTTTTGGAAGACTTCAGCAGTTCGGCGAAGTTGGCTGCGGTTTGCGGGCCGATGTCGAGGATCATGTCGTCCTCGGCTACGTCATCGATCAGCTTGACAGTGGCGGTGGCGCTTTCTGCGAATTCCTTGGCCACGACCACGTCCACTGGCAACGGTACGCTGACCTTGGCGGCGATTTCCCGAGCGGTGTCCAGCAGGTCCGGTTCGTACAGGGATTTGCCGACCGGGTGACCCGCAGCGGCGAGAAAGGTGTTGGCGATGCCGCCACCGACGATCAACTGGTTGCAGACCTGGCTCAGGCTGTTGAGCACGTCCAGCTTGGTGGAGACCTTGGAGCCGGCAACGATGGCGGCCATCGGCTGGGCCGGGGAGCCCAGGGCCTTGCCCAGTGCGTCCAGTTCAGCAGCCAGCAACGGACCTGCTGCGGCGACTTTGGCGAACTTCGCCACGCCGTGGGTCGAACCCTCGGCACGGTGGGCGGTGCCAAAGGCGTCCATCACGAACACGTCGCAAAGGGCGGCGTATTGCTGGGCCAGTTCGTCGGCGTTCTTTTTCTCGCCCTTGTTGAAGCGCACGTTTTCGAACAGCACGACATCGCCGGCCTTCACGTCCACGCCGCCCAGGTAGTCAGCCACCAATGGCACATCGCGGCCCAGGGCACGGCTCAGGTAATCGGCCACAGGCTTGAGGCTGTTTTCCGCCGAGAACTCACCTTCGGTCGGACGGCCCAGGTGGGAGCAGACCATCACGGCCGCGCCTTTTTCCAGGGCCAGCTTGATGGTCGGCAGCGAAGCCAGGATACGCGCGTCGCTGGTGACAACACCGTCCTTGACGGGGACGTTGAGGTCTTCGCGGATCAGTACGCGCTTACCTTGCAGATCGAGGTCGGACATCTTCAACACGGTCATGGGTCGCAATTCCTGGGTAACTGTTTAGAGAGCAGGTTTTTTTGAAGCGGTTTGCAGGTAATGCTCGGCAACATCCAGCATTCGGTTGGCAAACCCCCATTCGTTGTCGAACCAGGCCAGGATGTTCACAAGCCGAGGCCCGGAAACACGGGTCTGGCTGGCATCGACGATGGCCGAATGCGGGTCATGGTTAAAATCACAACTGGCATGAGGCAACTCGGTGTAGGCCAGAAGGCCTTTGAGCGGACCGCTGGTGGCGGCTTCGCGCAGGATCCGGTTGACCTCGGTGGCGTCGGTATCGCTCACGGTCTGCATCGTAATGTCGAGGCAGGACACGTTGACCGTCGGCACCCGCACGGCTTTGGCCTGAATTCGCCCCGCAAGTTCCGGCAGCAGCCGTTCAATGCCGCGCGCCAGACCAGTGGACACCGGAATCACCGATTGAAACGCCGAACGGGTACGGCGCAAGTCCTCATGGTGGTAGGCGTCGATCACCGGCTGGTCGTTCATCGCCGAGTGAATGGTGGTGATCGACACGTATTCCAGGCCAATGGCCTGGTCCAGCAGGCGCAACAGCGGCACGCCGCAGTTGGTGGTGCAGGACGCGTTGGACACCAGCAGTTCGTCGCCGGTCAGGCAATCCTGGTTCACACCGTAGACGATGGTGGCGTCCACGTCCGCTTCGCTGGCCATCGGCTGGGAGAACAACACCCGTGGCGCGCCGGCAGCGAGAAAACGCTGGCCGTCTTCGCGGGTGTGGTAGGCGCCAGAGCACTCGAGCACCAGATCGACGTCCAGGGACGCCCAGTCGATGCCTTCGGGGGTGGCACTGCGCAAGACCTTCACGCAATCGCCGTTAATATGCAGACAATCGCCCTCGACCCGCACTTCGCCGGGAAACCGGCCGTGGGTGGAGTCAAAGCGTGTCAGGTATTCGATGCTGGCCATGTCGGCCAGATCGTTGATGGCCACAATCTCGAACCCGGCCTTGGCCCCTCGCTCGAACAACGCACGCAAGACGCAACGACCAATCCGGCCGTAGCCGTTGAGTGCAACTTTGTAGGGACGCGGTTGGGGCATGGGGTTCTCTGACCTGGTTGAATCCATTAAGGCAGTGTCGTCTGAGCCACCGCTATCGCGAGCAAGCTCGCTCCCACAGGATCTGTGAAAATCCCTGTGGGAGCGAGCTTGCTCGCGATGGCGACAGAACAGACAACCTGTTTGCGGATCAGTCTTCCAGCAACTCTTCAGCCTGACCCAGGATGTTTTCCAGGGTGAAACCGAATTCCTCGAACAGCGCTGGCGCAGGCGCCGATTCGCCGTAGGTGGTCATGCCAATCACGCGACCTTCCAGGCCCACGTACTTGTACCAGTAATCGGCATGGGCAGCCTCGATGGCGATCCGTGCACTGACCTGCAGCGGCAACACCGCTTGCTTGTAGCCGGCGTCCTGGGCATCGAACACGCTGGTGCAAGGCATGGACACTACGCGCACGTTGCGGCCCTGCCCGGTCAGCTTGTCGTAGGCCTGGACGGCCAGGCCGACTTCGGAACCGGTGGCGATCAGGATCAGCTCAGGCTCGCCGATGCAGTCCTTGAGCACATAGCCGCCACGAGCGATGTCGCCGATCTGGTCGACATCACGGTTCTGGTGCTGCAGGTTCTGGCGGGAGAAGATCAGCGCCGACGGGCCGTCGTTACGCTCGATCGCGTATTTCCAGGCCACCGCCGATTCCACGGCATCGCATGGGCGCCAGGTGTCCAGGTTCGGCGTGCAACGCAGGCTCGCCAGTTGCTCGATCGGCTGGTGAGTCGGGCCGTCTTCACCCAGGCCGATGGAGTCGTGAGTGAACACATACAGGACGCGTTTTTTCATCAGCGCCGACATGCGCACGGCGTTGCGGGCGTATTCCATGAACATCAGGAAGGTCGCGCCGTAAGGCACCAGGCCGCCGTGCAGCGCCACGCCGTTCATGATCGCGCTCATGCCGAACTCGCGAACGCCGTAGTACATGTAGTTGCCGCTGGCATCTTCAGCGCTGACGCCTTTGCAGCCTTTCCACAGGGTCAGGTTGGAACCGGCCAGGTCGGCCGAACCGCCCAGCAGTTCCGGCAGCAACGGGCCGAAGGCGTTCAGGGTGTTCTGGCTGGCCTTGCGGCTGGCGATGGTTTCGCCCTTGGCGGCGACTTCAGCGATGTACGCCGAGGCTTTTTCGGCGAAGTCGGCCGGCAGCTCGCCGCTGAGGCGACGCACCAGTTCATTGGCCAGTTCAGGGAATTCGGCGGAATACGCGGCGAAACGCTGATCCCATTCGGCTTCGACCGCGCGACCTTTTTCCTTGGCATCCCATTCGGCGTAAATGTCGGCCGGGATTTCGAACGGGCCATGGTTCCACTTCAACGCGGCACGGGTCAGGGCGATTTCCTCGGCACCCAATGGCGCGCCGTGGCAGTCTTCCTTGCCTTGCTTGTTCGGCGAGCCGAAACCGATGGTGGTCTTGCAGCAGATCAGGGTCGGCTGGGCGCTTTTGCGGGCCGTCTCGATGGCGGTCTTGATCTCTTCCGGGTCGTGGCCGTCGACGTTGCGGATCACCAGCCAGTTGTAGGCTTCGAAGCGCTTGGGGGTGTCGTCGGTGAACCAGCCTTCGACTTCGCCGTCGATGGAGATGCCGTTGTCGTCGTAGAAAGCAATCAGCTTGTCCAGGCCCAGGGTGCCGGCCAGGGAGGCGACTTCATGGGAAATGCCTTCCATCATGCAGCCATCACCCAGGAATACGTAGGTATGGTGATCGACGACGTTATGGCCGGGGCGGTTGAATTGCGCCGCCAGGACTTTTTCTGCCAATGCAAAACCCACGGCGTTGGCCAAGCCCTGGCCCAATGGACCGGTGGTGGTTTCCACGCCTGGGGTGTAGCCGTATTCCGGGTGGCCCGGGGTGCGGCTGTGCAGTTGACGGAAGTTTTTCAGGTCATCGATCGACAGGTCGTAGCCGGTCAAGTGCAGCAGCGAGTAGATCAACATCGAGCCGTGACCGTTGGACAGTACGAAACGGTCACGGTCGGCGAAGGCTGGGTTGCTCGGGCTGTGCTTGAGGTAGTCGCGCCAAAGCACCTCGGCGATATCCGCCATACCCATGGGGGCACCGGGATGGCCGCTGTTGGCTTTCTGCACGGCATCCATGCTGAGGGCACGAATGGCATTGGCACGCTCACGACGGCTGGGCATCGCTGTTCTCCTGCGGGTATTGAATCGAGAATGAATAAAATGGAACTGAAAAAAGGCGAGCATTTTCCCTCACCCACCCGCCCCGGGGCAATGACAGATAGTCATCCTTGGGCGTTTTTCCGGCAGATAAAGTCGCATTCACCAGGTGAAACCTTTCCGCTGATGGCTTGTAGAGTCAAGCACAGGCTGGGAAGTGCCATTTATCCAGCAATATCAAAACTTTTTGATATTGAACTTGCGGTGATCCAAACCCCTCACTAGACTGCCCCACTATGAAACAGACTGCCGCACTATGAACTTACCTGCGCCTTCCATTCGCCATGACGACTGCGATGAGCTGGCGGCCCTTTGCAAGGCCGGCGGCGATCCGTTGCGGCTCAATGTATTGCGCGCCCTGGCCAACGACTCGTTCGGCGTGCTGGAACTGGCGCAGATCTTCGGCATCGGCCAGTCCGGCATGAGCCACCACCTCAAGGTCTTGGCCCAAGCGGACCTGGTGGCGACCCGCCGGGAAGGCAACGCCATTTTCTATCGCCGCGCCCTGCCCCACACCGACCTGCTGGGCGGCAAGCTGCACGCCGCGCTGCTGGACGAAGTGGACACGCTGAACCTGCCGACGGACGTGCAGGCTCGCATCGCCCAGGTACACGGGCAACGGGCCGCCGCCAGCCAGGACTTTTTCGCCCGGGTCGCCGAGAAATTTCGCGCCCAGCAAGACCTGATCGCCGGTCTGCCGCAATACCGCGAAAGCGTCGTGGCACTGCTCGACAAACTAAGCTTCGAAGCCACGGCCACGGCGATCGAAGTCGGCCCCGGTGATGGTGCTTTCCTGCCGGAACTGGCGCAGCGTTTCAGCCAGGTGACGGCGCTGGACAACAGCCCGGCCATGCTTGAACTGGCGCGCCAGGTGTGTGAACGCGAGACCCTGGCTAATGTCAGCCTGCAACTGGCCGATGCATTGGATGGCATGAGCTTGCAGGCCGATTGCGTGGTATTGAACATGGTGCTGCATCATTTCGCCGCGCCGGCCGATGCACTCAGGCACATGGCCGGCCTGCTGCAACCGGGCGGCAGCCTGCTGGTGACGGAGTTATGCAGTCACAACCAGAGCTGGGCCAGGGAGGCCTGTGGCGATCTCTGGCTCGGATTCGAACAGGACGACCTGGCCCGCTGGGCCACCGCTGCGGGCCTCGTGCCCGGGGAAAGCCTCTATGTAGGCTTACGCAATGGTTTCCAGATCCAGGTTCGCCACTTTCAGCGGCCGACTGGCGACACTCACCAACGGTAACTTGTAGGAAAACATCGAGATGAGCGAATACTCCCTTTTCACCTCCGAGTCCGTGTCTGAAGGGCATCCGGACAAAATCGCCGACCAGATTTCTGATGCGGTGCTGGACGCCATCATTGCTGAAGACAAGTTCGCCCGCGTGGCGTGCGAGACTCTGGTGAAAACGGGCGTGGCGATCATCGCCGGCGAAGTCACCACGTCGGCCTGGGTCGACCTGGAACAGATCGTCCGCGACGTGATCCTCGGCATTGGCTACAACAGCTCCGACGTCGGCTTCGACGGCGCGACCTGTGGCGTGATGAACATCATTGGCAAGCAGTCTCCCGACATCAACCAAGGCGTTGATCGGGCCAAGCCTGAAGACCAGGGCGCCGGCGACCAGGGCCTGATGTTCGGCTACGCCAGCAACGAGACCGACGTGCTGATGCCGGCCCCGATCACTTTCTCGCACCAGTTGGTCCAGCGTCAGGCCGAGGCCCGCAAATCCGGCCTGCTGCCTTGGCTGCGCCCGGACGCCAAGTCCCAGGTGACCTGCCGTTACGAAGGCGGCAAGGTGGTGGGTATCGATGCCGTGGTCCTGTCGACCCAGCACAACCCTGACGTGTCCTACAAAGACCTGCGCGAAGGCGTGATGGAGCTGATCGTCAAGCACGTGCTGCCTGCCGAGTTGCTGTCCAAGGACACCCAGTTCCACATCAACCCGACTGGCCAGTTCATCATCGGCGGCCCGGTGGGCGACTGCGGCCTGACCGGTCGCAAGATCATCGTCGACAGCTACGGCGGCATGGCCCGTCACGGCGGCGGCGCGTTCTCCGGCAAGGACCCATCGAAGGTTGACCGCTCGGCGGCCTACGCCGGCCGTTATGTCGCCAAGAACATCGTCGCCGCCGGCCTGGCCGAGCGTTGCGAGATCCAGGTGTCCTACGCCATTGGCGTGGCCCAGCCTACGTCGATCTCGCTGAATACCTTCGGCACCGGCAAGATCGGTGATGACAAGATCATCAACCTGGTCCGTGAAGTGTTCGACCTGCGTCCATACGCCATCACCACCATGCTCGACCTGCTGCACCCGATGTACCAGGACACTGCCGCCTATGGCCACTTCGGTCGTACGCCGCAGACCAAGACCGTGGGTGACGATACCTTCACCACGTTCACCTGGGAAAAAACCGACCGCGCCGACGCCCTGCGCGCCGCTGCCGGCCTGTAATACCGGCGCGTAAAGAAAAAGCCCCTGGCGACTGGGTCTCCAGGGGCTTTTTTTGTGCCAAAGATAACCCTGTGGCGAGGGAGCTTGCTCCCGCTGGGGTGCGAAGCGCCCCCCCTGCAACCCTCAGGAGTATTGGGTTGCCTGGTTGGTTAGTTGGGGTTGCTTCGCAACCCAGCGGGAGCAAGCTCCCTCGCCACAGGGGATCCTCAGTGAAGTTAGGTCCTGCGTGCCACCAGCAAAAACGACGCCGCACTGGCCAACAGCCCCGCACACATCCGATTGAACAGGCGCTTGCCACTGGGCCGGGCGAATAGCCGTCGCGCGTAAATGCCCATGTAGCAATACAAGCCGATGGCGATGCACTCCAGTGCCAGGAACAAACCACCCAGCACGGCGAATTGTTGGGTGACGGCGCCTGTACGGTCTACGAATTGCGGCAGGAACGCGGTAAACAACAGGATCGCCTTCGGATTGCCGATCGCCACCAGGAACTCCTGGCGTGCCAGGCCGGCCCGGCTCATCGACGCAACCATGGCTTCGCTGCCGGCCTCGGGCTGGGCCCGCCACAATTGCACCGCCAAATAGAACAGGTAACCGGCACCGACGAGCTTGATCCCCAGGAACAGCAACTCCGAGGTGTGCAGCACGGCGGTAAGCCCCACTGCTGCCAGGGCGATCATGATCGCAAATGCCAGCAATCGACCAATGCCGCCACTGCACGCTCGGACGAAGCCATAACGCGAGGCGTTACTGATGGACAGCAGGTTGTTCGGCCCCGGCGCCATGTTCAGCGCGAAGCAGGCCGGGATGAAAACAGCGAGCGTCGACAGTTCCATCGGGAGCATTCCAGGCAGCGGCGAATCGAAAGTCCATTCTGCGCCGGCCGTTGACGAGGACAAGGCACAGTTGCGCGGCTAAATCGCCTCGCACTGTACCGCCGCGATTTTGCCACCAAGCCCCGCAAAATCCGGTAACGCTCCGGGCCTCGCAACTTCCGGGACGGTGGCTAGCCTTCAGTACTCAACCAAGCAAGGATGCTTCGATGCCACCGTTTTTGTATGCACTCGCCTGTCTTGTCTTCATTGCCATTCCTGCGCTCGCCGCGCCCTGCCCCGATTGGCCCACTGAACGCGCCCAGGCCGAGATCGCCGCGCTGCAACAGCAAATCGACACCTGGGACGACAGCTATCACCGCCTCGGCCAATCGCTGGTGGCCGATGAACTGTATGATCAATCCCGCACAGAGTTGGGCCAATGGCGCCACTGCTTCAACCTCGCAGCGCCCGACGATCCGCTGCGCTCAGCGGGCGGGAAGATACCGCACCCCGTGGTCCACACCGGGCTGGAAAAGCTTAAGGACGCCGACGCCGTGGGGGCTTGGTTGCGGGGTCGCAAGGACGTCTGGGCGCAACCGAAAGTCGATGGCGTGGCGGTAACCCTGGCCTATCGCAAGGGTCGCCTGCATCAGGCAATCAGCCGCGGCGATGGCGTGCAAGGGCACGACTGGACCCCGAATGCGCGCAAGATCGGCGCCATCCCACAACGGCTGCGCCAGCCTCTGGACCTGGTCGTCCAAGGCGAGTTGTATTGGCGCTTGCTCACCCATGTCCAGGCCAGCAGCGGCAGCCTCAACGCCCGGGGGACCGTGGCGGGCCTGATGGCGCGCACGAACATGACGGCGCAGGAGGCGGCAGACATTGGCCTGTTTGTCTGGGACTGGCCTGAAGGGCCGGCCACCCTGCCGGAACGGATGGCCGCGCTGAATGAACTGGGCTTCGCTGACACGCTCCATTACAACCAGCCTGTCCAGGTTCTGGCCGATGCCGAACACTGGCGCGACCATTGGTACCGCACACCGCTGCCATTCGCCAGCGACGGGATCGTCCTGCACCAGAGCCGCCGCCCATCCGCCGACCGCTGGCAGGCCAGGGCGCCGTTCTGGAGCGCGGCCTGGAAATACCCGTATGCCCAAGCGCTGGCCGAAGTGCGCAAGGTGCACTTCAAGGTCGGTCGTACCGGACGCATCACGCCCGTACTGGAGCTTGAACGCATCCGGCTCGACGACCGGTGGATTCGCCGGGTAAGCGTCAGTTCCCTCAAGCGCTGGAAGGAAATGGACATTCGTCCCGGCGACCGGGTCGCTATCAGCCTGGCCGGGCTGACCATCCCACGACTCGACAGCGTCGTGCTGCGCAGCGCCGAGCGGCAGGACCTCAACGTCCCTGCGCAAACCGACTATCACTTCTTGAGTTGCTGGCAACCGACAGCCGGCTGTGAAAGCCAGTTCCTCGCACGACTGGGCTGGCTCAGTGGCAAACAAGGGCTTGCCCTGCCCCACGTCGGCCCGGGCACCTGGGAAAAGCTGCTGGCCGCCGGACGACTCGACGGATTGCTGGATTGGATGACCCTCGATGCCGCCGAGCTTGCTAATATTGCCGGCTTCGGCGAACACAGCAGCACCCGCCTGCTCGCCAGCCTGCACAGCGCCCGGCAACGCCCTTTCGCGCAATGGCTCAAGGCCCTGGGCCTGCCGCCCGCTGGTGAGGCCCGGCTGGAAGGGCCGTGGCAGGTGCTGGTCGAGCGCAGCACCGAACAATGGCAAGCCGAGGCCGGTATCGGACCGGGACGCGCCGCGCAACTGAGCGCATTTTTTCGCGACCCGCAGGTACAGGCCTTGAGTGACGTATTACGCACTGCCGGGGTCGACGGTTTTTAATCCGGGCCCTGTGCGGTTGAACCCAAGGGGCAAGCATGCGTTCCAACAGCGCATCTGTACCGACCGCTCGAGATTTTTTACGGAGTTGCTATGAATTTCCTGTCCCCCGTTGCCCTGCTGGTCTTATGCAGTGCCATGGCCGCCCCCTTGATGGCGGACGAGCAAACCCCGGAGCTCACCGGTTGCGCGGCCAAGCGCCAGGGCATCATCAACCAGATCGAACTGGCCAAGTCCCGTGGCAACCAGGACCAGCAGGCAGGCCTGGAAACGGCGCTGGACGAAGTCACCAGCCATTGCACCGATGCGTCCTTGCGCAAGGAGCGTGAAAACAAGGTGCTCGATGCCAAGCACGAGGTCAGTCGGCGTCAGGCCGACCTGGAAAAGGCCATGAAGAAAGGCGACGCCGAGCGGATCAACAAACGCAAGGACAAGCTGGCAGCCTCCCGCAAGGAACTGCAGGAAGCGGTGGATGAGTTGGATCAGTAGCAGCTGCAAGCTGCAAGTGTGGAGCTTTGAGCTTGCCGCTTGAAGCTTGAAGCTGCTTTCATTCAATGATCGCGAAACTCTTTATGGCAGGCGCTGCACGCATCTTCGACCTTTTGCACCGCCGGCCCCAAGTAACTGGCCTTGTAGGGTTGAACGTTGCTGGCGGTCACCAATTCACCGGTGGCGGCTTCAAGGTGGCGGGCCATTTCCTGGAAACGCGCCTGCTTTTGCCAGACTTCATCCCGGGCGCTGGTGTGGTCTTGCTCGCGCACTTGCGGGAAATGTTTCCACGGCTCATGGGAGAGTTGATCCAGTTGCGCCGCGCCTTCGGCAAATCGTGGGCCATCGAACGGGACCCGGCCACGCAACATGCCGCCCAATTCTTCGTTGGTCTTGAGCATCTGCTTGAAGATCGCCTTGCGCTGGCCAAGGGGAGAATTGGGATCGACGCCGCCACAGGCGGACAACATCAGGCAAGCCAGCACTGCCATGGAAAATCGTTTTACAAACATCTTGGCCTCGGGGCAGGAAACGGCGGTTAGTATCCTCGGGTCATCGGCAAAGACCAATGGCCTTATCAACAATACGGGTTATTCAGGCGCCCTAGACAGCGTTCGAATGACTGCAAGGGAAATCTTCATGAACAGCCGCTTCAAGACCTGGCACAAAGGCCTGGCGTTGACCCTACCGCTGATCGCACTGTTGGCCGGTTGCAATCGCGGCGAAAAGGTCGAAGAACCTCAGACCCACGCCCTCGCCACCTATGTCAGCGTACCGTGGGAGGCCTTGCCGGCGGTGTCCGATGAAGACCTGCTGGCCGGGTTCGGTTCTTGGCGCAGCGCTTGCACCCGGCTCAAGGCCGACGCGAACTGGGGGCCGACCTGCGCGGCGGCGGCCAATGTGCCGCAAACCGCACAGGATGTACGCAATTTCCTGAAACAGAACCTGGACGTCTATGGCCTGCGCTCGGGGGACAACAGCCCCAATGGCCTGATTACCGGCTACTACGAGCCGGTCTACCCCGGCAGCCTCACCCAGACCGCCACGGCGAATATCCCTGTCTACGGTGTGCCGGAGGACATGATCATTGTGTCGCTGGACAGCATTTACCCTGAACTCAAGGGCAAACGCCTGCGTGGCCGCCTCGAAGGGCGCGTGCTCAAGCCATACGACGACGCGGCCACCATCGAAACCAACGGCGTCAAGGCACCGATCATCGCCTGGCTGACCGACCCCATGAACCTGCAATTCCTGCAAATCCAGGGTTCGGGACGCATTCGACTCGCCGATGGCCGCCAGCTGCGCATCGGTTATGCCGACCAGAACGGCCACCCTTACCGTCCCATCGGGCGCTGGCTGGTTGAACAGGGCGAGTTGAAGAAAGAAGACGTGACCATGGGCGCCATCAGTGCCTGGGCCAAGGCCCACCCGAACCGTATTCCCGAATTGCTGGGCAGCAACCCCAGCTACGTGTTCTTCAACCGTAACCCCGACAGCAACGAAGGACCGCGAGGCTCGCTGAATGTACCGCTGACAGCCGGCTACAGCGTGGCGGTGGACCGCAAGGTAATTCCGCTGGGCAGCCTGCTCTGGCTATCCACCACCCGACCCGACGGCAGCGCATTGAACCGGCCCGTCGCCGCCCAGGACACTGGCGGTGCAATTGCCGGCGAAGTGCGGGCGGACTTGTTCTGGGGCACAGGCGAGGCGGCCGGACAACTGGCCGGGGACATGAAGCAACAGGGGCAGATCTGGATGTTCTGGCCCAAGGGCATGGCGTTGCCGCAAGTACCACAGGTGGCGAATACGGTTACCGCCAATCCCTAGGGAATGGGCTGACTGTGTCGGCCCCATCGCCAGCTTGCTCGCGATGGGGCCAGCACCGACTCCGGGATTCCGCCGCCAGGTTCAGACAGAAACGAAGAAGAAACTCAACACCAACCCCACCCCCACGAACCACACCAGCGAACGCAGAATCGCCCAGTCAGCCAGATAGCAAATGATGTAGAGCAGGCGACTGGTGATGAACAGCACCGCCAGCACATTGATGGTCACCAGCTCGGCATTGCCGGCCAGGTGCGCGACGATCACGGCGGCGGCAAAAAACGGGCTGATTTCAAAGCTGTTCAGTTGCGCCGCGTATGCCCGCCGGGGAGCGCCTTCGAGTGTGTCCAGAAAGTCCCGAGGGTCGTGGTTATCTGCCAGCCTGTATCTTCCACCGATCTTGGCAATGGCGACGCACAGGTAAGGCAGGAGAAAGGCAATCAAAATACACCACAGGGCAACCGTCATTGACGCAGTTCCTTCTTTGAGTTTTATAGAAAATCGCGAGTTCGGGCGCCGGTCAGAACTTCATCACCAGCATGCCAACCAACACCAGCCCGCAGGCTAAGAGCCGCGGCAAACCAAAAGGTTCTTTCAAGTAACGCATGCCGAACAGCACCACCAGGATCACGCTGATCTCCCGCAGGGCCGCCGCTTCGGCGATCGAGCCCAGTTGCATGGCCCACAGCACCAGAGCGTAGCTGAATAACACGCAGAATCCGACCGCCAACCCCAGCCGCCACTGCTCACGCCAGAACCGCATGAACGCCGGCCGCTTGCCTACCAACGCCAGCAACGGGAATGGCCAGGCGCTGAGCAGCGTGACCCAGACCAGGTAATCCAACGGATGGGACCAGCGTCGCAAGGCATGGCCGTCAATGAAGGTGTAGCAACCGATGCACAGGCCGATCAGCGCCACCACCGGCAGCATCGACCAGGGCAACCGCGCCCCGCCACCTCCCTGCCATAACAGGCAGAGCATGCCGAACGGGATCAGCAGGATGCCGAAGATTTGCTGGGTGGTCAGCGCTTCACCGGCAAAGATGAAAGTCAGGGCCAGCACCACCAGCGGCGACAGGCCGCGCATCAGCGGATAGACCAACCCCAGGTCGCCGACCCGATACGCCTGGATCAGCAAATAGCGATAGAGCAGCTCGAACGCCGCCGAAGCCAGGATCCACGGCCAGATCGCCAACGGCGGCAGTGCCACGAAGCCCAGGGCCAAGGCGACGAACAGCAACGCAACGCTGTCCATGCAAGCCACCACCAGCAAACGCTCGCCGCTGAACTTGATCAGCGTATTCCATGCCGCATGCAACAGCGCCGCTACCAACACCAAGGCCGTTGCAAGCACGGCACGCTCCTTATCCATTCAGAGAATTGATTCGCCATCCATCGGCAGCCGTTTATACTGCTAGCGACCACGCCGCACTCAGTTGCGCATAAGCCTATTCCAATAATTCTGCTGCTGTCCTGTTCGTTCGAACCAGGACGCCGGCATGCGTATGCCTGATCAGAGCGTCAAGACTACAGACAGAGACCCTGCGCATGCCACTCGCCTTGCTTGCTTTGGCCGTCGCCGCTTTCGGCATCGGCACGACTGAATTCGTCATCATGGGCCTATTGCCCGATGTCGCCCGTGACCTGGCCGTGAGCATTCCCCAGGCCGGGCTGCTGATCACTGGCTACGCCCTGGGCGTGGTGTTCGGCGCGCCCATCCTGGCGATTGGCACCGCCAACATGCCACGCAAGGCCACGCTGTTGGGCATGACCCTGATGTTCATCCTCGGCAACGTGCTCTGCGCCCTGGCGCCGAACTACGCCACGCTGATGGCCGCCCGGGTCATCACCGCGCTGTGTCACGGCGCCTTCTTTGGCATCGGTTCGGTGGTGGCGGCCGGATTGGTGGCGCCGAACAAACGGGCCCAGGCGATTGCGATGATGTTCACCGGCCTGACCCTGGCCAATGTGCTGGGCGTACCGCTGGGCACAGCCTTGGGCCAATACGCCGGCTGGCGCTCGACCTTCTGGGCGGTGTCGGTGATCGGCGTAATCGCCGCCATTGCCCAATGGGTCTGGCTGCCCAAGGACATCCCCATGGACAAAGCCAACCTGGCCAGCGAATTCAAGGTCCTGGGCAAGGCCAACGTATTGCTGGCCCTGGGCATGAGCGTGCTGGCCTCCACCAGCCTGTTCAGCGTATTCACCTACATCGCGCCGATCCTGCAAGACATCACCGGCGTCAGCCCCCATGGCATCACCGTCATGCTGCTGTTGTTCGGGGTCGGCCTGACGGCGGGCAGCTTCCTCGGCGGACGCCTGGCCGACCGGCGCCTGCTGCCCTCGCTGGTAGGCATGGCCCTGGCCGTGGTGCTGGTGCTCGCCGCGTTCAGCCAGACCAGCCAGTCGGTGATTCCGGCGGCAATCACCCTGGTGTTGTGGGGTATTTTCGCCTTCGCCTTGTGCCCGATCCTGCAATTGCTGATCATCGACCAGGCCTTTGAGGCGCCGAACCTCGGCTCGACCTTGAACCAGAGCGCCTTCAACCTCGGCAACGCGGCCGGAGCATGGATCGGTGGGCTGGTGGTGGCCAGTGGGGCTGATCTGGCGGACTTGCCGTGGACGGGGGCCGCTGTCGGCGGCCTCACGGTATTGACGGCCTTGTTCTTTATTCATCGACAACGACGCTTGGCGGCGGTGGCTGTTTGATCACCTGAGAAACCTACCCGGCCCGCGAGCGAATGGGCGACGCTTTCAGTAGGATTTTGTCCTCATGCGTGCGAGCTGTTTTACCGACCGTCTAGAAGCCTTGTTCTAGAGCGCTTCTCATCGAGATTCGCCGACTGCCGTTTGCAGCCGGCGGATATTTGTCCAGTTGAGTCACAACGCAATTAGCCTTCAGATATTGCTTACAGTTCGTCTCCACCTCTTGGGTACACGGAACGAACCAGAATGCTAGAGATCTCGCAACACACCCCCTCCTTTCGCGTTTATGAAAACGTACACCTGCTTGCCGAACAAGCTTCCCCTGAAGGCCCCCAACAGTTGGTCTGCGGCGCGACAGACCGGTCGATCACCCTCGTTCGAAATGAGGACGGTAGCGTCCAAGTCAGTATGAATCGGCCTACCATCACAATACTGGTCCTGAGTGGCGGTGGTGCCAAGGGGGTGGCTTATTCCGGCTTCGTCGATGCACTCGAAGCCAACGGTGTCATGGATCTAATCGAAAAGATTTCAGGTGCCTCTGCGGGGGCGATATCGGCCGCTTTACTCGCCAGCGGCATGAGTCATGCGGGCTTCGACAGGATCTCCGATGACATCTCCCTCGTTGAGTTGCTCAACAGCAGCAAGCCCGAGGTTTCCATCTGGCAGAACAGGTTATCGAAATTGGGCGAGCAATTGAAAAATATTCCGCTGGCGCAATTGCTCTGTGATTTGTTGCCACGTCTGGGCTCCAAGGGGATACCGCTGGAGGAACTGATCAGAAAGGAATCCTGCGCGGCGTTTCTACAGCGTTGTGCCGAAGCCAAGACTCCACTTTCCAAGGAGGCCTTAGAAATCGTCGCCAAAGTGCAAGTGAAAAAATACGTCACTTTTGCCGACCTGGCGGTCCTGAGCAAAGAGATCCCGCAGATCAAGACGTTAGAAATGACCGGCACCGCCATGTTCGAGGAAGGCACGCAATCGGTGGTCTTCAGCGCCGACCTGACCCCGGATATGGACATTGCCGTGGCAGCGCATATCTCCGCGTCGCTGCCAGTGGTGTTCAGCAAGCCGACCCTGCAAGGGCAGCCGTTCCAACCCATGGGCACCACCACGGCATTTGCCGACGGTGGCATCCTGAACAATACACCGGTACCCGCTATCTATAACCCGGTTACCGCCATGAGCCCGATCCCGGACGGCGAACACTTGATCCTGGTATTCGAGGCCGAAGAATCAGACCAGGGACCCCAGCGGGGTACGGGCATGTCAGCCCTGATCGATAGACTTCTCAAGGCTCCCCATACGGCCAGCTCTGTGTGGAATGCCGAGCAACTGAAGCGTTTTGCCGAACATACTGTCGTCGTGCCGCTGATATTCAAAACAGGCAATTACTCCGACCTGTTGAATGGAACGGTCAATTTCAGTATGTCCAAGAAGACAAAGAATTTTCTTCAGGAAGAACTGCGCAAGGCTGTCCAAACCCATTTGGACGAGCGCAACGCCACTCAGCTAACCTATTCGTTTGCCTCGATCAGGGAGGCCCTGCTGGCGTTTGACGACGAAACGTTAGAGCAGCTAAGCGCAGAGCTGGAGCACGACGAAGCCTGCGCCGAGGTGATCGCCTTCAGGCGGCACGCACAAGTGGCGCTGAAAGAATTAAAGAAAGCGATCAAGACAGCCAACGAAACGTCCTCCAAGCTTGAACCCACGCCAGAGATGCACATGGCCATCCGGGCCCTCGACCAGCTTGCGGATCAACCCGACCAGTTGGAATGGCTGGCAAAACGCCTCAATCACGGCAATGACCCGGACTTCATGCAGTTCCTGCAGGCCGCCGCCGAATGGGACAAAGGCGCGCCCAGCGGCATTTCCGTGGTGACCCAGCAGGCCGTCGAGCAAATGCACCAGCAGGACGTTGCCACCCGCGCCCGTAACGTCGTGCAACACGTACTGAGTCCTGCGCGCTTTCTCAGCGGCCAGCCCAATACGAACATCAAGCTGATCAACGGGGCCATCCGGGAATTGCAGGAAGTGCAAGATCCAAAGGCGTCCAAGAATTCATTAGAGCAGAAGATCGCGTTCAACAATTCACTTGAACGGGTCATCGCGAAGTACAGGTCGCGCTCCACGGGGCTACTCAATCCGAAGTCGACAACCCGCCAGACACTGCGCGACATGCAATTCAAATAGCCGCCACGCCCACCGGGAGCCTATGAACCGGCTCCCGCCTACTCCGGGTCGATGCGACGCGCTGGTTCAGCAGCGCCTTTATCTTTGGGCAAGCCCACTTCACTGCGAATCTGCGCATGGCTGATCAGCGCAAAAATAAAGCTGCCACCGATGATATTCCCCGCCAACGTCGGCCCGGCGAACACCATCCAGAAGTCCTCCCACGACAACTGCCCGGCGAAGACCAGATACGACACCTCGGCCGAGCCGACGACGATGTGGGTGAAATCCCCCAGCGCCATCAGGTAAGTAATCAGAGTGATGATCCACATCTTGGCGCTTTCCATGGATGGGATCATCCAGACCATGGTGGCGATCATCCAGCCGGAAATGATGCCCTTGGCGAACATCTGGCCGGTGTCGTTCTCCATCACCTTGCGGCCGATCTCCAGGAAGGCCTGGTCGGTGCGCGGGTCGAAAATCGGCAGGTGCAGCATCACGTAGGCCACCAGCAAGGTGCCACACAGGTTACCCACCAGCACCACGCCCCAGAGCCGCAACAGTCGACCGAAGTTGCCCAGGGTGGGTTTGCTCATGATCGGCAGCACGGCGGTCAGGGTGTTTTCGGTGAACAACTGCTGGCGGGCGAGGATCACCGCGAGAAAGCCGGCGCAGTAACCGAAACTGGCGATCACCTTGAAGCCTTCGTGGTCCGGCAACCGGGAGTTGAGCAAGCCCATCGCCATCAGCGACAGGCCCATGGTCAACCCAGCCGCCAGGGCCGACCACCAGAGCGCGGCGATACTGCGCTCCAATTCCTGATTACCCTGGGTGCGGATGATTTCATGCAGCACCGCGGCCCGTGGCGGCTGGTTGCGGTCGACTTCGTGCTGCTCCTGGGCCGAAAGGTCAGGGGTCTTGCCGTCTTTGTGGGTGTCCATACAGCTCCTGAACCGGTGGCGTGATGTACCTACGACACGCGGCGTTCGGAGCTGTTCAGTCACCTGGGCCTGAAACCGCTATCGATCTCACTCGACGACAGCATCTTTGAACTGATCCTTGACGTACTTGATCTCGGTCCGCCCGTGAGGCGCCGGCAAGCCGTCTTCGCCGAGGTTGACGAAGACCATCTTCTCTACGGTCAGGATGCTCTTGCGGGTGATTTTGTTGCGCACCTCGCAGGTCAGGGTAATGGAAGTACGGCCAAATTCGGTGGCGGTGATACCCAGCTCGATGATGTCGCCCTGACGCGAAGCGCTGACGAAATTGATTTCCGAGATGTACTTGGTGACCACGCGCTGGTTACCCAGCTGGACGATGGCGTAGATCGCCGCCTCCTCGTCGATCCAACGCAACAGGCTGCCGCCGAACAGCGTGCCATTGGGATTGAGGTCTTCGGGCTTGACCCATTTGCGGGTGTGGAAATTCATGTTCACTCCTGAGCGTCTGGCCGATGAATGCCTGCATCATGGCAGACCAGGCTGCCCGGCTCTACGTCGCGGGCCCTATGACGATCATCGGCAATTTCGATTTGCCGACAGAAACCCTTTTGGAAGATCCGATTAGCCCGTTATAATCGCCACCGCTTTACCCGGTCCACCCGTTGGACCGTTCCCGCCACCTGTCCGAGGGGCGCTGCAGCAGGCTCGACCTGTCAGGCTCGGATGGGGCGTTGTTTGTACGGGGCTCCCCGCACGGACACTAAAACGCACAACGGCGCCCATTCGCATACATTACGAATGGAGACTCTTCATGAGCGCTGTTATCACGCCTGCCGATTTTACCGACTACAAAGTCGCCGACATGTCCCTGGCTGCCTGGGGCCGTCGCGAAATCATCATCGCCGAATCCGAAATGCCAGCCCTGATGGGCCTGCGCCGCAAGTACTCTGGCGAACAGCCATTGAAGGGCGCAAAAATCCTCGGCTGCATCCATATGACCATCCAGACCGCCGTGCTGATCGAAACCCTGGTTGCCCTGGGTGCCGAAGTACGTTGGTCGTCCTGCAACATCTTCTCGACCCAGGACCAGGCCGCTGCCGCCATCGCTGCCGCCGGTATCCCGGTATTCGCCTGGAAAGGCGAGACCGAGCAAGAGTACGAGTGGTGCCTGGAGCAGACCATCCTCAAGGATGGCCAGCCATGGGACACCAACATGATCCTCGACGACGGCGGCGACCTGACCGAGCTGCTGCACAAGAAGTACCCGGCCGTGCTGGAAAACGTCCACGGCGTGACCGAAGAGACCACCACTGGCGTGCACCGTCTGCTGGACATGCTGGCCAAGGGCGAACTGAAGATCCCGGCCATCAACGTCAACGACTCGGTGACCAAGAGCAAGAACGACAACAAGTACGGCTGCCGTCACAGCCTCAACGACGCCATCAAGCGCGGCACCGACCACCTGTTGTCGGGCAAGCAGGCGCTGGTGATCGGCTATGGTGACGTGGGCAAGGGTTCGGCCCAGTCCCTGCGTCAGGAAGGCATGATCGTCAAGGTGTCCGAAGTCGACCCGATCTGCGCCATGCAAGCCTGCATGGACGGTTTCGAACTGGTTTCGCCGTTCATCGACGGGATCAACGACGGCACCGAAGCCAGCATCGACAAGGCCCTGCTGGGCAAGATCGACCTGATCGTGACCACCACCGGCAACGTCAACGTCTGCGATGCCAACATGCTCAAGGCCCTGAAGAAGCGCGCCGTGGTCTGCAACATCGGTCACTTCGACAATGAAATCGACACCGCTTTCATGCGCAAGAACTGGGCATGGGAAGAAGTGAAGCCACAGGTGCACAAGGTTCACCGCACCGGTACCGGCAGCTTCGACCCACAGAACGACGACTACCTGATCCTGCTGGCTGAAGGCCGCCTCGTTAACCTGGGCAACGCCACCGGCCACCCAAGCCGCATCATGGACGGTTCGTTCGCCAACCAGGTCCTGGCCCAGATCTTCCTGTTCGGCCAGAAATACGCCGACCTGTCGCCGGCCCAGAAAGCCGAGCGCCTGACCGTGGAAGTACTGCCCAAGAAACTCGACGAAGAAGTGGCCCTGGAAATGGTCCGCGGTTTCGGCGGCGTGGTCACCAAGCTGACCAAGCAACAGGCTGACTACATCGGCGTGACCGTCGAAGGCCCGTTCAAGCCGCACGCTTACCGCTACTGATCGGCGCGGCTCCCCCAGGGGGAGCCGGCTCTTTGTGGGAGCGAGCTTGCTCGCGATGCAGACACCTCGGCCCAACTGCCGGAGCGAGGCGATGGCAATCGCGAGCAAGCTCGCTCCCACACAAGCCTGAGCGCCTCACCGGCCTACGAGTTTCCAAGGATATGACCATGTCCCAAGACCGTCGCTACAGCTTCGAGTTCTTCCCGACGAAGACCGATGCTGGGCATGAAAAACTGATCGCCACTGCCCGTCAGTTGGCCAGCTACAACCCCGACTTCTTCTCCTGCACCTATGGCGCCGGCGGCTCGACCCGTGACCGCACCATGAACACCGTGTTGCAGCTTGAAAGCGAAGTCAAAGTCCCGGCCGCCCCTCACCTGTCTTGCGTGGGTGACAGCAAGGACGACCTGCGAAGCCTGCTGACCCAGTACAAGGCCGCTGGCATCAAGCGCATCGTTGCCCTGCGCGGCGACCTGCCGTCAGGCATGGGCATGGCCAGCGGCGAGCTGCGCCACGCCAATGACCTGGTTGAGTTCATTCGCGAAGAAACTGGCGAGCACTTCCATATCGAAGTCGCGGCATACCCGGAAATGCACCCCCAGGCGCGCAATTTCGAAGACGATTTGCGCAACTTCGTCCGCAAGGCCAATGCTGGCGCCAACAGCGCGATCACCCAGTACTTCTTCAACGCCGACAGTTATTTCTACTTCGTCGAGCGCATACGCAAGTTGGGCGTCGACATTCCTGTGGTACCGGGGATCATGCCGATCACCAACTACAGCAAGCTGGCGCGCTTCTCTGACGCCTGCGGTGCAGAAATCCCACGCTGGATCCGCAAGCAACTGGAAGCTTATGGTGACGACACGTCGAGCATCCAAAGCTTCGGCGAGGAAGTCATCACGCAAATGTGCGAGCGATTGTTGCAAGGTGGAGCCCCGGGGCTGCACTTCTATACCCTGAACCAGGCCGAAGCCAGCCTGGCGGTATGGAACAACCTCAAGCTGCCGCGTTAACAGCCCATACCGTGGTACAAAAGGCCCTGGTGAAAACCAGGGCCTTTTTTTATCCAGTTGTCGTGAGGGTCTTCGGCCCCGAATGGATGTGTTTGCCTCGGGACAAATACCGCGAAGCCTTCGATCTGCACCGACTGCAAGTAAAAGGCAACTAAGGCGCGAGCCAGAGCGCTCTAGCTATTTGAGGAGTTCTCGTCGTAACCTCAGGCCATGCCCGTTATTGCCCGGTTACTGACAGCCCTTCTCCTCTTGTGCCTGAGCATGACTGCCCGGGCCGAGAAGTTGCGCATTGTCACCGAACCCTGGGCCCCGTATGTCTACGAAGAGAACGGCAAGATGCTGGGCCTGGACTACGAAACCACGGCCATTGTCTTCAAGCGCCTGGGTATCGACGTGGAATGGCAGTTCCTGCCGTGGAAGCGTTGCCTGGTGATGCTGGAGCAGGGGTTGGCGGACGGTGCGCTGGACATTTTCCACAGCGATGAACGCGATGCCATGCTGCTTTACCCCAGCGAACCGCTGTCGGACGTAGAGTTCGTGATGTTCTACGCCAATGCCCGGCCCCATCCGTTTCGCACGCTCGATGACCTGCGCGGCCTGACCGTCGGCACCTCACCCGGTTATCTCTACAGCCAGGCCTTCAGTGAGTCGACCCTGTTCACCCGGGAAACGGCGCCAACCCACGAAGCCAATTTCGGCAAGTTGCAGTTGGGACGCATCGACCTGCTCATCACCGACCGCAGGGTGGGCCGACATGTGCTCGAACACATGCAGTTGGGCGACCAGATTACCGAAAACCCGATGGTCGTGAGCCGCCAAAGCCAATACCTGGCGGTGCGGCGCAATGCCGGGATGGATTTGCTGGTGCAACGCTTCAGTGCCGAACTCAAGCGTTTCAAGCGCGAACCCGCCTATGCCGAACTGAGCGCCCGCTACGGTGCCGGCCCAGTGGCCAAGGTCATCTCGCCCGGCCTGGGTCAACGTTGAAATAAACCGTTGAGCAGCAGGAAAGCGGCGCACGGCGTTTGCTCTGTTATACTCCGGCCTTCCCGCCAGGCTCACGCCCGGACGCCCGGTCTTGCAAAAGGCATCCCGACACCGCTACAGCGCAGCTTCCAGCCCGCGCGAGCCCTGTCCGGACCCGTCTTTCAGACCCGGCAGGACCGGACGGGATGACGTTTCCATGTTGAACGTCATTCGCGCCAGGCAAGACTATCCCATTGGGCCAGGCCCTCACTAAAACAGGATTACTCATGTCCTTTGCTTCCCTCGGTCTCTCCGAGGCTTTAGTCGGCGCCATCGAAGCCGCCGGCTATACCCAGCCTACCCCCGTGCAACAGCGGGCCATTCCCGCCGTGTTGCAAGGTCGCGACCTGATGGTCGCGGCGCAGACAGGTACTGGTAAAACCGGCGGTTTCGCCCTTCCGATCCTGGAGCGGTTGTTCCCCAACGGTCACCCAGACAAGTCCCAGCGTCATGGCCCGCGCCAACCGCGCGTACTGGTCCTGACCCCAACCCGCGAACTGGCGGCCCAGGTACACGAGAGCTTCAAGGTCTACGCTCGCGACCTGAAGTTCGTCAGCGCCTGCATTTTTGGCGGCGTGGGCATGAACCCCCAAGTCCAGGCCATGTCCCGTGGCGTCGATGTACTGGTGGCCTGCCCCGGTCGCCTGCTGGACCTGGCCGGCCAGGGCAGCGTCGATTTGTCCCACGTGGAAATCCTCGTGCTGGACGAAGCCGACCGCATGCTCGACATGGGCTTTGTCCATGACGTGAAGAAAGTCCTCGCTCGCCTGCCCGCCAAGCGTCAGAACCTGCTGTTTTCGGCGACGTTCTCCAAGGACATCACCGACTTGGCTGGCAAGCTGCTGCACAACCCGGAGCGCATCGAAGTCACGCCACCGAACACCACGGTCGAGCGCATCGAGCAACGCGTCTTCCGCCTGCCGGCCAGCCACAAGCGTGCCCTGCTGGCGCACCTGATTACCGCCGGTGCCTGGGAACAGGTCCTGGTGTTCACCCGCACCAAGCACGGCGCCAACCGCCTGGCCGAATACCTGGACAAGCATGGCCTGCCGGCTGTGGCGATCCACGGTAACAAGAGCCAGAACGCCCGCACCAAAGCCCTCGCCGACTTCAAGGCCGGCGAAGTGCGCATCCTGGTGGCCACCGACATCGCGGCCCGTGGCCTGGACATCGACCAACTGCCTCACGTGGTCAACTTCGAACTGCCGAACGTCGATGAAGACTACGTGCACCGTATCGGCCGTACTGGCCGGGCCGGTCGCTCGGGCGAAGCGATCTCGCTGGTCGCACCGGACGAAGAAAAGCTGCTCAAAAGCATCGAGCGCATGACCAAGCAGAAAATTGCCGACGGCGACCTGATGGGCTTCGATGCCAGCACCATCGAGGCCGAGAAGCCTGAAGTGCGCGAACGTCCGGACGTGCGCAATCCGCGCAATGCCCGTGGCCCGCGTGGCGACGGTCCGAATGGCAGCGGTGGTGGTGGCGGCCGCAAAGACAAAGGCAAGGACAAGGGCAAGGAAAAGTCAGCCAGCAACAGCAACGGCCGCGGCGAACGCCCAGCCCGCGAACAGAAGCCCCGCGAAGGCACGCCAGCCCGTGAACAGCAGCGTCCAGCCCCGCGCGCCGCGGCTGATCGTGCCCCGGACGAGTTCCTGGACGACGATATCGATAACTTCGGTAACCGCGTCGACTACGTGCCCCAGCAGAAACCGGCCCAGGGCCGTGGTCGTCGCCCGGGTGCCCCGGCACAGGGTGCAGCTGCAGGCGCGCCGCGCAGCGGCCAGCCACAAGGCCGCCAGAATGGCCCGCGCAACAGCAACGGCTCGTCCACCGGCACGCCACCGGCCAAGCGCAGCGGCCCACGCAACGGTGCCCCGCGTGACGGTCAGGCTCGCCGTGATGACACCCGCCCGCGCCGTCCGGCCCGTGAGGACCAGCCTCGTCAGGAACCCGCCGTGCAGAACCCGCGCAGCAACCAGCCGAAGATCATGCACAAGGAGTCGAAAGCCGATCGTTTCCCGACGCCTGAACAGCTGGATCAACTGCCAAGCCGTCCACGGGGCGAAAAACCGGCATTGCTGACACGCAATCGCTGAGTTTTTCCAAGCCTTGAAAAATGCCCCAGGTCTCACGACCTGGGGCTTTTTTTTGGTCCAACACAATTCCAAATGTGGGAGCGAGCTTGCTCGCGATAGCGGTATGTCAGTCAACATCAAGTCGACCGGTAAGACGCCATTGCAAGCAAGCTCCCACAGGATTCTCTGTGTTGCCCGAATCCGCGCAATAAAAAACGCCCCTGATCGCAAGACCAGGGGCGTTTTTTGTCAGTGCGAAGGTTACTTCGCTTTGACACCTTCAAACGAGATGTACAGCTCAACGGCGTCGGATTGTGGACCCAGGTCCATCATCTTGCCGAAGTCCGAACGCTTGATGCTGGTGGTGCCCTCGAAGCCGGCACGGTAGCCGCCCCATGGATCCTTGCCTTCACCCAGGAAGGTGGCCTTGACCACGATTGGCTTGGTCACGCCGTGCAGCGTCAGGTCGCCGGTCACGTCGGCAGTCTCTTTGCCAGCGGCATTCTTACCGGTGGATTTGACGCTGGTGGACACGAACTTGGCATCGGCGTACTTGGACACTTCCAGGAAGTCCTTGCTGGCGATGTGCTTGTCGCGCTCGGCGTGGTTGGTGAACACGCTGGCGGTACGTACGTTGAACTCGATCTTGCTGTCTTCTGGCTTGGCGGCGTCGAAGCTGAACTTGCCGTCGATGTCCTTGAAAGTACCGGTGATGTAGCTATAGCCCAGGTGGCTGATCTTGAAGTCGACGAAGGCGTGCTGGCCTTCCTTGTCGACCACGTAGTCGGCAGCCATGGCCTGGCCGGCCGACAGCAGGGCAGAACCGATTGCCAGGGCGGCGAGCGTCTTTTTCAACATGCTTTCTATTCCTTTGGAGTCGAGGTTGAACATCAGGCTTGGCGCCCCAGCATTCGCTTGAGGGTCGCGTCACGGTCGATAAAGTGGTGTTTCAATGCTGCCAACGCATGGAGGCCGGAAAAAATAACCAACGCCCATGCCAGGTACAGGTGAATCTCGCCAGCGACGTCTGCCTGATCGGGCAGTCCGGACACCAGCGCGGGGACTTCGAACAAACCAAACACCGGAATCCCGACACCGTCTGCGGTGGAAATCAGGTAACCGGCGATCATCACGGCGAACAACCCGAGATACAGAGCACTATGGCCAAGCTTGGCGCCGATACGGGTGAGGCGCCCATAGCTTTGCAGGGTCGGTGGCGGCGGGCTGACGAAACGCCAGATCACCCGCAGCAACATGACTGCCAGCAGCACCAGGCCAATGCTCTTGTGCAGGTCTGGCGCGTCTTTGCGCCAGGTGCTGTAGTAATCCAGGCCGACCATCCACAGGCCTAGGGCGAACAACCCATACACCACCAGCGCAATGCCCCAGTGCAGGGTGATACTGACCCAGCCATAACGAGAAGAAGAGTTGCGTAGCTGCATTGCTCATATCCTGTAAAAACTGCGTCCAAGACTAGCGAGTTATCTATCGATTTAAAGCGGAAATTTTCGCTTTGAAATATCGAGAAATACGATGATCAGTCTGGGAGAGGTGGGTTAAGGAAAGATTAAAGGGGAGATGGTGGGAGATTGCGACCGGCGCAAGCAGTAATCGCGTGATTGAAAGGGCCCTATCGCAGCCTGCTCACGGCGTTTTTTGTGCCATGAAGCATGTGTATTAAGGAGCCTAGGGCCGATGACTGGTGCGCTCTATCACTTCCATCCTGTTAATAGGTGGGAAGTTTCCGATATATCGCCGCGGCGTATAGGACGTTGGCGCTCGTTGTACAACGCCGGGCTCTGGGTGTGCTGCTCACTTAAGAAAAGCGATGAATCCGTGGCGAGGGAGCTTGCTCCCGCTCGGCTGCGAAGCAGTCGTAAACCGGCGGGTGCGGTGTGCCTGGTGCTCCGCATTTGGCAGGTTTTGGGGCCGCTTCGCGGCCCAGCGGGAGCAAGCTCCCTCGCCACGGGTTTGTCGATTGCCTTAAGTGAACAGCATTAGGTCCTTGAGCCGCGTTCTTTCCGCCTGATCGTTACTGAGCCTTCGTCTCAGTAGCCGTCGTCGGTTTGACTGCTGGCTTCTTCACCGGCTCGGCCTTTTTTACCGGAGCCTTGGCCGGGGCTTTTTTGGCTGGGGTCTTGGCCGCCGGTTTTTTCGCCGCAGGCTTGGCCGTGGCTTTCTTGGCGGGTTCGACTTTCACCGGGGCAGGCGCGGGTGGCGCTACCGGGGCAGGCGCTGGGGCGGGTGTCGGTGCAGGCGCTGGAGGCGGCGCTACCGGCTCCGGTGCCTTGACCGGCTCCGGCTTCTTCTCGTCATCCGAGCCACCGAACAGGTTGCTGAAGAAGTTGCCCTTCTTCGCCGCCACGGCACCGGCAGCTGCCGCCGTTGCAGCAGGCGCGACCTTGGCCGGTTCAAACGACTTGCCCGCCGCCAGGTCTTCAACCTGGCTGGCGGCCCGCTGGCCGCTGCGCAGCGCGCCTTCCAGGGTGCCCGGATACAGGGTGTCGGTGTGTTCACCGGCAAAGGCTACGCGCTGCAACGGCTTTTCCCACAGGCGCCAGTATTTGCTGATCTGGCCCGGACCAAAGGCCAGGTACGCGCCGCCCATGGACGGGTCGGTGCTGTAGCGGCGGATTTCATAACCGGTGAACGCGCCACGGGCCTGGGGATAAAACGCGTGCAGACGGATCAGTACCTGGTCGACCATCTGCTTGTCGCCGAAAGCCTGCATCACCCGGGCGTTGTCGCCGGACAGGTTGATGACCACGTTGGCGCCGCCCTTCATGGCCGGCTCGATCCACATCATGCCCAGGCCAGTGTTGCTGTAGATCTCGCCAGACATGCGCGCCTTGCTGTCCCAGACCGGGGTCTTGAACTTGAGCATAATCTGGTCGCGCCAGCCGTAGTTGGTGCCCTTGATCGCGCCTTGATGCTGGGCATCCAGGGCCGGGGTCAACTGGATCTTGTTCAGCGCCCGCAGCGGCACCGCCAGCACCACGTAGTCAGCCTGATAGCCAACGGCGCCAACCTTGACGGTCACCCCGTCCTTGTCCTGGGAAATGGCCGACACGGGCGAATTGGTCTTGATGGTTTTCAGTTGCTTGACGAACGCCTGGGCCAGGGTCGGGCTGCCACCCAACAGGCGCGAGGCCCGCAGGTCGCGGTCGGACACGCCACGATAGACGCGGTTCTGCTGGGCGAAATACAGCAGCGACAGACGCGAAGGCTCGTCGTAACGGGTGCGAATCTCCTGGTTCACCAACTGCCGCGCCGTGGCCGGCAGTTGCAGACGGTCGAGCCAGTTGGACACGGTGATCTGGTCCAGCGCGTGCAATGTGTTGTTGGCCGCGGGGTTCTGCGGGTCTTCGATGGAGCGCGCCAGTTCGTCCAGGGTGGTTTCGTAGCGCTTGAGGGCTTCAGCCGTGGCCGGCTGTTTGGTCGCCAGGTCCGCAGCGGTGAAGTAGGTGCCATCGATCAGGTAGCTGGGGGTGCGCACGAACTCCGGCGCCGGCGTGGTGCTCAGCTTGAATGTGGAGACGTATTTGTTCAGCACCGGCTGGGTCTTCTCGTTGCCGATCCACTCACTGGTGGCCATGCCCGAACGACCGCCCAGGCTCGGCTTGGCTTCCAGCAGGGTCACGACCCAGCCTTTGTTCTGCAGCTCATAGGCCGCCGTGAGTCCCGCGAGGCCGCCGCCGATGACGATGGCCGTCGGTTGCTTGTCCTTGGCCAGCGCCGAAACGCTGAACAGCCCTATCATCACCAGCGCACAGGCGCGCAGCCAACCAGCAGACATTCAACGAACTCCGGAGTAAACGTAGGTAATTTCAGTTTTTCGAGCCAGACAGCCCAGAAGAGCCGCGAAGAATACGACAGCCATCAAAGCGCCGCCAGCGGCGTCTATCGCCTCGCTCAAAGTCGCCGCAATGACACAATGGGTTGTCCCCGGGGCCGCCATTGCATAGGCTTGCGCGATTGTTTTGCCCGCGCCCGCCGCGAGCCGCCTCGAGGAGACTGTTAATGGGCCTGAATAACCAGTGGATGCAACGCGACCTCGCGGTGCTGTGGCATCCCTGCACCCAGATGAAAGATCACGAACAGCTGCCGCTGATCCCCATCAAGCGCGGTGAAGGCGTGTGGCTGGAAGATTTCGAAGGCAAGCGCTATCTCGATGCCGTCAGCTCCTGGTGGGTCAACGTGTTCGGCCACGCCAACCCGCGCATCAACCAGCGCATCAAGGATCAGGTCGATCAGCTGGAACACGTGATCCTGGCTGGATTCAGCCATCAGCCGGTGATCGAACTGTCCGAACGCCTGGTGAAGATGACGCCCGAAGGCCTGACCCGATGCTTCTACGCCGATAACGGCTCGTCCTGCATCGAAGTGGCGATGAAGATGAGCTTCCACTACTGGATCAATCGCGGTCGGCCGGACAAGAAGCGCTTCGTCACCCTGAGCAACAGTTACCACGGCGAAACCATCGCGGCGATGTCGGTGGGCGATGTGCCGTTGTTCACTGAAACCTACAAGGCGTTGCTGCTGGACACGATCAAGGTGCCGAGCCCCGATTGCTACCACCGCCCTGAAGGCATGGGTTGGGAAGAACATTCGCGCAACCTGTTCGCGGCCATGGAACAGACCCTGGCCGAGCACCACGACACGGTGGCGGCAGTGATCGTCGAACCGCTGATCCAGGGCGCCGGCGGCATGCGCATGTACCACCCGGTGTACCTGAAGTTGCTGCGCGAGGCTTGCAATCGCTATGGCGTGCACCTGATCCACGACGAAATCGCCGTCGGCTTTGGCCGTACCGGGACGATGTTCGCCTGTGAGCAGGCCGGTATCACACCGGACTTCCTCTGCCTGTCCAAGGCCCTGACCGGCGGTTACCTGCCGCTGGCGGCGTGCGTGACCACCGACGAGGTCTACAGCGCGTTCTACGACGACTACCCGACCCTGCGCGCCTTCCTGCACTCCCACAGCTACACCGGTAACCCGCTAGCCTGCGCGGCGGCCCTGGCGACGCTGGATATCTTCGAGGACGACAACGTCATCGAAAACAACCAGGCCCTGGCCCAGCGCATGGCGAGCGCCACCGCGCACCTGACCGATCACCCGAACGTCGCCGAAGTGCGCCAGACCGGCATGGTGCTGGCCATCGAGATGGTCAAGGACAAGGCCAGCAAGACCGCCTACCCATGGCAGGAGCGACGTGGCTTGACGGTGTTCCAGCATGCCCTGGAGCGCGGCGCGTTGCTGCGTCCGTTGGGTAGCGTGGTGTATTTCCTGCCGCCGTATGTCATTACCCCGGAGCAGATCGACTTCCTGGCAGAAGTCGCCAGCGAAGGCATCGACATCGCCACGCGGGACAAGGTCAGCGTGGCGGTGCCGAAGGACTTTCATCCGGGTTATCGCGACCCGGGCTGACACTCCGATGCACTGTTGGAACACCATTGTGGCGAGGGGATTTATCCCCGTTGGGCTGCGCAGCAGCCCTAAAACCGGATACCCCGGTGCTTCAGGCAAATCGCGCTGGATGTATTTGGGGCTGCTTCGCAGCCCAACGGGGATAAATCCCCTCGCCACAGGTGTGGGGGGCCTCATAGCACCGTTAATTTTTTCAGAGATCCGACATGAGACTGTCTCGCTTCTTCATCGACGCGCCCCTGAGCCTCGGCGACCACGAACTGCCCGAGGCCCAGGCCCACTACATCGGCCGTGTGCTGCGCATGGCCGAAGGCGATGCGGTGCAGGTGTTCGACGGCTCGGGCCAGGAGTTTCGCGGCACCCTGGCCGAAGTCGGCAAGAAACGCGTGCGGGTGCAATTGGACGAGCAGTTCGCCGGACAACCTGAATCGCCGCTGCGCATCCACCTCGGCCAGGGCCTGTCCCGGGGCGAGCGCATGGATTGGGCGATCCAGAAAGCCACGGAACTGGGGGTCAGCGAGATCACGCCGATTTTCAGCGAACGCTGCGAAGTGCGCCTCAAGGACGAGCGCGCCGACAAGCGCCTGCTGCACTGGCGCCAGGTGGCAATCAGCGCCTGCGAGCAATGCGGGCGCTCGAGCGTGCCGGTCATCCACCCACCCCTGCTGCTGGCCGACTGGCTGAAGCAGACCGAGGCCGAGCTCAAACTGGTGCTGCATCCGGTGGCCGAGCCGCTGGCCAGCCATGACAAACCGTCGACACTGGCGTTCCTGATTGGTCCTGAAGGCGGTTTGTCGGACGCCGAAGTCGAACAGGCCAAGACCGCCGGCTACCAAGCCGCCCGCCTCGGCCCTCGCGTGCTGCGCACCGAAACCGCGCCGGTGGTGGCGCTGGCGGTGGCGCAGCAGTTGTGGGGGGATTTCTAAGCCGCCGCAGGTCCCACATTGAATCCAGGTTGCTCAGGGGTTAGAGCACATAAAACAGAATCGCCACGAAGTGCAGCAGGCTGCCGGCGATCACGAACAGGTGCCAGATGCCATGGGCGTGGCGCAGCCGATGGTCGAGGGCGAAGAAGATAATGCCCACGGTGTACAACACGCCGCCCGAGGCCAGCCAGGCAAACCCGGCGTTGCCCAGGGCCGCCAGCAGCGGCTTGACCGCCACCAGCACGATCCAGCCCATCACCGCGTAGATGACGATCGACAGGATCCGCGCTTCGGAGCGTGGCTTGATCTCCTGCAGTATCCCGATCAGCGCCAGCCCCCAGACGATCCCGAACAAGGTCCAGCCCCACGGCCCGCGCAGGGTCACCAGGCAGAACGGGGTGTAACTGCCGGCGATCAGCAGGTAGATCGAAAAGTGATCGACCTTCTGCATGATCGCTTTTTTGCGCCCGCGCACGCTGTGGTAAACCGTCGAAGCGCTGTACAGCACCAGCAGGGTGAACCCGTAGATCGCCACACTGACGATCTTCCACGGATCGCCCGCCATCCCGGCAATCACCAGCAACCACACCGCCCCGATAAAAGCCGCGACCGCCCCGACCAAGTGCGTCCAGGCATTGAGTCGTTCTCCGTGATACATCCAGTCCCACCTCACATTCCAGAGCAGACGCCAAGGCTCAGGCCTGGCGCGGCAAAGTGCAATGGTTTGCTTGCAGCCTGCCAATACTCAAGTGCAGTGAGGTTTCAGTGGCGAGGGAGCTTGCTCCCGCTGGGCTGCGAAGCGGCCCCAAAAAGAGCGGGCGCTGCGCACTGGAGCGCCAGCCCGGCCGCGCGGGAGCAAGCTCCCTCGCCACAGATTAGTGTTCCGCCACTGGATATTCATCACAGCTAAATCCCCTCGCTACAAAGGCCAATTGGGGCACAATCGGGCGATACGAATAAGAGCCCACCCCATGCTGATCGACGAAGAATTGACCCTGAAGAAACTCGAGGTGTTCCTGGCCTTCATGCGCACCGGCAACCTGGCGCGGGCGGCAGCCGAGTTGCAGACCAGCAATGTCAGTGTGCACCGGGCCATTCACTCGCTGGAGAGCGCCCTGCGCTGCCCGTTGTTCAAGCACGAAGGCCGCAACCTCACGCCGCTGGAAAGCGCTTACGTGCTGGAAGAGCGGGCGCAGAAGCTGATCCAGGACGTGGTCGAAAGCGTACGCCTGACCCGCGAAGCCGCTGGTTTCTCCGCCGAACGCTTCAAGCTCGGCTCGCTGTATTCGTTGACGGTCAAGACCGTGCCGCAACTGATCATGGGCCTGAAAATCCGTCGCAGCGAGCTCAATATCGACCTGATCCTGGGCTCGAACATCGACCTGCTCTACAAGCTCAAGAACATGGAAGTGGACGCGATCCTGATCTCCCTGGACGACAGCGTGAACGACCCGGACTGTGAGCATATCGAGCTGTTTTCCGACGACATCTTCCTCGCCACGCCAGCTGATTCACCCTTTGCCCAGCGCAGCGAGGTCGATCTGGCCGAGGTGCGCGACGAGACGTTCATCACCTTGACCCAGGGTTTTGCCACGCACCAGGACGGTATCCGGGTGTTCAAGCAGGCGGGGTTCGAGCCGAAGGTGGCAATGCAGGTCAACGACATCTTCACCCTGCTGAGCATGGTCAGCTCCGGGGTGGGCTACGCGTTGCTGCCGGGACGAATTGCAGCGGTGTATGAAAACCGGGTGAAATTGATCCCGTTGCAGGAAAGGTATCGGCTACAACAGCGCATTGGCGTGGTGTTCCTGAAGGCCAAGGAGCGTGATCCGAATCTGCTGGCGCTGTTGGCTGAGTGCCGGATGTATGCCAATCGCCAGGCCTGAAACCTTATTGTGGCGAGGGAGCTTGCTCCCGCTCGGGTGCGTAGCACCCGCTCTTTTGGGGCTGCTGCGCAGCCCAGCGGGAGCAAGCTCCCTCGCCACAAAAGCAGTCGCCGATTAACCGACAATCCCACGAACAATGAAGTACAACAACGAAGGCCCGAGCAAGCACCCCAGCCCGGTGTGGAAGGTCGCCGTCAACGCACCATAGGGCACCAGCCGCCGATCCGTCGCCGCCAAGCCTGCCGTCACCCCACTCACCGTCCCGGCCAAACCACCAAACACCATGGCCGAGCGCGGATTATCCAGGCCCATCCAGCGTGCCGCCATGGGGGTGCCGACCATCACGATGATCGCCTTGATCAACCCGGTGGCAATCGACAGCGCCATGACATCCGACGTCGCGCCAATCGCGGCCCCGGTCACCGGCCCGACGATGTACGTCACCGCCCCCGCGCCAATGGTGGTCATGCTCACCGCGTCGCGGTAACCGAACACCCAGGCGATGCTCGCACCGACGATGAACGGCAGGATCGTCCCCAGCAACAACGCGATGGCTCCGATCAGCCCGGCCTTCTTCGCTTCGGTGGCCTGCACTTCGAACGCCGTGGCAACGATGGCGAAGTCACGCAGCATGGCCCCGCCCATCAAGCCAATGCCGGAAAACAGCGACAGGTCCGCCAGGCCTTTCTGCCCGCCGGTCATGGTTCCGCCGACCCAGGCCAGTACCAGGCCGATGACGATGGCAATCGCCGAGCCGTGGACCCGGCCATAGGTCAGGCGCTTGGACAACACCACCGACACCCACATGATCACGCCCACGAACGCGAACGCCGTGACCAGACCGTTATGTTCCAGGCCTTTCTCGATGAGATCCCACATATCAGCGGCCTCCTACAGGGGTGCCGAGCGGCGTGAGTTCAGCCGGTTCATCGGGCAAGGGTTCGCCTTTGTGGGTCCGACTGATCAGCGCAATGGTGCAACCGCAAAGCACCACCGAACCAATCGCCGCCAGCACCGCCACCGGGCCACCGTGCAGGGCCGTGACCACGTTCTGTTGCGCGGCCATCGCGACCACCACCGGAATGTACATGGCGCCCCAGAAGGCGACGCCCATCTCGCAGTCCTTGGTCATGCCGCCGCGCTTTTGTGTCCATAACCGCGCGCAGATCAGCAGGATCATGGCAATGCCGACCCCGCCCACGTTGGATTTGACACCCAGCAACACCCCGAGCATGTCGCCCAGGATCACCCCTGTCAGCGTACAGATCGCCAACAGCGCCACACCGTAGATAATCATTGTTGTAGTCCTCAAAGTGCATCGTCGAAGTTGTTGTTTTTGTGCTTCGCCAGCTTGAGTCGGTGGTTTAGGGTTGGCGGTTTCCCTCCTCACGCAACAGCGCCTGCAAGGTGTCGAGCCGGGCGCCGTCGAAAGCCATGACAGTGCCCTGCTCGAATACCCGGCGCGCCAGGGCGGTCAGCACCGCACCGGGCGGCAGTTCGATCTGCAGTCGCACGCCTCGCTCGTAGGCGCTTTGCACGGTGCCGCGCCAATCCACCACGCGGCACATGTTGAACGCCAGGTCGTCGCGCAAAGCCTCGGTGTCGATCAGCGGTCGCGCGCGGCTACCGCTGAGATAACCCAAGGCCGGTGCCTTCAACGACACGTCGGCAAATGCCTGGGCCAATGCCCGGGCCGGTGCTTCCAGCAACGGACAATGGGACGGCACGCTCACCGCCAGCCGACAGGCCTTCCCGGCGCCCAGGCTGCGCGCCTGCCTGGCAACGTTGTTCATGGCCTCATCGTTGCCAGCGATGACCACCTGGTTATCCGCGTTGATGTTGGCCAGGTAGACCGGAGTGTGGTCGCTGTGCACCTGCGCCAGCAATGCCTCCACTGCCGCGAGGTCGAGGCCGATGATCGCGGTCATGCCATAGCCTTGCGGATACGCCTGCTGCATCAATTCGCCCCGCAAGCTGACCAGCCGCAAAGCATCCTCGAACCCCAGCGCCCCGGCCACCACCGCCGCCGGATAAGCACCGATGGACAGTCCCGCCACGTAGTCCGGGGCAGGTGCCTGCTCCAGCAGTTGACGGGCCGCCGCCACACCGGCGATCAACAAACACAGCTGCACGGCGCGGGTCGACTGCAAGGCTTCGGCGCTGTCCAGTTGCAACACGTCCTCACCGAGCACGTCAGTCGCCTCGTCAAGGACTTGCGGCGCCAGGCCCTGGAGCATGCCCGCGCGCTGCGCACCCTGGCCGGGAAAGACAAAGAGACTGCTCACGCGACTTGCTCCAATGCAGGCTGCCAAGGATCGCTCACCAGCCGTGCCTGCACGTCGTCCTTGAGCAAGACCCGCCGCGACGAACCCGCCCACTCGCGCAAGGCGACGGCACCGCAGGGTGTTTGCAACTGCATATCCACGGCACAAACCGAGGCATCCAGTTGCGCCAGCAATTCCCCGGCCTGGAGACGATCGAGAAAATGCGGCACCCGCAGAATCAAATCCAGGTCGCTGCGTTCATGCAGCGCCTCGATACCCGTGGCAAGCTCGAACCCGGCGCTGCCGCTGACGCCCCACGTCCAGCCACTGGCATCGAGCAGCGGACGCAGGCGGGACAGCGCTTGCAGGGCTGGCAAGTCGCGAGTCGAGGCAACGTGACAAAGGTCTTCTGGCATGACGCGACGGGCAGTTGCCGCGATCGCCATCGAGGTTGCATAACGCTGCTCGCGCAAGCGCCCGCGCACGCCGACCGCGATTTGATCCGGTGCCGTCAGTGCGCGCCGCACCACCACCGGTTGACCGGCGGTGATCGACTCGACTACCCATGTTGGCGCATCCGCAGCCAACTGCTCCGGGGTCAGCCCCCAGAGCAGGTCATGGGCCAGATACGTACTCACCACTGCTCTCTCAGCAGTTGGCGAACCCGGCTCGACGCGATGCGGTTGTACGCCCCCAGACGGCCGCTCAGATCACGCGGCCCCGCCTCGACATCTTCAATCGCCTGGAGCAGACAATCCGTTACCCGCGTCAGATCCTCCACCAAGGGCTGTTCGATTTGCTCCACCGACAAAATTTCCCATAACAACCCCAGGCTGGCAAAGCTGTCGATGTCATAGGCCATCGGCGGCACGCTGGCGGCCAGGGCTTCAAGCTCCTCGACGCTGCGCAGGGTCACCCGCGCCGCCGAGGCCTTGCCCATGGCGTGGACCATCACCCCCGGATCGCGCAGTGCAATCAGCCGATTGGCCTGGTAGCCGTGGGCCAGAAACGCTCCGGACATCGCCTTGCCCACCAACAAGCCGATCACCGGATGCCCGGCCAACCGCGCGCGCGCATAACTGTCCGCCGCACCGGCCAAGGCCTGATGAATACCGAGGGCTTCTTCGCGCCGGCCATAGGCTTGGCTCGGCACATCGACAATGGCGATCAACGCACGCTTGTGAGGGGCACCGCGGTCGGCGTCGATGGCATCGTCCACGGCCTTGGCCAGGCCCCAACCCTCGAGCAAACCCACCTCGCCATTGCGGGCACGGGGAAAACGACTGTCGGGATCCGCCACCACCGCCAGCAGGCGCACGTGTTGCCCGCCCAGCGTGACGTCCGCGACCTTCAACGAAGCAGGCAAGCCTTCCAACGGTTTGGCGCCGCCGCTCAAGGCTTCGAACCAGCGCAAGCCTCTCAATGAATACGAGTTCATGGGCGTTCTCCCTGATACAGCTGACGAACCGTGGCCGGCTCGATTTGCACTTCAGTGTCCAAACGGGCCAGGCGTTGCAGGAACAGCTCGGCCTGGCCACTGCGGTGTTGCGCGGGAACGCCCAGGTGCAGCAATTGGCTGACCTGCTGGCGGATCCGCGCCACATCATCGGCGACATAACGATCCACCAGGCCGGTGGCGAAACGTTGTTCACCGCCGGTCAGGCTCCAGATGAACGGCCGGTCGCGGGAGTCGTATTCATCGATCCCGGCCTCTTGCTCGATCACTTGCGGGCCGTTGAGGCCCAGCCGCGCTTCCTGGGTCACCAGCAGATAACTGCACAGCCCGGCGGCGATGGACATGCCGCCGAAGCAGCCGACGCTGCCAGCCACCACGCCGACCACCGGCTGGTATTGGCGCAGGTCGACAATCGCCGAATGAATCTCGGCAATCGCCGCCAACCCGAGGTTGGCTTCCTGCAAACGCACGCCGCCGGTTTCCAGCAGCAGCACGGCGCGGGTCGGGATGCCCTTGCGGTTGTCCTCGGCGGCCAGTTCCAACGCACCGGCAATCTTCGCCCCGCCGACTTCACCGAGGCTGCCGCCCTGGAACGCGCCTTCGATGGCGGCGATCACCACGGGCAGGCCATCGAGGCTGCCTTTGGCGATCACCACACCGTCGTCGCTTTGCGGCACCACGCCCTGGCGCAGCAGCCAGGGCGACATGATCCGCTGGAACGGGTCGAGCAGTTCGCGGAACGTACCGTCATCGAGCAAGGCCTTGGCCCGCTGCCGGGCGCCGAGCTCGACGAAGCTGTGCTTGTTGAGCAACGCTGCACTGTCAGTCATGGCCGATCTCCTCGAAGCCTTGCTCCAGGCGCAAACGCACCACGCCGGGGGTTGCGCCGAAATCGTGGATGTCGATAGACAAGGCCGGCGGTGTCTGGCCGTCGAACATGCGGGCGAACAGGTGCTGCCAGCGTTGTTCGCTGCCGTTGACCGAGGTCTGCACCTGAATGGTCAACTTGCCCGCCAGGCCGGGTTCGATCAGCACTTCCAGGTCGCCCGAGCCGACGCAGCCCACCAGCGCCCGCCCTCGTGGCGGCTGCCCGGCGGGGAATTCAAAGGATAAGGTTTCCATCAGCACACTCCAGGGAAGAGGCCATCGCCGCGTTCGATACGATCGAGGAACAGGCAGGCGGCGAGCAGGTCGGCAGCGCCGCCGGGCGAGGCGTTCAAGGCAATCAGTTGTTGGTCCAGGGCGTGCAACTGGCGGCGTCCGCCCAGGCTCGCACTGCCACCGGCATCGAGCACCGCCTTGGCACCCTGTTGCATGGCCTGCAAACCCGGCTCGCCGGCGCGATAGAGCACGCAGGTATCGGCCAGGGTAGTCATGATCGCCAGCAAGGCATCGAGCCGGGCGTTCTGCTCGCCCGCCCCCGCCGCGCGGCTGCGCTTGAGTTGCGGCAGGCCGAGGCCGGTCACCGCCGGGAACGCCAGTTGCGCTTCTTCCCGGGCACCGCGTACGCCGTAGCGCTGAGCCACCTGGGCACCATGGCTCAAGGGCTGGGGCGCATAGCGGTCGTTGAGCAAGGCCAGGCGCGCAGCCCTCAGGGTGACTGCGCCTGGAGCATTGGATTCAGGCTCCAGCGCCGTCGCCGCCACGAGCAAGCCCAAGGCCCAGATCGCGCCACGGTGGGTGTTCACGCCGCCGGTGGTGGCAAGCATCGCGGCTTCACCTTCACGGCCGATCCGGCCGAGGGCTTCGCGCAATGGCAGGCCGATTTCGCCACAATCAAGAGCGGTTTCGGCCATGGCCTTGAACGCGGGCCACAGCGACAGCGCCGAGGCGTGCATCAGGCCCAGGTGCAGATCGGTGTGGGCGCCGTTGCCGCGCCGGTCCACCAGGGCGGGTTTGGGCGACAGGTCGGCCTCGTCGATCAGCGCATCCACCGCCATGTCCGCCAGACGTTCGGCCAAGGACAGTTTTTTCGGTTGCAGGTTAAAGGCGTGCATTTACCAGCTCCTGAACTTGGCGGGCGGGTTGTAGAGGCCACCGGACCACTCCACCAGATCGGCCACGCTCTTGGCCGCGAGCAACTCGCGGGTGGCGTCGGTGCGACGGATGCCGAGGTCTTCCGGCAAAGCGATCAACCCTTCGCGGCGCATGCGCGCGGTGTCTTTCGGGTCATGGCGCAGGCCAATGGCAGTGACGCCGGCCACAGCCGCGATCATCGCCTGGCGCTCTTCCAGAGAGCGGGCCTTGTACAGGTAGGCGATGCCCTCTTCGGTGAGCAAATGGGTGACGTCATCGCCGTAGATCATGATCGGCGCCAGGGGCATGCCGGCTTTCTTCGCCACGTCCACCGCGTCGAGAGTCTCGACGAAGGTCGGTTTGCCGCCCTCCTGGAACGTCTCGACCATCTGCACCACCAGCTTCTTGCCGCGTTCGAGCAACGGCGCCTCGCCATCGCCATGGCGCATGTCGAGCCAGGCCGGCGTGCCGTGGCGGCGACCGCGTGGGTCGTGCCCCATGTTCGGCGCACCGCCAAAACCGGCCAATCGACCGCGCGTCACCGTTGAGGAATGGCCGTCGCCGTCCACCTGCAAAGTGGCGCCGATGAACAGGTCCACCGCGTACTGTCCGGCCAATTGGCAGACCATGCGGTTGGAGCGCAGCGAGCCGTCACGTCCGGTGAAGAACACATCCGGTCGGGCGGCGATATAGTTTTCCATGCCCAACTCAGTGCCAAAACAATGCACGCTCTCGACCCAGCCGCTTTCAATGGCCGGGATCAAGGTCGGGTGAGGATTGAGGGTCCAGTTACGGCAGATCTTGCCCTTCAAACCGAGGGATTCACCGTAGGTCGGCAGGATCAGTTCGATGGCGGCGGTGTTGAAACCGATGCCGTGGTTGAGGGATTGAACGTTGTGTTTTTCGTAGATCCCGCGGATCGCCATCATCGCCATCAGCACATGCACAGGCTTGATGTGGCGCGGGTCACGGGTGAACAGCGGCTCGATGTAGAACGGTTTGTCGGCCACCACCACGAAATCGACCCAGGACGCCGGAATGTCGACGCGCGGCAGGTCACTGACGTCGTCCACCAACTGGTTGACCTGGACAATGACGATGCCGTCACTGAACGCCGCCGGTTCGATCAGCGCCGGCGTGTCTTCGGTGCTGGGACCGGTGTAGATATTGCCGGCACGGTCGGCCATGAAACCGGCCGAGAGCACCACGTTGGGAATCAGGTCCACCACCAACCGGGCGTAGAGCTCGATGTAGGTGTGGATCGCGCCGATTTCCAGCAGGCCGTCTTCCAGCAACTGGCTGATGCGCAGGCTCTGGGTGCCGGCGAAGGAGAAATCGAGCTTGCGGGCGATACCGCGTTCGAACAGATCCAGGTGTTCGGACCGGCCGACGCTGGGCATGATCATGTGCAGGTCGTGCAGCTTCGAAGGATCGACTTTCGCCAGGGAGCGGGAAAGGAAGTCCGCCTGCTTCTGGTTATTGCCCTCCAGCACCACGCGGTCGCCGGGCAGGATCAACGCTTCCAACGCTGCAACGATCTTGTCGGTGGGCAACACCACACCGTCGGCAAGCCCCTTCACCAGCTCGAGACGCCGCTGCTTTTCGCTGCGTCGCCGCGTCCAGCGCGAGTCGGGGGATATTGTTGTTGTCATGACCACTCCACGGGTTCGCTGTCGTGGGGGTTACCTTAGGAGTGTTGTGGCGAGGGCATCAATCAAGCTCAGCGGCGGATCGTTACGGTTGGAGTAATGGTGGGATGGACACACCGCCCTGTGGCGAGGGAGCTTGCTCCCGCCGGCCTGCGAGCAGGCCCCTGTGTATTTTCAGGCAGACCGCATTGCCGGGTTCGCGGCTGCTACGCAGCCGAGCGGGAGCAAGCTCCCTCGCCACAGGGTTATTGGTAGGCCGGTTAATCACGGCGCAACGATGCCCCGTGTGGGAGCGAGCCTGCTCGCGATGGCGGCGGCTCTGCTCGCATCAATGCAGAATGTGCCGCCGCCTTCGCGGGCAAGCCCACATTGGAATTGAGTACACGCGGGCGAAACAGGTCGGCTATAAGGCCGCCTCGCGAGCAAGCTTTGCTCCCACAGATCCAGCCCAAACAGGTCTGATTGATGTACACCGCCCGCAAGAGCCAGGCCGGCTATAAGGCCGCCTCGCGATGGACGTTGATTTCGGCGCCCCGTTAACCACGCTGGCCGAACGCAGGTATTGCGTAGTGGGCATCCCGGCATGGATGCCGGGATAGCCGCGCTGGACCATGGATGGTCCTTCGCGGCGGGCCCACGGAGCAATGCCTGCGTTCGGGCATGCCGAGCCTAGGCGAGGCACCGAGTGGTGGGGCAAAAGCGCTTTGGTTACTTTCGCGCTTTTCGAAAGTGACCCGCCGTCAGGGCGGAACCCTAAGTGGCCGTTACCGAAGAAATGGAAATGTACCCGGTCAACGACTGTCAGGCCACCTCGCGGGCAAGCTCATTAGAACTTCGTATGTCTCAGGATTTGCGCTGCCGAACCAATCCCGCAGCCACCACCAACTCCTCCAACGCCAACAAATCCGGCACCTTCGCTACATGCTCCCCCACCTGCACCGCCGCCTGCTCCAACCCGCACAGCGGCACGTCGACGTAGCTCAGTTGAGTGTCGAGCTTGTAGGACCGCGGGATGCCCTGCACCAACAGCGCAATGAACCTCAGCTCTGGCCGGCCACCCAGGGCGTTGAGCACGACGATGCGCACTCTTTCGCCGATCACGGTTTTCTGGCCGCAGGCCGATTCGAAGCTCAGCAGCGGGATTTGCCGTTCGCGCCAGCTCACCCAACCCAGAAACCACGGCGGGGTGTCCATGTCGAAGGCGCTGCTCTGATAGTCGATCAACTCGGCCACGGCCACGTTGGGCAGGATCAGGTGGCGGTCGGCCAGTGGCAGCAGCAGGCCGGTGAGGTGGTCGGTACGCGAGTGGTGCAGGTCATGCATGGGTCTTGCTCCAGTGGGCGATGCTGTCGAGCAGCACCGATTCCTGGTACGGCTTGCCCAGGTAGTCGTTGACGCCGATGGCCATGGCACGGTCGCGGTGTTTCTGGCCGGTGCGGGAGGTGATCATGATGATCGGCAGGTGCGCCAGGCGCGGGTCGTTGCGCACTTGCGTGGCCACTTCGAAGCCGTCCATGCGCGGCATTTCGATGTCCAGCAGCATCAGGTCCGGGGCGTGTTCGGCCAGCAGCGCCATGGCATCCACGCCGTCCTTGGCGGTGAGGACGTGCATGCCATGGCGCTCCAGCAGACGGCTGGTGACTTTGCGCACCGTCACCGAGTCGTCCACCACCAGCACCAGCAGCGGCCGTTGCGGTTCGCCCTCGCCTTCTACCGGCACTTGGCGGCGCGGCACCTGGTGGGGCAAGGCGCGGATCGGCGCCAGCAGGTCGAGAATCAACACCACCCGGCCGTCCCCCAGGATCGTCGCCCCGGACAGGCCCTGTACCGCCGAGAACTGCGGACCGAGGCTCTTGACCACAATCTCCCGGGTCCCGGCGGTAGCGTCCACCTGCACCGCAACATGCCGCTCGTTGCACTGCACCAGCAGCACCGGCAAGGGCTGGCTCTGGCCCAGCAGTTTCGGCCGGGCGCCGGTTTTCAGCAGCTCACCGAGGTAGCACAACTCGTAACGCTGCCCGGCGTAGGTGTAGGTTGGCGGATCGAGCTGGTAATGGCCGTCCAGTTCGGCGGGCAATACCCGGACAATGCTCTCGATGGTGTTCAGCGGGATCGCGTACTGGTCTTCGTGACAGTGCACCATCAACGCGCGGTTAACCGCCACGGTAAACGGCAAGCGAATGCGGAAATGCACGCCCTGCCCCGGCGTGGAATCGATGACCATGCTGCCGCCCAATTGCCGCACCTCTTCGTGGACCACGTCCATGCCGACGCCACGCCCGGAGATCTGGGTGATTTTCTCGGCAGTGGAAAACCCTGGTTGCAGGATGAACTGCAGCACGTCGCGGTCGCTGATGTCGCTGTCCGGCGCCAGCAAGCCACGCTTGATCGCCTTGCTGCGCACCGCCTCCAGCGGCACGCCGGCGCCGTCGTCGCGGATGTCGAAAATGATGTCGCCGCCTTCCCGGGACAGGTCGAGGCTGATACGTCCTCGTGCCGGCTTGCCGGCGGCAATGCGCACGTCGGCCGGCTCCAGACCGTGGTCGACGGCGTTGCGCAGCATATGTTCAAGAGGGGCAGCCATGCGCTCCAGCACGTTACGGTCCATCTCGCCGTCGGCGTTGCCGACCAGGAATTCCACGTCCTTGCCCAGCTCCTGCGCCACTTGCCGGACAATGCGCTTGAGCCGCGGCAACATGCGCTCGAAGGGCACCATGCGCGTACGCATCAGGCCTTCCTGGAGCTCGGTGTTGATACGCCCCTGCTGTTGCAGCAGGACCTCGGCATCGTGATTGCTGCGATCAAGGGTTTCCTTGAGCTCAAGCAAGTCCGAGGCGGACTCGAACAGTGCCCGGGACAGCTGCTGCAACTGGGAATGGCGGTCCATCTCCAGCGGGTCGAACTCTTCATAGCCCAGGCGCTCGGCCTCGACCTGTTGTCGGCTGAGAATTCGCCCCTGGGTTTCGGTATCCAGGCGTCGCAGTTGATCGCGCATGCGCTCGATGGTGGTTTCCATTTCGCCCAGGGCCACGCGCGCGTCGTTGACCTGCTGTTCGATACGCCCACGGAAGATCGACGTTTCGCCCGCCAGGTTCACCAGGTCGTCGAGCAGTTCGGCGGAGACCTTGACCATGTCCGCACCGTCGCCCGCCGCGCCGGGGTCCGGTCTTGCAGGCGCCGCGGGTGGGCTGACGATGGGAGTAGGCACCGGCTCCGGCGCCGAGACAGCCTGCGGCGCGGCATTCTCCTGGGAATGATTCACCGCCTGGATCTGTGCAATCAGCCGGTCCGCCAGCGGGCACGGGTGGCCAGCACGCACGGCGTCGAGCATCTGCGCCAGTCGGTCATGGCTGCTTTGCAACAAGGTGAACAGCGCCGGGGTCGGCTGCAGCAGACCCGCCGACAGGCCTTCATAGAGGTTTTCCAACTCGTGGGCCAGGTCGCCGATGGGGACGATTTCCACCATGCGCGCACCGCCCTTGAGGGTGTGCAAATCCCGTAGCAAGGTTTCCACGGCCTGGCGATTCGACGGTTCTTCCTGCCAGCGCAGCAGCGCCGCGCCCGAACTATCGAGGATGTCGAAGCCTTCCTCAAGGAAGATTTCCAGCAACTCGGGATCATGGCCGGCGCCGTCGGCCTGGGCCGCTGCGCTCGTCTCGATGGCGTTCGGCTTGTCCTGGCGCAAGCGTCGAATGGCGTCGATCAGCGCAACGGGATCGCCCAACGGCTGGCCCTGCTGCAACTGCCCGAGCAACAGGTCGAGGCGTTCATGACTGCTGGCGAGCAGTTGCGCCAGCTCCTCGCTGTAGCTGTAGCGCCGGTCCACCAGCCCTTCGTAAAGGTTTTCCAACTCCTGGGCCAGGTCGCTCACCGGCCGGATGTCGGCCATTCGCGCACCGCCCTTGAGGGTGTGCAAGTCACGTTGCAGCGAGGACAACGGCGCGCCGTTATCCGGATCGGCCAACCAGCGTTGCAAGGCCTGGGCGGCGCTTTCGAGGATGTCTTGGGCTTCTTCGAGGAAAATCGCCACGAGGTCATCTTCCATCGAGGTATCGACGGGCGCGTCACGCTCCATTTCCGCCGTCGCATGGCTCAGTTCGCGGATGCTCAGGGTGCGGCTGCCGTCGCTGCGGATCAGACCGGTGGCCGACGGGTCGAGGCTCTCCTGGAGCAGGCGGCGCAAGGCTTGTACCCGCGCCGGCTGCGGATGCACATGCTGCCCGGCCGCCAGCTCATCGAGCATGTCGATCAGCGCTTCATGGGCGCGCTGGGCCTCCTGGAAAAATTCATTGCTGACCGCCAGGCTGCTTTCCTCTACCGCACCGTAGAGGTCGAGCAAGGCTTCGCAGAGTTCGTCCACCGGGTGCAAGTCGGCCAAGTGCGCGCCTTCGCCGAGGGTGGTCAGCTCATCGAGCAGCGCACTCAGTTCCTGGCCTTCGCCGGGGTGCTGCTGCCAGCGCTGCAAAAGGCTTTCGGCGTCCAGCAAAATGTCCATGCCCTGGGCGAGGAAATTGTTGATCAGTTGTGGGTCGCGCTTGGTTCGCAGCACTTTGTCTGGCGCATTGTTGGCGGCGTGCAGACGCTCGGCCAGCAGGGCCTGGGCACGCAGGATCAGATCCTCGGCCCCGGGAATCGCCGCCAGCGGCTCGCTGTGCAACTGGCGCAAGCCCCGGCGCAGCAGCCCTTCGGCTTCCAGCAGCAATTCGACCTCATCCAGGTCGAGGGCAATCAGATGCACCCGGTATTCCCGGGCCAGCTCATCCATCGCCCCGGCCAGTTCGGCGATCGGAAGCACGCCGGCCATCGAAGCGCTGCCCTTGAGTGTATGCAAGGCCCGCTGCAATTCATCACTGGCCTGCAAGGGCAGGTGGTCGGCCGACTGATCGAGAAAGCGATTGAGGCTGGCGAGGTGGCCCTGGGCTTCGTTGTCGAAGATCTTCAACAGCAGCGGATCGAGAGCGGCCACGTCCTGCTCGTCTTCATCCTCCTCGTCGCCGCCCTTGGCCAGGACATGGGCGCGGGCGGCCAAGCGGTCGACGTCGTCGCGCTGGCGCTGGTGATTGGCCGCGAATTCGGCCACCAGGGCCGGCAACAACTGCACCGTGTCTTCAACCAACTGGCGGACCGAGGCCTGCGGCTCGACGCTGCGCTCCAGGACCCGGTTGAGCAGGTTTTCCACGGCCCAGGCCAGTTCACCCAGCACCAGCGCCCGGACCATCCGGCCGCTGCCCTTGAGGGTATGGAAGGCCCGGCGCAGTTCGCTCAGCGCGCCGTGGTCGTCGGGATGAGCACTCCAGCGCGGCAGGTATTCACGCAGGACGTCCAACACCTCGCCGGTTTCCTCGAGGAAGACCTCGCGCAACTCGTCGTCCACCGGACGTTCATCCGACGGTGGCGGCAACAGGCTGCCTGGGGTGCTCCTGGCCGGCGGATTGACCGCCGAGATCGGGCTGGCCAGCACCTCGGCCAAGGATTGCACCGTCTGCGGGTCATCCAGTTCCTGCAAGTCCTGCATGACCTGGGCTTCGTTGGGGCTCAACACATCGTCGAGCACCGGCACCCGCGCTTCGTCAGGGAAATAACCGAGCGCAGCCAAGCTCCGCTCGACCCCATTGAGCAACGGCTCGCCGGAGGTTTCCGGGTCCTCGCTCAAGCGCTCCAGGTAGTATTCGAGGCCGGTGATCACGTCGGCCAGGTGGTCGAGTTCTTCCCACCCCGGCTGGGCCTGGTCCAGCAACAGGTGGTCGCGGATGAACGCGTTGCAGGCCTCCACCAGGCTGGCGGCACGGCTCAGGGGAATCATCGCCAGCGCGCCGCGCACCTGGGTCAGCAACGCGGGCAAGGGTTGCAGTTGCTCGCTGTTCCAGTCCGCGTCGATGTAGTCGACGATCATGTCCTTGGCCTGTTGCAGGCAGGTGTGGGCTTCCTTGATGACGATCTGGTGGATCTGGGTCAGGTCGGTGGTGGGCAGGTGGGTGTCTTCGCGGCTCTCGGGCTCGACGGTGCCGACCATGCCGGCCAGGGTCGCCTCGACGTAGAGCAAGGCTCCGGCGACGTCCATGAGGGTCGCGTCATCCGGCTCGCGCTGGCCCTGGGCGAGGCTCAGGACCACCGCCAGTTGATCGATGATGACCTTGCGCGGTTGGCCGAAACCGAGCACCGCCAGGGTGTCGGCGATCTGCCGCAGGGGCGCCAACAGGCTGTCCAGCTCCGAGGCATGCTGGCGGTCACTGCGCACGAACAGGTCCAGGCGCTCCTTGACCCGTACCAACTCCTCGCACAGCGCGGCAAGCACCGAGCGCATGGCATCGCGGTCGGGCCCGGCCAGGCGCGCGCGTTCTTCGTCGACCATGGCGCTGTCGGGCAGCGCGTCGTCCAGTGAGTAGCGTTCTTTCATGATCTGCATCTGCCCGCTGGGATGTTCGGCCTTGGCAATATAGAACAACAAGCTCTTGAGCAGGTGGGGCGGTGCCGGCTGATTGATGCCAGGCATGCCTTGGTCCAGCAGGCGCTTGAGTTCCTTGTCGGCTTCCTTGAACAGGCTGCGCAGCGCCGGGCTGTTGGCGATACGCCCGTCGCGCATGCCTTCGACCAGCGCCGAGGCCACCTGCCATAACGCATTGAGCGGCGCCCCAGCGCACAAGGTTTCCAGGCGGTGGAAGACCTTGGCCAGGTAACCCAGGTGGGTCGCGTCATCCTGTTCGCGCAACAGGCCCACCAGGGCCATTTGCAGGGTCTGGCGCAGTTTGCGCAAGGTGTTTGGCAGGTCTGCGGGTTCGAGGCGCTGCAACGCCTCGTCGCTGAGCGGCGCGATATCGGGCAACTCGGGGCTGAACAGGCTGGTTTCCGACAACAGGCTCTCGCCCCGGGCACTGCGCAGGTCGTTGATCAAGGGCAGCACCACCAGCGGCAGGTCGCGACGGGCACCTTGTACGCGGTCCAAGTAGATCGGCAACTGCCCCAAGGCCTGGCTCAACAGGCTGATGGCTTCGTCGCGATGGGTGACGCGGTTGTCCTGCAGGGCGGCGCACAGCTGCTCCATCTCCTCGGCCAGCAGCGCCGCACCGTAGAACTCGACCATCTGCAGGCCGCCGTGGACCTGGTGAATGCAGGCCAGGCATTGCCCGAGGGCGTCCGACGCCTGCGGATCGTCCACCAAGCGGTTGAGGGCCAGATGAGCCTGCTTCAGCGTTTCGGCAATCTCGCCCTTGACCCATTCCAGGGCCACATAGTCGTGCCGATCACCCATAACCACTCCAAATCAACAGTCGTATGCCTGTGGTACGGCCCAGAACCCCGTGGCGAGGGAGCTTGCTCCCGCTTGAGTGCGCAGCGCTCACAAAATATTCGGGGCGGCTGCGCCACCCAGCGGGAGCAAGCTCCCTCGCCACAAAAGCGCCCTTGCCACAGGTACATTCCCTCCCAACAGGTCAGTCACCCTTTTTCCTCATCGCCAGCCGCTGCCGCCGCCGGCAAGGTAAAACCCGACACCGAACGGCGCAGCTGGCTGGCCATTTTCGCCAGGTTGCCAATGCTCTCGGCAGTGGCGGTGGAACCGGATGAGGTCTGCGAGGTGATCTGCTGGATCACGTTCATGGTCAAGGAAATCTGCCCCGCCGAGGTGGTCTGTTGCTGCGCAGCGTTGGAGATGCTCTGGATCAGCGCCGCCAGGGTCTTGGACACGCCTTCGATTTCTTCCAGGGCGACGCCGGCGTCCTGGGCCAGTCGCGCACCGCGCACCACTTCGGTGGTGGTCTGCTCCATGGAAATCACCGCCTCGTTGGTGTCGGCCTGGATCGCCCGCACCAGGGTCTCGATTTGCCGGGTCGCCGCCGAAGAGCGCTCGGCCAAGCGCTGCACTTCATCGGCCACCACCGCGAACCCGCGCCCGGCATCACCGGCCATGGACGCCTGGATGGCGGCGTTGAGTGCCAGGATGTTGGTCTGGTCGGCGATGTCGTCGATCAGGCTGACAATGTCGCCAATTTCCTGGGATGACTCACCCAGGCGCTTGATACGCTTGGCGGTGTCCTGGATCTGTTCGCGAATGTTGTCCATGCCGTGAATGGTGTTGTGCACCACCTCGTTGCCCTTGTTGGCAATTTCCACCGACCGCTCGGCCACCGCCGACGACTCGGCGGCATTGGCCGACACCTGGTCGATGGACTGGGCCATTTCATTAATTGAAGTCGAAGCTTCGGAAATCTGCTGGGCCTGGTGCTCGGAAGCCTGGGCCAGGTGCATCGCCGTGGCCTGGGTTTCCTGCACCGCAGCGGCGACCTGGCCGGCGGTCAGGTTGATGGTCGCCACCAGGTCGCGCAGTTGATCCACCGAATAGTTGATGGAATCGGCGATGGTGCCGGTGAAGTCCTCGGTGACCGAGGCCGTGACAGTCAGGTCGCCATCGGCCAGGTCTTCGATTTCATCCAGCAACCGCATGATCGCGTTCTGGTTGCGTTCGTTCTTTTGTGCGGTTTCGTGCAACTGGCGGTTGGTTTCGCGAACCATCACCAGACCAATCAGGATGATCGACATCAGCGCCAGCAAACCCAGCACATAGCCGCCGATGGTATTGATGGACCGCCCGCCGGCGAGGTTTTCGAAGGCCGTGGCCAGGTGCGAAGCCTCGTCGAGCAGGGTCTGCGACAGGTTGAAGATGTTGCCGGCCGATTCGCGGACCTTGAACAGCTCCGGGGAGGTCTCGAGGATTTCGTCCACCGAGCCGGAAACGAACTCGAAGAGCTCGCTGATTTCGCTCAGGCGTGCCCGGGCATCGCGGTCCTGGACCTGGGATATCTTCAGGGCCGGGTCACCTTGCAACATGCCATTGAGCACCTGGCCAAAACGCGCGGCGTCGCGACCGAAGGTGTCGGCGGCCTGGCTGGCGTTTTCGTCCCCCGCCAGCACGGTATTCACCGCGCCGAGAATCCGTTCGGCCAGCAACGACTGGCGCTGGGCCATGGCCACCTGGGCGGCCGGCGCACCGCGTTGCAGCAGGATCTCGACGACTTTTTCGTACTCGACCTGCAACTGCGGCACGGTTTCGGCCAGGGTCGCCGCCACCTGGTGCAGCGACAGCACGGTCTGTTCGCTGGAGAGGATGGCATCGGTGTTCTTGAGCAGGCGCTCCCAATCCAACTGCACGGCGCGCATCTGCGGGCGCAGGGTGGCGGGCGCAGGGGGCAGGCCGGTCACCGGGTCGCCCTGTTTCAGGTAGCCCCAGCGCTGGGCGAAGTCATTGCGCGCATCGCTCAGCAGCTTGAATGCCGCGGGCTTGCCGGCGGCGGCCTCGGTGGCGTTCTTGGCGATGCGCTGGGACAGTACCCGCAGCTCACCGGCATGGCCGATGTACTGCTTGTCGTAGGAGGACTGGGTGTTGAGGTAAGCGAAGTTGGCGAACAGCAGCATGATGAAGACGATCAGCGCGACGAACAGCACGATGATCTGCGAACGACTGCGCGACGCTTCCAGTGGCTTGCCTGTTTTTGCTTTGATCATCGGTTCTCGCCTGTACTGCCCAATCCAACCCAGTCACCGCCGACCCAATGTGGGAGCGAGCTCGCTCGCGATAGCATTGGATCAGTCAGCCGTGATTTAGCTGACCCACCGCAATCGCGAGCAAGCTCGCTCCCACAAGGGGCCTGCGCTGCACCTCGTCAAATCGCCACATCCATGAACCCCGGCGACCGCGCCAGGGCAAACGGGCTGAACACTTGCCACTCGCGCTCGCCGCCAAACCGCCCCTTGACGAAGGCCGCTTCGGGGCCGTCAAGGTCGTCCACCAGCGTCGGTTCCAGGCTTTCCTGGGCAAAATGCTGCAGCCCAAGGACCTCGTCCACCAACAACCCGGCGAACACCTCGTCGTGATCCACCACCAACACGCGCCGCTGCTTGCGCACGGTCGACAGCTCGTGGCCAAAGAACCCGCACAAGTCCATCAACGGCAACAAGCGCCCGCGCAGGTTAGCCACTCCACGCACCCACGGCTTGACCCCGGGCAAATGCGTGTGACGTGGTTCGTGCAGCACTTCGCTGACTTCGCCCATCGGCGCCACGTACCAGTGCTCGCCCATGCGAAAGCCGATGCCGCTCCAACCGGCGCGATGGGCCGGCTGGGAGGGCAAGTCCGCCCCCAGCAACCGGCAGCGCCGGTCGATCTGCAGCAGCAGTTCGAATGCAGTCAGGGATTGGCTCATGGCCGTGCCGTCAACCCGCCAGCACTTTGTTCAAGGTCGCGATCAGGGTTTCTTCGTCCACCGGTTTGGTCAGGTAGTCCCTCGCACCTTGGCGCGTGCCCCAGACCTTGTCGGTGTCCTGGTCCTTGGTGGTGATGATGATCACGGGGATGTGGCCGGTGTCCGGGTCCTTGGTCAGCTGGCGCGTGGCCTGGAAACCGTTGAGGCCGGGCATGACGATGTCCATCAGCACCGCATCGGGTTTTTCCTGGCGGGCCAGGGCCACGCCATCGGCGCCATTCTCGGCCTTCAGGACCTGATGGCCGTGCTTTTCCAGCATGCCGGTCAGTTTGTACATTTCAGTCGGCGAATCATCGACGATCAGAACTCGTGCCATGGTGTTCCCCATTTTCTTGTTGACCCCTGGCCCGTTGGCCACGTGTCATTAATGTGCCTGGTGCGGCTGGACAGCGGCAAAGCCCGGGACATGGGCCTGTATCGCGCCCAGCAGTTCTTCCTTGCTGAACGGCTTGGTCAAAAACTGATCGGAACCGACGATGCGCCCCTTGGCCTTGTCGAACAGCCCGTCGCGGGACGACAGCATGATCACCGGCGTGGCCTTGAACGCGCTGTTGTTCTTGATCAGGGCACAGGTCTGGTAGCCATCCAGGCGTGGCATCATGATGTCGACAAAAATGATGCCCGGATGATGGTCGGCGATCTTGGCCAGGGCATCGAAACCATCGACGGCCGTGATCACCTCGCAGCCCACGTTGCGCAGCAAGGTTTCGGCGGTGCGGCGGATGGTCTTCGAATCGTCGATGACCATGACCTTCAAGGCGCTGGGTTGCTGCTGCGTGAGATGCTCTGCCATTGCCACTGCAAACCGGTTTTTAACGCGTAAGTGTGATCGACAGCGCAAACCCTTGATGTTCAAGGCCCGCACGTCACATGGCAGCCTTTTTAGCACAGTCTCCATCGCCGATCTATCGGCCGCTCGGCGCGGTGGTTTTTCCTTGACCGCCAATCTTCCGGGCGCCACTCTGACGCCACTTTTTCACGCCATTATGTGCCCATCACATTTCGAGGAACCAAGCCATGAGCGTACGCGTCGGCATTGTCATGGACCCTATCGCCAGCATTTCCTATAAAAAGGATAGCTCGCTGGCCATGCTGCTGGCCGCTCAGAAGCGCGGCTGGGAGCTGTTCTACATGGAACAGCGCGACCTCTACCAGGCCGAAGGCCAGGCTCGGGCGCGGATGAAGCCGCTGAAAGTCTTCGCCAACCCCGAGAAGTGGTTTGAGCTGGGCACCGAGAGCGACGCGCTGCTGAGCGACCTGGACGTGATCCTGATGCGCAAGGATCCGCCGTTCGACATGGAGTTCGTGTACTCCACCTACCTGCTGGAACAGGCTGAAAACGCCGGCGTGCTGGTGGTCAACAAGCCCCAGAGCCTGCGCGACTGCAACGAAAAGCTGTTCGCCACGCTGTTCCCGCAGTGCACGCCACCCACCATCGTCAGCCGTCGCCCGGACGTGTTGCGTGAGTTCGCCGACCACCACGGCGACGTGATCCTCAAGCCCCTGGACGGCATGGGCGGCTCTTCGATTTTCCGCCACACCGCCGGCCACCCGAACCTGTCGGTGATCCTCGAAACCCTGACCTTGCACGGCAAGCAGCAGATCATGATCCAGGGCTACCTGCCGGCCATCGTCGACGGTGACAAACGCATCCTGATGATCGACGGCGAACCGGTGGATTATTGCCTGGCGCGCATCCCGGCCGCCGGCGAAACCCGTGGCAACCTGGCGGCCGGCGGGCGTGGCGAGGCGCGTCCATTGACCGAGAAGGATCGCTGGATCGCCGCCCAGGTCGGCCCGACCCTGCGCGAGAAAGGCCTGCTGTTCGTGGGCCTGGACGTGATCGGCGAGCACCTGACGGAAATCAACGTCACCAGCCCGACCTGCATCCGCGAGATCGACAACGCCTTTGGCACCGACATCGGCGGGATGCTGATGGATGCCATCGATCAGAAGCTCAAGGCTCGTTGATCCAGATCCTGCTGAAGGAAACCCACATTGCGCTATCATGCCCGGCCTGAAAAAAACGCGATGTTGGTTTCCTTGTCATGACACTCCCGTCCGATCTGCCCCAAGAGCTCGCCCATCGTGGCGTGCGCCCGGCTGATCGCCTCGGTTTTACCCTGTTCCTGGCGGCGCTGATCCACTTGGCCCTGCTGCTGGGCGTCGGGTTTGCCACGGTCGAGCCCAAGCAGATCAGCCAGACCCTGGAAATCACCCTGGCCACCTTCAAGAGCGAGACCAAGCCCAAGAAGGCCGACTTCCTCGCCCAGGAAAACCAGCAAGGCAGCGGCACCCTGGAAAAAAAGGCGATTCCCAAGACCACTGAGATCGCCCCCTTCCAGGACAATACGGTACAGAAAGTCACCCCGCCGCCAGCCGCCAAGCCCGAGGTGCAGGAAACGGCGCCCAAGGCCGCCGTGACCACCGTGGCGCCAAAACCGAAAAAGGCCCCGGTCAAGGAAGAGGTCAAGCCTGATCCCAAGCCCAAGGCCCCCGAACCCACTTTCGACAGCTCACAGTTGTCCAGCGACATCGCCAGCCTGGAAGCCGAACTGGCCCAGGAGCAACAGCTCTACGCCAAGCGCCCGCGCATCCATCGCCTGAGCGCCGCCTCGACCATGCGCGACAAGGGCGCCTGGTACAAGGACGAATGGCGCAAGAAGGTCGAGCGCATCGGCAACCTCAACTACCCCGACGAAGCCCGACGCAAACAGATCTACGGCAACCTGCGGCTGATGGTCTCGATCAACCGCGACGGCTCGTTGTATGAAGTGCTGGTACTAGAGTCCTCCGGCCAGCCGCTGCTGGACCAGGCCGCCCAGCGGATCGTGCGCCTGGCTGCGCCGTTCGCGCCGTTTACCGGGGATTTGTCGGACATCGACCGACTGGAAATCATCCGCACCTGGAAGTTTGCCCGTGGCGATCGGCTTTCGAGCAATTGATTGATCGTTCCTACGCTCTGCGTCACTAGTGTCCGGTAAAATCTTTTCAGAGCTGAAGGTTACCTTGGGTAGCCTTCAGCTCTGTTCGCTTCTGCCTTCGGCCTTCAAGGCGTTCGATGCTCAATGGGCGTTCGAACAAGCTGTGGGTCAGCCTAATAGCAAAGTCTGAAATAGGCCCCGAACATCCTGAGCGGTGCTGATAAAGGTGCAGCAAAAGGTAGGTAATCAAGGCGCTGTAGATCTGCAGACGAACGGCATTTTCGGAGAAGCCGAAATATCGTTTTAACTTGAGGTTTTGCTTGATCCACTTGAAAAACAACTCGATCTGCCAACGTTGTTTGTACAGATCAGCGACCTCCTCAGATGAGCGAGAGAAGTCATTGGTAACCAGCACCAGTGGCGTTTCATGGTCGTCTCGACGAACCTGAATCCGGCGCACAGCCTGATCCTGATAGTGATTCGGACGTCGAGTGTTCAGGTATTTCTTACCGAACAGCACCGATTCGTCTGCCTCAATGAATTCCGGTGCATCGTCTTTTCTCAAGCTTTCTACCTGCTTCAGGTTGGCGTTTTTTTTCAGCCGTGTGACGAAGAAAGAGCCCAACTGATCGATCTGGTACCACCAGTTGTAGTCGCAGTAACCCTTATCGAAAACGTATGTCATACCCGCTTCAAGAGGCATGGTCAGAGCATCGCTCAGATCGTTGACGTTGGCGGCGGTGATGTTCACGTAAGTCGGGGCTGTTTGCCGTGGATCGATTGCCACATGCACCTTCAGGCCTTGAGTTATGCGGGTTTTCGTCGCGGTGGTCCATTCGTCAAAACCGGGTCCACGCAGGCTGATTGAGGTCGAATCGATCAAGGTGATCATCGCTTCGAGCGACTTGCGCTGTTTGCGACCAACACCTTGAAGCAGGTGCTCGCAGGCCAGGCGAAACGGTTCAGAGCTGCGCTTACTCAAGGCATCGCAAAGGGTTGAACGCACCATGTTCTTGGCGTTTAGGTGATAACGATGGGGTTCCAGCGACTGTGAAGCTGTCGCCAACGTGCGCAAGCTTTTAGCTTGGACAAGCTGACCGTAAATCAGCGTGATAAGTAGATCCCAGGAAGTGAACTGCTTAGCGTAACGATCAGCACCACAGCGTTTGACGGCTGCCTTGAAGAGCTGATGAGGAAGGGCCTGGAGCATTTGTGCAAATCGCGTGCTGCTGAACATAGGCGAAAATCGAGTCTGAAAAACCTGATTATTGCTTAAGACGCAGGCACAGCAAGGGGGAGCAAGCTCCCCCTTCAGTTTTTACCGGACACTAGTGACGCTCTGCGTAGGAATGCAGCCAGGGACGCTTCGCGTCCCAGCCTGGTGGACGCGGAGCGTCCAGTGAGGCATTCCCACGCAGAGCGTGGGAACGATCAGGCAGGCTCGCTCCCACAGGGGTTTCATGTCGGTTTCGGGTATTTCCTGCACATCCCCAGCTTGTCAGTTCGCCCCGCCCCGCCACACTAGCGCCTATGAAAAACGTCAGCCCCACCTACCTCAAGCATCACTTCCTGATTGCCATGCCGCACATGGCCGATCCGAATTTTGCCCACACCTTGACCTACATCGTCGAGCACACGGCCAATGGGGCCATGGGGCTGGTAATCAATCGCCCGCAGGAATTGAACCTGGCGGACATCCTGGAGCAGTTGCGCCCCGAGGTCGAACCGCCACTCTTGTGCCAGCACGTGCCGATTTTCATCGGCGGCCCGGTGCAGACTGACCGCGGTTTCGTGCTCCACCCGTCGGGCCCCAAATACCAGGCCACCGTGGACCTGGACGGAGTGTCACTGTCGACCTCCCAGGACGTGCTGTTCGCCATCGCCGACGGCGTCGGCCCGGAGAAAAGCCTGATCGCCCTCGGCTATGCCGGTTGGGAACCCGGGCAACTGGAAGCCGAACTGGCCGACAACGCTTGGCTGACCTGCCCGTTCGACGCTGACATCCTGTTCAACACCAGCAGCGAACTCCGCCTGGAAGCGGCGGCCAGCCGGCTGGGGGTCAACCTCAGCCTGCTCACCAGCCAGGCGGGACACGCCTGATGGCCTTGCGCTTGCTGCTGGGCTTCGATTACGGCACCAAACAGATCGGCGTCGCGGTCGGCCAGGTCATTACCGGCCAGGCCCGCGAGTTGTGCACCTTGAAGGCACAGAATGGCGTTCCGGACTGGAACCAGGTCGAAGCGCTGATCAAGGAGTGGAAACCCGATGCCGTGGTGGTCGGCCTGCCGCTGAACATGGACGGCACGCCCAGCGACATGTGCCTGCGCGCCGAAAAATTCGCCCGCCGGCTCAACGGTCGCTACAACCTGCCCTTCTATACCCATGACGAACGCCTGACCACCTTCGAGGCCAAGGGCGAGCGCCTGGTGCGCGGTGGGCAGAAAGGCAGTTACCGCGACAACCCGGTGGACGCCATCGCCGCCGCCCTGCTGTTGCAAGGCTGGCTCGACGCCAACGCCGCCCTGTTCGAAACCTGATTTTTTACAAAGCGCCGCCAAGGCGCTTTCTTTTAGCGATAAGCCGCGCCACTCACCACCGGCCCGGGAACCTGAAGGAGCCAGCATGAGCCTGCCCAATCCTGCCGAACTGATCAGCCAGATGGCGATTCGTCTCAAGGCACACCTGGAACACCGCGGCATCAGCGACCCGCGCTATATCGGTATTCGCACCGGGGGTGTCTGGGTCGCCCAGGCCCTGCTCGAAGCACTGGGCAGCCAATCGCCGCTGGGCACCCTGGATGTGTCCTTCTACCGCGACGACTTCAGCCAGAACGGCCTGCATCCGCAAGTGCGCCCCTCGGCCCTGCCGTTCGAGATCGAAGGCCAGCATCTGGTGCTGATCGACGACGTACTGATGAGCGGCCGGACCATCCGCGCCGCCATGAACGAACTGTTCGATTACGGCCGCCCGGCCAGCGTGACGCTGGTGTGCCTGCTGGACCTGGACGCCGCCGAGCTGCCGATCCGGCCGAACGTGGTCGGCGCGACGCTGACGCTGGCCGCCCATGAGCGGGTCAAGCTCTCCGGGCCGTCGCCACTGCAACTCGAACTGCAAGACCTTGCCCTTTAACTGCCCTTGTAAGAGTCCATCGCGATGACGCCTCTCGAAACCAAGCGCCCGCTGCAGCTCAACGATCAGGGCCAGCTGCGGCACTTCCTGTCCCTCGACGGCCTGCGCCGCGAGCTGTTGACGGAAATCCTCGACACTGCCGACTCCTTCCTCGAAGTGGGTGCCCGGGCGGTGAAGAAAGTCCCGTTGCTGCGCGGCAAGACCGTGTGCAACGTGTTCTTCGAAAACTCCACCCGCACCCGCACCACCTTCGAGCTGGCGGCCCAGCGGCTGTCGGCGGACGTGATCACCCTCAACGTGTCCACGTCCTCGGCGAGCAAGGGTGAAACCCTGCTCGACACCTTGCGCAACCTCGAAGCCATGGCCGCCGACATGTTCGTCGTGCGCCACGGTGATTCCGGCGCCGCGCACTTCATCGCCGAACACGTGTGCCCGCAGGTGGCGATCATCAACGGCGGCGACGGCCGTCACGCCCACCCGACCCAGGGCATGCTGGACATGCTGACCATCCGCCGGCACAAGGGCAGCTTCGAGAACCTGTCGGTGGCCATCGTCGGCGACATCCTGCACTCGCGGGTGGCCCGTTCGAACATGCTGGCCCTCAAGACCCTCGGCTGCCCGGACATCCGCGTGATCGCGCCGAAGACCCTGCTGCCCATCGGCGTCGAGCAGTACGGCGTGAAGGTCTATACCGACATGACCGAAGGCCTCAAGGATGTGGACGTGGTGATCATGCTGCGCCTGCAACGCGAGCGCATGACCGGCGGCCTGTTGCCCAGCGAAGGCGAGTTCTACCGCCTGTTCGGCCTGACCACCGCCCGCCTGGCCGGGGCCAAGCCGGACGCTATCGTCATGCACCCAGGGCCGATCAACCGCGGCGTGGAGATCGAGTCGGCGGTGGCCGACGGGCCGCACTCGGTGATTCTCAATCAGGTGACCTACGGCATCGCCATCCGCATGGCCGTGCTGTCCATGGCCATGAGCGGGCAAACGGCCCAGCGCCAATTCGACCAGGAGAACGCCCAGTGAAGCTCAGCATTCTCGGCGCACGCGTGATCGATCCAGCCAGTGGCCTGGATCAAGTGACTGATATCCATATCGATGCCTGCAAGATCGTCGCCCTGGGCGCCGCCCCCACCGGTTTCGTGGCGGCTGAAATCCTCGACGCCCACGGCCTGGTGGCCGCCCCGGGCCTGGTGGACCTGAACGTCGCCCTGCGCGAACCGGGCTACAGCCGTAAGGGCAGCATCGTCAGCGAAACCCGGGCCGCCGCTGCCGGTGGCGTGACCAGCCTGTGCTGTCCGCCACAGACCAAACCGGTGCTGGACACCTCGGCCGTGGCCGAACTGATCCTCGACCGCGCCCGCGAAGCCGGAAACACCAAGGTCTTCCCGATCGGCGCACTGAGCAAGGGCCTGGACGGCGAGCAACTGGCCGAACTCATCGCCCTGCGCGACGCCGGTTGCGTGGCGTTCGGCAACGGCCTGAACAGTTTCCGCAACACCCGTACCCTGTGCCGCGCCCTGGAATACGCGGCGACCTTCGGCCTGACGGTGATCTTCAACTCCCAGGACCACGACCTGGCCGAAGGTGGCCTGGCCCACGAAGGCCCGACCGCCAGCTTCCTCGGCCTGCCGGGCATCCCGGAAACCGCCGAGACCGTGGCCCTGGCCCGGGACCTATTGTTGGTGGAACAAAGCGGCGTACGCGCCCACTTCAGCCAACTGACCAGTGCTCGCGGTGCGGCACTGATCGCCCAGGCCCAGGCCCGCGGCTTGCCGGTGACCGCCGATGTGGCGCTGTACCAGTTGATCCTGACCGACGAAGCACTGATCGATTTCAACAGCGTCTACCACGTCCAGCCGCCACTGCGCACCCGCGCCGACCGCGATGGCCTGCGCGAAGCGGTGAAATCCGGGGTGATCTCGGCCATCTCCAGCCACCACCAACCCCATGAGCGCGATGCCAAGCTGGCACCGTTCGGCGCCACCGAGCCGGGCATCAGCAGTGTCGAACTGCTGCTACCGCTGGCCCTGACGCTGGTGGAGGACGGCTTGCTGGACCTGCCGACCCTGCTGGCACGCCTGAGCGACGGCCCGGCCCAGGCACTGCAATTGCCGGCGGGGAAACTCGCGGTTGGCGCTGCGGCGGACCTGGTGCTGTTCGACCCCGCCGCGTCCACCGTGGCCGGTGAAGCCTGGCGCTCCAAGGGTGACAACTGCCCGTTCATCGGCCATAGCCTGCCGGGTGCGGTGCGCTACACCCTGATGGATGGGCGGATTACCCACCAGGCCTGATACCGCGCCGCGCCTATCGCGAGCAAGCTCGCTCCCACAGGTGGATCTTTGGTGAACACATGATGTGTGAACACCTCAATCCAGTGTGGGAGCGAGCTTGCTCGCGATGCAGGTGACCAGGTCTTACTGAAAAGCCCCACGCTTCTGCGCATTACGGATCGACACCTGATCATTCAGCGTCCAGAAGTCATACAGCACCCCCAGGAAAAATACCCCGCCAGTCAGCAAGTAAAGGATCCCGCTGAGCCATTTGCCCTGGTACATGCGGTGTACGCCCAGCACCCCGAGAAACGTCAGCAGAATCCACGCCACGCTGTACTCGATAGGCCCCGGGGTAAACCGCAGGTCCGCTTCGCGATCCATGGCCGGGATCAGGAACAGGTCGATCAGCCAACCAATGCCCAGCAGGCCGAAGGTGAAGAACCAGATCGTGCCCGTGACCGGCTTGCCGTAATAGAAACGGTGGGCGCCGGTAAAACCGAAAATCCACAGCAGATACCCAATGACTTTGCTGTGGGTATCGCGGATTGCGTCCTGCTGATAGCTGTTCATGAATGGCCTCTTTTGCCTCGATAGATAAATTTTTTCGGAGTTTTTGTGACTTTTTCGTGTCCAGCCGACAAGCGGTCTTGGGCAACTCGAACCGGCGAAAGCCCCGTGATATCGGGGTTCTGTCGGACAATCAGGTCAATTTGTCGCATTTTGCTGGGTTTTGCGCTGCGTTTCGAATCGACAAACGGCCTCGGAATGGCAAAAAAAGCTGTTATAAAGTTGCGCGCTAACCTTTAAGAGCCTTGCCTAATGCGTCCATTTTTCAAGACATGGCTAACCATTTGCCTATTATTGCCACTGGCCGCCCACGCCACCAATCGTGAGCAACGTCTTCCCAACGTCAACGGCTATACCCCGAAATCCCATGTCTCTGCCTCCTTGAGCAAGGACAAGCCAAGCGCCCAGCGCGTGAGCACGACCAACAGCAAGCTGGTCCCGCCGATGGCGACCAAAGCGAGCAGCAATGTGTTGAGTCGCGCCGTGAATGTACTGGGCACACCTTATCGTTGGGGCGGCAGTAGCCCAAGTAAAGGTTTCGATTGCAGCGGACTGGTGAAATACGCCTTCAACGACGCCACCTTCGACCTGCCGCGCACCTCCAACGCCATGGCCGCCGGTCATGGCGAGAAAGTCGAGCGCAAGGACCTCAAGCCCGGTGACCTGATCTTCTTCAAGCTCAAGAGCCGCCGGGTCAACCACGTGGCCATCTACCTGGGCAACGACCGCTTCATCCACGCCCCGCGCCGTGGCAAGTCGGTGAGCATCGACACCTTGAACAAACCGTACTGGGACACCCATTACGTGGTGGCCAAGCGCGTGCTGCCGAAAGAGCCGGGTGCGATGCGCGTGGTTCAGCGCTGATCCGAAGCGCTCACCGCCCCCCCTGTGGCGAGGGAGCTTGCTCCCGCTGGGTGGCGCAGCCGCCCCAAAACAGACCCATGATCTCTGTGGACCCAATTATTTTGGGTCCGCTTCGCGGCCCAGCGGGAGCAAGCTCCCTCGCCACAGGGACCGTATCAGGCCTTACTGACCGTTTCCCCGCCTCAGAAATTATCCGGTGTACGCGCCCGCTCCCGCGCATGTTCGCGGCTGATCAGGCCTTTGCTCACCAAGTCCTTCAAACACATATCCAGCGTCTGCATTCCCAGCGAACCACCCGTCTGGATGGCCGAGTACATCTGCGCCACCTTGTCTTCACGGATCAGGTTCCGAATGGCCGAGGTGCCCAGCATGATTTCATGCGCCGCGATCCGGCCGCCGCCGATCTTCTTGACCAGCGTCTGGGAAATCACCGCCTGCAGTGATTCCGACAGCATCGAACGAACCATGGACTTCTCGTCGCCGGGGAACACGTCCACCACCCGGTCAATGGTCTTGGCCGCCGATGTGGTGTGCAGGGTGCCAAACACCAGGTGCCCGGTTTCCGCGGCTGTCAGCGCCAGGCGAATGGTCTCCAGGTCGCGCATCTCCCCCACCAGGATCACGTCCGGGTCCTCCCGCAGGGCCGAACGCAGGGCCGTGGAGAAACCCTGGGTGTCGCGGTGCACCTCACGCTGGTTGATCAGGCATTTGCGCGGTTCGTGAACGAATTCGATAGGGTCTTCGATGGTGAGGATGTGATGGTGCTTGTGGCTGTTCAAGTAATCGATCATGGCCGCCAATGTGGTGGACTTGCCTGAACCGGTCGGCCCGGTCACCAACACCAGTCCGCGAGGCGCCTCGGTCACTTTGCGAAATACCTCGCCCATCCCCAGGTCTTCCATGGTCAGGACTTTCGACGGAATGGTCCGAAACACGGCCCCCGCACCGCGATTCTGGTTGAAGGCGTTGACCCGGAACCGCGCCACGCCCGGCACATCGAAGGAAAAATCGGTCTCCAGAAACTTTTCGTAATCTACCCGTTGCCGGTCGTTCATGATGTCGTAGATCAGTTCATGAACCTGCTTGTGGTCCAATGCCGGCAGGTTGATACGCCTGACATCGCCATCGACGCGGATCATCGGTGGCAGCCCGGCGGACAGGTGCAGGTCCGACGCGCCCTGCTTGGCGCTGAACGCCAGTAACTCAGTGATATCCATAGCGCTCCTCAATTCCAGTAGAATGCCGCGAACCTCACCGCTGGCGCTTCTTTATGTCCACGATAGCAGACAACATCGCTCAGGTTAGTTCGCGCATCCGCGCTGCGGAGCAGGCCGCCCAGCGTGCCGAACACAGTGTCCAGCTGCTGGCCGTGAGCAAGACCAAGCCCGTCCAGGCCCTGCGCGAAGCCTATGCCGCCGGCCTGCGGGACTTCGGCGAGAACTACCTGCAAGAAGCCTTGGGCAAACAGCTCGAACTGACCGACCTGCCCTTGATCTGGCACTTCATCGGCCCCATTCAATCGAACAAGACGCGCGCTATCGCCGAACATTTCGACTGGGTGCATTCCGTGGATCGCTTGAAAATTGCACAGCGTCTGTCCGAGCAGCGTCCGGCCGACTTGCCACCGCTGAACATCTGCATTCAGGTCAACGTCAGCGGTGAAGCCAGCAAATCCGGCTGCACCCCAGCGGACCTGCCCGCCCTGGCCAGCGCTATCAGCGCCCTGCCCCGCCTGAAACTGCGCGGATTGATGGCGATTCCCGAACCCACCGAAGACCGCGCCGCCCAGGATGCTGCCTTCGCCGCGGTCCAACGCTTGCAAGCCAGCCTGGCGCTACCGCTGGACACCCTTTCCATGGGCATGAGCCACGACCTTGAGTCAGCGATTGCCCAAGGCGCCACCTGGGTGCGCATCGGAACGGCCCTGTTCGGTGCCCGCGACTACGGTCAATCCTGAAACATGGCCGACTCATCTCTTTATAAGGACCTGTCATGAGCAACACGCGTATTGCCTTCATCGGCGCCGGCAATATGGCCGCCAGCCTGATCGGCGGCCTGCGGGCCAAGGGCCTGGACGCTTCCCTGATCCGCGCCAGCGATCCGGGTGAAGAGACCCGCAACCGGGTGAGCCGCGAACAAGGCATCCAAACCTTCGCCGACAACGCCCAGGCCATCGACGGCGCGGACGTCATCGTGCTGGCGGTCAAGCCGCAGGCGATGAAAACCGTCTGCGCGGCCCTGCGCCCAAGCCTCAAGCCTCATCAACTGGTGGTGTCGATTGCCGCCGGCATCACGTGCGCCAGCATGAACAACTGGCTCGGCGAGCAGCCGATCGTACGCTGCATGCCCAACACCCCGGCACTGCTGCGCCAGGGCGTCAGCGGCCTGTTCGCTACTTCCCAAGTGTCCGCCGCACAACGCCAGCAGGCCGAGGAACTGCTGTCGGCTGTCGGCCTGGCACTGTGGCTGGACACCGAACAGCAACTGGACGCCGTCACCGCCGTCTCCGGCTCGGGCCCGGCGTACTTTTTCCTGCTGATCGAAGCCATGACCGCCGCCGGCGAGAAACTCGGCCTGCCCCGGGAAACCGCCGCCCAGCTGACCTTGCAGACCGCACTAGGCGCCGCACACATGGCTGTCTCCAGCGACGTCGACGCGGCCGAGCTGCGCCGCCGCGTGACCTCGCCGGCCGGCACCACCGAAGCGGCCATCAAATCGTTCCAGGCCGGGGGCTTCGAAGCCCTGGTGGAAAAAGCACTCGGCGCCGCCGCGCACCGCTCGGCCGAAATGGCCGAACAACTGGGCCAATAAGGAGTTATTCATGATTGGATTGAACACTGCAGCGGTCTACGTGCTGCAAACCCTCGGCAGCCTGTACCTGCTGATCGTGCTGCTGCGTTTCGTGCTGCAACTGGTGCGCGCGAACTTCTACAACCCGCTCTGCCAGTTCATCGTCAAGGCCACCCAGCCGCTGCTCAAGCCACTGCGCCGGATCATCCCAAGCGTGTTCGGCCTGGACATGTCCTCGCTGGTACTGGCGATCCTGGTGCAACTGGCGCTGATGGCCCTGACCCTGCTGCTGACCTACGGCACCACCGGCAACCCGTTGCAACTGCTGATCTGGTCGCTCATTGGCGTGACCGCGCTGTTCCTGAAGATTTTCTTCTTCGCCATGATCATCAGCGTGATCCTGTCGTGGGTCGCGCCGGGCAGCCATAACCCAGGTGCCGAACTGGTCAACCAGATCTGCGAACCGGCCCTGGCGCCGTTCCGTCGTATCGTGCCGAACCTTGGCGGCCTGGATATCTCGCCGATCCTGGCGTTCATGGTGCTCAAGCTGATCGACATGCTGGTGATCAACAACCTGGCGGCGATCACCATGATGCCGGAAATCCTGCGCCTGCTGATCTGACCCCAGTGAGCTACTTTCGCTGGGATGGCGACGACCTGATCCTGGAGTGTCACCTGCAACCGGCAGCCCGCAGCGATGATTTCGCCGGGTTGCACGGTGACCGCCTGAAGATCCGCCTCACCGCCCCGCCGGTCGAGGGCAAGGCCAACGCCTACCTGATGGCGTTCCTGGCCAAGGCGTTTGGCGTGTCCAAGAGCCAGGTCAGCCTGATCAGTGGCGAGTTGAACCGGCAGAAGCGGGTGCGGATACATGCGCCGAAGAAGCTGCCGGAGTTGCCGGGCCTCGTCCGGCCCACCTGATGAATGACCAACCCTGTGGCGAGGGAGCTTGCTCCCGCTGGGCGTGAAGCAGCCCCCAACCAGGCAACGCGCTATTACCTATGGTACGGGACATCGGCCTGATAGGGCCGCTTCGCGCCCCAGCGGGAGCAAGCTCCCTCGCCACAAGGAAACTCATCCGGCACAGGGTTTTCACTCAAGAAACAATCAGCGCCGCCCGTTGCTTGCCGCCTGCCACAGCGGTCTTTAGACTTACGCCTCATTTCAACGCGAGCAGGGTCGATGCCAGCTGCCTTTCCCCCCGATTCCGTTGGTCTGGTGACGCCGCAAATGGCGCATTTCAGCGAGCCCCTGGCCCTGGCCTGCGGCCGTTCGTTGCCAGCCTATGACCTGATCTACGAAACCTACGGCACCCTCAATGCCACGGCGAGCAATGCCGTGCTGATTTGCCACGCCTTGTCGGGGCATCACCACGCCGCCGGCTACCACAGCGTCGACGACCGCAAGCCCGGCTGGTGGGACAGCTGCATCGGCCCGGGCAAGCCCATCGATACCAGCAAGTTCTTCGTGGTCAGCCTGAACAACCTGGGCGGCTGCAACGGCTCCACCGGCCCCAGCAGCCTCAACCCGGACACCGGCAAACCTTTCGGTGCCGACTTCCCGGTGCTGACCGTGGAAGACTGGGTCCACAGCCAGGCACGCCTGGCCGACCGCCTCGGGATCGGCCAGTGGGCCGCCGTGATCGGCGGCAGCCTGGGGGGCATGCAAGCTTTGCAGTGGACCATCACCTACCCGGACCGCGTGCGCCACTGCCTGGCAATCGCCTCGGCGCCCAAGCTGTCGGCGCAGAACATCGCCTTCAACGAAGTGGCGCGCCAGGCGATCCTCACCGATCCCGAATTCCACGGCGGCTCGTTCCAGGAACACGGCGTGATCCCCAAGCGCGGGCTGATGCTGGCGCGGATGGTCGGGCACATCACCTACCTGTCCGACGACTCCATGGGCGAGAAATTCGGCCGTGGCCTCAAGAGCGAAAAGCTCAACTACGACTTCCACAGCGTCGAGTTCCAGGTCGAAAGCTACCTGCGTTATCAGGGTGAAGAGTTCTCCGGGCGTTTCGACGCCAACACCTACCTGTTGATGACCAAGGCACTGGACTACTTCGATCCGGCAGCAAACTTCGACGATAACCTGGCGAAAACCTTCGCCAATGCCACCGCCAAGTTCTGCGTGATGTCGTTCACCACCGACTGGCGCTTCTCCCCGGCGCGCTCGCGGGAGCTGGTGGACGCGCTGATGGCCGCGCGCAAGGACGTCTGCTACCTGGAAATCGACGCGCCCCAGGGTCACGACGCCTTTTTGATCCCGATCCCGCGCTACCTGCAGGCGTTCGGCAACTACATGAACCGTATAACGCTGTGAGGACGCCATGAGAGCCGATCTGGAAATCATCCAGGAATGGATCCCCGCCGGCAGCCGCGTGCTCGACCTGGGCTGCGGCAACGGCGAACTGCTGACCTGGCTGCGGGACAACAAGCAAGTCAGCGGCTACGGCCTGGAAAACGACCCGGACAACATTGCCGAGTGCGTCGCCAAGGGCATCAACGTGATCGAGCAGGACCTGGACAAGGGCCTGGGCAACTTTGCCAGCAACAGCTTCGACATCGTGGTCATGACCCAAGCCCTGCAAGCGGTGCACTACCCGGACAAGATCCTCGACGAAATGCTGCGGGTTGGACGCCAGTGCATCATCACCTTCCCCAACTTCGGCCACTGGCGTTGCCGCTGGTACCTGGCGAGCAAAGGCCGCATGCCGGTCTCGGAGTTCCTGCCCTACACCTGGTACAACACGCCGAACATCCACTTCTGCACCTTCGAGGATTTCGAAGCGCTGTGCCGCGAGCGTGAAGCCAAGGTCATCGATCGCCTGGCCGTGGACCAGCAGCACCGCCACGGGTGGGCCAGCAAGCTATGGCCTAATCTGTTAGGTGAAATAGGCATCTATCGGGTCAGCAGCCCAGGCCTTACCGATTATCAGGTCGCGGTGTGAGCCCCGGCCTCACCAGGAGCACGACATGAACCGTCTAGCGTTGTTTCTCATCACCGCTTGCCTGAGCGTTGGCGCCATGGCCGCCGACGCTATCAAGGGCGAGCGCAAGGAAGTGTTCGGTGATATCACCGTGCACTACAACACCTTCAACTCCACCTTCCTGACGCCGGATATCGCCAAGGCTGCCGAGCTGATTCGCAGCAAGAACCAAGGCGTGATCAATGTCTCGGTGATCAAAAGCGGCAAGCCATTGATCGCCGACGTCAGCGGCACGGTGAAGGACCTGACCAGCAAGACAGTCCCCCTCTCCTTCCGCCAGATCACCGAACAAGGCGCGATCTATTACATCGCCCAGTATCCAGTGGACCAACAGGAAACCCGCACCTTTGAAATCAAGGTGAAAACCGGCGACAAGATCAACACCATCAACTTCAACCAGGAACTGTTCCCGGGCCAATGATCAATTTCACCCAACTCGTACTGGCCAGCCACAACGCCGGCAAACTCAAGGAACTGCAGGCCATGCTCGGCGGGTCGGTGCAGTTACGCTCGATTGGTGAGTTCAGCCAGGTGGAACCGGAAGAAACCGGCCTGTCGTTCGTCGAGAACGCCATCCTCAAGGCCCGCAATGCCGCACGCATCTCGGGCCTGCCAGCGCTGGCCGACGATTCCGGGCTGGCCGTGGACTTCCTGGGCGGCGCGCCAGGCATTTACTCGGCCCGTTACGCTGACGGCAAAGGTGACGCGGCGAACAACGCCAAGCTGCTCGACGCCCTCAAGGACGTGCCCGAAGCCGAGCGCGGCGCGCAGTTCGTGTGTGTGCTGGCCCTGGTCCGCCATGCCGATGATCCGCTGCCGATCCTCTGCGAAGGCCTGTGGCACGGGCGCATTCTCACCGAAGCCAGCGGCGAGCACGGTTTTGGCTATGACCCGTTGTTCTGGGTGCCGGAGCGCAATTGCTCCAGCGCCGAACTGGGCCCGGTGGAAAAAAACCAGCTGAGCCACCGCGCCCGCGCCATGGCCCTGCTGCGTCAACGCCTGGGCCTGCAATGACCATTGATTCTCCCGCACCGCTGATTCACGGCGGTGCACAAACACCTCGGGTGCCACTGCCAGTGCTGCCGCCCCTGGCGTTGTACGTCCACATCCCGTGGTGCGTGCGCAAATGCCCGTATTGCGACTTCAACTCCCACACCGCCAGCCCGCAGTTGCCGGAAGAGGAATATGTCGACGCCTTGCTGGCCGACCTCGACCAGGATCTGCATGCGGCCCATGGTCGCCCGCTGAGCTCGATCTTTTTTGGTGGCGGCACCCCGAGCCTGTTCAGCGCCCAAGCCCTGGGGCGGTTGCTCAAGGGTGTCGAGGCGCGGATACCCTTCGCCCAGGACATTGAAATCACCCTGGAAGCCAACCCCGGCACCTTCGAGCAAGAAAAATTCGTCGCTTACCGGGCCTTGGGCATCAATCGCCTGTCCATCGGCATCCAGAGCTTCCAGCAGGCCAAGCTCGAGGCCCTGGGACGGATCCACAACGGTGACGAGGCGGTGCGCGCCGCCGGCATGGCCCGTCAGGCCGGGTTCGATAACTTCAACCTGGACCTGATGCATGGCCTGCCCGACCAGTCCCTCGACGACGCCCTGGGCGACCTGAGCCAAGCCATCGCCTTGAAGCCGACCCACCTGTCCTGGTACCAACTGACGCTGGAGCCGAACACGGTGTTCTGGAACCAGCCGCCGACCTTGCCCGAAGACGACACGCTGTGGGACATCCAGGAAGCCGGGCAAGCCCTGCTGGCCGAGCACGGCTACGCTCAATACGAAGTCTCGGCCTACGCCCAACCCGGTCGGGCGGCGCGGCATAACCTCAATTATTGGAGTTTCGGCGACTTCATCGGCATCGGTGCCGGTGCCCACGGCAAGCTCAGCCATCCAGACGGGCGCATCGTACGCACCTGGAAGACCCGCCTGCCCAAGGACTATCTCAACCCGGCCAAGCGCTTCCTGGCAGGGGAGAAAACGCTGACCAACGAAGAGCTGCCGTTCGAGTTCCTGATGAACGCCCTGCGCCTGACCGAAGGCGTTGACGCGCAACTGTTTGCGCAGCGCACCGGCCTGCCCCTGCAAAGCCTGGCCGAAGGCCGGCGCGAGGCCGAACAAAGCGGGCTGTTGCAGGTCGAACCGACACGTCTGGCGGCCACCGAGCGCGGACAGCTGTTTCTCAACGACTTGCTGCAGACATTTTTGAGCTAATTACCCAAACAAGGAAATCGAATGGATCTGGTACTCGACCTGCTCGCCACCGTGTCCCGCTGGAGCCGCAGCAACCTGTCGGAAATCTCCCTGGCCTTGGTGGGCTGCCTGCTGGTGTTGTTTGGTGCCGACATCAAGGGCTGGGTCGAGCAACGCCTGGGCAGCATCGCCGGCGCCTTGCGCGTACCGTTGATCGCCCTGCTGTGCATGATCGGCAGCGGCGCGGCACTGATCTATGCCACGCCGTGGGTCGTCCGGGGCTTGAGCCAGTTCAACAACTACAGCCTGGCGCCGGTGTTGTTGGTGGTGCTGGTGTTGATTGGCGTGGTGGCGGATCGTCGCTGATCCCTCAGACACCACAAAACAACTGTGGGAGCGAGCTTGCTCGCGATGGGGCCATAACATCCAACATCAATGTTGACTGCTATGCCGCCATCGCGAGCAAGCTCGCTCCCACAGGAGATCCCATTTCAACAGGATCTTCGGGCTTTACGCCAACTTCTCGAACTTCAAATCCCAAACCCCATGTCCCAGCCGTTCGCCACGGCGCTCGAACTTGGTGATCGGCCGTTCAGCCGGGCGCGGGACGCACTTGCCGTCCTCGGCCAGGTTGCGATAACCCGGGGCGACATTCATCACTTCCAGCATGTATTCGGCATAGGGTTCCCAGTCCGTGGCCATGTGCAGCACACCACCGACCTTCAACTTGCTGCGCACCAGCTCAGCGAACGACGCCTGGACGATACGGCGCTTGTGGTGACGGCTTTTGTGCCAAGGGTCCGGAAAGAACAGCATCAGTCGGTCGAGGCTGTTGTCGGCCACGCAGCGGTTGAGCACTTCGATGGCGTCGCAATCGTAGACCCGCAGGTTGGTCAGCCCTTGGGTCAGCACGCCGTTGAGCAGCGCACCGACACCGGGACGGTGGACTTCCACACCGATGAAATCCTGCTCCGGCGAAGCGGCGGCCATTTCCAGCAACGAATGGCCCATGCCGAAGCCGATTTCCAGCGAGCGCGGGGCCGAGCGGCCGAACACCTGGTCAAAATCCACCGGCGCATCGGCAAGCGGCAGGACAAACAGCGGCGCACCCTGCTCCAGGCCGCGCTGCTGGCCTTCAGTCATGCGCCCGGCGCGCATCACGAAACTCTTGATGCGGCGGTGCTGGCGCTCTTCGCCTTCTTCCGGCAGGACCGGCGTGTCGTTCGATTCAGTCATCAATGGCTCTTACTTGATCAGACCATCCAGCGGCGAGGAGGCGCTGGCGTAAAGTTTTTTCGGCATGCGGCCAGCCAGGTACGCCAGGCGACCGGCGACAATCGCGTGTTTCATCGCTTCGGCCATCAGGATCGGCTGCTGGGCGTGGGCGATGGCGGAATTCATCAACACCGCTTCGCAACCCAGCTCCATGGCGATCGTGGCGTCGGAGGCGGTACCGACACCGGCATCCACCAGCACCGGGATCTTGGCTTCTTCCAGGATGATCTGCAGGTTGTACGGGTTGCAGATCCCCAGGCCCGTGCCGATCAGGCCGGCCAGCGGCATGACCGCGATGCAGCCGATTTCCGCCAACTGGCGGGCGATGATCGGGTCATCGCTGGTGTAGACCATCACGTCGAAACCTTCCTTGACCAGGGTTTCGGCGGCCTTGAGGGTTTCGATCACGTTGGGGAACAGGGTTTTCTGGTCCGCCAGCACTTCCAGCTTCACCAGGTTGTGGCCGTCGAGCAGTTCACGGGCCAGGCGGCAGGTGCGCACGGCCTCGATGGCATCGAAGCAGCCGGCGGTGTTCGGCAGGATCGTGTAGCGATCCGGCGGCAGGATATCCAGCAGGTTCGGTTCGCCCGGGTTCTGGCCGATGTTGGTCCGGCGCACGGCGACGGTCACGATTTCGGCGCCCGAGGCTTCGATGGCCAGGCGGGTTTCTTCCATGTCGCGGTATTTGCCGGTGCCTACCAGCAAGCGCGACTGGTAGGTACGACCGGCCAGGACGAAGGGCTTGTCGCTACGAACGATGCTCATGGGAAATCCTCTGTTGGGGTGAGGTTCTTGCGAAAGGCTGCGAAACCGAGGCGACTAGCCGCCGCCGATGGCGTGGACCACTTCGACGCTGTCGCCGTCGTTCAAGGTGGTTTCGGCGTGCTGGCTGCGCGGGACGATATCCAGATTGAGTTCCACCGCCACACGACGTCCGGTGAGTTCCAGACGGGTCAGCAGGGCCGCAACGGTTTCACCGTCGGGCAGATCAAGGGGTTCGCCGTTCAACTGAATGCGCATGCCGGATGCCGTCATCATTTTTAGGGGCTGGCATTCTAGCCCGATCAGTCTGGGGGACCCAAGCCCCTTGGTCAGGGAGAGCTACAAGCGGCAAGCTTCAAGCGGCAAGCTGGAGGCGCCAGGCCGCTAGCCCCAGGCACAGCCAACCGACCAGGAAGGCCACGCCGCCGAACGGCGTGATGATGCCCAGCTTGCTGATGCCCGTAAGCGTCAACAGGTAAAGGCTGCCGGAGAACAATAGGATGCCCACCACAAAGGAGACCCCGGCCCAAGTGACGATGCGCCCGGGGATGTGCGTGGCCAGCAGCGCAACGCCCAGCAACGCCAGGGTATGCACCAGTTGATAGGTGACCCCGGTGTGGAAAATCGCCAGGTACTCGGCGCTCAGGCGGTTTTTCAGGCCGTGGGCGGCAAATGCTCCCAGTGCCACGCCCGTGAAGCCGAAAAAAGCAGCCAGCATCAGAAAGCTACGCAACATGAGAACTCCAATCAGACTCGGTGGGCAGGGTCTGTATAATGGCCCGCTCGACGGGTTCGGCCAAGCCATCTCTATGCTGCGTTTACTGTTTCGACGATTCGTTAAAGCCCTGCTCTGGTTCGCCGTCGGCAGTGTTGTGCTGGTGCTGTTGTTTCGCGTGGTGCCGCCACCGTTCACGGCGCTGATGATCGAGCGCAAGGTTGAATCCTGGTTCGGCGGCGAACCGATCGACCTGCAGCGCACCTGGCAGCCTTGGGACCAGATCTCCGATAGCCTGAAAGTGGCAGTGATTGCTGGCGAAGACCAGAAATTCCCCGAGCATTGGGGCTTCGACATCGGCGCGATCCAGGCGGCGTTCGCCCACAACGGCCGTGGCGGTTCGATTCGCGGCGCCAGCACCCTCAGCCAGCAAGTGTCCAAGAACCTGTTCCTGTGGTCGGGCCGCAGCTGGTTGCGCAAGGGGCTCGAGGCCTGGTTCACCGCACTGATCGAAGTGTTCTGGCCCAAGCAGCGAATCCTCGAGGTGTACCTCAACAGTGTCGAGTGGGATGACGGCGTGTTCGGGGCCGAAGCCGCAGCACGGCATCATTTTCGCGTCAGCGCCGACGCGTTGTCCCGGCAGCAGGCCAGCCTGTTGGCGGCGGTCTTGCCTAACCCGCGGAAATGGAGCGCCAGCCGGCCGAGCCCTTACGTGCTGCGCAGGGCGAGCTGGATTCGCCAGCAGATGAGCCAGTTGGGGGGCGACAGTTATTTGCTGGGGCTCAATGATTCGCGGCGAGCGCCTTGGGCGCAGTAGCCACTCGCTTTATGATCGTCCCCACGCTCCGCGTGGGAATGCAGCCTGAGACGCTCCGCGTCCCCTCAAGAGCCGAACGCAGAGCGTCCGTGGAGGCATTCCCACGCAGAGCGTGGGAACGATCACACAAACAAAAACGCCCCGATCATCGCTGATCGGGGCGCTTTTATGGCTGCTATCGCAGGTCAAGCCGCAATCGACACCTTGAGCTTGTTCATCGCGCTCTTCTCAAGCTGACGAATCCGCTCGGCCGACACGTTGTACTTCTGCGCCAGGTCGTGCAGCGTGGCTTTTTCCTCGGCCAGCCAGCGCTGGTAGAGGATGTCGCGGCTGCGCTCGTCCAGCACTTCCAGGGCTTCGTGCAGGTTGGTGTTGGAGTTGTCGCTCCAGTCGGCATCTTCCAGTTGACGTGCCGGGTCGTACCGGTGGTCTTCCAGGTAGTTGGCCGGCGATTGGAAAGCGCTGTCGTCGTCCGCTTCGGCGGCCGGGTCGAAGGCCATGTCATGGCCGGTCAGGCGGCTTTCCATCTCGCGCACTTCCCGCGGCTCTACGCCCAGGCTTTCAGCCACGCGGTGGACTTCTTCGTTGTTCAGCCAGGCCAGGCGCTTCTTCTGGCTGCGCAGGTTGAAGAACAGCTTGCGCTGGGCCTTGGTGGTCGCGACTTTCACGATGCGCCAGTTGCGCAGGATGAACTCGTGGATTTCCGCCTTGATCCAGTGCACGGCAAACGACACCAGGCGCACGCCCATTTCCGGGTTGAAGCGCTTGACCGCCTTCATCAGGCCGACGTTGCCTTCCTGGATCAGGTCGGCCTGGGCCAGCCCGTAGCCGGAATAGCTGCGGGCGATATGTACGACAAAACGCAGGTGGGCGAGCACCATCTGCCGAGCCGCCTCAAGATCCTGCTCATAATAGAGACTCTCGGCCAGTTCACGCTCCTGCTCGGGGGTCAGCAAGGGGATGCTGTTCACCGTGTGCACATAGGCCTCCAGGTTCGCACCCGGGACCAGAGCATAAGCAGGTTGCAAAGAAGTGGTCATACGAAAAAACCTCCGACTCACATAACTCGTGCAGTTCAGCACTGCGAAAATTGACCGGGAACCGTAGGACAAGTTCCCACAAAAACCGAAAGGTCAATACGCGCAAAAAACTCTATTTTGGCGCAAGCTCACGCAAGTGGCGTGCGACCGCAATCCATGCACCGATATAACCCAACAGCACCGCGCCAAGCAAGAGCGATAGACCGTCGGCGACTGGCACTCCGGCCAGCGCAAAATCACTGCCGTACAAACCGGCCAGCCCCACAACCGCATCGTTCAGCCAGTCCAGGCCAAACGCCAATACGCCCCAGGATAGAATCCCGGCACCGAAGCCATACAGCGCCCCCATATAAAGGAAGGGCCTGCGTACATAACTGTCCGTACCGCCGACGAGTTTAATCACTTCTATCTCGGTGCGGCGGTTTTCAATATGAAGACGAATGGTATTGCCTATCACCAAAAGTAATGCAGAAACCAGCAGCACCGTCAGACCGAAGACAAACCGGTCGCCGAGCTTGAGGATCGCCGCAAGACGCTCGACCCAGACTAGATCAAGTTGCGCCTGTTGTACCTTCGGCAACTCGGAAAGTCTTTGTCTTAATGCTTCAAGGGTCGGCTTGTCGACCTCATTCGGCGTCACCAGCACCACGCCCGGTAGCGGATTCTCCGGCAGTTCCTTGAGGGCTTCGCCCAGGCCAGACTGCTGCTGGAACTCCTCAAGCGCCTGTTCGCGCCCGATGTATTCGGCATCGGCTACGCCCGGCATGGCCTTGATCTGCTCGCGCAGCGCCTGGCCTTCACCGGGGCTCGCGTCCATCTGCAGGTACAGGGAAATCTGCGCCGCGCGCTGCCAGGAACCGCCCAGGCGCTCCACATTGTTCAGCAATAATGACAGCCCCATGGGCAGACTCAGGGCAACCGCCATCACCATGCAGGTAAAGAAGCTGCCAATGGGTTGCTTGCCCAGGCGCCGCAGGCTGTCCAGCAGGCTGGCGCGATGGCTTTCGATCCAGGCGCGCAGCAGCGTGGCGAAGTCCGGCCCGTCGTCATCGTCGCGTTTTTTCTTTTGCGGCTGCGGATCGGAGGCCTTCGGGGCCACGCGTTCGGCCACTTTCGGGCTGCGAGTAGCACTCATACGCCAGCCTCCCCGTCACCAATCAGGCGTCCACGCTGCAACGTGAGCATGCGGTGACGCATACGCGCGATCAACGCCAAGTCGTGACTGGCAATCAGCACGCTGGTGCCCAAGCGATTGATGTCTTCGAATACGCCCATGATCTCCGCCGCCAGGCGCGGGTCGAGGTTACCGGTGGGTTCGTCCGCCAGCAGCAAGGCCGGGCGATGGACGATGGCGCGGGCGATGCCGACGCGCTGTTGCTGGCCGGTGGACAGGTCGCCCGGGTACAGGTCGGTCTTGTCCGACAGGGCCACCCGCTCCAGGGCCGAGTCCACGCGCTTGATGATCTCGGCCTTGGACAGGCCCAGAATCTGCAACGGCAACGCGACGTTGTTGAACACGGTGCGATCGAACAGCAACTGGTGATTCTGGAACACCACGCCGATCTGCCGCCGCAGGTAGGGGATCTGGGCATTGCTGATGGTGCTCAGGTCCTGGCCGGCCAGCAGCAGCTTGCCGGTGGAGGGCCGCTCCATCGCCAGCAGCAGGCGCAGCAAGGTACTTTTACCGGCGCCAGAATGGCCGGTGACAAACAGAAACTCGCCCCGACGGACCCGAAAGCTCAGCTCATGCAAGCCGACGTGACCGTTCGGATAGCGTTTACCGACCTGTTCGAAACGAATCATGAATGCTCCCGTTCGGCAAACAGTGCCTGGACAAAGGGCTCGGCTTCAAAGGTGCGCAAGTCGTCGATGCCTTCACCCACACCGATGTAGCGAATGGGCAGGCCGAATTGCTTGGCCAGGGCGAAAATCACCCCGCCCTTGGCGGTGCCGTCGAGCTTGGTCAGGGCCAGCCCGGTCAGTTCAACGGTCTGGTTGAACTGCTTGGCCTGGTTGATGGCGTTCTGGCCGGTACCGGCGTCCAGCACCAGCAGCACTTCGTGGGGTGCGTCGGCGTCGAGCTTGCCGATCACCCGGCGCACCTTCTTCAATTCTTCCATCAGGTTGTCTTTGGTGTGCAGGCGACCGGCCGTGTCGGCGATCAGCACATCGATGCCACGGGCCTTGGCGGCCTGCACGGCGTCGAAGATCACCGAAGCGGAGTCGGCGCCGGTGTGCTGGGCGATCACTGGGATCTTGTTACGTTCGCCCCACACTTGCAGCTGTTCGACGGCGGCGGCGCGGAAGGTGTCGCCGGCGGCCAGCATGACTTTCTTGCCTTCGAGCTGCAGCTTCTTGGCCAGCTTACCAATGGTAGTGGTCTTGCCAGCACCGTTGACACCGACGACCAGGATCACGAACGGCTTGTTCTGCGAGGCGATAACCAGCGGTTTTTCCACCGGCTTGAGCAGGCTGGTCAGCTCGCCCTGCAGGGATTTGTACAGTGCATCGGCGTCGGTCAGCTGCTTGCGCGCGACCTTCTGGGTCAGGCTCTGGATGATCACCGAGGTAGCCTCTACACCGACGTCGGCGGTCAGCAGGCGGGTCTCGATGTCTTCCAGTAATTCGTCATCAATGACTTTCTTGCCCAGGAACAGACTGGCCATGCCTTCGCCGATGCTGGCGCTGGTCTTGGACAAGCCCTGCTTGAGGCGGGCGAAGAAACCGACCTTGTTTTCCTCGGTGCTACGGACGGGCTCGACGGGGGCGATGGTTTCCAACAGCGCAGGTGCCGACTCGGGTGCGGCTTGCGCAACCACGGGCGCAACGACGGCGACCGGCGGCTCAATGACCGCGTCGACCACTGGCGCCTCGACAACCTGCGTCGGCGCTGGAATCGGCGGGGTGACATGCGGCGCCGTTTCCTCGACCAGCGCGACCGGTTCTTCCGCCACCGGCAAGGTCAGCCAGGGGGTTTGCTCGGCGGGCGGGGTCAGCGGCTGCTCGGCCACCGGCTCGACAACGGGCTCAGGCTCGACCGGTTGCAGCACCGGCTCGGCAATCGGCAGGACGATGGGCGCGGTTGCTTCGGCCACTGCCTCGGCGGCGGATTCAGGCAGCGGTTGTGGCTGTTCGACGACGGTTTCCTGCGGCTTCTTGCGCAGCCATCCGAACAGGCCTTTTTTCTCGCCAGCCGCAGCTGGGGTCTTCTTGTCGTCGTTGGAACCAAACATGGAGGACGGCTATCTCACGGTAGCGACGCGCCACAAGGGCGCCTCGGTGATAAATATTCAATGCTGAACAGACTGCGTTTCATCCAGCTTGTTCACGCGCAACATTTTGTCGAAGCGTCCCCAGGACGCCCCAAAGTCGATTTTTTCGAAGGACTGGTACGGCATCATCGGCGAAAACGCCGGGATCAACGAGTAAACCCGACATTTCTCCGGGGAACCCAGACAACCCCGGGCCGATAAAAGGCCCGATAGGCGTGGCCGCCAGTAAAACGGATCAGTATCCTAGCACCTCCTCGCCTGCTGAGGCTAAGGCCAAGCAGGCAACCCAACAGGTTTAAACACGAATGAATGCTCTTGCCCGCCGCGCCGCAGGCCTGCTGCTCAGCACAGTTTGTCTGCCCTTTTCAGCCTTGGCTGCCGATCCACAACCCACCCACGAATTCACCCTCGACAACGGCCTGAAAGTCGTCGTGCGCGAAGACCATCGTGCGCCGGTGGTGGTGTCCCAGGTCTGGTACAAGGTTGGCTCCAGCTACGAAACGCCAGGCCAGACCGGTTTGTCCCACGCCCTTGAGCACATGATGTTCAAGGGCAGCGAAAAAGTCGGTCCCGGCGAAGCGTCGCTGATCCTGCGCGACCTCGGTGCCGAAGAGAACGCCTTCACCAGCGACGACTTCACCGCCTACTACCAGGTGCTGGCCCGCGACCGCCTGGGCGTGGCCTTCGAACTGGAAGCCGACCGCATGGCCAGCCTGCGCCTGCCGCCGGAGGAGTTCAGCCGCGAGATCGAAGTGATCAAGGAAGAGCGCCGCATGCGCACCGACGACAAGCCCATGTCCAAGGCCTACGAGCGCTTCCAGGCCATGGCTTACCCGGCGAGCGGCTACCACACGCCGACCATTGGCTGGATGGCCGACCTGGACCGGATGACCGTCGAGGAGCTGCGTCACTGGTACGAATCCTGGTACACCCCGAGCAACGCGACCCTGGTGGTGGTCGGCGACGTGACGCCGGACGAGGTCAAGACCCTGGCCCAGCGCTATTTCGGCCCGATTGCACGGCGCGCGGTGCCCGTCGCGAAAATCCCCCTGGAGCTGGCCGAACCCGGCGAGCGCCAGATCACCCTGCATGTGCAGACCCAACTGCCCAGCGTGATGCTGGCCTTCAATGTCCCGAGCATCGCCACCGCGACGGATAAGGGTTCGGTCAATGCGCTGCGGCTGATCTCGGCCCTGTTGGACGGCGGCTACAGCGGGCGGATCCCGACCCAGCTGGAGCGCGGCGAAGAGCTGGTGTCCGGCGGTTCGTCGAGCTACGACGCCTACACCCGTGGCGACACGTTGTTCACGTTGTCGGCGACGCCCAACACGCAGAAAAACAAAACCATCGCCCAGGCCGAGGCAGGGCTTTGGCGCTTGCTCGATCAACTGAAGACCACCGCGCCGACCGCCGAAGAGCTGGAGCGTGTGCGCGCCCAGGTCATCGCTGGCCTGGTGTATGAGCGCGACTCGATCACCAGCCAGGCCACCGCCATCGGCCAGCTGGAGACCGTCGGTTTGTCCTGGAAGCTGATGGACACCGAACTCGCTGAACTGCAAAGCGTGACTCCACAAGATATCCAGAAGGCAGCCCAGCTGTATTTCACCCGCTCGCGCCTGAGCGTTGCGCATGTCCTGCCCGAGGAGAAAGCTCATGAGTGAGCGCAAATCACGGCGCCCGGCATTGATCGGCCTGGCGCTCATCGCCCTGGCCGGCTCCCTGGCGTTCTATCTGTCGCCGGCCACCGACGTCACCGCCAGCCAGGCATTGGATAACGCCAAGTCCGGCAACAAGCTGCAATCGTTGGCGGAACTGGACGGTAAAGCCCCCAGCCACCGCCAGCTCGACGTGCAAACCTGGAAAACCGCCGACGGCGCCAAGGTACTGTTCGTCGAAGCCCGCGAATTGCCAATGTTCGATCTGCGCCTGACCTTCGCCGCCGGCAGTAGCCAGGACGGCGATGCTCCCGGCCTCGCGCTGCTGACCAACGCCATGCTCAACGAAGGCGTGGCCGGCAAGGACGTCAGCGCCATTGCCCAAGGTTTCGAAAGCCTCGGTGCAGACTTCGGCAACGGCGCCTACCGAGACATGGCCGTGGCGTCCCTGCGCAGCCTCAGCGCAGCCGACAAGCGTGAGCCGGCATTGAAGCTGTTCGCCGAAGTCGTCGGCAAACCGACCTTTCCTGCCGACTCCTTCGCCCGCATCAAGAACCAGATGCTCGCCGGTTTCGAATACCAGAAACAGAACCCAGGCAAACTGGCCGGCCTGGAACTGATGAAGCGCCTGTACGGCGATCATCCTTATGCCCACTCCAGCGACGGCACTGCAGACAGCATTCCACCGATCACCCTGGCCCAGGCCCGAGCTTTCCACGCCAAGGCCTACGCCGCCGGCAACGCCGTGATCGCGCTGGTGGGGGACTTGTCCCGTGTCGAAGCCGAAGCGATTGCCAGCCAGGTCTCCGCCGCGCTGCCCAAAGGCCCAGCCCTGGCGAAAACCCCGCCACCGGTGGAACCGAAGGCAAGCATCGGCCACATCGAGTTCCCGTCCAAGCAGACCAACCTGATGCTCGCGCAACTGGGCATCGACCGCGATGATCCGGACTATGCCGCCGTGTCCCTGGGTAACCAGATTCTTGGCGGCGGTGGTTTCGGTACCCGACTGATGACCGAGGTGCGGGAAAAACGTGGCCTGACCTACGGTGTGTATTCCGGCTTTACGCCGATGCAGGCCCGGGGCCCGTTCATGATCAACCTGCAGACCCGTGCCGAGATGAGCGAAGGTACCTTGAAACTGGTGCAGGACGTGTTCGCCGACTACCTCAAGAACGGTCCGACCCAGAAAGAACTCGACGACGCCAAGCGTGAGTTGGCCGGCAGTTTCCCGCTGTCCACCGCCAGCAATGCCGACATCGTCGGCCAGCTCGGCGCCATGGGCTTCTATGACTTGCCGCTGAGCTACCTGGAGGACTTCATGCGTCAGTCCCAGGAACTGACGGTCGATCAGGTCAAGGCCGCGCTGAACAAGCACCTGAGCACCGACAAAATGGTCATCGTCACCGCCGGCCCGAGCGTGCCGCAAAAGCCGCTGCCGCCCCCCACTGACAAACCTGCCGAGCAGCCGCTCGGAGTTCCGGAGCACTAATGGCCCGCCCATCGAATTCCAGCAAGAAACCCGTGCATAACGGTGTGAACCAGTTGCGTATCATCGGCGGCGAATGGCGCAGCCGGCGCTTGAGCTTCCCGGATGCCCCGGGCCTGCGCCCCACCCCGGACCGCGTGCGCGAAACCCTGTTCAACTGGCTCGCACCCTACGTGGCGGGTGCCCGGGTGCTCGACCCGTTCGCCGGCAGCGGCGCGCTGTTTCTCGAGGCCCTGTCCCGTGGCGCCTCCATGGGCCAGGCGCTGGACGCCAGCAACCTGGCCGTCTCCAGCCTGAAAGAACATTTGGGCACCCTGCGCTGCACCGTCGGCCAGGTGCAGACCGCCGACGCCCTGCGCTACCTGGACAGCCAACCGGCAACGCCTTTCGACCTGGTGTTCCTCGACCCACCTTTCAACCAAAACCTGTTGCCGACGGTCTGCACCTTGCTCGAGGAACGCCAGTGGTTGGCCGAGGATGCCTGGGTCTACACTGAAAGCGAGACCGCCCCGTCCACCTTGGGCTTGCCGGGCAATTGGCGCTTGCATCGCGAGCAGAAATCCGGACGGGTGTATTACGCGTTGTGGCAGCGTTTGGCAAAGGACATTGACTGAACGGCTGACCAGTGCATCGAGAACAATAATGATGTCCGCTGCATCTGAGCGTTTCGTCCCCGCCCCGGGCCTTGGCAACCCACACCTGCAGACTTTGTGGGGCCCGCTATGGCGCAAGACCACACACATCGAGCGCCAACGCGAGCGCCTGTGGCTGGAAGACGGTGATTTCCTCGACCTTGACTGGCACGGCCCCCACAGCGCCGAGGCACCACTGGTGCTGGTGCTTCACGGCCTGACCGGTTCTTCCAACTCGCCTTACGTGGCCGGACTGCAACAGGCTCTCGGTCGCCAGGGTTGGGCCAGTGCGGCCTTGAACTGGCGTGGCTGCTCGGGTGAGCCGAACCTGCTGCCCCGCAGCTACCACTCGGGCGTCAGCGAAGACCTCGCCGCCGCCATCACCCATTTGCGCGCCCGACGCCCCCTGGCACCGCTGTTTGCGGTGGGTTATTCACTGGGCGGCAATGTGCTGCTCAAGCATTTGGGGGAAACCGGCCGCGACAGCCAGTTGCAAGGGGCGGTGGCGGTCTCGGTGCCGTTTCGCCTCGACCAGTGTGCCGACCGCATCGGCCAAGGATTCTCCAGGTTCTACCAGGCGCATTTCATGCGCCAGCTCGTGGCCTATGTGCGCAACAAGCAACGTCAGTTCCAGCACGACGGACGCCACGAAGGCCTGGCAACCCTGGCAGCGCTTGGCCCGTTGGAAAACATGCGCACCTTCTGGGACTTCGACGGCCGGGTGACGGCGCCACTGCACGGGTTCTCCGATGCCGCGGATTACTACCGCCGTGCCTCCAGCCGTTATTTCATGGCGGGCATCTGCACGCCGACCCTGGTCATCCAGGCCGCCGACGATCCTTTTGTGTTCCCTCACAGCCTGCCAGAACCGGACGAATTATCCGCCTCGACCCGGATTGAACTGCACGCCCGGGGCGGGCATGTGGGGTTTGTCGACGGAACCCTGCGGCGCCCGGGGTATTACCTGGAGCGGCGGATTCCCGATTGGCTGGCCCATCTGGGTCGGGGCTGAACCGTGGCTTGGTTTTCTGTGGCGAGGGAGCTTGCTCCCGCTTGAGTGCGCAGCACTCACCTGAGGGGGGCCGCTTCGCAGCCCAGCGGGAGCAAGCTCCCTCGCCACACAAAAGCGCCCTGGCCAATCACATCACTCGCCCTTCGCCACGCCCCGCTGGGGATCAGTGATCCACTCGCTCCACGAGCCCGCGTACAACCGCCCCAAGGGATACCCGGCCAGGCACAAGGCAAACAGGTTATGACACGCCGTCACGCCGGAGCCGCAATAGGCCACCAGGTCGGTGGGCGAACGCTCGCCCAGTTTTTCGGCGAAGCGCTGCTTGAGCTGGTCGGCCGGCAGGAAGCGCCCATCGGCGCCCAGGTTATCGGCAAACGCCGCGCACTGGGCGCCCGGGATATGCCCGGCTATCGGGTCAATGGGCTCGACTTCACCTTTGAAACGCGGCAACGCCCGGGCATCCAGCAGGGTCATGTCCGGTTGGCCGAGGCGTTGTTGCAGCGCTTGGGCGCTGAGCACCAAGCTCGCATCCGGTGCCCCGCTGAAGTTCCCGCGACTGTTCTGCGGCGGATCCAGGCTCAAGGGCAAGCCGGCGGCATGCCAGGCTTTGAGCCCACCGTCGAGGATGTACACGCCATCGCGCTTGCCCAGCCAGGCCAGCAACCACCAGGCCCGCGCGGCATAGGCGCCGGGACCGTCGTCGTACAGCACGACATCACTGTCGTTATCGATCCCCCAGGCCTTGAGGCGCTCGATCAAGGCCCCCGGCTCCGGCAGCGGATGACGCCCGGTCACGCCTTTGGTCACCGCCCCGCTCAAGTCGCGCTCAAGGTCTGCGAACGACGCACCGGCGATGTGGCCCTCGGCATAACTGCGCTGGCCATAATCCGGGTCTTCCAGGGCAAAACGGCAATCGAGGATGACCAGCCCCGGCCGTGATCGCCGCTCTTCGAGGGCTTGAGGGCTGATGAGTTGCGCAATGGGCATGGTGAACTCCTGTGGCTAAGTCGGGGGGTCGGTCCTACTGCCCTTCCTCCAGGGTCTGGGCCAGGGGGACGTAATACTCTTTGAACAGTGCATCCACTTCTTCGCGGGCCTGATCGGTCACGAAACCGGCCTCCAACACCAGTACCTGATACACGCCACGCTTGATGGCCTGCTCGCTCAGGTGGCTGAAGTTTTCCCGCGTGGTGCACAGGAACCGCACCCAGGACGTGAGGATGATCCAGGCATTGAGGGTCAGGGACTCGATCTGCACCCGGTCCATTTTCAGGATGCCGGCGGCAACGAAGCCTTCATAAATAGCGGTGCCGTGGATCAGGCTGCGCTGGGAAAACCGTCGATAGCGCGCCGCCAGGTCCGGATCGCTGTCAAGCAGATGTTCCAGGTCCCGGTGCAGAAAACGGTAGCGCCACATGGCCGCCAGCAGCTCCTGCAAATAGAAGCGCTTGTCCTCCACCGTGGCCGCACGGCCCTGGGGCGGGCGCAGGAAGCTGTCCACCAGGTTCTCGTATTCACTGAACAGCACGGCGATGATCGCCTGCTTGTTGGGGAAGTGGTAATAGAGGTTGCCTGGGGACATGTCCATGTGGGCGGCAATGTGGTTGGTGCTGACGCTGCGCTCGCCTTGCTGGTTGAACAGCTCGAGGCTGTTTTGCACGATGCGCTCGCTGGTTTTCATTCGTGGGGCCATGGTTTGGGCTTTAATTCGACGAAGGCATTGATCGGCATCTTACGACCTATCGGTCACAGGAAAAACCCATCGCCGTTACGGATGCCATTGACTTTTTAGAGTATAAGCTCTAGAAAACACCCACTCTAATAATATCCGGTGCCCGACGATGCCTGCCGACGTTGCCTACCTGCACGAGTCTCAACAACAACTGGACGAGCTGCGGTCGCTCTTCGTTGCCCAGCGCCAGGCCTACGCCGCCCATCCAATGCCACCGGCCGAACAGCGCCGACAATGGCTCAAGGCACTGCGCGAGGTATTGAGCAACGAACGACAAGCCGTGATCGACGCCATCAGCCAGGATTTCAGCCACCGCAGCGCCGACGAAACACTGCTGGCCGAGCTGATGCCGAGCCTGCACGGCATCCATTACGCCAGCCGACATCTCCAGGGTTGGATGAAACCCTCCCGGCGCAAGGTGGGCATGGCCTTTCAACCGGCATCGGCCAAAGTGATCTATCAGCCGTTGGGCGTGGTCGGCGTCATCGTGCCATGGAACTACCCACTGTTCCTGGCCATCGGGCCGCTGGTAGGGGCATTGGCCGCGGGCAACCGGGTGATGCTCAAGCTCAGCGAATCGACACCGGCGACCGGCTTGCTGCTCAAGCAATTGCTGGCCCGGGTCTTCCCCCAGGACCTGGTCTGCGTGGTGCTTGGCGAGGCGGAAATCGGCATGGCGTTTTCCAAGCTGCCCTTCGATCACCTGTTGTTCACCGGCGCCACCAGCATCGGCAAGCATGTCATGCGGGCCGCTGCCGAAAACCTGACCCCGGTCACTCTGGAGCTGGGTGGGAAATCGCCGGCCATCGTGTCGGTCGATGTCCCCATCAAGGATGCCGCCGAACGCATTGCCTTCGGCAAAACCCTGAATGCCGGGCAAACCTGTGTCGCCCCGGACTACGTGTTGGTACCGCAGAATTGCGTCGGCGAGTTCGTTGAGGCCTATCGCGAGGCGGTACGCGGGTTTTATCCGACCCTGGCGAACAACCCGGACTACACAGCAATCATCAACGAACGACAGCTGGCGCGACTCAACGGCTACATCAGCGACGCCACCAGCAAGGGCGCGCTGCTGATCGAACTGTTCGACCAGGGCCAGGACCGCCGCATGGCCCACAGCCTGCTGCTCAACGTCAGCGACGAGATGACCGTCATGCAAGACGAGATCTTCGGCCCGCTGCTGCCCATCGTGCCCTATGACAATCTGGATCAGGCGCTTGCCTACATCAATCAGCGCCCCCGCCCGCTGGCGCTCTACTACTTTGGCTACAACAAGGCCGAACAGAACCGTGTACTCCATGAAACCCATTCCGGCGGTGTCTGCCTGAACGACACGCTGCTGCACGTCGCCCAGGACGACTTGCCGTTCGGCGGCATCGGGCCCTCGGGAATGGGGCATTACCACGGACATGAGGGTTTCCTGACCTTCAGCAAGGCCAAGGGCGTGCTGACCAAACAACGATTCAACGCCGCGAAGCTGATTTATCCGCCCTACGGCAAGCCTTTGCAGAAACTGATCCAGAAGCTGTTTGTCCGCTGACGCGTCTCTTCCCGGGTAATAACAATAATGAACCCAAGCCTCACCGATACACCCGCGCTGTCACGGCGCGGCCTGCTGAGGTTCAGCCTCGGCGCCAGCGCCTTCCTGGCCACCGTCGGCCTGGGCGCCAGCTTGAGCGGTTGTTCGCCCAGCCAACCGAGCAACGGCCTGGCGGCCCTGCGCGACAGCGACCTGCCATTTTTACGCAGCGTCATCCCCGTGATGCTGGACGGCGCAGTGGCCGCCGGACAGATCAGCACCGCCACGGACGCGACCCTGCGAAGCCTGGACAGCAGCCTGGCCCACTTGTCCCCCACCCTGCTCAAACTCACGCGCCAGTTGTTCGACGTGCTCACGCTGGGCGTTACCCGTGGGCCGCTGACCGGGGTCTGGGGCTCGTGGGAAAACGCCAGCGCCGATGACATCCACCAGTTCCTCGGGCGGTGGGAAAACAGTTCGCTGGATCTGCTGCGTCAAGGCCATAGCTCGTTGCTGCAACTGGTGATGATGGCCTGGTACACCCAATCCGAAGCCTGGGCGCACTGCGGGTATCCAGGACCGCCCAAGATTTGAAAGCCAGGCCCAACTCCTGTGGGAGCAAGCCCACTCCCACAGGGTTCTTCATCGTCCATCCATAATAATAAGAGAGCCCTGCACATGCCCGTACCCGATCCCTTCCGCGAAGGCCTGGCCCGTGGCTGGACCACCTACAACGGTGCGCAACTGACCCAGGACCTGACCCTGGAAGCGGACGTGGCCATCGTCGGCAGCGGTGCTGGCGGCGGCACCACGGCAGAAATCCTCAGTGCCGCCGGCTACCGCGTGTTGCTGATCGAGGAAGGTCCGCTCAAGACCAGTCATGACTTCACGCTGCTCGAAGACCAGGCCTACAGCAGCCTGTATCAGGAAGGCCTGGGGCGCATGAGCAAGGACGGCGCCATCACCATTCTCCAGGGCCGGGCCGTCGGCGGCACGACGCTGATCAATTGGACCTCCAGCTTCCGCACGCCCGACCAGACCCTCGACCACTGGGCTGCCGAGCACAACGTAAAAGGCCACGGCCGCGCTGAAATGGCGCCCTGGTTTACGCAGATGGAACAACGCCTGGGCGTGGCGCCGTGGCTGATTCCGCCCAATGCCAACAACGACGTGATCCGCAAAGGTTGTGAACAATTGGGCTACGCCTGGCACGTCATCCCGCGCAACGTACGCGGCTGCTGGAACCTGGGCTATTGCGGCATGGGCTGCCCGACCAACGCCAAGCAGTCGATGCTGGTCACCACCATCCCGGCTACGCTGGACAAGGGCGGCGCGCTGCTTTACCTGGCGCGGGCCGAGCGTCTGACGATCAAAAACGATGCCGTCATCGGCCTCGAGTGCCAAGCCATGGACGAGCGTTGCGTGGCGCCGACAGGGCGGCGCATCACCGTCAAGGCGCGGCACTATGTATTGGCGGGCGGCGGCATCAACAGCCCAGGCCTGCTGCTGCGCTCCGATGCACCGGATCCACATCGACGCCTGGGCAAACGCACCTTCCTGCATCTGGTGAACATGTCCGCCGGGCAATTCGACGAGGTCATCAACCCGTTCTACGGCGCGCCGCAATCGATTTATTCGGATCATTTCCAATGGCAGGACGGCACCACCGGCAAAATGTCCTACAAGCTTGAAGTCCCGCCCTTGCACCCGGCCCTGGCCGCGACGCTATTGGGCGGGTTCGGTCCCGAGAACGCGTTGCACATGTCCCGACTGCCCCATACCCACGCCATGTTGGCACTGTTGCGCGACGGCTTTCATCCGGACAGCCCCGGCGGCAGCGTCGAATTGCGCAGCGACGGCACGCCCGTGCTCGATTATCCCGTTACGCCGTATGCCTGGGATGGCTTGCGCCGGGCCTTCCACAGCATGGCCGAGATCCAGTTTGCCGGCGGCGCCAAGGCGGTCATGCCCTTGCACAGCGATGCCCGCTACGTTAAGACCCTGGCCGAAGCCCGCACACTGATCGACGGACTCGACCTGGCGTTGTACCGCACACGCCTGGGCAGCGCCCACGTGATGGGCGGTTGCGCCATGGGGGAAGACCCGAAAACCGCTGTCACCGACAGCCTTGGCCGCCATCACCAACTGGGCAACCTGTCGATCCATGACGGCTCGCTGTTCCCCACCAGCATCGGCGCCAACCCGCAATTATCGGTGTACGGGCTGACCGCGCAATTAGCGACGGCCCTGGCCGAACGCCTGAAAAACCCATGAACCATTTATTGAGAAAAACAACGAACCCGTGGCGAGGGAGCTTGCTCCCGCTGGGCTGCGCAGCAGACCCATTTTGTGAGCGCTTCGCGCTCAAACGGGAGCAAGCTCCCTCGCCACGGGCTTACCGAACATCTGAATATCCGGATTATTCGCACCGTCTATAGTGCTTTCTTACGCAACAGCCGACTTGGCCGACCGAGAAGGCTGCGATACCATCCGACTCCCCAACGGACTCCCGCCAGGACGACGCGATGAACCGAGTGTTGTACCCAGGTACCTTCGACCCTATTACCAAGGGCCATGGCGATCTGGTCGAACGCGCCGCGCGCCTGTTCGACCACGTGATCATTGCCGTCGCCGCCAGCCCGAAGAAAAACCCGCTGTTCCCGCTGGAACAACGTGTGGAACTGGCCCGCGAGGTCACCAAGCACCTGCCCAACGTGGAAGTGGTCGGCTTCTCGACGCTTTTGGCGCACTTTGCCAAGGAAAAGAACGCCAATGTGTTCCTGCGCGGCCTGCGGGCGGTCTCGGACTTCGAGTACGAGTTCCAACTGGCCAACATGAACCGCCAACTGGCACCGGACGTCGAGAGCCTGTTCCTGACGCCGTCGGAGCGTTATTCCTTCATTTCCTCGACCCTGGTCCGGGAAATCGCGGCGTTGGGCGGTGATATCACCAAGTTCGTCCACCCGGCCGTGGCCGATGCGCTGACCCTGCGCTTCAAGAAATAACCCGCGGGCTGCGACCCGCTGCGCAGCCCGGCACAGCGCAGTCCATCGCGCCCGCGTGCACTGCGCTCGCCAATGCGGCACAATTGCGCCCATACGTTTTTCATATGCCCGGGCCCAACGCCCCGGCAGGAGCCCGCATGTCCCTGATCATCACCGACGACTGCATCAATTGCGACGTCTGCGAACCCGAATGCCCGAACGAGGCCATTTCCCAAGGCGAAGAGATCTACGTCATCGACCCGAACTTGTGCACCCAGTGTGTCGGCCATTACGACGAACCCCAGTGCCAACAGGTCTGCCCGGTGGATTGCATCCCCCTGGACGAGGCTCATCCGGAAACTGAAGAGCAGTTGATGGCGAAATATCGCAAGATTACGGGTAAGGATTGAGCCAGATTATTCTGTAGGGTCTGTGCGGGCCCTATCGCGAGCAAGCTCGCTCCCACAGGGATCTGCTGTGTTTACACCACTTGTGCCTGAAGCAAAGCCCCTGTGGGAGCGAGCTTGCTCGCGATGAAGCCAGCAGCAACACCCAAGATTCAACTGCCTGCCTCACTCCTGCCGCTCAAACCCCTCCCCGATACACCCCAGGCACCGCACAAACGTGGCCTTCGCCGGGTCCACCACCAACGCCTTCCCCGCATCCCCGACCCCGCCGCCCAGCGCGGTAAAGGGCAACGACACTACGAATGCCCCGGCGCCAATCACCGTGGCGGCGAGCAGCAGCGGACGAGCAATCAGCAGGTCGCCGAGCATGGCGAAGGCCGGCGGGTTCTGGATGGTGTAGCGCGGGTCGCCGCTGCCATCGCTTGCCAGGGCAGGCAAACCGACACTCAGCAGCAGCGCTAGAACGACAGGTCGAAGCAGTCTCATCGGGCGATCCTTCGGCTAAATCAGTACTACTGACTATAGACCGTAGGACAAATCAGCTCTGACAGCGTGGACACCAGACGCTGGCGCGCTGGCCCAGGCGGATTTCCCGCAGCCCCGTGCCGCAGACTTTGCACAGCTCCCCGCCCCGTCCGTAGACGAACAGTTCCTGCTGGAAATAGCCGGGTTGGCCATCCCCGCCGATAAAGTCCCGCAGCGTGGTGCCACCGCGCTCGATGGCATGGGCGAGGATGCGCTTGATCTCGATCGCCAGCTTCAGGTAACGCGCCCGGGAAATGCCTCCGGCGGCCCGGCGCGGGTCGATGCCGGCGGCGAACAGGGCCTCGGTCGCGTAGATATTGCCCACCCCCACCACCACCGCGTTGTCCATGATGAACGGCTTGACCGCCATGGACCGCCCCCGCGAGAGCTGGAACAACCGTTCGCCATCGAACAGGTCGGTCAACGGCTCGGGACCAAGGCGAATCAACAACTCGTGATTGAACGGGTCAAGGCTCCAGAGCATCGCGCCAAAGCGGCGAGGGTCGGTGTAGCGCAAGGCCAGGCCGGATTCCAACTCGATGTCCACGTGCTCGTGCTTGGCGGCCGGCATGCCGACTTCCACCAAGCGCAGGTTGCCGGACATGCCCAGGTGGCTGATCAACGTGCCCACCTCGGCATTGATCAACAGGTACTTGGCCCGCCGCTCCACCTGCACGATGCGCTGGCCCGAAAGCCGCACGTCGAGATCTTCCGGGATCGGCCAGCGCAGGCGGCGGTCGCGGACCACCACACGGCTGACCCGCTGGCCTTCAAGATGGGGCGCGATTCCGCGACGGGTGGTTTCGACTTCCGGCAGTTCTGGCATGAGGCTCTCGAGTCAGGCGAAGCCCCGCACTCAACGAGTGGCGAGGTCGCGAATTTCCTGTTTCTGGGTCTGGAAGTCGTATTCCGACAACCCGATGTAATCGAGCACAAGGCTCCCGACGCAATCCCACTCGTGGTCTTCGGCCTGATTGCCGAGCACCCGGTGGGACGCACAGATGTTCTCGGACATCTTCAGGATCGCCAGCAGATTCTTCAACTGGCTGTTATTGCGTGAAGACTCGTCGCTGAAAATCGCCAGGGCATTGTGGTGGTTGGCGATGGCCTGGCTGACGTGATCCGGCAGGCGCCAGGATTTGGAAGTGTAGTAACCGACCACCGCATGGTTAGTGTTGAACTCGCGATTCTCGGTGTCCACTACCCGGCACTCGGCGTTGGCATTGGCGTAGGCCTCTTCCAGCACGCCCATGTAGTTGGGGAACTGCTTGAGCATCAACGGCACCCCGCAATCGTGGAACAACCCCAGCGCATAGGCTTCGTCACCGCTCTCCAGGCCGACGCGCTTGGCCAGGGTCAGGCAAGTCATCGCCACATCCTGGGCGGTATCCCAGAAGCGGTTCAGGGTCACGATGGCGTCGTCGTGCAGCTCGCCCTTGATCGACTGCGCATTGATCAGGTTGATGATCGAACGACTGCCCAACAGATTCACCGCGCGCTGGATCGAGGTGATCTTGTTGCGCAGGCCGTAATACGGCGAGTTGACGATCTTGAGCAAGGCCCCGGAAAGACCAGGATCGTGGGAGATCAGCTTGGCGATGGTCTCCAGGTCCGGGTCGGGCATGTACTGCTCCATCTGCAGATCCACCATGATCTGCGGCTGGGGCGGCACGCTGATGCCTTGCAAGGACTGTTGGATCTGTTCGGCGGAAAGCTCTTTGGACATGAGTACACACTCCGGTGTCAGGCGGGGGATTCTAACCCTTAAAGATGGATCCGATACACCGCCGGGTAGATCGGCGGAACTTTCCTTCAGGCATTGGCTTCGGACCTTACAGGGCCGACAGCCAAGCCTGCATAAGGCTTGAGTCGGCAACCCAGCCACTCAGCTTGAGGAGATTTTTCATGCCTGGCTCCCTGAACAACAAACGTGTCGCCATCCTCGTGACCGACGGCTTTGAACAGGCCGAACTGACCGGCCCCCAACAGGCGCTGGAACAGGCCGGCGTCAAAGTTGACATCGTTTCGGCCCGCGAAGGCCAGGTCAAAGGCTGGAACCATGACCAGCCGGCCGACGACTTTCGGATCGACCTGACCTTCAAGGCGGCCAATGTCGAACAGTACGACGCCGTGGTGCTGCCCGGTGGCGTGCAGAACTCCGACACCATCCGCATCGACACCGATGCCCAGAAACTGGTCAAGGGCTTCGAGGCGGCGGGCAAGCCCATTGCGGTGATTTGCCATGGCGGCTGGTTGCTGGTGTCGAGCGGGCTGGTCAAGGGCAAGACCATGACCAGCTACAAGACCCTCAAGGATGACCTGGTCAACGCCGGCGCGAACTGGGTCGATAAGGAAGTGGTCAAGGACGGCACATTGATCAGCAGCCGTCAGCCCGATGACATTCCGGCGTTCAACCGCGAGTTGATCAGCGCGTTGTCCGCCTGAAACCTGCCCGATACCGTGGTGAGGGAGCCCGCTTCCTCACCACATGTCCACCACCAGCCCCGCCACGGTTGCAACACGGTATACTCCCGCTCTTTTTTCCGGAGCGACGTCATGTCCCTGCCTAGCCTGCGCCTCAAAGCCAACGCCGACCGTCGCCTGCGCGCCGGCCACCTGTGGGTCTACAGCAACGAAATCGATGTAGCCGCCACCCCGCTGCACGGCTTCAAGGCCGGTGACCAGGCCATCCTCGAAGCCGCCGGCGGCAAGCCGCTGGGCATCGTTGCGATGAGCCCCAACAACCTGATCTGCGCCCGGCTGTTGTCCCGCGACGTGAAGCTGCCGCTGGACAAATCCCTGCTGGTGCACCGCCTCAACGTGGCGTTGTCCCTGCGCGAGCGGCTGTTCGACAAGCCGTTCTATCGCCTGGTCTACGGTGATTCCGACCTGTTGCCAGGCCTGGTGGTCGACCGTTTCGGCGACATCCTGGTGGTGCAGATCGCCTCTGCCACCATGGAAGCTCACAAGGACGACGTGATCGCCGCCCTGACCCAGGTGCTCAAGCCCAGCGGCATCCTGTTCAAGAACGACTCCGCGGCCCGTGACGCCGAAGGCCTGAACCGCTACGTCGAGACCGTGTTCGGCCTGGTGCCGGAGTGGGTCGCCCTGGAAGAGAACGGCGTGAAGTTCGAAGCGCCGGTCATGGAAGGCCAGAAAACCGGCTGGTTCTACGACCACCGCATGAACCGCGCACGCCTGGCCCCGTACGCCAAGGGCAAGCGCGTCCTGGACCTGTTCAGCTACATCGGCGGCTGGGGCGTGCAAGCTGCAGCGTTCGGCGCCAGTGAAGTGTTCTGCGTCGATGCTTCGGCCTTTGCCCTCGACGGTGTCGAGCGCAACGCCGCGCTGAACGGCTTTGCCGAGAAGCTGACCTGCATCGAAGGCGACGTGTTCGAAGCCCTGAAGGAGCTCAAGGCCAGCGAAGAACGCTTCGACGTGATCGTGGCCGACCCACCCGCTTTCATCAAGCGCAAGAAAGACCTGAAAAACGGTGAGGGCGCCTATCGCCGCCTCAACGAACAAGCCATGCGCCTGCTCAGCAAGGACGGCATCCTGGTCAGCGCATCGTGCTCGATGCACCTGCCCGAAGACGACCTGCAAAACATCCTGCTGACCAGCGCTCGTCACCTGGACCGCAACATTCAACTGCTCGAACGCGGCGGCCAGGGGCCGGACCATCCGGTACACCCGGCCATTGCCGAAACCCGCTACATCAAGAGCATCACCTGCCGGCTGTTGCCCAACAGCTGAGGCCAGGCGGGGCCAGTGCCGTAGCGCTGTGCCCCGCGCACTCCAATTGCATTCTGATCGCAGCCTTGGCTGCGTTTTTTTTGCGTGCCTGAATAAGTCCCTGGCGCAAAAGTCAATAAGTAGCAAACGTCTGTAGGAGTCCCCCCACGTCATTACCAGAACCTTCCTACTCAATCTCCCCCTCGCCTGGCTGGCATGACGCATTAGGATTGAAAGCGACCCTCAGGTACGTCCTGGAACTGTTCGATGACTGATCCGCAAAACCACCTGGCCACCCGCAAACCCGCCACCGTCGGCCTATTGCTGACCCTGACACTGCTCGGGGTCTTTCCAATCGACGTCGTGCTGCCTTCGTTCCCCGCCCTGTCCGAGCAGTTCGAACGTCCATCGTCGGACATTGCCCTGTCTGTCAGCCTGTTCGCGGTGGGCATCGCCCTTTCGCAACTGCTGGTTGGCCCACTCTCCGACGTCATGGGACGAAAGAACCTGCTGTTGATCGGGATCAGCGTTTCAGCGGTCGGGGCAACAGGTTGCGTACTCACCGATGGCTACTGGTCCTTTCTGTTTTTCCGCGTCGTCCAGGCCTTGGGCTGCGGTTGTTTCGTGCTGTCCCAGGCGTTGATACAGGACTTGTTCACAGGCGGGGAGCAGCAGCGACTGCGTATATTCCTGGTCACCTGCGGCGGCATTTTCATTTCCGTTTCGCCCCTGGCCGGCACCGGGCTGCAAAGCTGGATGGGCTGGCGCGGCAGCTTCCTGGTGTTCGCGGCCCTGGCGGTCGGCGTGTTTGCGGGCGCCAGCCTGTTACTCAAACCTACCCCCGCGGGTCGCCCACGCCAGCGCCTGGACTTCATTGCGTCTTATCGAAACGTCTGTGGCGACTTCAGCTTCATGACCTATTGGTTGACATCGGCACTGGCCTTTTCCTGCCACTTTTCGTTTATCGTCATTTCGCCGCTGCTGCTCATCGATCAGTTACAACTCTCGCCCGAGGCCTTTTCGTGGGCACTGCTGGGCTACGGACTGGCTTATATCGGCGGCGGAGCGGTGGCGACCGTGCTGAGCAATCGAATCGCCCCCCAGACGCAAATCATCACAGGCCTTGGCCTGATCCTGGCGGCGGGGATCCTGATGCTTGGGCTCTCCAGCCAATTGGGCTTGTCGATCACCACCCTGCTGCTGCCCATGATCGTGTGCACCGCCGGAACGACCATTGCCCGGGCGGCGGCCCATACCCTGGCAATGAACAGATTCCCGGAGCAAGCCGGTACGTCCGCCTCGGCCGGTAGCGTGCTGATCTTCATCGTCGGCGGCCTGACCAGTGCTGCGATCAGCCTCACCCCGCTGGACAGGCAGATGACGCTGGCCCTGTGCCTGATGCTGCTCAGCGCCCTGGGGCTGGGGCTCAATAGCCTGGCCCGGCACCGTCACAGGGCGCTGTTGGCAGGCTGAGCGCTGCCAGTCGTCATCCCAAGCGCGACATTGGCGCCCGATCAGCGCTTTGCGTCATTTCATCCTGGCGCCAGCGGTGTAGAATCGCGACATTCATCGCCATTCATCCCCGGCGGGTTTATGAGCTCATGCTGAGGCGCGCAGCGATCCTGCAAAGTCATCGGCCACTTCCGGACACTCGGCCAATCCCCGGTGTTCCAGAACGTCAACAGAAGCTCACTTCCCCTTTGATATCTGATTAGCCGCCCGGAGTGCTCCATGCCTGATTACCGCTCGAAAACATCCACCCATGGCCGCAACATGGCCGGCGCCCGTGCCTTGTGGCGCGCCACGGGGATGAAGGATGACGACTTCAAGAAGCCGATCATCGCCATTGCCAACTCCTTCACCCAGTTCGTACCGGGTCACGTGCATCTCAAGGACCTGGGTCAGTTGGTCGCCCGGGAAATCGAACGCGTGGGCGGCGTTGCCAAGGAATTCAACACCATCGCCGTGGACGATGGCATCGCCATGGGCCATGACGGCATGCTCTATTCGCTGCCCAGCCGCGAGATCATCGCCGACTCCGTCGAGTACATGGTCAATGCCCACTGCGCCGACGCCATCGTGTGCATTTCCAACTGCGACAAGATCACCCCGGGCATGCTCATGGCCGCCCTGCGCCTGAACATCCCGGTAATCTTCGTCTCCGGCGGCCCGATGGAAGCCGGCAAGACCAAGCTCGCCAGCCACGGCCTCGACTTGGTCGACGCCATGGTGATCGCCGCCGACTCCAGCGCCTCCGACGAGAAGGTTGCCGAGTACGAGCGCAGCGCCTGCCCGACCTGCGGCTCGTGCTCCGGCATGTTCACCGCCAACTCGATGAACTGCCTCACCGAAGCCTTGGGCCTGGCCTTGCCAGGTAACGGCTCCACCCTGGCCACCCACAGCGACCGCGAACAGCTGTTCCTGCAGGCCGGCCGGACCATCGTCGAGCTGTGCAAGCGCTACTATGGCGAAAACGACGAGTCGGTGTTGCCGCGTAACATCGCCAACTTCAAGGCGTTCGAAAACGCCATGACCCTGGACATCGCCATGGGCGGTTCCACCAACACCATCCTGCACTTGCTGGCCGCGGCCCAGGAAGCCGAGATCGATTTCGACCTGCGCGACATCGACCGCCTGTCCCGTCACGTGCCGCAACTGTGCAAGGTCGCGCCGAACATCCAGAAGTACCACATGGAAGACGTGCACCGCGCCGGCGGGATCTTCAGCATCCTCGGCTCCCTGGCCCGTGGCGGCCTGCTGCACACCGACCTGCCAACCGTGCACAGCAAGACCATGGCCGAAGCCATCGCCAAGTGGGACATCACCCAGACCACCGACGAGGCCGTTCACCACTTCTTCAAGGCCGGCCCGGCGGGCATTCCGACGCAAACCGCGTTCAGCCAGTCGACCCGTTGGGAAACCCTGGACGACGACCGTGAAAACGGCTGCATCCGCAGCGTCGAGCACGCGTATTCCAAGGAAGGCGGCCTGGCCGTGCTCTACGGCAACATCGCCCTGGATGGCTGCGTGGTGAAAACCGCCGGTGTCGACGAGTCGATCCATGTGTTCGAAGGCAACGCGAAGATTTTCGAAAGCCAGGACAGCGCCGTACGGGGCATCCTCGCTGACGAAGTGAAGGCCGGCGACATCGTGATCATTCGCTACGAAGGTCCGAAAGGCGGCCCGGGCATGCAGGAAATGCTCTACCCAACCTCCTACCTGAAGTCCAAGGGCCTGGGCAAAGCCTGCGCCTTGCTGACCGATGGCCGGTTCTCCGGCGGCACCTCGGGCCTGTCCATCGGCCACGCTTCGCCGGAGGCTGCGGCAGGCGGCGCCATCGGTCTGGTGCGGGACGGCGACAAGGTCCTGATCGACATTCCGAACCGCTCGATCAACCTGTTGATCAGCGACGAAGAGCTGGCCGGGCGTCGCGTCGAACAGGACAACAAAGGCTGGAAACCGGTGGAAGTGCGTCCACGCAAAGTCACCACGGCCCTCAAGGCCTACGCCCTGCTCGCCACCAGCGCCGACAAGGGCGCGGTGCGTAACAAGGCGATGCTCGACGGCCTGTAAGCGTCGTTCGTCGCAATAAAAATGCCCCGCCAAGTGCGGGGCATTTTTTTGGGCGCCTGTTCGGACTCTGGAACCACATGATTCCCCGTGGCGAGGGAGCTTGCTCCCGCTCGGCTGCGAAGCAGTCGTAAACCGGCAGGTGCGGTGTGTCTGATGCTCCGCATTTGGAGGTTTTGGGGCTGCTACGCAGCCCAGCGGGAGCAAGCTCCCTCGCCACAAAGGCAATACCTTGCCTCTTTGATGCCGTGTTACTGGATATCTTCCGGCTTGACGATCACCCAGTTCTTGTCCGCTGTCACCGGCAGTCCTTCCTTGGCCTGGGCGGCAGCGTGCTTGGCCATCATGCCGTTAATCTGGGTCATGTATTTGTCCTTGCGGTTGACCCACAGGTGGATGCCGCCCTTGGCTACGTCCACATCGTGGAACAACATGTAGCCGTCACTGCTCGGCGTGTCGCCAGCGACCAGCACCGGTTTTTTCCATTCGTCGATGTACGTCAGGATCGCCGCGTGCTTGCCGGCCATCCAGGTCGCCGGGGTCCACAGGTAAGGCGTGTACTCCAGGCCGAGGTTGGCCTTCTCGTCATATTTGCCGGCGGTGATCTGCTTGCGCGCGGTGGTCAGCTCGCCAGTCTTGCGGTCCTTGAGCAGCGTGGTCACGCCGATGACGTTCTGCGGCTTGAGGTTGTAGCCGTACTTCGGATCGGAGGCGACCATGCGCACCAACTCTTCGGAAGCGGCGGTCATGACATAGACCTCGATGCCGTTTTCCATCAGCTTGTTGTACAGCTCGGCCTGGCCGGTGAAGACTTTCGGCGGGTTGACGTTGTACTGGACCACCTTGTCGCCATCGTAATAGGTGGTCGGCACCGGTTTACCGGACGCCATCAGCTCGTCGACATAGCCCTTGAGTTCCTTGAGGGTGAAGCCGGAGAACACCTGGGCCACCCATGGGTAGCAGACCATGTCATCCACTTCGCACAGGCGGTAGTAATAGCTGAACAGGCTTTCCTTGTGATCGGCGGTGTCCTTGAACGGCATCAGCTTCAAGGATGGGTCCAGGGTTTCCCGGGTGATGAGGCCCTTGTTCTCCATGAACGGCAGCAACGACTCTTCCAGATCGTAGCGGTAACTGGTGTTGTCCATGTCGAACACCGCGTAGTTACCCTTGTTGGCGTTGGCCGCGATCATCGTCTCCAGAGCCTTGGCTTGTTCCGCCGGCCAGTGTTTGAGATCGGTGGCCAATGCCTGGCCGGCGAGACCAAGGCTCAAGGCGACAGCGAGAAAACGAGGTGCGAGTTTCATCGGCATTTCTCCCGGGTTCAAAAGAACTCGACGCTAACAAATGCTTGTGATAGCCCTCGCCTACCCGCGACCGCCTGCGTCTTGATTGCGCCAGCGACATATCCGTAAACGTCGCTGCCTTATTCCATAAACGACAATCTACATGCGTTTTTAGTATTAATTCATTAGTTATCAGGCTGTTAGGCTTCCCGGCTCACAGTCGCGGCTTCGGGCGACTGGCACGTCTTGTCGGAGTCTTTTTGATGAATCTGCCGCTGACCCTCAATCTGCTGGTGTTCCTCGCCTTGCTGTTCGGCCTGGCACAAACCCGTCACCGCACCGGGAGCCTGGCCAGGAAAGTGCTGCTGGCACTGGTACTGGGCGTGGCGTTCGGTCTCGCCCTGCACACGATTTATGGCGCCGGCAACCCGGTGCTCAAGGCCTCGATCGGCTGGTTCGACCTGGTGGGCAACGGCTACGTGCAGTTGCTGCAAATGATCGTTATCCCGCTGGTCTTCGCCTCGATCCTCAGCGCCGTGGCCCGCCTGCATAACGCCTCGTCCCTGGGCAAGATCAGCTTCCTGACCATCGGCACGCTGCTGCTGACCACCGCCATCGCCGCGCTGATCGGTATTGGCCTGACCAACCTGTTCGGCCTGACCGCCGAAGGCCTGGTGGCCGGCCCCCAGGAACTGGCGCGCCTGCAAGTGATCCAGAGCGACTACGCCGGCAAGGTCGCCGACCTGAATGTCCCGCAATTGCTGCTTTCGTTCATTCCGCAAAACCCCTTTGCCGACCTGGCCCGGGCCAAGCCGACCTCGATCATCAGCGTGGTGATCTTCGCCGCGTTCCTCGGGGTCGCGGCGCTGCAGTTGCTCAAGGACGACGTGGAGAAAGGCCAGAAAGTGATCAACGCCATCGACACCCTGCAAAGCTGGGTGACGCGCCTGGTGCGCCTGGTAATGAAGCTGACGCCGTACGGTGTGCTGGCGCTGATGACCAAGGTGGTGGCCGGTTCCAACCTGCAGGACATCATCAAGCTCGGCAGTTTTGTCGTGGTGTCGTACCTGGGGCTGGGCCTGATGTTCGTGGTCCATGGCCTGCTGGTGTCTGCTGCCGGGATCAACCCGTTGCGCTTTTTCCGCAAGATCTGGCCGGTGCTGACCTTCGCCTTCACCAGCCGCTCAAGCGCGGCCACCATCCCGTTGAGCATTGAAGCCCAGACCAGCCGCCTCGGCATTCCACGGACGATTGCCAGCTTCAGCGCCTCGTTCGGCGCCACCATCGGCCAGAACGGTTGTGCCGGCCTTTATCCGGCCATGCTGGCGGTGATGGTCGCGCCGACTGTGGGCATCAACCCGCTGGATCCGGTGTGGATCGCGACGCTGGTGGCGATTGTGACGTTGAGTTCGGCCGGTGTGGCCGGGGTCGGTGGCGGCGCGACGTTCGCCGCGCTGATCGTGCTGCCGGCCATGGGGTTGCCGGTCGCGCTAGTGGCGTTGCTGATTTCCGTCGAACCGCTGATCGACATGGGCCGTACGGCGTTGAACGTCAGCGGCTCGATCACCGCCGGGGCGATTACCAGCCAGGTGATGCAGCAGACTGACAAGGCGCTGCTGAATGCCGAGGAGCATGGGGAGTTGGTACACGCTTGATGGGTGGCACCTGATCGATTGATCGTTCGATTGATCGTTCCCACGCTCTGCGTGGGAATGCTTCAAGGGACGCTCCGCGTCCAGTGACGCGGAGCGTCACGGGCTGCATTCCCACGCAGAGCGTGGGAACGATCTACGCTTGTCTCAACGCTTCTCCCACACCTCGAAGCTGTAGGCAGGCTTATCCCCTTCCGCCGGGTTCGGTTGGTTCGAAACCAACGTCCACTGGCTCGAATCGAATTCCGGAAACCAAGCATCCCCCTCCGGGCTCAAGGCCACGCGGGTCAGGTACAGCCGATCCGCCTGCGCCAGCGCCTGGGCGTACAGTTGCGCGCCGCCGATCAACATCAGCTCATCGACGCCCTGTTCCAGCGCCCAGGCCTCGGCGCGCGCCACCGCCGCCTCCAGGGTGGAGAACACTTCCGCGCCTTCCAGCACCAGGCCCGGCTGACGGCTGACCACGATGTTCAGGCGTCCCGGCAGCGGTCGACCGAGGGAATCCCAGGTCTTGCGCCCCATGATGATCGGCTTGCCCAGGGTGGTGGCCTTGAAGTATTTGAAATCCCCCGGCAGGTGCCAGGGCATGCTGTTGTCGACGCCGATCACACGGTTTTCACCGAGGGCTGCGATCAGGCTTAGGGGGAGAGTTTTGTTCATGGCGGCGAGGATACCAGAGGCTCGGCGTACCCCGACAGGCTTCACAGCGGTTATGCTCAACCCTCATTCGAGCAACGGAAACCCTCGTGACAGTACTGCAGAACCTCTGGTTGACCGAGACGATACGCCTGCGTGAAGAACACGCCGGCCCGCTCGAGGACCAGGAAGCCAATCGCCTGGCCCGTGCGGCCGGCGGCGACTTAGCCACTCGCATCCACCACCGCGCCCGCTGGCTGGCCGAGCGCGATGGCCTCACCGAGGCCCTGCGCCATTGGCTGCAAGGGGCGCGCCTGGCGCTGATTGCATTGGTGCTGATCGCCATCATCAGCGGCGCCGGCCTGGGATTTGCCGCCCTCGGCGACGGGCAGGCACCGGTCAATGTGTTCTGGGCCTTGGGCAGTCTGTTGGGGCTGAACCTGATCCTGCTCATCAGCTGGGCCCTGGGCCTGATATTCGCTGGCGAGCAAGGTGCCACGCTGGGACGCCTGTGGTTGTGGCTCAGCGAAAAACTTGCCCGCGATGCCAAGGCCGCCCAACTGGCGCCGGCCCTGCTGCTGTTGCTGCAACGGCACAAGCTCAATCGCTGGGCCCTCGGCGTGTTGGTCAATGGCCTGTGGCTGCTGGCGATGCTCAGCGCGCTGGTCATCGTACTGATGTTGATGGCGACCCGGCGCTACGGCTTCGTCTGGGAAACCACTATCCTCGGCGGCGAGACCTTCGTCGCCATGACCCAGGCCCTCGGCGCGCTGCCCGCCCTGCTGGGTTTCAGCGTGCCGACGGTGGAAATGATCCGCGCCAGTGGCGATGCCGCCCTGAACATCGAGAGCGCGCGCCAGGCCTGGGCTGCCTGGCTGGTCGGTGTGCTGCTGGTCTATGGCCTGTTGCCGCGCTTGTGCCTGGCACTGCTGTGCCTGTGGCGCTGGCGGCGCGGCCGCGCCACGCTGCGCCTGGACCTGAACCTGCCGGGCTACGCCCAATTGCGTGAACGGCTGATGCCCAGCAGCGAGCGACTGGGCGTCAACGACGCCGCCCCCGCGCAATTGCATCCCATCGAAAATGCTGTCAGTGCAATAAACAGCGACGGCGCGCTGCTGGTGGCAATCGAGTTGGACGATCGGCCCTGGCCGCCCAAGCTGCCCGAAACCGTGAAAAGCGCCGGCATTCTCGACAGCCGCGAGTCGCGCCACAAACTTCTCGAACAATTGTCGCGCTTTGCGCCGGCACGCCTGGCAATTGCCTGCGACCCACGCCGTTCGCCGGACCGCGGCAGCCTGGCGCTGATCGCCGAGCTGGCCCGCAGCGCCAGCGCCACCCGCGTCTGGCTGTTGCAGGCGCCGCCTGGCGAAGCGCTGGACGCCGAGCGCCTGGGCGACTGGCACACCGCACTGCAACAGTTGCAGTTGCCGTTCGCCGATTGCATGCCCTTGAACTGGCTGGAGACCGGCCATGACTGAGCCCATGAAGCCGCTGAAGCTGGCGGTGGTCGGCCACACCAACGTGGGCAAGACCTCGCTGCTGCGTACCTTGACCCGCGACGTCGGCTTCGGCGAAGTGTCCCATCGCCCGAGCACCACCCGCCATGTCGAAGGTGCGCGCCTGTCGGTGGACGGCGAAGCGCTGCTGGAACTGTACGACACGCCGGGCCTGGAAGACGCCATCGCCCTGCTCGATTACCTCGAGCGCCTGGAGCGTCCTGGCGAACGCCTGGACGGCCCGGCGCGCCTGGCCCGCTTCCTCGAGGGCAGCGAGGCGCGGCAACGCTTCGAACAAGAAGCCAAAGTGCTGCGACAACTGCTCGCCAGCGACGCCGGGCTTTATGTGATCGACGCCCGGGAGCCGGTGCTGGCCAAGTACCGCGATGAATTGGAAGTCCTCGCCAGTTGTGGCAAGCCGCTGCTGCCGGTGTTGAATTTCGTCAGCAGCGCCCACCATCGCGAGCCCGACTGGCGCGAAGCCCTGGCGCGCTTGGGGCTGCACGCCCTGGTGCGTTTTGACAGCGTGGCTCCGCCCGAGGACGGCGAGCGACGCCTGTATGAGAGCCTCGCGCTGCTGCTGGAAAGCGCCCGTGGGCAACTGGAACGCCTGGTCGCCGATCAACAGGTCCAACGCCTGGCCCGCCAGCAGAGCGCGGCGCGCTTGATCGCCGAACTGCTGATCGACTGCGCCGCCTGCCGACGCAGCGTCGCCAGCGACGCCGAACTGGAACGCGAGGCCATCAGTGAACTGCGCAAAGCGGTGCGTCAGCGCGAGCAGCGCTGCGTCGAGGCCCTGCTCAAGCTTTACGCTTTTCGTCCCCAGGACGCCGCCGCCAGCGATCTGCCGCTGCTCGACGGGCGCTGGGGCGATGACCTGTTCAACCCCGAGACTCTCAAGCAACTGGGCGTACGCGTCGGTGGCGGGATCGCGGCGGGTGCGGCGGCGGGGGCTGGCGTGGATTTGCTGGTGGGCGGCCTGACCCTTGGCGCCGCCGCCCTGGCCGGGGCCATTGTCGGCGGCACCCTGCAAACCGCCCGTAGCTATGGCAACCGGCTGATGGGCAAGCTCAAGGGGCAACGGGAATTGACCGTGGACGACAGCGTGCTGCGCCTGTTGGCCCTGCGCCAACGCCAACTGCTGCAAGCCCTCGACCAGCGCGGCCATGCGGCGATGGACAGCATCCGCATCGCCACGCCCCAGGACAAGACCTGGCGCGAGGGCAAGCTGCCCGACGCCTTGAACAAGGCGCGAGCGCATCCGCAGTGGTCGTCGCTGAACCCTCAACCGCGATTGAGCCAGGCAGAACGCCAGGAACTGATTGAGCAGTTGGCTGAGCAGCTCTGAACGACACAAAACCTTGTGCCAAGTACACAAAACCCTGTGGCGAGGGAGCTTGCTCCCGCTGGGTTGCGCAGCAGCCCCAAAATGTGATTGATCTGATGCACCGAGGTGTCAGGTTTTAGGGCTGCTTCGCAGCCCAGCGGGAGCAAGCTCCCTCGCCACAAAAGCAATCCGTCAATCGTTGTTCAAGGCCTTGAGGGCCGCCGCCGCTTCAGGCAATTCCAGCTCGCTGAACACTTGCACGCCATGGCGCTTGAGCAGCGCCGCCGTCACGCCTTCGCCGCTGACCTTCACACCGCTGAACGTTCCGTCATAGGTCAACAGGTTGCCGCACGATGGGCTATTGGCCTTGAGCACGGCGATGCGGATGCCGTGTTCGCGCACCAACGCCAGCGCTTGATGCGCACCGGACAAAAACTGCGCACTCACATTTTCGCCGTCGCTGGTGATGACCAGTGCCTGGCCGTCGAGCACTTGCCCGCCCTGCCCGCCAGGAATCTCCGCCGCCGCCCGAGGCGTAGGCAAACCGCCGGCGACTTCCGGGCACAGCGCCACGATCCGGCCTTCGTCGAGCCATTGCTGCAACTGATCGAACGGCCCACTGGCGCCGCCGTCGTAGCGCACGCGATGCCCGAGCAGGCAGCGACTGACCAGGATTTTTTCCATCTTCAGAACAACTCGTTGCCGCGACGACGGAACCAACCGGTCAAGGACAGGCGATCACGCGTGGCCGGCAGCACTTCATGGGGAATGTCCCCCGACAGGAACACCACCAGGCAGCCGCCGATGGGCACCACGTCCTGTTCCAGCCTTTCGTCCAGGTACATGCGCAACTGGCCGCCGTGTTCCGGCAACCAGTCGTCATTGAGGTAAAGCACCGCCGACACTGTGCGTCGGTCGTCATCGCGGAAGCGGTCGACGTGCTTGAGGTAGAACGCGCCAGGTGGATAGAGGGCAAAGTGGCTTTCGAAGTCTTCCAGGCCCAGGAACAACCCGCGATTCATCGCCTCGCGCAGGCTGTCCATCAGCGCCAGGTAATGGTCGCAGGCTTGCGCCTGGCCGGGTTCGATCCACTGAATGTGATCACCCCGGATCCCTTCGCGGATCTCCGAGAACGGCCCGCGCCCGACCGCTGCCGGGGCCAGTTCGCCCTCGGCGGCACGCTGGCGGCATTCGGCCGCCAGGGCGCGGGTCAGCGCCTCCGGCAGAAAGAGGTCCTGCTGCGACCAGCCGCGCTCGGCCAGGTCGTCGACGATACGTAACAGCAGCGGGTGATCAGAAGGTATTTGCATGGCGCGCATAGTATGCCTGTGCCTGCAAAACCGACAGCGACGCTCGGCAGGTTTTTTGCCGCCAGATAGCACCGTCGTACGAACTTGATACGAATTCTCGACAAGACCCCACACCCCACGGAGAATAGTCGGCTGCTGACAGGAGTCCCTATGCGCCGTTTGCTTTTCTCACTGTTGATGTTCTGCGTTTTGCCCGCCTGGGCAGACAGCTACGACCAGTTGTACAAGGTCGCCGGCTGGCCGGAACAGCGGGCGCATTTCAATGACGCCTTGAGCGCCGCCCAGCAGCGCTATCAGAGCAGCCTGCCGCCGGCGGTGTTCCAGGCCCTGGTGAACAACAGCAATCAACGTTTCGCCCCCCAGGCCATGGACCAGCGGGCCGAGGCGCAAATGCGCAAGAATTTGCGTGACCCCAGCCCGGCCCTGAGCTTTTTCCAGTCGCCCCTGGGCCGCAAGGTCGTGGCGGCCGAGTTGCTGGCGACCCGACGTGATCAATTGGCGAAAAACGCCAAGGGCCTGCCGAAGATGCCAGCCAGCGACAACCGCCTGTTGATCATCGGCCACCTGGCCCAGGCCCTGCCCGCCCGCGAGGCCGGCGCCGAAGTCAGCCTGGCGATCGCCGGCGTGGCGGCCGACAGCCTGAGTTCGATGATCCCGGGGCTGCTGGGCGGCGGCCAGGCCCAGGGCATGCTCGACAGCCAGCGCCAGCGGTTAATGGAACAGATCGGCGCGGATCTGAACAACACGCTGCTGTACGTCTACCGTGACCTGACGGATACCGAGCTGGAAGAGTTCGCCACCTTCGCCGAATCGACCGAGGGCCAGGCTTATTACCAAGCGGCCCTGGCGGCGATTCGGGCGGGGTTGGCGGTGGGGCAGAATCTCGGGCAGTAGTTCAGCGCCGCCATCGCGAGCAAGCTCGCTTCCACATTGGATCTCGCAGCTCAATACCCTGTGGGAGCGAGCTTGCTCGCGATAGCAGTAGCCCGGTCACCGCCGAACCCGGCTCATCCGCTTCGTCAAAAACCCAAACATCTCCTGCCGCAACGCCAGCGCCTCATTCGCCAAATGATGGCGTCCCTCGGGCAGCATCAACACTTGGGGCCGATCGAACTTGCTGCGCAGCACTTGCAGGTTGTGCACCCAATCCACCGTCATGTCCGCTTGCCCCTGCACGATCAATGGCTGACGCGGGCTGCTCGGGGCGGCTTCGATACGCTTGATCCATTGCCCCAATGCGCCCACCCAGGCGGTGGGCAGGCGTAGTGGTTGCAGCGGGTCGGCTTGCAGGAACGGCAGGAAGTCCGGGTCGGTGGAGTTCTCGCTGAAGCGCCGGGCGATGCCGGTCACGAAGGGTTTGAGCAAGTAATAGCTCAGGCGCGACCAGCCCCAGGCCCGCGGCCGCACCAGAGGTGACAGCAGGATGACCTGGCCCTGGGCCGGGCTCTGTGCGCCCTGGTTGAGCACGTGATCGACGACAATGGCCCCGCCGGTGCTTTGCCCGCACAGATGCCAGGGTTGCGGCAGGTCCAGCGTCCCGGCCTCGGCCAACAGGCCCTGCAGGGTGGCCTGGTACTCGGCAAAATCCTCGATGCTGGCGCGCTCGCCACTGGACAGGCCGTGGCCCGGTAGATCACAAGCGATCACCGCGAACTTCTGCTCCAGAGCCCACTCGATCAAGTGGCGATACAGCCCCATGTGATCGTAATAACCGTGGAACACAAACAAGGTCGCCACGGCTTTTTCCGGCCACCAGACCTGGCTGACCAGCTCATACCCACCCACCTCGAAACGCCCCAATCCCTTGCGCACGCTGCGTTGAGGAAAGTCCAGGCCATAGAACCGCTGGTAGGCCTGGGCTTGCTCGGACAGGGCTTGCCACTGGGCCAGCGGCTGCAGGCTGGCACGCAGGAGATCGGGGGCGAAAGTGGCAGGCATCAAGATTTCCAGGCATAGGCGCATCGCGCGAAACAGACTTTGTAGGCCTGCGATATTCATCTGTCGCGGCAGGCATGGCAAGCTACGCGGCTTCAGAGGATCGACTCCATGCGCCCGTCCCACCGCACAGCCTTGCTCGCCAGCCTGCTCGCCCTCGGATGCGCCGTCGTATTGTGGATGGCCTACGACTGGTTCCAAGGCCGTTTCCTGCGCGCGTTCAGCCAACACACCGCGGTGTTTTCCGGCGACCCGCTGCGCCTGCCTGCCGATCTGGCCGGCCCCGGCGCAATACGCCTGGTGCATTTCTGGGACCCGGCGTGCCCATGCAACGTCGGCAACCAGCAACACCTTGCCGAGCTGGTCGATAAATATGTACCGCAAGGCGTCGAGTTTTATGCGGTACAAAAAGCCGACAGCCAAGGTCAGCTGCCGGCCACATTGAGCCACTTGAAAACCCTCCCGGCGCTCCCCGGTTCAAGCCAGATTCCTGCAAGCCCGGCCGTAGCGATCTGGGATCGCAGCGGCAAACTGGCGTACTTCGGCCCCTACAGCGAAGGCCTGACCTGCAACTCGAACAACAGCTTCATCGAGCCGATTCTCGAGGCGTTGAGTGTCGGCCGGGAAGTTAGTGCGACACACACGTTGGCGGTGGGCTGTTATTGCCCATGGTCGGTTTCAAACTGACGAATTAACTACAACACGTATTGCCCCACCCCTCTCTTGGGCGGTGACAAGTTGAGACTAGTGCTTGCCTCTAGAGCTCTTGCTCAAAGTAAGGGCCTGGGCTGAACCGTTTGTCGGATCCAATTTTTCGAAACGACGCCATTACCGCTCATTTTCGGCCTGTGCCCCATGCCAGACGGGTTGTTCAGGGCATTTCAGCCCGGTTGACCGTTTAGCTGAATCGATTAACAGCGGCCGTGCCGGCATGAACTTTTTTTTAATCTCTTCTCTAAACCTCGTGACCAGCAAAATGTTTATTACCTGTGCAGTCGCGCGGCGGCGCTAACGCGAGGAAGTTTCACACGCCTTTTCATCGTTCAACTTGTCGACCCTTCTAACCAAACAAGAAATGGAATCGTCAGTGATGCAAAAGCTGCTATGCGCTGCACTTTCCAATCCCTATAAAGAAGATGCCCTCAACCTTGAGGCGTTCGTCCAATGCGTCGCTCCGCTCATGATCGATGTGTTGCTGCGCGGCGAGACGGGTACCGGTAAAGACACGCTGGCAGAAAAGATCCATCGCATGTCCGGCTGCTCCGGCAAGTTCGTGGCCATCAACTGCGCCGCCATTCCCGAAACCCTCGCCGAGAGCCAGCTCTTCGGGGCCAACACCGGCGCATTTACCGGGGCCAGCCAAAATCGCGCGGGGTTCGTCGAAGCCGCACATAACGGCACGCTGTACCTGGACGAAATCGACAGCATGCCGTTGGGCCTGCAAGCCAAGCTGCTGCGAGTCCTGGAATCCAGGACGGTCCAGCGCCTGGGCTCGACCCAGAACATCCCGGTGAACATGCGAGTGATCGCCTCCGCCCAGTGCCCGCTGGGAGAAATGGTCGAACGTGGCGAGTTTCGCCGGGACCTTTATTTTCGCCTGAACATCATCAGCCTCAAGCTGCCGCCACTGCGCAGCCGCAAGGAGCGCATCGTGCCGCTGTTCCAGTCGCTGGTGCGCCGGGAGGCCCAGGCACTTGACCGGCCCTACGTCGCGCCGTCGCCAGCGCTGTTGCGCCAACTGCTCGGCTACGCCTGGCCTGGCAACATCCGCGAGCTGCAGTCCGCCGCCAAGCGGTACGTACTCGGCTTGCCGGCACTGCCCCGCGCCGAGCAACTGGAACACAGCAGCTCGACACTCAAGTTGAAAGAACACCTGCAGCAGTTCGAAAAAATCCTCATCGAGGACTGCATGCGCCGCCACCATCATTGCATCGACAAGGTCATCGCCGAACTGGGTATCGCCCGGCGCACGCTGTATTACCGGATGAAGTGCCTGCAAATATCGACGAGTTGAGTGGGATCGGTGGAACCGTTTACGCAACGGCCGCCACTTAACCAGCGAGACGCTCACGATCGTCTCGCCATTCCACAACCCGGAGATACGACTATGAGTTTTGGTGGACTTTCTCTCGCGGCTTCCACGGCTGCCATGCAGCAGATGGACGCGACCTCGGCTGCGATGACAACCATGAAATCCGAATTCGACCAGAAGAAACTGGTCGCTGACACCATGAACGCAATCGCGGCAGGGTCGATGGACACCGCAACCAAAGCCATCACCGCCATGGGGGAAGCCTCGAAAAACATACGATTCTGACCCTCTCGCTTCAGCCCCGCTCCGGCGGGGTAACCTCAAGCGCGATGCGAGGAGGCCCTATGCACATCGACTTGCCAGACAGCCTTCGAGCTCTCAGGGACCTGTCCCATGACGACCCCACGCTGCGTCCTGCGCCGACTCCGCCAAGCCTGCACCTGGCGCTGCACGGAGCCGGCGACCGGTTGCGAGAGTCGCTCGTCCAGTGGGGCAACGAAAAGGGTTCGGCGGGCGGACAGTCTCGACCTGGTTGGCCGAGCCCCCAGGACGGATTCGCCGCAGAGACCCAAGACCCTTTGCGCCTGGTACTGGAAGACATCCTGGAAGAAATCAACAGCGGCACCGGCTCCAATCTCGACGTCGATATCGATGACGCCTATTCCAATGAAGACCTGTTCAACGATCTGGCCCAGATGTTCGCCTATCGCCGGCAGCCCATCGGTGACAACGATGTCGACAGCCAAAGCGATTTCGGCAATGCCAACAACCCCTTCTGCGGCGCGCTGTTCGGCGCCTGGGAGATCGAGGGCGATCACGCCACGCGGCGCAGTCGTCATGACGCGAGCCTGTCGCTGCTGCTCAAGATCATCGCGGTCCTGGGCCGCAGGAAACTGCTGACGCTGCTGGATATCGACGAAGGTGACGGCCAGGCGCGGTATGAACCAGACGACCAGGACCTGTTGTTCGAGATCGCCGCGTTCATGGACCAGCACCCGACGCGCTATCCCCCGCCAGCGACCCTCGACGCAGAACGGTGGACATGGACCGAACGCATTGCCCGCGGCACAGCGCTGGATGCTGGCGAAACCCGGTTGTTCCAACTTGCCCTGGAAGAGCTGGACTTCGCCCTCGCCCGCCTGGCCGGCCAGCAAGCCCCGCCGCGTCAACGTGCCCGGCGCAACCGGGAAGAAATCGAGTTTCACCTGAGCGTCACCGGTAGCGCTCGCAACGTCTTGAGGCTGATGTGCGCCTGAAGGCACCCGACCTTTGAGTTTTCAAACCGACCGTTGAAACAGGAGACATTCCGTGGACATACACGCCATCGACCCCAGCAACCTCGCCTCCACGTCCGCCAAAACGAGCGCCAAGACACAAGCGAGCGCCGAGACCAGCGATGTCAGTTGGTTCAATGCACAAATGCGCGAAAAAGCCCCCGCCCCGAACAGCGAAAACAATGTCGCGGCACGCATCATTGACTCGCTGTCGAGCCGCTCCGGTGAACTGCAGCGCCTGGACGACCGCGCCAACCGGGACATGCTCAAGGCCATCCGCACTGCCGACCCGCAGGACATGTTGCAGTCGAACCGCTCACTGTCGTCCTTCCACCTGGAAAGCCTGATGACCGCGAAAGTGGTCAGCAAAGGCTCCCAGGCCATCGAGAAGCTCACCAATCTTCAGTAAAGGGAAGGCCGGTCATGTCCAAGCGCGCGTTCTCGACACTGTTGCTGTGCCTGCTGCTCACCGGTTGCAACGAACGAACGGTGCTGCACAGCCATCTTTCCGAGCAGGATGCCAACGAAGTGATCGCCGAGTTGGCGAACAAGAACGTGGAGGCGAGCAAGCAAGTCGACAAAGACGGGTTGACCGTGCTGGTCGAGCCTGCCGACATGAACAGCGCCGTCCAGGTACTCGAAGCCGCCGGCCTGCCGCGTCGCTCACGTTCCAGCCTGGGGGAGATCTTCCGCAAGGAAGGGGTCATTTCCACGCCGATGGAGGAACGTGCCCGCTACATCTATGCGCTGTCCCAGGAGCTCGAATCGACGCTGTCACAAATAGATGGCGTGGTGCTCGCCCGGGTCCATGTGGTCCTGCCGGAGCGGGTGGCCCCGGGTGAGCCGGTCCAACCCGCATCGGCCTCGGTGTTTATCAAGCATACCCGTGCGCTGGACCCCGACAGCATCACCCCGCGCGTGCGCAACCTGGTCGCCAGCGGGATTCCCGGCATGGCCGACGCCGCTCAGAACCCGGCCAAGCTATCGGTGGTATTCGTTCCCGCCGCGCCGTATCAGGAACGGCGCAAGATGGCATATTTCGGCCCCTTCCTCATGCAGGCCGACGACATCGGCTATTGGCGAGCGGTGACCGTGACGGCAAGCATCACCTTGCTCGCCATCCTGATGGGCGTCTTGTATGGCCTCTATCGGCTGTGGCGCAACGGCGTGTTGGTGCTGCCACGATTTCTCGATCGCACGCTCACCAAACCGGCCGGGACGCCCGCCGCCCCCCAAAGCAGCATGCCACCTGGGCTGTTCGCCGTGAAAAACCCAGGGACCAAACCCGACCATAACGGGACCGCCGCATGACGGCGGAGATTGCATGGGTTCGCTGGTGGACCCTCGCCTGGCGCGAAGCAGACCGGGGCTGGTATTCGTCAGCGCTTTGCCTGCTGACCGCGCCACAGATCGACGCCCTCGCCCGAGCGCAGCATGCCGCGCTTGCCCGCAGCTTCGGTATGACGCCGTGCACGCCCCCCCAACCCAGCCCGGCGCTGCAATCGCTGTTCTGCGGCACGCCCCGGACCTTGGCCCTTGCCTACGAATTGGTGGCGAGCACTTGCGCACCGTTAACGGCAACACAGGCACTTTCGGTGCAGGACCGGGCCTGGTGCGAGCGCACCGCCAAAGCCCTGCGCCCGGGACACTGGCTCGAACAAGACCAGGATCCGCTCGCCCTGCTGCGTGCCTGGCTGGGCGAACAAGCCTGGGAACGGGCGCGCCTGGCGTTCCCACGCGACAGAATCATCGCCATCGAATCGGCACCCGCCCCTCAACCGCCAGCTGCCAAGCTGAATACGCTTTGGCAGTCCGCCTGCTGGAAAGCTGAGCAAAGCCTGGCACCCTCGGCACCTATCCAAACGGAGAGACACGATGCTCGCTCGGCGTTCGCTTGAACTGCGCCCCGATGGCCAAGGCCTGTCGCAGCCCTACATCGCTCGCGAAACCCTGGTCGATTGTGCCCGCGCCCAGGTCATCCTCGAACAGGCCCAGGCGCAGGCCGCGCAATTGCTTGGACGCGCCAGCGCAGAGGCGGACGCGACCGTGCTCGTGGCTCAAGCCCAATTCTGGGAAAAGGCCGAAACCGTGCTCGCCGCCTGGGAAGCCCAGCGTCAAGCCATGTGGGAGCGAATCGAGACGTGTGCTGCACACGTGGTCAACGAGGCCCTGGGAACGCTGTTGAACGAAGTCCCGGAGCAGGCACGCATCGATGCACTCGTCCGCCAACTGGCGTCGCGTCAGGACGACCCGGTCAGCGCCACCCTTCGCTGTCATCCTGAAGACCTGGCAAGCCTGACCCAGAGCCTGGGCATCGACGACCGACGCCCCTGGACGCCGGTGGCCGATGTCGACATGGAACGACATCAACTGAAGCTGGAAACGCCGGGCGGTACATACCTGCTCGACTGGCCCACCGCCGTCGAAACCCTACGCCTGCCCGAACCACAACCCATCACCGCAAGCTGACCCATCGCTTTCGCGAGCAAGCTCGCTCCCACAGAGGATTGGTGGTGACAGCCATACCTGTGATCCCACAGAGGATTGTTGGTGACTGCCATACCTGTGATCCCACAGGAGAAACACGATCACCCAGAACCAGGTCGGCTATAAGGCCGCCTCGCGGTGGACGTTGATCTCGGCGCCCCGTTAACCACGCTGGCCGAACGCAGGTATTGCGCAGTGGGCCCACGGAGCAATGCCTGCGTTCGGGCATGCCGAGCCTAAGCGAGGCACCGAGTGGTGGGGCAAAAAGCGTTTTGCTTACTTTTGCGCTTCTCAAAAGTGAGCCGCCGTCAGGGCGGAACCCTAAGTGGCCGTTACCGCAGCAATGGATATGTACGCAGTCAACAAGAGCATGGCCGGCTGTCAGGCCGCCATCGCGAGCAAGCCCACACAAGAGAACCGCGCCCCACATCCCGACGCCCATTTTTTTCCTCATTCACGCGGAACCGCCAACGGCATAGGCACCACTCACCTCGTGAATATGCCCAAGCCCAGAGGAACCGCCCATGTCTTCCACCGATGCCGTCCAGCGCCGCCTCGACACCTACTTCCAACGCGCGACCGACAACGTCAACAACGCTGCGATGAACGCAGCAGAAAGTCAGTCGCTCGACGACATGCACTCATTCCTGACCAGCATGAACGGCATGTCCGTCGCGGTAAACGCAGCGACTCAACAGACCACAGCCCATCACAACCTCGCCAAGGCGATCATCGATGCAATGCCATGAGCTGCGCACACAGCTCACCCGCTGGAACGCCAACGTCGATGGCCCGGAGCGGTTCACCGTTGTCATCGACGATGGCGAAGCAGCGTTCAGCAAGCTCGACGAAGGCCTGCTGGCATCGGTCGAATTGACCGTCCCGGTGACCCATGAGGTGGTTCTGGAAGACCTGCTTCGGCTGGCGCACCCAAGCCTCTCGCGATTTCCCGGCGCGCTGGCTCGTTCGCCGCAAGACGGTCGGTTGTGGCTGCTGGCGCAGGTGCCGCTGGGCGGGCACATCGACGACTTGATCGAGGTGCTCGAAGCACTGCTCAACCAGCGTGACACCTGGCAATCCATTCTCAATAAAGACCAACGTGCCGTTGCCGCGCCTGTGGCGCGACGCCTCTCGCACTCTCACTTGCTCGGAACAGGAATCCGCCATGCCTAACAGGTGGCTTGCACCGTACCGCTTGATGACCGCAGGCAAGGTACACCTTCGCCAGTCGATCGCACGCCGCTGGGCGAAACCTTCGCTGATCGCACTGGCATTGGCCGGCGCGCTTGGCGCTGGCATGCCGGCAGAGGCAGCCATACCGACCGACTGGAAGAACACGCCTTACGCCTACGACGCCCAGAACACACCGCTGGCCAAGGTACTCGGCGACTTCGCCAATACCTTCGCCGTGCAACTGGTAATCGACGGCACGGTGAAAGGCACCGTCGACGGGCGGATGCGCGCCGAAAGTCCCCAGGCGTTCCTCGACAGGCTCGGCCTGGAAAATCGCTTCCAGTGGTTCATGTATGGCAACACGCTGTACGTCAGCCCCTTGCAGAACCAGGACTCCACGCGCCTGGAAGTGTCCGCCGATGCCGTGCCGGACATGAAGCAAGCCCTGACCGACATCGGCCTGCTGGATCCGCGCTTCGGCTGGGGTGAGTTACCCGACGAAGGCGTGGTCCTGGTCTCCGGCCCGGAACGCTATGTGCGCTTGGTGGCGCAGTTTGCCGAAGCGCGCAAGACCCCCGAGGAAAAGCAGGAAGTGATCAGTTTTCCGCTGCGCTATGCCACCGCCGCCGACCGCAACGTCAAGTACCGCGGCGAAACGCTGGTCATCCCCGGGGTCGCCAGCATCCTGAAAGGCTTGCTGGAAAGTCGCAGCGCCGTGTCGGGGGGCATGCAGACGGCCTCGCCCCAAGCATCGTTCCAGAACATGCAGACCCAGCAGTCCATGACCATGGGCAATATCGAACAGTTGGCGTTGAACGGCATGGGTCGGCCGAACACCAGCCGTGTACCGTCCGGCGCGAACAGCGGTGCAGGCGCTCGGGGCAAGATCCGCGTCGAAGCCGACGTGCGCAACAACGCGGTGCTCATCTACGACGCACCCAAGCGACGGGAAATCTACACGCCGCTGATTCGCGATGTGGACGTGCCGCGCAAGCTGGTGGAAATCGATGCGATCATCCTCGACATCGACCGCACGCAACTGGCTGAGCTGGCCTCGAACTGGAACGTCGAGAGCGGCGACCTGATCGGCGGCGCCTCGATGATTCGCCCTGGTGCCAGCTCGACGGTGTTCATTCAGGACTACGGCGATTTTTCCGCGCAACTGCGGGCCCTGGAGGGCCGTGGCCTGGCCTCGGTGGTGGCAAACCCTTCGGTACTGACCTTGGAGAACCAGCCGGCGGTCATCGACTTCAGCCGGACCGAGTACATCTCGGCCATCGGCGAGCGCGTCGCCACCGTCGAGCCCATCACGGCAGGCACCAGCTTGCAGGTCGTGCCCCATGCCATCGAGACCGGGGGCCGCAATCAGATCCAGATGTCCCTGGACATCGAGGACGGCCGCATCGAGCCCTCGGAAGTCGGCCAGCAGACGCCCAGCGTGCGCCGGGGCGTGGTCAGCACCCAGGCTGTCATGGGGGAAAGCCGGTCATTGGTGGTAGGCGGTTTTCATACCGAAGAGACCGGCGACAACCTCGAACGGGTGCCATGGCTGGGTCGCATCCCGCTGATCGGGCCGCTGCTGTTTTCCTCGACCACGCGCGAGACCAGTCGCCGCGAACGGGTGTTCATCCTGACGCCTCGCCTGATCGGTGACCAGGTCGACCCGGCCCGCTACATCTCCGCCCTTGACCGCGAACAGGTCGACAGCGCCATGGCCCGCCTGGAAGAGCGTCGCAACGGCACCCGCCCCGTCGGTCGTATCGAGGTCAGCGATGTGCTCGCCCAACTCGCCGACGGCAACATTCCGGCCACGTTCAAGCAAGCGGCGTCGATTCCTTATTCGCCCGACACATTGTGCGCGTTGCAACCCGGGCTATCGCTGGACGCTGCCCGGGCCCAATGGTTCGCCGGCCCCGATTACGGCATTGCCGTGGGCGTGGTACGCAACGATGGCCAGCAAAGGTTGCGCTTCGACGAAGCGAGCTGCGGCAGCCGCTGGGCCCTGGCCACCTCCGCCTGGCCGAAGGTGTGGCTTGAGCCCGGTGAGGAAACGGAAGTGTTCGTGGTCATGAAACAACCCACACGCACGCCAGGCGGCGAGCGCCCTTCTCTTCTGCAAACCAGCGCGAGGACCCTGCCATGAGTCGCACGCCACTGCTGCTCGTTTTATTGCTGAGCCTGCCGGTATTCGCCGGCTGCGCGTACCGCTCAGGCTGCCAGGGCGATGCCTGCAGCCGCGCCGAACCGGACAACGGTCGGCTGGTGATCTGGTGGTCACCCGGCATGCGCGGCGGCCTTGGCTCCCCCGAACACCCACTGGACCATACGGTCGTCCCATTGGAGAACTGAAACGCTATGTCTTTTTCGGTACACAGCGTAAGCACTCGCCAGGCCTTCCAGAAGAACATCATCGCCGGCATCGCGACGTATTGGGAAATAGCTCCAGGCATCGAGTTCTGTCTGCGACGCGAGCCACACAGCGTGGGGCTCGCCTTACAAATACAAAGCCAGGCGCTGCGTGCAAACCAGATCCAGCATGCCCTCGAACGGCGTTTCGCCCAGCCGGCCGACTACGCCCAGCTGTTCGTATTTCTCGATCCGCAGCGGGCACTCGTGGTCTGGCAGGCGCTGCCCGACGCGCCGCTATCCACTGAGCTGCTTGATGAAATCCAGTCCCGTCAGCTGTCGCTGCTGGGCCTGGAAGACCTCGATGATTACTCGGCCACGTATTGAGGGCAATGCTGTTCACCCAGGAGCAACACTGAACCCGTGGCGAGGGAGCTTGCTCCCGCTCGGCTGCGCAGCAGTCGTAAAAACTACCGCAAACGGTATCTCCCGGTGCACCGCGTTGAATGGTTTTGGGGCCGCTGCGCAGCCCAGCGGGAGCAAGCTCCCTCGCCACAGTGATTCATCCAGAGACTTTATGAGAGAGGTTTTCCATGACCGTCGCACCGCTTGCCCAGCGCTTGATCTCGGCCCTCGCGGAACATTTGCATGCGCACTTGCAGTTGGAAGGTGGCGTGTGCGCGCTGTATGACGCGAGCAACCGCGAAGCCGTGGTCATCGAGTTGCCCGATCACGGCGATGTCGCCATCCTCCATAGCGCCATCGATATACCCGCCCACGCGCCCGGCTTGCACAAGCGGCTGCTGGAACTCAATTTTCGATTGGATCTGCTCGGCGGCAGCTGGCTGGCCCTGGACGATAAGGGCAGCGTTCGCTTGTGTGCCCATTGTCCGCTGGCGATGCTCGACGAGGCGCGGTTCTGCCATTGGATCGTCGGTTTCGTCGCCCAGGTCGGCGACATTCGAGCGCGCTTGGCGGTGCCTGCACCGCCGGGCAGCCCTCGTCCGGCCTCGCTCAACACCAACCGCACCCGACTGGGCTAACCCTGTAGAAGCTGGCGAAGCCTGCGATCTCTTGATCTTTCGCTTGAGATTCAAGTGTCATTGAAAAGATCGCAGCCTCGTTGCACTCGACAGCTCCTGCGCCGCTTTATGTGGGCTCATCGCTTTATCGAAGCTTCATCGCTTCGCCACCCTCCTGCATGACTTTCCTTGCACTGTCCATGAAGCCCTTGGTGACCTCCGTCACCGTATCGCTCATCAACTTGGCCATGTCGGCGGAGCTTTTAATGAGCATCATGGTGCTCTGGCGCTCTTCCATCCCCATCTGCATCTCGAACTGCTTTTCCATCAACTGCTTTTGACGGGTTTCCATCTCGCGCATGAAAGAGTCCGGCGTGCGAGATTCCGAAGCGGGACTGGACGTTTGCGTGTCATTCAGCGGTTGCGTGTCATTCGACGGCGCCGCGTGATTGGCGTCCCGCGCTCGGGGGCGGCCACGCTGATGCATTGCCGGTGGCGTCGAGGAGGAACGTCCCCGGCCATGCAGGCTTTGGGTGCCTTCGCGCTGCTGCGCCTCACGGGGCCGCTGGCTCAGCGAGGGGGAGCGCGACGGCGATAAGCTGTCGGTGCCGTGCAGGGCACCTGTGCCCCTTAAGGGGCTTGTCAGGGAACTGGGTTCGGGCATGGGAATCCTCCACGGGTCGATGTCTGTGTGGTGTGCACTGTCGGCAGGCCGGATCCTGCGGACGAGCCTGGCTCACTCCCTGAGTGGCAACCGCGTATGCATCGGTTCCATCGACCTCAACGCTGGTTCAATTCCGGTATCTCGATGACCTCGCCCTTGGCCTCGTCATCCAGTTCGCGCAACACCCGATAAATGTGGGCGACCGCCTGGAGCGTTTCCCGGGGGATGTAGCCGCCGACGTCTTCACGGTAGATCGTGCGCGCCAGCCAGATGCACTGGATGACCGGAACCCGGGCCGCCTTGGCCCGCTCGATCAGCGCCCGGGCCTCGGCATCGACGCCTTTGACGATCAACTGCGGCAGCGGCGTTTCCTCGGGACGATACAACAGCGCGACGGCAAAGTGGGTGGGGTTGACCACCAGCATGTCGGCGTCTTCCACCGGCTTGGTCTCTTTGTTGACGGGCTGGTCGACCAATTGCCGGGCCAGGCTGCGGCGATGCATTTTTACGTGGGGGTCGCCTTCCATTTCCTTGAACTCCTTGCGCACTTCCTCCTCGCTCATGCGCAGGCGCTTGGCGAAGAAATATTTCTGCAGGCCGAAGTCGAGGATCGCCAGCACCAGCAATACACCCAGGCAAATGTGCATGATGTGCCGAAACAGGCTGGCCAGCCCGCGCCAATAGCTGTGCAGGTCGCCGTTGACCAGGCTGATCAACGACCCGAGTGCCGGCAGGGTCACCAGATAAATCACGGTGCCGATAAACACGGCCTTGACCAGCCCCATGAACAGGTTGATCAGCGCCTGGCCGGAGAACATCTGTTTGGCCTGGTTCATCGGGTTCAAGCGGTTCGGGTCCGGCTGAAGGGCCTCGGGGGCGAACAGGAAACCGAACTGTATCCAACCGGCCACCAGGCGCGTGACGATCGCCAACCCTACGGTCATCAAGGTGAAGTTGAGCAGCACGCCACCGGCGTGGGCCAAGGTTTCCTCGAAGGCACGCACGAAGTCGACATCCAGCCGATGCAGCGGGAATGCCACCATGTCTCCCAAGGCCTGCATGCTGTCGTCGGCCTGGGTCAATGCCACTTCGGTGATCGCCGCAAGCACCAGCAGGCTGCTCAAGTCCTGGCTTTGGCCGACCTGGCCTTTGTTGCGCGCGTCGCGAATCTTCTTCGGCGTCGCCCGCTTGGTCTTTTCGCCACTGTCTTCGCTCATGGGCGAAGCCCTCCTTCAGGGCGCCTGCAACAACAGGTGAAGCAGATGCCGGATTTCGCCATAGCGACCAAGACGGCCAGTCATCGCGTCCCACAGCGTGGGCAGGTAGAACAGCAGGAAGCCCAGGCCAATCAGGCTCTTGGCCGGCATGGCGAGGACGAACACCTGCAATTGCGGGCTATACAGGCTGAGCAGCGCCAGGCTGAACTCCACCAGCAACAGCAAGCCGATAAAGGGCGCCGCGTAGAGCATCATGTGCATGAACATTTCGGCGAGCAGCCCGAGAAACACGCCGAAGCCATCCGCGCCAGGCAATGGAAACCAAACGGTGGGCGACCACACCAGGTAGCTGTCCCAGATCACCTGGGTCAACGTGCCAATGCCCAGGGTGGTGACCAGCAGCAAGATCGTCATCTCCTTGAACAAGAGGCCCAGGGGCGTGGTGTCGGTGCCGAGCGCCGGATTCAACTGGCCACCGATGAGCGCACCGCGCTGGTTGTCCAGCAAGGCGCCCACCGATTCATACAACCAGAACGGCATCGCCAACAGCACCCCGAGCAAGAAGCCCAGCACCAGCTCCTTGAACATCAACCCGGCCAGCGACAGCCAATTGACCTGGGCATCGATCAGCGCCTGGCGAATACCGGGCGCCGGCAACATGCCCAGGGCAAACACAACGGCATGGCGCGGCAAGCCTCGCAGGTGCTGGAAGCAAAACACCGGGACCAGGTAAGCGACCGGGTAAATCCGCGCCATGCCGAGCGCGATCGACAGCAGCAAGTCGAAATACGGGACGAAAGCCTGGGCCGTCATCAGGTATTGGCCATCATTTCGAATGCCCGACGCAACAGTCCAAGCAGCTCCACACCGATCCAGCGGCCCGTCACCAGCAAGGTCAGCCCGACCGCCACCAGCTTGATGCCGAAGGGCAAGGTCTGGTCCTGGATCTGCATCAAGGCCTGCACCAGGGACGTCAGTACACCGACGATCACCGCAACGATCAAGGGCGGTGCGGAGAGCAGGACCACCAGCAGCATGCCTTCCTTAAACAACGTCAGCGCGTCCATCGCACGTCCTCAAAGATAGGAATAGAAGAGGCTGTCGAGCAATTGCGTCCAGCCCTGCACGAGGACAAAAATCAGCAGCTTGAGCGGCAACGAAATGGTCATGGGCGCGACCATCTGCATGCCGAGTGCCAGCAGCAGGTTGGACACGATCAGGTCGATGACAATGAACGGGATATAGATCAGGAATCCCATCTGGAAACCGGCCTCGAGCTCCGACAGCATGAAGGCCGGAATGAGCAGCATCAGGTCGTCGCGGCTGGCCTGCTCGGCGCGCTCCTTGGGCCACATCCGCTGGGTGTTTTCCAGCAGGTGGGCGAGGATGTCCGGGTTGGTGTTGCGCGACATGAAAGCCTGCAACGGTTTTACCGCGTTCAGCGCAGAACCTTGCAACGCCTCGGTGCTGCTGAAATCCAGCGGCTGTTCCTTCAGCTGTTCGGCGATGTTGTGGCCCACCGGCGCCATGATGAACAGCGTCGCGGCCAGGGCAATGGCATACAGGGCCATATTGGGTGGCACCTGCTGCACACCGATGGCGTTACGGGTGATCGTCAACACGATGGCTATCTTGAGAAAGGCGCTGCAGATAATCAGCAGCAGGGGGACCAACGAAATCCCACCAATGAACAGCGCCAGCAGAAAGGGGTCGACCCCCTGGAAGCTCATCCAGCCACATCCACGCGGGCGATTTGCAGACCCAATCGGCCATCGACCTCGACCAGCTCGCCCTGGGCCAGAGCTCGTTCGCCATAAAACAGCGCCGCCGTCCCCGGTGCCACACCTGGCACTTGCAGCACCGCGCCGGGCGCCAGATTGCGCAGCTCGCCCAAGGTCAGGTGCAAATGACCGCAGCGTATCGTCAGCGCCAGCGGCAGGTCGTCGAAACGCTCGGGGAGATCGGCAGCGACCGGCTCCGTCATCGGTGCCACCTCGGTTTCAGCGGCATAGGCCGACAGCGGGTGCTCAGTCGCCTCGCCAGTTTGGGCGTCAGGTTCATAGCCGGTGCTATCGTCCCAGTCCGGCGTCAGGATGTCGGTGTCGGCGGTGGTGCTCATAACGGTCTCCTCCAGAGCGAGCAAGGTCAGGCGCAACGGCGCGGCACGGCTGTGTACCCGCACCTGCAAACAATGCCGGCCCAGGCGAATCAGCCCTTGGCCGGATGAATCGAACAAAGGGGTTTGCGGCACCAACACATCACCGGGGCGCAACGTCGCCACCTGCCCGGCGGCCAGCGCCAGGTGTCCCAGTTCCAACGGGACACGCAGCGCAAAGCCCTCGATCACCGGCGCGGCTAGCCGTTGCCAGGGATCGGTGCGAAGCAGCCCCAGCAAGGTCGCACCGGTCATTTCCAGATGGCTCGTGACGCGGGCCGCGCCCACCCTCACGTCGAGCCGGCAGGCAATGCCCTGCACCGCGGGTCCGGCCGCTGGTTTGATAAAACCGAAGACCTGGCGCAGGGGCTCGCTCAGGGCTTGCTGGAACAGCGACCAGAACCACGTGTCATCCGGCCCGGGTTCGGCAGGCAGGACCACCGGGCATTCACCGAACAGGCTGAGCACCGCGCCGGCCTCGTCCAAGGTAAAGACACCATGGGCACACGCCAGCACACACGGCGTGCTCCCAGCCGCAACGCCGCCCGGAGTCAGTTCCAGCAAGCCCGTCTCGCCCGCCACCTCGAAGGGCAACCGGACGCCAATTCCCAATAGCCGCCGGGCGGTGGCGTCCTCGCTGCCCACCGTCGGCAGCACCAATGCATGGACTGTCATGTCGCGCTAACCTCGTCTTCCTGCGCTACGCGCACGCTGACCGGCTGGCCCAGGCTTTGGGTCAGCGCCTCTTCGAGACGACCGGATCGACTCGACAGCCGCGTCTGTACGTCTGCACTTTCGCTGCTCAGGCCGACGTCCCATCCGCACGCCCCGCCTGGCCGCCGGGCGGAGACCTTGATGCGGCCCAGATTGGGCAGATGCAGCAGCAGGTCCAATTGCTGGTCGAGGGTGGCGCGCAAGCGTGGCGTGAGCTGGTCGACAAACGCCTCCTCTTCGCCGCTCGAAAGGTTCACCAGGCCCGACAGCGAACCGGTGCCGGCGCTGTCATCCTGCGCGCCGCCCCGTGGCGCATCGACCCACTGACGGAACCAGTAACCGTCACTGCTGCCTGCCGTCAGGTCGGGGTCGCGTCCGGTGGCAGGGGCGGACTCGCGCTCCACCGGACGGCTTGCCCGACTCACCTGGGCAGGCGGTTGCTCGTACGCTCGAGGCGGATGCCGGACGGGGGCCGCCGGGGGATTGCCGTGCGGTGTCGGCCCACCGCGCACGCTGTGCTCATTCATCGCTGGGGGGCTCCACCAGGTACTCCATCATTGCGCTGAGCTTTTCCAGATCTCGCCGGCGCCCTTGCAGCCGCTGCTGGGCAGCGGCCGTGTGCCGGGCCTGCTGCGCCTGTTCATCGTCCAGCGCCTGCAATGCCCGCGCTTGCTCAGCCAGTTCGCCAATCAAGCGACGTTCCTGGGTATTCCAGGCATTCAGTTCGCACACGCTCAACGCCCGGCCACGGTGCTCGCCGTACAACGCCTCGCGCTGCACCGCCTGTTGCTCACGGGTCGCCTGCATCTGCGCGCGCGCGGCGGCAGCCGCGGCTTCGCGCTCACGCAAAAGCTCGCGCTGCTGGCGCCACGCCCGCTCGGCTTGCGCTTCGCGGTGGCGGCGTATCGGCGCCAGGGCGTCCAGATCAACCCGGGACATAGGCGGTCAACTGCTGCAGGTGGGCGAGCGTGGAAGCAAGCTGCTCCGGCTCACGCAGGTCCTGGCGCAGGAAGGCGTCCAGGGCGCCACGCGACTCCACCGCCAGGTCGGTCAAGGGGTCAGCGCCGGCCTGGTATTCGCCCAGGCGCAACATCAGTTCGATTTGTTCATAGGCCGACAACAACCGACGCAGATTGATGCCCGCCCGCAGGTGCTCCGCCTCGGCCACATTGGCCAAGATTCGCGACAGGCTGGCCAGCACATCGATTGCCGGGTAGTGGCCGCGTTCCGCGAGCTTGCGTGACAGCACGATGTGACCGTCGAGCAGCGAACGTACTTCATCCGCCACGGGATCGTTCATGGAATCCTGCTCGATGAGCACCGTATAAAACGCGGTGATAGCGCCCTCGTTGGTCAGCCCGGCCCGTTCGACCAGGCGCGGCAGCAGGCTGTAGACCGACGGCGGCAGGCCGCCACGCCCCAACGGCTCGCCGGCGGCCAGGCCGATCTCACGCTGGGCCCGGGCGAAGCGGGTCAGCGAGTCGATGAGCAGCAGCACGCGTTGGCCCCGGGCACGAAAACCCTCGGCCAATGCCGTCGCAGTGAACGCTGCGCGGGCGCGTTCCATGCTGGAGCGATCGGAGGTGGCGCACACCAGCACCGCACGGGCACGCAGTTCATCATCCAGCTCGTGGTCGAGGAATTCACGCAGTTCACGCCCACGCTCGCCGATCAAGCCGAACACGATGACATCGCAGTCAACGTTCCGGGCAATCTCCGCCAACAGTGTGGTCTTGCCACAGCCGGCGCCGGCGAACAGCCCTACACGCTGGCCTTCGCCGAGCGTCAGCGGGCCATCGATGGCCCGTACGCCGGTCATCAAGGGCCGTTGGATGCGCGGTCGCGCGGTGGGCGCCGGGGCCTCGCCAATCACCTGCGATGCATTCGGCACATGCGCACCGGCGAAGGCTCCCGCGCCGCCATCCACCAGCGGCCGGCCGAATCCATCCAGCACCTGGCCCAACAACTGCGGCCCCACGCACACCCGATGCGGCATGCCCAGCGGCTCCACCGCCGCCCCGACCCGGACGCCCTCCAGCCCGCCCAAGGCGCTGAGCAAGGCATCGTGCTGGTCGAAGCCGACAATTTCGGCGAGCAGCGGCTCGCGGGCGTCGCGCTCGACCCGGCAGAGGTCGCCGATCTGCGCCCCCGGCAGCCGGCACTGCAGCAAGATGCCGCTGACCCGCTGCACCCGTCCGCGCACCATGACCGGCGCGAAGCGACGCAAGTGCGCCAATTGCCCGGCCTCCCAGGCCTCCAGTCGCGCGATGGCCGCCTGCATCATCACCAGGTGACCTCGTAGCGTTGGTCGCCCTCGAAGGTGACTTTGCCGCTGTCGATGGCAGTCAAGCGCAGGCCATCGATCTGGTCGCCCAGGAACAACCGACGGCCATCGGCGGTGACCACGTGACCATGCTTGCCGCCCACGATCTGGGCGATCTGGAACGGCAGTTTCGTCAGCCGTTCCTTGACGTTGGCCGTGATCCCGATCGGCGTTTCGTAGCGCTCGTGGAAGCGCTCGATCAGTCGTTCGACCATCGCCAGGCGCTGGCGCGGCAACTCACCCACCAGGACCAGCCGGTCGTCCTGGCTCTCGACCCGCACACCGGCGCCCAAATCGCGCTCCTGCAACATGCGATCCAGCTCCAGGCGGACCGCCTCGACATTGTCCAAGGCCACCTTGGTCTGCTTGAGCTGCTGGGCCGGGCTGCGCGCCACGGTCTGCGCCGGCTGGCTGGTAAAGGCCCAGGCGCTGGAGGCAACGGTGATCACCGCCGCGGCAATGGCCAGGCGCTTGGGCCACGACGGCCGCACCGCAGGCTTCGGAGCTTCCCGGTCCAGCGCCAGATGCGCAGCGTCATCCAGCGCCGCCTCTTCGGGCCAGGGCTGATCGGCCGGGGCCAGGCACAGCCAGACGCCTGCCACGGCAAACGGAGCATTGCTCTGCAAGGGCTCGGTCGCGGCCCAGGGCTGGCCTTGTCCATCGCAAACCGTGCCCTCCAGCCGTTCCAGCAGCCACTGGCCCTGCACCTGCCGCAGGCCCACGTGACGCCCACAGATACCCGGATCGTATAGCGCCAGGTCGGCCTCCTCCGCCGCCCCGACCACCCATTGCTCGCCAACCAGCGGCAACGCCGCACCTCGGTGCAGACCACTCAAGACTCGCAGTTCGAACATGGTCAATTCCTCAAGGGGCGACAGACGCTCGCCCACGATCCGGTTGTACGACGGGGCACCGGCGGCCCCCGTCCTCTGTCACAGCCAGGCCATCGAACGCACCTGGATTTGCATCGTTACGTGGAGACGCCGCTGCTGGCGTGCCAAGACAAGCCCGTCACGCGGCATCCTCCATCCGTAGTTTTTCCTGCTCGAGGTCAAAGCGCCCCAGCACGGTGACCTGGGCGTTGCTGTGCAACTCGCTGAAGGCGAGCACGGGCACGTGATTGAATTCGTCACGCAACAAATCGCGTAGCGGGGCCCGCAGGTCTTGCGCCACCAACAGCACGGCCACGCGCTTGGCGCGCAACGGGAAGCCTTCGCGCAACTGCATGACCAAGGCGCGGGTATGCAGGCTTTCCAGGGCAAAAAAGGTTTCCGTCTGGGTCTGGCGCAGCGCATCGCGCAACAGGCCTTCGGTTTCCGGCGTCAACAGCCACACGTGCAGGCCATCTTCGTCGCGGTACTGGTGATAGATCTGCGACTTCAGGGCGATGCGCGCGTAGTCGGTCAGCGCACCGACGTCGCGCTCGTGCTGCCCGTGCTCGATCAAGGACTCGGCGATCAGCCGCACCGCGCGCAGCGGGACACCTTCGCCGGCCAGGCGCTGGAGCACGGCCGCGAAACGGGCCAACGGCATGGTCCGCTGCAGTTCCTGCACCAGCTCTGGCTGGCCCGCTTCGAGCCAACTGAGAATCGACTTGCTCTCCTGAAGCCCCAAGAATTGTGGGCCCGTGGCAAACATCGCGCGGCTCATGCGCTCCACCAGCAACTCGGCGGCCGACACCGCCTCCACGCGTTCGTCCGCCAGCAGCGGATCGTCAGGCGTCAGCCAGAGCCACTGCTGCTCGTCACGCACCTCGCTGCCGACCTGCCCGTCGCGCGGTTCCAACGGCAGCGGCCCGCGCGCCACGGCCACGCGCTCTCCGAAAGTTGCCCGCAACATCGGCACCTCGTGCACGCAGAAGCGGAACTCGTCGTCTTCCAGCAGCGCGCTGTATTCGATCTCGAAGGGCGGCAGGGTCAGGCCAAAGCCGGCCACCAGCGCGTTACGCTTTTTGCGGATCGCCTGGATGGCTTCCTCGGCGGCCGCGTTGCCTTCCATGGCTTTGGAAAACTGCAGAAGATAGGCACGGGTCGGGTCGAAGCTGCGCAGGTCTTCGGCGCCGTTCTGTGCCGGGGCCACGACCTCCGCTGGCTGGTCGCCCTGGCGGGCCAGCCGGGCGCGCGAGTAGAGCTGGACGATGCCGGCGGTGCCGGTGATCAAGGCGATGACGATGAACACCAGCGTGGGCATGCCGGGCAAGGCCGCGAAGCCGAGCATTCCCACCGAAGCGATCACCCAGGCCTTGGGTTCGGCGGTCAACTGCTGGGCGATTTCCTTGCCGACGCTACTGCCCGCCGGCTCCCCTTGCGGCGACACGCGGGTGATGATCATGCCCGCAGTAAGAGAAATCAGCAGGGCCGGAATCTGCGCGATCAGACCGTCACCGATGGTCAACACGGCGTACAAGTGCATCGATTCGGATGCGCCCATGTCATGCTGCATCATGCCGACCGAAAAGCCGCCGATGAGGTTGATCACCACGATCACCAAACCCGCGATGGCATCGCCCTTGACGAACTTCATCGCCCCGTCCATCGCACCGAACAGCTGGCTTTCCTTGTTCAATTCCTCGCGACGCCGCCGGGCTTCGCTGACATCGATCAGGTTGGCGCGCAGGTCGCTGTCGATGGACATCTGCTTGCCCGGCAGCGCGTCCAGGGTGAACCGCGCCGCCACTTCGGCGACCCGCTCCGAGCCCTTGGTGATCACCAGGAAGTTGACCACCGTCAGGATGAGGAAGATGACCAACCCGACCGCCAGGTTGCCCCCCACTACAAAATCGCCGAACGCCTGGACGATATGACCGGCGTCGCCCTGGAGCAGGATCAACCGGGTGGTCGCCACCGACAACGCCAGCCGGAACAGCGTGGTCAGCAGCAGCACCGCCGGAAACGAGGAAAACGCCAACGGTCGCGGCAGGTACAGCGAGAGCACGATCAGCAGGCAGGAGATGCAGATGTTGATCGCGATCAGCGCATCGACCACCGAGGTCGGCAAGGGCAGGATCAGCATGAACACGATGCCGAGCACCACGAACGCCCCGACCACCTCGATGCGCCGCACCGCTTCGTTGGCGACTTTGTTCAACAGGGCGATCATGAGCGTGCTCCAATCACCGGGGCAGCGGTCTGGCTTCGGGGCTCGCCACGGGAACGCTCATCGAGCAGCACCAACAGGTTCTTCAGCGCGGTCTGTCGGCTTTTGCTATCCCGCCAGAGAGGTAGCGGCAAACGCTTGAGCAAAGGGTACAGGCCGTTCAGGGAGACCAGTTGGTCCCGCTCCTCTTCTCCACCCAGTTCACGCCCGATACGCCGTACTTCCGCCGCCGACAGGCCACTGCTGACAAACCCCAGCATGCGTTGGAGCAACAGCACCGCCGTGAGCTGGCTGGCCGGGCAACTACAGGCCAGTTGCTCGAGCAAACGGCGGCAGCTGTGCAGGACACTGCCCAGTTGCGTCGAGGCGGCCAGGCCGATCAACAACGTGCGCAACAGGGCGGTGGGACGTGACGGTGTGTGCGCCGCGATGTCGTCAGCCAGGGCCCGGCGCATCATGTCCAGCCCCGGCACGAAGGCCGCCTCGCCGAACAGGCCAAGCAACGCCTGCATCATGGTGGGCAACGATTGCTTGAGCACCACGGTGTCGTAATAGAGCCGCCGTACCGCCTGGCGCAGTTCGGGATCGCCGCCCGCAGCGCGCAAGGCCTCGGCGATGTTCATGCCCGCCTGGATCTGCGCGCCATAACGCTCGCGCAATAGTTGCAGGTAGTCGCGAGCGCGCTGGGCTTCGACGAGACGACCTTGAACTTCGGCCTCGCGCAAGGCTTGCTGCAGGATCAGGTCGGTACGGGCCGGGTCACCACCGGTGGATTGCACCACCTCTTCAAGCACCGGCTCGCCACACAACAACAAACCCGCCTGGGCGGCCATTGCCCCCAGGCTCTGCTTGCCTGGGTGGCCGAGTTGGTCGTACCACTCTTCCAACTGCTCGCGCGTCTCGACGCGCACCTGGCCCACCTCGCTGCGGGCATTGCGGATGCGCCGCTGGCTCAGCGCCTTGGTATTGCGCTCCACATGATGGCTGAAGGTCATGCCGACCTCCTCCATCGAATTGGACTGCACGGCCTGAAACGATTCGACAGGCTTGCCGATGCCCACGACGGCCGAAGCGGCCTGGGCAAGGTTGGCGGCAATATGCGCATTTGTCGGGGCTTCTACTTTCATGATGGCCGTGAGCGTGGTTTCGGACGCTCAGTGGGTGGCGGCTATCCAGCATTCAGTTCCATCAGCGGCCATGGCCCTTTCTGACCGCTTCGCAAGGGTTTCCTGCCCGAGCGTTCGCTCGGTGCAATTTCATGCAGTGGCGCTTGGGACGGCTGTGCATGCCCTTGCACAAATAGAGCAAAAGCACTAGCAAAAAACACTTAATTATCAGACAGATAAATCATTAATCCGGCTTGGCACAGGTCCTGCTGACGGGGGAAACGTCGACATTTTGATCGGCGCTATGGAACCTACTCAGAGGGATTTATTAATGAACAGCCTGAATCTCATGGCCCCCCCGCAAACCTCCCCGGCCCCCACAGGTGTGCCAGACATCTGCTTCGGCGAGGAACGCAAGCTGCGTCTGTTTGTGCAAAAACGCGTACTCAATCAAGACGACGCCGACGACATCATCCAGCTCACGTACCTGGAAGCCTGGCGCAACCAGCAGAAGTTCAAAGGACTGGCAAAGCAGGACACTTGGTTGTGTGGCATCGCCCTCAACCTGATCCGCAACCACTTCCGCCGCTTCTATGCGCAGCCGCCGCTGAGCACGTTCGATGAGAGCGAGTTCAGCGAGTCCAGTGACGACATTGACCTGAGTGAACTGTGCGACAACCGTCGGCTGTTGGACCGCACGCTGTTAGCCATGGACGAGTTGCCCAAGGACATGCGCGATACCCTGTGGACCGCCGTGGACACCGAGAGCAGCTACCGCGATGCCGCCGAGCGGCTGGGCGTCCCCATTGGTACCGTGCGTTCAAGGTTGTTTCGCGCGCGTGAACAACTCAAACGAAGCGTCTATGGAGAAGCCCGGCCATGACCCACAATCGTTTGAACAGCCGGCCCGACCTGCCACGCGGCGTGCGCCGCTACACCCCCGACGACTTGCCGGTGATGACAGATATCTTCAACGAAAGCGCTCTGGGAGGTACCAGCTCCCCCGTGCTCAGAGCGTTTTCCCTGAAGGAAATGACGTTTTTCGTCGACTGTTTCGTCAAGGAGGGTGATCCGATCTATGTGCTCGAACGCGCTGGCGAAGTCGTCGCCTGGTTGATCGTCAACCGCTTCTGTTGGGGAGCCCAGGCCTGCCGATTGACCGGTGAAGTGTCGATCTACGTACGCAGCGACCACATCGGCAGCGGCGTCGGCATTCGCCTTGGCCAAGCTGCGGTGGTGTTGGCCAGGCAGTATGGTTTCGAGACGCTGGTGGCCTGGATCATCGAGCACAACGAGGCCAGCAAACGCGGCGTACAAGGGCTCGGCGCGACCCAATGGGGACGCTTCCCAGGGATTGCCCGGTTCGCTGATAACCGTGCGGACGTCGTGCTCTATGGACTGCACCTGACGCCAGGCGACACGGCATCCATCTCCCTTTCAGCGCCAGCGCAAAACGAGGAGGCCAGCCTGGCGTGAGTCCACGGCTCGTCCGGCTGGACGTCGGGCGAGCCGCCTCTTTCCAAGGCATGGGCCTGCGCTCATTCGAGCCGATGCCATTTTTTGCACAGCCCCCGCAGCCCCTGCTGTTCAGTCGATAACCCCGTGGCGAGGGAGCTTGCTCCCGCTGGGCTGCGCAGCAGCCCCCTTTTCATCAAGACCTCGGTCATCCATCCACCGACCAACACACCGGCAACGCCTCCGGCCCCCTGAAGTTGGGCACGTAGCGCCAGCGTACGGCACCGGGATCGACCGCCAATTGCAGCCCAGGGCAGCACCGTAGGAGTGTGTTCAAGGCGATTTCCAATTCCTGCCGGGCCAACGAGGCGCCCAGGCAATAGTGCGTGCCTTTGCCGAACGACATGTGCGGGCAGGCCGGACGAGTGATGTCGAGCGTGTCAGGGTTTGCACACAGCGTTTCGTCACGATTGGCCGAGCCCACCACCGCAATCAGCAGTTGCCCGCGTAGCAAGCGTTGTCCGGCCAGTTCGGTGTCCCGGGTAACGAAGCGGACCATGGCCCGCTCCACCGACGAGTCATAGCGCAGAAACTCCTCGACCGCGCCAGGCATTAACGCCGGCTCGTCACGCAATTGCGCCAGCACCTTCGGGTGCTGCACGAGCATGTGCATCGCATTGCCGATCATCGATGCCGACGTTTCGTGCCCGGCGATGATCAGCAGCGCGATCATGCTGCACAGCTCACTCTGGCTGAGCATGCTGCCCTCTTCCTCGACCTGCGCCAGCGCCGAAACCAGGTCATCGCCCGGCTGTGCTCGACGCTGGTCGATCAACGCGAGCATGTAGCCCGCGAATTCCTTGTAGCAATGCTGCAACTCGCTCAAGTCATGCCCCACCTGCTGGACGATCATGTGGGACCAGCGGCGGAAATCGTCACGATCTTGTGCGGGGACGCCAAGCAATTCGGCGATGACAGTGATCGATAACGGGAATGCATATTGGCTCACCACGTCCATTTGGCCGCTCGACCACACGGGTTCCAGCAACGTCTCGGCGATCTGTTCGATACGCGGTCGCAGGGCATTCACCGCCTTCAAGGTGAAGGCCTTGTTGACCAGGCGACGCAAGCGGCGATGACTGTCGCCATCGCGGTTGAGCATGTGGTCGTTAAGAAACGCGATGGATTGTTCGCCGCCGAGCATCGCGGCGAACTGCGCATCGATCCGCGACGGGTCACGGGCGAAGCGCTCGTTGTCCAGCAGCACCTCCTCGACTTCCCGCGCACCGGTGACGTACCACATCGGCAACTGCCCTTCGGCCTGGCTGAGGAACACCGGGGACGCCTGGCGCAGCGCCGCATAATGCCGATAAGCCTCGCCACGAAAGGCGTCGCTATTCAAATCAAGGGTACGCTCGTAAGCCATGAACACTCTCCAGGGGCATGAATCGTTGCTCCTGAGTGGCCGGGCGCGCCAAAAAAGATCCATGTGGGTTACCTGCCGGTGAACCGTTTGCACGGCCACGGTCACTCAAGGGAAAACACCAACCCCTGCGAGAAGCTGACATGACGCGTGCACTTGCAATCCATGGCCAATGCGACACTCGTTTCGAACCGGTCAAAGAGGCATTTATCCGGCTGATGCAAAGCCCCTTCGAACGCGGCGCCGCCCTTTGCATCCAGATTGACGGCGAAACCGTTATCGACCTGTGGGCCGGCACTGCCGGGCCGGAGCCGGACAGCCATTGGCAGCGCGACACGCTGCTCAATCTGTTTTCCTGCACCAAGCCCTTCACGGCGGTGGCGATCATGCAGTTGGTCGGCGAAGGACGCCTGGACCTGGACGCGCCGGTCTGCCACTACTGGCCGGCCTTCGCCAACGCCGGCAAAGCGTCGATCACCCTGCGCCAGGTGCTTTGCCACCGTGCCGGGTTGCCTGCGCTGCGCACGCCCCTGGCACCGGAAACCCTCTACGACTGGGACACCATGACCGACCTGATCGCCGAGGAAACTCCCTGGGCCGCGGCAGGGGAACAGCAGACCTATTCACCCTTGCTGTTCGGCTGGATCCTCGGCGAACTGCTACGCCGGGTGGATGGCCTGACGCCGGCGCAAAGCATTCACCAACGCGTGGCGGTGCCGCTCGGGCTGGACTTTCACCTCGGCCTGGACGACGCGACCATCGCCCGCTGTGCCTACATGGCGCGCACCAAAGACGAGATCGACGACGAAGCGTTTGGCCGGGTGTTGAAGGACGTGCTCAACGAGCCGACCGCCATGAGCGCGCTGGCCTTCGCCAACCCGCCCATGGTGCTGGGACGCAGTAACGAGACGGGCTGGAAACGCATGACCCAACCAGCGGCCAACGGACACGGCAATGCCCGCAGCCTGGCGGCGTTCTACGCAGGCCTGCTCGACGGGCAACTGCTGGAGTCACCGCTGCTCAACGAAATGTTGCGCGAGCACAGCGCCGAATACGACCCGACCATCCAGACCCCAACGCGTTTCGGCCTGGGCATCATGCTCAACCAGCCGGACGTGGCGAACGGCAGTTATGGCATGGGCAACGAGGCGTTCGGCCACATGGGCGCCGGTGGCACCATCGGGTTTGCCGACCCTGAACGCGGCGTGGCGTTCGGCTTCGCCTGCAACACCATTGGCTCCTACGTCTTGATGGACCCACGCGCGCGCGGCCTGGCCAATGTCGCGATGGGCTGCCTGTAAACCCTGGATGACCGGCTCGATGCTATTCACTTAAGCGAAAGATCAGGCTGCGGAAGATCGTTCCCCACGCTCCGCGTGGGAATGCCGCCAGGGACGCTCTGCGTTCCGCTTCTGGAAGCAATCGGCTCACACCCCTGGCGGCACTACCACCTCCGCCACCTGCGGCTCGGCCGTGCCGGTATCGGGTGAGGCAACCACTTGTTCTTCGCTACCGGCCACGCGGGGCAGCGCGGCCTTGGCGATCATGTCCGGTTGGGCCAGCAACCTGCGCGATGCATCTAGGGGCATCAGCAGGCGCCCCCTGGCCCGGCCGCGCGCGGCAGGGTTGAGCATGCGCAATTCTCGTTCATGAACACCGGACAACTGCGCCAGGTGCGCCAGATCCACCGGCTGCGCCAAGGCGACCATCTGGAAATACGGCTGGTCGGCGATGGGCGCCAGGCTCACGCCATAGTCGGCGGGCGCATTCACCAGTTGCGACAGCGCCAGCAGCCGCGGCACATAGTTCTGGGTCTCGCCGGGCAACGACAGGTTCCAATAGTTGGTCGCCAGGCCGCGGGCGCGATTGCGCGTGATGGCGTCGCGTACGCGCCCTTCCCCGGCGTTGTAGGCGGCCAGCGCCAGCAGCCAGTCGCCGTCGAAGTAATCGTGCAGGTAGGACAAATAATCCAGGGCGGCCCGCGTCGATGACGGAATGTCCCGGCGCTCGTCATAGTCGCCCCGCTGCTGCAATTGATAGCGGCGCCCCGTGGCGGGAATGAATTGCCAGAGGCCCAGGGCCTGGGCCGGCGATTGGGCGTTCGGATTGAACCCGCTCTCGATGGCTGGCAACAGCGCCAGTTCCAGCGGCATGTTGCGCTTGTTCAGTTCACCCACGATGAAATGCAAGTAACGGCTGCCGGCACGCCCGGTCTGGGTGAGAAAAGCCGGGCGATCCATCAGCCAGCGGCGTTGCTCATCGATACGCGCCACACCCTGGGTCTTGGCCTGCAAGGAAAACCCCTGGCGCATGCGCGTCCACAGGCTGCCGCCGCTTTGCGGGGATGACTCGCCGATCTGGATGATCGTGTCCGTAGGCGCCGGCTCAAGCCAGCGCAGTTGCGAGCGGTAAGGCTCGTTGGCGAACGGATCACCGATGGTCAACTGCGGTTCGAGGTGCTGGCAGCCATACAGCAAGGTCCCCATGACCAGCATGGACAACCCTTTGGGGACGAAGCGAAGGGCCGGCAAAGGTGCAATTGATCGAGGCATGGGCGGTCAACCTTGAGTGAGGTGGCGCCATTGGGTGGCAGATCGCAAGGCAGCGGTTCCACGCGGCTCGTCCGGCACGCTGTCATCGGGCGGCAGGGGCTCGGTTGGAACCGAAATGCCGCAGCTGTCACTCACCATGGGCAGCAGGCGCTCGTCGGCGCCTGGATGACAATGCGAGGTCACTCATGGCGTCACCCATCTATTGCAAGCTGATCGATCAGCTCTGCGAACTCACAATGATTCCTACCCCGGCAGCGTTCTACGAGCAGGCGAACCTGTCGGTCAAGGATGTGGACTTTTCCCTGAAGCACACCCCAGGCGTGGGTGAGGGAGACGTCTTTATCTACTGCAGCTTCGGACCATTGCCGGTGGCGAATCGGGAAGCGGTCCTGCAACGGTTGCTGGAAACCAACCTGTACCTGCTGAGCGGCGCGTTCTGCCCTTCCCTGTCTTACAACCGCGACAGCGAACAGGTGATCCTGATCGGCCACGTCCCCCTGGAAACCCTCACGGCCGAGCGTCTGCTCGGGCTGATGGGCGGTGCTGCCGACATGGCGCTGATTTGGCGCGATGGCTACTTCTTCGACGGTGCCAGCCCAAACGACACCGCCAAGACCACCCAGCACAAACCCACCCCCCGTAGCACCGGGCTCAACAGCGCCCTGTCAATCTAGGAGAACACGACATGCCAGATTTATCAGTAGGACGAAGCACCAGCTCGGCGGCGTTGCACCAGCAGGACGATCGGATCACGCCAGTGGGAACCAGCCTGTCCGGGCAGGTTCGTCCCTCCACCAATCCCCTGGTGCCTTATCACTTCGAAGGACAGGCGACCGACAAGACCCAGCAAACACTCCGAACCAGGCAACAGCGCCTGACAGGACTGGTCACCAGCCTCGGCAAGAAAAACCCTGAGAGCGACCCCATTGGCTATGCACGTGAGCACATGAGCCTGGAAGGCAAGGTATTGGGCTACGCGCCAGGCACAAGTTATCAAGATGTACAGAAGCATCTCGCCGCACTCGGCGGCACGCCACACCCAATGCTGTCGGGCCACGAAGAAACCGAGGCATTCGTCAAGGACTTCAACGAGTACCTGGCCAAGAATGAGGACGACCGGAAAGAAGACGGCGGTTTCAAGGCAGTCTGGGACAAACATTGCGAGCGCATGGGTAATACCCTTGGCGCCTATCATTCGTTGTGCCAGGAAGTCATTGATAAAACCCCGGAAGGGAACGATCGCCAACTGCTGAAAAATAGCCATGAAGCCTTCCGCGGTTATGCCAAGGGTGTCATGCAAGCCATGACGCAAGACATGCCCACGCGCTTGAATACCTTCATGGAAAGCCGAATCGAGCACGCGCAGAGTGCAGCGACCAACGAGAGCCTTTCCCAACCCGAACGCGACCTGGCGAAAGATCAACTGGATCAGTTGCTCGAGGTCCAGGGGGAGCTTGGCGAGTTGCTCAAGACCGATGACGACAAGCCGAACACGCCAAGCGAACTGGCGACGGCGACGAAGAAAAACGAGGTGCTGGACACCGCACTGAAGAACGTCGCACGCCAGGACTATGTCGCCGACCTCAAGACCAAGAGCGGCTTTGTAACCGGCCTGGCGGTGTTCGCCGGGGCGGGGATCCCGCAGGGCGTGGCGTCTGCGGGCCACTTTGGCGCGATCACAGCGTCGATTGATGAAAAAATGGCGGACGCCTCCTACGGCAAACACGTCGCGGCGACCTCGACTGTCCTAGGCGCCGCCCACAAGGTAATCAGCGACGGCATCCGCCCATTCGTCCAGGTCGTCGTCGACAAGACCATCGGCGCCGGCCTGGAAAAAGTCGATCCGATGTCGGTCTATCCCAAGGCCCTGCAAGTCGTCACCCAGGACGGACGTCGGGTCGAGAACGCTGGACGCGATGCCCTCGACCTCACACAGGAGCAAAAGCGCAACGACTTCAAGCTAAAACAGAACGCGAACAACTTTGGCACCATGAGTGGTGACTTCACCGGCTACCTCGCCTTCGGTGCCGCCCATGCCGTGCGCGATACCATTGATCAATTCACCTCGGTAAATGCCGGCGGCATCATCGCCCGCACGACGGCCTCAGCAGTAGGCGGCACCTTCATGGCGGGGGGCCAGGCAGTGGCGAAATATGCGCAAACCCACGGTGATGAGGAGATTCCCACCTACCGGGTGACCAAGGAAAACCGCAACTGGGGCGAACTGTTACCCAAGGCGCTTTCCGAAGCGACAGGAAAGCTCAACCCGATCAGCATGGCCAACGTCAGCGACCTCGCCAACCGGATCGTTGGCGTAGGCGAAGGGGTCGCCATGCGTACAGCCGTGGGCGACGCAGCCGCGGTGGGTGAAAACCCGGAAGTGCGGGAAAAAATGGAGCAGATTGTCACAACCTTCTTCTCCTCCGGCCTGACCCTGCTTCCGTTCTTCGCCAACAGTGTGGCGGCACCGCTCGAAAACAAGGCGCTGAGCGGCAAAGACGACCTGACCAAGCGAGCAAACGTACCGCTGCAGAACGTGACAAATCCAAACCGAGACGGCCTGCCCCACACCCAGCCGGAAGGCTGGCGGCGCGACCTGGAAAATACCTACCACGTGACCCGCGGCCTTACCCAGGTCGTTCCGCAAACCGCTATCGCGGGGCTTAACCTGGGTACCGAATGGGCCCAAAGCCTGGCACCGCGGCCCAAAAAAGCCTCTGGCGATGACATTCAACTGGCAGAGCGAGGCGAAGCGCGGCCCCAGGGCGGGCCGTCCAACGAACCTGCACCCACTACCCGGCCAAGCTGATGAATTCGCCGGGCCATCCTTCGCTGGCTTGACGCTCATCGGTTGAAACCGTCCTTCTACGCCGGCCGCAGGAGCCTCCTGTGGCCGGCCCTCGCGACACACGCCGACTCACATCCCTTTGCGCTTCGACGACGACCGACGTGATTGCCATGCCGATCAACGATAGCCTTCCGATTCGCGGCGCCGGCCTCCAAAGCCCAGCCGCTGCCTGAAACCTTCCACCGCCTATACTCTGGCCCGCGAGGCGACTTGGAGAAAATCCCTCCGACGGACGATGCGCCGGGAAGCAGCCCTATGCTACACAGGGAATCAACAGCGACACCAAGGGACCGCTGTCACCCAGAATAAGGAATCACCATGAAACGCACCCTCATCGCCTTCCTGTCATTGATCGTCACCGCGATCATCGTCGCGGGTGGCTACCTCTACAGCAAGCAGCCCACCCGCCAAGGCACGGTGCAGTTGCAAGGGCTGCATGGCTCGGTGACGGTGCGCTACGACGAACGCGGTGTGCCGCATATCCGCGCCGAGAATGAAACCGACCTGTACCGCGCCCTCGGTTATGTCCATGCCCAGGATCGGCTGTTTCAGATGGAGATCATGCGCCGCCTCGCCCGTGGTGAGCTGGCCGAGGTGCTGGGGCCGAAACTGCTCGACACCGACAAGCTGATGCGCAGCCTGCGCATTCGCGAGCGTGCCGCGGCCTACGTGACCGAGCAGGACCAACAATCCCCGGCCTGGCTCGCCATGCAAGCCTATCTGGATGGGATCAACGCCTATCAGGACAGCCACACCCGTCCCATGGAATTCGACGTGTTGGGCATTCCCAAGCGCCCCTTCACCGCCGAAGACACCGTGAGCATTACCGGCTACATGGCCTACAGCTTCGCCGCCGCCTTTCGCACCGAACCCCTGCTGACCTACGTGCGCGATGTGCTGGGTGCCAACTACCTGAACATTTTCGACCTCGACTGGCAGCCTCAGGGCGTGCTGGCCGAAGGTCGCAAGGGCAGCCTGCCGCTGGCTGCCGCCGACTGGAAAGACCTCGACGCCCTGGCCCGCCTGAGCGAGCAGGCCCTGGCTGATAACGGTCTGCCGCAGTTCGAGGGCAGCAATGCCTGGGCGGTCTCCGGCAGCCGCACCCACAGCGGCAAGCCGTTGCTGGCGGGTGACCCGCACATCCGTTTTTCCACGCCTTCGGTATGGTACGAGGCGCACTTGTCGGCCCCGGGGTTCGAACTCTACGGGCAATACCAGGCGCTGCTGCCCTTCGCGACGCTGGGTATGAACCGGGATTTTGGCTGGAGCATCACCATGTTCCAGAACGACGACCTGGACCTGATCGCCGAGAAGGTCAACCCGGACAATCCCGAACAGGTCTGGTATCGCGACAAATGGGTGGACATGACCCGCAGCGAGCAGCAGATCGCGGTCAAGGGCCAGGCGCCGGTGACGCTGGTGCTGCGCCAGTCGCCCCATGGCCCGATCGTCAACGATGCCCTCGGCGCGAACGCCGGCAAGACCCCGGTCGCGATGTGGTGGGGATTCCTGGAAAGCCGCAACCCGATCCTCGAGGCCTTTTACCAGCTCAACCGCGCCGACACCCTCACCAAGGCTCGCGGCGCTTCGGCCAAGATCCACGCGCCGGGGCTGAACGTGGTGTGGGCCAACGCCAAGGGGGACATCGGCTGGTGGGCCGCCGCGCAACTGCCCAAGCGGCCAGTCGGCGTGAAGCCCGGCTTCATTCTCGATGGCAGCAGCCCGGAGGCGGAAAAGGAAGGCTTCTATCCGTTCAGCAACAACCCGCAGGAGGAGAACCCGGCGCGGGGCTACATCGTCTCGGCCAATTTCCAGCCAGTGCCGGCCAGCGGCATCGAGATCCCCGGTTATTACAACCTCGCCGACCGTGGCCAGCAACTCAACCACCAGCTCAGCGACAAGCAGGCGAAATGGGACATCGAAACCACCCAGAAACTGCAACTGGGCACCACCACCGCCTACGGCCCGCGCCTGCTCGCGCCTTTGCTGCCGGTGTTGCGTGAGGTGGTCAGCGATCCGCAGGAGCGCAAATGGGTGGAGCAACTGGCCCAATGGCAAGGCGATTACCCGCTGGATTCCATCAGCGCCACGCTGTTCAACCAGTTCCTGTTCAACCTGGCCGACGCCGCCCTGCACGATGAACTGGGTGACGGCTTCTTCGAAACCGCCCTGTCGACCCGGGTGATCGACGCAGCCCTGCCACGCCTGGCGGCTTCAAAGGATTCACCGTGGTGGGATGACCGCACGACGCTGGGCGTGGAAACCCGTGCCGACACGGTGAACATTGCCTGGAAGAAAAGCCTGGCGCACCTGCGGACCACCCTGGGTGACGATGCCACGCAATGGCATTGGGGCAAGGCTCATACCCTGACCCATGGTCATCCGCTGGGTCTGCAAAAGCCGCTGGACCGGATCTTCAATGTCGGTCCGTTTGCGGCCCCCGGCACCCATGAAGTGCCCAACAACCAATCGGCCAAAATCGGTCCGGCCCCTTGGCCGGTGACCTATGGTCCTTCTACCCGGCGGATCATCGACTTCGCCGATCCGGCCCATAGCGTCACCATCAATCCGGTCGGCCAGAGCGGCGTGCCCTTCGACAAGCATTACGAGGATCAGGCCGAGGCGTACATCGAAGGGGTCTATCACCAGGCGCACCTGGCCGAGGAAGAAGTGGTGGCCAATACCCGCGCGACCCTGAAACTATTACCGGCGAGGAGCTCGCACTGATTCTGGCGGGTGTAATTTTTCATTACCAACAAGCTCAATCGTCATTGATGGTCAAGACTACAGGGGTTCAACACCCCGCCCTCTCTCACAGGAGTCAATGCAATGTTCAATAACTGGTCCGAGCTGCTGCCTACCATCAAGAGCGCCTTTGGCGCCCTGGGCAAAAGCAATCCGAAGATGGTCAAGGCCTACATGGCCCTGGACGAAGCCGCGGCTGAAAACGACGTGCTCGATGCCAAGACCCGTGAGCTGATCTCCATCGCCGTCGCCATCACCACGCGCTGTGACGGTTGCATCGGCGTACACACCGACGCCGCCATCAAGGCCGGCGCCACCCGCGAAGAAATCGCCGCCACCCTGGCCACCGCGGTGTCCCTGAACGCGGGCGCGGCCTATATCTACTCCCTGCGCGCGCTGGAGGCCCATGACGCGTTGAAGAAGTGAACGGCCAATAACCTGCCGGCCGCTATCGCGAGCAAGCTTGCTCCCACAGGTATCGATCGTTCCTCACGCTCCGCGTGGGAATGCCGCCAGGGACGCTCCGCGTTCCGCTTCTGCAAGGTGACGCAGAGCGTCACCGGATGCATTCCCACGCAGAGCGTGGGAACGATCGACATCTTCGTCGACTGTCACACCGCTTTCGCGAGCAAGCCCGCTCCCACAGTTCCTCAGCGTCCGATTAGACCGGAGCGGTCTCGGCCCGACGCACTTCCGGTTGTTTCCAGGAGTCAGCGGCGCTTTCTTCGATGGCTTGCTGGATCGCCCGCTTACGGCTTTCTTCGGCGCGGCGGCTGAAGAACCAAACCAGGAAAGTCACCAGCGACACCGCCAGCAGGATCAGGCTCGCCACGGCGTTGATTTCCGGTTTCACACCCAGGCGCACCGCCGAGAACACTTCCATCGGCAAGGTCGTCGAACCCGGACCGGAGACGAAGCTCGCCAGCACCAGGTCGTCCAGGGACAGCGCGAACGACATCATGCCCCCCGCTGCCAGTGACGGTGCGATCATCGGGATGGTGATCAAAAAGAACACCTTCCACGGCCGCGCACCGAGGTCCATGGCCGCTTCTTCGATGGACAGGTCCAGCTCACGCAAGCGCGCCGAGACCACCACCGCCACATACGCCGCGCAGAACGTGGTGTGGGCAATCCAGATCGTGACGATGCCACGCTCCTGAGGCCAGCCGATCATCTGGGCCATGGCCACGAACAGCAGCAACAGCGACAGGCCGGTGATGACTTCCGGCATCACCAGCGGCGCGGTGACCAGGCCGCCGAACAGCGTGCGGCCCTTGAAGTGGGTGATGCGGGTCAACACGAAGGCTGCCAGCGTCCCCAGGGCCACCGCGGCAATCGCCGTGTAACAGGCGATCTCCAGCGAGCGCACCACCGAGCCCATCAACTGGCTGTTGTCCAACAGGCCGACGTACCACTTGATCGACCAACCGCCCCACACCGTCACCAGTTTCGAGGCGTTGAACGAGTAGATCACCAGGATCAGCATGGGCGCGTAGATGAACAGCAAACCCAGCACCAGCATCAGGCTTGAAAAACTGAAGCGCTTCATTCCTTGCCCTCCATTTCTTTGGCCTGACTGCGGTTGAAGAGGATGATGGGCACGATCAGGATCGCCAGCATCACCACCGCCAGGGCGGATGCCACCGGCCAGTCTCGGTTATTGAAGAATTCTTGCCACAGCACTTTGCCGATCATCAGGGTTTCCGGGCCACCCAGCAGTTCCGGGATCACGAACTCGCCCACCACGGGGATGAACACCAGCATGCAACCGGCGACGATGCCGTTCTTGGACAGTGGCACGGTGATTTTCCAGAAACTGTTGAAGGTGCTCGAACCCAGGTCCGACGCGGCTTCCAGCAGGCTGGGGTCATGTTTCACCAGGTTGGCGTACAGCGGCAGGATCATGAACGGCAGGTAGGAGTAGACGACCCCGATATACACCGCCAGGTTGGTGTTGAGGATCTGCAGCGGTTCGTTGATAAAACCCATGCTCAGCAAAAAGCCGTTGAGCAAGCCGTTGTTGCTGAGGATGCCCATCCACGCGTAGACGCGGATCAGGATCGCGGTCCAGGTCGGCATCATGATCAGCAGCACCAGCACCGTCTGCATCTCTTTGCGGGCATTGGCGATGCCATAGGCCATCGGGTAGCCGATCAGCAGGCACAAGACCGTGCTGATCAGGGCCATTTTCAGCGAGCCGAGGTAGGCGGCGATGTACAACTCGTCCTCGCTCAGCATCGCGTAGTTGGCGAGGTTGAGCAGCACCTGCAGCTTCTGGTCGACGTAGCTGTAGATCTCGGTGTACGGCGGGATGGCTACGTCGGCTTCGGCGAAGCTGATCTTCAGGACAATGAAGAACGGCAGCATGAAGAACAGGAACAGCCAGATGAAGGGCACCCCGATGACCAGTTGGCGGCCACCGGGCGTTATTCGATCGAGTCGGCGTTTGAGTTTGCGCATGTTCATGAGCGAAGTACCACGCCGCTGTCGTCTTCCCACCAGACGAACACCTGGTCGCCCCAGGTCGGACGCTGGCCGCGGCGTTCGGCGTTGGCGACGAAGGACTGCACCAGCTTGCCGCTCGGCAACTCGACGTAGAACACCGAGTGGCCGCCCAGGTAGGCGATGTCATGGACCTTGCCGCTGGACCAGTTGTTCTCGCAGGTCGGTTGTTCGGCGGTGACCAGCAGTTTTTCCGGGCGAATGGCATAGGTCACGGACTTGTCCTGCACCGAGGTGCTGATGCCGTGGCCCACGTAGATGTTGCGGTCCAGGTCCTTGCAGGTCAGCACCGCGTGGCCTTCGGCGTCGTCCACCACTTCGGTCTCGAAGATGTTGACGTTGCCGATGAACTCGCAGACCAGCCGGCTGGTCGGGGTTTCGTAGATGTCGATCGGGCTGCCGATCTGGGCGATCCAGCCCAGGTGCATGATCGCGATGCGCTCGGCCATGGTCATGGCCTCTTCCTGGTCGTGGGTCACCATCACGCAGGTCACGCCAACCCGCTCGATGATCTCCACCAGTTCCAGCTGCATCTGCGAGCGCAGTTTTTTATCCAGCGCGCCCATCGGCTCGTCGAGCAACAACAACTTCGGCCGCTTGGCCAGGGAACGGGCCAGGGCCACGCGCTGGCGCTGGCCGCCAGATAGCTGGTGCGGCTTGCGCTTGGCGTATTGGCTCATCTGCACCAGCTTGAGCATTTCAGCCACGCGGGCATCGATCTCGGCTTTCGGGATCTTGTCCTGCTGCAAGCCGAAGGCGATGTTCTGCGCCACGGTCATATGGGGGAACAAGGCGTAGGACTGGAACATCATGTTGATCGGCCGCTCATACGGCGGCATGTCGGTGATGTCCACACCGTCGAGGTAAATCCGCCCTTCGGTAGGCCGCTCGAAACCGGCCAGCATGCGCAGCAAGGTGGATTTGCCCGATCCCGAACCGCCGAGCAAGGCGAAGATCTCGCCTTTCTTGATTTCCAGGGACACATCGTCCACGGCAATCGTCTCGTCGAACTTCTTCGTGACCCGGTCGATTTTGACCAACACCTGCTTGGGTGTCTGGTCGCCCTCGAGGGCTTTCTTATAGGCGCCGGAGGCAACTGCCATTTACGAAACTCCCACAGAATTTGCAGTTCGCCCCACGCGGACGAACCTTAAGAGTGTTGACGTTATTTACCCGACTTGACCTTGGTCCAGCTGCGGGTCATGAGTCGTTGGATCTTGGGCGGCAACTCGGAGTTGACGTAGAGCTTGTCGACGACCGCTTGCGGTGGGTAAACCGCTTCGTCGGTGCGTACTTTCTGGTCCATCAGCTCGCCAGCCTTCGGGTTCGGGTTGGCATAACCGACGGTGTCGCTGACCTGGGCGATGACTTCAGGCTTGAGCACATAGTTGATGAAGGCATGCGCCTGCTTGACGTTGGTGGCGTCGCGCGGGATCGCCAGCATGTCGAACCAGAGGTTGCCGCCTTCCTTGGGAATCACATAGGCGATTTCGACGCCCTTGCCGGCTTCGCTGGCACGTTCGCGGGCCTGGAAGATGTCGCCGGAGAAACCGGCGGCCACGCAGATCTCGCCGTTGGCCAGATCGGAGATGTACTTGGAGGAGTTGAAGTAGGTCACGTAAGGCCGGATCTTGAGGAGCTGGGCCTCGGCCTTCTTGTAGTCTTCGGGGTCTTCGCTGTTGGGGTTCAGGCCCAGGTAATTGAGCATCGCCGGGATCATCTCGTCGCCGGAGTCGAGGAACGAAACGCCGCAGTTGGAGAGCTTCTTGATGTTTTCCGGCTCGAACAGCATGGCCCACGAGTCGATCTTGTCGACGCCCAGGACCGCCTTGATCTTCTCGACGTTGTAGCCGATGCCATTGGTGCCCCACAGGTAAGGCACGGCGTACTGGTTGCCTGGGTCGTTCTTTTCCAGGCGCTTGAGCAGCACAGGGTCGAGGTTGGCATAGTTGGGCAACTGCGCCTTGTCGAGCTTCTGGAACGCCCCGGCCTTGATCTGTTTGCCCAGGAAGTGGTTGGACGGCACCACCACGTCATAACCGGTACGCCCGGCCAGCAACTTGCCTTCCAGGGTTTCGTTGGAATCGAACACGTCATACACCGGCTTGATGCCCGTGGCTTTTTCGAAATCCGCCAGGGTGGTCTCGCCGATGTAGTCCGACCAATTATAAATATGCACGGTGGAGGCGGCCTGGACGCTGACGGCGAGCGTCAGGCCGGCACCGACCAGCAAGGCGTTGCGTAACAAAGAAAAGACTGGCACGTGGAGGTCCTCTTAAATAGTTGGGCCCAAGTTGCCCCCGTTACTTGACCATGAGAGGCCCTGCAACAAAACCGGCGCGCAACTTACCCTCGATAAACCGATCCAGCAAAACTTTTAGTTATTTAATGGCTCCTGTTGCCGCCGCCGCGATGGCAGCGACAACAGGAAGATGCTTCAGGCCGGCTTATTTACCGGATTTGATCTTGGTCCAGCTGCGGGTCAGGATCCGCTGGGTCGCGGCTGGCAGGTCGGCAATCGCGTAAAGCTTGGCTTGCACGTCTGCCGGCGGGTAGATGCCCGGGTCGCTGGTGATTTCCTTGCTGACCAGCGGCGTAGAGGCCGCGTTGCCGTTCGGGAAGCTCACGGTGTCGGTGATTTCAGCCATGATTTCCGGCTTTTGCAGGAAGGTCATGAACTTGTAGGCACCCTCGACGTTCTCGGCATCCTTGGGGATGGCGACCATGTCGAAGAAGCTGCCAGCACCTTCCTTCGGAATGTTGTAGCTGACTTTAACCTTGCCGCCAGCTTCGGCCGCACGGGACTTGGCCTGGTAGATGTCGCCCGAGTAGCCGACCGCTACGCAGATGTTGCCGTTGGCCAGGTCGGAGATGTACTTGGAGGAGTGGAAGTAGCCGATCGAAGGACGGATCTTGAGGAACAGCGCTTCGGCTTCAGCCAGTTGCTTCTTGTCCTGGCTGTCGGTCGGATAGCCCAGGTAATGCAGCGCCACCGGGATCATTTCGGTCGGCGAATCGAGGAAGCTGATGCCGCAGGCTTTCAGCTTGGCCGCGTTTTCCGGCTTGAACAGCAAGTCCCACGAGTTGGTTGGAGCGTCGGCACCGAGGGCAGCCTTGACCTTCTCGGGGTTGAAGCCGATGCCGATCGACCCCCACATGTACGGGAAGGCGTGTTCGTTGCCCGGGTCGCTCACCGAAACGGCCTTGAGCAGGTCGGTATTCAGGTTTTTCCAGTTCGGCAACTTGGACTTGTCGAGTTTCTGGTAGACCCCGGCCTTGATCTGCTTGGCCAGGAAGTTGTTCGACGGCACCACGATGTCATAACCGGACTTGCCGGCCAGCAACTTGGCTTCCAGGGTTTCGTTGCTGTCGAATACGTCGTAGACGACTTTGATCCCCGATTCTTTCTCGAACTTGGCGACGGTGTCCGGCGCAATGTAGTCGGACCAGTTATAGACGTGCAGCACTTTATCGTCCGCCTGAACCGCGCCCGCCATCACGCCCATCAGGGACATGGCCAGGAGGGTCTTGCCAGCTATCTTCATACCTAATGTCTTCATGCCTAATGCCTTCATGAAAAAGTGCTCCAGTTATTCTTCTTAGCCACGTTCAGTAGCCGGCTCGCGGACAACTTGAACGGTCGGTAGTCTGGCAAGTTACAGGCCAGGCTTTCAACACAAGCCCAGCCTTTTATTCTCGCTGGGCGAGGCCCTTGCAGGCACCTCGCTCAGAGCCTAGCACTTAGCCTTGCAACGCACTGAGCGTCAGGTCCAGGCACTGCCGCGCCTTGGCCACTAACTCGTCGATCTCGGCCTTGCTGATCACCAGCGGCGGCGCAATGATCATGGTGTCGCCCACCGCGCGCATGATCAGCCCGTTATCGAAGCAGAACTGCCGGCAGATCATGCCCACGCCCTTGCCTTCGTAGCGCTTGCGCGTGGCCTTGTCCTGGACCAGTTCGATCGCTCCCAGCAAACCGACACCGCGCACTTCACCCACCAGAGGATGATCGTTCAGTTCCCGCAAACGCTTCTGCAAATAGGGTGCCGTTTCGCTGTGGACACGCTCGATGATCTTTTCGTCGCGCAGGATGCGGATGTTTTCCAGGGCCACCGCTGCGGCCACCGGGTGACCGGAGTAGGTAAACCCGTGGTTGAAGTCTCCGCCTTCGTTGAGCACCGCGACCACGTCGTCACGCACGATCAGCCCGCCCATGGGGATGTAGCCGGAGGTCAGGCCCTTGGCGATGGTCATCATGTGCGGTTTCAACTCGTAGTGATCGGTACCGAACCACTCACCGGTACGACCGAAACCACAGATCACCTCGTCGGCCACGAACAGGATGTCGTACTTGGCGAGGATTTCCTTCATGCGCGGCCAGTAGCTGTCCGGCGGCACGATCACGCCACCGGCGCCCTGGATCGGCTCGGCGATGAAGGCGCCGACGTTGTCCACGCCGAGCTCCAGGATCTTTTCTTCCAACTGATTGGCCGCCCACACGCCGAACTCTTCGGGGCTCATGTCGCCGCCTTCGCCGAACCAATAAGGTTGGGCGATGTGGACAATGCCCGGGATCGGCAGGTCGCCCTGCTCGTGCATATAGGTCATGCCGCCCAGGCTCGCGCCGGCCACGGTCGAACCGTGATAACCGTTCTTGCGGCTGATGATGACTTTCTTGTTCGGCTGGCCCTTGATCGCCCAATAGTGGCGGACCATCCGCAGCATGGTGTCGTTGCCTTCGGAGCCGGAACCAGTGAAGAACACGTGGTTCATGCCTTCTGGGGCGATGTCGGCGATGGCTTTGGACAACTCCAGCACTGGCGGGTGGGCCGTCTGGAAGAACAGGTTGTAGTACGGCAGCTCGCGCATCTGTTGGCTGGCGGCGTCGGCCAGCTCCTCGCGGCCATAACCGACGGCCACGCACCAGAGGCCGGCCATGCCGTCGAGGATCTTGTTGCCTTCACTGTCCCAGAGGTAGACACCCTTGGCGTGGGTGATGATGCGCGGGCCTTTCTCTTTGAGCTGTTTGAAGTCGCTGAACGGCGCCAGGTGGTGATCGTTGCTCAGGGCCTGCCATTCACGGGTTTGCGGGTTGTTGCGGGTCATGCCAATTCTCCTTTTATCGGTGAGGGCGAAGCCGCCTGAAGCAGCCTCGCCCGGCGCTTCAGACGGCGAAGAGCAGGAATTCCCGCTCCCACGAACTGATGACGCGCTTGAAGTTTTCATGCTCGGCCCGCTTGACCGCGACGTAGCCTGTGATGAATTTCTTGCCCAGGTATTTCTCGATGGTGGTGCTGTTTTCCATGCGTTCCAGGGCGTCTTCGATGGTCAGCGGCAAACGCAGGTTGCGGCGTTCGTAGCCTCGGCCCACCACCGGCGCGCTCGGGTTGATGCCTTCGACCATGCCGATGAAGCCACACAGCAGGCTGGCGGCAATCGCCAGGTACGGGTTGGCATCGGCGCCCGGCAAGCGGTTTTCCACCCGACGGTTCTGCGGCCCGGCATCCGGCACGCGCAGGCCCACGGTGCGGTTCTCTTCGCCCCACTCCACGTTCACCGGCGCCGACGTGTCCGGCAGGAAGCGGCGGAACGAATTGACGTTGGGGGCAAACAGCGGCAATAGCTCGGGGATGAATTTCTGCAGGCCACCGATGTGGTGCAGGAACAGATCGCTCATGGTCCCGTCTTCATTGGAGAAGACGTTCTTGCCGGTTTCCTTGTCGATGATGCTCTGGTGCAGGTGCATCGCACTGCCCGGCTCGCCGGTCATGGGCTTGGCCATGAAGGTGGCAGCTACGTCGTGCTTGAGTGCCGCCTCGCGCATGGTGCGCTTGAACACCAGGATCTGGTCGGCCAGGGACAGGGCATCGCCATGACGGAAATTGATTTCCATCTGCGCCGTGCCGTCCTCGTGGATCAGGGTATCGAGGTCCAGTTCCTGCAGTTCGCACCAGTCGTAGACGTCTTCGAACAGCGGGTCGAATTCGTTGGCCGCTTCGATCGAAAAGGACTGCCGGCCGGTTTCCGGACGGCCGGAGCGGCCAACGGGCGGTTGCAGTGGAAAGTCCGGGTCGTCGCTGCGCTTGGTCAGGTAGAACTCCATTTCCGGCGCGACGATCGGCTGCCAACCCTTGTCGGCGTAGAGCTTGAGTACTTTCTTGAGCACATTGCGCGGCGACAGCTCGATGGGGTTGCCCTGCTTGTCGTAAGCGTCGTGGATGACCTGGGCTGTGGGCTCGATGGCCCAGGGCACAAGGAATACTGCGTTCTCGTCCGGGCGACAGATCATGTCGATGTCGGCAGGGTCGAGCAGTTCGTAATAGATGTCGTCTTCGACATAGTCGCCCGTAACGGTCTGGAGCAGAACGCTCTCGGGCAGGCGCATGCCTTTCTCGGCGATGAACTTGTTGGTCGGCGAGATCTTGCCCCGGGTGATACCGGTGAGGTCGCCAATCATGCATTCGACTTCTGTGATCTTGTGGTCTTTCAACCAATCGGTGAGCTGGTCGAGGTTGTTACTCATAAATGCCTCTAGGCGTGAGTTTCCTGACGGCTATTAGTCGTCAGGCGTTGTTTGACGCATCGGCGTCGCGTTGTGCTGCCCTTGCTCGGCAGGCATCGCCAAATGCCTGGAAAATCGCAAGGTAGTGCGGGTTAGAGCTTACCTCCCATTCGGGGTGCCATTGCACACCTAAAGCAAAAGCCTTGCCTCCTGGCACCGAAACAGCCTCGATCAGGCCGTCGGGGGCCACCGCTTCGGCCCGCAACCCAGGTGCCAGGCGCTCGATGCCTTGGCTGTGGATCGAGTTGACTTCTATTCGCTGGGGCAACCCCAACCCTGCAAGTACACCACCAGGCTGGATATGCACGGCATGGGCAGGACCGTATTGGACATCCACCGCTTGAGTATCGTCTTCACGATGATCGATGAACGTTCCGACTTCATGAACTTTCTGATGCAGGCTGCCGCCAAAGGCTACGTTCATCTCCTGGAAACCTCGGCAAATGCCCAGCACCGGGATACCCGCATCGACAGCGGCGCGGATCAGCGGCAAGGTGGTGGCGTCCCGTGCAGGATCATGAGCAGTGCCTGGCGCGCTGGCCGGGCCCTGGTAATGAAAAGGTTCTACATTGGAAGGAGAGCCAGTCAGAAGAATGCCGTCCAGGGCGTCCAGAATATCGGACGGCGGGAACAGATCCGCCAGGGACGGGATCAGCACTGGCAAGCCCTTGGCGGCTGTTGCGACAGCCCGGGAATATTTTTCGCCACTGATGTGATAAGCATGCAGACCAATCTGCCTGGAGCAGGTGGTGACGCCGATTAACGGCAGGCGAGACATGAAGCACCCCGGTATTATTGCTGTTATGGGTTTGAATCGAGCTTAGCCTTGTTCATTTTTTTACACAACACCCCCGTAAAAAATACAACACGGCGCGCTCAAGCCTGCGGGCGCCAAGCCCTCTAAAGGGAAAAAAACGCCCCAAATTGCCTCAAAAAAGCCCTTGAGGTGCTTTTTTAGGGCAAAAAAGGCCCTGCTTGACTTCGGCATGCCGTTCGGGTTGACTGGCTTTCGAAGAGATCAATGATTGATATTTTTAACAACAAAGGTGTTGCATCATGTCGGTACCCCCGCGTGCCGTTCAGCTTAACGAAGCGAACGCGTTCCTTAAGGAACATCCTGAGGTTCTGTACGTTGACCTTCTGATTGCGGATATGAATGGTGTGGTGCGCGGCAAGCGCATAGAACGCACCAGCCTCCACAAGGTTTACGAGAAAGGCATCAACCTGCCGGCCTCTTTATTTGCCCTGGATATCAATGGCTCTACGGTGGAAAGCACCGGCCTGGGTCTGGACATCGGCGATGCCGACCGGATCTGCTATCCAATCCCTGACACCCTGTGCAACGAGCCTTGGCAGAAGCGCCCTACTGCGCAACTGTTGATGACCATGCACGAACTCGAAGGCGAGCCTTTCTTCGCCGACCCACGTGAAGTCCTGCGCCAAGTCGTGACCAAGTTCGATGAACTGGGCCTGACCATCTGCGCCGCATTCGAGCTGGAGTTCTACCTGATCGACCAGGAGAACGTGAATGGACGCCCACAACCGCCCCGCTCGCCGATCTCCGGCAAACGCCCGCACTCGACCCAGGTCTACCTGATCGATGACCTCGACGAATACGTCGATTGCCTCCAGGACATTCTGGAAGGGGCCAAGGAGCAAGGCATTCCCGCCGACGCCATCGTCAAGGAAAGTGCCCCGGCGCAGTTCGAAGTGAACCTGCACCACGTGGCCGACCCGATCAAGGCCTGCGACTATGCGGTCCTGCTCAAGCGTCTGATCAAGAACATCGCCTACGACCATGAAATGGACACCACCTTCATGGCCAAGCCGTATCCGGGCCAGGCGGGTAATGGTCTGCACGTCCACATCTCGATTCTTGATAAAGATGGCAAGAATATTTTTGCCAGCGAGGATCCCGAGCAGAACGCCGCACTGCGTCACGCGATCGGCGGTGTGCTCGAGACCCTGCCCGCGCAGATGGCTTTCCTCTGCCCGAACGTCAACTCCTACCGTCGTTTCGGCGCACAGTTCTACGTGCCCAACTCGCCGACCTGGGGCCTGGACAACCGCACCGTGGCTTTGCGCGTCCCTACCGGTTCGGCCGATGCCGTGCGCCTGGAACACCGCGTCGCCGGTGCCGATGCCAACCCGTACCTGCTGATGGCCTCCGTGTTGGCAGGCGTGCACCACGGCCTGGTCAACAAAATCGAGCCCGGTGCGCCGGTGGAAGGCAACAGCTACGAGCAGAACGAGCAAAGCCTGCCGAACAACTTGCGCGATGCCCTGCGCGAACTGGACGACAGCGAAGTCATGGCCAAGTACATCGATCCGAAATACATCGATATCTTCGTGGCCTGCAAGGAAAGTGAGCTGGAAGAGTTCGAACACTCCATCTCCGACCTCGAGTACAACTGGTACCTGCATACCGTGTAAGGGGTTGCAGTAAAAATGACGCCGCAGGCCTTCAGGGCTGCGGCGTTTTTTTATGGTTGTTCACCCACCATTGTGGCGAGGGGATTTATCCCCGCTGGGCTGCGTAGCACCCCCCGCCCCAAACAGTCACCTAAATCTGTCTGATCCACCGAGTTGTCTGGTTTTAGGGCTGCTTCGCAACCCAGCGGGGATAAATCCCCTCGCCACAGATAAATCCATGCAACAAGAAACCCTCTCCAGCAAGTGCAGCTAGCTATGGACCCTCCCCTCGCTCTGCGTACAATGCCCGCCAGCCCCGCAGGAGACAGCCATGACGCGCATCGCCACCCCTCGCAAACCCCGCGCACGCAGCCAGGCCCGGATCGACACCATTCTCGATGCCGCCCGGACGCTGCTTGCCGCCGAAGGCGTGGCCAGCTTGTCGATCTACAGCGTCGCCGAGCGCGCCGGGATCCCGCCCTCCTCCGTGTACCATTTTTTCGCCAGCGTCCCGGCCCTGCTCGAAGCCCTGACCGCCGACGTCCACGCCGCTTTTCGCGCGGGCCTGCAAGCACCGATCGATCATGCAGCGCTGAACCATTGGCACGACCTGTCACGGCTGGTGGAACAGCGCATGCTCGCCATCTACAACCAGGACGCCGCCGCTCGCCAGCTGATCCTGGCCCAGCACGGCCTGACCGAAGTCACCCAGGCCGACCGCCAACACGATCTCGAGCTGAGTGACTTGATGCACAAGGTGTTCGACCACCATTTCGCCCTGCCGCCCCTGCCCGGCGACGTCGACGTGTTCGCCCTGGCCATGGAACTGGGCGACCGCGTCTACGCCCGCTCGATACAGCAGCACGGCCACATCACACCGCGCATGGCCGAAGAAGGCATGCGGGTATTCGATGCCTACCTGGGGTTGTACCTGCCGCCGTATTTGCCCAAGCGTTCTGATTGATCGTCCCCACGCTCCGCGTGGGAATGCAGCCAGGGACGCTCCGCGTCCCCAAAGAGCCGAACGCGGAGCGTCCGTAGAGCCATTACCACGCAGAGCGTGGGAACGATCAACAATGCAGCCAGGGCCCAAAAAACAAAAAAGCCCCGAAGGGCTCGCGCCGTCCGGGGCAGCGGGTGAACCATCGCTCACAACTTGGCGATAGACACCTCGGTGGATTTGACGAAGGCAATCACTTCGCTGCCAATCGCCAGTTCCAGCTCCTTGACCGAGCGGGTGGTGATGACCGAAGTGACGATGCCCGACGCGGTCTGCACGTCGATTTCCGACAGCACGTCGCCTTCGACGATTTCCTTGATGGTGCCTTTGAACTGGTTGCGGACGTTGATGGCTTTGATAGTCATGGTGTCGATTCCTGTATGGATGAAGTTATTGCGCCCAACGCAGTTGCGTGGGCAAGGGTGAAACAGGTTCGGGTTCCGGCGGTTGGCCGGGCAAGGACAGCACGCGGTTGAGGACTTCGGTTTCCAGGCTCGCCAGGCGATGTGAGCCGCGAACCCGTGGGCGCGGCAGGTCGATAGGCAGGTCGAGGCCGATCTGGCCGTCCTCGATCAGGATCACCCGATCGGCAATCGCTACCGCCTCGCTGACGTCATGGGTCACCAGCAACACCGTAAAGCCGTGCTGCTGCCAGAGGTTTTCGATCAGTTGCTGCATCTCGATGCGGGTCAGTGCGTCCAGCGCCCCCAAGGGTTCATCGAGCAGCAACAGGCGTGGCTGATGAATCAGCGCGCGGGCCAGGGCCACTCGTTGTTTCTGCCCGCCGGACAGCGCCGCCGGCCACTCATGGGCACGGTCGGCCAAACCCACGGCTTCCAGTGCTTGCAGCGCCTGCGGGCGCCAGTTGCCCTTTAGTCCAAGGCCGACGTTGTCGATGACTTTTTTCCAAGGCAGCAAACGCGCTTCCTGGAACATCAACCGCGTGTCCTGTTGCGCGGCACTCAACGCTGCCGAGCCCGCCGACAGTTGGCCGTCGGTGGGTTGATCGAGACCGGCCAGCAACCGCAGCAAGGTACTTTTGCCACAGCCACTGCGACCGACCACGGCCACGAACTGTCCGGCCGGGATATGCAGGTCGATATCGCGCAACACCTGGCGTGTACCGAAGGTTTTTTGCAGCTTGCGCACTGCCAGCGGGATGCCACGCAGCAGGCGCGGAGGTTGTTGGGCGGTCATGCGGCACCTCCCTTGTCCACCTGGTAGGCCGGGTGCCAACGCAGCCAGACCCGCTCAAGCCCACGGGCGGCAAGGTCGGCCAATTTGCCCAGCACGGCGTAGAGAAGAATCGCCAACACCACCACATCGGTCTGCAGGAACTCCCGGGCATTCATCGCCAGATAGCCGATGCCGGCGCTGGCCGAGATGGTTTCCGCCACGATCAGCGTCAGCCACATGAAACCCAGGGCAAAGCGCACGCCCACCAGGATCGAAGGCAGGGCGCCAGGCAGGATCACTTGGCGAAACAGGCGCAAGCCAGACAAACCGTAGCTGCGGGACATTTCCACCAGTGCCGGGTCGACGTTGCGAATGCCGTGGTAGGTGTTGAGGTAGATCGGGAACAACGTCCCCAGCGCCACCAGGAAAATCTTCGCCGACTCATCAATGCCAAACCACAGGATCACCAACGGAATCAGCGCCAGGTGCGGGATGTTCCGGAGCATTTGCACGGAACTGTCCAGCAGACGCTCGCCCCATTTCGACAAACCAGTGATGAAGCCCAGGGCCAGGCCGATGCCGCCGCCGATCAGGAATCCGACTGCTGCCCGCCAGCCGCTGATCGCCAGGTGCGTCCAGATCTCGCCGCTGCGCACCAGGTTGGCCCCGGCCTCGATCACGGCCACGGGTGCCGGCAGGATCCGCGTGGATAACCAACCGGTCGACACCGACAGTTGCCATACCGCCAGCAATAGCAGCGGCACCGCCCAGGGCGCGAGGTTGTGGATGATTTTCTTCATGGCCGCCTCAGCTCTGGGACGCGGCTTTGGGAAGAATATCGTTGGCGACCATTTCACCGAACGGGCTCACATAACCCTGGCTTTTCGGCAGTTCCGGGCGCTCCACGTCCAGGTGGGGGAACAGCAGTTCCGCCACGCGATAGGACTCTTCCAGGTGCGGATAACCGGAGAAGATGAAGGTGTCGATGCCAAGCTCGGCGTATTCCTTGACCCGCGCCGCCACGGTCGGGCCATCGCCCACCAGCGCCGTACCCGCCCCGCCGCGAACCAGGCCGACGCCGGCCCAGAGGTTGGGGCTGACTTCCAGCTTGTCGCGACGGCCACCGTGCAGGGCGGCCATGCGTTGCTGGCCCACTGAGTCGAAGCGCGCCAGGGAAGCCTGGGCCCGAGCGATGGTCTCGTCGTCCAGGTGGGAGATCAGCCGGTCGGCCGCTTGCCAGGCTTCGGCGTTGGTCTCGCGCACGATCACATGCAAGCGGATGCCGAAGCGTACGGTGCGACCGAGCTTCGCGGCCTTGGCCCGCACCTGTTGGATTTTTTCCGCGACGGCTGCTGGCGGCTCGCCCCAGGTCAGCACCATTTCCACCTGCTCGGCTGCCAAGTCCTGGGCGGCTTCCGACGAGCCACCGAAATACAGCGGCGGACGCGGTTGCTGGATCGGTGGGTAGAGCAGCTTGGCGCCCTTAACACTGATGTGCTCACCGTCGTAATCCACGGTTTCGCCTTCCAGCACCCGACGCCAGATACGAGTGAATTCCACCGACGCCTGGTAGCGTTGTTCGTGGTCAAGGAACAGGCCGTCGCCGGCCAACTCATCCGGGTCGCCGCCGGTCACCAGGTTGAACAGCGCCCGCCCGCCGGACAACCGGTCGAGGGTCGCAGCCTGACGCGCGGCCACCGTCGGGGAAATGATCCCGGGGCGCAGGGCGACGAGGAACTTCAGGCGCTGGGTCACGGGAATCAACGAAGCGGCCACCAGCCAGGAGTCCTCGCAGGAACGCCCGGTTGGGATCAGCACGCCACCGAAACCCAGTCGATCCGCTGCCTGGGCAATCTGTTGCAAGTAGCCGTGATCGACGGCGCGGGCGCCTTCGGCGGTGCCAAGGTAGTGGCCGTCACCGTGGGTAGGCAGGAACCAGAAAATATTGAGGCTCATGGAGTGGTCTCCTAAGGGATCGAATTACTGCGCTTTCGCAACGGCCGCCGGCGGCGTCCAGATCACGTCCTTGATGCTCAAGGGCTTGGGAATCAATTTGAGCTGATAGAAGCTGTCGGCGATTTTCTGCTGCGCCGCCACCACCTCCGGCGTAAGGAACAACGCCCCGTAGCCTTGGCGCTTCACCGACGTCAGGGTGATGTCGGCAGGCAGGCCCAGCAGCGGCGATACCTGCTTGGTCACGTCGTCAGGATTGGCCTTGGACCACTCCCCCACTGCGCGCACCTCTTCCACCAGCGTCGTGATGACCTGAGGATTCTTTTGCGCATAGGGTTTGGTGGCGAGGTAGAACTGGTGGTTATCGACGATGCCCTTGCCGTCACGCAGGGTGCGTGCCTGCAATTGCTGTTCGGCGGCAGCCTGGTACGGGTCCCAGATCACCCAGGCGTCGACGCTGCCACGCTCGAAAGCGGCGCGGGCGTCGGCCGGAGGCAGGAACACGGTCTGGATGTCGGAATATTCCAGGCCGGCATCTTCCAGCGCCCGCACCAGCAGGTAGTGGACGTTGGAGCCTTTGTTCAGCGCGACTTTCTTGCCCTTCAGCTCTTGCACCGACTGGATGGCCGACCCCTTGGGCACGAGGATGGCTTCGCTGGTGGGTGCCGGTGGCTCATAAGCGACATAGAGCAGATCGGCGCCCGCGGCCTGGGCAAACACCGGCGGGGTTTCGCCGGTCACGCCAAAGTCGATGGAGCCGACGTTCAAGCCTTCCAGCAGCTGCGGGCCGCCGGGAAACTCGGTCCATTGCACGTCCACGCCTTGGGCGGCGAGGCGTTTCTCCAACGAGCCCTTGGCCTTGAGCAGCACCAGGGTGCCGTATTTCTGGTAACCGATCCGCAAGGTCTCGGCTTGAGCTTGAGTAATGACGCCGAGGGACACAGCCGCAGCAAACAGAGCGACCAGCCCGCGACGCAAAATGACAGTGCGCATGGCGCCTCTCCTTTTTGCTGTGGGGTTTTGGCTGCACCTGCTGGGCCGTTGGCGGCTGAGTAAGGTGAGTTGAATCAGAGTTCGGGGTTCAAATGCTCCAGCGAGCACTCAACAAACGTTCGTTCAATACACTGGGATCCAGCGGCCTGGGCCGACGGGCCATGGCGCTGAAAAACTGTTCCAGCGCCTCGTCCAGGCGCTGTTGCAGGGCCGGTGCCAATTGCGCCTGGGCGCTGCCTTCGCCGTAAGCGATCTGGCTGTCTTCGGCAAAGATCCCATGGAGCATTTCCTGGGCCTTGAGCGCCGACAACACCGGCTTGAGGGCGTAATCCACCGCCAGCATATGGGCGATGCTGCCGCCGGTGGCCATGGGCAGCACCACCTTATGGGCCAGGGCCCGTTCAGGCAGCAAGTCCAGTACGGTCTTCAGCGCACCGGAAAAAGACGCCTTGTACACCGGCGTGGCAATCAACAGGCCATCGGCATTTTCGATCTGCTGGAGCAGGTCGACGACCTTCGGGCTGTCGAAACGGGCATGGAGCAGATCTTCGGCCGGGAAGTCGCGCACCTGATAGCTCACCACTTCCACACCTTGCTGCTGCAACCAGCGTTGCGACCGCTCCAGCAGCACCCCGGAGCGGGAGCGTTGACTGGGACTGCCACCGAGTGAGACGACCAACATGCCTGCTATTCCTTAACTGTCACGTGCGATTCGCGGTGGGCGATCTCGCTGTATGGGGCAAACCATAACAGGGGATTTATATATCTTTAAATCATATTTATTCATTTGGTTATGCAATTAAGAGATATGCAACTCGCTCTCTTTTAAGCAATAAAAAAGGCCGTCGAAACGGCCAAACCCTTGGTGCACAGGTACTGATCGTTACCACGCTCTGCGTGGGAATGCAGCCAGGGACGCTCTGCGTCCCAAAGCCGAACGCGGAGCGTCCGTTGAGGCGTTCCCACGCAAGCGTGGGAACGATCATCAGATCAGGTTCAGGTGTTGCCTCAGCGATTGGGCTGCGGGGTCAGGCGCAGGTAAGGTTTCACGGCACGGTAACCCTTGGGGAAGCGCTGCTTGAGTTCCTCTTCATCCTTGAGCGACGGCACGATCACCACTTCATCACCGTCCTGCCAGTTGGCCGGGGTGGCGACTTTGTAGTTGTCGGTCAATTGGAGCGAGTCGATCACCCGCAGGATCTCATTGAAATTGCGCCCGGTGCTGGCCGGGTAGGTAATGGTCAGGCGGATCTTCTTGTTCGGGTCGATCACGAACAAGGAACGCACAGTCAACGTGTCGCTGGCATTAGGGTGGATCAGGTCATACAGGTCCGACACCTTGCGATCGGCATCGGCCAGGATCGGAAAATTGACCACGGCGTTCTGGGTCTCGTTGATGTCCTCGATCCATTTGTGGTGCGAGTCCACCGGGTCAACCGAGAGGGCAATGGCCTTGACCCCGCGCTGGGCGAATTCATCCTTGAGCTTGGCGGTCAGGCCCAACTCGGTGGTGCACACCGGGGTGAAATCCGCCGGGTGGGAAAACAGCACGCCCCAGCTGTCACCGAGCCATTCGTGGAAACGGATCTTGCCGGCGCTGGAATCCTGTTCGAAGTCGGGGGCGATGTCGCCGAGTCTGAGGCTCATGGTGGGGCTCCTGGATGGTTGTTGTGGGACCAACTGTGCACCGGTTTTCATTGCTTTAAAAAGAATGAATACCCATTTATTTAGATCATTAGTGAATATAAAAAACTGTTCACTGGCGCCCTGGCGCATAGCGGCCCAAGATCATTTCCGAGGTTCGAGAAGGCCTCGAGTTGCTGAAAAGAGGAGAAGGTTCGGGGAAGGCTACAGGGGTGGGCCAGACCCGAAACGCAAAAGCCCCGCCCGGCGTACTGCCGGGCGGGGGTTTTTTTGTTTTGTACCCACACTACGGAAATTATTGAGGCGATTTGAGGACGAGCGGCTAGGATAGGCAGCATGAACACTCAAGCCTTATTAACTCATCTGCAAAACCACCTCCCTGGTCTGCTGGCGGTTTACCTGTTTGGTAGCCATGCGCAGGGAACCGCCGGGCCTGACAGTGATGTCGATTTGGCCGTGCTCTTGTCCGGCGAGGTTGACCCTGTGTCGTTATGGCAGCTTTCAGGGGATTTGGCAGATATCGCTGGCAGTCCGGTGGATCTGATTGACCTACGTGCGACAACCACCGTCATGCAATATCAGATCGTGACCCGAGGCCAGAGACTCTGGGCCCGCGACGTACAGGCGGGGTTGTTCGAGTGTTTTGTTCTCAGCGAAAAGACCGCTCTCGACGAGGCTCGGGCAGGCTTGCTCAAGGATATTCAGGAAGAAGGCAGCGTGTATGGCCGATGACGTACTGATCAACAAAGCAGCGAGTATCGAGCGTTGTATCGCCCGGGTGCGGGAGGAATACGAGAAGGATCCCGCTACATTTGCCACCGATTTCACTCGCCAGGATTCGGCTGTTCTGAATATCCAGCGTGCATGTGAAGCGGCGCTGGATATAGGGCAGCATTTGATTCGACGTGAGCGGTTGGGTGTCCCGCAAAGCTCCCGGGATGTGTTCGAGTTGCTTTTCCAAAGTGGCTGGGTGGAAGATGGTTTGGTGAAAAATCTGAAGAACATGGTGGGCTTCAGGAACATCGCCGTGCATGACTATCAAGCTCTGCAACTGCCGATCATGGTTGCGATCATTACCGGCCATCTGGACGATTTCCTGGCATTCAGTGCGTTCGTCCTGCGTAAGGACGCGAGGGAGTCGGCGTCATAGCACTGGGTCGTCGCGGCAGAAGGAGTAAGGGATAGAGCTTGCTACCTGCCGCCGAAAACGCAAAAGCCCCGTCCGGCGTGATGCCGGGCGGGGCTTTTTTTCGTCAGGTGAGCGCGTTGCTTACAGCAGCGGGATCGAATAACTGACGATCAGGCGGTTTTCATCCTGGTCGCGCTGACCTGGGATGTCGTTACGCCAGGTAGCGTTTTTCCACATCACGCCAACGTTCTTCAGCGCACCTTCCGGTACGACGTAGCCAACAGTGATGTCACGTTCCCACTCGGTCTTGTCACCAGTGGCGTGGTCGATGTTGTCGCCGCGCAGGTAGATGACACCAGCGGTCAAGCCAGGAACGCCGAGCTTGGCGAAGTCGTACGAGTAGCGACCCTGCCAGGTACGTTCACCGGCACGGGCGAACTTGGCGATTTGCATGTCGGTGGTCAGGTAAGCCGACGACCCGTCGCCCTGGTTCAGCCAAGGGAAATCACTGTCGCCGTTGCTCGCTTGGTAACCACCACCAAAGGTGTGACCGGCAACGGTGTACAGAAACAGGCCGCTGTACAGGTTGTTGTCGACCTTGCCCTTGGTGACGCTGCCGCCATAGTAGCCAGTGGTGTAGTAGGTGGAGTCATGACCATTGGCGCCGTCGCTGCGGCTGTTGAAATAACGCAGGTCGGACTTCAGTACACCCGGGCCGATGGCCCAGTTGTGGATCAGGCCCAGGAAGTGTTGCTTGTAGAAGTCTTCCAGGTTGCCGTAGTAGTACTGGGCAGTCAGGTCCTTGGTGATTTTGTAGTCACCGCCACCGTAGATGAACTTGTTGCTGTCACGACCGCTGGCGGTACGACCGTTCGCACCGGCAATGGACAACTCCTCGTTGTTGCTTGAGTTACGCCCCTTGGCGTGCTCGATCTGGCCGCCGACGAGCGTCAGGTCCTTGATCTCGTTCGAGGTGATCTGGCCACCCTGAAAGGTTTGCGGCAGCAGACGACCATCGTTGGTCACGATGACCGGCAGTTTTGGCTGCAGGGTGCCCAGCTTCAGCTCGGTCTGGGATATCTTCGCCTTGGCGGTCAGGCCCAGGCTGGAGAAGTTATCCACCGCTTCGCCGTTGGACTTGCTCGGGAAGACCGTGCCGCCGTAGCTGTTATTGGAGGCACCGTTGGTACCGCCGCCCGAATCCAGCCTGATACCCAGCAGGCCGATAGCATCGATACCGAAGCCGACGGTGCCTTGGGTGTAGCCGGAAGTGAAGCGCAGGTCGAAACCTTGGCCCCATTCTTCAGACTTGTTCGTTGTAGCAGCCGAATCACGGTTATCCGTGTTGATGTAGAAGTTGCGCAGACCCAAGGTAGCCTTGCTGTCTTCGATAAAACCGGCGGCGCCTGCCTGCTGCGCCAGAACCCCAACGGCCACTGCCAGGGCCAAGGTGGACTTGTTCATGCTTCGCTCCTCTCGTTTTCTAATTCTTGTGTATCTTTGGCTCCGGATCGAACGCCCGGATTCCGCGGATGCGCGATTAGCGCCAGACCGTGACTGACAAGTCAATCGTAAGCATTTATGACTACGACTATGGTCTAACCCCTCTACACCGGCCCGCAGGATAATGGATTTTTTATAATCCCAAAAAGAATTGTTTCAACAGTTTTCAGCTCGTTTGGAAATATAGCCGCCATCAAAGCTTCGTCAACCGTGACCCGGCGTATCGGCCAGCCTGCTGATTACTGAATGGTTTTCTGTCGGGACCTCCCAGAAAGGAAATCCCCGGCGTAGAGGCCTGCTCTTGATACTCATTGGCTACGCGCCGGGAACTGCGAAGGTTGCGATCTTGATCGCTATGCGTCTGACGATTCATTGTTTGAAATCAAAAAGACGCAACCTGCGACAGTCCCCCGCAGGTAGGAATGACCAGGGGGTTACAAGGCCTTTTCAAAGATTTTCGAATTACGCTGATAGTTGTAGAGCGACGCCCGCGCCGCCGGCAGGCGCTCGACGCTGCTGGGCTCGAAACCACGTTCGCGGAACCAGTGGGCGGTCCGGGTCGTCAGCACGAACAGCGTCTTGAGCCCCTGGGCGCGGGCCCGGGTTTCGATTCGCTCCAGCAGTTCATCGCCCCGGCCACCATGGCGGTATTCCGGGTTCACCGCCAGGCAGGCCAGTTCCCCGGCATCCGAATCGGCGATCTGGTACAACGCCGCGCAGGCGATGATCATGCCTTCGCGCTCGACCACGCTGAATTGTTCGATCTCGCGTTCCAGCACTTCGCGGGAGCGACGCACCAGGATTCCCTGCTCTTCCAGCGGGCTGATCAGGTCCAGCAGGCCGCCGACATCTTCGATGGCCGCTTCGCGCACCACCTCGAATTGCTCCTGGGCCACCAGCGTCCCGCTGCCATCGCGGGTGAACAGCTCGGCCAGCAGCGCACCGTTTTCGACGTAACTGACGATATGGCTACGGGCCACGCCGCCACGGCAGGCCTGGGCCGCCGCATCCAGCAGTTCGGCCTGGTAGTCACTGCCCAGGCGCTGTATATGAGCCGGCACCTGCTGCGGACGCAGCTCGCGCACCAACCTGCCATCTTCGCCGATCAACCCCTGCTCGCTGCCGAACAACAGCAGCTTGTCGGCCGCCAGGTCGATGGCCGCCCGTGTGGCAACGTCTTCACAGGCCAGGTTGAAGATCTCTCCGGTGGGGGAATAACCCAACGGCGACAGCAACACGATGGAGCGCTCGTCCAGCAGCCGATTGATGCCCTTGCGATCGACCCGGCGCACTTCACCGGTGTGGTGATAGTCCACGCCTTCGAGCACACCGATGGGACGCGCAGTGACCAGGTTACCGCTGGCGACCCGCAGCCGCGAGCCCTGCATCGGTGAGGACGCCATGTCCATCGACAGGCGGGCCTCGATGGCGATGCGCAGCTGGCCGACCGCGTCGATCACGCACTCCAGGGTCGCGGCATCGGTGATGCGCATGCCGTGGTGATAATGCGGCGTGAGGCCCCGCGCAGCGAGGCGGGTTTCGATCTGCGGGCGCGAACCATGGACCAGCACCAGGCGCACGCCGAGGCTGTGCAACAACACCAGGTCATGGACGATGTTGCCGAAATTAGGGTGTTCCACCCCATCGCCGGGCAGCATGACGATGAAGGTGCAATCGCGGTGGGCGTTGATGTAGGGCGAAGCGTGACGAAGCCAATTGACGTATTCGGGCATGAACCTGGGCCTGTAATAAATAACAGCCGAAAAAAGACGAAACGGAACGCACAGCGGGCTGGTGGTTATCGTCGGAACAGGCTTGGCGACACGCGCGTTCTCCTCATGAATACGGGCCCGGATACGGGCAATTTAGCCGGCGGTGACCGGCGTCAGGCAGTAATGTCCGATCAACTGACGCAACAGCTGCACGGTAGGTTGCAAACGTGACATTTCAAGGTACTCACCCGGCTGGTGGGCACAGGCGATATCGCCAGGACCAAGCACCAGGGTTTCGCAGCCAAGGCGCTGAAGATAAGGCGCTTCGGTGCCGAACGCCACTGCTTCGGCACGATGGCCGGTGAGTCGCTCGGCCACCCGTACCAGTTCGCAGTCTTCGGCCTGCTCGAATGGTGGCACTTCGGGGAACAGCGGTGCGTAGTCGATCTTGACTTTATGGCGTTCGGCGATGGGGTCGAGCTTCTGTTGGATCGCCGCCCGCAGCACTTGCGGGTCCATGCCCGGCAGGGGGCGCAGGTCGAATTCCATGGAACATTGGCCGCAGATGCGGTTGGGATTGTCGCCGCCATGGATGCAGCCGAAGTTCAGGGTCGGTTGTGGCACGGTGAACTGCGGGTTACGGAACTCACGTTGCCATCGCAGGCGCAGCCCGCGCAGTTCGCCCATGGCATCGTGCATGGCTTCCAGCGCGCTGTGGCCCAGGCTCGGATCGGAGGAATGGCCGCTGCGCCCGAGAATGTCGATGCGCTCCATCATCACGCCTTTGTGCAAGCGAATCGGCCGCAGGCCGGTCGGCTCACCGATCACCGCCGCACGCCCCAGTGGTCGCCCGGCATCGGCCAGGGCCCGGGCGCCGGCCATGGAGCTTTCTTCGTCGCAGGTCGCGAGGATCAGCAGCGGTTGCTTGAACGGTTGGTCCAGCAGCGGCTTGACCGCTTCGATGACCAAGGCGAAAAAACCCTTCATGTCACAACTGCCCAGGCCCACCCAGCGGCCATCGACCTCGGTGAGCTTCAGCGGATCGGTCTGCCACAACGCGCCGTCGAACGGCACCGTGTCGCTGTGGCCAGCCAGTACCAGGCCGCCGGGGCCGCTGCCGAAACTGGCCAGCAGGTTGAATTTGCCGGGGCTGACCTGCTGGATGTCGCAGGAGAACCCAAGGTCGCCGAGCCAACCCGCCAGCAGCTCGATCACGGCACTGTTGGACTGGTCCAGCCCAGGCTGGGTACAACTGACCGAAGGGGCGGCGATCAGGGCAGCGAATTGATCTTTCATGGACGGCAAAGGCATCGCTGACTCCGGGCTTACAGATTGATGTCCATCATAGAACCATCTGGCGCAAGGAATAAACCGCCGCGGCGCGTAGGATGAGCGAGTCCTGTACACTGCACGACCTTGGCAGCCACACCTTCCCCCGGCTGCACACCCGATCCCTGGATTTTCCGGCCATGCAGAAAGAAACCGAAATCAAACTCCGCGTCAGCCGCGAGACCCTGGCAGCCCTGCGCGAGCACCCGCTGCTGAAAAAACGCAACAAGAGTGGCTGGGAACGCCACGAACTGATGAACCAGTATTTCGACACGCCGGAGCGTGACCTGGCCCGGGCCAAGGTCGCCCTGCGCCTGCGTCGCGATGGCGAAGAAGTGATCCAGACCCTCAAGACCCGCGGCCAAAGCGTCGCCGGCCTGTCCGAGCGCAACGAGTACGATTGGCACCTGCCCAAGGCCAAGCTCGACCTGAAGAAGCTCGACGGCGAATGCTGGCCAGAGGCCTTGGCCGAACTGGACAAGAAAACCCTCAAGGCCATCTTCACCACCGATTTCGTTCGCGAACGCGCTGAAATTGCCTGGGGCCGTGGCAAAAGCAAGGTGGTCATCGAAGCCGCCCTGGACCTGGGCCATGTGGTGGTCGGCAAGCAGAAGGAAGAAATCTGCGAACTGGAGCTGGAACTGCGCGAAGGCGAACCCGCCGCCCTGCTGGAACTGGCCGCCGAGCTGGCCGCGACCCTGCCCCTGATGCCCTGCGACATCAGCAAGGCCGAGCGTGGCTATCGCCTGTACGACGCAGGCAGCTACGCCCTGAGCCTGCCAGCGCCACAACTGACCGCCGAAACGCCGCTGGATGACGCCTTCGCCGCGCTGAGCTGGCATCTGCTCGGCAGCAGCCAGCGCCTGGCCGAACAATACCGTTTCAACGGCCATTGGCGCCTGCTGCAGGACTGGGTGGAAAACCTCGCCGAACTGCGTGCCCTGCTCAGCAGCCTCGGCCAGGCCGCGCCGCGCCAATCGACCCACGATTTGCGCCTGGCCCTGGACGCGTTGCTGGAAGACTGGCGCCCATTGGTCCAGGCCGGCCTGGATGACGAAGACGTGCGCAAGGCGGCACCGGAACAGTTCCTTGAAGAGCTGCAAGACCCGCGTTGGGGCCTGTTTTCCCTCAACACTTCACGCTGGCTGCTGGCTCGCAGCTGGGCCGCCGAGCGCAACACCCGCGGCAATCGCCAGGGCGCGGCGCAACTGGGCAGCTGGCTGCCGCGCCTGCTCGGCGAAGAGTCGTCGTCCCTGCAACTGCAACGCTACCAGCAGCAGCCGGAAGACCTGGCCGAGCAACTGCCGCGCATCGAACGCATCCAGGCCTGGCTGCACCACGCCCGCCATGTGCTGGAGATCCCGGAAATGGATCGCCTCTACGGTGAACTGAACAAACTGGCGCAATTGGCCAACCAACCGATCACCGACGAAACGCTGGATGCGCGCAAGCAACAGGCGATTGCGGTGTACCAGAATCGGGCTTGGAAGACTTTGCTGCGCCTGTGACGCCGCCATCGCGAGCAAGCTCGCTCCCACAGGGGTTCAGCGTTGTAACCACATCTAGTGGCCGCTGATGATCAACTGTGAGCGAGCTTGCTCGCGATGGGGCCAGCACATCCTCCACAGAACTCAGCGCACCACCGGCAAACTCGTCGTCGATTTGATCTCCGACAGCGCCACGATCGAGTTCACTTCCTGGATCCCCGGCACCATCGACAGCTTTTCGAAAAAGAATCGCTCATACGCCTCGATGTCCGCCGTGACGATGCGCAACAGAAAATCCACCGACCCCATCAGCACGTAACACTCCAGTACTTCGGGGAAGCCGCGGATCGCCTCGGTGAACTCGGTGAAGTTCGAACGGCCGTGGGCGTTGAGTTTGATTTCGGCGAAGATTTGCGTGTTAAGACCGATTTTCTTGCGATCCAGCAGGGTCACCTGGCCACGAATGATGCCCTCGTCCTTCATCCGCTGGATCCGCCGCCAGCATGGCGATTGAGACAAGCCGACCTGTTCGGCGATCTGCGCACTGGACAGCGAGGCATCCTCCTGCAGCAACGCCAGTATCCTGCGGTCGTAGCCATCCAATTCGCTGTGCATAATCAAACCCAAAATGACTGATGTAGAGAATCAGGCGATTCAAAATATCGCCAGAATCACTCATCTTAGATAAGAAATACCCCGACTCGCATGTAAATATTTCTCCCGCCACCAAGGAGACCGAACATGCCCCCACTCGAAGCCGTTGCCATAGCCCCGACCCGCGCCGACGTCTGGCACGCCGCCAATACCCATTGTCGGGTGCAGTACCGGATATTGGCCGAAGCCGAGCCGGATTTACTGTGTCGGGCGTTGAACCTGTTTGCCTTGCAGGGCCTGACGCCGCAGCAGGTTCATGTCGAACGCCCAGGCGATGTGCTATCGCTGGACATCGTCATGGACGGGCTGAGCTGGCACCGTGCCCAGGTCATCGCTGAAAAATTACGTAACCTGATCAGCGTCTGTTCGGTGGACCTGCAAGACGCTGATATTGCGCACGTTGGGCCGGCCCAAGCCGTCCGTTGAACGCCCACGGGCAAGAATTGGTAACGCATTGGTCGGGTAGTGGCCCAACGGTCTACGGGGTCGGGACTATTCTTTTGCAGACCGAGCGAGGACGCCGAAGCGTCTGTATCGCGGCTTTGCTGCAATTGTCCAATAGGAACCCGCATGTCCACCAAACACGCCACTCAGGACCGCTGGCTGGACCTCAACGATCTGCTGCGCCAACTGGTCACCCAGGGCCTCATCAGCCAGGATTCAGCCGAAACCGCGCTGAACGCCCGCCGACGCCACAGCGCCAATAGCCAGTTGCATCCGCTGGAGTTCATCGCCAACCAGCACCTGGACGACCTCAGCCGGCCCGGCAAGCGCCTGGACCTGGAGAACCTGACCTTGTGGTTGGCCCAGCAGGCCGACCAGCCCTACATGCGCATCGACCCGTTGAAAATCAACGTCGCGGCCGTGACCCCCTTGATGTCCTATGCCTTTGCCCAGCGTCACAAGATCCTTGCGGTGGCGGTCGATCGTGACGCCGTCACCGTCGCCAGCGCACAGCCCTACGTCAACAGTTGGGAAGCCGACCTGACCCACGTGCTCAAGCTACCGATCAAGCGGGTGGTCGCCAACCCTGTGGACATCCAGCGCTTGAGCGTGGAGTTCTATCGCCTTGCCAAATCGGTCAGCGGCGCCACCACGGTCGATCAGCAACCGAGCAACCTGAGCAATTTCGAACAGTTGCTCAACCTGGGCGCCAGCGACCAGGAGCCGGACGCCAACGACGCCCATATCGTCAATATTGTCGACTGGCTGTTCCAGTACGCCTTCCAGCAGCGTGCCAGTGATATCCACATCGAACCGCGCCGCGAGCAGGGTACCGTGCGGTTTCGCATCGACGGGGTGCTGCACACCGTCTATCAGTTCCCGCCGCAGGTCACGATGGCAATCGTCAGCCGTCTCAAGAGCCTGGGGCGGATGAACGTCGCGGAAAAACGCAAACCCCAGGACGGCCGGGTCAAGACCAAGACCCCGGATGGCGGCGAAGTGGAATTGCGTTTGTCGACCTTGCCCACGGCGTTCGGCGAAAAAATGGTCATGCGGATTTTCGACCCGGAAGTGTTGCTCAAGGATTTCGACCAACTCGGCTTCTCCGCCGACGACCTGCGTCGCTGGCAGGACATGACCCGCCAGCCCAACGGCATCATCCTGGTGACCGGGCCTACCGGTTCCGGCAAGACCACCACCCTCTACACCACGCTCAAGAAACTGGCGACGCCGGAAGTGAACCTCTGCACCATCGAGGACCCGATTGAAATGGTAGAGGCCTCCTTCAACCAGATGCAGGTCCAGCACAACATCGACCTGTCCTTCGCCGCCGGGGTGCGGGCACTGATGCGACAAGACCCGGACATCATCATGATCGGTGAGATCCGTGACCTGGAGACCGCCGAGATGGCGATCCAGGCGGCGCTCACCGGGCACCTTGTGCTGTCGACGCTGCACACCAACGACGCGCCGAGCGCCATCAGTCGCCTGCTGGAGCTGGGTGTGCCCCATTACCTGATCAAGGCCACCGTGCTCGGGGTCATGGCCCAGCGGCTGGTGCGCACCCTGTGCCCTCAATGCAAGGCCCCCCTGACCCTGGATGAAGACGACTGGCAGACCCTGACGAGGCCCTGGCAGGCGCCGCTGCCGAGCAATGCCCAACAGGCCGTCGGTTGCCTGGAATGCCGTGACACCGGTTACCGCGGCCGCGCCGGCGTCTACGAAATCATGCAACTGACCGACAGCGTCAAGGCCTTGATCCACCCCGACACCGACCTGCTGGCGGTACGCCGCCAGGCATTCAAGGAAGGCATGCGCAGCCTGCGCCTGTCGGGGGCGCAAAAGGTGGCGGCGGGCTTGACCACGGTCGAGGAAGTGCTGCGGGTGACGCCGCAAAGCGAGCAGAAGTAGGAACTGTCTGGCTCAGGGGCAGAAAGATCCCACAAACAAAGCGGAACGGACCATAGCGAAGATACTGGCCGCGTGCCCTACACTCAGGGCTCGCAGGTCCATCTCAATTCGCACAGGGAACCGTCATGCAGATCGGTAGCGTACTTTTACTTTTCATCGGCCTCGTGGTCGCCATCCTGTTCATGGGGTTCAAGGTCGTGCCCCAAGGCTACCAATGGACCGTCGAGCGGTTCGGGCGCTACACCAACACGCTCAAGCCCGGCCTGAACATCATCATCCCGGTGATGGATCGCATCGGGCGCAAGATCAATGTCATGGAAAGCGTACTGGACATCCCGCCCCAGGAGGTCATTACCGCCGACAACGCCACGGTGCAGATCGACGCCGTGTGCTTCTTCCAAGTGGTCAATACGGCCCAAGCGGCCTACGAAGTGAACAACCTCGAGCACGCCATCCGCAACCTGCTGCAAACTAATATCCGTACCGTGCTGGGGTCCATGGAGCTGGACGCGATGCTGAGCCAGCGCGACGGTATCAATGAAAAACTGCTGCGCACCGTCGATGAAGCCACAGCGCCGTGGGGCATCAAGATCACCCGGATCGAGATCAAGGACATCAGCCCGCCGGCCGACCTGATGGCCGCCATGTCGGGGCAGATGAAAGCCGAACGTATCAAGCGTGCCCAGATCCTCGAAGCCGAGGGCCTGCGAGCGTCGGCGATTCTCACCGCCGAAGGCAAGAAGCAGGCGCAGATCCTCGAGGCCGAGGGCAGCCGTCAAGCCGCGTTCCTGGAGTCCGAAGCCCGCGAGCGCCAGGCGCAAGCCGAAGCGCTGGCCACCCAAGTGGTGTCCCAGGCGATTGCCGACGGCAACGTCCAGGCCGTGAACTACTTCGTCGCGCAGAAATACATCGATGCGCTGGGCAAACTGGCTTCGGCCAACAACAGCAAGGTGATCCTGATGCCACTGGAAGCCAGCCAGGTCATCGGTGCGGTCGGCGGCATTGGCGAGATCGTCAAGGCCACCTTCGATAGCAAGAAAACCTGAGGCACGCCTATGTGGATGTTCCTGCAACACCTGTCGTACTGGGACTGGCTGGCGCTGGGCGTCATCCTGCTGATCCTCGAAGTGTTCGGTGCCGGCGGCTACTTGCTGTGGATCGGCATGGCCGCCGCGGCAGTTGGCGTGCTCACGTTCATCCTGCCGCAGATGCCGTGGGAGCTGCAGTTCCTGTTGTTCGGCCTGTTCGCCATCGCAACGGCACTGTACTGGTGGCAGCGCCAGCGCAGCGCGGTGCGCCAAAGCGATCAACCGCACCTGAACCTGCGCGGGCAAGAGCTGATCGGCAAGGTCTTCCAGGTTCATGAAGCGATTGTCGATGGCCGTGGCAAGATCAAGGTGGCCGACAGCGTCTGGCTGGCCAAGGGGCCCGAGTCGTCCGTGGGCACGCGAGTCAGGGTGGTGGCGCAGGAAGGGGCGGTGCTGCAGGTGGAACGGGCTGACTGAGAAGTCATGGAACTGAATAGAGGCGCGGGTAATCCAACGTCATAGTTAACCCAGTGGAGTCACCTATCATGCGTCTCAAACTTGCTGTCGCTACCCTAGCCTTGCTGTCTCTTCCTGTTGGCTCGGCAATGGCCGACACGTTTTGGCGTAACGTCATCTCATCCGGTGCAACCACCGGTTCCACCTACCTGACTTTCAAGGATCACAAGCTGATCGTCGCCGCCCAGGATGATGCCGGCAGCTTCGTCGCCAGTGACGGCGGTATTCGTGGCCCTTACCTGGAAGCGGCGATGCAGAAAGTGCGTGCTGACAACCCAGGCCTGCAAGCCACCGACATGGAACTGGCCAACGCTATCCTGGCGAAAAACGCCGTCGCCCAGGAGTGATTTTCAGTCGATAGAAAAATGCCGCTCGATTGAGCGGCATTTTCAGACCTCATTGAATACTGGAAAACAGAATAAAAGAAGCGATGACGACACCGGTTGAAGACCGACCTCTATCGCAGTAAAAATGTTAACCCCGGCAGAGCCGCCAGCAAAAGTCTTGTCACCTCCCCTTCCCTTGGATATAAAAGTTAACGCGTTCGTATCTCGTAATTCTTGGAAGTCGCCTTTACCCCTAGACTCCTCAACTTGAATTTAGCAAGGGCATTTACTTCAGGCGTGGGTTTATAATGCCCGGAATTGTTTGTAATCTGATACCCGCTTTTGGCTCTCGTAATCACCCCAGCACCAACAACATTGTATTCTTTGTATGGTGCCCTGTCGTTTGCCCAGCGTGCCAGCGCGGAGTGCTTTGGTTCATATATCGGTCTTTCATAGCGATAAGAGGCCAAAAAAAGACGATTATTTTGGGTTAGAATAAATTTATGCTCCATTCCATAATACTGATTTAACGGATTGGAGCTTATAATTTTCAAGTCTGCCTTACTCTTAACCGAAGTTAATTTTGCGGTACCCTTATTCAAACCGCGCTCTAAAACCACATCCTCAATGAAATTAAATAAATCAGAATCATAGTTATTTATCAGCGGCTTGCTTGACGCCGTACGAAACTTTCCAGCCAACTTATAATAACCTCGGGAGATTAGCCTAGCCAGATACCTAAACGGACTAACCAAGCCAGATATCGAGAAGCGTCCATTAGGATCTACTCTATTAACAGGATCATTCGAGCAATATGCATAGGGGTTTATGCCGCCTCTGTCAAAAGGACTGAAGGCATCAGGGCTGTTGAATCGCATCAGCACCGGGTTATATGCCCGATAACCGCCCCCTAATAGATAATGTCCCGTGACAGGGTCAGGACGCTCCCCATTGAATCCGAGTAGACTCTGTAACCCGCCGCCCATCGGACGATGACCATAAGGACTATATGTCTGTGGGTGATGGGAGACAGAGTTGATAACGTTCAACACCGATGTTTGCAGATCAGTCGCTAGTAAGTTGACCTTCCTGCCCTGTTGTATCTCTGCCAAAGGCATTGCGTTGTGTTCAAAGAAAAGCGTCTTACATTCTCCTTGTATCTCGGTCACGATGCGCGAACCACTGTAAAAGCGCTGAACAGAGTGAACACTTACCAGACGATCCAGCGGATCGTAGAGATAGAGTCTTTCGCTGACTTTTTGTGACGTGCCCATGTGTCGACCTCTGAATGTTGAGCATCGACACATGAGTTTCCGCCTGATTATTGCTCTTGCATAGCTAACAAATCTGATAGGTTTTCTTTGTTCACCTTTCAAGATAAGCCTTCCCAGACTTGATTAGCCGAGCGACTACTATATCAATGACTGGTGGTGATCAAAACAGATGGCGGATGGCTACAGGACTGTTGATTTTTTGAATTGTCGACGTCCTTTCCGGCGGTTCGTGAAGGACCATTTTCTGCTTGGTAACACTGAAGGCTGTACCCCAGCCCAGCGATCCTGTGGGAGCGAGCCTGCTCGCGACAATGCCGGATCAGTCACATCGAGGCTGACTGACACACCGCTATCGCGAGCAAGCTCGCTCCCACAGGGGAAGTCGTCCTTATTCGCCGATAAGAGCCTTGTAACCCGCCGCGTCCAGCAACTTATCGAGCTCAGCCGTGTTGCTCGGCTTGAGCTTGAAGATCCAGGCACCGTAAGGATTGGAGTTGAGCAACTCCGGCACGTCACTCAGCTCGTCGTTGATCGCGATCACTTCACCCGCAATCGGGGAATAGATGTCGGAAGCAGCCTTGACCGACTCAACCACACCGGCCTGGTCACCTGCGCCAAAGACCTTACCGACTTCAGTCAGCTCGACAAAGACCACATCGCCCAGGGCTTCCTGCGCATGATCGCTGATGCCCACGGTGACGGTACCGTCAGCTTCCAGGCGTGCCCACTCATGGCTTTCGGCAAAACGCAGTTCGGCAGGGATATCACTCATATTCTGTGTCCTCAATAGAAAGTGTCAGCGGCCAGCGGCCCGCCGCAAAAAGGTTAGATCAGGGTTTTGCCATGGCGGACGAAGGTCGGCTTGACCACCCGTACCGGGTACCACTTACCACGAATTTCTACCTCGGCACGGTCGGCGGTTGCCATCGGAACACGTGCCAGGGCGATCGACTTGCTAAGCGTAGGAGAAAAACTACCACTGGTGATCTCCCCTTCGCCAACATTGGCGATGCGAACCACCTGATGGGCGCGCAAAACACCCCGCTCTTCCAGCACCAGCCCGACCAGTTTGTGCTGTACACCGCTGGCAAGCTCGGCTTCCAGCGCACTGCGCCCGATGAACGGACGGCTCGCCGGTTCCCAGGCGATGCTCCAGGCCATGTTCGAGGCCAGGGGCGAAACGTCTTGATTGATGTCCTGGCCGTAGAGGTTCATGCCGGCCTCCAGGCGCAAGGTGTCGCGGGCGCCGAGGCCAATTGGCGAAATGCCGGCCCCTACCAGGTCGTTGAAAAAACTCGGGGCCTCCTGGGCAGGCAAGACGATTTCCAGGCCATCTTCGCCGGTGTAGCCGGTCCGGGCGATGAACCATTCGCCGTCGGCGCGCCCTTCGAAAGGCTTGAGTTGCTGGATGATTTGCCCACGCGGTTGCGTCACCAGTTCGGCAATCTTCTGCCGGGCCTGGGGGCCTTGGATCGCCAGCATCGCCAGTTCGGGGCGCTCATGCAGCTGCACGTCGTAGCCACCGAGCTGTGCCTGCATCCAGGCCAGATCCTGATCGCGAGTCGAGGCGTTGAAGACCAATCGATAACCGTCCTCGACACGGTAGATAATCATGTCGTCGACGATGCCGCCGCGCTCATTGAGCATCGCGCTGTACAGGGCACTGCCTGTGTCCTGCAAGCGATCGACGTCATTGGCCAGCAAACGCTGCAGCCAAACCTTGGCCTGGGGGCCGTCGACATCGATCACGGTCATGTGGGATACATCGAACACTCCGCAGTCGCGACGCACCTGATGGTGTTCTTCGACTTGCGAGCCGTAATGCAAAGGCATATCCCAACCGCCAAAATCGACCATCTTCGCGCCGAGGGCGAGATGAAGGTCATACAGAGGCGTACGCTGTCCCATGGGTTTCTCCTTCCGGGCTTGGCGAAGGTGCGGACGGGCACTGCATAGCGCGAACATCTGAAAAAAGGAGTTTTCTGACGTTCTCAGTTGCCCGGTCCGACAGACGGACCGCACCGAATGCCGCGCATTGTAGCCGCATGAGGTAGGACTGGCACCTAGCTGTTTCGATGGGCCGAACGTCGTATCAATCCGATGACTGGCAACAACCCCACCAGTACCAACGTCAGCGCCGGCAGCGCGGCCCTGGCCCACTCCCCTTCGCTGGTCATCTCGAAGATCCGCACCGCCAGCGTGTCCCAGCCGAACGGACGCATCAGCAGGGTCGCGGGCATTTCTTTGAGCACGTCGACGAACACCAGCAACGCCGCGCTCAAAGTGCCGGGCAACAGCAAGGGCAGATACACTTTGAAAAACAGTCGTGGCCCACTGACCCCAAGGCTGCGTGCAGCCTCGGGCAAAGACGGACGAATGCGCGCCAGGCTGCTCTCCAACGGACCGTAGGCCACCGCCAAAAAGCGCACCAGATACGCCAGCAACAGCGCCGACAGGCTACCCAGCAACAACGGTTTGCCTGCCCCTCCGAGCCAGGTCGACAACGGGATGACCAGCTCACGGTCCAGGTAGCTGAATGCAAGCATGATCGACACCGCGAGCACCGAACCGGGCAAGGCATAGCCCAGGTTCGCCAGGCCGACGCCGGCACGAATCGGACGAGTTGGCGCCAGCCGTCGGGCGAACGCCAGCAGCAAGGCCACGCAAACGGTGATCAGCGCGGCCAGGCCGCCCAGGTAGAGGGTGTGGACGATCAACCCGGCATAACGTTCGTCCAGGTCGAAACGACCGCGTTGCCAGAACCACACCACCAATTGCAGCACCGGAATGACAAAGGCACAGGCGAACACCAGGAAACACCAACTGCTGGCTGCCGCGGCCTTCAGACCGCGCAACGTATACAAAGCCTTGGCTCGGGGACGTTCGTTACTGGCTCGGTGGGCACCACGAGCCCGGCGTTCGCCGTAGACCACCAGCATCACCGCCAGCAACAGCAGGCTGGCCAGTTGGGCAGCACTGGAGAGACTGAAGAAGCCATACCAGGTCTTGTAGATCGCGGTGGTAAAGGTGTCGAAGTTGAACACCGACACCGCGCCAAAATCCGCCAGGGTTTCCATCAGCGCCAACGCCACGCCCGCACCGATGGCCGGCCGGGCCATCGGCAGCGCCACGCGCCAGAAAGCCTGCCACGGCGACTGCCCGAGCACCCGCGCCGCTTCCATCAAGCCCTTGCCCTGGGCCAGGAATGCACTGCGCGCCAGCAGATAGACGTAAGGGTAAAAGACCAGCACCAGCACCAGGATCACCCCACCGGTGGAACGGACCCGGGGCAGGCGCAGGCCGCTGCCGAACCATTCGCGCATGAGCGTCTGTACGGGGCCGGCAAAGTCCAGCAGGCCAACGAAGACAAACGCCAACACGTAGGCCGGTATCGCAAACGGCAGCATCAACGCCCAGTCGAGCCAGCGTCGCCCGGGGAACTCACACAGGCTGGTGAGCCAAGCGAGACTGACACCTAGCAAGGTCACTCCGACACCCACGCCAAGGATCAACGTGAGGGTATTGCCCAACAAGCGTGGCATCTGCGTATCCCACAGGTGGGACCAGATCTGTTGGTCGATGCTCTGCCAGGACAACAGCAAGACGCTAAGGGGCAGCAGGACCAGCGCGGCGATGGCGAAGACCAGGGGATACCAGCGGCGTTGGACGGGGTGGGCCAAGGGGAGCTCTCGTTTAAATGATTGTGCCGCGCAATGTGTGCCCAAATATCATCGCTGACAAATTGCCCCTGTGGCGAGGGAGCTTGCTCCCGCTGGGCTACGAAGTAGCCCCAGGCCCTGGATCATGGCCCTTGAGATAGATCCCAGCAGATCTTCTGGGAGGGCTTCGCCCTCCAGCGGGAGCAAGCTCCCTCGCCACATCCCATCAGGAGCACAAGCTCGTCTTAATTCCAGCCAGCGCGATCCATCATGCGAATGGCTTCGGCCTGGCGTTTACCCGCCACTTCCACGGGCAGGGTATCAGCCTTGAACTTGCCCCAGGCCGCTACTTCCTTGGACGGCTCGACTTTCGGGTTGGCCGGGAATTCCTGGTTCACGTCGGCGAAGATGCTTTGCGCTTGCGGCGTGGTCATCCACTCCACCAGCTTCTTCGCGGCGTCCGGATGCGGTGCATGCTTGGTCAAGCCAATCCCCGAGAGGTTGATGTGCACCCCACGGTCGGCCTGGTTCGGCCAGAACAGCTTCACCTTCAGGTCCGGCTTCTGCTGGTGCAGGCGGCCATAGTAATAGGTATTGACGATACCGACGTCGCATTGCCCGGCGTTGATTGCCTCAAGCAGGGCGGTGTCATCGGAGAAGACGTCGGTGGACAGGTTCCGGACCCAGCCCTTGAGGATCTCCTCGGTTTTTTCCGCACCGTGGGTTTCGATCAGCGTGGCGGTCAGCGACTGGTTGTAGACCTTCTTCGAGGTCCGCAGGCACAGGCGGCCTTCCCACTCTTTGCCAGCCAGCGCTTCGTAGGTGGTCAATTCGCTGGGTTTGACCCGCTCGGTGGAGTAGACAATGGTTCGCGCCCGCAGGCTCAAGCCGGTCCAGGCGTGGGAAGAGGCGCGATATTGGGACGGGATGTTGGCGTCGATCACCGGCGACGTGAACGGCTGGAGAATGCCCATTTGCTCGGCCTGCCAGAGGTTGCCGGCATCGACGGTGAGCAGCAGGTCGGCAGTGGCGTTCTCGCCCTCGGCCTTGATCCGCTGCATCAGCGGCGCTTCCTTGTCGGTAATGAACTTCACCGACACGCCAGTTTCCTTGGTGTAGGTATCGAAGACCGGTTTGATCAGTTCGTCGATACGCGAGGAGTAGACCACCACCTCATCGGCGGCCTGTACGGCAGTGGAGCCGATCAGGGTCAAGGCGAGGGCGGACAGCAGGCGCTTGGTTGCCAACATGGTAGCGGTCTCTGGATTGTGAACGAAGCGCAAATGATAAGGACTCACATTTGGCAACTCAATCGAACAGTGGGTGGACACATTTCCAAATGTTGCAACTTTGAGATGCGCAGTGTTTTTGCGTCCGTCATCGCGGGCATAAGCCCCAACCCACATCTCAGGCCTTGGCCAGATCCGGCAAATCCCCAATCAGCCCCAGCGCCTCGCGCACGAACAACGCCTTGGCCTCAGGCATGCGGTCTACCAGTTTCAGCCCGGTGTTACGCAACCAGCGCACGGGTAATGGATCGGCCTGGAACAACCGCTCGAAACCTTCCATCGCCGCCATCAACGCCAGGTTATGGGGCATGCGTCGCCGCTCGTAGCGGCTAAGCACCTTCACGTCCGCCAGTCGTTCGCCACGCCCGGCCGCCTGCAACAACACTTCGGCCAGCACGGCGGCGTCGAGGAAGCCCAGGTTCACGCCCTGCCCGGCCAACGGATGAATGGTATGGGCTGCGTCGCCGATCAACGCCAGCCCTTCGGCCACATAGCGCTTGGCATGTCGTTGGCGCAGCGGCACGCACAGGCGCGGGTCGGCACTCAGTACCGTACCGAGCTGGCCTTCGAAGGCTCGTTCCAGTTCGCTGCAGAATTCAGTTTCATCGAGCGCCATCAAGCGCTGCGCTTCACCGGGGGTGGTGGACCAGACAATCGAGCACCAATCGTGCTGACCGTCACGCTCAAGTGGCAGGAACGCCAGCGGACCGTTGTCGGTGAAACGCTGCCAGGCCGTCATTCGATGCGGCCGGGCGCTGCGCACGCTGGTGACGATGGCGTGGTGCAGGTAATCCCATTCGCGCGTGGCAACGCCGGTCAGGCGGCGCACTGCGGAATTCGCGCCGTCAGCCGCGATGACCAGGGGCGCGCGCAACGTGCGGCCATCGGCCAAGGTCAGCAGCCAGTCGTCACCAGAACGACGCATCTGCTCCAGCCGGGCATTGGCCAGCAGGCCCAGGTCGCAGTCATGCAGTCGATCCAGCAAGGCGTCCTGCACAACGCGGTTTTCAACGATGTGCCCAAGCGCCTCGGCGTGCAGGCTGGCGGCCGAGAAATGGATCTGCCCGGTGCCGCTGCCGTCCCAGACGTGCATGTCGGTATAGGGGCTGGCGCGTCGGGCGGTGATGCCGTCCCAGACGCCCAGGCGATCGAGGATCCGCTGGCTGGCCGTCGACAAGGCACTGACTCGGGGCTCGAACGCGGCCTGGGGATCGAAAGGTTTGACGCTCATCGGGCTGCCGTCGAGCAACAGCACTTGCAGGCCACTGCCCTGCAACGCCAGCGCCAGGGCGCTGCCGACCATACCGGCGCCGACAATCAGCAGATCTGCACGCAATTCCATGCTCTAAGCCTGTTTTGCTGGCGACATCGGTCGCCCATGAAAAGAAATGACAGCCCCGGCCTCAAGCATCGGGACGCGTCCCCAGCCCCATGGCCTGACGGGCGAACCAGCGCTTGGCCGGCGGCAGCAAGTCGAGGCCCAACAGGCCGAGGTTACGACCCAGGGACACCAACGGCAGGTTGCTGGCGAACAGCCGCGTGACTTGGTCGGAGAAGCCCACGGTCAGGACCTGATCCATTCGCTGGCGCTCGCGATAGGCTTGCAACACGGCAAAATCCCCTGGCTCGCTTTCGCTGTCGAGCAGGGCATCGGCAAGGGCCTGGGCATCGCGCAGGGACAAGTTGAACCCCTGCCCGGCAATCGGGTGCAGGCTGTGGGCGGCGTTGCCCAGGATCGCCAGGTGCGGACGGACCTGTTCTTCGGCCTCCACCAGCGCCAGCGGGTACAGATGTCGCACGCCCACCTGTTTCAGGGTGCCCAGGCGATAGCCGAACACGCCCTGCAATTCGCTGAGGAAACTGCGCTCGTCGAGGGCCGCCAGCCGTTGTGCGTCCATGCCCTGGCGGGTCCAGACCAGCGCGCAACGATTCTCCGGCAGCGGCAACAAGGCCATCGGGCCGTCATCGGTGAAACGTTCGAAGGCCATGCCATTGTGGGCTTCGCTGGGGGTGATGTTGGCGATCAAGGCACTCTGGTCGTAGGGTCGGCTGCGCACGCCGATACCCAACTGTTCACGCAGGCCGGAGCGGCCGCCATCGGCCAGTACGGCAAGGTCGCATTCCAGGGTGGTTTCGTCGTCGAGGGTCAGGCGATAACCGCCGACCAGCGGTTCCATGCCGGTGACCTGCGCCGGGCAGCGCCAACTGACCACCTCAGGGTCCAGGCCTTGCCACAGGCACTGGCCGAGCCAGGCGTTTTCCACCACGTAGCCCAGCGCCGGCACGCCCTCCTCCATAGCCGACAGACGCGCGGTGGAAAACCGCCCGCGGTCGGATACATGGATCTGTTTGATTGGTTCGGCGCGGCGGGAAATCTCCTGCCAGACACCCAAGCGTTGATAAATCTGCCGGGCACCGTAGGACAATGCCGAGGACCGGGCGTCGTAGCTCGGTTGCCAGGCGTTGCCGGGAGCGAAGGGCTCGATCAGCATGATCTTCCAGCCCCGGGCCTTGGCACCGGCCTGCAGGGCCAGCGCCAGGCTCGCGCCGACCAGGCCGCCGCCGACGATCGCCAGGTTGACCCGGCTCATGCCGCTTGCGTCCGGGCAGCGGCCATCAGGGCCTCGATGTCGGCGACCGTCTTCGGTACGCCGTGGCTCAGGATTTCACAACCGGTTCTGGTCACTACCACGTCATCCTCGATGCGCACGCCAATGCCGCGCCATTTTTTCGCGACGCTGCGGTTGTTCGGGCTGATGTAGATGCCCGGCTCCACCGTCAGCGTCATGCCGACCTCAAGCACCCGCCACTCGCCACCAACGCGGTATTCACCCACGTCATGCACGTCCATGCCCAGCCAGTGGCCAGCGCGATGCATGTAGAACGCCCGGTAGGCTTCGCTGGCGATCAACGCATCCACCTCACCCTCCAGCAGCCCAAGGCGCACCAGCCCCTCTGTAATCACCCGCACCGTCGCTTCGTGGGCCTGGTTCCAGTGTTTGTCCGGCGCGATCTGGGCAAACGCGGCTTCCTGGGCAGCCAGCACCACTTCGTAGATCGCCTTCTGCTCGGGTGAAAACTTGCCACTGACCGGCCAGGTACGGGTGATATCGCTGGCGTAGCAGTCGATTTCACAGCCGGCGTCGATCAGCACCAGGTCGCCGTCCTTGAGCAGCGCGTCGTTCTGCTGGTAGTGCAGGATGCAGCTGTTGCGCCCCGCCGCGACGATCGAGCCATAGGCCGGCATTTTTGCCCCGCCCTTGCGAAACTCATAGTCCAGCTCGGCTTCCAGGCTGAACTCATGCAGCCCCGGACGCGCCGCCTGCATCGCCCGAATGTGCGCCTGGGCGGAAATCCGCGCCGCTTCGCGCATCACTTTCACTTCTGCCGCCGATTTATACAGGCGCATGTCATGCAGCAAGTGATCCAGGGCAACGAATTCGTTCGGCGGCTGGGCGCCGAGGTGGGCCTTGGAGCGAATCACGTTGATCCACTCCATCAGGTGCCGGTCGAATTCCGGGTTGCTGCCCATGGCCGAATACACCCGGTCGCGCCCTTCGATCAGGCCCGGCAGGATGTCGTCGATATCGGTGATGGGAAACGCGTCGTCGGCACCGTAGTCACGGATCGCCCCTTCCTGGCCGGCGCGCAGGCCATCCCACAACTCACGTTCGGCGTTGCGCTCGCGGCAAAAGAGGATGTATTCGCCATGGGCGCGGCCCGGCATCAGCACCAGCACCGCTTGCGGCTCGGGAAAGCCGCTGAGGTACTGGAAGTCGCTGTCCTGGCGGTAGACGTGCTCGACGTCGCGGTTGCGGATCGCAACAGCGGCGGCGGGCAGGATTGCGATGCTGTTGGGTTCCATCTGCGCCATCAGGGCCTTGCGGCGACGGCTGTATTCCGATTTCGGGATATGAATCATGGGCAGACGGTGTTCCCTCTAAAAATTAATGCAAGGACGGCTTGGCGGCCGCTGCATCGGTTTTCTTGGTCTCGGTGAACAGCAGCAATGGCGCGACCCGCAGGTACTCCATCACTTCCATGTAGTCGCTTTCGCCGTCATCGGATTCTTCCAGGGCATCCTGGACCTGGGAGATCGCGGCCAAGTCCTGCAACACTTCCTTGGCCTCTTCGCTCAAGGCGTATTCGCGGCGGGTCAGGCCGAAGCCGGCGAGGAAGCCCTGGCACCACTGGCCCAGAGCAGCGGCGCGTTCAGCCAAGGGCGCGTCGTCAGTGGGCAGCAGCAGGACGACGGTCATGTCGTCACTGGTCAGCTCGCCCTTGACCATTTCCTGCAGGCCGATAAGCGCGTTGCGGACGTTGTCCGCCGGCTCGCCTTCCAGCAGTTCTGCGGCGTCGGCCAACCAGCCGTCGGCACCGAACCCGGCGCCGGCGCAACTGCGACCGAGCAGCAGGCCATGCAGTTCGGCAGGCGAGACAGGATGGCCACTGGTGCTCAGCAGGGTGGCGAATGCTTGATACGGGGAATTCTGAATGGGCATGGGCAGCTAGGCGCCAGACGGCGCTATGTCTAGAATGGAGGCCTTGTATCCTACATCGACAGACTCGCCAAGACTATCAGAGGCTGTGCGACTCATACCCTCCATCAGACACAATCTTCAGTGGACACAATGGAAGACACCGACCTGCAAGCGCTGATGGCCAGACTCGAACTGCTAATTGACCGGGTCGAGCAACTTAAGAGCCAAAACGGACTCCTACTAGCTCAGGAAAAAACCTGGCGCGAGGAACGCGCGCACCTCATTGAAAAAAACGAAATCGCCCGGCGTAAGGTCGAATCGATGATTTCGCGCCTCAAGGCCCTGGAGCAAGACTCATGAGTTCAAGCAATAGCGTTACCGTGCAGATCCTCGACAAAGAATATTCGATCATCTGCCCCCAGGAAGAGCGTAGCAACCTGGTGAGCGCCGCCCGTTACCTGGATGGCAAGATGCGCGAGATCCGCAGCAGCGGCAAAGTCATCGGCGCCGACCGCATCGCCGTAATGGCCGCCTTGAACATCACCCACGACCTGCTGCATCGCCAGGATACGCCGGACCTGCAGGTCAGCGGCTCGACCCGTGAACAGGTGCGCGACCTGCTCGACCGGGTGGATCTGGTGCTCGCCACCGATCCAGACGTCAGCAAGGGCTGATTCGCGAGGCTGCCTGGGGTATACTCGCCTCACTCCCTGGGGTGCTTGCCAGTTGGTGATGTCCCTGAGCCGATACGCACAACCACGGGGGTTGCACGTTGGGGCCGGTGTGCATGTCCGCTTGACGGAAAGCCTTAACGCCCCCTGCAACTTCCACCTTGAACTTTCGGGTTCAAGGGCTAAGCCGACAGCGGTTCATCCGGGGAGCCTGACTCCAGGCAATGCCAGTCCATATGGACTGGCATTGTCGTTTCTGGCGCAGGCATTTCTGAGCAGCCTGTTTTGCGGTTACGCTGTGGCATCGCCACTGCGTGAAGCATTGATATGACCGAACCTGCGCTGCTGCCCCGCCCGCAACTTCGACGCCTGCTGCGCCAGGCCCGTCGCGCCCTGACGCCCGCCCAGCAACGGCAAGCCGCCCACGGGCTGTTCAAGCAACTGGCCCAGCATCCGCTGTTTCGCCGTGCGCAGCACATCGCCCTCTACCTGCCCAACGACGGCGAGATCGATCCGCGCCTGCTGCTGCGCGAAGCCCAACGCCGGGGCAAGGCCACTTACCTGCCTGTGCTCAGCCCATGGCCGCAGACCAAGATGGTGTTCCAGCGCATCCACCCCGGCGAAAAAATGCAGCCCAACCGGTTTCGTATTCCTGAGCCGCGCAAGAACATCGCCCGGCAACGCAAGGTCTGGACGCTGGACCTGGTGTTGTTGCCATTGGTGGGGTTTGACGATGCGGGTGGTCGACTGGGCATGGGCGGCGGCTTTTATGACCGCAGCCTGGCGTATCTGGCGCGACGCAAGCAGTGGCGCAAACCGACGCTATTGGGGCTGGCCCATGAATGCCAGAAAGTCGAACGATTGGCGCAGGCAAGCTGGGACGTACCGCTGCAGGGAACGGTCAGCGACAGGCATTGGTATATCGCGGGGTAGACGCCGCGATCATCAGCGGCGCCAGGAAAGCGGGTTCAGCGTTTGAACGATGACGCGGGTTGGGTGATTTCCACCGGCGCGTCGGTCTTGTTGGCCCACAGGCTTTGGGCGTAACCCGTGGTCACGACACCCAGACCGAACAGAATGACCAAGATCCACAACAAATCCGGTTTGCGTTTCATCGATTGCCCCCCTCAAGGCATATCACACACGATGACAGCAGCGGTTTTCTTATTGGCCGTGCAGCAGCGTCAAGCTTGGAAGGCCGGCATTTTGCGGCAACCGGCCCCGACACGCAAACTCTGGCGTCAACCGACTGTCGGTTTGTCATAAAATCGCTGAACTATTTTTTCAACACCGCCAAGGAGTAGCAATCATGGCCTATTGGCTGATGAAATCCGAGCCCGACGAATTATCCATCCAAGGTTTGGAAAAGCTCGGCCAGGCACGCTGGGACGGGGTTCGCAACTACCAGGCGCGTAACTTTCTGCGAACCATGGCGGTGGGCGACATGTTCTTTTTCTATCACTCCAGTTGCCCCGAGCCAGGCATTGCCGGGATCGGCCGAATTGTCCGTGCGGCCTACCCTGACCCAACGGCGCTGGAACCCGACAGCCATTACTTCGACCCCAAGGCCTGCCTGGACAAAAACCCCTGGACCGCGATCGACGTGGCCCATGTCGAAACGTTTCCCCACGTGCTGAAGCTCGATTACCTCAAGCAACAGACCGCCCTGGCTGAAATGCCACTGGTGCAAAAAGGCTCGCGACTGTCGGTGATGCCCGTTACACCCGAACAATGGGCAGCGGTCATGGCGCTGCGCTGATCGCCAATGAGTTGATGGATATCAAACGGGGTCGTTCGCTGATCTGGCAGACTTCGATGCTATAGCCGCAGGATGCCGGACATGTCGACAAACCATCGTACTTCTCGCTTTTTTGCCCTCGCCTTGATGACTGTTCTGCTGGCCGCCGGCGGTTTCGGCTATTGGAAATCGCGCCACGATCGCCTGCCGGAAGGCTTGAGCATGGGCAACGGTCGCCTTGAGGCCACCGAGGTCCAGATCGCCAGCAAGACCCCAGGACGCCTGGCCGAAGTTCAGGTCGACGAAGGCGACAACGTCATCAAGGGCCAGGTGCTGGCACGCATGGACACCCGCACCCTGGAGGCTCAGCGCAACCAGGCCGAGGCCGAAGTCGTGCGGGCCCGGCAGAACCTTGCTGCCACCGAAGCCAACGTGCAGTTGCGCCAGAGCGAACAATTGCTCGCTCACCAGGAGCTCAAGCGGACCCAGGAACTGTTCAAGCGCGGTTACGCCAGCGGCCAGGTCATCGACCAGCAACAAGCCCGCGTCGACACCGCCAATGCCGCGGTCAACGCCGCCCGGGCCCAGGTATCGGCGGCGAATGCGGCCATCGGCGCGACCCTGGCCCAAGTGGCCCAACTCACCAGTGAAATAGATGACAGCACGTTGCGGGCACCGCTCGACGGCGTGATCCAGTTGCGCCTGGCCGAGCCAGGTGAAGTGCTGGGCGCCGGCGGTCGAGTGTTGCTGATGATCGATCCGAACGACCAATACATGAACCTCTACCTGCCGGCGTCGGTGGCGGGGAAACTGGCGGTGGGCGACGAAGCGCGACTGTTGCTCGACGCCCTGCCCGAGCGACCTCTACCCGCCAAGGTCAGTTTCGTCGCGGCCAAATCCCAGTTCACCCCGAAAGAAGTCGAAACCCGTGATGAGCGCCAGAAACTGGTGTTCCGCGTCAAAGTACGCCTGACCCGCCCCGGCGAAGTGCCCCAGGCCAAACCCGGCATGCCAGGTGCCGGCTATGTACGCACCGCCCCCATCGACTGGCCGGCCAACTTGCAATGAGCGCCCCCGCCGGCGAGGCATTGCGCGCCTCGGGCCTGGAACACCGCTACGGCCAGCAGGTGGCGCTGAGCGATATCGCCTTCAGCCTGCCCGCCGGCACTCGCTGCGGTCTGATCGGTCCGGACGGTGCCGGCAAATCGAGCCTGCTGGGGCTGATTGCCGGAGTGAAGAAACTCCAGCACGGCCAACTGGACGTACTCGGCGCCTCGATTGACGACCGACGCCATCGCAACACCCTCTACCGACGCATTGCCTTCATGCCCCAAGGGTTGGGGGGCAACCTTTACCCGGACCTGTCGATACGCGAGAACATTCGCTTCTTCGGCACGCTGTTCGGGTTATCCCGGGCAGACTGCGAACAGCGCATGGGCACATTGCTGCTGGCCACCGATCTGCAGCGTTTTGCCGATCGCCCGGCGGGCAAACTGTCCGGCGGCATGAAACAGAAGCTCGGCCTGTGTTGCGCACTGATCCATGAACCGGACCTGCTGATTCTCGACGAGCCCACCACCGGCGTGGACCCGCTGTCCCGGCGTCGCTTCTGGGAACTGATAGAAGACGTGCGTCGGCAACGCCCGCAACTGACCCTCCTGGTCGCCACCGCGTACATGGAAGAGGCCGAACAATTCGAGCATTGCCTGATGCTCGACAACGGTCGCTTGATCGCCAAGGGTTTGAGTGCCGAGCTGGCTACAGTCACGCCAGACGGCAAGCTCGACTCGGCCTTCACCCATTTCCAGGGCGACAGCGGCCGCGATGTCGAGCCGCTGGTGATCCCCCCCAGGAGCGCCAACACCGCCGACATTGCCATCGAAGCCCACGACCTCACCTTGCGCTTCGGTGATTTCACCGCCGTCGACAAGGTCAGTTTCGCGATTGGTCGCGGTGAGATCTTCGGGTTCCTGGGTTCCAACGGCTGCGGCAAGACCACCACCATGAAGGTGCTGACCGGGCTGATCCCCGCCAGCGAAGGCAGTGCCCGGCTACTGGGCAACCCGGTCAACGCCAAGGACCTCGCCACCCGCAAGCGGGTGGGTTTCATGTCCCAGAGCTTTTCGCTGTACGGCGAACTGAGTGCGCGCCAGAACCTGGAACTGCACGCCAAGCTCTTCGACCTGCCCACGACGGACAGTCGCCAGCGCATCGACGAACTGATCCAGCGCTTCAATCTCCAAGCGCTGGCGGACCAGCCTTCCGGCGCCCTGCCACTGGGCCTGCGCCAGCGTTTGTCCCTGGCGGTGGCGGTGTTGCATCGCCCGGAAGTGCTGATCCTCGATGAACCGACCTCGGGTGTCGACCCGGCTGCGCGGGATGATTTCTGGCGGCTGCTGATTGAGCTGTCTCGCGAACAGGGCGTGACGATTTTTCTTTCCACGCACTTCATGAACGAGGCCCAGCGCTGCGATCGTATTTCGCTGATGCACGCCGGCAAGGTCCTGGCTTGTGACACGCCGGCGGCCTTGCAGGCGCAGTTCAACGGCCAGACGCTGGAAGCCGCGTTCGTCACCTGCCTGGAGAATGCCCAGGGCGAGACGCAGCAAGACGCCGCCCCCGTGCCCCTCGACAGTGCCGACGCCCCCCGGGACCGGCGCGGCCTGAGCCTCGGGCGCCTGTGGGCCGTCGCCAGCCGGGAAGGCAAGGAGCTGCTGCGCGACAAGGTGCGGATGGCATTCGCCTTGCTGGGCGCCTTGTTCATGATGGTGGTCTTCGGCTTCGGTATTTCCCTCGATGTGGAGAAACTGGCCTTCGCCGCGTATGACCAGGATCAGAGCCCGCAAAGCCGTGCCTACCTGGAAGCGTTCCGTAGCTCGCGCTACTTCGAGGAGCAACCGATCATCAGCGACGCGAAGGAGCTGCATCGACGCTTGCAGCGCTCGGAGATCAAGCTGGCCCTGGAAATCCCCCCCGGTTTCGGGCGTGACCTTTACGCCGGCCGCCAACCGACGGTGGGCGCCTGGCTGGACGGCGGCATACCGTTTCGAGCCGAGACCAGTCGCAACTACGTCCAGGCCGTGCACCAGGCCAACCTTGAGCAACTGGCTGAACTCAGCAGCCGCGCGCCAAACCGGCAACCCGGTGCGACGCTGGAGACGCGCTTTCGTTACAACCAGGACGTGGTCAGCGTCAACGCCATCGGGCCTGGGGTCATGGCGCTGATCCTGGCGTTCATTCCGGCCATGTTGACGGCGCTGGGCATCGTGCGGGAGAAGGAGCTGGGCTCGATCACCAACTTCTACGCCACGCCGCTGACCCGACTGGAGTTCCTGCTGGGCAAACAAGTGCCCTACCTGGCGGTCAGCCTGATCAACCTCGCCCTGCTGACAGCGATGAACCGCTGGCTGTTCGGTGTGCCGTTCAAGGGCAGCGGCCTGACGCTAGCGATCGGCGGCCTGCTCTATGTACTGGCGACCACCAGCATGGGGCTGCTGATCTCGGCGTTCACCCGCACCCAGATCGCGGCGATCCTCGGCACCATGATCATCACCAGCCTGCCGACCATCCAGTTTTCAGGGTTGATCGTGCCGCGTTCGTCCCTGGAGGGTGCCGCTGCGGTGATGGGCCAGTTGTTTCCCGCCGGTTACTTCCTGGATATCGCCGTCGGCACCTTCACCAAGGCCCTGGATCTGCGCCAGCTATGGCCGCAATGCCTGGCGCTGGGCGGGTTTTTCCTGGGCTTCACCGGGCTCAGCCTGATCATGCTGAAAAAGCAGGAGGCCTGATGCACACGCTTTCACATATCTGGCGTCTGGGGCTCAAGGAACTGACCAGCCTGCGATACGACTCCGTCCTGCTGCTGTTTTTGGGCTACGCCTTCACGGTGGCGATCTACATGCCGGCTGCAGGTTCGGTAATCGGCGTCCACAACGCCAGTGTTGCAATAGTGGACGAAGACCAGAGCCATCTTTCGCGCCAATTGGCCCAGCTCCTGCAACCGCCGGAGTTCCAGAACCCGGTGGCCTTGCCCTATGCCGAACTGGACAAGGTCATGGACAGTGGCCGCTACACCTTTGTCATCAACGTGCCCGCCAACTTCCAGGCCGACCTGCTCGCTGGGCGCGAACCGACGCTGCAACTCAACGTCGACGCCACGGCCATGAGCCAGGCGTTCATGGGCGCCGGCTACATCGGACGGATTTTCCAACAGGAACTGACCACCTACGCCGGCCAGGCACAAACGAGCGAAGCAACGCCCGTGAGGCTGACCACGCGTTCGCTGTTCAATACCAATCTGGAAGGTGGCTGGTTCCTGGCGGTGATCCAGATCGTCAACAACATCACGATCCTGGCCATCATCCTGACGGGGACCGCGCTGCTGCGCGAGCGCGAGCACGGCACCCTCGACCACTTGCTGGTGCTGCCGCTAACGGCGTTGGAAATCATGCTGGCGAAAATCTGGAGCAACCTGCTGGTGGTGGTGCTGTGCACCTGGGCATCGCTGGAAATCATCGTCAAGTTCGCCTTGGGGGTTCCACTCGCCGGCTCCATGGTGCTCTTCCTGCTGGTGACCGCACTCTACCTGTTCGCCAGCACCTCACTGGGCATCTTCCTCGCCACCCTCGCCCGTTCGACGCCGCAATTCGGCCTGCTGGCGATCCCGGTTATCATTCCGATGCTGCTGTTGTCGGGCGGCAGTACACCGCTGGACAGCATGCCGCAATGGTTGCAATGGGTGATGCAAGGCTCGCCCTCGACGCATTACGTCAGCCTCAGCGCGGCGATCCTGTTCCGAGATGCCGGACCTGGCGTGATCTGGCCGGACCTGCTGGCGCTGGCGGCCATCGGACTTTTGTTCTTTGCAATCGCCCTGGCCCGGTTTCGGAAGAGCCTGGCGTCTTGACGAAAAAAAGCAGCCTTGGGCAGCACCAGGAGATCCGGGCACTGCCAAAGGCTGCGATCGAGCCGGTTTACTGAATGATCAGGTTGTTGAACAACAGGTCGTCGACCATCGGCTTGCCGGTTTCGTCGTTCATCACCTGCTGGGTCTGCTTCAACGCTTCCTGACGCAACTTTTCCTTGGCCTCAAGGTTGTTCATCGTCTCGGTGGTCTGCTGGGCGAACAGCGCCACCAACTGGTTGCGAATCAACGGCTCATTGGCCTTGACCGCCGCTGCTGCGGCATCTCCTGTCACGCGCAGGGCCACATCGGCCTTGTAGACCCTCAACTTCGCCGAACCGTCGAGCCCATAGTTGCCGACAAAGGGCGGGCTGAGGGTGATGTAGCTAACCTTCGGCGCCTCACCCTCCTTCGCTTCCTTGCCCTCTTCGGCCATCGCTGCCACAGGCAACGACAGGGCCAGCATCAACATGATCCACGCTTTCACAATTGATTCCTCATCCGGTTTGCGGCCCAGCATACCGCCCCGCCGTTCAAGCACAAGCTTATAGCCGGCTATCAGGGCAGGGCATGCTCGTTGACCCGTTCTCTCTCACACCTACACTTATCGGCCATCACTCCCAAAGGAATAGCCCTGATGAAAGCCGTGCTGTGCAAAGAATTCGGCCCCGCCGAATCGCTGGTGCTGGAAGACGTCGCCAGCCCCATCGCCAAGAAGAACGAAGTGCTGCTGGACGTGCATGCCGCCGGGGTGAACTTCCCTGACACGCTGATCATCGAGGGCAAATACCAATTCAAGCCACCCTTCCCGTTCTCCCCCGGCGGCGAAGCGGCGGGCGTCGTCAGCGACGTGGGAGAGAAAGTCAGCCACTTGAAGGTCGGCGACCGGGTGATGGCGCTGACTGGCTGGGGCAGCTTTGCCGAACAGGTGGCGGTACCTGGCTACAACGTGTTGCCGATCCCTGCGTCCATGGACTTCAACACCGCCGCCGCCTTCAGCATGACGTATGGCACCTCGATGCATGCCCTCAAGCAACGGGCCAACCTGCAAGCCGGCGAAACCCTGCTGGTGCTCGGCGCATCCGGTGGTGTCGGCCTGGCGGCGGTGGAGATCGGCAAGGCCATGGGCGCCCGGGTAATCGCGGCTGCCAGCAGCGCCGAAAAACTCGCCGTGGCGAAGGCGGCCGGCGCCGACGAATTGATCAACTACAACGAAACCAGCCTGAAGGATGAAATCAAGCGCCTCACCGACGGCCAGGGCGCCGATGTGATCTACGATCCGGTGGGTGGCGACCTGTTCGACCAGGCCATCCGCGCCATCGCCTGGAACGGCCGGTTGCTGGTGGTGGGCTTTGCCAGCGGACGCATCCCCGAGCTGCCGGTGAACCTGGCCCTGCTCAAGGGCGCCGCCGTGGTGGGCGTGTTCTGGGGTTCCTTCGCCCAGCGCCAGCCCCAGGACAACGCCGCCAACTTCCAGCAATTGTTCGGTTGGTTCGCCGAAGGCAAGCTCAAGCCGCTGGTGTCGCAGGTGTACCCGCTGAGCAATGCGGCGCAGGCGATCAATGACCTGGGGCAGCGCAAGGCGGTGGGGAAGGTGGTTGTGCAGGTGCGTTGAATGCGTCAAAGCGGTCAGGACCTCAAGCGCCGGACCGCTATTGAGCCGCACTAAAGCAACTCGCGAATCTCCTGCGGCAGCATCCGCACATACCGTGCCGCAGGAAAACTCCCGCAACGCTGCACGATCGTAGGCAGGAGCCTGTTGAAACGGGCGATCAAGGCCAAACGCTCCACATCCGACATCTGCTTCACAAAAAACACATTGGACAAGTAACTGCGGGTGTAACGGAACGGGAGCAAATCCTCTACCCACGGCTGTCCCCTGGCATGCGAATTGATGACCGAGCATTTCCAGGTCTTGATCCACTTGTTGGCATCCAGTGGCAAGCCATCCAGGCGGAACTCGAAGGGCGCTACGACGTGCGTCTGCGCCGGATGTTCGTGGTCCACCGTCCACGGCCTGAAGCGCCATTGCCTCATGGCCTTCCGTGCGGCCTCGGCGAAATCCGGATGATCGCTGCGCAGGATCGCGACTTCATCGACACGACCATCGGCATGCACCGTGAAGCCGACCCGGACCACACCCACGACGCCCTTCCGGTGCAGGGCCGTCGGGTAGTCCGGCTTGGGATTGTGCTCGGGCACCAACAACACATCCGTCGCCCCGCTCGTAGCGGACAAGCACAACAACAGCATCACGACACACCACCTCATGCCCTCACCCCTCACCTGAATGCCAGACTTGGCAAAGACATAGAGGGTAGAGGCCGCGGCCTTGGGGCTGAATAGCGAGACTTCCCATTTGGGTGAAGGACCTTTCCCACTGTCCTGCCCCCTTGCCACCGAAGCACCGCGTGAAAAAAGCCTGTGGCGACATTTCCTACAACAGCTTTCGCCAATACCTGAGCGACATGTTCGTTTAAGAACATTCGATCAGAAAAATTTCGCTGTTTAAACGATAAGAACCAATGCTATTTTCGGTAACGAAACTGTAACATTCGCATCCGCAGTCATAACAAGAACCTGGAGCCCTTGAATGTTTGCCTTCTTTCGCCCTGCCGCCCATCAGGCGTCCCTGCCTGAAGAAAAAATAGACAGCACCTACCGACGCCTGCGCTGGCAGATCTTCGCCGGGATCTTCATTGGCTACGCCGGCTATTACCTGTTGCGCAAGAACTTCTCCCTGGCCATGCCGTACCTGATCGACGAAGGTTACACCCGTGGTCAGTTGGGCCTGGCCATGTCGGCCATCGCCATCGCCTATGGGCTATCGAAATTCCTGATGGGCCTGGTGTCCGACCGGTCCAACCCGCGTTACTTCCTGCCCTTCGGCTTGCTGGTCTCGGCGGGGGTGATGTTCGTGTTCGGTTTCGCGCCTTGGGCAACGTCAAGCGTGACCATGATGTTCATCCTGCTGTTCATCAACGGCTGGGCCCAAGGCATGGGCTGGCCACCCAGCGGACGGACCATGGTGCATTGGTGGTCGCAGAAAGAACGCGGCGGCGTGGTGTCGGTGTGGAACGTGGCGCACAACGTCGGCGGCGGCCTGATCGGCCCGTTGTTCCTACTGGGGATGGGCTGGTTCAATGACTGGCATGCGGCGTTCTATGTGCCGGCTGCTGTAGCGCTTGCTGTCGCCGTGTTCGCCTTCGTGACCATGCGCGATACCCCACAATCGGTGGGCCTGCCGCCGATCGAGAAATACAAGAACGACTACCCGGAAGGCTACGACGCCAGTCACGAGAACGAATTCAGCGCCAAGGAAATCTTCGTCAAATACGTGCTGCGCAACAAAATGCTCTGGTACATCGCCATGGCCAACGTGTTTGTCTACCTGCTGCGCTACGGCGTGCTGGACTGGGCGCCGACCTACCTCAAGGAAGCCAAGGGCTTCACGGTGGACAAAAGCTCCTGGGCCTATTTCTTCTACGAGTGGGCGGGCATTCCCGGAACGCTGCTGTGCGGCTGGATGTCGGACAAGATCTTCCGCGGCAACCGTGGCCTGACCGGCATGGTGTTCATGGCCCTGGTGACCGTAGCGACGCTGGTGTACTGGCTGAACCCGGCCGGCAACCCGACCGTCGACATGATCGCCCTGGTTTCCATCGGTTTCCTGATCTACGGCCCGGTGATGCTGATCGGTTTGCAGGCATTGGAACTGGCACCGAAGAAAGCCGCCGGTACAGCTGCCGGCTTCACTGGTCTGTTCGGTTACCTGGGTGGCTCGGTCGCGGCCAGTGCCGCCATGGGTTACACCGTGGACCATTTTGGCTGGGACGGCGGTTTTGTGTTGTTGATCGGTGCTTGCCTGATGGCGATGGCCTTCCTCGCGCCAACCCTGTGGCACAAGCAAATCGCCAGTCAGAGCCGCGAAGCGGTCGCCTGATCCAGCGCTGATTTACAGCGCTTGAGCCGCGCCTCCAGGTTCCGGTCTGGCATGGCGTGGCTGCGCAGGGCGTGGATGGTCTGCTCGACATAATCGCGAGTGGTGCCATAACGCCCACAGGCGCTTTCAAAGACCTGGCTCAGCACATGGTCCGGCAGGTTGCCGGCATAGCTGGGCAGGTGTCGCTCCAGTACAAACCCCAAGGCTTGCACCCGGCTGCCATCCTCGAGACGGCAACTGAGCCAATGCGGGCGATAGGACGGGACCGGCATCTCGCGTTGCCACAGGGCAAACAGCGAATCCTCGAGATTCTCCTCCGGCAATCGGTAGGCGAAACCGCTGCACGAGCCGCCGCGATCCAGCCCGAACACCAGCCCCGGCAACTCCGGTGTACCGCGATGCTCGTGGGACCACAGGTACAAACCGCGATGGTAACCATGGACCCGGCCGCGCATCCGCTCCACCGCCGTGCATTCGGGCCGCCAGATCAATGAACCGTATGCGAACAGCCAGACCGGACCGCCCTGGTGGAGACTCATGGTCAATTGCATCGAGGCGAGCAATTGCTCACGGGTCAGTTGCGGGCCCAGGTCGAGCCTTGGCGGGTACAAGGCACAGGTAATGGCGGATTCGATAGCGGTCATGGCCGGTAGCGTAGGGCTCCTCGCAATTCATCAAGCTGGATGGTGCGCCGTCATGACACTGACGCTTGGCAGAACCAAGGCAAATTAGATGCCATGAATGCTCGGGGCGCTGGCATATACCATAGCGGCATCTGGCTCATGAGCTAAATATCGAATAGGTATATCGGGCGATATATGACCCGTGGCGAGGGAGCTTGCTCCCGCTGGGCTGCGAAGCAGCCCTAAAAAACTTGCGGTCGCTGCGCAACCGAGCGGGAGCAAGCTCCCTCGCCACGGGATTCGGGTGAGTTTTTAAGTACGCGGCGCATAGGCGAAGACATCCGCGCGCATTTGATGGGCGTCCATTCCGGCTTCCACCAACGCATCGAGCGTGGCGTAGATCATGGCCGGCGAGCCGCTGGCGTAGACGTGCACGCCGGATAGATCGCTGATGTCCTCGCACACGGCTTCATGGAGCATGCCGCAGCGCCCTTCCCAGCCGCACAAGTCGCTGACGACTTTGTGCAGGAACAGGTTCGGCAGTTTTTTCCATTCGTCCCAGTGCTCGATTTCATAGAAATCTTCCGGCCGCCGCACGCCCCAATACAGGTGCACCGGGTGCTTGAAACCCGCCGCCCGGCAATGCTCGATCAGGCTGTGCATCTGCGCCATGCCGGTTCCGGCGGCGATCAGTACCAACGGGCCATCGGGCAGTTCGGACAAATGCGTGTCGCCAAAAGGCATCTCGATACGCACGCTGGGGTTGCGCCGCAGTTGCTCCAGCAGGGCTTGTGCACTGCTTTCGCGCACCAACACGTGCAATTGCAGCTCGCGCCCCGAATGCGGCGCCGAGGCCAGGGAGAAGGCCGATTTTTCGCCGTTTTCCCGTTCGATCATCAGGTACTGCCCGGCGTGATAGCGCGGCGACTTGCCGGCCGGCGCACGCAGGCGCACTCGCCAGACATCGCCCCCCACGTCGGCGCACTCGACCACCTGGCACGCCAGGTTGCGTACCGGTAGCTCACCCGGCGACAGCACGCCATCCCACAACACCACGCAGTCCTCCAGCGGCTCGGCGATGCAGGTGAAGATCTCACCGTGATCGCGCACCTCGCCCGCCTGTTCCACACGGCCCTCCACCAACAACGCGCCGCAGACGTGGCAGTTGCCGTTGCGGCAACTTTGCGGGCATTCATAGCCCAGGCGCCGCGCGCCATCGAGAATCCGCTCGGCGGGCCGGATCTCCAGCACCGCCCCGGAAGGCTGCAAGGTTACACGCATCAATCTATTCCTAACTGATTCCAGATGGCATCGATCCGTTGGGTAACGGCTTCATCCTTGACGATAACCCGGCCCCACTCACGAGTGGTTTCACCGGGCCATTTATGCGTGGCATCGAGCCCCATCTTCGACCCCAGGCCGGACACTGGCGAGGCGAAGTCGAGGTAGTCGATCGGCGTATTCTCGATCATCACCGTGTCGCGCTTGGGGTCCATGCGCGTGGTAATGGCCCAGATCACGTCGTTCCAGTCCCGTGCGTTGATATCGTCGTCGGTGACGATAACGAACTTGGTGTACATGAACTGTCGCAAAAACGACCAGACACCGAGCATGACCCGCTTGGCGTGCCCCGGATACGACTTCTTCATGGTCACCACGGCCATGCGATACGAACAACCTTCCGGCGGCAAATAGAAGTCAGTGATTTCCGGAAACTGCTTTTGCAGGATAGGCACGAACACTTCGTTCAGCGCCACGCCGAGAATGGCCGGCTCATCGGGCGGACGGCCGGTATAGGTGCTGTGGTAAATCGGCTTGATCCGATGGGTGATGCGCTCGACGGTGAACACCGGAAAGCTGTCGACTTCGTTGTAGTAACCGGTGTGGTCGCCGTACGGCCCTTCATCGGCCATTTCGCCAGGATGGATCACCCCTTCAAGGATGATCTCGGCGGTGGCCGGCACTTGCAGGTCGTTGCCGCGGCACTTCACCAGCTCGGTGCGGTTGCCGCGCAACAGGCCGGCGAACGCATATTCGGAAAGGCTGTCGGGCACGGGCGTGACCGCGCCGAGGATGGTCGCCGGGTCCGCACCCAGGGCCACCGACACCGGGAATGGCTGGCCGGGGTGTTTTTCACACCATTCACGGTAGTCCAGTGCTCCGCCCCGATGGCTCAGCCAGCGCATGATGACTTTGTTGCGACCAATTACCTGCTGACGATAGATGCCCAGGTTCTGGCGATCCTTGTTCGGGCCCTTGGTGACGGTCAGGCCCCAGGTGATCAGTGGCCCTACGTCGCCCGGCCAGCAGGTCTGCACAGGGAGCATGGCCAGGTCGACATCGTCGCCCTCGATCACCACTTCCTGACAGATAGCGTCCTTGACGACTTTCGGCGCCATGGAAATGATCTTGCGGAAAATCGGTAGCTTGGACCAAGCGTCCTTCAGGCCTTTCGGCGGCTCGGGCTCCTTGAGGAACGCCAGCAGCTTGCCGATTTCGCGCAGTTCGCTGACCGCTTCGGCGCCCATGCCCAGCGCCACGCGCTCCGGCGTGCCGAACAGGTTGCCCAGGACCGGAATGTCGTAGCCCGTGGGGTTTTCGAACAACAACGCCGGGCCTTTGGCCCGAAGCGTGCGGTCGCAGACCTCCGTCATCTCCAGCACTGGAGAGATGGGAATCTGGATGCGTTTCAACTCGCCGCGCTGCTCCAGTTGCTGCACGAAATCCCGAAGATCCTTGAATTTCATTGAGATGCCACCCCGAAAATAGGCGTACATCCTACCTGCTCTAACGCCCAAACAGCAGCCCGTGCGTGCGCAGCAGCGATCAATTGTCGGTTGTACCCACCAGCACCGGCGCAAACAATGGGCTCAGCCGGGCACTGCCGATGTCAGACAGATGATCCTCGTCCTTGTATTGCAAATACCCACCGACCACGATGCTGCAGACTTGGCCCGCACACATCAGCGGGGTAGGGTCGATGACATGCACGCCGGGGTCGGCGGCGCTCATCGAGTCGAACAAGCCACTCAGGAAACGCTGGCGGGACAAGTGCTCCTGAAGCGGGCGCCCCAAGCCCTCGGTCGAACGCCCGACCCGGGCCAGGCTCACCAACCGGCTGACAAGGCCCTTGTGCTGCAACGGTACCTCCTTGAACAACCAGACTTGCGCGCCTGCTGCCCTTATCGCTGCCACTCGCGCCTTGAGCGCCGCGGCCAGACGTGTTTCGGCCTCGGCGGTATTGTCGCGAGGGTTGAGCAACAACTCTTTATCACCGTTCTCACGACCGTAGACGTAAAGACTCCAGTTGGACGCGAGCACCACGTCGCTGATCTGCAGGCGACGAACCTGATCCATGGTCCGTTCGTTAAAGTCCTTGCATCGCTGTCGGGGGGCGTCGCTCAGGATCGGCGGGCAACCGCTCAAGCTGTAGAGCCATACCGGGCGCCCTTCGGGGGCAGCACCGGTTTCAATCGCCGGCAACAATGCGGCGGCATGACTGTCGCCCCAAAACAGTTGAGTCGCCGACGCCTCTTTGTTCCTGCCGATCAAGCACGCCTTGTCCAGGTTCTTGTCCGAATTCGCTAACATGCATTTCATTTGCCCGGCCCGCCACTCTCGCGCCTGAGCATATTCCAGGGCCTTGCCCGTAAGGCGCTGGGGAAAACCATCGGCCGAGCGCACCACCAACCCCGTCACCGCCAGGGCAACCATCGCCAGCAAACCGGCGGCAAGCATCGGCTTGCGTGCGGCCAGCACACGCTTTTCACGAAACGGAAGCTCGACGAAACGCCAGCTCAACCAGGCCAGGCCCAGCGCCAGCAGAATCCAGCCCGCCGCCTCCCAAGCCTGGATACCGTCGATCGAAATGGCATTGGCATAGACGTAGACCGGCCAATGCCACAGATAAAAGGAATAGGACAGCAGGCCAACCCAGACGAGTACCCTGGCACTGAGTGCCTGAGCCACCCAGGTCGATCCCTGGGCACCGGACCAGATCAGCGCAGTGGTGCCAAGCACAGGCAGCAAGGCGGCCCAACCCGGAAAGCGCGTGGCCTCGTCAAAAGTGAAAACCGCCACCAGGACAGCAGCCAGCCCGGTCGCACCCGCGAGCTGACAGAGCCATGGCCTCACCTGCTGTTTCGATTTCGATGCAGGCCACACCGCGAGCATTGCGCCGCATAACAATTCCCAGGCCCGTGTCGGCAGCGAAAAGAAGACGAAGTCAGGCTTGCGGTCGATAGAGGCGACATTCAGTCCGAAAGAAACCAGCAGCACGGCAAACAGCATCCAGCGCCAATGGCGAACGTGGCGCATCAACAACACCATCAACAGCGGAAAGAAGATGTAGTACTGCTCTTCAACCGCCAGGGACCAGGTGTGGAGCAAGGGTTTGAGGTCCGACGCGGGCTCGAAGTAACCGTCCTGACGCATGAACAAGATATTGGAAATGAACAGCGCCTGATAACGAACCGCCCTACCCAGCTCCGAAAAATCCTTGGCCGTCAGCAGCAACCAGCCCAGGGCCAGCGTTGCCACCAGCACCACGCTCAAGGCCGGAATGATGCGCCGGGCACGGCGCGCCCAAAAATCGACGAAGCTGAAACGCTGCGCACTGATCTCGCGAAACAGGATGCTGGTTATCAAGTAACCGGAAATGACGAAAAAAACGTCAACACCGACAAAGCCACCACTGAATGTGCTGAAGCCGAAGTGAAACAGCACCACAGGAATAACGGCTAGGGCCCTCAAACCGTCGATGTCACGGCGGCTGCCGAACGTGTGCATAACGATCCTTGTCGTTTTACAAGATGATGCAAGCACGGACACTACCGGCTTGGGAAAGTTGTCCTTTTTGATACAACGCCACGAAAAAAAAGGCGCCCCTGTTCGGGGCGTCCTTTTTTTGAAACGTGCTGGGTGTTACTTGCGTTTCATCGACAGGAAGAACTCGTCGTTGGTCTTGGTCGTCTTCAGCTTGTCGACCAGGAACTCGATGGCGGCGACTTCATCCATCGGATGCAGCAGCTTGCGCAGGATCCACATGCGCTGCAATTCGTCGTCGGCGGTCAGCAACTCTTCGCGGCGCGTGCCGGAACGGTTGATGTTGATGGCCGGGAAGACACGCTTCTCGGCGATACGACGATCCAGAGGCAGCTCCATGTTGCCGGTGCCCTTGAACTCCTCGTAGATCACTTCGTCCATCTTCGAGCCGGTTTCAACCAGCGCGGTGGCGATGATGGTCAGCGAACCGCCTTCCTCGATGTTTCGCGCGGCGCCGAAGAAACGCTTCGGTTTTTCCAGCGCGTGGGCATCGACACCACCGGTCAGCACCTTGCCGGAGCTCGGTATCACGGTGTTGTAGGCACGGGCCAGACGAGTGATGGAGTCCAGCAGGATCACTACGTCCTTCTTGTGCTCGACCAGGCGCTTGGCCTTCTCGATCACCATTTCGGCAACCTGCACGTGGCGGGTCGGCGGCTCGTCGAACGTCGAGGCGACCACTTCGCCGCGCACGGTGCGCTGCATCTCGGTCACTTCTTCCGGACGTTCGTCGATCAGCAGCACGATCAGGTGAACTTCAGGGTTGTTACGGGCGATGTTGGCCGCGATGTTCTGCAGCATGATCGTCTTGCCCGCTTTCGGCGGCGCCACGATCAAGCCACGCTGGCCTTTGCCGATGGGTGCGCACAGGTCGATGACTCGACCGGTGAGGTCTTCGGTGGAACCGTTGCCGGCTTCCATCTTCATGCGCACGGTCGGGAATAGCGGGGTCAGGTTCTCGAAGAGAATCTTGTTCTTCGCGTTTTCCGGACGGTCGAAGTTGATCGTGTCGACCTTGAGCAGGGCGAAGTAACGCTCGCCTTCCTTCGGAGGGCGGATCTTGCCAACGATGGTGTCACCGGTGCGCAAGTTGAAACGACGGATCTGGCTCGGCGAGACGTAGATATCGTCTGGACCGGCGAGATAGGAAGCGTCTGCGGAGCGAAGGAAGCCGAAGCCGTCCTGGAGAATCTCCAGCACGCCATCACCGGAGATTTCCTCGCCGCTTTTCGCGTGCTTCTTGAGCAGGGAGAAAATCACGTCCTGCTTGCGCGAACGGGCCATATTTTCTATGCCCATCTGTTCGGCCAATTCGAGCAGTTCGGTAATCGGCTTTTGCTTGAGTTCAGTCAGATTCATATAGGAATGACGTAATCATTTATGGAGGGGGGAAATTAAGCTTTTGGCTTAATGAGGCCGCGCCGCGGAGAAGGCGACAGGATCGCGTACTTATTCGAAAGGAGAGCGTCGGCGACGGCTTGCAGGGGGCAATGGAGAAACCAGTGCGGGGCCGAATGTACCACCTGGGTTTGCAAGCGTCTAGCCCCGAATAACGAAAAAGCCCCGCGATTTGCGGGGCTTTTTCAGTGGCATTCGGCGCTTAGATGTTGGCGTCGAGGAAAGCCGCCAGTTGCGACTTCGACAGCGCACCCACTTTGGTGGCTTCGACGTTGCCGTTCTTGAACAGCATCAGGGTCGGGATACCGCGTACGCCGTGCTTGGCCGGAGTCTCCTGGTTTTCGTCGATGTTCAGCTTGGCAACGGTCAGCTTGCCTTCATAAGTGGTAGCGATTTCGTCCAGGACCGGGGCGATCATTTTGCACGGACCGCACCACTCTGCCCAATAGTCGACCAGTACCGGGCCTTCGGCCTTGAGTACTTCTTCGTCGAAGTTAGCGTCGGTAACGTGTTTGATCAGATCGCTGCTCATGGAAATCTCCGGGGTTGTCAGCAAAAAAACGTGGCCCATGATAACGGCCCTTCCCGGGTTCAGGAAGCCGCAGTTGATTGAGTCTCGCTATGACGAAAGACGTATTTGGGTATAGCTCAACTCACGAAGCGACGGGGGCGACGAAGGCAATCCCGGTACGCAACGCCGCGTTACGTACATGTTCCTGCATGGCTTTTTGCGCCGCGCCCGAAGCGCGGCGAGCCAAGGCGCGGAGGATCTTGCGATGCTCCTGCCACGTTTCCATCGCCCGCTCCGCCCTGATGAACGGTAGTTTCTGGCTTTCCAGGAAGATCTCGGCGCTGGCGGTGAGAATGCTCAGCATCGCCTGATTACCGCTGGCCAGCAGGATGCGCCGATGAAATTCGAAATCCAGCCGCGCGGCGGCGTCGAAATCGCCGATCTTCAATTCCCGTCGCATGGCTTCGACATTGTCTTGCAGCATGTCCAGCTCATCGGCGCTAAGCGTCACCGCCGCCAGCCCCGCCGCGAAACCCTCCAGGGCGTAGCGCAACTGGAAGATATCCACTGGCGAGGCCTGGGCCGCGAACGGCCAGCCCGGCGCCGATTCGCTGCGTGGAGCCTCTAACGGTGCCTGCACGAAGACCCCTTTACCCGGCTGCACGCTGATCATCCCCAAGGCGCTCAACGATGACAGCGCCTCGCGCAACGACGCCCGGCTCACCCCCAGTTGCAGTGCCAGATCCCGTTGCGACGGCAACGCATCCCCGGGACCGAAGCCTTCATCCGTGATCAGTTTGCGAATGGCTTGCAGAGCCACTTCAGGAACGGCGCGAGCGATGGAATTCATGATTTTTTAGACGAACCGGGCCAGTGAGCGGCTAGTTGTAAAGCTATTCGCCGCGCCCGGCAAGTCGTGCCCCAGCAGGGTTCGGCGACAAATACCGACGCCCGATAACGGTGCAAAAAACGCCGCAACTGTTCAGACCAGTAAGACCGCCCTCCGCCAGCAAAACCGCGGCCTGGGCCGCTGAAAAGTCGCCTTGGCATGGCCTGTGCTCTGTCCGAACGCAGAAATCACATCACCGATTGCGGAGATTCGCCATGATTCAGCGTTGCAGCGCCCTGCTCACAGCTCTGTTTGCCAGCCTGATGCTCTGTCAGCTACCCGCCCACGCCGATGGCCTGGAAGACGTGGTCAAGCGTGGCACCCTCAAGGTCGCCGTGCCCCAGGACTTCCCGCCATTCGGTTCGGTAGGCCCGGACATGAAACCCCGCGGCCTGGACATCGACACCGCAAAACTGCTCGCCGACCAGCTCAAGGTCAAACTTGAACTGACGCCAGTCAACAGCACCAACCGCATCCCCTTCCTGACCACCGGCAAGGTCGACCTGGTGATTTCCAGCCTGGGCAAGAACCCGGAGCGGGAAAAAGTCATCGACTTCTCCAGCGCCTACGCACCGTTCTACCTGGCCGTGTTCGGTCCGCCTGACGCCGCCATCAACAACCTGGACGACCTCAAGGGCAAGACCATCAGCGTCACCCGGGGCGCCATCGAAGACATCGAGCTGACCAAGGTCGCCCCCGAAGGCACCACCATCAAGCGCTTCGAAGACAACAACTCGACCATCGCCGCCTACCTGGCCGGTCAGGTGGACCTGATCGCCAGTGGCAACGTGGTGATGGTCGCCATCAGCGAACGCAACCCCAAGCGTGTTCCGGCCCTGAAGGTGAAACTCAAGGACTCGCCGGTGTACGTGGGCGTGAACAAGAACGAGCCGGCGCTGCTGGACAAGGTCAATCAGATCCTCGCTACCGCCAAGACCGATGGCAGCCTGGAGAAAAACTCCCAGACCTGGCTCAAGCAGCCGCTGCCGGCCGATCTCTGACCGTCGCTTGAGAGGCTGAGCATGGCTTATCAGTTCGATTTTCTGCCGGTGGTGCAAAACACCGAGCTGCTGTTGCGCGGCGCGCTGTTCACCCTGGAACTGACGGCCATCGGTACGTTGCTCGGGGTCAGCCTGGGCATCGTCGGGGCCGTGGTGCGGGCGTGGAACATTCGCCCGTTCGCGGCGATCTTCGGCGTGTACGTGGAGTTGATCCGCAACACGCCGTTCCTGGTGCAGCTGTTTTTCATCTTCTTCGGTTTGCCGTCCCTGGGCCTGCAGATTTCCGAATGGCAGGCGGCGGTGCTAGCGATGGTGATCAACCTCGGCGCCTATTCCACCGAGATCATCCGCGCCGGCATCCAGGCCATCCCACGAGGGCAACTGGAAGCCGCCGCGGCCCTGGCGATGAGCCGCTTCGAGGCCTTCCGTCATGTGGTGCTGCTGCCGGCGCTGGGCAAGGTCTGGCCGGCGTTGAGCAGCCAGATCATCATTGTGATGCTCGGCTCGGCGGTGTGTTCGCAGATCGCCACCGAAGAGTTGAGCTTTGCCGCCAACTTCATCCAGTCACGTAACTTCCGCGCCTTCGAAACCTATGCGCTGACCACGCTCATTTACTTGTGCATGGCGCTGTTGATCCGCCAGTTCCTCAACTGGGTGGGCCGCCGCTGCCTGTACAAGAGCAGCAACGGGAGCGGCCGATGAGCGATTTCACTTTCTGGGACGTGGTGCGCAACCTGCTCACCGGCCTGCAATGGACCCTGGCGCTGTCGCTGGTGGCGTTTATCGGTGGCGGCGTGATCGGCTTGCTGATCATGGTGTTGCGCATCTCCAAGAGCGCCCTGCCCCGCAACATCGCCCGGACCTACATTGAGCTGTTCCAAGGCACACCGCTGTTGATGCAGCTGTTCCTGGTGTTCTTCGGCGTGGCCCTGGCCGGGGTGGAGATTTCCCCCTGGATGGCGGCGGCGATTGCCTTGACGCTGTTTACCAGCGCCTACCTGGCGGAGATCTGGCGCGGTTGTGTCGACTCGATTTCCCACGGCCAGTGGGAAGCCTCGGCGAGCCTGGCCCTCAACCCGCTGGAGCAGTTGCGCTACGTGATCCTGCCCCAGGCCCTGCGCATCGCCGTGGCGCCGACCGTGGGCTTTTCGGTGCAAGTGGTCAAGGGCACGGCCGTGACGTCGATCATTGGCTTTACCGAACTGACCAAGACCGGCGGCATGCTCGCCAACGCCACGTTCGAGCCGTTCATGGTCTATGGCCTGGTCGCCCTCGGTTATTTCCTGCTCTGCTACCCCTTGTCCCTCAGTGCGCGCTACCTGGAAAGGAGACTGCATGCCTCTGCTTAGAATCACCGCCCTGCATAAATACTACGGCGATCATCACGTGCTCAAGGGCATCGACCTGAGTGTCGAGGAAGGCCAGGTGGTGGCGATCATCGGCCGCAGCGGCTCGGGCAAATCCACCTTGCTGCGCACCCTCAATGGCCTGGAGTCGATCAACGACGGCGTGATCGAAGTCGACGGCGAATACCTCGATGCGGCCCGCGCCGACCTGCGCAGCCTGCGCCAGAAAGTCGGGATGGTGTTCCAGCAGTTCAACCTGTTCCCGCACCTGACGGTCGGTGAGAACGTCATGCTGGCGCCACAGGTAGTGCAAAAAGTGCCCAAGGCCAAGGCGGCCGTGCTGGCGCGGCAGATGCTGGAACGGGTCGGGCTTGGCGAGAAATTCGATGCCTTCCCGGACCGCTTGTCCGGTGGTCAGCAACAGCGGGTGGCGATCGCCCGGGCGCTGGCGATGTCGCCGAAAGTGCTGCTGTGCGACGAAATCACCTCGGCCCTGGACCCCGAGCTGGTCAATGAAGTGCTCAGCGTGGTGCGGCAGTTGGCCAAGGAAGGCATGACGCTGATCATGGTCACCCATGAAATGCGTTTTGCCCGGGAGGTCGGGGACAAACTGGTGTTCATGCACCAGGGCAAGGTGCATGAAGTGGGCGATCCCAAGGTGTTGTTTGCCAATCCGCAGACGGCGGAACTGGCGAACTTTATCGGGACCGTCGAGCTAGCCTGATTTTCTCAGCCAAAGAGCTCTTGTGGCGAGGGAGCTTGCTCCCGCTCGGCGGCGCAGCAGTCGTAAAACCGGCCAACCGAGTTTTCCTGATGGACCGCGTTGAATGGCTTTGGGGCCGCTTCGCAGCCCAGCGGGAGCAAGCTCCCTCGCCACAGGGAACTGCTCTGGCTCAAGGGTTTGGTTCAGGTGCGTTGGCGTAGGCGGTCGATCGTGGCAGGATGGCGAGGTTATCGACCGAGACTTTTTGACCATGCCGCCATCCCAAGCCAAGAATCTGTCCCTGATCGCTGCCATCGACCTGGGCTCCAACAGCTTCCACATGGTCGTCGCAAAAGCCCAGAACGGGGAAATCCGCATTCTTGAGCGGCTCGGCGAAAAGGTCCAACTGGCCGCCGGCATCGACGAAGAACGCCAGCTGAGCGAAGAATCCATCCAGCGCGGGCTCGATTGCCTCAAGCGGTTTGCCCAACTGATCAACGGTATGCCCCTGGGCGCGGTGCGGATCGTGGGCACCAACGCCCTGCGCGAGGCGCGCAACCGTGGCGAGTTCATCCGCCGCGCGGAAGAAATCCTCGGGCATCCGGTAGAAGTCATTTCCGGCCGTGAAGAAGCCCGCCTGATCTATCTGGGCGTTTCCCATACCTTGGCCGACACCCCAGGCAAGCGCCTGGTGGCGGACATCGGTGGCGGCAGTACCGAATTCATCATCGGCCAGCGCTTCGAACCGCTGCTGCGCGAAAGCCTGCAGATGGGCTGCGTGAGCTACACCCAGCGTTATTTCCGCGACGGCAAGATCACCCCGGCCCGCTATGCCCAGGCCTATACAGCGGCGCGCCTGGAGATCATGAGCATCGAACACGCCCTGCACCGCCTGACCTGGGATGAAGCCATTGGCTCCTCGGGGACCATTCGCGCCATTGGCCTGGCCCTCAAGGCCGGCGGGCATGGCACCGGCGAGGTCAATGCCGAGGGCCTGGCCTGGCTCAAGCGACGGGTGTTCAAGCTCGGCGATGCCGACAAGATCGACTTCGAAGGCATCAAGCCCGACCGCCGGGCGATTTTCCCCGCGGGTCTGGCGATCCTCGAGGCGATTTTCGACGCCCTCGAACTGCACCGCATGGACCACTGTGAAGGCGCCCTGCGCGAAGGCGTGTTGTATGACCTACTGGGGCGTCATCATCACGAAGACGTGCGCGAGCGCACCCTGGGCTCGCTCATGGAGCGTTATCACGTCGACCTGGAGCAGGCCGCACGGGTCGAACGCAAGGCACTGCATGCCTTCGACCAGGTGGCCGATGACTGGGACTTGAACGACGGGGTCTGGCGCGAATTGCTGGGCTGGGCCGCCAAGGTCCATGAAGTGGGCCTGGACATCGCCCACTATCACTACCACAAGCATGGCGCCTACCTGATCGAGCATTCGGACCTGGCGGGGTTTTCCCGGGAAGACCAGCAAATGCTCGCGCTATTGGTGCGCGGCCACCGACGCAATATTCCCAAGGATAAGTTTGCCGAGTTCGGCGATGACGGCATCAAGCTGATTCGCCTGTGCGTGCTGCTGCGCTTCGCGATCCTGTTCCATCACATCCGTGGCACCCAGGAAATGCCCCAGGTCGCCCTGCATGCCGACGGCGATCAACTGGACGTGATGTTCCCCGACGGATGGCTGGAAGAAAACCAGCTGACCCAGGCCGACTTCGCCCAGGAGGCCGAATGGCTCACCCGGGTCGGGATTGTGCTGAACATTCACTGAGCCCCGCCACAACACAGATATCTGTGGCGAGGGAGCTTGCTCCCGCTGGGCTGCGAAGCGGCCCCAAGTCTTGGGGGGGCTTCGCCCCCCACCGGGAGCAAGCTCCCTCGCCACAAAAAGCCGAGCCTGCCCCCCTCCACCGATTTTTTAACGAACCGCCAACACCGGGCTGCTCAAGCGCTCCAGCAACGTTGCCTGGGCGCTGCGCGGGTTCTGGTTGCCGGTCGGGGTGTTGCGGATGTAGCGACCATCCGACTGCAGGCTCCAGCTGTGGGTGTTGTCGGTGAGGTAGCTTTCCAGCTCCTTCTTGACCCGCAGGATCAGCTTCTTGCCTTCCACCGGGAAGCAGGTCTCGACCCGTTTGTCGAGGTTGCGCTCCATCCAGTCGGCACTGGACAGGAACATCTGCTCCTCGCCGCCGTTGAGGAAGTAGAACACCCGCGTATGCTCCAGGAAGCGCCCGATGATCGAGCGTACATGGATGTTGTGGGACACCCCCGCAATGCCCGGCCGCAGGCAGCACATGCCACGCACCACCAGGTCGATGCGCACGCCCGACTGGCTGGCCTTGTACAACGCACGAATGATCTTCGGGTCGGTTAGCGAGTTGAACTTGGCAATGATATGGGCCGGTTTGCCGTCCAAGGCGAACTGCGTTTCCCGGGCGATCATGTCGAGCATGCCCTTTTTCAGGGTGAACGGCGCATGCAGCAGTTTCTTCATGCGCAGGGTCTTGCCCATGCCGATCAACTGGCTGAACAGCTTACCGACGTCTTCGCACAAGGCATCGTCAGAGGTCAGCAGGCTGTAGTCGGTGTACAGGCGGGCGTTGGCAGCGTGGTAGTTGCCGGTGCCCAAGTGGGCGTAGCGCACGATCTCACCGGCTTCACGGCGCAGGATGAGCATCATCTTGGCGTGGGTCTTGAAGCCGACTACGCCATAGATCACCACCGCACCCGCCGCCTGCAGGCGGCTGGCCAGTTGCAGGTTGGACTCCTCGTCGAAGCGCGCGCGCAACTCGATCACTGCCGTGACTTCCTTGCCGTTTCGCGCCGCGTCCACCAGGGCATCGACGATTTCCGAGTTGGCGCCGCTGCGGTACAGGGTCTGGCGCACCGCCAGGACGTGGGGATCCTTGGCGGCCTGGCGCAGCAGGTCGACCACCGGTGTGAACGACTCGAACGGGTGCAGCAGCAGGATGTCCTGCTTGCTGATCACGCTGAAAATGTTCTCGCTGTTTTGCAGCAGTTTCGGGATCTGCGGCGTGAACGGCAGATATTGCAGCTCCGGATGGCTGTCCAGGCCGGTGATGCTGAACAGTCGGGTCAGGTTGACCGGGCCGTTGACCTGGTACAACTCGGTCTCATGCAGGTTGAACTGCTTGAGCAGGTAATCGGACAGGTGTTTCGGGCAGGTATCGGCCACCTCCAGGCGCACCGCATCACCGTAGCGACGGGAGAACAGCTCGCCGCGCAGGGCGCGGGCCAGGTCTTCGACGTCCTCGGTGTCCACCGACAGGTCGGCGTTACGCGTCAAGCGGAACTGGTAGCAACCTTTCACCTTCATGCCCTGGAACAAGTCGTCGGCATGGGCGTGGATCATCGACGACAGGAACACATAATTGTCGCCAGGGCCACCGACGTCTTCCGGCACGCGGATGATCCGCGGCAGCAGACGTGGCGCCGGAATGATCGCCAGGCCGGAATCGCGACCGAAGGCGTCGATGCCCTCCAGTTCGACGATGAAGTTCAGGCTCTTGTTGACCAGCAGCGGGAACGGGTGCGTCGGATCGAGACCGATCGGCGTGATGATCGGTGCGATCTCGTCGCGGAAATAGCGGCGCACCCAGGTCTTGATCTTGGTGTTCCAGTAGCGCCGGCGGATGAAGCGCACCTGGTGCTTTTCCAGCTCCGGCAACAGGATATCGTTGAGGATCGCGTATTGCCGGTCCACATGGCCGTGGACCAGCTCGCTGATGCGCGCCAGGGCCTGGTGCGGTTGCAGGCCGTCGGCACCGGCCTGTTCACGGGCGAAGGTGATCTGCTTCTTCAGCCCGGCGACGCGGATTTCGAAAAACTCATCCAGGTTGCTGGAAAAGATCAGCAGGAACTTCAACCGCTCCAGCAGCGGGTAGGACTCGTCCAGCGCCTGCTCCAGCACGCGGATGTTGAACTGCAGTTGCGACAGCTCCCGATGGATGTACAGGCTGCTGTCATCCAGGTTGGGAATCACAATCGCCGGGGCCGGTGCGGGCTCGACGACAGCTGGGGCAGCAGGCTCCAGCGTCGGCGGTGTCTCGGCAATCTGCTCGACCACGGGTTGAGCGTCTTTTACGGCAACTTCGGAGAGTCCTTCGGTATTCATCGCAAGTTCCTGGGAGGCTATTTCTGCTCTCGTAACAATTGGGCGGCGCGCACGGCAAAGTAAGTCAGGATGCCATCAGCCCCTGCGCGCTTGAAAGCGGTCAAGGACTCCAGGATCACCCCTTCGCCCAACCAGCCGTTCTGGATCGCGGCCATGTGCATCGCGTATTCGCCGCTGACCTGATAAACAAAGGTCGGCACTTTGAATTCGTCTTTGACCCGGCAAAGAATGTCGAGGTAGGGCATGCCAGGCTTGACCATGACCATGTCTGCCCCTTCTGACAAGTCAGCCGCCACTTCGTGCAAGGCTTCCTGACTGTTGGCCGGGTCCATCTGATAAGAGGCCTTGTTGGCCTTGCCCAGGTTCAGGGCCGAGCCGACCGCGTCGCGGAACGGACCGTAATAGGCGCTGGCGTACTTGGCCGAGTAGGCCATGATCCGCACGTTGACGTGACCGGCCACCTCGAGGGCTTCGCGGATCGCCTGGATGCGCCCGTCCATCATGTCCGACGGCGCCACGACCTGGGCGCCGGCCTCGGCGTGGGACAGGGCCTGCCTGACCAGTGCATCGACGGTAATGTCGTTCTGCACGTAGCCTTCTTCATCGAGGATACCGTCCTGCCCGTGGGTGGTGAACGGGTCCAGCGCCACGTCGGTGATCACCCCCAGCTCCGGGAAGCGCGCGCGCAAGGCGCGGGTCGCGCGCTGGGCGATGCCTTCCGGGTTCCAGGCTTCGGCGGCGTCCAGGGACTTGAGTGTCGGCGGCGTGACCGGGAACAGCGCCAGCGCCGGAATGCCCAGTTCGACCCAGTGGGCGGCCTCTTCGAGCAGCAGGTCGATGGTCAGGCGTTCCACCCCGGGCATCGACGCCACCGCTTCGCGACGGTTCTCACCGTCCAGCACGAATACCGGCAGGATCAGGTCATTGGTGGTCAGCACGTTTTCACGTACCAGCCGACGAGAGAACTCATCACGACGGTTGCGACGCAGGCGGGTAGCAGGGAACAGACGATTGGCGGGGGTAAAGCTCACGGCAGACTCCTGAGCCCGTGCTGACGGGCGAGCGTGACAGTTATAAGCGCCCATTATGACGAAGACATTACAGTTATGTGCACCTGCGTCCTGTCGTCGCAGTTATTGTCATTGTAGGAATTGTTCACGTCGAGACACATTTCGATACTTTCCTGAATGTGCCTGAAGGGTTAGGCTGCGCGTTCATTTCGCCAGCACCCAGACAATGCTCCAACAATTTCTGCATGACTTCGGCTACTTGGCCCTGTTTATCGGCACGTTCTTCGAAGGCGAAACTATCCTCGTGCTCGCAGGTTTCCTGGCGTTCCGTGGCTACATGGACATCAACCTGGTGGTCGTCGTGGCGTTCTGCGGCAGCTACGCGGGCGATCAGCTGTGGTATTTCCTGGGACGCAAGCACGGGCGCAAGCTGCTGGCCCGCAAGCCGCGCTGGCAGTTGATGGGGGATCGGGCGCTGGAGCACATCCGCCGGCATCCGGACATCTGGGTCCTGAGCTTCCGTTTCGTCTATGGCCTGCGCACGGTGATGCCGGTGGCGATCGGTCTGTCAGGCTATCCGCCGGGTCGCTACCTGCTGCTCAACGGCATCGGTGCGGCGATCTGGGCCACGGCGCTGGCTGCGGCCGCGTACCACTTTGGCGCAGTGCTCGAAGGCATGCTGGGCAGCATCAAGAAGTATGAATTGTGGGTACTTGGCGCACTGCTGGTGCTGGGCCTGGTCTTGTGGCTGCGCCGACGCATCAAGAATGCACGCCTGGCCAGGAAAGTCCTCGAAGCCGAGCGCCTGGAGCAAGCCAGGTCCGGCGAACCTACGACGCCAACCGAGTAAACCGGGCACGGCAGCAATATAGCCCGATGCCGCTGAGCAGGCTGTAGCTGAGCAGCCCGGCCCAGGCCACAGGGTTGGCCGGCCACAACCCGGCCAGTGGCGCCAGCCATACCAGCGGCAGGTTCGAGGCCAGCCGCAACAGCTCCAGCCGCAACGCCCACGGGCGATTCTCCAGGGCCACGCCCAACACGAACAGACCGAACGCCACCGCGCCCCAACCCAGCATCAGGGCGGCGACCGGCAGGCTGGCTTCAAGGTTCATCAGATAACTGCCCAAGGCGATGTAGGCGCAGAACTGCAGCCCCACGTACCACTGCTGGCGAACATCCAACGGCACGTCGAATTTGCGGAACTGGCTCAAGTCCGACTTGTTCAGCGGGTACCTGGCCGCGACGTCCGCCGGACGCCAACCGGTGGGCATGAACCAGATCCGCAGCTTGTCCCACCAACGCCCGGCCCGCCTGGCATCGGCCCACAGCTGCGCATAAAACTGCAGGTTGGCCCACAACGGATTCCAGCTCTCCAGCGGCGTGGTCACGCCGAAAATCACCGGTTCGTTGACGTCTTCTTCCTGGAAGGTGCCAAACAGACGGTCCCAAATAATGAACACCCCGCCGTAGTTGCGATCCATGTAGAGAGGGTTCTGTGCATGGTGGGCACGATGATTGGACGGCGTCACGAAGCACCACTCCAGCCAGCCGAGCTTGGGAATGTGCTGGGTGTGGACCCAAAACTGGTACAGCAGATTCAACGCCGCAACGCTGACGAAGACCACCAGTGGCACACCCAGTACGGCGAGCGGGACGTAGAAGATCCAGCTCAACAGGAACCCGGTACTGGTCTGGCGCAACGCCGTGGAAAGGTTGTAGTCCTCACTCTGGTGGTGCACCGAATGAGCGGCCCAGAGGATGTTGCGTTCATGGCCCATGCGGTGCAGCCAGTAGTAACAGAAGTCGTAGAGCACGAAGGCAAACACCCAGGTCCAGGCCCGGTCGGCAGGCAGTTCGATGACGGCCAGGTGTTTCAGCGCAAAGGCGTAGGTCACCAGCCCCACGCCTTTGGTCAAGAGGCCCGTTGTGGTCGACAGCACGCCGGTGCTCAAGCTGTTGATCGCGTCGGCCACACGGTAGTGGCTCACGCCCCGCCAGCGATCGGCCAGCAACTCGACGGCGATCAGCACGAAGAAGAACGGCACGGCATACAGGATGAAGTTCATGACGCAACCCGGGCATGCGAGGCAGGGAGATAGTCGGCAGATTAGGTGTAGCTGGCCGATCCCCCTATGGCAACGAGTGACAAATTAGTAGACATTTAACGCCATGAATCTGGAGAAAAGCCCATGAGCAAAAAAATTGCAGTGATCCTTTCCGGCTGTGGCGTCTATGACGGCGCCGAGATCCACGAAAGCGTGATCACCTTGCTGCGTCTCGATCAGCGTGGGGCTCACGTCCAGTGCTTCGCCCCCAACATTGCCCAGTTGCATGTGATCAATCACCTGACCGGCGAGGAAATGCCCGAGAGCCGCAACGTGTTGGTGGAATCGGCGCGGATCGCGCGGGGCAACGTGAAGGACTTGCGTGAAGCCAGGGCCGAGGATTTCGACGCCCTGATCGTACCCGGTGGTTTTGGCTCGGCGAAAAACCTCTCCAACTTTGCCGTCGAAGGCGCGGCTTGCACGGTCCAGCCAGAGGTCCTCGCGCTGACCGAGGCCTTTGCCGAGGCCGGCAAACCGGTCGGGCTGATCTGCATCTCCCCGGCCCTGGCGGCGAAAATCTATGGCCCGGGCGTGGTCTGCACCATCGGCAACGACGTCGACACTGCCGCCGCTGTGACCAAAATGGGGGGTACTCACGAAGCGTGCACCGTCACCGACATCGTTGAAGACCGAGCGCGCAAACTGGTCAGCACCCCGGCCTACATGCTGGCGCAGAATATCAGCGAAGCGGCTTCCGGCATCAACAAACTGGTGGATCGGGTGTTGGAATTGACGCACGAGAACGACGCCTGACCCCACCACCACTAACCCTGTGGGAGCTCGCTCCCACAGAGGTTTGGGCATGATTCAAGGCAATCGGGTCAGGCGCGTCAGGATCCGATCCAGGGCATTGGCAAACCCCTGCTTGTCCCGCTCGCTGTAGGCCGCCGGGCCGCCGCCCATGTGGCCCTGTTCACGCAGATCAGTGAACAGGTTGCGCACCGCCAGCCGCTCGCCCATGTTTTGCGCATCGAACTCCTTGCCGCGCGGGTCCAGGGCCGCGACGCCCTTCTTCACCAACCGGTCGGCCAAGGGCACGTCGCTGCAGATCACCAGTTCACCCGGCTCGGCGTGCTCCACCAGGTAATCGTCCGCCGCATCAGGGCCACTGGGTACCACGATCAGCTTCACACAAGCCAGGGCCGGCTTGATCTGCGGCTGACCGGCCACCAGCACCACCTCGAACCGGCGCTTCAGGGCGAACTTGACCACCAGTTCTTTCGCCGCCTTGGGACAGGCATCGGCGTCGATCCATACGCGCATTGGGGTTGCTCCTCTTTAAAATGCATCGCGAGCAAGCTCGCTCCCACAAGGACAGCCTACATCCTGTGGGGAGCTTGCTCGCGATAATGAGCGCAGCGAATGTTTATCAGGAAACCTGGACCCGACGCTTCTCCACCACCCAACTGCGCCCATACAGCACCATGATCGCCAGGATCGCCACCACTTGAGCGGCCAGCGAATAGGCATCGGCATGAATGCCCAGCCAGTCGAATTCGAAGAATGCCACCGGATGGGTGCCGAAGATCCCGGCTTCCTGCAACGCCTTCACGCCGTGACCGGCGAATACCACCGACAGCGCGCACAACAACCCGGCGTTGATACTGAAAAACAGCGCCAGGGGCAGTTTCGCCGAGCCGCGCAGGATCACCCAGGCCAACCCCACCAACAACACCAGCGCCGTCGCGCCGCCGGCCAGCACCGCGTTGTGCCCGGCGGGGCCCGCTTGCAACCACAGGGTTTCGTAGAACAGGATCACTTCGAACAGTTCGCGATAGACCGAGAAGAACGCCAGGATCGCAAAACCAAACCGCCCCCCGCCGCCCACCAGGCTGCTCTTGATGTAGTCCTGCCAGGCCGCTGCGTGGCGACGGTCATGCATCCACACACCCAGCCACAGCACCATCACACTGGCGAACAACGCCGTCGCGCCTTCAAGCAGCTCACGCTGGGCACCGCTGACGTCAATCACATACGCCGCCAGGCCCCAGGTCGCCAGGCCGGCCACCAGCGCCAGCCCCCAACCGACGTTGACACTGCGCACCGCTGACTGCTGGCCGGTGTTGCGCAGGAACGCCAGGATCGCCGCCAGCACCAGGATCGCTTCCAATCCTTCACGCAGCAGGATCAGCAACCCGGAGATATAGCTCAGCGACCAGCTCAAGCCATCGCCACCCAGCAGGCCGGCGGACTCCTTCAACTTGGCCTTGGCCGCGTCCAGACGCTGTACCGCCTGCTCCACCGGCAAACCGTCCTGCAACGACTGACGGTAGGCCATCAGGGACTTTTCGGTGTCCTTGCGCACGTTGGCATCGACGTTGTCCAGCGAGCTTTCCACCAGCTCGAAACCTTCCAGATAAGCCGCTACCGACAAGTCATAGGCCTGGTCGTGGTCACCGGCACGGTACGCCGCGATGCTTTTATCCAGGGTGGCCGCCGTGTAGTCGAGCAACTGCGCCGGGCCACGTTGCACTTGCGGCGGCTGGGCACGCTGGGCACGGAACGTCGCCGCCGCTGCCGGGCCTTGTGCGGCGAGGACTTCGGCCGGGGTCTGGCGCGCCAGGTCAGCGAGGTTGAAGACCTGTTCACTTTTGGCGGCGGCCGGGTCCGCGCTGAAGCTGGCGATGTAGGTCGCCAGGTCCCAGCGCTGACGGTCGTCGAGCTGATCGGCGAAGGCCGGCATATCCGTGCCTTCGATGCCCATGCCGACGGTGTTGTAGATCCCATAGAGACTCAGGCGATCCAGGCGCTGGGCGTCCCGCATGTTGGCGGGCGGCGGTTCCAAGCCGACACCGGCAGGACCGTCGCCGGCACCGTTGGCTCCGTGGCACACCGAGCAATTTTGCGCATACAGCGGCGCGCCGCGGGTGGGGTCGGGCGTGATGACCGGTGCCTGGCTGACTTCATATGCCACCGCCAGCTTGGCCCCCAGTTGCCGCGCCAGGCGCGCAACATCGCCGCCGTCCTGGCGCTGGGTGATCGCCGTGCGCAGGGTGCCGATGCCTTGGACCAGCTCAGTCTTTTCTGGCTTGGCCGGCCACCCGGCGACCAACCCTTCCAGCGCTTGGGTAAATTCCAGCTGCTCGCGGTACTCCGCCTCGTCGATGACCTTGCCCGCCTCGACCGTCGCCGGGTAATCCGCCCCGATGTAATCCAATAAATGCAGCGCCTGGGGGGCACTCTCAAGGGGGTCGGCCTGCAGCGCAGTGCTGCACAAAGCAAGCAATGGCAGTACAAGCCAAGCCAGGAAACGGAACGGCACAGTCATGAATGACTCTCAGTTGGTAATAAGAAGTAACACATTGTTCACTTCCAATGGCTTCGGCTCAAGGGCGGATGTGGCATGGGCGCCGATTTTCATCGGATTTTCATGCTTTGGAGGTGATGTCACAAAAACGGCATTTAGACATTGAAAAGCCATTACATAGCTAAGAGCCATGTTTATAATCCCGCCGCCTTCTTATCATTCGATGGCATAAAAGCTCCTCTTTTTATGAGGAACCGACAGCGTACCAACGCTTGTCCGTGGGATCGCCCCAGCCCGACCCGCACACCCCGGCTGTTTCTCAGGGAAGAAATGTTCATGGCATCCCGTGCCGTTTTTTCGATCGCCCTCGGTGCGATCACCTTGTTGTCCGGCTGTTCGGCCTTTCGCAACTACGACAGCGAATTGGCCCAGACCAACCAGCAACTGGCTTCCGGCAACGTCGACGCCGCATTGACGCTGCTGGAAAAGAACAACACCAGCCAGGACAAGGACCTGCTGTATTACTTCGAGAAAGGTGAGCTGCTGCGCGCCAAGGGCGACCTGTCCGGCAGCCAGACCGCCTGGAACAGCGCCGACCAACAGGTTGGCCAATGGGAAGATGCGGTCAAACTCGACACGGCCAAGTACCTGGCCCAGTTCGGCAGTTTCCTGGTCAACGATAAAGTCCGCCGCTACGAAGGCTACGACTACGAAAAGGTCATGCTGACCACGCAGATGGCCCTGAACCTGCTGGCGGTGAATGACTTCGACGGCGCGCGGACGCAAATCAAGAAGACCCACGAACGCGAAGCGGTGATTGCCGACCTGCGGGACAAGGAATACCTCAAGCGCGAGGAAGAAGCCGAGAAACAAGGGATCAAGACCGAATACAAGGACCTTCAGGGTTACCCGGTGGCCAGCCTCGACGCCCCGGAAGTGGTCAGCCTCAAGAACAGTTACCAGAGCGCGTTCAGCCATTACCTGGCCGGTTTCGTCTACGAAGCCCTGGGTGAAAAGGACCTGGCCGCACCGGGTTATCGCAAGGCCGCCGAACTGCGCCCCAACACACCGCTGCTGGAGCAGGCCCTGCGTGACCTCGACAAGCCCGCCGCCAAGAGCGACGACAGCGACATCCTGATCGTGGTGCAGAGTGGCCTGGCGCCGTCCCGGGACTCGATCCGCATTCCCTTGCCTTTGCCAATCAGCGGCAACCTGGTCATCACGCCGTTGTCGTTCCCACTGATCAAGCCCGACACTTCCACGGCCACCTTCGGCCAGATCGGTGTCGACGGCCGCCAGCTGGACCTGACCCAACTCAACAGCACCACCGCCATGTCCCGTCGGGCCCTGCGCGACGACATGCCGGGCATCATCTTGCGCACCACCGTCCGCGCCGTCACCCGTGGCGTGGCGCAAAAGCAGATCAACGACACCAATCCCCTGGCCGGCCTGGCCGTCGGCCTCACCTCGGCCGTACTCGAAGGTGCCGATACCCGAACCTGGCGCACCCTGCCCGACTACACCCAGGTGGTGCGCCTGCGCCTGAAGAAAGGCGAGCACCAGGTCACCTTGCCAAGCTCGGTGGGCGGCTCGGTGGTCAAGGTCACCGTCGACCAGCGCTACCAGGTCATCAGCCTGCGTGCGGTGGGTAACCAGGTGTTCGCCGGTGGCCTGGCGGCCCAGGTGATGCCCAGCGCCAACCCGACCGCCATTGCCCTCAAGCAACCTTAAGAACGGAGTCTTGTTCACATGCGTTTAAAACTGATCGCCGTCGGCGCCCTGGCCTTGCTGGCCGGTTGCGCCACCCCGCCACCACCGGAACCGGGCAGCGCCGCCAGCAAGGTCGTGGCGATGGGCAAGACCAAGAACATTGTGGTCGGCGCCATGCGCGTGGCCCGGGAAAACGGCTACATGACCGTCAATGTCCAGTTGAGCAACACCAGCTACAACAACAAGACGATGTATTACCGCTTTGCCTGGCTCGGGCCGGAAGGCTTTCCGATCGCCGAGGAAGAAACCTGGAAAAGCCTGACGCTGTATGGCGAACAGACCAGTTTCCTGCCGGCCATCGCACCGACACCCAAGGCGGTGGATTTCCGTTTGGAAATCAATACCCCTTGAGCCTGGTCCCGGTCGGCCAGGCCAACACCAGACCTGTGGTGAGGGGATTTATCCCCGCTGGGCTGCGCAGCAGCCCTCAAACCGACGGACTCGGTATGTCAGGTAGATTTCATTCAGTTTTTTGGGGCTGCTACGCAGCCCAGCGGGGATAAATCCCCTCGCCACAAAAACCCTTTATGCAGCAATTTGAGAGCACCCACATGTTCGTACGCATCTCCTCCCTCGCCCTCGCTGCCTTGCTGGTCAGCGGTTGCGCCAACAACTCGCCGGTCCTGGGCAACAAGAACATCAGCTACGGCGACACCAAGGCCGTGGAAACCGTGACCAACGAGTTCGGTTCCACCGACCTGCAAATGATCGCCGAGTCCATGACCCGCTCCCTGGCCCAGTCCGGCATCCTGCAGGGTCGCCCGGTGGTCCAGGTCTATGACGTGAAGAACAAGACCAGCGAATACATCGACACCCGTGAAATCACTACCAGCATCAAGACCCAGCTGATGAAGACCGGCGCTGCTCGCTTCGCCAGCGACAACACCGCCATGGACAGCCAGGTCGACCAGCTCAAGCTGCAGAACCAGAGCGGCCTGTACAAGAAAAGCACCGTAGCCAAGACCGGCAACATGATCGCTGCCAAGTACCGCCTCGAAGGCTCCATCAGCTCGATCGTCAAGCGCAGCAGCGACTACAAGGACGTCTTCTACAAATTCAGCCTGCAATTGATCGACGTCGAAAGCGGTCTGGCCGAGTGGATGGACGAAAAAGAAATCCGCAAGACCACGGAGCGTTAAGCCATGCGCACATGGATAGGCATCATGGCCCTGGCCTGCGCATTTGGCGCGCAGGCGGCCCCGAAAGTCGCAGTGACCGACCTTGCATACCAGGAGCGGGTGGAGGAATACATCCACACCGTCTCAGCGCAGAGCAACTTCCAGGCGAACCCTTACAGCGCCAGCGCTTCCTCGAGCTACGACGAGATGGAAGCCACCAGCAGCTATATCGAGCAGGGCGAACTGCGCAAGTTCACGGGTGACATCAAGGGCGAGATCCTGCGCAGCGGGATGTTCCAGCTGACCCAAGGCACGCCCTACACGGCGGCGTCCAAGGGCGACGTCTATGACGTGATCAAGCGCATCAAGGCCGGGAACTTCAAGGGTGCCGATTACGTGCTGTTCGGCACGGTGTCGGACATCGACTTCACCCGCGACATCAACGAGCTGGCCAATACCGACAGCTACTCAGCCGTATTGGCGCTGACCCTGGTGGCGGACTTCAGCCTGATCAACACCAAGACCTACGAAATCACCTCAGCCTTTACGGCCATGGGCGAAGGCCAGGACACCAAGCTGTTGAACCACCGGGACGTGCGCATCAGCCTCAACCGGCCGCGGGTGGTGCGCGAAGTGTCCAAGGCCCTGGGGGAAGACGTGGCACGACAACTGAGCGAACAGCTCGGCGGCCCGAGCTATCAACAGCCCGGCGAGCCGATGCAGGGCAATAACCTGCCCCGGGATACCGCGCCGGTGATTTTGCGCTGAGCCACGCCGCTGGATAGTAGAGACGCTTTTGTGGCGAGGGAGCTTGCTCCCGCTGGGTCGCGAAGCGGCCCCAAGATCTTGCGGTCGCTGCGCAACCGAGCGGGAGCAAGCTCCCTCGCCACAGGTGTTGTGTATAAGCCGGTTACACCGCAGCCTTGCGAATCGTCGCGAGCAAGCCCGCCGCCCCGATGAACAGGCCAGCAAACGTGCGGTTCATCCGCCGTTGCTGCTTCGGTGTACGCAACAGGCGCAGGACTTTGGACGCCAACCCGGTGTATCCGGCCATGACGATGAGGTCGACGACGACCATGGTGACGCCCAGGATCAGGTATTGCTGGATCAACGGGGCATGGGGATTGATGAACTGTGGCAACACCGCCAGCATGAACACCAGCGCCTTGGGGTTGCTGATGTTGACCAGGAAGCCGCGAAACACCAGCGCCAAAGGATTACCGATAGGCCGCACGACGGAATCATCGCTGATATCGCCAGGGATGGCTCGCCACTGTTTGATACCCAGGTAAACCAGATAGGCCACGCCGAACCACTTGATCGCATAGAACGCAGTGGCCGACGCCGTAAGGATCGCGCCAACACCGGCAGCGACGATCACAATTTGCAGCGCCAGGCCCAGTTGCAGGCCCAGGGCATTCCAGTAACCGCGCCAAAACCCGTAGCGCAAGCCACTGGACATCGATGCAATGGCACCGGCGCCCGGGGAAAGACTGATCACCCAACAGGCGGCGAAAAACGCCAGCCATGTTTCCAGCACCATTGCACACCTCGGCTCGAATTCGTCGAAAACGACTAAGCTAATGCGCCGCCAGGCCGTTGACCACCGTTTTTTGCGCAAGCACTTAAGCCGGTATGAACACCGTGGCGAGGGAGCTTGCTCCCGCTGGGCTGCGTAGCAGTCCCTTACTCGACGAAACCACCCACCGGAAACGCTTCGCTGCCACGCCAGCGCCGTACCGAACGCTGGAAGAACAGGCTGTTGGGTACTTGCACCATGGCACTGCCAGTGCCGAGTTCCTCGGGTTCGATCAGCGTGGTGTACAGCAGATTGATCGCCACCACGCGTCCTTTGATGCCAGGCTTGTCGGTGGTGTCCACCAGCTCGACCACATCGCCCAGGCGAAACGGTCCGACGGTGTAGATCAACACGGCGCAGAACAGGTTGGACAGTACGCTCCAGATGGCGAAGAACGCCACCGCTGCCACCGCGACGAAGCCCGACAGTGCAGTCCATAGCACCGTGGCCGAGACACCCAAGCGTTCGAGCACCACCAGCACCGCAGTGCCCATGATCAGCCAGCGCAGCACACCCCGCAGGATAATCACCAGTTGGGGCGGGAACGGGTAACGCTCCCCCAGGCCTGTAAGGGTCCGCGCCACGACACGCTGCGCGACATAACCGGCCACCAGGATCAGCAGGATTTGCACACCCAGCCAGATCGGCTCGATCCACATGACGGGTATAGGCAACGCCAACGCTTCCATCAGGACAACGCCTCCAGCTCCGCTTGCAGGTTTTCCAGCAGTTCCAGCGCTTGCATCCAAGCCTCCTCGAGTTCCGCTTCCCGAATTTTCAGCTTGGCCTGCTCGGCCAGCAGGTCGCGCAACTCATCTTTGCGCGCCGCCTCGTAGAGACCACTGTCGCCAAGGCTGGTTTCGATCTTTTGCAGTTTTTCATGCAGCTTGCCCAACTCGGCTTCGAGTTTGTCGGCCTCACGCTTGTGCGGCGCCAGTTGTTGGCGCAATGCGGCGGCGGCCTGGCGCTGGGCTTTCTTGTCGGTCTTGTCCGGGTTGACCGGCGTGCTGCTGACCGGCGCGTTGCGCTGACGGTATTCCACCAGCCAACGGGCGTAGTCTTCCAGGTCGCCGTCGAACTCCTCGACCTTGCCGTCGGCCACCAGGAAGAAATTATCCGTGGTGCTCTTGAGCAAATGCCGATCGTGGGACACCACCAGCACCGCGCCACTGAATTCCTGCAAGGCCATGGTCAGGGCCAGGCGCATCTCCAGGTCCAGGTGGTTGGTCGGTTCGTCGAGCAGCAACAGGTTCGGCCGGCCCCAGGCGATCAATGCCAACGCCAGGCGTGCCTTTTCGCCACCGGAGAAATTCAGCACCGGCTCGTCGATGCGCGCCCCGCGGAAATCGAACCCACCGAGGAAATCCCGCAGGGTCTGCTCGCGCTCGGTCGGTGCCAGGCGTTGCAGGTGCAAAAGCGGGCTGGCCTTGGAATCCAGGGAGTCGAGCTGGTGCTGGGCAAAATAGCCAACGACGGTGTTTTCACCTCGGGTCAAGCGCCCAGCCAATGGTTGGAGTTCGCCGGAAAGGTTCTTGATCAGGGTCGACTTACCGGCACCGTTGGGGCCCAGCAGACCAATCCGCGCACCCGGGATCAGTTGCAGCTTGACCTTCTCCAGCACGGTCTTGTCGCCGTAGCCCAGGCGCGCGTCGGACAGGTCGATCAACGGGCTGGAAATCTTGGTCGATTCGCGGAAGACAAAATCAAACGGCGAATCGACGTGGGCCGCCGACAACTCTTCCATCCGCTCCAGCGCCTTGATCCGGCTCTGGGCCTGGCGGGCCTTGGTGGCCTGGGCCTTGAAGCGGGCGATGTAGCTTTCCATGTGCGCACGTTGCGCCTGCTGCTTCTCGTAGGCCTGCTGTTGCTGGGCCAGGCGTTCGGCGCGCGCGCGCTCGAAGGCGCTATAGCCGCCGCGGTACAAGGTGAGCTTGCGCTGATCGACATGGGCCACGTGATCCACCACCGCGTCGAGGAAATCACGGTCGTGGGAAATCAGCAGCAGCGTGCCCGGGTAACTCTTGAGCCAGTCTTCGAGCCAGATGATGGCGTCGAGGTCCAAGTGGTTGGTCGGCTCATCGAGCAACAGCAGATCCGAAGGACACATCAAGGCCTGGGCCAAGTTCAGGCGCATCCGCCAGCCACCGGAGAAGTCCCCGACCTGACGATCCATCTGCTCATTGGTAAAGCCCAGGCCGGCGAGCAATTTGCGCGCACGAGCATCGGCGGTGTAGCCGTCGGCACTGTCGAGTTCCGCGTGCAGACGGGCCTGTGCGGCACCGTCGTGGGCCGCTTCGGCCGCCGCCAGGTCACGTTGCACCTGGCGCAGGCGCAGGTCGCCATCGAGCACGTAGTCCACCGCCAGACGCTCGAGGGTGTCGACCTCCTGGCGCATGTGGGCGATGCGCCAATCAGCCGGCAACAGGCAATCACCCGAGTCCGGGTGCAGCTCGCCTCGCAGCAAGGCGAACAGGCTCGATTTGCCGGCGCCGTTGGCACCGATGAGGCCGGCTTTGTGGCCGGCGTGCAGGGTCAGCTCGGCGTCTTCTAGCAGACGTTGCGGGCCACGCTGTAAAGTCAGGTTCTGAAGTCGGATCATAATGGCGGCGGAGTCTACCAGCTTCGCTCGCAACTGGCGCGAGTAGCACGATGTCCCCAGACCTGTGGAGCTTTTCCCTCGACCTCTATGCCAAGCCTGGCGTAGAGCCTGCGTGCCTGGCATCACAAGACGCCGGCGCCAACGTCTGCCTGCTGCTGTGTGGCCTGTGGCTGGCGCAGCGTGGCGTGGCCTGCAATGAACACAGGCTGCGGCAGCTTCGACTATTGGCCGCGCCCTGGGATGCCGAGGTGGTGCGGCCACTGCGCACGCTTCGCAGCCAATGGAAAACCAGCGCCCTCCAGGACACGGCACTCAATGGCCTGCGCGAGCAGGTCAAGCAGCTGGAGCTGGCGGCCGAACGGCAATTGCTGGAGCGATTGGAAGCGCTGGCCAAGGATTGGCCTGGGACACAACAGAACGATTCAGCGCAATGGCTGCAAGGGCTGGCGGCGAATGCCGGGCCAGCGAGCCGCGACGCGCTGCATCAGCTGCGCGTCGCGGTGTCCGGCACTTAGGAAGCGCTGGTTGGGGTGCTGCTGATGCTCGGCGCAACGGCGGCGGATGGGCTGGTCGCCGCGGCCGGAGTGCTGGCGGTTGGCGCCGGTGCCGTGGTCGGAGCCGGTGTCGCTGGCTTGGCGGCTGGCGCAGTCGCAGGTTTTGCAGCGGCTGGCTTTTTCACGGCCGGTTTCGCTGCCGGCTTGGCGGCTGGTTTGGCGGCAGCGGGCTTCGCGACGGCTGGTTTGGCAGCCGTTGGCTTCGCAGCAGCAGGCTTGGCCGCAGCCGGTTTGGCAGCGGGTTTAGCCGCCGCTTTGGCGGGGGCTTTGGCAGCGACAGGCTTGGCAGCCGTTTTCGCAGCGGGCTTGGCCGCAGCCGTTTTGGTTGCCGCAGGCTTCGCTGCTGGTTTGGCAGCAGGCTTAACGGCAGCAGGTTTTGCGGTGGCTTTTACCGCAGCTTTGGCAGCAGGTTTTGCGGCGGCGGTTTTAGCGGCAGGTTTGGCTGCAGCTTTTGCCGCAGGTTTAGCGGCCGGTTTAGCAGCAGCTTTTACAGCAGGCTTGGCGGCAGCAGGTTTTGCAACTGCCGTTTTTGTGGCGGGCTTGGCCGCAGCTTTGACAACTGGTTTTTTTGCCGCAGGTTTTGCAGCACTGGCAGCGACCGATTTGGCAGCTGGCTTGCTGGCAGCTTTGGCCGGTGCTTTCGCTGCAGGCTTGGCAGCGACTTTGGCCGGAGCTTTTGCCGCGACGGGTTTAGCCGCCGGCTTCTTGGCCGATACAGCGGCAGGCTTGGCAGCACGAAGCGACAGCGCCTTGCCCGCGGCTTCCTGCACGCGACCGACGCCTTGGGCCAGCTTCAGGCTTTCCTGGGCATCACGCTTGAGTTGCAGAATGTAGGTGCGGGTCTCGGACTGACGATCCTTCAAGGCATCGAGCAGGTCTTCGAGTTCTTTCACGACATCTTTGGCCTTGGCTTGCGCCTTGGCCTTGCCAGCGGTGGCTGCGTCTTGCAATTTGGTGCGCGACTTGTGCAGTTTTTCCTGCGCTTTGCCGCGTTGTTTTTCAAGTTTGGCGAGCAGTTTTTCAGCATCAGCCAGGGCTTGGGAGCAGGCATTTTCCAGATGTTCGAGCAGGCTGCCCGAGAGTTGTTGGAGCAAGTGCAACGGAGTGTTTACAGGCTTCTTGGTGGCCGACATGGTTTACCTCCTGACTGACGTGAGTGCGGCTCATACTAGACCTCTGCTTCAACCGCCGCTAGGGCATGTTGACAGTACACAAGACGTTGCGTTGCAAGGGACGAAAAATCTTCTGCGCCAGTGCCTTGGCAATCCACCTCTATCGATATCGGCACTGGCATAATTCCTCGATTCGAGGCCGGAGAGCACACATGTCGCGTCACCTGTTTTTATTCCTGTGCATGGTTTGCTCCACGGTCCAGGCCGTTGAAAAAACCAGCGCAAACGATGCCCACGATTTGGCTTACAGCCTGGGCGCAAGCCTCGGCGAACGCCTGCGCCAGGACGTGCCGGACCTGCAGATCAAAGCCTTGGTCGAAGGCTTGCAACAGGCCTACCTGGGCAAGCCGCTGGCCCTCAAGGATGAACGCATCGAACAGATCCTGGCCGAGCACCAGGCACAACTGAATTCGCAATCGACAACGCCACAGATCGAAGCTGCGTTGAAAACGGAGCAGAAATTTCTCAATGAAGAAAAGAACCGTCCAGGCGTCCAGCAACTCGCAGACGGCATCCTGCTGACCGAGATCAAGCCAGGCCACGGCGCGAAGGCCGGCCCTCACGGCAAGGTCCAGGTGCTGTATACCGGTCGATTGCCGGACGGCACGGTATTCGACTCCAACCACCAGGCACAGTGGTTCAACCTCGACAGCGTGATTGACGGCTGGCGCAGTGCATTGCCGCAAATGCCGGTAGGCGCAAAATGGCGGTTGGTGATTCCGTCGACCCTGGCCTATGGCGCCGAAGGGGCGGGAGATGTGATCCCGCCATTCACGCCACTGGTGTTTGAAATCGAATTGCTGGGCGCGACGACCTGACGCCGACTCAATAAAAAACGGTGCGCAATGCGCACCGTTTTTTCATGACCGCGAAACCCTCAGGCCTGGACCGCGGCTTCTTCCTTGTGAGCGTTGTGCAACACTTCGATCAGGCAGTCTTCCAGTTCGAAACGTTCGTGCAGCAAGCCGCCCAGCTCCTTGAATTTTTCCGCTACGCACTTGCCTTCATCGCACAGGTCGTTGAACGCCAGCAGCTTTTCGGTGATGACGTCGATACGCGGGTAGATCTGCTCGGCCAGTTCCAGGCCGCGCTTGTCGTTGAAGGCCTTGGCCTCGCCCGTCAGTTGTTCGTATATCTCGAAATGACCGGCAGACACATAGTCGACCAGCACACCGCAGAACTCCTGCAAGGGTTTGCGGCTTTCGCTCAGCGCTTCAGGCTTATCGCCGAGGGCATCGTAGGCCCGAACCAGTTCGTGACGCTCCTGCAACCAGCGATCGATCAGCAGATGCACCCCACCCCAGCGTTCCTGAGCATTCTGACAACTTTCGAGCATGGTGATTTCTTCCCTTGTGAGTCATGCCACTCGCAGCCTGTGCACGCCTGATGATCAGGGACAAGCCAGACACAACATGATCGAGCGGCACAATTCCAATAACACGTGCGGGCCAGATTATGCCCGCACGACAATGGCTTCAAGGTACGCAGGAGATAAAGTTCATACAAGTGTTTAATCCATGGCCCGGAGCATCTGCGACGTATCGCCGCTGAGCGGTCGTACCAGAGCACTCCAGGCAAGGCGCAGCAGTAGATAGGCCATCGCGCTGGACACCGCGAGAAAAAACAACAGGCTCCATTCGGGGATACTCAGGTCGAACAGCGTCCAGGTGATATTCGCGCAATCGACCGCGCCATCGAGGACGCGATGCAACGCGCACCACCACGAATCCATCAGCTTGGGCTGGGCAACACAATCAGGAAACGGCTCGAACGAATGGCTTTGCATCAAGACCTGACGCCATGCCAGGGTCATTCCCCCCGTCGCAAAAACCAACCCTGCCGCACCATAGAAGAAACTGCCTCTTTGGCCTGGACCGTGTACGCATGCCACAAGGCTGTTCACTAGGAACAGCGTCAGGCACAACCGCTGCAAGACACAAAGGCTGCAAGGCGTCAGGCCGACCGAATACTCCAGATAAGTGGCAATGCCCAAAGCCAGGGCTGCGGCGATGGAAGCCATGAAAAACAAGAAGCGTGAGCTGGCCAAAGACATGGCGGTTCCGTAACAGAAGAGACAAGCAGTTACGGTAGAGGAAAGCCCTCGGGCCTTTCAAGGCAGGCCCGCGCAGACACTTCACCAGGGATGTAGGGAATTCCCGACAGGCCAAAGAGGATACAGCGCGATGGGCTGTAGGACTTTACTGATGGCATGAGCAAAGCCCCAAAACCAGGGCGGTATTCGCAACCCTTCGCTCACGGCCGACACTGAACCTGTGGCGAGGGGATTTATCCCCGCTGGGCTGCGAGGCAGCCCTAAAGCCTGGCGCCGTGCGTGCTGTATCAGATTTTCATCGAGCCCAAGCTTAAAAGGGCCGCTTCGCAGCCCAACGGGGATAAATCCCCTCGCCACAAGGGTTCATACCATTTTCAAGAATGAGTCATGCCCCTCTCAAGTGGACAACACCTGAGCCGGAACCGGCAACGGTGCGGCCAGCAGGCGCTCGTCCAGCAGCCCCAATCCCTCCTGGAACAACTGGTTGCTGCGCTCGGCATCGCCCAGTTGCGCCAGCAATCGCGCCAGTTCAGCACAGGCTTCGGGGTTGCGTTGGACGCGCAAGCTGCTTTCCAGATAGTCCCGCGCCTTGCCCCACAAACTGTTCTGCAGGCATAGGCGCCCCAGGGTCAGCAGCAGGCTTGGATCCGCCGGATGATCCTTGAGCCAGCCTTCGGCCGTTTGCAACTGGCGGATCGGATCATTGCCTCGAACCAACCCGTACAGGCGCGCCAGATGGCTGTCATAATGACGCTTGAGCGCACTTCGCAGTACCTCTTCGGCCTCGACCTGGGCTCCCAACTGACGCAACTGCTCGGCATAGGCCAGCACCAGCGCCGACTCCTGGCGCTGCGCGGAGGTCAGTTGTTGCCAGGCGCGATTGAGCGACTGCAAACCGACGCTGCCGTCCTCCTCACGGTGGGCTGCCAGGGTGAGGTTTTCACCCCAGGCACGACGTTCCAGTTCCGCCAGTTCAGCGGGTGGCAGGACCTTGTCCTTGCGCAGCTCCGGCAGCAGCCGGATCAATGCCGACCAGTCGCCGCGCTGCTGATGCAGTCGTTGCAGTTGGCGCAGGACCTGGACGTTATGGGGATGCCGCTCATGCATGGCCTGGAGCGTGGTCAACGCGCCGTCGGTGTCGCCTCGGTCCGTCTGCAGTTGCGCGTGCGTAAGGGCAATGGCCAGTTCCGCCTGGGGCTGACGCTCCAGGGCGCGCTCGAGCAAACTGTCGCTCTGTTCGTAGAGGCCTTGTTCGTTGGCCGCACGGGCGGCGCCGAGGTAATACAGCAGCGGCTGGCGCTCGGCTTCGGCAGCACGATGCAGATGTCGTTGGGCACTGGCCCAGCGACCTTCGGCCAGGTCCAACTGGCCGTGCTCGATCGCCACTTGCACCCGCCGGCTGCGGTTGCGCCGCGACCACGGGTTGACCACGCCGCTCGACGTAGTCACCAGCCCGATCAGTGCCCTCAGGCCTCGCCACACCAGCCAGAACACCGCCACCAGCGCCAGGGTGACCCAAAGGCCAGCTTCATAACGGAAGTTCTTGTACGCCACCAGCACGTAACCCGAATGCTCGGCAATCGCCATGCCCAGCAAGGCAGCGGCAGCGATGACCACGAACAGAATCACGTAGAGACGCTTCATGGCGTGGCCTCCTGCGCGCCAGGCGCGGACAGCGGCTTGACCGATTCCTGGGCATTGAGGTTGCGGCGCTCAAGGTAAGCCTGGACGCTGCTCAGCGTGCCCGTCAGGTCCGGGGTGACCACCGTCACCGGCTGCTTGGACAGCTCGACCACGCGCTCGAGCATGATCTTGCTTTGCGGGTTGTCCTGGTTGAAGTTGTTCTTCAACACGTCCCGAGCCTCGGTCAGCGCCTGGGTGTAGACCGGCGCCTGACCATTGAGGGCGGCCCATTGCGCCTGCTCCAGCGCCAGGCTCAAGGCCAGGCGCACTTGCACGAGGCTTTGCCCGGCCAGCAGCGGACGAACATTTTCATCGGCGTTGAAGTCGATACGGATATAGCGCGAGATCTGGTCCCACCACTGCGCCCAACGACTGGCGCCATCGCCGTCGGCGGTCAGGCCCAGCAGGGATTCACCGCGGTCCTTGTACTCGGGCGCCAGTTCGGTCAGCTCCAGGACCTGGTCACGCAAGGCACCCAGTTGCAGGAACAGCCCGGTGCGATCCGGTTGCTCGGTGCTGCGCAACGCGGCGAGGGTCTTGGCCAGTTGCTCGCGGGCGGCGAACGAACCGGGGTCGTTCTGCTCACGCAGGATTTCGTCAGCCCCCTGGACCAGCGCCTGGGCACTGTTGATGTCCTGCAGGGCGGAAAGACGCAGGCTGGCCAGGCGCAACAAGTGCTCGGCCTCCGCCAGGCGCCAATCCTTGCGGCTGGCACCGAGCACGGTTTCCAGGCGCTGGTTCAGGTGCTGCTGGTCACTTTGCAACTGGGCCACCAGGCGCCGCCGCCCCTCCAGCTCTTCGGCCGGGGGCAATTGCGCCAGGCGCTCGCTCAGGCGTTGCTCGTTGAGCTTGAGGCTCTGGGCCTGGTCATTCAGCGCCTGGACCTGGGCAGACTGCTGCTGGTTATTGGTTTGCAGGTGACGCACCTGCCACACGCCCCAACCGCCCACGGCCACGCCAGCGGCCCCGAGCAGCAATGCAACTATGGCCAACCCGTTGCCGCGACGCGGCGCCACCGGGGGCGGAGTTTCAACCGGCGCATCGATCGCTGGCTGGTCTAGATCTTCTTTTGGCAAGGCTGTTTCGCTCACGTATCCATCCTTTGCATTAGAAAACGGCACGGAGTGTTCCCGTAACGCCGCCAGCAAAGCCGCGGCATTGGCGCCACGACAATCCACAACTGTTCGGGCCCCGGCGGCACGCGCCATCTCGGCAACCCTTGGGCTTGGAACAAACAACGGTAACCGCGCCAAGGCCGGCCACGCATCGCCGGCCAGCCGCTGCAGATGCTCGAAGCCCTGCCCACTGCTGACCACCAGTGCGTTCAAGTGTTCCGCTTCGACTTTCGCCGGCAACGCCCCTTCGCCGTAATCGGGCAAGTGGCGGCGGTACAATTCCAGATAATCGACACTAGCACCTTGCTCGCGCAAACGCTCTGCCAGCAAGCCACGCCCGCCTTCACCCCGCACGATCAAAACCTTGGGGTCGGGCCGCGCAACAGCCTGGCGCAAGACCAGGTGTTCCAGCAAGGCTTCGCTGTCATCGCCGTTATCGGGATAAAACACCGTGAGGCCGGCATCGACGAGAATCTGTCCGGTGGCCGCCCCCACGCTGAACCATGGTTGGTCGGGAGGCTGGGGCCAGTATTGGCGCAGCAACTCGACGCACAGGCGTGCGGCCGGTTTGCTGACGACGATCACGGCAGAGTATTGGTCCAGCACCTGGAGTATCGCCCGCCCGGCATCGGACAGCGGGACCGGCTCGATATCCAGCAAGGGCAGGCTGCTGCTGTAGATCCCCGCTTCGGCCAGGACAGCCGCCAGCGCCGACGACTCGTCCGCCGGCCGGGTGAGCAACAGCCGCCAACCCGTCACGTGTGGCCGGCCTCGCCATAGACGGCCTTGAGGATGTCGGCGGCGCCCTGGCTCAACAGATCCTCGGCCACCCGCACGCCCAACGCCTCGGCATCGTGGCGCGGCGCCCGGGCGTCGGCGCTGAGCAGCCGGCCACCGTTGGGATCCCCCACCAGGCCACGCAACCAGACCTGTTCGCCTTCCAGCACGGCGTAACAGGCGATCGGCACTTGGCAACCGCCATTGAGGTGTTTGTTAAGGGCGCGCTCGGCGAATACCCGCGTAGCGGTGTCTTCATGGTGCAGCGGCGCCAGCAAGGCATGGATGTCGCTGTCGGCGCTACGGCACTCGATGCCCACCGCCCCTTGTCCACCGGCCGGCAGGCTGTCGTCGACGCTGATGGCCGAGGTGATGCGATCTTCAAAGCCCAGGCGGATCAGGCCGGCGGCGGCGAGGATGATCGCGTCGTACTCACCGGCATCGAGCTTGGCCAGGCGCGTATTGACGTTACCGCGCAGGAAACGGATTTGCAGGTCCGGGCGGCGAGTCAGCAACTGTGCCTGGCGACGCAGGCTGGAAGTACCCACCACGCTCCCGGCAGGCAGTGCGTCAAGACTGGAGAACGTGTTGGAGACGAACGCATCGCGGGGGTCTTCCCGCTCGCAGATGCAAAACAGGCCCAGGCCTTCGGGGAAGTCCATGGGCACGTCTTTCATCGAATGCACGGCGATGTCGGCTTCGTTGTCCAGCAACGCGGTTTCCAGTTCCTTGACGAACAGGCCCTTGCCGCCGATCTTCGACAGCGGCGAATCCAGCAGCTTGTCACCGCGACTGACCATGGGCACCAGGGTCACGATCAGGCCGGGATGGGCCGCTTCCAGGCGGGCTTTGACGTATTCGGCCTGCCAGAGGGCCAAGGCACTTTTACGGGTGGCGATGCGGATCTCGCGAGGGGACATGGATCAATCCGTACTTAAAAGATACGGCAGATAATAACAGCTCAGCCAAAACCGCTTTGATTTGAATCACGACCCTAAGGCCTCCCTGGCCGCCAAATCCTCGAAATGAAACGCATCGAACGCCTTGGACCGCCGCATTAAAGCTGCTGCATCATCTTGCGCACGCCGGCCACGTGTCGCCGGCTGACAATCAGCGCGTCGCCATTGAGGCCCTTGAGGAACAGTTGGAAATGCCCAAGGGGGGTGCGCTGCAAACGCTCGATCCGCTCGCGGGCCACGAGGGCGTTGCGGTGGATGCGTACGAAACGTTCGCCGAACTCGTCTTCGAGGGCCTTGAGAGGCTCATCCAACAACACCTCGCCACTCTCATGGCGCAAGGTCACGTATTTGTGGTCGGCAATGAAATAGACCACCTGGTTCAACGGGATCAGCTCGATGCCTTTGCGGGTGCGCGCACTGATATGGCTGCGCGGGCCGCTGCCGCTTTCGGCGGCCGGACGGGTCAGCGCTGCCAACTGCACGCGGTTGGGCCGCTCGGCCTTGCGCAAGGCTTCGAGCAGCGCCTCGGTCGCCACGGGCTTGACCAGGTAGCCCACGGCGCCGGCCTGCAACACCTCGGGAGGGAAGTCGTCCCGGGTGGTACAGAACACCACGGCGGGCGGCGACTCTCGTTCGCACAGCTTCGCCGCGACCTGTAGACCGTCCAGGCCAGGCATGCGAATGTCGAGCAGCACGATATCCGGCTTGTGGCTGTCAATAAGGGCCAATGCCTCTTCGCCATTGGTGGCGCTCGGCTCCAGGACACTGTAACCCTCGAGCTCGCCAACCATTCGGCTCAGGCGCTCGCGGGCCAGTGGTTCGTCATCAACGATCAGGACATTCATATTGCGCTGGATTCCTGCGTGAGTCTCGCACAAGGATAGCGTAGACAGGGGAAGTGACATCCGTCACGGCGATCCACGCTAAGACTCGTTCGAGGGCCAAAAAGTGCCGCGAGGCGGTTGCCTATCTTTACCAGCGCTTGCCGACCGATGCCCGAGGCCCGTTGTCGCACGGCGTCGCCGTAGGGATTGTTAACTGTCGATCTGACCAATATGAGCCCCCCTTCTTATCTATATCCGCTGCGCCATGGGTGGAAAAAGCAAAAGTCCTACAGTCCACTGTAGACGGTTGCCACGACGATATTGCTCAATCGAAAAATATCGTTGCGGGAAAACCCGGTTGGATCCCAGGCTTGCATCGAAAAAACCTGCCGACCAGTGCCAGCGCCAGTCCCGGCAACCCTGCTATCATCCGCCGCAGCCTTTAACCGCTACTTTCTCCACAGCCGATCACGAGCGAATTCATGAGCACTGACAAGACCAATCAGTCCTGGGGCGGCCGCTTCAGTGAACCCGTCGACGCCTTCGTCGCCCGCTTCACCGCCTCCGTCAACTTTGACCAGCGCCTGTATCGCCACGACATCATGGGCTCGATCGCCCACGCCACCATGCTGGCCAAGGTCGGCGTGCTGACCGATGCCGAGCGCGACAGCATCATCGACGGCCTGAAGACCATCCAGGCTGAAATCGAGGCCGGCCAGTTCGACTGGCGCGTCGACCTCGAAGACGTACACATGAACATCGAAGCGCGCCTGACCGACCGCATCGGCGTGACAGGCAAGAAACTGCACACCGGCCGCAGCCGCAACGACCAGGTCGCCACCGACATCCGCCTGTGGCTGCGCGATGAGATCGACCTGATCCTGGCCGAAATCACTCGCCTGCAAAAAGGCCTGCTGGAGCAAGCCGGGCGCGAAGCCGAGAGCATCATGCCGGGCTTCACGCACCTGCAAACCGCCCAACCTGTAACGTTTGGGCATCACATGCTGGCCTGGTTCGAAATGCTCAGCCGCGACTACGAGCGCCTGGTGGACTGTCGCAAGCGCACCAACCGCATGCCCCTGGGCAGCGCCGCGCTGGCCGGCACCACGTACCCGATCGACCGTGAATACACCGCGCAGTTGCTGGGCTTCGACGCCGTGGGCGGCAACTCGCTGGATAACGTCTCGGACCGCGATTTCGCCATCGAATTCTGCGCCGCCGCAAGCATCGCGATGATGCACCTGTCGCGCTTCTCCGAAGAGCTGGTGCTGTGGACCAGTGCGCAATTCCAGTTCATTGACCTGCCGGACCGCTTCTGCACCGGCAGCTCGATCATGCCGCAAAAGAAAAACCCTGACGTGCCGGAGCTGGTACGGGGCAAGAGCGGCCGGGTGTTCGGCGCATTGATGGGCCTGCTGACCCTGATGAAAGGCCAGCCGCTGGCCTACAACAAGGACAACCAGGAAGACAAGGAACCGCTGTTCGACGCCGCCGATACCTTGCGCGACTCGCTGCGGGCCTTCGCCGACATGATCCCGGCCATCAAGCCCAAGCACGCGGTGATGCGCGAAGCAGCCCTGCGCGGCTTTTCCACCGCCACGGACCTGGCCGATTACCTGGTGCGCCGTGGCCTGCCATTCCGTGACTGCCACGAAATCGTCGGTCACGCCGTGAAGTACGGCGTGGACAGCGGCAAGGACCTGGCGGAAATGAGCCTGGACGAACTGCGCCAGTTCAGCGACCAGATCGAACAGGACGTGTTTGCCGTGCTGACCCTCGAAGGCTCGGTCAACGCCCGTGATCATATCGGCGGTACCGCACCGGCGCAGGTCAAGGCAGCTGTGGTACGTGGCCAGGCGTTACTCGCCAGCCGCTAAAAGCATCGCGAGCAAGCTCGCTCCCACAGTGGATATTCATGTAGAGATTCATTGTGGGAGCGAGCTTGCTCGCGATAACTCACTTCAAAACACCACGAAACTCATTTCTTGGCAGCGATCATCGCCAAAAACGCCGGCATCGCCGCCTCTCTGTCCGCCGCAATCCGCTGCACATTTGGATTCTGCTCCAAGCGCTCCATCAGCGCCTTGGCCGCTGGCATGCCTGCCAGCAAGTCGATATCGAACAGCTTCCTGCCCACCTGCAAGGCCAGGGATAAGCTGTAGAAGAAATACAGATCGGCCAGGCTCATGCGCTCGCCCGCCACATAGGGCGAGAATTTGCCGTGCCTGCCAAGCGAGGCAAACCCCAGCAGCAATTCGGCCTTGGTCTTTTGCTTGATGGCATCGGGCACCGACGTGCCGAAAAATGCCTCGCCATAACAGGCTCGCCCCGGCAGCTCGATGTACAACTCGATTTCCCTGCACAAGGCCAGCACCTGGGCACGCTCGAACGGGTCACCGGGCAGCAGGGCTTTCCCGGGTTGGGTTTGCTCGATGTACTCGAGGATCACGCTGGTCTCGTTGATAAACCCTTGTTCGGTCTTCAACACCGGGACCTTGCCGCGCGGGCTGACGGCGAGCGCTTCGGGGGTCTGGCTAGGGTAAAACGGCACTTCCTCGAAAGGCAGGCCCTTCTCCAGCAGCGCCAGTTTGACCATGTTGTAGTAGTTACTGACAGAAAAACCGTAAAGCTTGAGCATCACAAAGCCTCCAGGCCGTGCGGGGTTGGCAGCCAAGCGTTATAGACCGCCAGGGTATTTCTTGCCAGGCGCATCACGCCGCTGAATGCAGGTAAACTGGCGACCTTTCTCCCAGGAGCCTGCCATGAGCGAGCCAACCGACATCGACAACGACGAAGAAGAATTCGTCGAGAACACGCTGATCCAGGCCATCGAAAACCAGATCGAAAGTGACAATCCGCCTGCGGCCAAGGCCACTTTCAACAAGTTGACCCTGGTCGGTTATGAGCGCGAAGAAATCCTCAACCTGATGGCCCATGTGCTGGCGGTGGAAATCGACGCGATCCTGGAAGAGGACCGCGCCTTCGATACCCAATGGTACGAAGCGGCGCTGCGCGCCCTCCCCGAGTTGCCGCCGGAAAAGAAATAAACCGTGAGGCAAAGTTGCTCCTGTGGCGAGGGAGCTTGCTCCCGCTGGGGCGCGAAGCGGCCCCAATAGCTTGACGACTGCTGCGCAGCCGAGCGGGAGCAAGCTCCCTCGCCACAAAGAATTGCTTTAAACAAAAAAAGCATGACACTGAGACTGGACAGCTCGGCCGAGTGCGCTCACCTTAGTGACGCTGTCGACCAAATTCCTAGAAAGTCTGGAGTCCTTATGTCGCTTACCCCTGAGCTGGTTGCCGAACTGGAAATCCTTGCACTCTTCAACCTGGACAGTTCCCAGGAAGGCCTGAAAATTCATCAGACCGCTGCCCCTAAAGCGATTGCCGCTGCCCAACGCCTGTTCGAAAAAGAACTGATCACCCAGCCCGATGGTGGTTACCTGACAAGCCTGGGCCGAGATGCCGCCCAAAACGTACAAACCGTCCTGACAATACTCAGCGTGCAAGAAGCCGCCTGATCCCCCTGTCGCCCACGGAAATCTCCCTTACGGGATTTCCGCAGGCGCACGGGTGCCCTGCGTAAAAAACCGGCATCCGAATTCTGTTTTCAGCTTAAGAATTCCCAAGATCGGGCGCTAACCTGCCATCACCCCACGTTCGACGCCGCGAGCCGGTTTGAGCTGACATGACCCGCAATCACGAAATACGCCCTGATCTGGACGAGGGAATCGACCGCAAGGTCTTGAACCAGTTGCGCGCACGTTTTCTCAAGCTCAACACCGTGCGGATGGAGCGCGCCCTCGAAGGCCTGTCGCCGCGCCAGCAAGGCGTGCTGACGTTGCTGCCGCTGTTCTTCCACGTCAACCATCCACTGCTGCCCGGCTACGTTTCCGGCAGCACGCCTGCCGGGCTGTCGAACTACGAGCCTGACGCCAATATCCTTGCCGAAGCCCAGCGGCTGACCCGTTCGTTTTCCTACAAGCCCCGGCATGGCAGCAACCCGCCACGACCGATCCTTGGCCTGTTCCTGATGGGCAGCCTCGGTACCCTGGCCCAGGCCGACCAGAGCGACATGGACGTTTGGGTGTGCCACGGGCCAGACCTGAGCGACGATGAACTGGCCGAACTGCGCAAGAAATGCCAGTTGCTGGAGATCTGGGCGGCGACCCAGGGCGCCGAAGCCCACTTTTTCCTGATCGACCCGGCGCGTTTCGTGCGGGGCGAGCGGGACAACCAGCTCAGTTCCGACGATTGCGGCACCACCCAGCATTACCTGCTGCTGGACGAGTTCTACCGCACCGCGATCTGGCTGGCCGGGCGCACGCCGATCTGGTGGCTGGTACCGGTCTATGAAGAAGAGAACTATGAGCAATACACCCATACGCTGATGTCCAAGCGTTTCATTCGCGCCGATGAAACCCTGGACCTGGGACACCTGGCCTACATTCCGCCAGGCGAATTCGTCGGTGCCGGGCTCTGGCAGTTGTTCAAAGGTATCGAGTCGCCCTACAAATCCGTGCTCAAGCTGCTGCTGACCGAGGTCTATGCCAGTGAACACCCGAATGTTCGCTGCCTGAGCCTGCGCTTCAAACAGGCCGTATTTGCCAATCGCCTGGACCTCGAAGAGCTGGATCCGTACATGCTGGTCTATCGCCGCATCGAGGAATACCTCAATGCCCGCGGCGAATCCGAACGCCTGGAGTTGATCCGCCGCGCGCTGTACCTGAAGGTCAATCGCAAGCTCACCGGCCAGATGCGTAGCAACGGCTGGCAACGGGTGCTGCTCGAACGACTGGCTCGGGAATGGGGCTGGGACCAGCGTCAACTGGCGCTGCTGGACGCCCGCAGCCAATGGAAAGTCCGCCAGGTCAGCCACGAGCGACGGGCCCTGGTCAACGAACTCACCCACAGCTACCGCTTCCTGACCCAGTTCGCCCGCACCGAGAAAACCGTCAGCCTGATCAACAAGCGCGATCTCAACGTGCTTGGCCGGCGGCTGTATGCCGCCTTCGAACGCAAGGCCGACAAGGTCGAGTTCATCAACCCCGGCATTGCGCCGGACCTGGCCGAAGACACCCTGACGCTGGTCCAGTCACCCAACAAGAAAGAACCGGGGCAGAACCAGTGGGCGCTGTACAACGGCAGCCTCAACGCCCTGGAGTGGGAGAATTTCGCGCCGATCAAGCGCTGCCGCGAGTTGCTGGAACTGCTGACCTGGTGCCATCGCAACGGCGTGATCGACAGCAGCACGCGCCTGGCGCTGCACCCAGGCGACAGCGACCTGAGCGAGTTCGAACTGTTCAACCTGCTGGGCAGCCTGCAACAGTCCATCGCCCTGCCCTTGACCACCGTGGATGAAGCACAGTTGCTGCGCGCCAGCGTGCCCAGCGAAGTGTTGATCCTGGTGAACGTAGGCGTCGACCCGCTCAAGCACCACCGCGACCTGAATATCCTGATGACCACCGAGCGCACCGACTCCCTGAGCTATGCCGGGGTCCGGGAGAACCTGGTGCTGACCCTCGACCAGGTCACGCTCAACAGCTGGAACGAGGTGCTGGTCAACCGTTTTGACGGCGAACACGCCCTGCTCGACTGCCTGCGCGATTACCTCAACGACCTGCCCGTCACCCAGCACCAGCCACGCTTGCAGGTGCGCTGTTTCTGCCACAACCGCGCCCAATTCATTGCGCGGCGCGTGGAAGAAGTCATCGACACGGCGCAGACCCTGCTGCTGAGCAGGCTCAATCACCGCTACCTGCTTCAGGTCCAGCAGCACTACCACGTGTTGGAGCTGGTGCCCGGCCAGGTCAATCACGTGGCGCTGGGCAGCCTGTCGGCGCTGATGGATTACCTGGGCGAGGAACTGACAACCTACAGCCCCTTGCACCTGGACCCGATGGCCCTGGAGGACCATGACCTGGCGCTGATCCTGCCCATGGGCCAGCCCGAGTGCATCCAGGTGTTCTACCGCGTCGACGAAGACGAGGCCGATCTGTACGTGCTCGACGAGTTCAACGCACTGTGGCAACAACACGTGCCTTATCACGACGAACAAAGCCTGCTGGTGCCGCTACAACGCTTTTTGCAGTCGGTGCTTTATCGTCGCGATGCCCTGCTGCCGCTGGATGCCGCCCAGCCGCTAACCCTGGAAACCCTGTACTACCAGTTATTGCCCTCAGGCAGCGGCAGGGCGCGACGGATCGAAGCGCGGCAAGCCCCGCAGATGCTGGTCAACAAGCCGTTCTATGACGTGCAGGCGATCATCGGCAAAGCGGCGCACGGGCAGGTGCACGTCACCCTGTACTGCGATCAGCAGGAGTTTTCCGAACTGGAACATGGCGACCAACTGTTCCGCGTGGTCGCCAGGGAGATCGTCGAACAGCGCCGCGAAGCCCAGCGCTATCGCTGCTACATCACCGACCTGGACCTCTCGGGCCTGGTGGGCGACGGCGCCTGTTCAAGCAATTTGTACCTGCGCTACAAGGCCGACCTGGAGCGCGCCCTGAACGAGGCACTGAACCAGGTCTGAGACGGGTTCAGAACGCACAGTCGCCGCCATTGACCGGCTGCGACTCGACCTCCAGCAGCGTCAGCTTCAACGTCTTGCCACCCGGGGCCGGCCAGTCGATGTGCTGGCCGACCTTCAGGCCCAGCAACGCACTGCCCACTGGCGCCAGGATCGAGATCCGGCCTTCGTCGGCGTTCGCGTCCTGCGGATAAACCAGCGTGAGGTGATAGTCCTTGCCGCTGCTTTCTTCGCGACAATGCACGCGCGAGTTCATGGTCACGACATCGGCAGGCACTTCTTCGTGGCCCACCACGTTCTCGGCGCGATCCAGTTCGGTTTGCAGCGCAATCACACCCGGCAGCGTTTCATCAAGGCTGTCGATCAGGCGTTCCAGACGCTGTACGTCCAGACGGGTAAGGGTGATGGAAGGTGCGGTCATGATCCTGGCAGACTCCTTTCTTCTGCACAAAAAAAGCAAAACCCCGCCACAAAAAGGCGGGGTTTTCACGGGCCTCGATGGATTGAGGCGTAACCGGACACTATCACAGCTCAATAAATAAACAAGTCAGGCGGGACCTGCCCTATCTATGGACAGTGAACCATGTCCCCGGGCCAAACAAATCCCTGTGGCGAGGGAGCTTGCTCCCGCTGGGTTGCGAAGCGACCCCAAAATCCTGCGACTGCTGCGCAGCCGAGCGGGAGCAAGCTCCCTCGCCACAAAAGCTTCCAAGGCCAATGGTTACCTCAGGGATTGGCGCTTAGCCGCCTCGGAACAGATAACCCGGCGGCGCTCATCGTCGGCCGAGCGCCATTCGCGGATATCTTCCACATGGCGGAAACAGCCGAGACAGACCTTCTCTTCATCCAGCTTGCACACGCTGGTGCAGGGCGACGGAACGGCGGGGCTGACATTGCTGTAGAGCGGCTTGGGTGGCCGCGCCGGGGCTGCCTGGTTCACGCGGTTACAGCCCTTCGAAATCGAGTTCCACGCCCGCCTGCTGCTTGACGATGCGCTCGAGCATCTCGCCCAACTGCTCTTCGCTCTTGTCGCACATCCAGCGCTCGCTTTCTTCGTCGTAGTCGAAGTGAAAGCCCCCGGACACCGCCGCCAGCCACAATTGCCGCAACGGCTCCTGGCGACTGAAAATCAACTGACTGCCGTTTTCGAACTTGACGGTGAGTACACCGGCAGAGACTTCCAGGTCAATGTCCAGGCCACTGTCATCGAACACATCCTCCAGCGTTTGCTGGGTCGCATCGACCAGATCGTGGAAACGGGCTTCAGTCAAACTCATTGCGGCAACCTCGAAAATGTCTGCTCATGCTCAAGCGCCGCAAGATACGGACGCTTCCCGGCGATTGCAAAGGTTATACCCACTGACGACCACCAGCGCCGCCAGACGGGCACCCCGTTGCATAGGCAAGCTGACGGGTGGCCGGTATACTCCGGCGCAATTAAAGCATTTTCAAGGATTTCGCCATGAAGCGCCTGATCTCTTCCCTTGCTGCGCTCGTCGCGGTTGCCTGCCTCGTGACAGCCTGTGGTCAAAAAGGTCCGCTGTACCTGCCTGATGACAGCAAGTCCCCTGAAGAACAGGCCAAGTCGTCCCAGGCCAAATCCCACTCGCACGACACCCACACCACCACTTACTAAGGGAACGCCATGGACGCTTTTAACTACCGTGGCGGGGAGCTGTTCGCGGAAGGGGTTGCCCTGTCCGCGATCGCCGAACGTTTCGGCACGCCGACCTATGTCTATTCCCGCGCTCACATTGAAGCCCAGTACCGGACATTCGCCGATGCCCTCGTGGGCATGCCGCACCTGGTGTGTTTCGCTGTAAAAGCCAACTCCAACCTGGGTGTGCTCAATGTCCTGGCGCGCCTGGGCGCCGGTTTCGACATCGTCTCCGGTGGCGAGCTCGAACGTGTGCTGGCCGCTGGCGGCAGCGCCGACAAGATCGTCTTCTCCGGCGTCGGCAAGACCCGTGAAGACATGCGCCGCGCCCTGGAAGTCGGCGTGCACTGCTTCAACATCGAATCCACCGACGAGCTGGAGCGCCTGCAGGTTGTCGCCGCCGAGCTGGGCGTTCGCGCACCGGTCTCCCTGCGCGTGAACCCGGACGTCGACGCCGGCACCCACCCGTACATTTCCACCGGCCTGAAGGAAAACAAGTTCGGCATCGCCATTGCCGACGCCGAAGACGTGTACGTACGCGCTGCCCAACTGCCAAACCTGGAAGTGCTGGGCGTCGACTGCCACATCGGCTCGCAACTGACCACCCTCGAACCGTTCATCGATGCCCTCGACCGCCTGCTGGCGCTGGTCGACCGCCTCGGCGACTGCGGCATCTACCTGCGCCACATCGACCTCGGTGGCGGTGTCGGCGTGCGCTATCGCGATGAAGAGCCGCCGCTGGTGGCCGACTACATCAAGGCCGTGCGTGAGCGCCTCGACGGGCGTGACCTGGCGCTGATGTTCGAACCGGGCCGCTACATCGTCGCCAACGCCGGCGTGCTGCTGACCCAGGTCGAGTACCTCAAGCACACTGAGCACAAGGATTTCGCCATCGTCGACGCGGCGATGAACGACCTGATCCGCCCGGCGCTGTACCAGGCCTGGATGGACGTCACTGCCGTGCGCCCTCGCGACACTGCGGCCCGCCCCTACGACATCGTCGGGCCGATCTGCGAAACCGGCGACTTCCTGGCCAAGGGTCGGGAGCTGGCGCTGGAAGAAGGCGATCTGCTGGCCGTGCATTCGGCTGGAGCCTACGGGTTTGTCATGAGTTCCAACTACAACACTCGCGGCCGTTGCGCCGAGGTGCTGGTGGACGGTGATCAGGCATTCGAAGTGCGTCGCCGCGAGACGGTAGCCGAGTTGTTTGCCGGCGAAAGCCTGCTGCCGGAGTAAAACCATGCTGCTGCGTTTTACCAAGATGCACGGCCTGGGCAATGACTTCATGGTCCTCGACCTGGTCAGCCAGCACGCGCACATCCTGCCCAAGCACGCCAAGCAATGGGGGGACCGGCACACCGGTATCGGTTTCGACCAGTTGTTGATCGTCGAGGCACCCAATAACCCGGACGTGGATTTCCGTTATCGGATCTTCAACGCCGACGGTTCGGAAGTGGAGCAATGCGGCAATGGCGCGCGCTGCTTCGCCCGCTTCGTGCTGGACAAGCGCCTGACCGCCAAGCGGCAGATCCGCGTCGAGACCAAAAGCGGCATCATCGAACTGGATGTGCGCAGCGACGGCCAGATCGGCGTCAACATGGGCGCTCCGCGCCTGGTACCGGCGGACATTCCATTCCAGGCACCGGCCCAGGCCTTGAGCTATCAGGTGGAAGTCGACGGCACCACGGTGGAGCTGGCAGCGGTTTCCATGGGCAACCCCCATGCCGTGCTGCGAGTGGCCGATATCAACAGTGCTCCGGTGCATGAGCTGGGGCCGAAAATCGAGCATCATCCGCGCTTCCCCGCGCGAGTGAACGTCGGTTTCCTGCAAGTCATCGACCGTCACCGCGCACAATTGCGCGTCTGGGAACGCGGTGCCGGGGAAACCCAGGCCTGCGGTACCGGCGCCTGTGCGGCCGCAGTCGCTGCGATCAGCCAGGGGTGGATGGATTCGCCATTGTTGATCGACCTGCCCGGCGGGCGCCTGTCCATCGAATGGGCAGGCCCTGGCCAACCGGTGATGATGACCGGCCCGGCAGTGCGCGTATACGAAGGACAAGTTCGTCTTTGAGTGAGCCAAACCCATGACCGACCAGCCACAGGTTCCAGCCCCACAGCCCGACGAATCCCCCAGTCTGCCAGAAACCGCGGCCGTAGCGGCTTACCTGGAGGCTAACCCGGACTTCTTCGTCGCGCATGAAGAACTGCTCGCGACGATGCGCATCCCCCACCGACGCGGCGATACCGTGTCGCTGGTGGAGCACCAGATGAAAATCCTGCGCGAGCGCAACATCGAAATGCGCCATCGTCTTTCGCACCTGATGGATGTAGCCCGGGACAACGACCGACTGTTCGACAAGACCCGTCGGCTGATCCTCGCCCTGATGGACGCCAGCACCCTCGAAGACCTGGTCATGAGCGTCGAAGACAGCCTGCGCCAGGATTTCCAGGTGCCCTTTGTCAGCCTGATCCTGTTCGGCGACAACGCTATGCCGGTGGGCCGCTGGGTGACCCATGCCGAAGCGCAGACGGCCATCGGCGGCCTGCTCACGGAAAACAAAAGCGTCAGCGGCAGCCTGCGCGAGCATGAGCTGGACTTCCTGTTCGGCGAAGAACAACGCAAGCAGATCGGCTCCACCGCCGTCGTCGCCATCGCCCATCAGGGCGTGCACGGCGTGCTGGCCATCGCCAGTCGCGATCCGCAGCACTACAAGAGCTCGGTGGGCACGCTGTTTTTGAGCTACATCGCAGAAGTCACCGGCCGGGTGCTGCCGCGGGTCGCCGGTTCGCTGCGCTCGGTACGCTGAGGATGGAACGGCAACTGGACGCCTACTGCGAACACCTGCGCAGTGAGCGCCAAGTGTCGCCTCACACGTTGTCGGCCTATCGCCGCGACCTGGAAAAAGTGCTGGGCTGGTGCCAGAAGCAGAACATCGGCAGCTGGGCGGCCCTGGACATCCAGCGCTTGCGCAGCCTGATCGCCCGCCTGCATCAACAGGGGCAGTCCTCTCGCAGCCTGGCACGCCTGTTGTCAGCGGTACGCGGCCTGTATCACTACCTCAATCGCGAAGGCCTGTGCGATCACGACCCGGCCACCGGGCTGGCACCGCCCAAAGGCGAGCGCCGGCTGCCAAAGACCCTCGACACCGACCGCGCCCTGCAACTGCTCGAAGGCGCCGTCGAGGATGACTTCCTCGCACGGCGCGACCAGGCGATGCTCGAGCTGTTCTATTCTTCCGGCCTGCGACTTTCAGAGCTGACAGGGCTTAACTTGGATCAACTGGACCTGGCCGATGGAATGGTCCAGGTGCTCGGCAAAGGCAGCAAGACCCGCCTGCTGCCCGTCGGCCGCAAGGCCCGTGAAGCCCTGGAGCAATGGCTGCCGCTGCGGGCGCTGTCCAACCCCGCCGACGACGCGGTCTTCGTCAGCCAACAGGGGCGGCGCCTTGGCCCGCGGGCCATTCAATTGCGGGTCAAGGCTGCCGGCGAACGGGAGCTGGGACAGAACCTGCACCCGCACATGCTCCGGCACTCCTTCGCCAGCCATTTGCTGGAGTCCTCCCAGGACCTGCGCGCCGTTCAAGAGCTATTGGGGCACTCGGACATCAAGACCACCCAGATCTACACCCACCTGGATTTCCAGCACCTGGCGACGGTCTATGACAGTGCCCACCCCAGGGCCAAACGCACCAAGGGTGACGAATCATGACTATCGAACTCATCACTTTCGATCTGGACGACACCCTGTGGGACACCGCGCCGGTGATCGCCAGCGCCGAAGCCATACTCCGCCAATGGCTGACCGACAACGCGCCGAATCTGGGCGGCGTGCCGGTGGAGCATCTTTTTTCGATTCGCGAACAAGTGCTGCGCGAGGAGCCTGGGCTGAAGCACCGCATCAGCGCCCTGCGCCGACGGGTGCTGTTTCGCGCCCTGCAGGAAGCCGGCTACGACCAGTGGCAAGCCTCTGAGCTGGCAGACCAGGCCTTCGAGACGTTCTTGCACGCCCGTCATCAGCTGGAGATTTTCCCCGAGGTGCAGCCCACCCTGGAGATCCTGGCCAATCATTTCGCCCTCGGTGTGGTCACCAATGGCAACGCCGATGTGCGCCGCCTGGGGCTGGCGGACTATTTCAAGTTCGCCTTGTGTGCTGAAGACATCGGCATCGCCAAGCCTGACGCCCGACTGTTCCACGAGGCCTTGCTGCGCGGCGGCGCGACGGCGCAGACCGCCGTGCACATTGGCGATCACCCCGGCGATGACATCGCTGGCGCCCAACAGGCCGGCCTGCGTGCGGTGTGGTTCAACCCGACGGGCAAGGCCTGGGAGGCCGACCATGCGCCGGATGCGGAGATTCGTAGCCTGACCGAACTGCCAGGGTTATTGGCAGGGTGGCATCGCCAGCGCTGAACCCTGCCTCACAGCCGCCAAAGCCCTCTGTGGGAGCGAGCTTGCTCGCGATGACGGCGGTACATCCAACATCAATGCCAACAGACCCACCGCTATCGCGAGCAAGCTCGCTCCCACAGGGATTGTGCCTGGCCTGGGAATGGAATCGCGTCCATGAAAAAGCCCGCAGCGACGGCGGGCTTTTTCAGCAAGCAATGAAGCCGATACTCAGATAGGGCGGCTGCCGTACTTGTTGTCAGGCTTCTTGGGCGGATCAGCGACCACGTTGGCCTCCACCTCCTGCACCTTACCGCCCCTGGCCAGGAATTCCTCCATGGCCTTGGCGAGCGCATCACGCTCCTTGTTCTTGGCCTCTACGCTCGGCAACTCGTCGACCGAAACGGCCGCCTTGGCCTTGCCTTTGGCGGTAGGAACCGGAACATCGGCCCCATCGTCGTCGGCAACGTCTTCCGCCGCCGCTTCAAGGCCTTCTTCGGTCTCGTCTTCGTCACCTACTTCGAGGTCGTCGTTTTCCAGATCATCGTCGCTCATGTTCTACCTCATGACTTGCGAAAAGCAGATTAGTTATAGCCCAGCTTCGCCATCTGTTCGAAGGCTGCCAGAAAAAATTCAACATCCGCCGGCAATCAGCGGTTATGCCCCTTCACCGTACAAGGTGGCGAGGACTTTACGAGCACCGCCGTGATCACGGTGCTCGCCCAGATAAACACCTTGCCAGGTACCCAATGCCAGCCGCCCTGCCGTGACCGGCAGGCTGAGTTGACAACCGAGCACACTGGCCTTGAAGTGCGCCGGGAGGTCGTCCAGGCCTTCGTCGTTGTGCTCATAATCGGCGGTTCCTTGTGGGATCAGCCGATTGAAAAATCGTTCGAAGTCTCGACGTACCGCCGGATCGGCGTTCTCGTTGATGGTCAACGAAGCCGAGGTATGCTGCAGCCACAGATGCAACAGACCGACACGACACGCCTGGAGTTCAGGCAGGCCGGCAAGCAACTCGTCCGTCACCAGATGAAAGCCCCGAGGCCTTGCCCGCAGGGTTATCAGCGTCTGTTGCCACATACAGATCTCCGCACGTTCGGCGCGCATTCTAGCGCGCTCTGGGAAAAAACAAAGGGCCTAATATTCTTGCTTCGGTGTAAGCCTTTGGCGGTATAAAAACCCATGTCGCATCCACAACAAAAGGCGTCGGAAAAACCGGGGCGTCCTCTGAGCAATGACAAATTCCAGACAAAAAAATGCCCGGCGAACCGGGCATTTTTTATTGCGTGTGCGTGAGCTTACAGATTGTAGCCACGTTCGTTGTGCTGGGCCAGGTCCAGGCCCACCGCTTCTTCTTCCTCGGTGACACGCAGACCCATGACGGCGTCCAGGACCTTGAGGATGATGAAGGTGACGATCGCGGTGTAGACCACCGTGAAACCCACACCCTTGAATTGAATCCACACTTGCGCACCGATATCGGTCACGGTGCCGAAGCCACCCAGGGCCGGTGCCGCGAACACACCGGTCAGGATCGCGCCGAGGATACCGCCGATGCCATGCACGCCGAAGGCGTCCAGGGAATCGTCGTAGCCGAGTTTACGCTTGAGGGTAGTGGCGCAGAAGAAGCACACCACGCCCGCTGCCAGGCCGATCACCAGGGCGCCCATCGGGCCCACGGTGCCGGCAGCCGGGGTGATGGCAACCAGGCCTGCCACAACGCCCGAGGCGATGCCCAGTGCGCTTGGCTTGCCGTGGGTGATCCACTCGGCAAACATCCAGCCCAGCGCCGCCGCAGCGGTCGCGATCTGGGTCACCAGCATCGCCATGCCGGCGGTGCCGTTGGCGGCGACAGCGGAACCGGCGTTGAAGCCGAACCAGCCGACCCACAGCATGGCCGCGCCCATCAAGGTGTAACCCAAGTTGTGCGGCGCCATTGGCGTGGTCGGGAAGCCTTTGCGCTTGCCCAACACCAGGCACGCCACCAGGCCTGCGATACCGGCGTTGATATGCACTACGGTGCCGCCAGCGAAGTCCAGTACGCCCCAGTCCCACAGCAGGCCGCCGTTACCGGACCAGACCATGTGGGCAATCGGTGCATACACCAGGGTGAACCACACGCCCATGAAGATCAGCATGGCGGAGAACTTCATCCGCTCGGCAAATGCGCCGACGATCAGGGCCGGGGTGATGATGGCGAAGGTCATCTGGAAGGTGATGAACACCGCTTCAGGGAACAGCGCCGCCGGGCCGGTCAGGCTGGCAGGTGTGACGCCCGCCAAGAAGGCTTTGCCGAAACCGCCGATGAAGGAATTGAAGTTGACGACGCCCTGCTCCATGCCGGTGGTGTCGAACGCAATGCTGTAGCCGTAGATGACCCACAGGATGCTGATCAGACCGGTAATGGCAAAACACTGCATCATCACGGAAAGAAGGTTTTTCGACCGAACCATGCCGCCGTAGAACAGCGCCAGGCCGGGAATGGTCATGAACAGTACAAGAATCGTTGCCGTGAGCATCCAGGCGGTGTCGCCGGAGTTCAGGACTGGGGCTGCCGCTTCTTCTGCCATGGCCAGGCCAGGCATTGCGAAGGACAACAGGGCTCCTAGCCCTGCGAATTTACGCAGAGTCATATTGTTTTCTCCTGGGGCGTTGGGTTTGGCGGCTTAGATAGCGTCGGTATCGGTTTCGCCGGTACGGATGCGGATAGCCTGTTCCAGATTGACCACAAAGATCTTCCCGTCACCGATCTTACCGGTGTTGGCGGCCTTGGTGATTGCCTCGATCACCCGGTCCAGATCCTTGTCGTCAATGGCGACATCGATCTTCACCTTGGGCAGGAAATCGACCACGTACTCCGCGCCGCGATACAGCTCGGTGTGACCCTTCTGCCGACCGAAGCCTTTGACCTCAGTAACGGTAATGCCCTGCACGCCGATCTCGGACAACGACTCGCGCACGTCGTCCAACTTGAACGGCTTGATGATGGCAGTGACTAGCTTCATGAAACTTTCTCCCGAATTGGTGGACTTGCCCCAGGAAAACAAACCCGACTCAAGTCTAAGCGCAGTGCCTGGCTTTGTAACGCGTCGTCGGCCCAAGTTGCCCGACAGGTGCCAGTTAACCGATCCTGGCGAAACTCCCCGTTTCGCCTGCTGCACTGCATTCGTCACAGCGACTGCATCAGTGCATGGGTCATCAGCCTCTAAGCAGAAACCTTGCCATCTGCATCAAACCCTCTGATTTCAGTCTCTTGGCCACCTGCTCGACGTGCGTTGCGCCATGAACCGCAGCGATACGCACAACAACAGTGCAGCAATGCCCAGGTCCATGCGCGAAAAGCGTGCATCCCTGGCTTGCGAATTGACTATAGACACTGCGTGATACACTGCCCGCCATTGTTTTCAGGACACCTGCCATGCTTGCGCCCAAAGACCTCCTCGACGCCCTGAGCGGCCACGCCTCCCGCCTCTTGAGTGGTGACACCCCCCTGCCAAAAAGCGAAATCGAAAGCCAGTTCAAGGCCCTGCTGCAAAGCGGCTTCAGCAAACTGGACCTGGTAAGCCGGGAAGAATTCGACAGCCAGATGGTCGTGCTGGCCCGGACCCGAGCGCGGCTGGAAAGCCTGGAGGCCAAGGTCGCTGAGCTGGAAGCGCGACTGGTTCCGGCCCAGGAATAAGCAGCGCGCCTGCGACATACGCCCGGTAGCCCAGGCGTATTCAACCTGAAGGATCAGAGACGGAAACGGCCAACCAGGCTATTGAATGACAGGGCCAGGTTGGACAGCTCCTGGCTCGAAGCATTGGTCTGGTTCGCCCCGGCCGCAGTCTGGGTCGAGAGATCCTGGATATTCACCAGGTTGCGATCGACCTCGCGGGCCACATGGGCCTGCTCCTCGGACGCCGTGGCAATCACCAGGTTACGGTCATTGATCTGCGAAATATTATCGGCGATCTGCTCCAGCGCCTCGCCAGTGGCCCGGGCCAGGTCCTGGGTCTCGGTCACCAACGCCTGGCTCTTGCCCATCGCATCAACCGCACTGTCGGCACGGTCCTGTACCGCGTGGATCATGCTCTCGATTTCACCGGTTGACGCCTGGGTGCGGGCTGCCAGGGCGCGAACCTCATCGGCCACCACAGCAAAACCGCGACCCTGTTCCCCGGCGCGTGCCGCCTCGATGGCCGCGTTGAGCGCCAACAGGTTAGTCTGTTCAGCGATCCCGCGGATCACATCCAGCACCTTGCCAATATCGCGCACCTGCACGGCAAGATCCTTGACCAGCCCAGTGGACGAGGTGATTTCCTGGGTTGCGGTGTTGATCGCCTGCACCGCGCTACGGGCCTGATCACGCCCCTCGCTGGCTTGTGAGCTGGTCGATTGCGAAGCCTGTGAAGTGGAGACCGCGTTGCGGGCCACTTCCTCGACTGCGGAAGTCATCTCGGTCACGGCCGTGGCGGCCTGCTGGATTTCATCATTCTGTCGGATCAAGGCACGACTGCCATCATCGGTGACCGCCGTCAGCTCCTCGGCGGCGGAAGCCAATTGGTCCGAAGCGCTGGCAATCTGCTGGATGGTGGTCTTCAAACTCGTCTGCATGTCGCCCAGGGCCTTGAGCAACTGGCCGGCCTCGTCGCGACTGTTGCTGGTGATGTGCTGAGTGAGGTCGCCCTGGGCGATGCGTTGTGCGCAATCGACCGCCACCGCAATCGGTCGACTGATCAGGCGACTGATAAACATACCCAACAGGAGTGCGGCGATAAACGCCACGACGATGCCGCTGTACAACACGGTCTTGGCCGTCACCTCCTGCTGCGTGGCGGCCTTGGCGTCTTCGCTGATCTGACGGTCATTGGAGTCGATCATGATGGTCAACTGGTCCATCACCTTGCGATACGCCTTCTGCAAATCCCCCAGCAGCAGGGTGCGGCCATTCTCCAGGTCGCCAGCCGCCATCATTGCCAGGTACTGCTGCACCATGGCCTGGTAGACCGGCCAATCGCGGGCCATCTGGTCGCCGGCGATGCGCTCGTCTTCAGCCAGATTGCCCTTGCGGTAATCGGCGAAAGCCTTTTCGCTGGCCAACTGATTGGCTTTCATCGAAGCGAGGAACTCATCCTTCATGCTCTGCGGAGCATTGCCGGCGGTAGCGACATACAACCGATACATGTCACGCGTCTGGCCGACCGCCTTGGTCTTGGTCTGCGACGTATTGGCGACCGAGACCAGGTTGTTGTTGAACACTCCCTGCAAACGTGTCGACAGCGCGGAAACCCCACTGACGCCAAGCAGGCCCACGGCGAGCGTTATCAGGGCGCAGAGGAAAAACGAGGTGATCAATTTGGTCGATAGTTTTGCGTCGTTGAGCCAGTTCATCGGTGGATCCTCATGGGGGTGCTGGTCCAGCAGCCCGGTCATGTGTGCATTTCCCTGCCCCGCGTAACGCCAGGTCAAGGGCCTGTGTCCTGATTCCATCGCTGCTCGGGCTCGTCTGCCGACAGGGCATCGTTGGCGTACCGCTTGATGGTTTTTTCGTTATGACGTCGTACAACATTACAAAAATGTAAACCGCACCTCTCTGTTCACCCTCAATCTGGATGAAGCAATTTCCTTTCTTTCTGGCCTTCTTCGTTGACGATTATTTTGCTAATGATTTTCTGAAATGCGCGTACTAGAGCCATTAAATAAAAACAAACGGATAGTAGCCATTAGCCATAAACGTTGCAAAATGTTACACCATGTGAAATCTTTGTCGCAACGCAAGACATCGTACAACCGTGCAATTTTTACGAACCGAGCCAAAGGCCACGCGTCGAAACCCATGAGGAGTGACACATGTATCCGCAGAGGAGGGACCAGCCATTGCCCGGCGTGGGCAAGGTGAAGTCCATGAGGAATATGCTCGCGGGCGGCCTGGCCCTGATGACGATCAGCCTGGCGACCCACGGCGAGACACTCGACACCAGCGCTTCGCCCGGCAAGCGACTGGCGGTGGCCGCCGATTGCGTGGCCTGCCATAGCACCGTCGGTGGCAAGCCCTTTGCCGGCGGTTACCCACTCAACTCGCCGATGGGCACCATCTACTCAACCAACATCACCCCTTCCAGGAGTGCCGGCATCGGCCAATACACTCAGGCAGACTTCGCCCGCGCCGTGCGCGACGGTGTGACCCCGGACGGCACCCACCTGTACCCGGCAATGCCCTACACCTCCTACGCAAAGATGACCGACAGTGACGTCGCCGCCCTGTACCAGTACTTCATGGATGAAGTCGAGCCGGTGGATACGCCCAGCCCCAAGACCGAGCTCGACTTTCCGTTCAATATCCGCGCCTCGATGCTCGGCTGGAACGCCTTGTTCCATCGCCAGAAACGCTTCGAGGCGGATCCGGGCAAGTCCGCGCAGGTCAATCGCGGCGACTACCTGGTCAACGCACTGGCCCATTGCGACACCTGCCATACCCCACGCAATGTCCTGATGGCGGCGGATAACGCCAAGGCGCTTTCCGGTGGTTCGCTGGGGGCCTGGTACGCCCCGAACATCACCTCGGACAAGACCAGCGGTATCGGCGCCTGGTCGAGCGATGAGCTCGTTGCCTACCTGCGCAGCGGTCATGTGGAGGGCAAGGCGCAGGCTGCCGGGCCCATGGCCGAGGCGGTCGAGCACAGCCTGCAGTACCTCGGCGAGGAGGACCTCAAGGCCATCGCCGCCTACTTGCTGCAGACCCAGCCAATCGCCACCGGCGAACGCCAGGCCCGCCATACCTTCGGCCAGGCCTCGAACGACGAACTCAACCTGCGCGGCGGCAAGCCGCAGGACAATCCGGGCTGGCACATCTTCAGCGGCACCTGTGCCAACTGTCACCAGGCCAACGGCGAGGGCACCCGTGAGTATCCGTCACTGTTCCACAACACCGCGACCAGCCGCCGCGACAACCTGATCGCGACCATCGTCTACGGCGTGCATCGCGAAGTCGACGGCGTGGCAATCGACATGCCGGCCTTCGGTCCCGGCGCGCTGTTCACCGATCGCCTCGACGACCAGCAGATCGCCGACGTCAGCAACTACGTCCTGTCCCGCTACGGCAACGCCGGCTTGAACGTGACTGCCGCCGATGTGGCACAGGTACGCGAAGGTGGACCCAAGGCCCCCATCGCCGTGCTGGCACGCTACAGCGTACCGGCACTGGTTGTGCTCGGCCTGCTGATCATCCTGGGGCTTTACAGACTCAAGGCTCGTCGCCGGCTGCAGGAGGCCTGAGCAATGGAAACTTCAATGACCGACACCCACATGCCCGTTTCATCCATCCCTACCGCCCGACTGTCCCGCCGTAGCCTGCTGCGCGGGTCAGTCACCCTGGGCCTGGTGGCCCTGGCCGGAGGGCTCGCCCCCTGGCAATCGGTGATGGCCGAGGGCGACCAGGACTTTATCGCCCTGTCGCAATTCCTTGTCAGCCGTCCGGTCAACCCGGTCCTGGCGGCGCGCTACTACCGCGCCCTGAGCCGGCGCGCACCGAACTTCAGCGGCAATGTCGGCGCCCTCAAGCAACTGGTCGACGGGCAGGGCTTCAAGCATGTGGATGAATACCTGGCCCAGGCCAACCCGGACCCATCGTTGAAAGCGACGGCCACCAGCATCATCTCGGCCTGGTACTTGGGCATCGTCGGCGAGCTCGCCGATGCCGAACTGATCAGCTACCGCGAAGCGCTGATGTATCGCCCGACCCACGGCATTCTCATCATTCCAACCTACGGTGGCGGCCCCGAATCCTGGGGCGCCAAGCCAGCCGACACGCAGGATTTCAAACTATGAGCAGCGTTGTTTATGACGCCGATGTGGTCGTCATCGGTTCCGGCGTGATGGGTGGCTTGATTGCCAGCGAGCTGGCCAAGGCGAACAAATCCGTGATCGTCCTCGAAGCGGGCCCACGGGTGAACCGCCGCGACATCGTCGAGACCTTCCGCAACGCGCCGGTCAAGCTCTCGCTGGCCAACGCCAAGCTGCAGGGTGCCGGCTCGCCCTATCCGAGCCTGCCCCATGCGCCCTCCACCTATGGCGACTACCTGCAGCAGGTCGGCCCGGTGAAGTACAACACCTCCTACCTGCGGGTGGTCGGCGGCACCACTTGGCACTTCGGTTCCTCGCTGTGGCGCATGCTGCCCAACGACTTCCGCCTCAACTCCCTCTACGGACGCGGGCGTGACTGGCCGATCAGCTATGACGAATTGGAACCCTTCTACGCCCGCGCCGAGACCGAGCTGGGTGTGTCCGGGGTCGACGGCCAGGATGAAAGCGGCCAGGGTGGCGCGGCTTATCCACCGCGCTCGATCCCCTACCCGATGGAAGGCCTGAAGCCCAGCTACATGTTCAAGCGCCTCTCGAGCCTGTTGAGCAAGGGCGGCTACAACCCGATCCTCGAACCCAATGGTCGCGCCACCCGCCCCTATGGCAAACGCCCACCGTGCGCGGGCAACAACAACTGCAACCCGGTCTGCCCGATTGCCGCCAAGTACGACGGTTCGATGCATATCGACGAGGCCGAGCGCCATGGCGCCAAGGTTCTGGACAATTCGGTGGTGTACCGGATCGAGGCCGGCGATGACAGCAAGATCACCGCGATCTGGTACATGCGCCCCGACAAGAGCCAACATCGCCTGACCGCCCGGTACTTCGTGCTGGCGGCCTATGGCATCGAATCGCCGAAGCTGTTGCTGATGTCCACGTCCGAGAAATACCCCAACGGCATCGCCAATACTTCCGATCAGGTCGGTCGCAACCTGATGGACCACACCGGCGTGAGCATGAACGTGATGACCAAGGAGGACATGTGGCCCGGCGAGGGTCCGACCCAGTTGCTGGTCTACCTGAACAGCCGCGACGGCGCGTTCCGCAAGGACTACCCGAGCTACAAGATCAAGGTCCGCAACACGGTGCCCACCTCGCAGATCACCACCAACCTGATCGCCAAGGGCGTGCTGGGCTCCAAGCTCGACGAACAGATCCGCCTGCAGTCGGCACGTTCCTTGAACTGGGCGGTGGACTTCGAGACCCTGCCGTTGCCGGAAAACCGCGTCACCCCGAGCAAGACTCGCTTCGACGCGATAGGCCTGCCGGTACCGGAAATCTACTACAGCGTTCCCGACTACTGGCACGCGGGCAAGGAAAAGGCCTTGGAGGACCTCAAGCAGTTCGCCCACCTGCTCGACGCCGACATCCTCAGCACCGACGTCAACTTCCAGAACCGTCAGCACATCATGGGCACCACCATCATGGGCGACGATCCGAAGAACTCGGTGGTCGACCGCGACTGCCGTAGCCACGACCACGCCAACCTGTTTATCGCCGGGACCAGCGTGATGCCGTCATCGTCCTGCGTGAACCCCACGTTGACTGGGGCCGCACTGAGCATTCGTATCGCCGATCAATTGCTGAGGGAGGTGTAGGGCCAGCTCAACCGCCCGCCACCCGCTGAGAGGGAGCCGGGGTCAGTGCCAGCGGCAGCTCCAGGATAAAGAGCGCGCCCTGGCCCGGCCCCGCGCTCTGCGCCGTCAGATCGCCGCCCATCTCGTGCGCCGCCAGAATACAGCTGTGCAAACCAAAGCCGTGACCGTCGACACGCGTGGTGAAGCCGTGCTCGAACACCCGCGCAAGATTGTCCTGCGCAATCCCCTCGCCATTGTCCTGGACCTCGACCCGCACGCGCCCATCGTCAACGACCTTCAGGCGCAGGATGATCTGCGGTGGCCGGTTCACACCGGCGTCCAGCGCCTGCTTGGCGTTGTTGATCAGATTGACCAGGATCTGCAGCACGCGGTGCTTGTCCAGTGGCATTTGCGGTATATCGCTGAACTCCTTGATCAGCGTGATGTGGTGACGGGCCAGGGACACATCGCAAATGCGCACGACATCCTCGACCAGCTCACGCAACGAGCCCGGCTCCAGCACGCTGGCGTTGCCGGCGTAGGATTGCTGGGTGGCGACGATTTCCTTGATGTGGTCGATGCGGCGGGTCAACTGCGCCAACTCGGCGATCATGCCCTGCTGCTCGACGGCCAACGCGTCGGCCAGCTTGTCGAGATAGTCCGGTAGCGCGCGTCCTTTCGGGTCGCTGCTGATGAAGTCGCCGAGGTCGTCGGGATGCTCCTTCATCAACTGGACAACCTTGGCCACCCCGGGCCCCTTGGAGGTGTGCACCTTCTCGTACAGGACCTGGGCTGACACATTGACGCTGTTGAGCACATTGCCAACGTTGTGCAGCACATTGGTGGCGATCTCCGCCATGCCGGCGCGGCGGGCGGTGGTGACCAGTTCGGCCTGGGCCTCGCGCAACTCGTCGTTGACCTTGGCCAATTGCTGCGGGCTGGGGATCTTCAGGGCCGCCGGTACCAGCCGGACCAGCAGGATGGCGGTAATCACCGAGGCAATCGCAGTGATGACCTTGACCAGCGCCATCAACCAGTAATAAGGCTGCCAGATGGTCAGGATCTCCATCACATGGCTGGTCCCGCAGGCCAGGATAAACACGCCAAAGGCCGCGAGCATCCAGTCGAACGGCACGTCCTTGCGCTTGTGGATAAAGTACAGGAGCGTGAAGGGGATGGTGACGTAGGACAGGGCGATCAAGCTATCGGCGATCACATTCGTCCACAGCAGATCCGGACGCCACATGTAGCAATGCCCGTGGGGCATGAAGCGCTTGTCGGTTAACAGAGCCAGCAAATCGTTCATGGCCACTTCCTCGTTGTGCCGTTGATACCGCCAAGTGCCGACTGGGCAAATCGGAGTCTAGCAGAGGGCCCTTCCCAGGCATTTTGCGTGGACAGGCGAGACGGTGATATGCGCTACCGCACCGCACTTGTCGCCCTCGGCCGTCACTCGCTGTCGAAACATCCTGCCAAATTTTCCCCCTTCAATTGCCGCGCCCAAGCTCATCCCCACGACTAACCTTCCAGAGCCGCAGGACGCGGCGCCCTATTCACTCAAGGAATGATTCATGTCGCTTGCCATCGTCCACAGCCGCGCCCAAGTAGGGGTCGAGGCGCCTGCCGTTACCGTTGAAGTCCACCTGGCCAATGGCTTGCCGTCGCTGACGATGGTTGGCCTGCCGGAGGCGGCGGTGAAGGAAAGCAAGGACCGGGTGCGCAGCGCGATCATCAATTCGGGCCTGAGCTTCCCAGCGCGGCGCATCACCCTGAACCTGGCGCCGGCGGATCTGCCCAAGGACGGCGGGCGGTTCGACCTGGCGATTGCCCTGGGCATCCTGTCGGCCAGTGTGCAGGTGCCAACCCTGACGCTGGACGACGTCGAGTGTCTCGGTGAGTTGGCCTTGTCCGGCGCGGTGCGCCCGGTGCGCGGGGTACTGCCAGCGGCGCTGGCGGCTCGCAAGGCCGGACGCATGCTGGTGGTGCCACGGGCCAACGCCGAGGAAGCCTGCCTCGCGTCGGGCCTGAAGGTGATCGCCGTGGATCATCTGCTCGAAGCAGTGGCCCACTTCAATGGGCACACACCGGTCGAGCCTTTCGTTTCCAATGGGCTGCTCTCGGCCAGCAAGCCCTACCCCGATCTGAATGAAGTACAAGGCCAGGCCGGGGCCAAGCGTGCCCTGCTGATCGCTGCCGCGGGGGCCCATAACCTGTTGTTCAGCGGACCACCGGGCACCGGCAAGACCTTGCTGGCGAGTCGTCTGCCCGGGCTGCTGCCGCCCCTGGCCGAGAGCGAGGCCCTTGAGGTAGCGGCGATTCAGTCGGTTGCCAGTTGCGTGCCGCTGAGCCATTGGCCGCAGCGGCCGTTTCGCCAGCCCCATCACTCGGCTTCCGGCCCAGCGCTGGTGGGTGGCGGGTCGAAACCGCAACCCGGGGAAATAACCCTCGCCCACCATGGCGTGCTGTTTCTCGACGAGCTGCCGGAGTTCGACCGCAAGGTGCTGGAAGTCTTGAGGGAACCGCTGGAGTCAGGGCACATCGTGGTGTCCCGCGCCCGTGATCGAGTACGGTTTCCGGCACGCTTCCAACTGGTGGCGGCGATGAACCCCTGCCCCTGTGGATATCTTGGCGAACCCAGCGGTCGTTGCTCCTGCTCACCGGACATGGTGCAGCGCTACCGCAACAAGTTGTCCGGTCCGTTGCTGGACCGTATCGACCTGCACTTGACCGTGGCCCGGGAAGCCACCGCACTTAACCCGAAGAGCACAACGGGCGAGGACACGGCCACCGTCGCCGAACGAGTGGCCGAGGCCCGGGAACGCCAACAGCGACGCCAGGGCTGCGCCAATGCCTTCCTGGATCTTCCGGGCCTGCGTCGGCATTGCAAGTTATCCACAGCCGACGAAACCTGGCTGGAAACCGCCTGCGAGCGGCTGACCTTGTCGCTGCGTGCCGCCCACCGCCTGCTCAAGGTCGCCCGGACATTGGCCGACCTGGAACAAGCGGCAAGCATCCGCCGCGAGCATCTGGCCGAAGCGTTGCAGTATCGGCCTGCCACACCCTGATCACGGCTTGGTCAGGTCCACCAGCGGCGTATCGCGCACTTCGGTCTTTTGACCGTTCTGGATCGCATCGATGCGCTTGAGCGCCTTATCCACAGCGCCCTTGTCCGCCAACAGGCTGTAGTGGATCTGGAACTGCTTGTGCTCTTTCGGCCCGATCGTGGGCACCAGGCCCAGTGGCCGCTGATACCGGCGGTTATAGGAAAAACTGGTGCCCGGTTCCAACCCGGTCACGTAGCCCTGGCCTTGGGTATCGGTATTTTTCCACAGGGAGAACACGGGCAGCGTACCGGTGTTGAAGCCTACCGACACACCGAGGCTGCCGGCCTTGTTGTGCAGCACGGTGAGGGTGTCGCCCTTGGCGTCAGCATAGGGCACGACGTTATAGACAGTTTCGTCATAATCCTTGGTCGGGGCTCGGTAGGTTTGCCAATCCGGCAAATCGCCCTTGGCCTTGTCGTTGAACGGCGAGACCTGCTTGACCGGTGCCGCGAAACGAGCGCCCTGCTCCAGGAAAGGCGTGCTGAAATTGCTGTGGTAGAGCGCTTGGTATTCCTTCGGGTAATCGCCGTTGTTGGTCAGTGTGTCGCTGAGCGCGAACGTCACACTGCCGGGCTCGGTGACCAGCTCGGTCTGTACCGAAAAGTCGACCTTCTTGAACGCCTGCTCCTTCAACTCGCCCCGCAGGGTGATGGCGTAAGGCGGTTTTTCATCAATGTGCAACGTGACTTTGTTGGCAGGAATATTAGCGGCGCGACCATGCAGGGTCAGCAGCTCACCATTGTCCATGCCGGGATGGCCGACCCACTCGTAGCCGCAACGGGTGACCAGCTCGTTGAACCCTTCGAGCCAGCCCAGCCCGCCTCGACCGTTGAGTTCGATGAACGCCGGGTTGACCACTTCCTTGACGGGCGAATCCCAACCCATGCGCACATTCCCGACCGAAGCCTGCAGCACGTTCATGCCACGGGTCGGGACGACTGAAAGCTTCAGGGTGCCATTGTCGATGTCGACAATGCTGACGCCTTCCTGCCGGCCGCCGTGCAGGGTGCGCATCGTCACGGAAAAGGGCTTGCCGGTTTTCACACCGAGTTGCTGGCTGGTGATTTGCCAGGGTTGAGCGGCTTTATCCGTATCCAGCAGGACGTAGTCCCAAGCCATCGCCTGGGAGGCAGCGCCCAAGGCGCCAAGGGTGATGAGGAGTTTGAGCGGAGTCATGGTCACGACCTTTTATTGGAGTTGTGCGGTTTTTATAGACTTGAAGAAACGTTTCAGCAAGCTTAAAAACAGCAATATTCCTAAAAAATGCACGACCACCAGATGGCAGCTTTTGTGGGAGCGAGTCTGCTCGCGAAGGCGGTGGGTCAGATTGAGATGATGTTGGCCGGGCGGCCGTCATCGCGAGCAAGCTCGCTCACTGGGGTATGGGTGAGCTTGCTCATGACGGGAGTCTTCAGCGGAACCGATCAACCTCTTGGCGCAGGTCCTGGGCCAGTTTCTCCAGTTCCTTGGCGGTGAGTGCCAGGTTCGAGACCACTTCGCGCTGTTCGCTGTTGGCCATGGCGATGCTTTGCAGGTTACTGCTGAGCAGGGTCGCAGTGCTGCTTTGTTCCTGTGTGGCGGTGGTGATCGCCGCAAACTGCTGGCCCGCCGAACGGCTCTGCTCATCGATTCGGGCCAGGGCCGTGGCCACGTTGGCGTTGCGCGACAGGCCTTCCTGCATCAACAGGTTGCCCTGCTCCATCGTGCTGATGGCATTGCCGGTTTCCTGCTGGATGCTATTGATCATGCTGGAAATTTCGTCAGTAGCCTGGCGAGTACGGGAAGCCAGGCTGCGGACTTCATCGGCCACCACGGCGAAACCACGGCCCTGCTCGCCTGCGCGGGCGGCTTCGATGGCGGCGTTCAAGGCCAGCAGGTTGGTCTGCTCGGCGATCGAGGTGATCACACCCACGATGCCGCCGATTTCCTGGGAGCGCTGGCCCAAGGTATTGATGACCGTGGCCGTGCTGTTCAGCGCACCGGCAATTTGCTCCAGGGACGACGACGCTTCGTCCATCGAGGTTCGGCCAATGCGGGTTTGCTGGGCGTTTTCCTGGGCCAGGCGCTCGGTGTTGCCCATGTTGTCGGCAATGTTCAATGAGGTCGCACTGAACTCTTCCACCGCGCCGGCCATGCTGGTGATTTCGCCGGATTGCTGCTCCATGCCTTCATACGCCCCGCTGGACAACCCGGACAGCGCCTGGGCACGGCTGTTGACCTCCTGGGAGGCCTTGCGGATGTGCTCAACCATGGTCGACAAGGCCTGGCTCATCTGGTTGAAGGCACGGGCCAACTGACCGATCTCATCATGGCTCGACACGTTCAGGCGCACGCTCAGGTCACCGGCGCCCAAGGCTTCGGCCTGGCGCACCAGGTCCCCGAGCGGCGCCAGTTTGCTGCGCAGCAACCACATCGCCGAGCCGACCGCCAACAACATCGCCAGCAGGCTGCCAATGGCCAGTTGCGTACCGACGCTCCAGGTCACGGCACGAATCTCGGTTTTGGGCATGCTCGCCACCACCGCCCACGGCCCACCTTCGAACGGTACGGCAACGCTGTAGAAGTCTTCGGCGGTATCGGTCCAGAACGCGCCTTTGCCCGGCTTTTTGATCAGGCCCGTGATGGTTGCGGTAGCGTTGTCCAGCGCCTGAACGCCGGCCGGCGGTACCAGCCATTTGTTTTGTTCGTCCAGCAGCGCCAGGGAACCGGTCTGGCCGATACGGAAGCGCTTGAGGTTCTCGAACTGCGCGTTCTGCGCATCGGTGTAGTCGAAGCCTACGTACAACACGGCAATGATCTTGCCGCTGCTGTCGCGTACCGGCGTGTACTGCGACATGTAGAAGCGCCCGAAAAGCAGGGCCCGACCAATGTAGCTCTGCCCGCTGATCACCGGGCCGTAGGCGGGACCGGCGCGGTCGAGCACAGTGCCGATGGCCCGCGTACCGTCCTGTTTGCTGACGGAAGTACTGACGCGGATGAAATCGTCGCCGCTGCGCACGAATACCGTGGCGACCCCGGCTGTCATCGCTTTGAAGTCGTCCACTTCCTTGAAGTTGTTGTTCAACACTTCGCTACCCAGGTTCAAGCCTGGGGTTTGCACGCCCGCCACTGTCACCGGCTGGTCTGGATGCACGCTCAGGCCCGCGCTGAAGCGCTTTTCGAACAGGCCGGCCAAGCGCTGGGTACTCTCGCGCAAGGTACCGTGGAACGTATTGAGCTGATCGGCCATCAGGCGCGCTTCGCTGGCCAGGTGTTCTTCACGGGTGGCGAGGTTGGCAGCGTCCAGCGAACGCAAGGCGAAGACGGTACTGCCGGAGATCACGACCGCCAATATCACAGCGAGGGCAAGGCCTAGCTGTGAGGCGATCCGGGCACGGGGTTGAGACATGACGGCTCCTGGCCGAGAGACCGGATCATCCTGATCACGCTCGCACGCTCGGCATTTTATTCGGGTGAGGTGTAAGTAGACCCTTTCTGAACGAGGGTTCCATGTTCACGGATTCGGCGGCAAAGCCAAATACTTGAGCGGCTTGGAAGGATTAATATCAAGTGGCTAGCACGCCAACTGCAACGTTTCAGCCCAGACGCTGCACATCAGGTAATTGCATGGCCTTCACCTCACCTTGGAGGAAGTCGCTGAGCCGGCGCAAACGTTCACCTCCCGGCCGGGTTTTCGGCCAGACCAGGTAATAGTGTTCACCGCTGGCGACAGCCGTCGGCCATGGCAGGCTCAGGCGCCCCTGGGCGACGTCTTCAGCCACCATCAGCAGATCGCCCATGGAGACCCCATAGCCGCGTGCTGCCGCGATCATGCCCAGCTCCAGGGTATCGAACACCTGCCCCCCTTTGAGCGAGACCTTGTCGGACAGCCCCATGCGTTGCAGCCAATTGCGCCAGTCCCGGCGATCCGGCGTGGGGTGCAGCAATTCAGCGCTGGCCAACCGCGCCACATCCCAGGGCTGGTCGTTCAACAGGTTCGGCGCGCCCACCGGGATCAATTCCTCGGGAAACAGCAAACTGGCCTCCCAGTCTGCCGGAAAATGCCCGTTGCCCAGTAGCACGGCGCAATCGAAGGGCTCGACGTTGAAGTCCACCGAGTCGACGTCCATCCAGGCACTGGTCAGTTGCACCTCGTTGCCGGGCTGCAAATGCCGGAAGCGACTCAAGCGCGCCAACAACCAGCGCATGGTCAGCGTGGAAGGCGCCTTCATGCGCAGGATGCCGTCCTCACCATGCAAGGTATGGCAAGCCCGCTCCAGCGCCATGAAGCCCTCACGTACGCCCGGCAACAGCAACCGTGCGGCCTCGGTCAATTGCAGGTTACGGCCGCTGCGCAAGAACAGCCGACAGGCAAAGTGATCTTCCAGCGTGCGAATGTGCCGGCTGACGGCGCTCTGGGTGATCGACAGCTCTTCAGCGGCGCGGGTGAACGAGCTGTAGCGCGCCGCGGCTTCGAATGCCCGCAGCGCATAAAGAGGAGGAAGACGACGAGACATCGCAAAAGCTCCATGGCGTTGTTTGCAAACCCTACCAGAAACGCGTCCAGCATGAGTTTTAATCATGCCAGCGATCTTTTTTATCCCTTTGTGCAATCCGCCGAGAGCGCCGAGAATCGTTGCTTTACTGCCTTGTTTGAACATGGAGCGTGATGATCATGCGGCATCCGGTGCGTACCGAACTCTGGGCCCTCCTGCGGCTGGCGGGGCCGTTGATTGCCTCGCAGTTGGCGCACATGCTGATGGTGCTCACCGACACCGTGATGATGGCGCGCCTGAGCCCCGAAGCCTTGGCCGGCGGCGGGCTTGGGGCGGCCACCTATTCGTTCGTGTCGATCTTCTGCATCGGCGTGATCGCTGCGGTGGGCACGCTGGTCGCGATCCGCCAGGGCGCAGGCGATGTCGAAGGCGCCACCCGGTTGACCCAGGCCGGGTTATGGCTGGCCTGGCTGATGGCGCTGATGGCCGGGTTGCTGTTGTGGAATCTCAAACCAGTGCTGCTGATGTTCGGCCAGACCGAAACCAACGTGCTGTCCGCCGGACAGTTCCTGCTGGCGCTGCCGTTCGCCCTGCCCGGCTACTTGAGCTTCATGGCCCTGCGCGGTTTCACCAGCGCCATTGGCCGGGCCACACCGGTCATGGTGATCAGCCTCGGCGGCACCGTGGCCAACTTCCTGCTCAATTACGCGCTCATCACCGGAATGTTCGGCCTGCCGAAACTCGGCCTGATGGGGATTGGCCTGGTCACGGCTATCGTTGCCAACTGCATGGCCCTGGCGCTGGCCTGGCATATCCATCGGCACCCGGCCTACCGCGCCTATCCGTTGCTCGAAGGCCTGTCGCGGCCCAATCGCCAGTACCTCAAGGAACTGTGGCGCCTGGGCCTGCCGATTGGCGGCACCTACGCGGTGGAGGTCGGGCTGTTTGCGTTCGCCGCGCTGTGCATGGGCACCATGGGCAGCACGTCGTTGGCAGCCCACCAGATCGCGCTGCAAATCGTCTCGGTGGCGTTCATGGTGCCGGCCGGGATGTCCTACGCCATCACCATGCGCATCGGCCAGCACTACGGTGCCGGGCAACTGCTGATGGCACGCCTGGCCGGTCGGGTCGGGATTGGCTTTGGCGCGGCCGCCATGCTGGCGTTCGCCATGGTGTTCTGGCTGCTGCCCCATCAATTGGTCGGCTTGTTCCTGGACCACGACGACCCGGCGTTCCGCGATGTGATCAACCTGGCTGTGAGCCTGCTGGCGGTGGCTGCATGGTTCGAGCTGTTCGATGGCACGCAAACCATCGCCATGGGCTGCATTCGCGGGCTCAAGGACGCCAAGACCACCTTCCTGGTGGGCCTGGGTTGCTATTGGCTGATCGGCGCGCCGGCGGCGTGGTGGATGGCGTTCCACCTGAACTGGGGGCCGACTGGCGTCTGGTGGGGCCTGGCCCTGGGGCTGGCCTGCGCGGCCGTGAGCCTGACAGCGGCGTTTGAATGGAAGATGAAGCGGATGATTCGCAGTGAGCCCGGACGGCAGCGTTTCGAGGCCATCCAGGCCAAGTGAAATCCATCCCTTTGTGGGAGCGAGCAAGCCCGCACACATGGGTTTGTGTCAGCTGATTTCCAGCATCGACTGCTGATCACCCTCGAACATCAAGTACTCAACCAACTCCGGCAACGGCAACGGCTTGCTGATCAGGAAACCCTGCACCTGGTCGCAACCGAAGCCGCGTAGCAGGTCCAGTTGTTCCTGGGTTTCCACACCTTCGGCCACCACTTCCAGATTGAGGTTGTGCGCCAGGTTGATCATCGCGTGCACCAGTTTGCGGTTCTCTTCGCGCTGCTCCATGCCACCGACGAAGCTCTTGTCGATCTTGAGCAAGGCGATCGGCAGGCTGTTGAGGTGCACGAACGAGGAGAAGCCGGTGCCGAAGTCGTCCAGGGAGAAGCGCACCCCCAGGCGGCCCAGGGCATCCATGGTCTGCTTGACCAGTTCGCTGCGGCGCATGACGGCGGTTTCGGTGAGTTCGAACTCCAGCCATTGCGCCTCGACACCCCGCTCGGCAATCAGCCGGCTCAGGGTCGGCAGCAACTGGCTGTCCTGGAACTGCCGGAACGACAGGTTGACCGCCATGTGCAACGGCGCCAGCCCACGCTCGCGCAGGGCCTGCATGTCCCGCAGCGCCCGGGAAATCACCCAGTAGCCCAGCGGCACGATCAGGCCGCTCTGTTCGGCCAGCGGCACGAACTCACTCGGTGGCAGCAAGCCACGTTCGCCGTGACGCCAGCGTACCAACGCTTCGAGGCCGACAATGTGGCCGCCATCGAGGTTCAGCCGTGGCTGGTAATGCAGTTCCAACTCGTCACGGCGCAGTGCCCGGCGCAGTTCGCTTTCCAGGTCGGCGAGGCTGCGGGCGTTGCGATTGATGCGCTCGTTGAAGATATGAAAGGTGCAGCCCTGGGTGCTCTTGGCCTGCTGCATGGCGATGTGGGCGTGCCACATCAGCGGATCGGCGCCGGCCTGGGCGCGAGCATGGGCAACGCCCAGGCTGCAGCCGATCAGCAGGCTTTCACCGTCCACCCAATAGGGTTCGGCCAAGGCTTCGGTAATACGCTCGGCCATCCACTCGGCCCGCTGTGGTGCGCGGCGGGTGTCGATCAGCAGGGCAAATTCATCACTGCCCAACCGCGCCAATTGATCGCCGGCCTCGAGCGAGCTCTTGAGCCGCGACACCACTTGCAGGATCAAGCGGTCACCGGCCTGGTGACCGAGGGCGTCGTTGGCGTGACGAAAGTTGTCCAGGTCCAGGTGACCGAGCGCCAGGCCACGGCCGTCGTTTTCCGCCAGGCGCGCCGCCAGCAGCGTCTGGAAACCCTGGCGATTGGCGATGCCCGTCAACGGGTCCTGTTCGGCGAGGCGCTGCAAGGTGTTTTCCAGCACGCCGCGTTCGCGCACATGGCGCAGGCAACGACGCAGGGTCGCGCTGTCGAGGACATCACGCACCAACCAGTCGCTGACACCGTCGGGGGCAACCGCCGGCTCGTGCTCAAGCAACAGGATCGTCGGCAGGCTGCAACGGCCCGGCGCCGGCTGCAACGCCGTAACGGTCAGCAACACCGCGTTGCGATTATCTTCGAACAGGCTGCTGACCGACTCCCAGCTCGGGGCGCTGATCAACACGACCGAGGGCCCCAAGGGCGCCAGGCACTCGCGCAATATTGCTGACCACGCAGGCTCTTGGGCCAATAACAGCAAACGCAAGGGTTCGACAGGCGTTGACAAGCTGACTCCCTAGACTCTGCAAGGTGGTAGGCGCCGGGCATTATGACGCGCCGATGGGCAATGACCAATGCCAATGGTTCTCAAACACGCGGTTTTGGTGGTTTTTTTCCACTCCAAATCCTGCGCTGGACGCAATTGGCCCCACATCCTGCGTGAAAGTAGCAGAAGCGGCAAATGACAATGCGCTGTGCGTCACAAGTCGGACAGAGCAGCACAATTCTCAGAGCCTGTTAAAATGCCGGCCCATTTCGCAAACGACTCCCTGACTCTGTCATGTCCCGACTCAATCCCCGGCAGCAAGAAGCCGTGAACTATGTCGGCGGCCCTCTTTTGGTGCTCGCCGGTGCAGGCTCCGGCAAGACCAGCGTAATCACCCGCAAGATCGCGCACCTGATCCAGAATTGTGGCATCCGCGCCCAGTACATCGTCGCCATGACCTTCACCAACAAGGCCGCCCGGGAAATGAAGGAACGGGTCGGCGGCCTGCTGCGCGCCGGCGAAGGCCGCGGCCTGACGGTCTGCACCTTCCACAACCTGGGCCTGAACATCATCCGCAAGGAACACGCGCGGCTGGGCTATAAGCCAGGGTTCTCGATTTTCGACGAGACCGACGTCAAGGCCCTGATGACCGACATCATGCAGAAGGAATACTCGGGCGACGACGGCGTGGACGAGATCAAGAACATGATCGGCTCGTGGAAAAACGACCTGATCCTGCCGCCACAAGCCCTGGAAAACGCCCGTAATCCCAAGGAGCAGACCGCCGCCATCGTCTACACCCACTACCAGCGCACGCTCAAGGCGTTCAACGCGGTGGACTTCGACGACCTGATCCTGTTGCCGGTCAAGCTGTTCCAGGACCACGCCGACATCCTCGAGAAATGGCAGAACAAGGTCCGCTACCTGCTGGTGGACGAATACCAGGACACCAACGCCAGCCAGTACTTGCTGGTGAAGCTGCTGATCGGTACGCGCAACCAGTTCACCGTGGTAGGCGACGACGACCAGTCGATCTATGCCTGGCGCGGCGCGCGGCCGGAAAACCTGATGCTGCTCAAGGATGACTATCCGTCGCTCAAAGTGGTGATGCTGGAGCAGAACTACCGCTCCACCAGCCGCATCCTGCGCTGTGCCAACGTGCTGATTTCCAACAACCCCCACGAGTTCGAAAAACAACTGTGGAGCGAGATGGGCCACGGCGACGAGATCCGTGTGATCCGTTGCCGCAACGAAGACGCCGAAGCCGAGCGCGTGGCCATGGAAATCCTCAGCCTGCACCTGCGCACCGACCGGCCGTACAGCGACTTCGCGATCCTGTACCGCGGCAACTACCAGGCCAAGCTGATCGAGCTGAAACTGCAGCACCACCAGATTCCTTATCGCCTGTCGGGGGGCAACAGCTTTTTCGGACGCCAGGAAGTGAAGGACCTGATGGCCTACTTCCGCCTGATCGTGAACCCGGACGACGACAACGCCTTCCTGCGGGTGATCAACGTGCCGCGCCGGGAAATCGGTTCGACCACCCTGGAAAAACTCGGCAACTACGCCACCGAGCGCAAGATCTCGATGTACGCCGCCACCGACGAAATCGGCCTGGGCGAGCACCTGGACAGCCGCTTCACCGACCGCCTGGCGCGCTTCAAGCGCTTCATGGACAAGGTTCGCGAACAGTGCGCCGGGGAAGATCCGATTTCAGCACTGCGCAGCATGGTCATGGACATCGACTACGAAAACTGGCTGCGTACCAACAGCTCCAGCGACAAGGCCGCCGACTACCGCATGAGCAACGTCTGGTTCCTGATCGAGGCGTTGAAGAACACCCTGGAAAAAGACGAAGACGGCGACATGACCGTCGAGGACGCCATCGGCAAACTCGTGCTGCGGGACATGCTCGAACGCCAGCAAGAAGAGGAAGACGGCGCCGAAGGCGTGCAGATGATGACGCTGCACGCCTCCAAGGGCCTGGAATTCCCCTACGTGTTCATCATGGGCATGGAAGAAGAAATCCTGCCGCACCGCTCCAGCATCGAGGCCGACACCATCGAGGAAGAACGGCGCCTGGCCTACGTCGGCATTACCCGGGCACGCCAGACGCTGGCCTTCACCTTTGCCGCCAAGCGCAAGCAATACGGCGAAGTGATCGACTGCGCCCCCAGCCGCTTTCTCGATGAGCTGCCGCCCGACGACCTGGCCTGGGAAGGCAACGACGACACGCCGACGGAAGTCAAAGTCGTTCGCGGCAACAGCGCCCTGGCGGATATACGCGCGATGCTAAAGCGCTAGAATCGACTACTTTTTTCAACGACTTCAGGCGCTCAAGGCGTCATCAGAGGAGGCTTCATGGAAGCCCTGCAGCAGAAAATTCGTGAACAAGGCATCGTGCTTTCCGATCAGGTCCTGAAAGTCGACGCGTTCCTGAACCATCAGATCGACCCACAGTTGATGAAGCTGATCGGCGACGAATTTGCCGCGTTGTTCAAGGATTCGGGCATCACCAAGATCGTCACCATCGAAGCCTCGGGCATTGCCCCGGCGATCATGACCGGGCTGAACCTGGGCGTACCGGTGATCTTCGCCCGCAAGCAACAGTCCCTGACCCTGACGGAAAACCTGCTGTCGGCCACCGTGTATTCGTTCACCAAGAAAACCGAAAGCACCGTCGCCATCAGCCCACGTCACCTGACGAGCAGCGACCGGGTACTGATCATTGATGACTTCCTGGCCAACGGCAAAGCCTCCCAGGCGCTGATCTCCATCATCAAGCAGGCTGGCGCCACCGTGGCAGGCTTGGGGATCGTGATCGAGAAGTCGTTCCAGGGTGGTCGCGCGGAATTGGATGCCCAGGGTTATCGCGTTGAATCGTTAGCCCGGGTGAAGTCGCTGGCTGGCGGGGTCGTGACCTTTATCGATTGAGCACCCCATTTAACCCTGTGGGTGTGAGCAAGCTCCCACAGGGTTATCGGTGTTCGCTATGGCGCAGTGGCCTTGAGGCCGGCAAGCAACAAACGCTGGAACAACTCCTCCTTCAGCCCTTCGGGGCTGGTCAGCTGCATCCGCCCCAAATGCCCGGCAAACTCCCAGGGCTCCGGCGCATCGAGGGCGGCCTTGCCCAGCTCCAGGATCTCGGTGAGCTTGAACTTGCTCTTGAGCCAGTTCAGCGCCCGCAACAGGTCTCGCTCTACGTCGTCAAAATCGCAGCCCAGCGGATACTCCGGAAACAGGTTCGGATGCCGCGCCTGGATCGCCTGCAAACGCTCCGAAGTGTTGTCGGCGAATCGCGGATCGAGACGAAAATCCTTCGGCAACTTACCGGCTTTTTGTGCCTGCTCGATCAGCCCCGGCTGGAAGCGTGAGTCGCTGATGTTCAGCAGCGCCTCGATCACCGCCGCATCGGTCTTGCCGCGCAGGTCGGCGATGCCGTATTCGGTCACCACGATGTCGCGCAAGTGCCGGGGAATCGTGCAATGTCCGTAGTCCCAGACGATATTCGAGCTGATCTCGCCCCCGGCCTCACGCCAACTGCGCAGCAGCAGGATCGAACGCCCACCCTCCAGCGCATGGCCCTGGGCAACGAAGTTGTACTGCCCGCCCACGCCGCTGAGCACCCGCCCGTCCTCCAGCTGATCGGCCACCCCGGCACCCATCAGGGTCATGATGAAGACCGTATTGATGAAGCGGGCGTCGAGGCGCTGCAGGCGCTTGAGCTGTTCCTGGCCGTACAGCTCGTTGATGTAACTGATGCGTGTCATGTTGAATTCGAGAAGACGGCTTTGCGGCAACTCGCGCAGGCGCTCATAAAAACTGCGCGGCCCGAGGAAAAATCCGCCGTGTATGCAAATGCCGTCAGGTTGCGCCGCCTCATCGAGGGTGCCGGCGTTGGCCCGTTCCTGGGTCGGAACATCGGGATAGACCTTGCGCCGGACGATTCCGGCCTCCGCCAGCACCAGCAAACCGTTGACGAACATTTCACTGCAGCCATAAAGCCCTTTGGCAAACGGCTCGACCCCGCCTTCGCGCTCGATCAATTGTGCCCACTGGCTGAGGTTCAGATCGGCCAGCAAGGCCTGGTAGCCGGCGTTATCGGCCTGACGCGCCAGCAACGCTGCGGTCAATGCATCGCCCATGGCGCCGATGCCGATCTGCAGCGTCCCGCCGTCGCGCACCAGGGTACTGGCGTGCAGGCCGATCAGATGGTCCTGGAAGCCCACCGGCATGTTCGGCGTGGAAAACAAGGTGTGGCTGTCCTTCTCGTCGATCAACAGGTCGAAAGCGTCGATGCCGACTTCCGCGTCGCCCGGCATGTAGGGCAAATCGTTGTGCACCTGGCCGACCAGGAGGATGGTCTCCCCGGCCGCCCGCCGCTTGGCGATCATCGGCAGCAGGTCGAGGGTGATGTCCGGGTTGCAGCTCAGGCTCAGGCGATCCGGATGCTCAGGATCGCTCGCCACCAGTTGCGCCACCAGGTTCAAGCCGGCGGCGTTGATGTCCCGGGCGGCATGGCTGTAGTTGCTGCTGACGTAGCTCTGCTGGGCCGAGGCGCTGTGCAGCAAGCTGCCGGGCTGCATGAAGAACTGCTCGACTCGTATGTTGGGTGGCAGGCTGTCCTGATGCAGGTCGGCCAGGTAATCCAGTTCGGGATAGTCGCCGAAGACCCGTTCGACAAAGGGCTCGAGGAAGCGCTTCTGCAGACCATCGCCCAATTTCGGTCGGCCCAGGCTCAGGGCCGTATAGATGGTCAACTGCCGCTCGGGCAGTTGTGCAATGCGCCGGTACAGCGCGTTGGCGAACAGGTTGGGTTTGCCTAGCCCCAGGGGCATGCCGAGATGAATATGCGCGGGCAGGCGCTCGAGCACGTCATCCACCGCCTGCTCGATTGAACACAACTGCACCATCGGACCCTCCTGGACACTCCATGAATGTGGGTTGGACCGAGCTTGCCGGGTCTTGGTTGCGATGAACAGCCCTGGAAAACCCCGGGGCACAAAAAAGCCGCTCGTAAGCGGCTTTTTTGCGCAAGATATCGGCGTATTACAGGCCGGACATCTCTTTGATGGCGCCCTTGAGGTCGTCATCCGAGCAATCGGCGCAGGTGCCCTTAGGCGGCATGGCATTGACGCCGGTAATGGCCTTGGCCAGGATGCCGTCGAGGCCGCCCTGGTGATCGGCGCGCTCTTTCCAGGCCGCCTTGTCACCGATTTTCGGCGCGCCCAGCAGGCCTGTGCCGTGGCAAGCGTTGCAATGCTTTGCAATCACGTCAGCCGGCTTCTTGGCACCACCCGCGCCGCCAGCGGCAGTGGCAACTTCCATGCCTTTGCATTCTTTCCCCTGGACGCAGACCTGGCCAACCGGTTCGAGGCGCTTGGCGATTTCGTCGGTGGTCGCCGCTTGGGCACTGACTGCCCATAGGGCCAATACGGTTGCTGGTGCAGCCAGCATTTTCATAATTAGGTTCACGCGTACACCCTCAATGGTGGCTAGTCACGCCTGCGGCCACGGTTTGCAGGCGGGCGCAAGTATAGCGGTAAGGCCGTCACACTGAAACAACCCCAAAGTCGCAAGGGTCTTGTTTGTGAGACGGCTGGGTCCTCGGGCACCTTTGCCATGCTGGCCTGACGCCTCTTTTCCTAGAAATTCGCCGGTGTGGCTGCGCTGATAAGTCGCGCCGGCACATCGAACGGATTACGGAAACGGTGGGGCTTGGTGCTTTCGAAATAGTAGCTGTCGCCTGCTTCGAGCACGAAGGTTTCGACACCGACCACCAGTTCCAGCCGCCCCTCTACCAGGATCCCGGTCTCCTCGCCCTCATGGGTGAGCATCTCTTCACCGGTATCGGCGCCAGGCGGATAGATTTCGTTGAGGAAGGCGATCGCCCGGCTCGGGTGTGCCCTGCCCACCAGCTTCATGGTCACGGCGCCGTCGGAGATGTCGATCAGTTCGTTGGCTTTATAAACGATCTGAGTCGGTTTCTCCTGAAGGATTTCTTCGGAGAAAAACTCGACCATGGACATGGGAATCCCGCCAAGGACCTTACGCAGCGAGCTGATCGAGGGGCTGACGCTGTTCTTCTCGATCATTGAAATAGTGCTGTTGGTGACGCCCGCACGCTTGGCGAGCTCACGCTGGGAAAGGCCTTTGAGTTTACGAATGGATTGCAGTCGTTCACCGACGTCCAATGCTGGAGCCTCCAGGGAATCAGGTTGTGAGGAAAGTGAGCGTTATCATGGCGACAGCGTTCAGTATTTACAACACTTGGACCCGAATCCTGTGCGGTGAAGCGACTTTCGGTAGCCGACGCCGTACGTCAATGCCCGGAATAGAGCCGTGGCACCCGCCGCAGGTTGCAGAAAATCTGATAGGGGATGGTGTCGGCGGCCTTGGCAACGTCGCTGGCAAGGATGTTCTTGCCCCACAACTCCACGGTCGAGCCGAGCCCGGCCTGGGGGACATCGGTCAAGTCGACACACAGCATGTCCATCGACACCCGCCCGACCAGTTGGCTGCGCTGCCCATCCACCAGCACCGGCGTACCGTTCGGCGCCTGGCGCGGGTAGCCGTCGGCATAGCCCATGGCGACCACCCCGACCCGGGTCGGTTGCGTGGTCACAAAACGAGCACCGTAGCCCACCGGTTCGCCAGCGGGCAATTCGCGCACGCAGATGATCTTCGACTCCAGCGTCATCACCGGTTGCAGGCGCGAGGCGACGGCGTTGGGCTCGTCGAAGGGCGTGGCCCCGTAGAGCATGATGCCCGGGCGCACCCAGTCGCTGGGTACCTGCGGCCAGCCCAGCACGGCCGGTGAGTTGCGCAGGCTGATCTGCGCCACCAGGCCCTGGCGGGCTTTGTCGAATATCGCCAGTTGCTCGGTGCTGCTGGGATCGTGCAGTTCATCGGCACGGGCGAAGTGACTCATCAACACGATCTTCGCCACCTTGCCGCTGGCGAGCAGGCGACGGTAGGCCGCTTGGTAATCCGCCGGATGCAGGCCGACCCGGTGCATACCGGAATCGAGCTTGAGCCAGACCGTGATCGGCTGGCTCAGCGCGGCTTTTTCAATCGCTTCGAGCTGCCACAACGAATGCACCACGCACCAGAAATCGTGCTCGACGATCAACGACAGCTCACTGGCCTCGAAAAAACCCTCCAGCAGCAGGATCGGTCCGCGGATCCCACCGGCCCGCAGCTCCAGGGCTTCTTCGATGCAGGCCACGGCAAACCCGTCTGCCGTGTCCTGCAGCGCCTCGGCGCAACGCACCGCGCCGTGCCCGTAGGCGTCGGCCTTGATCACCGCAAGGGCCTTGGCCCCCGTGACTTCGCGGGCCAATTGGTAATTGTGACGCAGGGCTTGGAGATCGATCAGGGCACGGGCAGGACGCATGGCGGCAGGCTTCTAGGCGGTCATGAATAAAAAACCGGTGCTGGCTGACAGCATGAACCACCAACAGCACCGGGAGAGGGATCGTTTGGGCCGGTATTTAAGGCAACGCGGCCACGACGGACAGCTCCACCAGGATCTCCGGTTCGCACAGCTTGGCTTCCACCGTGGCGCGGGCCGGGGCGACGCCCTTGGGCAACCATTTGTCCCAGACCGCGTTCATGCCTTCGAAGTGAGCCTCGATGTCCTTCAAGTAGATCGTCACCGATAGCAAACGATTCTTGTCGGTTCCGGCCAGGTCCAGCAAGCGCTCGATATTGGCCAGGCTTTCGCGGGTCTGCTGTTCAATACCGGCGTTCATGTCGTCGCCGACCTGTCCGGCCAGGTAAACGGTGCCGTTGTGCACGACAACCTGGCTCATGCGGTCATTGGTGAGCTGGCGCTGGATTGACATGTTCTGCAGACTCCTGGTGTTTGCTGCCATAACGGGAAATATCGAGGCCTTCGGCGCTGATCTGCGGCTTTTTCTTCGCCATCAGGTCGGCCAACAGGCGACCGGAACCACAGGCCATGGTCCATCCAAGGGTGCCATGGCCGGTGTTCAGGAACAGATTCTTGAAGGGCGTAGCACCAACGATGGGCGTGCCATCCGGGGTGGTCGGGCGCAAGCCGGTCCAGAAACTCGCCTCGGCCAGATTGCCGCCCTGAGGATAAAGGTCGTTGACGATCATCTCCAGGGTTTCGCGCCGACGTGGGTTGAGAGACAGGTCAAAACCGGCGATTTCCGCCATGCCGCCCACCCGAATACGGTTGTCGAAGCGGGTGATCGCGACCTTATAGGTTTCGTCGAGAATGGTCGAAGTCGGCGCCATCGCCGGGTTGGTGATCGGCACGGTCAGGGAGTAGCCCTTGAGCGGATACACCGGTGCACGGATCCCGAGAGGCTTGAGCAGTTGCGGCGAGTAGCTGCCCAGGGCAAGGACGTAGCGGTCGGCGGTTTCCAGCTTGCCGTCGATCCAGACACCGTTGATGCGGTCACCGGCGAAGTCCAGGCGCTGGATATCCTGGCCGAAGCGGAATTGCACTCCGAGCTTCTCGGCCATTTCCGCCAAGCGCGTGGTAAACATCTGGCAGTCGCCGGTCTGGTCGTTGGGCAAGCGCAGGGCGCCGGCCAGAATGTCGGTGACATTCGCCAGGGCCGGTTCAACCCGGGCAATGCCCGCGCGGTCGAGTACTTCGAACGGCACACCCGACTCTTTCAGCACGGCGATGTCTTTTGCCGCGCCATCGAGCTGGGCCTGGGTGCGGAACAGCTGGGTGGTCCCCAGGCTACGGCCCTCGTAGGCAATGCCGGTTTCGGCGCGCAGCTCGTCGAGGCAGTCACGGCTGTACTCGGACAGGCGCACCATGCGCTCCTTGTTGATCGCATAGCGGCTGGCGGTGCAGTTGCGCAGCATCTGTGCCATCCACAGGTATTGGTCAATATCGGCAGTGGCCTTGATCGCCAGCGGCGCGTGGCGCTGCAGCAGCCACTTGATGGCCTTGAGCGGCACGCCCGGTGCGGCCCACGGCGAGGCATAACCCGGCGACACCTGGCCGGCGTTGGCGAAACTGGTTTCCATGGCAGGCGCCGGCTGACGGTCGACCACCACCACTTCAAACCCGGCACGGGCCAGATAATAAGCACTGACGGTACCGATGACGCCGCTACCCAAGACCAGAACGCGCATGTTGATGCCCTCATCGCGGATAACCGCTGACGTTTGTTGTACATAGCTTTGATGGTCGCAGTGTAAAAAAGATCAGCCAGTGCTTTTCACTATATAAACGCCTATATTTGGCGAGAATTCTCGGCAAAAACCCTTTTCACGGAGGCGCATCACCTGTGCGTACCAACACCCAGACCAAACGTGAGCTGGACAAGATCGACCGCAATATCCTGCGCATACTCCAGGCGGACGGGCGCATCTCCTTCACCGAGCTGGGGGAAAAGGTCGGCCTCTCCACCACGCCCTGCACCGAGCGGGTACGGCGCCTGGAGCGCGAGGGCATCATCATGGGCTATAACGCCCGGCTCAATCCGCAGCACTTGAAGGGTAGCCTGCTGGTGTTTGTCGAGATCAGCCTCGACTACAAATCCGGCGACACGTTCGAAGAGTTCCGACGCGCCGTGCTGAAACTGCCTCACGTGTTGGAATGTCACTTGGTGTCAGGGGATTTCGACTATCTGGTGAAAGCACGGATTTCCGAGATGGCTTCGTACCGCAAGCTGCTGGGGGACATCCTGCTCAAGCTGCCCCATGTGCGTGAATCCAAGAGCTACATCGTGATGGAAGAGGTGAAGGAGAGCTTGAACCTGCCGATTCCGGATTGAGCCTGGCTCCGGACCGCTTTCGCGAGCGGGCAGCATTCCCACGCGAAACATGGGAACGATCTCACTAGACTAGAACCTGCCGATTAGCAGCCATGTATTCATGAATCTGCTTCTCGACCCGCGGATGAATCAGTTCCACCGGCCGCCGTCCATTGGGACACGGCAAGGTCGCCGTGGTGCCGAACAGCCGGCAGATCAGCGGGCGCTCGTCGTAGACGGTGCAACCGTCAGGCCCCAAGTGCACGCAGTCGAGTGCGTCCATGGCCGCGTCCTGTTCGGCCCGAGTCTTGCGGGGCAAGCGGGCCATTTCCTCGGGCGAGGTGGTCACCGGACCACAGCAGTCATGGCAGCCCGGTACGCACTCGAACGAGGGAATCTGCTGGCGTAGCGTGCGGATTTTTTGACTGTTGCAGCTCATCGAGGCGGTTACCGAAGGAGACGGTCCAGGATTCTGCCTTAAAAGCCGCGCACCAGACAGCGCCAGCCGACCGGTGTTGCCCAGTAAGGAATCGCCAGCTTATGCTCCGTAAAATTTCTCAAACACAAAAATCAGGATTACGCACATGAACGCCCGTGTTCAGCAACCTGTCCCGAGCCACGCGCACGCCGCCTCTTATTACGCCGCCAGCAGCCTGCCGCAACCGGACCATCCGCTGCTGCAGGGTGAACTGCTGGCGGATGTCTGCGTGGTCGGCGGCGGGTTCTCCGGGTTGAACACGGCCATCGAACTGGCGGAGCGCGGCATGAGCGTGGTGCTGCTGGAAGCGCACCGGATCGGCTGGGGCGCCAGCGGGCGCAACGGCGGCCAATTGATTCGTGGCGTCGGCCATGGCCTCGATCAGTTTGCGCCGATCATCGGCGCCGACGGCGTGCGCCAGATGAAGCTCATGGGCCTTGAGGCCGTGGAAATCGTCCGACAGCGCGTCGAGCGTTTCCAGATCCCGTGCGACCTCACCTGGGGTTACTGCGACCTCGCCAACAAGCCCAGCGACCTGGAGGGCTTCGCCGAAGACGCCGAAGAACTGCGCAGCCTGGGTTATCGCCATCCGACCCGACTGCTGCAAGCCAACGAAATGCACAGCGTCGTGGGTTCGGATCGCTACGTCGGTGGGTTGATCGACATGGGCTCGGGGCATCTGCATCCACTGAACCTGGCCCTGGGCGAAGCCGCCGCCGCGCAACAGCTGGGGGTCCGGCTGTTCGAGCAATCGGCGGTCACACGGATCGACTACGGTCCTGAAGTGAAGGTGCACACCCAACAGGGCTCGGTCCGCGCCAAGACGCTGGTGCTGGGCTGCAACGCTTACCTCAATGGACTCAATCCGCAACTGGGCGGCAAAGTGCTGCCCGCTGGCAGCTACATCATCGCCACCGAACCCTTGAGCCAGGCCCAGGCGCAGGCGTTGTTGCCACAGAACATGGCGGTCTGCGATCAACGCGTGGCCCTGGACTACTACCGGCTTTCGGCGGATCGACGCTTGCTGTTCGGCGGGGCCTGTCACTATTCCGGTCGCGACCCGCAGGATATTGGCGCCTACATGCGTCCGAAGATGCTCAAGGTGTTCCCGCAATTGGCGGATGTGAAAATCGATTATCAATGGGGCGGGATGATTGGTATCGGCGCCAACCGTTTGCCACAGATCGGTCGGCTCAAGGACCAACCCAATGTGTATTACGCCCAGGCCTATTCCGGCCATGGGGTGAATGCCACGCACCTGGCCGGCAAACTATTGGCCGAAGCCATCAGCGGGCAGCACAGCAGCGGTTTCGATCTGTTCGCCCAGGTCCCGCACATGACCTTCCCGGGAGGCAAGCATTTGCGCTCACCGCTGTTGGCGCTGGGGATGTTGTGGCATCGGTTGAAAGAGTTGGTTTAGTCCTGGATCCGGTGGCGAGGGAGCTTGCTCCCGCTGGGCTGCGTAGCAGACCTTCTTTTTGCGGTTGCTGCGCAACCGAGCGGGAGCAAGCTCCCTCGCCACCGGGTTCCTATTGCTTCAAAGCCGCCAGAACGGTTTGAGCCCCTCCTCCCGTGCCTGCTCCCGACTCAGCCCGATGTCACGCAACTGTTCGGGTGTAAGTTCCAACAAGGCCTTGCGTGTATGCAGACGATGCCAGAACAGGGCCCAGCGGTTCAGGCCGGACGGCGCATTGCGCAATGTCGCGCTGCGCAGCCCTTTCTTCCGCCCTGCCGCCAGTTCCTGACTGTGTAACGTCAGCCGCACATCGCTCAAGCCGTTCATTTTGATCGCTCCTGTTTACTTGGGTAGCCAGAGGTTTCATGATGCGCGGACGGCTTGAAGCGATACAGATTCAACCAGTTTCTTTTATAAGCATACAGATTCGGCATTAGCGGCACTGAATTGCCATTTTCCACCCCAACTGTATTGGTTGCAGTTGCCTCATCTCATCGGGAGCGCACCATGACCCTCTACGTGAACCTCGCCGAATTGCTCGGTACCCGCATCGAACAGGGCTTCTACCGCCCCGGCGACCGGCTGCCATCAGTGCGGGCATTGAGCACGGAACATGGGGTCAGCTTGAGTACGGTGCAGCAGGCCTATCGCGTGCTGGAAGACAGCGGGCTGGCGATGCCGAGGCCCAAGTCCGGCTATTTCGTACCCGTGGGCCGCGAACTGCCGGACCTGCCGGTGGTAGGCCGTCCGGCCCAGCGCCCAGTGGATATTTCCCAGTGGGACCAGGTGCTGGAACTGATCCGCGCCGTACCGCGCCCGGACGTGGTGCAACTGGGACGCGGCATGCCGGATATCCATTCGCCGACCATGAAACCGCTGCTGCGCAGCCTGGCGCAGATCAGCCGCCGACAAGACATGCCCGGCCTGTATTACGACAACATCTACGGCAACCTCGCGCTACGTGAACAGATCGCCCGGCTGTCGCTGGACTCCGGCTGCCAGCTGGGGCCCAACGACTTGATCGTCACCACTGGCTGTCATGAGGCCCTGTCGGTCAGCATCCGCGCCACCTGCGAACAAGGCGATATCGTCGCAGTGGATTCACCCAGCTTTCACGGGGCCATGCAAACCCTCAAGGGCCTGGGCATGAAGGCTTTGGAAATCCCCACCGACCCGCTCACCGGCATCAGCCTCGATGCCCTGGAACTGGCGCTGGAGCAATGGCCGATCAAGGCCATACAGTTGACTCCCAGCTGCAATAACCCGCTGGGCTACATCATGCCCGACGCTAATAAACGCGCGCTGCTGACCCTGGCACAGCGCTTCGACGTGGCGATCATCGAAGATGATGTGTATGGCGAGCTGGCCTACACCTACCCTCGCCCGCGCACCATCAAGTCCTTCGATGAAGACGGCCGCGTCCTGCTCTGCAGTTCTTTTTCCAAGACCCTGGCGCCAGGACTGCGCATTGGCTGGGTCGCGCCGGGCCGGTATCTGGAGCGGGCGCTGCACATGAAATACATCAGCACCGGCTCCACCGCGCCACAACCGCAGATCGCCATTGCCGAATTTCTCAAGGGAGGGCATTTCGAACCCCATTTACGCCGGATGCGTACGCAATACCAGCGCAATCGCGACGTGATGATCGATTGGGTCAGCCGCTATTTCCCACCGGGCACCCGGGCCAGTCGCCCGCGGGGCAGCTTCATGCTGTGGGTCGAATTGCCGGAAGGCTTCGACACGCTGAAGCTCAATCGGGTCCTGCTCGACCAAGGCGTGCAGGTCGCTGTCGGCAGCATCTTTTCGGCATCGGGCAAGTACCGCAACTGCCTGCGGATGAACTACGCTGCCAAACCAACGGCCCAGATCGAAGAGGCCGTACGCAAGGTCGGAACCGCCGCTATCGCGTTGTTGAACGAAACCCAGCGCGACGTCGTCTGAACTTTACCCAGGGAAGCAGCACCCAACAGCCGATCAACGTGAACAAGCGGAACGATCCTACGTGAGATCCAGACCGATCCTGCCTGCGCTGCTGTTAGTCGCCTCACTGCTGAGCGGCTGCGCCAGTCTTGATGTCACTCGCGAGCCCTCCCAGGCCTTACCGGCCGCCGAATCTTCGTTCGGCCGCTCGGTCCAGGCCCAGGCTGCCGCCCATGAAGGACGCTCGGGCTTTCGGCTGCTGTCGGACAGCACCGACGCGTTCATCGCCCGGGCCGAGTTGATTCGCCACGCCCAAGGCAGCCTGGATTTGCAGTACTACATCGTCCATGACGGCATCAGCACGCGGATGCTGGTGGATGAATTGCTCAAGGCCGCCGACCGGGGCGTGCGCGTACGGATATTGCTGGACGACACCACCAGCGATGGCCAGGATCAGATCATCGCCACCCTCGCCGCTCATCCGCAAATCCAGATCCGCCTGTTCAATCCGCTGCACCTGGGACGCGCTACCGGCGTGACTCGCAGCCTTGGGCGCCTGTTCAACCTGTCGTTGCAACACCGCCGGATGCACAACAAGCTGTGGCTGGCGGACAACAGCATGGCCATCGTCGGCGGTCGCAACCTGGGCGATGAGTACTTCGACGCCGAACCCAACCTGAACTTCACCGACATCGACCTGCTCAGTGTCGGTCCGGTGGCCGAACAATTGGGCCACAGCTTCGACCAGTACTGGAACAGCGCCCTGAGCAAACCCATCGAACAGTTCCTGTCCCATCGCCCCACGCCCAAGGACCTGGCCAACAACCGCCTGCGCCTGCAAGAGTCCCTGGAGCAGACCCACAAGGAAAACCACGCGCTCTACCAGCAGCTGACCGCCTACAAAACCCAACCACGCCTGGACACTTGGCGCGATCAACTGATCTGGGCCTGGAACCAGGCACTGTGGGACGCGCCCAGCAAAGTGCTGGCCAAGGACGAACCGGACCCTCAACTGTTGTTGACCACCCAACTGGCCCCCGAGCTGACGGGTGTCAGCAAAGAACTGATCATGATTTCCGCCTACTTCGTCCCCGGCCAGCCAGGCTTGGTGTATCTGACCAGTCGCGCCGATGCCGGCGTGTCGGTGAGCCTGCTGACCAACTCCCTGGAAGCCACCGACGTGCCCGCCGTGCACGGCGGCTATGCACCGTACCGCAAGGCCCTGTTGCAACATGGCGTGCGCCTGTTCGAACTGCGACGACAACCGGGCGACACCGGCAGCAGCCCGCACCTGTTCTACAGCAAGTCCTACGGCCAATCGGACTCCAGCCTGCACAGCAAGGCGATCATCTTCGACCAGCAGAAATCGTTCATCGGCTCGTTCAATTTCGATCCGCGCTCGGTGCTGTGGAACACCGAAGTCGGCGTGCTGGTGGACAGCCCTGAACTCGCCAGCCAAGTGCGCGAACTGGCCTTGCAGGGCATGGCGCCAGCCCTGAGCTATCAGGCCAGGCTGGAGGATGGAACGCTCGTCTGGACCACCGAAGACAATGGCCAGACGCACGACCTGAACCGCGAACCGGGCAGTTGGTGGCGCCGATTCAATGCCTGGTTCAGCACGACGATCGGGTTGGAGCGGATGCTGTAGGGGCACCCCGCTGTTGTGGCGAGGGAGCTTGCTCCCGCTGGACTGCGAAGCAGTCCCGGCTTTTGCGGTTGCTGCGCAACCGAGCGGGAGCAAGCTCCCTCACCACAGGGGTTTGGTGTGCTCAGGCCGCCTGTGTCGCCCCGAATGCCCCCTGGCGCAACAGCAGGATCACCAGGCCAAACGCCCCTGCGGCCATGAACAAAGGCAGCGCATGCCCGCTGATCCACTGACTGCCCGCCCCCGCCACCAGCGGCCCGATCAGGCAACCAAGGCCCCACAGCTGCGCGATGTGAGCGTTGGCCCGCACCAGCGCATCGTCACGGTAACGCTCGCCGATCAGGATCAGCGACAACGTGAACAAACCGCCGGCACTGGCGCCGAACAGTACCCACAGCGGCCAGATCAACAGGGTATCGATCAACAGCGGAACCGCCAGGCTCGATAACGTCAGCACCACTGCACAGCCCGTCAACAGCGCCCGACGAGACACGCGATCGGCCAGGGCACCAATGGGCAACTGCAACAGGGCATCACCGACCACCACGGTGCTGACCATCGCCAGCGCTACGTCGGCGGTGAAGCCCTGGCGCAGGCAATAGACCGGCAGCAACGTGAGGATCATGGCCTCGAACGCGGCGAACAACGAGACCGCCCAGGCAATCGCCGGCAAGCCCCGGCAAAACGTCCACAAGTCGCCAAACGTAACGCTGCCAGCCTCGCTGCTCGGCGCACCGCTACGGCCCAGCAACAGTAAGGGTGCGACCAGCAGCAAACCGACACCCACCCAGAACCCGTAGTCATGAGCGGTCCCCAGCGCGCCCAGCAGCAGCGGGCCGGACAACTGGCTCAAGGCGTAGCTGCTGCCGTACAGCGCCACCAGTCGCCCACGCCATTTCTCAATGACCAGTTGGTTGATCCAACTCTCACCCAGAATGAACACCAAGGTCAGGACCACGCCAATCAACAGGCGCAGCAGCAGCCAGACCGGATAGCTGGGCAGCAACGCCAGCAACCCGATGGACACCGCGCCGCCCCATAGGCACAGACGCATCAACGCTGCCGTGCCAAACCGCGCCGCCAGCCGGCTGGACACCTTGGCCCCGAGCAACACCCCCACGGCCGGCATGGCGGCCATCACGCCAATGGCAAACGAGCCATAACCCCAGCCCTCCAGGCGCAGCGACACCAGCGGCATGCTCACACCCAAGGCCAGGCCGACACTCAGGACAGACGCCAACACGGCGAAATAGGTCGCCCAACGCATTTCCACGCTCCTGTGGACAGTTATCAATCCCAAGCGCCACCCAAAACATTGTGGGAGCGAGCTTGCTCGCCATAGCGGCGCGACATTCAACAAAGTCGTCGACTGTCATACCGCGATCGCGAGCAAGCGCGCTCCCACAGGGGATGTGTGTCTACCGCAAATCTTCCGCTCCCACAAAAGGGATCAGAGTTTGATCCAGGTCGACTTCAGCTCGGTGTACTTGTCGAACGCATGCAGCGACTTGTCGCGACCATTACCCGATTGCTTGAAACCACCGAACGGCGCGGTCATGTCGCCGCCGTCATACTGGTTGACCCAGACGCTGCCGGCACGCAGGGCCTTGGCGGTCAGGTGGGCCTTGGAGATATCCTTGGTCCATACCGCCGCGGCGAGGCCGTACGGCGTGTCGTTGGCGATCTCGATGGCCTGCTCGGCGGTGTCGAAGGCAATGACCGACAACACCGGGCCGAAAATCTCTTCCTGGGCGATTTTCATCGCGTTGCTCACACCGTCGAAAATCGTCGGCTCGACGTACGTACCGCCCGTTTCCTCAAGGATGCGTTTGCCGCCGGCCACCAGTTTGGCGCCGTCGCTGTGACCGGCCTCGATGTAGGACAGCACGGTGTTCATCTGCTGGGTATCGACCAGGGCGCCGACATTGGTGGCCGGGTCCAGAGGGTTACCAGGCTTCCAGCCCTTGAGGGCTTCGATCACCAGTGGCAGGAACGTGTCCTTGATGGAACGCTCCACCAACAGCCGCGAGCCGGCAGTGCAAACTTCGCCCTGGTTGAAGGCGATGGCGCTGGCGGCGGATTCGGCGGCGGCTTGCAGGTCCGGGGCATCGGCGAACACGATGTTCGGGCTCTTGCCGCCGGCTTCCAGCCAGATACGTTTCATGTTGGATTCGCCGGAGTAGATCATCAGTTGCTTGGCGATCTTGGTAGAGCCGGTGAACACCAGCGTATCGACGTCCATATGCAGGGCCAGGGCCTTGCCGACGGTGTGGCCATAGCCTGGCAGCACGTTCAGCACGCCTTTCGGAATGCCGGCCTCGATCGCCAGTGCGGCGATGCGGAGAGCGGTCAGCGGGGATTTTTCCGACGGTTTGAGCACCACCGAGTTACCGGTGGACAGCGCCGGGCCGAGCTTCCAGCAGGCCATCATCAACGGGAAGTTCCAGGGCACGATAGCGCCCACGACACCCACCGGCTCACGGGTTACCAGGCCCAACTGATCGTGCGGCGTAGCCGCCACTTCGTCGTAGAGCTTGTCGATGGCTTCACCGCTCCAGCTCAAGGCTTGCGCCGCGCCGGGAACGTCGATGTTCAGGGAATCACTGATCGGCTTGCCCATGTCCAGGGTTTCGAGCAGGGCCAGTTCTTCGGCATGCTGCTTGAGCAGGCCGGCAAAACGAATCATGGTGGCTTTGCGCTTGCTGGGTGCCAGGCGCGACCAGACGCCGGAACTGAATGTGGCGCGGGCGTTTTCGACTGCACGCTGGGCGTCGGCGACGTCACAGCTGGCGATCTTGCCCAGCAGGCGGCCATCGACCGGGCTGAGGCAATCGAAGGTTTCGCCGGACACCGCATCAGTGTACTCGCCGTTGATGAAGGCGCGGCCCTCAATCTTCAGGTCGCGGGCGCGTTGTTCCCAGTCGGCACGAGTCAGGGTGGTCATGCGTGTGTCCTCCTCTTATTGAGTACGAACGCCGCGCGGTGCGCAGCGCTCAAAAGTATTCTGCCCAACCAGCCTGGTTTCGGCGCCGTTTTCGGCATAGGGCACCCGCCACCCTAAACCAGCGGCTGGTCATGTTTCAATATATTTGACACAACGCGGGCAAACGACCTTGCGATGTTCGTTTTAATAAACATAGACTCGAAGCCTTCCAAGCGATCACTGGGGATCACCCGCATGAGCATTCAGGACATCGTCGATTTCAGCCAGGCCAATACCACCGCCGAACGTTATCGCCCGGACCCGGCCAAGGTGTTCAAGGGCGACCCCGAGCAAACCGTGTTCAACCATTACAGCAGCCCCTGCGGGCAAATGAACGCGGGCGTATGGGAAGGCGCCGTCGGTCAGTGGACGGTCAATTACACCGAGCATGAGTATTGCGAGATCGTCCAGGGTGTTTCCGTGCTGCGGGACGACGATGGCAATGCCAAGACCCTGCGGGCCGGCGACCGCTTTGTGATCCCAGCGGGTTTCCAGGGCACTTGGGAAGTGCTGGAGCCGTGCCGCAAGATTTACGTGGTGTTCGAGCAGAAGGCTTGAGCCTCGCCGAAAAAGAAGCTGACACTCTATCGCTGGTAAAGACCAGCGCAGCAGATAAGACTGCTCACGGGCATCACGTATTTTATCGTCGCAACGGCACGCACAGGACGTGCGGCCAACCGACAGGTGAGCGCCCTGACCCTATCACTATTGCAAGGAGGCAATATGCCCGTCGTACCCGATCAATGCGATCTCGCCATCGCCCAATACACCATCGGCCAAAAATGCACCCCTCAATTGCTTGAAGAGGTTCGCGCCTTGGCCAATGGAGCCCCCGTCCGCGCCACAGGCCCGAAATATCCTTCGAGCTGGGACCTGCGTCCGCGACGGATCAACCTGCACACCGACGCCGACAGGATCATTGTCAGCATCAACTGCGGCTGACCCCCTCGTCGCTGACCACACAATCCAAGCGCAACAAAAAAGGCCCGTATCTCGCGATACGGGCCTTTTTCGTAAGAAGGGAAAAATCAATTACTTGATTTTGCCTTCCTTGTAGATCACGTGCTTGCGAACAACCGGATCATATTTCTTGATCTCGATTTTGTCCGGAGTAGTACGCTTGTTCTTGTCGGTAGTGTAGAAGTGACCAGTACCGGCGCTCGAGATCAAACGAATCAATTCACGCATGATTAGCTCCCTTAAACCTTGCCATCGCGACGAAGTTCGGCCAGCACGACACTGATGCCACGCTTGTCGATGATACGCATGCCCTTGGCAGATACGCGCAGACGCACAAAACGTTTCTCTTCTTCAACCCAGAAGCGGTGATGCTGCAGGTTCGGCAGGAAACGACGACGGGTTTTGTTGTTTGCGTGGGAAATGTTATTCCCAGTCACCGGACCCTTACCGGTAACTTGACAGACTCTCGACATGCCTCAGCCCTCTAAAACCACATGCCCAACCCGGCATGGGTTGGCCGCTTAATCTCTCAGTCATTTGGCGCCAGGCGCCGCGTTTCTTTAAGGGTCTTACCGGCTACACCTACAGTGAAGGAACCGGGCCCCTAGAAAAGAGCGCTGCTTTATACCAGAAAGACCACAGCGCAACAACAGCCGATGTGATTTGTCTTCATGGCGAATCATCGACCAACCGCCCCGGGCGGCGGGGGCAGAGGCTGGCACAGCACCTTACCACTCGTCGCTGCATGCAGGTTTTTTTCATCTGTGGCGATTTTTAGTCCATCCACGTGTCGGCGCAGAGTGCCGGAAAATGCAAAAAGGGGATAGTCATTTAGCGGCGAGCCCACTAGGGTAGGCCTTTTCCAGACTGCACTCGCAGATGGGCCTTCGACTTGCACAGGAAACCGACCATGCGCCTCGCTGCCCTACCATTGTTGCTCGCCCCTCTGCTGATCACCCCACAGGCCTTGGCCGCCGCCCTGAGCGTCTGCACCGAAGCCAGCCCGGAAGGGTTCGATGTCGTCCAGTACAACTCCCTGACGACCACCAACGCCTCCGCCGACGTGCTGATGAACCGCCTGGTGGACTTCGATACCGCCGGCGGCAAAGTGGTCCCCAGCCTGGCCGAGCGCTGGGAAGTCTCCACCGATGGCCTGACCTACGTGTTCAAGCTGCGGCCACAGGTCAAGTTCCACCACACCGACTACTTCACGCCGCGCCGCGACCTGACCGCCGAGGACGTGAAGTTCAGCTTCGAGCGCATGCTCGATCCGGCGAACCCCTGGCACAAGGTGGCGCAAAGCGGTTTCCCCCACGCCCAGTCCATGCAACTGCCGGCGCTGATCAAGAAAGTCGATGCGCTGGACCCGTTGACCGTGCGCTTCACCCTCGATCACGCCGACTCGACCTTCCTGGCGACGTTGAGCATGGGTTTTGCCTCCATTTACTCGGCCGAATACGCCGATCAGTTGATGAAGGCCGGTACGCCGGAAAAGCTCAACAGCCTGCCGATCGGCACCGGCCCGTTCATTTTCAGCCGGTTCCAGAAGGACGCCTCGATTCGCTACAAGGCCAACGACGCCTATTTCGGCGGCAAGCCTCAAGTGGACCCGCTGGTCTTCGCCATCACGCCGGATGCCAATGTGCGCCTGCAGAAACTGCGTCGCAACGAATGCCAGATCGCCCTGTCGCCCAAGCCGCTGGACGTACAAGCCGCCAAGCAAGAACCTACGCTGAAGGTCGAGCAGACCGACGCCTTCATGACCGCATTCGTGGCCATCAACAGCCAGCATCCGCCGCTGGACAAGCCTGAGGTGCGCCAAGCCATCAACCTGGCCTTCGACAAGGCCAGCTACCTGAAGACCGTCTTCGAAGGCACCGCCGAAGCCGCCAATGGCCCCTACCCGCCCAACACCTGGAGCTACGCCAAAAGCCTGCCCGGCTACACCCATGATCTGGCCAAGGCCCGCGACCTGTTGGCCAAGGCCGGCTTGAAGGAAGGCTTCCAGACCACCATCTGGACCCGCCCTTCCGGCAGCCTGCTGAACCCCAACCCCAGCGTCGGCGCACAACTGCTGCAATCCGACCTGGCGCAGATCGGCATCCAGGCCGAGATCCGGGTGATCGAATGGGGCGAACTGATCCGTCGCGCCAAGGCCGGCGAACATGATTTGCTGTTCATGGGTTGGGCCGGCGACAACGGCGACCCGGACAACTTCCTCACGCCACAGTTTTCCTGCGCGGCGGTCAAGTCCGGCACCAACTTCGCCCGCTACTGCAATCCCGACCTGGACAAACTGATCAGCGCCGGCAAGACCACCGGCGAACAAGGCGTGCGGGCCAAGCTCTACGAGCAGGCCCAGGCCCAGATCCAGCAACAGGCCCTGTGGCTGCCCCTGGCGCACCCGACCGCGTTCGCCCTGACCCGCAAGGATGTGCAGGGTTACTCGGTCAGCCCGTTTGGGCGGCAGGATTACTCGAAGGTCAGGCTCAAGCCGTAAGCTGCAAGCTGCAAGCTCAAGAGCAGATCACACCCGGCTCTGAACTTGCGGCTTGAAGCTGACAGCTTGCCGCTGCCTCACATCCACCCACGCTCCGCCATGGATAACGGCTCCCCATCGCCAACGATGACATGGTCGAGCACCCGCACATCGATCAGCTCCAACGCCTCCTGAAGCCGTTCAGTGAGCACCCGGTCGGCCTGGCTGGGCTCGGTGTTGCCGGAGGGGTGGTTGTGGCACAGGATCAACGCGGCGGCGTTGTGGGCCAGGGCGCGCTTGACGACCTGCCGGGGATGGACACTGGCGCTGTCGATAGAGCCGCGGAACAGCGCCTCGAAGGTCAGCACCTGGTGCTTGGCATTGAGAAACAGGCAACCGAACACCTCGTGGGGTTCGTGACGCAGCATCGATTTCAGGTACTCACGCACCGCGAACGGGCTTTCCAGCGGGGTCTTTTCCCGTGCCCGTTCAGCCAAATGCCGACGACTCATTTCCTGAGCCGCTTGCAGCTGGGCGAACTTCGCCGGCCCGAGCCCCATATGATTACTGAATGTGATCTGATCGGCTTCAAGCAGCGCGCGCAGGCTGCCAAATTGAATCAATAGTTGTCGCGCCAGATCCACCGCGCTTTTGCCCGACACGCCGGTGCGCAAAAAAATCGCCAGCAGCTCGGCGTCCGATAGACTCCCCGCCCCTAGCGCCAATAACCGCTCCCGTGGCCGCTCGGCCGCGGGCCAATCGCGAATACTCATGGCATCTCCCTGATTGTGGGCGCCGCTGTTCCATAGCGGTCGCTGTGATATCGTAGCCCATCTTTTTTGCAGGCGATTTGCACCCTGGCAGCTGCTGCCAAGGGGTTCGTCTTGCACTGACCACTGAAATCGAAAGGCAGGCCTATGCAGCGGCTGTATCGGAAACGCATCGTTCTGGGCGTCGGCGGCGGCATTGCCGCCTACAAGAGCGCCGAGCTGGTTCGCAGGCTTATCGACCAGGGCGCGGAAGTACGGGTCGTCATGACCCGCGGTGGCAGCGAGTTCATTACCCCGCTGACCATGCAAGCCCTATCCGGGCACCCGGTCCACCTGGATTTGCTCGACCCGGCGGCCGAAGCCGCCATGGGTCACATCGAACTGGCCAAGTGGGCCGACCTGGTGCTGATCGCCCCGGCCACGGCCGACCTGATCGCCCGTTTGGCCCAAGGCATCGCCGACGACCTGCTGACCACCCTGGTGCTCGCCACCGACGCGGTGGTCGCCGTGGCGCCGGCCATGAACCAGGCCATGTGGCGCGACCCGGCCACCCAGGCCAACCTGCAATTGCTCGAAAGCCGCGCCCTGAAAGTCTTCGGCCCCGCCTCCGGCAGCCAGGCCTGTGGCGATGTCGGCATGGGCCGCATGCTTGAAGCCACCGACCTGGCCCAGTGCGCCGCCGACTGCTTCCAGCGCCAGGCCCTGACCGGCAAGCACGTGCTGATCACCGCCGGACCGACCCAGGAAAACATCGACCCGGTGCGCTACATCACCAACCACAGCTCCGGGAAAATGGGCTTCGCCCTGGCCGAAGCCGCGGTAGAAGCCGGCGCCCGGGTAACACTGATCACCGGCCCCGTGCACCTGCCGACTCCGGACCGGGTCACGCGCATCGATGTGGTCAGCGCCCGGGACATGCTCGCAGCCTGCGAAGCAGCCATCCCCTGCGACCTGTTCATCGCCTCGGCGGCGGTGGCGGACTACCGCCCCGAAGTCGTCGCCCCGCAAAAATTGAAGAAAGACCCTACAAGCGGCGACGGCCTGCTCCTGCAAATGGTGCGCAACCCGGACATCCTGGCCAGCATCGCCACCCGCCCCGACCGCCCGTTCAGTGTCGGCTTTGCCGCCGAGACCGAACACCTGCTCGATTACGCCGCACGCAAGCTCAAGGACAAGAACCTCGACTTGATCGTCGCCAACGACGTGGCCAACCCGAGCATCGGCTTCAACAGCGAAGAAAACGCCTGCAGCGTGATCGACCGCCAGTTGCACGCCACACTTTTCGCCCAGACCAGCAAGAGCAAGATTGCCCGCCAGCTGATCACTTTTATCGCCGAACGTCTGAACCAGGTTTAATGTCATGCACGCCCTACAAGCCAAGATCCTCGACCCACGCATCGGCAACGAATTCCCGCTGCCGCAATACGCCACACCGGGCTCCGCCGGCCTCGACCTGCGGGCGATGCTCAAGCAGGACACGATCCTGGAGCCGGGCCAGACCCTGCTGATTCCTACCGGCCTGTCGGTGTACATCGGGGATCCCGGCCTGGCCGCGCTGATCCTGCCGCGCTCGGGCCTGGGCCATAAGCACGGCATCGTGCTGGGCAACCTGGTGGGCCTGATCGACTCCGACTATCAAGGCGAACTGATGGTGTCGTGCTGGAACCGCGGCCAAACAGCCTTCAACATTGCCGTGGGCGAACGCATCGCGCAGCTGGTGCTGGTGCCGGTGGTCCAGGCCCACTTCGAACTGGTCGAAGAGTTCGACGAAAGCCAGCGTGGCGCGGGTGGTTTTGGGCATTCCGGCAGCCATTGACCGGTGTTTTCAAGCCGGGCGTCCTGCCCGGCCCGTTTGTGAAGCTTGTGTTTCAGGACAAAAAATGCGCAATGGCTTTCTGCTAGGTTTCCCATCCGGAATCAACGTATTAGGCGAGCGAGGCCGGGGTAACGCTGTCTCATGGCATTTTCCCACCACGAACTCTCTGTCAAAAACGCCGTCATACCCTTCAGCTTGAGCCTGCCGACGCGACCCGTCGGCCTGTCCAGTCACTTTCCTGATAGAGCGCCCCGCCCATGAACACCCCAGCCGCAATCGCCCCGATCTTCCCTGACAGCATCTTCCGCGCCTACGACATCCGTGGCGTGGTACCGGAAACCCTCACCGCCGAAACCGCCTACTGGATCGGCCGGGCCATTGGCTCCCAGAGCCTGGCCCAGGGCGAACCGAACGTGTGCGTCGGCCGTGATGGCCGCTTGTCGGGGCCTGAGCTGGTCGAACAACTGATAAAAGGCGTCGCCGACAGTGGCTGCCACGTCAGCGACGTGGGCCTGGTGCCGACCCCGGCGCTGTATTACGCCGCCAACGTGTTGGCCGGCAAGTCCGGGGTGATGCTCACCGGCAGCCACAACCCATCGAACTACAACGGCTTCAAGATCGTCATCGCTGGCGACACCCTTGCCAACGAGCAGATCCAGGCCCTGCACACCCGCCTCAAGACCAACGACCTGAGCAGCGGCCAGGGCAGCATCACCAAAGTCGATATCCTCGAACGCTACAACGACGAAATCGTCAAGGACGTGAAACTCGCTCGTCGCCTGAAAGTGGTGGTCGACTGCGGCAACGGCGCGGCTGGCGTGATCGCCCCGCAACTGATCGAAGCCCTGAACTGCGAAGTCATCCCGCTGTTCTGCGACGTGGATGGCAACTTCCCTAACCACCACCCGGATCCGGGCAAGCTGGAAAACCTTGAAGACCTGATCGCCAAGGTCAAGGAAACCAACGCCGACCTGGGCCTGGCCTTCGACGGCGACGGCGACCGCGTGGGCGTGGTGACCAATACCGGCAGCGTGGTGTTCCCCGACCGCCTGCTGATGCTGTTTGCCAAGGACGTGGTAGCGCGCAATCCGAACGCCGAAATCATCTTTGACGTTAAATGCACCCGTCGCCTGGTGCCGCTGATCAAGGAATATGGCGGTCGTCCATTGATGTGGAAGACCGGTCATTCGTTGATCAAGAAGAAAATGAAACAAAGCGGCGCCCTGTTGGCCGGCGAAATGAGCGGCCACATCTTCTTCAAGGAGCGCTGGTTCGGTTTTGACGACGGCATCTACAGCGCCGCGCGCCTGCTGGAAATCCTCAGCAAGGAAAAATCCACGGCCGAAGAGCTGTTCGCAACCTTCCCGAACGATATTTCTACGCCAGAAATCAATATCCATGTGACCGAAGAGAGCAAATTCAGCATCATTGATGCACTGCACGACGCTCAATGGGGCGAAGGCGCCGAACTGACCACCATCGATGGTGTGCGGGTCGACTATCCCCACGGCTGGGGCCTGGTTCGCGCATCCAACACCACACCGGTGCTGGTACTGCGTTTCGAGGCCGACAACGAGGCCGAACTGCAGCGCATCAAGGATGTGTTCCACACCCAACTCAAACGTGTTGCACCTGATCTCCAACTACCGTTTTGATTTTTTGAAGCACTACCGGAGCCCTGAATGACCCTCGAACGCGAAGCCGCCGCCAACACCGCCAAGGTCCTGTCCGAAGCGTTGCCTTATATCCGACGCTACGTCGGCAAGACCCTGGTGATCAAATACGGCGGCAACGCGATGGAAAGCGAGGAGCTCAAGACCGGCTTCGCCCGCGACATCGTGCTGATGAAGGCCGTGGGCATCAACCCGGTGGTGGTCCACGGCGGCGGCCCGCAAATCGGCGACCTGCTCAAGCGCCTGTCGATCGAAAGCCACTTCATCGACGGCATGCGCGTGACCGACGCGCAGACCATGGATGTGGTGGAAATGGTCCTGGGCGGTCAGGTCAACAAGGACATCGTCAACCTGATCAACCGTCATGGCGGCAGCGCCATCGGCCTGACAGGCAAGGACGCCGAGCTGATCCGGGCGAAGAAACTCACCGTGACCCGCCAGACACCCGAGATGACCCAGCCGGAAATCATCGACATTGGTCATGTGGGCGAAGTGGTCGGTATCAACACCGATCTGCTGAACCTGCTGGTCAAGGGCGACTTCATCCCGGTGATCGCGCCCATCGGCGTGGGCGCCAACGGCGAGTCGTACAACATCAACGCCGACCTGGTGGCGGGCAAGGTGGCCGAGGCACTGAAAGCTGAAAAGCTGATGCTGCTGACCAACATTGCCGGCCTGATGGACAAGACCGGCAAAGTCCTGACCGGGCTGTCGACCCAGCAGGTCGATGACCTGATCGCCGACGGCACCATCTACGGCGGCATGCTGCCGAAGATTCGCTGCGCGCTGGAAGCGGTACAGGGCGGCGTCGGCAGCTCGCTGATCATCGACGGCCGGGTACCGAATGCGATTCTGCTGGAGATCTTCACCGATACGGGTGTGGGTACGTTGATCAGCAATCGCAAGCGGCCTTAATACCGGAAACGCAACAGATCGCGACCTTTACAGCTCCAATTGGATTTTCGAGTTTGCGAAAATCCGTTAGGGCTGGCGAGGCTCGCGATTTTTTTTGCGCTCGAGAATGTCGAGGGAAGCTGGAGTTTCATCAAATACGCGCATTTCAACAAACGCTGAAACTGCCATATTTATTGAAAATACTGGAAGAATTTCACCAGTTGACCTATTTTCAACATTCGTTGAAAAGGGCTCCATCAATGAAAGATTTCGAAAAAAGCTCAAAAGAGGCGTTGTGCGATCTCCTGCGCAAAGTGCCAATCATCGAAATAAAAAGCCTGGAAGCCGCGCCGCAGACAAAATACTGGGCCCCCGATTTCATCGTTGAAATAGCCACATCGGGTAAATCTCGCTCTCTGGTCTGCGAGGTTAAAGCCAGTGGGCAGCCCAGATTTGTAAACGCAGCCATCCTTCAGCTTCGTGACTACATAACTGCGTGGGACATTGACGTCACCGCTATCGTAATCGCCCCCTATCTCTCGCCAGCTGCCAGGCAGGCATGTCGGGAAAAAGGTGTCGGCTACTTGGACCTTGAGGGTAATGCCTGGATTTCATTCGATGGCGTATTCATCGACCGTCAAGTTGCGGATAAGCCGCCAGCAGAACATAGAGAGCTGAAGTCACTCTTCAAGCCGAAGTCAGCACAGATCCTTCGTGCAATGCTGCGCGAACCGGCCCATGCATGGCGGGTAATTGAGCTCTCCGAAGTGGCCAGCGCAAGCTTGGGTCAAGTCAGCAATGTGCGTACCGCCCTGCTTGATCGGGAATGGGGGCAGGTAACAAGCAATGGATTATTCCTATGCGATCCTCAGGCCCTGCTGGATGCATGGGTCGAGGCCTACGAACCTCCATCGGGGGAGCGTAAAAAGTTCTATACCACCTTACATGGCAGCGCCCTGGAAAATGCAGCGCGGAGCGTTATTGGCGAACAGAGCTGCGGGCGCACGCTTTTCTCCTCGTTTTCCGCCGCGCAATGGCTCGCGCCCTATGCCCGTGTGGGCACGCATTACTTTTATGCCGACAGTGAAGGGTTGGATAAACTGATCGAAGCTCTACAGCTTGTCCCTGCGGCCAAGGGCGAAAATGTGGTGATCACCGTTCCCAGGGACGAAGGACTTTTACTGGACACCGTCGAAGCAGCACCCGGCGTGCTGTGCACCAGCCCGGTTCAGACCTATCTGGATTTGACGGTGGCCGGAGAACGCGCAAAAGAAGCTGCTGAGTATTTACGCCAGGAAAAATTGACATGGCCCCGTTAGTGCCGCAAGAGCCTCAATCTGCCTCGGATTATGAGGATAGGACTACGGCCGCAGTGAAGGCCGTGCTCGTCGAAATGGGCCAGATTCTGGGAAGTTTCAAAGGCAAGTTCGCAGTGATCGGAGGAGCGGTGCCATGGCTGCTCCTTGCCCATAATGACATGCCGCATGTGGGTACGCTCGACGTCGACTTGAGCCTAGATGCAGAAGCACTTGGCGATGGCGAGTACGCAACACTGGTCGAGGCCCTGATGGGCAATGGGTATGAGCAAAGAGGAGAGCTACGACGCTTCCAGCTCGTTCGCCAGGTTCCCGTGAACGATGGGGGCGCCCCGATAGATGTGATCGTGGATTTCTTGATGCCTCGCGATGCAGAGATCATCCAGAATAAACCGCCTATCCTGAGTGACTTTGCGGTTCAACGTGCCGATGGCGCCGATTTGGCAATGCGGTTCTATCAGATGGTCGCGATTGAAGGCCCCATGCCAACTGGCGGCAAAAATCGCGTCGAGGTTGCCGTTTGCTCTATCCCGGCACTGCTCGCGATGAAGGGCTATGCCCTTAATGGGCGACATAAGCAAAAAGACGCCTACGACATCTACTATTGCGTCCGTAATTATCCAGGTGGCATAGCGGCACTCGCTGAAGAATGCCGCCCCGTCATTGAAACCGGAAGTGGCGAACAAGGCTTCCTGCACATCTGCCAAAAATTTGATGTAGCCGACGGCTATGGCCCGACCTCTGTAAGGCGTTTCGTCGAAGACAGCCAAATCCTTGAGGATCGGACCCCGGACCAGTGGCAACAGGACGCGTTTGGACAAGTGGATGCTTTACTGCGCGCCCTTTGCCTTCGCAAGTGAGCGCCACTGAATAAAAGGCCCTGTCTCACAGGGCCTTTGGTTTTTCAGACACCAAACTGCGCCCGATAAGCCTCAACCGCCGGCAAATGCTGCTTGAGCTGCGGATCGTCGGCCAAAAACTCCAGCACCTGGTTCAGCGACACAATGCTGATCACCGGAATGCCGAAGTCACGCTCCACTTCCTGGATCGCCGACAGCTCACCGTTGCCGCGCTCCTGGCGGTTCAGGGCGATCAGCACGCCAGCGGCCTTGGCGCCTTCCTGGGCAGCGATGATCTGCATCACTTCGCGAATGGCAGTGCCGGCGGTGATGACGTCGTCGATGATCAACACGTCGCCGCTCAGCGGGGCACCCACCAGGCTGCCGCCTTCGCCATGGGCCTTGGCTTCCTTGCGGTTGAAGCACCAAGGCAAGTCGCGGTCGTGATGTTCAGCCAGGGCGACGGCGGTGGTGGCGGCCAGCGGGATGCCTTTGTAGGCTGGGCCGAACAGCACGTCGAACGGGATGCCGCTCTCGACGATCGCCGCCGCATAGAAACGACCCAGTTGCGCCAGGGCAGAACCGGTGTTGAACAGGCCGGCATTGAAGAAGTACGGGCTGGTGCGCCCGGACTTGAGGGTGAACTCACCGAAGCGCAAAACGCCGCGATCGATGGCAAAGCGAATGAAATCGCGCTGATACGCCTGCATGAAAAAAAGCCTCAAATACCGCGGATTTAGCTAAATAGGTACACGGCGTGTATCATACACGCACGTGATTTTTGGGGCCATTTATGCGGATCATCAGTGTGAACGTCAATGGTATTCAGGCTGCAGTCGAGCGTGGTTTGCTCAGTTGGCTGCAAGCACAGAATGCCGACGTCATCTGCCTGCAGGACACCCGCGCCTCCGCCTTTGAACTGGACGATGCAGCCTTCCAACTGGATGGTTACTTCCTTTATGCCTGCGATGCCGAAGTCCCCGCCCAGGGTGGCGTGGCTTTGTACTCGCGGCTGCAACCGAAGGCTGTCATCAACGGTCTCGGTTTCGAGACGGCGGACCGCTACGGGCGCTACCTGCAAGCCGATTTCGACAAGGTCAGCATCGCGACCTTACTGCTCCCTTCGGGGCAGAACGGCGATGAAGATTTGAATCAGAAATTCAAGTTGATGGACGACTTCGCCCGTTATCTGGATAAACAGCGGCGCAAACGTCGCGAGTACATCTATTGTGGCTCGCTGTACGTGGCGCAACAGAAGCTGGATATCAAGAACTGGCGCGACAGCCAGCAATCTCCTGGTTTCCTGGCGCCGGAACGGGCCTGGATGGACGAGATCATTGGCAACATGGGTTATGTCGACGCCCTGCGCGAAGTCAGCCGTGAAGGCGACCAGTACAGCTGGTGGCCGGACAACGAACAGGCCGAGATGCTCAACCTTGGCTGGCGCTTCGACTACCAGTTGCTGACGCCTGGCCTGCGCCGCTTCGTACGCAGCGCCCGCCTGCCGCGCCAGCCACGGTTCTCGCAGCATGCGCCGCTGATCGTGGATTACGACTGGACGCTGACCATCTAGCGTACCGGCGACATTCCCAGGTCGACCGAAAAAGAAAATGCCCGTATCGCAAGATACGGGCATTTTTTATGGCGAACGTTACCGCGCAGAACCTCAAGCCACGGCAAACAACGGCAGGGCAAGGTACAACTTGATGACGATGACGTTAATGATATCGATGAAGAACGCTCCCACCATCGGTACCACCAGAAACGCTATCTGTGAAGGCCCATAGCGCTGAGTCACTGCCTGCATGTTGGCGATGGCCGTCGGCGTGGCGCCCAACCCAAAACCGCAATGCCCTGCCGCCAAGACGGCTGCATCGTAATGACTGCCCATGATTCTGAACGTCACGAAAATCGCAAACAGCGCCATGACCAATGTCTGGGCCGCCAGGATAATGAATATCGGCAATGCCAGTGACGCCAGGTCCCACAACTTGAGTGACATCAAGGCGATAGCCAGAAACAGTGACAGGCTGACATTGCCAAGTACGGATACTTCTCGCTCAAAGACCTGATACAAGCCAAGTGCCGAAAGTCCATTGCGCAAGACCACCCCCACGAACAAGACACAAACGAACGTCGGCAACTCGAATGCGGTGTCGTGGAGCTGCCCATTCAAGAGCGTACCGGCCAGCAGGCTGACTGCAATCAGGGCGAGCGTCTCAATAAACGAAAACGGCGTAATCGAGCGCTCTTTGTTCGGCTGTTCGAAACCCTTGGGTATCCGGGGCTTTTCTGATTCAAGACCGCCGGGTGACTGAACACGCTTGATGAGCAGGCGCGCAACCGGCCCACCGATCAAGCCACCTAACACCAAGCCAAACGTCGCAGAAGCCATCGCAAGTTCGGAGGCAGAAGCCAGGCCGAACTTCTCGCTGAACACCGTCCCCCACGCCGCGCCAGTACCGTGACCGCCCGCCAAGGTGATCGAGCCAGTCAGCAACCCCATCAACGGATCGAGCCCCAGCACTGTTGCGAGCCCGACGCCCATGGCGTTCTGGACCACCAACAGGCCGACGACCGCCAGCAGGAAAATCCCAACCACGCGCCCGCCTTTCTTCAGGCTCGCGAAGTCCGCGCTCAGGCCAATCGTGGCAAAAAATGCCAGCATCAACGGTGTCTGCAATGAAGTATCAAATCGAACTTCAACTTCAAGCCCCCGCAAAGCCAGGAGCACCAGGGCAACTACCAGCCCGCCCGCTACAGGCTCAGGGATATTGTAGGCGCGAAGGAAACCAACACGCGTAACAAGTCCGCGCCCCAGCAAAAGCACCAGAGAGGCGGCGACAAGTGTTCCATAGAAATCGAGCTGAAACATGAGTGTTTATTCTTTGAACATATATTCAGGGGCGAACTTTTTACCTGGACACGCCTCTTGAACAGGTTGATTGCCTCAACACTGATTGGCTTTGAATTCAAGGACCTTCAATGGCCTGAATATATCGAAATATTTCTGAAGGAATATAACTTGGCGCAACTCTATCAATCGAAGCGTCTTATTGCCAAGCATAGAGACCGCACTAAAACCGTGCAGTTGTGACTAGAAGTGTAAGAGCGGAATATGCGCACAATAACTCGCTACGCAGTGGGAAACTGCACATAAAAAGAAACATTTATGACTTCAAAAAAGACAATGCCCCGATAGGCCGGGGCATTGTCCTTGGATCGCAGGGCTGATCGTTATTTGACCAGGCGCCAGGTAAACGGATACCGATACGGCTGCCCTTCATTGGCCTTCACGCCACCAATGATCGTCAGCACAAGCGCGCCGATGGCCACCAGGCCGAACAGGAAGAAGCCGATCACCACGACCATCAGCAGCAGGCTGATCGCCGAGGCAATCGCCACGGTGATCTGGAAGTTCAGCGCTTCCTTGCCCTGGGCATCGATGAACGGGTCGGACTCACGCTTGAGCTGCCAGAGCACCAGCGGCCCGATCAGCGTGCCGAACGGAATCCAGATCCCCAACAAGGCGGACAGGTGACAAAACATTGCCCATTGACGCGCCTCTTTGCTCGGCTGAGGCAGCAGGATTTGCTCATCACTCATGACACTCTCCTTGTCTTGAAGCGGGAATCGATCAGTCAGCCAAGGCGGCCTTTTGCAGTTCGAAGATCTCGTTCATGCCTTTCTTCGCCAATTCCAGCATAGCGTTCAATTCTTCTGGCTGGAACGGCGCGCCCTCGGCAGTGCCCTGGACTTCGATGAAACCGCCGGCACTGGTCATGACTACGTTCAGGTCAGTCTCGGCAGCGGAGTCTTCCAAGTAATCCAGGTCCAGCACCGGCTCGCCCTGGTACATGCCCACGGACACAGCGGCGATCATTTGCTTGAGCGGGTCGCCGCCCTTGAGGCCGCCGCGCTTCTTGATCACTTTCAAGGCATCGACCAGGGCGACCATGGCCCCGGTGATGGAGGCAGTACGGGTACCGCCATCGGCCTGGATCACGTCGCAATCGACATACAGCGTCACGTCGCCCAACTTGGACATGTCCAGAGCGGCACGCAGCGAACGGCCGATCAAGCGTTGGATTTCCAGGGTACGACCGCCCTGCTTGCCACGGCTGGCCTCACGCTGGTTCCGCTCACCAGTGGCGCGCGGCAGCATGCCGTATTCGGCCGTCAGCCAGCCCTGGCCCTGCCCCTTGAGAAAGCGTGGCACGCCGTTTTCGACACTGACAGTGCAGATGACTTTGGTATCACCGAATTCGACCAGTACAGATCCCTCGGCGTGTTTGGTGTAGTTGCGGGTAATGCGGATCGAGCGAAGCTGATCGGCAGCGCGACCACTTGGACGTTTCATAGGGAATACCTGTACGGAGGACGGAAAACTGCCGAGCATTATAGAGCCGTGAATCGTCATAGGGCAGTCAAACGTCACTCGGCTCCAAAAAGCCGGCGCGAGCGAAGCCGCGCAAAGGCCTGCCCGACGGGTTGCAGCGCTTTGTCACATGCGCGTTTGGGGCATGCGCTTCACTGCGCTACAATCCTGCGCCTTTGCTGCCCTTCGGCTTTTATTCACAGATTCCAGGCCCCACCACCCGTTGTGGCCGCCTGCATTGCGAGGACCCTCCATGGTGCACAGCATGACCGCTTTCGCCCGCGTCGAAAAAGCCGGGGCCCAAGGCACGCTGAGCTGGGAACTGCGTTCGGTCAACAGCCGCTACCTGGAGCCGCACTTGCGCCTGCCCGAGTCTTTCCGCGACCTCGAAGGCGGCGTGCGCGAGGCGCTGCGCCAGGGCCTGTCCCGGGGCAAGCTGGAATGCACCCTGCGCTTCACCGAAGAAAGCACTGGCAAAGCCTTGCAGGTGGACCGTGAGCGCGCCGCGCAACTGGTCGCCGCGGCCGAAACCGTCGCCAGCCTGATCAAGCATCCTGCCGCCTTGAACCCACTGGAAGTCCTGGCCTGGCCCGGCGTGCTGGTGGGCGATGCGAGCGACCCCCAAGCGCTGAACGCCGAGGCGATGACGCTGTTCAATGAAGGCCTCAAGGAGCTCAAGGCCGGCCGCGAGCGCGAAGGCGCGGAGCTGGCCCGACTGATCAACGAGCGTCTGACCTCCATCGAAGAAGACGTCAGCACCCTGCGCGAACTGGTCCCGCAGATGCTCGCCACTCAGCGCCAGAAAGTCCTCGACCGCTTCACCGACATGAAGGCCGAACTGGACCCGCAACGCCTGGAACAGGAAATGGTCATGCTCGCGCAAAAGAGCGACGTGGCCGAAGAACTGGATCGCCTGAGCACCCACATCATCGAAGTTCGCCGGGTGCTCAAGTCCGGCGGTGCGGCCGGTCGCCGCCTCGACTTCCTGATGCAGGAGCTCAACCGCGAAGCCAATACACTGGGCTCCAAAGCCTTCGACCCGCGCAGCACCCAGGCGGCGGTCAACCTCAAGGTGTTGATCGAACAAATGCGCGAACAAGTGCAGAACATTGAGTAAGGCTAACGACATGACCCACAGCACCGGCACCCTCTACATCATTTCCGCGCCCTCGGGCGCCGGCAAGACCAGCCTGGTCAAGGCACTGATCGATGCCGAACCGCAGATCCGCGTCTCGGTCTCGCACACTACCCGCGCCATGCGTCCGGGCGAAGTGAATGGTGTGAACTATCACTTCGTCGACCGCGAAGAGTTCGTGAAGATGGCCGAACATGGCGACTTCCTGGAGCGCGCCGAGGTCTTCGGCAACCTTTATGGCACCTCGCAAAGCTATCTGCAGCAGACCCTGGACGAAGGCCATGACCTGATCCTGGAAATCGACTGGCAAGGCGCCGAGCAGGTGCGCAAGCTGATGCCCCAGGCTCGTTCGATCTTTATCCTGCCGCCAAGCCAGCAAGCCTTGCGCCAGCGCCTGACCAACCGTGGCCAGGACAGCGACGACATCATCGAGGGCCGGATGCGCGAAGCGGTCAGCGAGATGAGTCACTACGTCGACTATGATTACCTGATCATCAACGACGATTTTGCCCACGCGCTGGACGACCTGAAGGCGATTTTCCGTGCCAGCCAGCTGCAGCAGAAACGCCAGCAGCAACGTTTCGGCAAATTATTGGCCGAATTGTTGGGCTGAACAGCCCTTCCCAAAACCGCTGCGACGGCTTTACATTGGTAGTCGCAGCGCGCCGAGGGGTTTGGTTAAAAAATCAGCGCTTCCCTAAACGCTGGTGTTTTTTTAAACTGTCGAGTCCGCTCGCCCAACCGGGCAGCGCGCATATTGCATTCGCTCCGAGGAATACCATGGCCCGCGTAACCGTTGAAGACTGCCTAGAACACGTGGAAAACCGCTTTGAGCTGGTCATGCTCTCTACCAAGCGTGCCCGTCAACTGGCCACCGGCGGCAAAGAGCCATTGGTCCAGTGGGAAAACGACAAGCCTACAGTAGTAGCGCTGCGTGAAATCGCCGAGGGCCTGATGAGCTACGAGTTCATCGCCAACGCTGAAATCGTCGAAGACGAACCGCTGTTCGCAGCGTTCGAGGACGAGTCCAACGAGGCGGTCTAAGCCTATGCCTGGTCGACGTAGCACGGCGCGGGGTCACAGCAGACGGCAGGAGTCATCATCATGCCGAGCATAGACGCCCTCGCCGATCGCTTATCGGCCTACCTCGGCACGGACCAGGTCAATCTGGTCCGCCGAGCCTATTTCTACGCTGAACAAGCCCACGACGGCCAGCGCCGCCGCAGCGGTGAGGCGTACGTCACGCATCCCCTTGCGGTGGCGAATATTCTAGCCGACATGCACATGGACCATCAGAGCCTGATGGCGGCGATGCTGCATGACGTGATCGAAGACACCGGCATTGCCAAGGAAGCGCTGCAAGCGCAGTTCGGCGAAACCGTGGCCGAACTGGTCGACGGGGTCAGCAAGCTGACCCAGATGAACTTCGAGACCAAGGCCGAGGCCCAGGCCGAGAACTTCCAGAAAATGGCCATGGCCATGGCACGCGACATTCGCGTGATCCTGGTCAAGCTCGCCGACCGCCTGCACAACATGCGCACCCTGGAAGTGCTGTCCGGCGAAAAACGCCGGCGCATCGCCAAGGAAACCCTGGAAATCTACGCACCCATCGCCAATCGCCTGGGCATGCACGCGATCCGCATCGAGTTCGAAGACCTCGGCTTCAAGGCCATGCACCCGATGCGTTCGGCGCGGATCAACCAGGCCGTCAAGCGCGCCCGGGGCAACCGCAAGGAAATCGTCAACAAGATCGAAGAATCCCTGAGCCACTGCCTGGCCATCGACGGCATCGAAGGCGAAGTCAGCGGGCGGCAGAAACACCTCTACGGCATCTACAAGAAAATGCGCGGCAAGCGTCGGGCCTTCAACGAGATCATGGACGTCTACGCGTTCCGGATCATCGTCGACAAGGTCGACACCTGCTATCGCGTGCTGGGAGCTGTACATAATTTGTACAAACCGTTGCCGGGGCGCTTCAAGGATTACATCGCGATTCCCAAGGCCAACGGCTATCAGTCGCTGCACACCACGCTGTTCGGCATGCACGGCGTACCCATCGAAATCCAGATCCGCACCCGCGAAATGGAAGAGATGGCCAACAACGGCATCGCCGCCCATTGGCTGTACAAATCCAGCGGCGACGAACAACCCAAGAGCACCCATGCCCGCGCCCGGCAGTGGGTCAAGGGTGTGCTGGAAATGCAGCAGCGTGCCGGCAACTCCCTGGAGTTCATCGAGAGCGTGAAGATCGACCTGTTCCCGGACGAGGTCTACGTCTTTACGCCCAAGGGCCGGATCATGGAGCTGCCCAAAGGCTCCACGGCCGTGGACTTTGCCTATGCGGTACACACCGACGTCGGCAACAGTTGCATCGCGTGCCGGATCAACCGCCGCCTGGCACCGCTGTCCGAACCGCTGCAAAGCGGTTCCACGGTGGAAATCGTCAGCGCCCCGGGCGCACGACCCAACCCGGCATGGCTCAATTTCGTGGTCACCGGCAAGGCCCGCACCCATATCCGTCATGCCCTGAAACTGCAACGCCGCTCCGAATCCATCAGCCTCGGTGAACGCCTGCTGAACAAGGTATTGAACGGTTTCGACAGCTCCCTGGACAAGATCCCGGCCGAGCGTGTGCAACTGATGCTCAATGAATACCGCCTCGAACTGATCGAAGACCTGCTCGAAGACATCGGCCTGGGCAATCGCATGGCCTACGTCGTTGCCCGTCGGCTGCTCGGTGAAGGCGAACAGTTGCCAAGCCCCGAAGGTCCGCTGGCGATTCGCGGCACCGAGGGCCTGGTGCTCAGTTATGCCAAGTGCTGTACGCCGATCCCGGGCGACCCGATTGTCGGCCATTTGTCCGCCGGCAAAGGGATGGTGGTGCACCTGGACAACTGCCGCAACATCAGCGAAATCCGTCATAACCCGGAAAAATGCATCCAGCTCTCCTGGGCCAAGGATGTCACCGGCGAATTCAACGTCGAGCTGCGGGTCGAGCTGGAACACCAGCGTGGCCTGATCGCGCTGCTGGCCAGCAGCGTCAATGCCGCCGACGGCAATATCGAAAAAATCAGCATGGACGAACGCGATGGCCGCATCAGCGTCGTCCAACTGGTGGTCAGCGTGCACGACCGCGTGCACCTGGCCCGCGTGATCAAGAAACTGCGCGCCCTGACCGGCGTTATCCGCATCACCCGGATGCGCGCGTAGCCCATTCGTTATCAGGAGTCATTCATGACCAAGACTGTTATCACCAGCGACAAGGCCCCGGCCGCCATCGGTACTTATTCCCAGGCGATCAAGGCCGGTAACACCGTGTACATGTCGGGCCAGATTCCACTGGACCCCAAGACCATGGAGCTGGTGGAAGGCTTCGAAGCCCAGACCGTGCAGGTGTTCGAAAACCTCAAGGCCGTGGCCGAGGCCGCCGGTGGTTCGTTCAAGGACATCGTCAAGCTGAACATCTTCCTCACCGACCTGAGCCACTTCGCCAAGGTCAACGAGGTGATGGGCAAGTACTTCGACCAGCCTTACCCTGCCCGCGCCGCCATCGGCGTGGCCGCCCTACCCAAGGGCGCTCAGGTTGAGATGGATGCCATCCTGGTCATCGAGTAATAAGGCCGGCGCAGCCTCCCCTGCTGCGCCGTTTTCGTTCTGAAAGGATTCCACCATGCGCAAAGCGCTTGCTCTCTCGCTGGCTGCCCTGCTTCTGGGCGGTTGCGCCAGCGACCCTGCCGACCGTGACATCAGCGGCACCTGGATCAACCAGGCAGCCATCGACGCTGCCGCCAAGGGCGGCCCGCTTCGCGAAGCGCTGCAGGGCTACGGCCCGAACCTGGAATGGGACGTCAACACCCGGGCCGGTCAGGCGCGCTACACCAACGGCTTTGAAAACGTCGAAGGCAAGTTGCTGGGCGAAGAAGACGGCGCCTGGAAAGTCGATTTCTACGGCAGCTCCGCCAGCGAACTCAAGCGCGATGGCGACCAGTTAAGCCAGGCCGCCACCGAGAACGAACCGCAGCAGGTGTTCGACCGGGCGTCAGTCCAGGTACCCGCAGGTGCGCCGATCGGCGCCAGTTTCGAGCGAGCGCTGTATGCCGCCTACCTGGGTGGCACCTGGAGCATCGTCAACGGCCCCGGCCAGGGCGCCAGCGTGCAATTCCAGCCCGACGGCCAGGTCAGCGGGCTGCCGGGCGCCGATCGTTACGCCTTGTGCCTGGCCGGCGATTGCGCCTCCATGAGCGGTGGCAACGACAACATCTGGTTGCAGCAGAACGGCCAGGGCAACACCTGGATCTTTGCCCGCGACGGCAAGCGGCTGGAGATTTTCCAGACCGTCAACGCCGCGCTGGCCGATGAAATGCCGTCGTTCACGCCGGGGACTCGGCAATGGGTGCTGGAAAAGCAGTAAGGGATAGGGCGCCTCGAAATAAATGTACGGGCGCCCCACGCCGGTAAAGGTTCACACGCGAGAGGGGACAGGCTTTCTTCTGCCCAGGCGGATCAGCTCATTGGAGAAACACAACCCAATGATGATCAGCAGTGCGCCCGGGTACAGGCTTTCGCGTGGCACCTCATTGAGCACAACAAATGCCAGCAGTGCGGCGAACAGCGGCTCGGTCAGCTCCAAGGCTTGCACCTGGGATGGCTTGAGGTACTCGATTGCCTTGGTGGTGCAAAAAAAGCCGAGGATGGTCGGCAGCGCGGCCAGCGCCAGCAGTGCGGCAATCGCCCAGGGCGACAGCTCACCGATCACGAAGCCGTCGGCCGAAGCCGGCATCAGCAAGTACAGGCTGCCGAAGAACAGCAACTGACGAGTGAAGTGCAGCCCACCGGACACGCCCATCCGTTTCATGGCTACCGAAAACGCCCCATAGCCGCAGCCCGCCATGGACGCGAGCGCAACGCCTTGGAGCGTGAAGCCCTGCCGCAGATCGGCGCCAAAGATCACCGCGATTCCGGCGATCGCCAAGGCGGCCCCCACAGTGGCGTTCGCGGTGATCGCATCCTTGAGGATTATGCGTCCGAGCACAATCGAGGAAATGGAAGCACTGGCCATCAGCATCACGACTACACCCGCCGCAGCGTAATGCCGATAGGCAGCCGTTTCGAAGTGGAACAGCACAAAGATACCGAGAAACGCGCAGATCGCCGCCTGGGTCCATTTGGCCGTCGTCGCCGGACGCTTGATAAACAGCAGCAAGGCCGAGAGCAGTAGACAACCCAGGACGGTCTTTATGACGGCGACACTGCTGGCGGTGAAGCCATTGCTCATGAGCACTTTGCTGAGCACGCCTATCGTGGCGTTAAGTGCGGCGGCGGAGAGTGCAAAGATAACGCCTTTGCTGAAACTGGCTTGCATTGATGACGGTCCTTGTCGCGGTTAGGTCGTTCGATCGGATGTTGGCCCACATCGACGACGCAAAAGATGATTGAAACGGTTGCGAGTGGCCTTCGGATCACTCCTGGTTTCGGCAAGCAACGGATAATGCTCGGCGAGCTCGATGAGCCAAGTCAAGACGTGGAAGGTACTCAGGACGGTAAGAGCCCATAGAGATCTAGCCCTTGGCTCCGAACACTATCATCGAGCACACGCCGAGCAAGCCCGTGTCAGCTGCGCCCTTCCAGAATCGCCGCATACCCCTGGCGAAAACTCGGATACCGCGGCGTCCAGCCCAAGGCCTTCGCCCGGGCATTGCTGCAGCGCTTGCTGCCGGCACGACGCACGCTGGCGTCTTCGGCCCACTGGGTGACGCCCATGTATTCACGCAACCAGCCCACCACCTCGGCCAGCGGCGCAGGGGCGTCGTCGACGCCGATGTAGCAATCGTCCAGCATCTGGCCCTGGCGATCGGCCTCCAGCAGGAACGCCAGCAAGCCGGCCGCATCGTCGGCGTGGATGCGATTGGCGTACAGCGGCGGGTCGATCACGACGCGATACCCTTGGCGCACCTGGCTCAGCAACCATTCCCGACCCGGCCCATAGATGCCGGTCAGGCGCACGCGGCTGGCCGGGATGCCACTGTCCAAGGCCACTTGCTCGGCTTCGAGCATCAGGCGACCGGAATAGCCGCTGGCCACGGTTGGCGAGGTTTCATCCACCCATTCGCCCAGCTGTTGCCCATAAACACTGCTGCTGGACACAAACAGCAGACGCTTGGGCTGCTGCCCATGCTGCTTCAACCAGCCCAACACATGCTGCAACCCTTCGACATAAGCCGAGCGATAGCCCGCTTCGTCATGGTCGGTGGCCGCGGCGCTGTACACCAGGTAATCCAGTGTCCCAGCGGGCCAGTCGGCGGGACATTGCTCGCTGAACAAATCCCCCGCCACCCCGATGACGCCCGCCGGCAGGTTCGAAACCGTGCGCCGCAAGCCATACACCTGCCACTGTTCGGCCACTAACTGGCTGGCCAGGCGGCCGCCAATATCACCGCAGCCGGCGATTAAAACAGAAGGCGCGGACATCAAAAATTCCTCTGGCAAAGCCGCAGACTAGCCTCCGAGGAGGACGGACGGCTAGCCATGGCACAAAAAAAGTAACTGTATTACTTTTGTTAACAAGAATTACTTGCAATAATGCCCGCCAGTTTTGTTCTCGGCCCCCGAGGCCTGGAAGAACATCAACCTTCTTTTTTCTCTCAGGTCCGGCCAGCATGAAACGCTCTCTATCCCCCGCTTCGCCAACCAATCGACCTCGTGCCTGGGGCACGGTAGCCGCCCTGCTATTCAGCCTGCTGCTGGCACCTGCCGCCGCGTTCGCCGATGCACAGGCGCCCGCCACGACCCCGGCCACCGCACCGGCTGCTGCCCAGGCACCGGCCGACCCGGCCGCTCCCGTTGCAACGCCGGTCGCCACCGACCCGGCCCAGGCCGTCGAAGCCGACGCACCTCAAGTGCTCGAAGCCGACAACTCCCTGGGCATGGCCCACGACCTGTCGCCATGGGGCATGTACAAGAACGCCGACATTATCGTGAAAATCGTGATGATCGGCCTGGCCATCGCCTCGATCATCACCTGGACTATCTGGATTGCCAAAGGCTTCGAGCTGCTGGGTGCCAAGCGTCGCTTGCGTGGTGAAATCGCCGCCCTGAAAAAAGCCACCACCCTCAAGGAAGCCAGCGCCACCGCCGCGAAGGCAGGCACTCTTGCCAACCTGCTCGTGCATGACGCACTCGAAGAGATGCGCCTGTCGGCCAACAGCCGCGAGAAAGAAGGCATCAAGGAACGCGTGAGCTTCCGCCTCGAACGCCTGGTCGCCGCCTGCGGTCGCAACATGAGCAGCGGCACCGGCGTGCTTGCCACCATCGGCTCTACCGCGCCATTCGTCGGTCTGTTCGGCACCGTGTGGGGCATCATGAACAGCTTCATCGGCATCGCCAAGACCCAGACCACCAACCTCGCCGTCGTCGCACCCGGCATCGCCGAAGCCTTGCTGGCAACGGCCTTGGGCCTGGTCGCAGCGATCCCGGCCGTCGTGATCTACAACGTCTTCGCCCGCTCCATTGCCGGCTACAAGGCCCAGGTCTCCGATGCTTCGGCCGAAGTCCTGCTGCTGGTCAGCCGTGACCTCGACCACCTGCCGCCCGAGCGTGGCTCGCAACCGCACATGGTGAAAGTGGGGTAATCGGCCATGGGCCTGCATTTGAAAGAAGGCGCAGACGACGATCTGGCCGAGAACCACGAAATCAACGTCACGCCGTTCATCGACGTGATGCTGGTGCTGTTGATCATCTTCATGGTGGCCGCCCCGCTTGCCACCGTGGACATCAAGGTTGACCTGCCGGCGTCGACGGCCAAGCCTTCGCCACGGCCGGAGAAACCGGTGTTCCTCAGCGTCAAGGCCGACCAGCGCCTGTTCCTGGGCGAAGAAGAGGTCAAGGCCGAAACCCTCGGCGCAACCCTCGACGCCAAGACCCAAGGCAAGAAAGACACGACGATCTTCTTCCAGGCCGACAAAGGCGTGGACTACGGCGACCTGATGAGCGTGATGGACGCGCTGCGGGGCGCTGGCTACCTGAAGGTCGGCCTAGTCGGACTCGAGACGGCGCGGCAGAAATGATCACGACGCGCCAAAAGCTGACGCGTTACAGCGGTAGCCTGGCAGTGGTGCTGGGCGTGCATGCGCTCGCCATCGCCCTGGCGTTGAACTGGACATCGCGCCCGCCCATCGAATTGCCTCCCCAGGCGATGATGGTCGAGCTGGCGCCGGTACCAGCCCCGCCGCCGCCGGCACCGCCAAAAGTCGTCACACCGCCGCAACCTCCCGAGCCGGTCGAAGAATTGCCTCTGCCCAAGCTTGCCGAAGCGCCGAAGCCGGAGATTTCCGTGCCCAAGCCGGTCAAGCCCAAGCCAAAGCCGCAACCGCCCAAACCCAAACCGGTGGAGAAAAAGCCCGAGCCGCCGAAGGAACAGCCGTCGGAGCAGAAGCCCAGCGACACCCCGCCAACCCAGTCGGTGGCCGAGAAGTCCGCGCAACCGGCTCCTGGCCCGTCACCTGCACAATCGGCTGCCAAGGCCAACTGGCAGGGCACGCTGCTGGCGCACCTGGGCAAGTACAAGAAGTACCCGCCCAGGGCCCAGCAGATGAACAAGGAAGGCATGAACCGCCTGCGCTTCGTGGTGGATGCCGAAGGTAACGTGTTGTCATTCGAACTGGTGGGCAGCTCCGGCACGGACTCCCTGGACCGGGCCACCCTGGAAATGATCCGCCGCGCCCAACCGCTGCCCAAGCCGCCGGCGGAGCTGCTGACCAACGGCACCATCGAACTGACGGCACCGTTTGTGTACTCCATCGACAAGCGCCGGCGCTGACTGAACCTGGCAACCCGGTAGCAGGTGAATCCCGTGGCGAGGGAGCTTGCTCCCGCTGGACTGCGCAGCAGGCCGTGGCCCGATCAACACGATCTGCCTGATACAGCGCATTCACTGGTTTTGGGGCCGCTTCGCGGCCCAGCGGGAGCAAGCTCCCTCGCCACAATAAGTACAACCGACAGAAAGGCATCGAAAGATGCCTTTTTCATATTCGGCAACGCCCCAGCAGACATTGGACAGTGTCACACCGCCCCCCCAGTCTGATAACGTGCGTCTATCGATTGCAGCCGGTATGCTTGGCTCGCAACTTCACGGACGCTCGCCATGACCCTCACAGAATTACGCTACATCGTGACCCTCGCCCAAGAGCAGCATTTCGGCCATGCGGCCGAGCGTTGCCACGTCAGCCAGCCGACGCTGTCGGTGGGCGTGAAAAAGCTTGAAGACGAACTCGGTGTGCTGATTTTCGAGCGCAGCAAAAGCGCCGTGCGCCTGACTCCAGTGGGCGAAGGCATCGTGGCCCAGGCGCAAAAGGTCCTGGAGCAGGCCCAGGGTATTCGCGAACTGGCCCAGGCCGGCAAGAACCAACTGACCGCCCCGCTGAAAGTCGGCGCGATCTACACCGTCGGCCCGTACCTGTTCCCGCACCTGATTCCGCAACTGCACCGGGTCGCCCCGCAGATGCCGTTGTACATCGAAGAAAACTTCACCCATGTGCTGCGCGACAAGCTGCGCAACGGCGAGCTGGACGCGATCATCATCGCCCTGCCATTCAACGAAGCCGACGTCCTGACCCTGCCGCTCTACGACGAACCGTTCTACGTCCTGATGCCGGCCCAGCACCCCTGGACCCAGAAAAAGACCATCGACGCCGCCCAGCTCAACGACAAGAGCCTGCTGTTGCTTGGCGAAGGCCACTGCTTCCGCGACCAGGTGCTCGAAGCCTGCCCGACCCTGACCAAGGGCAACGAAGGCGCCAAGCACACCACGGTGGAGTCCAGCTCCCTGGAAACCATCCGCCACATGGTCGCGTCGGGCCTGGGTATTTCGATCCTGCCGCTGTCGGCGGTGGACAGCCATCATTACTCCCCGGGCGTGATCGAAGTCCGCCCGCTGACGCCGCCCGTGCCGTTCCGCACCGTGGCCATCGCCTGGCGCGCCAGTTTCCCGCGGCCCAAGGCCATCGAAATCCTCGCCGACTCGATCCGCCTGTGCTCCGTGGCCAAGCCGCCCGCTGGCAAGTAAGCCGCTCTCATGACTGAGCTGTCGAAAGTGCCGGTCACCACACTCAAGGGTGTCGGTGAAGCCATGGCCGAAAAACTGGCCAAGGTCGGCCTGGAAACCCTCCAGGACCTGCTGTTCCACCTGCCGCTGCGTTACCAGGACCGCACCCGCGTGGTGCCCATCGGCCATCTACGCCCGGGACAGGATGCGGTGATCGAAGGCACCGTCAGCGGCGCCGACGTGGTCATGGGCCGCCGTCGCAGCCTGGTGGTGCGCTTGCAGGATGGCACCGGCGGGCTCAGCCTGCGCTTCTATCATTTCAGCAATGCGCAAAAGGAGGGCCTCAAGCGCGGCACCCGTGTGCGCTGCTACGGCGAGGCGCGGCCCGGGGCTTCGGGGCTGGAGATCTATCACCCGGAATACCGCGCCATCACCGGTGACGAACCGCCGCCGGTGGACGAAACCCTGACCCCGGTCTACCCCCTCACCGAAGGCCTGACCCAACAACGCCTGCGCCAGCTCTGCCAGCAAACCCTAACCCTGCTCGGCCCCAGCAGCCTGCCCGACTGGCTGCCCACGGAACTGGCCCGGGATTACCACTTGGCCCCCCTGGCCGATGCGATCCGCTACTTGCACCATCCGCCCGCCGATGCCGACGTGGACGAACTCGCCGTCGGCCATCACTGGGCCCAGCATCGCCTGGCGTTCGAAGAGCTGCTGACTCATCAACTGTCCCAACAACGCCTGCGCGAAAGCCTGCGTTCCCTGCGCGCCCCAGCCATGCCCAAGGCCAGGGATCTGCCGGCCCGCTACCTGGCCAACCTCGGGTTCACCCCCACAGGCGCCCAGCAACGGGTCGGCAACGAAATCGCCTACGACCTGAGCCAGCCCGAGCCGATGCTGCGGTTGATCCAGGGCGATGTCGGCGCCGGCAAGACCGTGGTCGCCGCCCTCGCCGCGCTCCAGGCCCTGGAAGCGGGGTATCAAGTGGCGCTGATGGCGCCCACCGAGATCCTCGCCGAACAACATTTCATCACCTTCCAGCGCTGGCTCGAACCGCTGGGCATCGAAGTCGCCTGGCTGGCCGGCAAGCTCAAGGGCAAGAACCGCGCCGCCGCCCTGGCGCAGATCGCCGAAGGCGCACCGATGGTGGTCGGCACCCATGCGCTGTTCCAGGACGAAGTGCAGTTCAAGAACCTGGCCCTGGTGATCATCGATGAACAGCACCGCTTCGGCGTGCAGCAGCGCCTGGCCCTGCGGCAGAAAGGCGTGGGCGGGCGGATGTGCCCTCATCAACTGATCATGACCGCGACGCCGATCCCGCGAACCCTGGCGATGAGCGCCTACGCCGACCTCGACACCTCGATCCTCGACGAACTGCCGCCCGGCCGTACGCCGGTCAACACCGTGCTGGTGACCGATACCCGACGAGTGGAGGTGATCGAGCGCGTGCGCAGCGCCTGCGCCGAAGGGCGGCAGGCTTATTGGGTGTGCACGCTGATCGAAGAGTCGGAAGAACTGACCTGCCAGGCGGCCGAGACCACCTTTGAGGACCTCACCGCCGCCCTCGGCGAGTTGAAGGTCGGGCTGATCCACGGACGCATGAAGCCCGCCGAGAAAGCCGCCGTCATGGCTGAGTTCAAGGCCGGCGCCCTGCAACTTTTGGTTGCCACCACGGTGATCGAGGTGGGCGTCGACGTGCCCAACGCCAGCTTGATGATCATCGAAAACCCCGAGCGCCTGGGCCTGGCACAGTTGCACCAGTTGCGCGGACGCGTGGGTCGAGGCAGCGCCGCCAGTCATTGCGTCCTGCTGTATCACCCGCCGCTGTCGCAGATCGGTCGCCAGCGGTTGGGCATCATGCGCGAAACCAACGACGGTTTCGTCATCGCCGAAAAAGACCTCGAATTGCGCGGCCCCGGTGAAATGCTCGGCACGCGCCAGACCGGTCTGCTTCAATTCAAGGTAGCCGACCTGATGCGCGACGCCGACCTGCTCCCCGCCGTACGCGATGCCGCCCAGGCGCTGCTGGAACGCTGGCCCGACCACGTCAGCCCGCTGCTGGATCGCTGGCTGCGTCACGGGCAGCAATACGGCCAAGTGTGAGCACGCGCTCAGTTTTCCGGACGCGCGTACCGGACAAGCTGGTTATACTGACCAACTTGTAGGAAAACGGATACAGACCATGACAGAAGCTGCCCTCGTTCCCGAATCCCCGCACGCTCCGTCTGTTATTCGGCTGTTGCTCGAGAAATTGGGCATCGGCTTTGACGAAGTGCTCGAACGCCCCGGCCTGAACCCAGCCCGCAAAGTACAGGCAGTGTTGCTGCACGATGCCGTTGGCGCGCTGATGGTGCTGTTTCCGCAAAGCCAACTGCTGGACCTCAACCGCCTGGCCGAACTCACCGGCCGCAAACTCACGGCAGTGCCTACCGACCGCCTGGAGCGCATGCTCGGTAAACACAGCCTGAGCCTGCTGCCCGGCCTGCCGGCGCTGACCAGTTCACCCTGCCTGTACGAAGAAAGCCTGCTGCGCGAGCCAAAACTGCTGATCAACTCGGGCGAGCCGGGACTGCTGCTGGAAGTCACCAGCGAAGCGTTCAAGACCATGCTCACCAAGGCCAGCGCCGCGACGTTCGGCGAAGCCGTGAGCAACATCACCCCCAACCTGGACCGCCCGCACGACGACCGCGCGGAAATCACCCAAGCCGTACAGGCGTTCACCGCCCGGCGTATCCAGCAACGGCTGGAAGAAACCATCGAGATCCCTCCGCTGGCCGAAACCGCTCAGAAAATCATCAAGCTGCGGGTCGACCCGGACGCGACCATCGATGACATCACCGGCGTCGTCGAAACCGACCCGGCCCTGGCCGCGCAAGTGGTGAGCTGGGCCGCCTCGCCCTACTACGCGTCGCCGGGCAAGATTCGTTCAGTGGAAGACGCCATCGTCCGGGTACTGGGCTTCGACCTGGTGATCAACCTGGCACTGGGCCTGGCCCTGGGCAAGACCCTGAGCCTGCCCAAGGACCACCCGCAACACACCACACCCTACTGGCACCAGTCGATCTACACCGCCGCTGTCATCGAAGGCCTGACCCGCGCCATGCCCCGGGCCCAGCGACCCGAAGGCGGCCTGACCTACCTGTCGGGCCTGCTGCATAACTTCGGCTACCTGTTGCTGGCCCACGTGTTCCCGCCGCACTTCTCGCTGATCTGCCGGCACCTGGAGGTCAACCCGCACCTGTGCCACAGCTACGTGGAACAGCACCTGCTGGGCATCAGTCGCGAGCAGATCGGCGCCTGGCTGATGCGCTACTGGGACATGCCCGACGAACTGGCCACCGCCCTGCGCTTCCAGCACGACCCGCACTACGACGGCGAATACGCCGCCTACCCGAACCTGGTGTGCCTGGCCGTACGCCTGCTGCGCTCGCGAGGGATCGGCTCCGGCCCGGACGAGGAAATTCCCGATGCTCTGCTGGAGCGTGTAGGACTGTCTCGGGACAAGGTCAATGACGTGGTCAGCAAAGTGCTTGAAGCCGAAGTGCTGCTGCGGGAACTGGCTTCGCAGTTCAGCCACGGCTGAATCCGACTTCGCGTCAGCCGGATGAGTCCCTGTGGCGAGGGAGCTTGCTCCCGCTCGACTGCGCAGCAGTCGTAAAAATCCGCTTGGAGCATGATCGTTCCCACGCCCCTGGGAATGCCGCCAGGGACGCTCTGCGTTCCGCTTCTGGAGGGTGACGCAGAGCGTCACGGGATGCATTCCCACGCGGAGCGTAGGAACGATCAGCGCGGCTCGCCTGGAGGATTGCGTCAGCCCATTTGGGGCCGCTTCGCGGCCCAGCGGGAGCAAGCTCCCTTGCCACGCAGGCTTGTCTACGTGTTCCTTGCGGCTTAAGCCAGATAACGAATCACCCAACCACCACCGATATAAGCCCAAGGGTCACCGTCTACCCACGCGAACCCGCACACAACGATCCGGTCATCGGCCATTACCTTCATATCCGTAACAGACTCATACCTCCCTTCCTCGTCGAAAACAGTGAAGCCGCTGCCGTTGAATGACGGATCCAGAGAACCGTCTGGACGAAAGAGGGCTGTCAATGCCGTAAGCCTTTCTTCCACATAACCCGGGCCGGTTGAACCAGCGACGAGGATCGAACCATCTGCACGCAATGAACTACGGCTCCACATTAAGCCTTGAGGCACCAGTAGCGAGAACAGGGGCTGCCCACGATTGAAATTGAAGTCGAAAAATCCCCCGGAAGTTAGAACGAACATCAGCCCATGGGGGACAGAATTGACTGACGCTTTGCCCACTACGACGATCGTGCCATCAGCCTCTCTTATCGAGATACCCTTCACAGAAAGAGCCGCCGTGCTACGGACAGTCACCATCCCTCCATTGAAACTGGTGTCAAGCTGCCCCGAGGCATCAAGACGCAGGACGTACGCAACTCTGGCGTCCGGGTTTTCCTGACCGAACTCACCACTCACCAGCACCTTGCCATCCGCCTGAACAGCGATAGCCTCGACAACATTCCATTCGTGTGGGATACCACCGAGCTCAATAGGTGCAAAACCAGTTCCGTTGAACGTATGGTCCGTCGTACCGTCCGGGTTAAGGCGAAGTACAGCCTGTTTTGAGTAGCCGGCCCCCCTCACATAGCTGACCAAGAGGATCTTTCCATCCTGCTGAACCGCACAAGCGCTCTCGCTACCCGTAACCCTCGGCGCCCCGGTTGAAGATATCTCGCTATCGCGATCAAACGCTTGCGTCCGTATTCCAGCGTCCCTGGGACGGCCATCGCGGATCAAAAGCACCCCTTTTTCACCAAACGACATATCCGGCTGCCCGTCCCGATTATGTCGCACGACATATTTGCCACCCCAGGAACCCTTACGGTACTGCCCAAACACCAGCCATCCACCATCGCTTAAACCGCGCAGCTCTTTAACGCTGTCGAAATAGTGGTCGTCCAGGGAAATCTCAACCAAACCCGATCCATTCCCGCCAAACCCCAGGTCCAGCGAGCCATCCTCGTTCAACCTGGCGAGCGCGACAGGCGCATCAACTCCCAATAAGAGGATGGCTACGAGTAGCTTATTCCCGGGCAATGGCAAAACCGCCTCAGTGTTGAATCCGGAAATCTCGGGTATCGGAAACCTCAGTACACCGCCATCGGCGAAGGTTGGGTCGAGTGTGCCTGTCTCTACGGCTCTTGCTGACTGAACCATGGTTATTGCTCCATCAAGGATGCACGCAATCCAGTTTTAGATAGGTACCTTTATGGAGCGCCTGTACAGGCAGCTTTACACCTGTCAGCAATGACAGTTGTAAAGAACTTTGCGGAATAAGGCGCTTATGCTTTACACCAAACCGACACTCACACTTTCGCCTTGGCCTTGGCCTTCTTCGGCTTCAAGTACTTGGTCAACCCCTGGAACCAGATCACCAGCGCCGGGTTGCCCTTGATCTGGATCGACTTGTCCTGAATCCCCGTCATGAATGCCAGTTGCTTGTTCTTGGCCTGCATCGTGGCGAAGCCATAGGCGGCGTCCTTGAAGGCGATGGCGAAGGCAGGCTCCGGGTAGGTGCCGGACTGGCTGGTGATGCGCTGGTTTTTCACCGTGAAATGCCGGGCGACTTTGCCGTCCAGGGTTTGCAATTGGAACACCAATTCCTTATCGCCCAACTGCTGTTGGAACGCCGGATTGGTCCGGCTGGCCTTGCCCATCAACAACCCCAGCATCCACAGCAGAAAACGAAATTTCATGGGCACCGCCTCGTGAAGAAAGATGAATGGCTGGCAGTTTAGCGATTCCTCGACGGAACGCCATCATCGGATCGCTTTAGCGGAAGATGGATTAGTTTTCTTGCATGATGACTGCCAAGTCACGTTTTAGCGGCGGATGATTGCGGCTTTCATTGTCCTTCAGGGTCCTCAGAGATTTCCTTCAAAACGCCGGGCTGTTCGTGAACTAGGCAGGGCTCTGGTGCGCCGCTAACCTTTGTTCGTCATCGCAAAAAACGGTGACACGGACGTGCAAGTCCGGTACATATCGGCGCGCAACTGCTATGGCGGCTGTGCGTGGGAGACTTTCGAGTCTGCCGGGGTCCGATATGCCCGGTCTTGCACACCTACGCACGGCTGCCACCTTAATTCGGTGCAACGAACGGTGGCTGTTTTCTTCAAATACATATCGGGATACATCTATGTTCAAGGTCACTCCTAATCCGCCACAAAACGGCCACAAATCCCGCGTCCAAGCGCAGGAAGAAAAAAAGCTCGAAGACGCCGCCACCCGCGCCCTCGACTACTACCTCAACCCCCAACCCTCCCCGCCCGAACCCGACAAAAACCAGCTCTTCATCGTCTCCCCCACATCGACACCGAAACCCTGCTGGCCAACGCCTCCGAAGACCTGCTGTCCATCAGCACCATCGCCGCTGACCTGGCTGACGACGTCGACGACTCACGCCGTTGCGTGGCCCTAGCGATCAGTCGCATGGCCGATGGGGTGCAGTTGTTGGTCGAGCGGGCGTTGGATGATCTGGAAAACAAGGGGATGGCGGCGCCTGACGCCAAGGGGTAGCGCTGGCATTGATGCAAGCTGAGCCGACGCCATCGCGAGCGGGCTCGCTCCCACAGGGACTTTGGTCGAGCGCTAATTTCGACTCCACACAAACCCAACGTGGCGAGGGAGCTTGCTCCCGCTGGCCTGCGAAGCAGGCCCCTGCTTTTTGTCAGCCGGACCGCATGAGCCGGTGTTGCGACTGCTGCGCAGCCGAGCGGGAGCAAGCTCCCTCGCCACGGGTTATGGGTTGTCTGGGCTGGCGCCATCGCGAGCAGGCCCGCCCCGGGGTGTTGCAGATATTTCAGCCAGTACAAAACAACTGTGGGAGCGAGCTTGCTCGCGATAGCGACGGGTCAGTCAACATGGATGCCAACTGAACGGACGCTATCGCGAGCAAGCTCGCTCCCACAAGTTTTGGCTGCTGACCAATGATCAGCAGCCCTCACTCAATCAAACATTCGGGCAAGGAACCGGTGCCCAGTCACCCAGGTCCGGGTTCTTGCACATGCTATTGACCTGAGTGGTACCCGCGCTGGCAACCTGCTTGCTCTCATCCTGCTTGGCCTTGGCGGTCTGCAGGGTTTTCTCGGTGGTCACCGCTTCTTTCGGCACGACTGGCAAGTCTTTCTTCTTGGCCGGCTGCACGATCTTGTTCTTTTTCTTGTTGGTGGTCTGGGCCACGACCGGCGTGGTATCAGCAGTGGCCACAGTCACCACGTCAGTACGCTGCACACCCACCTGCTGCAGGTCTTTTTCATAGGCCTGGGTGTAGTTGTTCAGATCTTCCGAGGCCTTGCCGTTGACCGCGACAATCAGGTCGTTCGACTCTTTCAGGCCAGCGACGATTTCCGCCAGGCGCTTGCGGCCTTCGGTGTCGTTGACGGTCTTGGCCTTGCGGTCGGCAACCAGTTTGCTGAACGCGTTCTGGTAGCACTGCTGCGACGTCTTGGCGTAAGCGGTGCTGCGGTCGATGTCGGAGACGCTTTTGTTGACGTCGGCGGCGTAGGAGGCGATGCGCTGGTTGTCATCGGCGATCTGCTTCTGGCGCTCGGTGTAGTAACCGGCAGCACCACCGGCCAGGGCGCCGCCCGCGGCACCGATGGCGGCGTTGCGGCCACGGTCTTCCTTATCGGCGGTCAAAACGCCCAGCAGTGCACCGCCGACCGCGCCAACAGCCGCACCGGTAACCACGGACTTGGTCATGTTGCCTTCGGTAGAGCGCAAGTGCTGCACCGGCTCGTAGCAGTTCGGGTAGTACTCGACCTTGGTGCTCGAGGCGACTTTGGAAGTCGGCGACGTGGCGCAGCCGGTCAGTACGGTGCTGAAGCCGACAGCGACCATCAGCAAGTGACGCTTGGAAACCGAAGCAAATGGTTTACGGGAGAAAAGCATAGTGGTGTTCTCGTTTAAGTGTTGACCTGCTCAGCGCGGCGCTATCGCCGCCTGAGTCCCTTCCAAGCTCGCTGACAACGAACACTCAAGACCGCTGAGCGTTCGATGCGAGCAATTCCTTCAATATCGCCGCCGGGTCGGCTCGTTTTTGCTGACGATAATCCCCGACATGACGAACGAATAACGTTGCACGCGCCACCAGGCTCTTGCCTAGGACCGGCTTGCGCTCCAATTCTTCCTTGATGCGCTGGAACTGCGCCTGGATCACCGCATCGGTGTAACGCGTGCCGGTGGCCAGGTTGTCGATGTAAATCGCCACCGCGCCGTCCAAGGCGCTGCGACCATTGTCGATGGCTGTGGCAAACAGCTGGGCGCTGGCCTCGTCCTTGGCGTCCAACGCGGCTTGCCGGCTGTTCTGCAGATTGGTCAGGCGGATGTTGTAGTTGTTGACGGTCTCGGCCACCAAGGCTGACGACTGGATCAGGTTGCCTGCCGCTTCCTCGCGCTGCTGGGCGATGAGCGAGACGTTGCGCTTGAGTTCTTCGTTGACCAGGCCCAGTTCGGCTTGCAGGCGCGGATCGACGCTGGCGGCGATGATGCTGTCCAGGCGCTTGGTCGGGTCGTCGGCGTCGTCGATGGCATCGGTCAGCGACGCGAGCCGGCCTTCTTTTTGCCACTGGGCAAACAATTCCTTGTAGCGCGAACGTGGCGCCGACAAGGCGCCGACGGCCACGCGAAAACCGGTGGTTTCGTTGCTTTGCTCAGTGCCGTCGGCGGCGAACAACGGGTACTCGCGGCGCATGCCGGTGAACAGCGTGCCCTCGCCTTCCAGGTAGTTGCCGCCCTTGACCACGAAGCCGCCATAGGCGCCCTGGCGGCGACCGGCGTGCACCAACTGGAAGGATTCCTGGACCATCTCGGCGGCGTTGCCCACCACGTCAAACAAACCGATAGGGTTCGGCAACTTGGTGCCGATGGGCATCAGCCGCGCTGCCTGGCCAGTGCCGCCGGCGACCTGGTTGAACACCGCCCAATCGGCCAGCGGCCCGTCGCTTTCACTGCCTTCCAGGCGCCGCGGAAACAGGCGCCCTTCCAAGTCCTGACGGCTCACGGCCTGGCCGCCGCGGGCGGCGAATTCCCATTCGACTTCCGTCGGCAAGCGCACGAAACCCAGCCCGCCGTCTTCGGCGGAGGTGCCGCGACCGCTCACCGGCAGCAGGTCCTTGTGGTACTTCATCAGCCAGGCGCTGTACACCGCCGAGAAACGCTCGGCCTCGAATTTCGACAGTTTCACCTTGGGCAAACGCCCGGCCACGCCTTGGGGCAAATCGGCTTGCAAGGTTTCGCAGGCCGGGGCCGGTTCGCCGCTGGCCAGCGATTGCGCCTGGGCCATGACTTGGGCGTACTGCCGGGCCGTGACCTCGTACTTGCCGATGAAGTACAGCATCGGCTTGAGCGGCGTCTTGGCGTCGGTCTTGGGCATCAACGGCGTGATGGTGGTGTTCCAGTCCTTGGGCAAGTCCTTGAGGGTGAACTGGCCGTTGATGAAGTCGCGCCGGTAGCCGGAAATGAACGACTGCTGGTAACCCGCCTCGCCTTCGCTGAACGGATAACCGAGGCTGATCTCACGGTCGTCCAGGGTGCCCTGGGCGAGGATGTAGACGTAGCGGAACACCATCTGGCCTTCGCACGGCAGCGGCAGGCTGACGTCGTCGGGCAACGGCTTGGGGTTGTCCAGTTTGTCCGTGCTTTCATCAGCCCAGACCAAACCGGCCAGGCTCAGCGCCACGGCGGCGCCCAATAACTTATACATCGCGAATTCCTTCACACGCCTGGATGCGCGCCACCCGCCAGCCACCACAAGCCGCCGCGACGGCGCTGACGCCGAGCACGGCCACCAGGGCCAAAGTGTAGTGACGCACCAACAGATGGCTGGCGTATTCGCCGGGCATCTGTGCAAATAAATAATTCAGGCCCGACTGCGCCAGGCCATACAGGCCGGCACTCAGCAGGGCCGCGAACGTGGCGCTGTAGAGGGCCTGCAACACCACGAACAGCAACAGCGCCGCGGTGGAAACCCCCAGCAGGCGCAACACCGACAACTCCCGGCGCTTACGCTCGACCGCCGCCAGGGCGCCGGCAAAGATCGCCGCGAACGCACCGGCCAAGGCCAACCCGGCGATGATCCAGAACACGATCGACAGATTGCGGCTCAGCGATTGCACTTGTGCGATGGTCTGGGCCTGGGTCGAGACCAGCAGGTTCTGCCCAGCAAAATACCGCCGCAGCGGCTCGACGTCGCCGAGGCTGCGGGCATACAAACGAAACGCCGGGTAGACCCGTTGCCCGGCCACACTCACCGCATCGCCCGGCCAGCCGAACGCAGGCACGGCACGGCCATCGCGGTAATCCTCGGCGGCCTCCAGCAAGGCCAGGGGTGCAAACAGACCGTCGCGGGCGAAGGCTTCCAGGGGCAGCACATGCAATACCTGCACGCGAGTGCGCTGCGCCTCGCTGCGACCGGCCACCTGCCGACCGAAACTGGCCTGCACCCAATCGCCGGCCTTGGCGCCGAGCTTTTCAGCGGCGGTCTGGCTGAGCACCACTTGATCCAGGCCTTGCGGCACCGGCAAATGCTCGAACAAGGGATCGTTGGCCGCGGTGGGAATCATCTCGACCGTGACAACCGAAGCATCGCTGCTCAAATCCGCCGTGGCGGCGATTTGCCGGGTGCGCGGCAAGGCAAAGGCCACGTCGCCGCGCTGGCTCAACTGCTCGATGAATTCGGCACTGAAGCGACCGCCGCCCAAGGGGATGATTTCGCGGGTGGCCGGGTCGTTCTGCAAGCGCTCGGTCAGGCTGCTGACCAGGCCGAACTTCAGGCCGAACAACACCAGCAGCGGCGCCACCACGGCCACCAGCGCGAGCACCGAGCAGGCCGACAGCCAGGCATCGTTGCGGTAATCCTGCCAGGCCAGGGAAGCCACCAGCGCGCCACGCATCAGCAAGCCTCCCCAAGGGTGGCGGTGACACCGCCGTCGTCGTCGCGCCGGCAACTGATGCGCCGCACCTGCAAACCGCTGGCGCGGGCCAGCGTTTCGTCGTGGGTGGCGACGACACAGCACACACCGTGTTCACGGGCCTGGGCCACCAGCAACTGCATGACGCGCTCGGCGTTCAGCGGGTCGAGGGCGGCGGTCGGTTCATCGGCCAGCAGCAGGCGCGGGCCATGGGCCAGAGCGCGGGCGCAACTGACTCGCTGGCGCTGGCCGACGGACAAGTCCGCCAGTTTTTTGTCCAGTTGATCGGCAATATCCAACTGCCCAGCCAGGCGCGTCACGCTGCCGTCATCCTTCAAACCCAACAGTTTTCGCGACAACTCAATGTTGCCGCGCACGTCCAGGAAGCCCAACAGGCCGCCGGTTTGCAGAACATAACCCAGGTGACGACTGCGCAGCTCGGCCAAGGTGCCTTGTTGCGACCCACGCCACAATTTGGCGATGTCCAGCGGTGTGTTGGCGGGCGTGAAGTCGAAGCGCCCGGCCTGATCCGGTGCCAAAACCAGCGCCAGCAGGTCCAGCAACGTACTCTTGCCGCAACCGCTGGGACCGACCACCGCCAGTTGTTCACCGCCGCGCAAGTGCAGCCGTGGAATCACCAGGCTGTAGCGCTGACTACCAGCGCCCCGGCTTTTGTGCACCGCGCTCATGTTCAGCATCACGGCAGCGTCGACAACGGAACACGGTACAAGGCATCACCCGGCTCGGCATCGCCGAAACGCACCCAGTTCGCCAGGTCGTTGTGGAAGGTTTCGTAGAGGCGGATTTTCGAATCCAGCTCGTCGATGAAGTCTTCCTGCTCGGCCACGCTCAACGACAGCCACAGATCCTGGGTCATGTTCAGCGACTTGCTGCGGTACGGCAGCCCTTCCAGGTACTCGCCCAGAATCCCGCCGTCGGCCAGGTTGCCGCCCTTGCGCAGGGCCGACGGGTCGCGGCTCATGTAGGCGCTGGCGCTGGCGATTTCCTGGAAGAAGTCCTTGGGCGAACTCTGGGTCTTGCGGGCCGCGTCGACGATCAGCTTCAGCGATTGCTGCAGGTCGTTGAGTTGCAGCTTGGTCAGCATCACGCACACCTGGAACGCCGGCAGCGCCGGGTTGGTCAGGTCGCGGTCGGCGGTCCAGGCGCTGACCAGTTGCGGCGCCTGGCTGGCGGATTTGCGCCCCAAAAAGTCCATGTGCATCGCATAGCCGACCGCCGCCGATTTATCCGCCAGACTCGGCGCTGCGCTCAACAGCGGCACGCTTTGCGCCTTGTTGCTGCGCACCTGATGCACCAGGTCGGCAAACACCGAACCGATCTCGTCGACGCGCTCGCCGAACTTGCGCACATCGGCGCCCGGCACCGGAATGTACAGATCGCCGATCTGCGGGTTGGCGTCGGCGGTCAGGGTGCGGTATTGGCTCTGGGCGCCGGCATGGGTTTTCTTGCCGGCGTCGCTGAGCAGGTGCAAGGCGTAGATCTTGATCTGCTTGCCCAGTGCGGCCTGGCGCACTTCGGCCTCGTTCATTTGCGTGGCGGCAAACGGGTCGTTCTTGCGCAGGGCCCCGGCGTCGGTGACCAACAGGATCAAACGCCCGCCGTACCCGGACCAGTCCATGCCTTCGACGGCTTCCATGACCCCGGCAAACGCATCTTCGTTGAACGAATGGCTCGACACCGTCGATGCCTTGACCTGACGCGCCAGTTCCATGAAGCGTTGCGGGTCGCGGCCCTGCTCCAGGGTGATCAAGGTCTTGGCGACGTATTCCAGGCCCGGGGTTTTCTTGATGCTGCTGCGGAACCCCACCATGCCGAAGCTGACGCTGTCCAACTCGCCGCGCTCGGCAATGCGGGTTTGCAGCTCGTGGACCACGTCGCGCACCTGGTCGATGTAAGGCTGCATCGACACCGTAGTGTCCACTACCAGCACCACGGCGGTGCGGAACGCGTCGGCGTTGGCGGTGGTGATCGGCGTGTTGCTCGACGCCTTGGGGGTGTTGCCCGGATCGATCGACGCCACATTCAGCAACTGCACCGGCTGGCCGTTCTCATCGAGGCTCTCGCGGGAATCGAAGATCGGCAACAGGTAGAACTGGCTTTGCGGCACGGCACTGGCGGCCGGCTCCAGGGCCAGTACTTGCTGGTCCTCCTGCGGGCTCTGCTGGGCCTTGAGCAACACGTTCTTGGACGCCGATGGGTTAGCCAGGAGCTTTTCCACGTCGCCTGGCTGACGCAGGAACATCACGGGCGCACGGCCAGAACGTTCGGTGAACTTGAGCACCAGGCTTTGCTTCCAGTCGCTGACCTGGGCGGCGGGCAACCAGCCGTCGCTGCGCCCGTCAGTGGCCGCACCGACCCGTACCCACGAACCGCCGTCGACGTCCTTGCGCTGATACACGTACAGCACGGAAAACGCCGGCAGTGCCTTGCCCGGTGCCGCGCCCGGCGCGTCGGCGAGCTTCGCCCCCGGTTTGCTGAGCACGCGCTGGAACAGGGTTTTCTTGCCCGCCATCAACAGCGGACGCTGGCCGCCATCAGCCTCGGTCGCCACGGGTGGCTGAGCCGCAGGGACAACAGGTGGTTTGACCGCTGGTACTTCCGGGGCCTGCGGCGGCTTCACTTCCGGTGGCTTGACCGAGGTGGTGGTGGCCACTGGCGTCTTCACTGCTTTGCCGTCATCACCGGACAACCACCAATAACCCGCGCCACCCAACGCCAGCGCCACGGCGACCGCAACGGCGGCCAGGGCGAACACCGGGCCCTTGCGTTGCTCCGACACCGAGGATTGAACCGTCGGTTTTATCGGCGGCGCAACGGGCTTGGGCTGCGATTGTGGCGGCGGTGGTGAATAAGCCGGGCCGCTGGGAATGTCGATGGACATGGGCGTCAAACCCGCCAAGTCGCCCACCGGTTTCGGCGTCTCCGGCAGTTGCAACGACAACGGCCGAATCAACGTCGCTTCCGCCGACTCGTCTGGCAGGTTATCCAGCGCCCGCAGCAACGCCGCCGCATCCGGGAAACGCTCCGCCGGATCCTTCGCCAGCAGCTTGCGCAGCACGTCCTGGTAACGGCCGTGGTGCACCGGCAGTTCCGGCAGCGGTTCGGTCAGGTGCGCCAGGGCCGTGGACAGTGCATCGTTGCCGGTATACGGCAGTTTGCCGACAAGGATTTCGTAGAGCACCACGCCCAGGGCGTACAGGTCGGCGCGGCCATCGATATCCTGCCCACGGGCCTGTTCCGGGCTCATGTAGCTGGGCGTGCCGACCGCAAAACCGGCCTGGGTAAATTGGGTGCGGTCGTCCAGGGACTTGGCGATACCGAAGTCCGAGAGCACCGCCGTGCCATCGGCGCGGAACAGGATGTTGGCCGGCTTGACGTCACGGTGCACCAGGCCCAAGCCGTGGGCATAGCCCAGGGCCGAGGCGATCTGGCGGATGTAGGTCAGGCCCTGCTCCGGCGTCAGGCCCGCGGCGATGCGTTCCTTGAGCGTGCCGTTGGGCAGGTACTCCATCGCCATGTAATACAGCTCACCGACGTTACCGATGTCATGGATGGTGACGGTGTGCGGGTGCGACAGGCGCGCCAGGGTCTTGCCTTCGCGCAGGAAACGCTCGCAGAAGGTCGGGTCGGCGGCCAGCGCGGCGGCCATCACTTTCAACGCCACCTTGCGTTCCAGCGAACGCTGGGTCGCCAGGTACACGCTGGCCATCGCGCCTTCACCGATCGGCCCTTCGATGTCGTAGCCGGGGATGACAATGTTCAGGGTCAAGCTCATGACGGCACCTTCACGACCACCACGGTGATGTTGTCCGGCGCGCCGCGCATCAGGCCCAGGGACACCAGGCTGCTGGCGATTTCGCCGGGCTCGTCGTGGCTCAAGACTTCGCGGATTTCCTCGTCCTCGACGGTCTTAGTCAGCCCGTCGCTGCACAACAGGTAACTGTCGCCGGGCACCAGCAGCAGCTCGGTCAGCGCCAGGTTCAGTTGCGCCTCGACACCAATGGCCCGGGTGACAATGTTGGCCCGTGGATGCACCCGCGCCTCGGCTTCGCTGAGCAGGCCGCTGTCCTGCAGATCCTGGACGTAGCTGTGGTCCCGGGAGATGCCTTCGAGCACGCCGTCGCGCAAGCGGTACAAACGGCTGTCACCGGCCCACAGGCACATGCCGCGCAGGTCGCGGGCGACCAACACCACCACGGTGCTGCCCATCATCGTCACGCCACGGTTGGCGGTTTCTTCACGCACGGCGGCGTTGACCCGCAGCAGGTCGCTTTGCAGCGCCGCGACGTATTCGTCCAGCGAACGCCCGACGGCAATGCCGCGCAGGCTGTCGACGATCAGGCTGCTGACGTAGTCGCCCGCCGCGTGCCCGCCCATGCCGTCGGCCACCACCCATAGGCCGTTTTCCGGCAGGTCCAGGCAGGCGTCTTCGTTGACCTGGCGGACCATCCCGACATGGCTCTTGCTTGCAGACTTGATTGCTTTTCCGGCACTTGGACGCATCTACACAACACCTTCTTGGCCGAGCAAAAATTGCGCAAAATCAGCCGCCGCCGGCAATCCCTGGCAGCGCATCAAACCCGGGGCAATGCGTTCCGATCCCTGGCCCCACCACAGGCTCGCGCCTTCGCAGGCCGCCTCGGCCAGGGCGCTCATGCGCCGCTGCGGGTCGGTGGCGTCGAAGCGATGCAGGCTGGCGAAACGGCTGCTCGGCGTGCGCGGCAGGTGCATCGGGCTACCGAGGGTTTCCAGCTGTTCGTTGAACGCCTCGAAACTGGCCTCCACGCTCAACGTGCTCAGCAACAGGTTCTCGACCCGCTCGAACCACTCGTCCGCACCGCCCACCACGGACGCCGGGTCTGCGTCGGGCTCCAGCAGCACCGCGACGGTCAGCGGGAAATAACGGCCGACCCGGTCAATACTCGGCATCACCACCCCGACGGCGGCGTCCGGGCCACACACACCCGGCGCGACCATGAAGCGCCACAGCGGGCTGACCAGATAAGCATCCAGCCAGCGCTCGCCGAGGCTGGTCTGGCTGGCGAGCAAACCCGCCGCCAACCACGAATCCCACGGGCCGATAAAACTCTGGGGCAAGCCACGGCTGACGAAATCCCCGCGGCTGGCCAACTTTCCATAGAAGCCCGGTGTACTCATAGCCGCTCCGGCAGGCTGAAGCCGCTGAGCACCCGGCTCTTGAATGGGTTGAAGGCGCTGTTGGCCCGCAGCTCATAAGAGGCGCTGGCGCCATCGACCCGCAACCGCAGGTTGAAGCGATCCGGCGAGTTGCCGGCGGTCAGGTCCGATTGTTCCAGCAGTCGGAACCAGGCCCACGGCCCGTCCAGGGTGATGCCGGAGCGACCGCTGGACGACGGCGGCATGATGGAAATCCGCACCACGCCAATGCTGCCCGGGTTCGGCCACTGCATGGCGGTCGGGCGGCTTGGGCCGTGGTCGTAGCTCAACTGTTGGCCGTCGAGGTCGAGCAGGAACTGGGTGATGGTCGAGTCCATCGCCACCGGTTTGAGCTCGAAACGCACCATCGGCTGGGTGCCGCCGGAACGGAAGAACGCATCGCGGATGGTCGCCGCGCGCTGGAAGGTCTGCAGCACGCCGGGGGCGATGCCGAGCTTCTGCGCCGCGCCCGGCTGCCAGCGCCAGGTCGGCGTCGATGTGTCGACGTAGGGTTGCAGGTACTTGCGGAAGTAGTTGTCCATCACCCCGCCGACGCCGAAGAACTGGCCGAAATCGTCCAGGGTCGCGTCTCGCGCACTGCCCGGCGACATCGGATAGCGCCCGGCCAGGGACTGGCGATAGATGTTCACCACTTCGCTGGTCCAGGCGGCGTTCAGTTGGTTGCGCACCCCGCCCATCATGCTGTTGGTGGTGGAGTTGACCACCGACTTGACCAACCCCTGCACCAGCGGCGGCTGGCGTTCGGCGTTGAGGCTGACGCGCGTAGCGGCGGCCGTGGCCTGGTTCTTGGCTTCGCCGAGCAAGGCGTCACCGCTGGCACCGACCATGGCGCTGACCTGCACGTACAAAGCGTTCATGTCGGCCAGCAAGCCATCGATGGCCGCCGGCTCGCCTTCGCTTTTGCTGACGATGCTGTTGAGCTCGGCGAAGTGCGCGGTGATCGGGTCATCGCTTTGCGCCGGTGCGTTTTGCGTCGACTGCTCCTGGCCGAGCAAGCTGCCCAGGCGCTCCTTGAGTTTGTCCACGCCGCCTTCTACCGGCGCACCTTGGGCGGCCAGCAGGCGTTCATCCTGTTGCAGGTCGGTTTCCTTCGCCACCGCCACCAGCAGTTTTTTCAGCGGCGAGGTCGGACCGGAAATCACCCGCAGCACATCGGCGGCCTGGGCCACGCTGGTGATCGGCACAAAGTCGATGTCGGCCAGCAAGGCGTCCCATTGGCGCAGGTAATCCTGGAAGTACAGGCGACGTACATCGGCGGCCAGGCTGGCGACGTTCTGCTGATCGGCCTGCTCAAAGCCCAGCACCCACTGCTCTTCGGCCAGGGTGCCGGTCTGGCTCAGGCTGGTGAGCAAGAAGCCCTGGCGGTAGCCCTTGACGGTGAAAAACCCGCTCAGCGGCTCGCCCAACGGCTTGCCGCTCTTGCGGCTGAACACCAGCGCCGCGTCACGGCCGGCGGCTTCGTTGATGCGGAAGTCCGGGATGCCGTCGGGCAGTTTCTGGCGCTTGATCCGGTCATAGACCCGCTGGGCCACCGGCAATTGCTGCAACTGGCGACGCAGGTCTTCGACCAGACGCTGGTCCAGGCGCGCGAGGGGCGGACGCCGTTCGAACAGTGCCTGCAAATGCGCGGTCAGGGCCTGGCGCTGCTCGGCCGGCAAATCGCGCGGCAGGCTGCGGTCCCAATCCAGGGCGATCCAGGCCTTGATGAAGTCGGCATCGTAATGCTCGGTGTCGGCGAGCATCAGGTAGGCCTTCAAGCCTTCGTAGAGGAAATCCGAATTGCCGCCGCTGTGCAGCTGCTCTTCGATGCGCGTCAGCAAGCGTGGCGCGAACACCGCGATCAGCAGCTTGCGGTAGACGCTGCCGGACTCGGCTTCGAGCATGTCGCCCTGGTACAGGCCCAGGCCTTCGGCCCAGCTCGGGGCGTCGTCGGCCAGATGCTTCACGGCGTTGAGCAATGGCAACACGGCGAGCACATCCCGTTGCGCCGGGCTGAGGTTCTGCACGGTTTGTCCCAACGGCGCGACCTTCTGATCGACCTGGGCAATGTAGGCCTGGTTGGCGCGGTAGCTGACCCACCACAACGTGCTGACCACCAGCACCAACACCACGGTGGAGGCCAGGACGCCGCGGGCGATCCACTTGCGCCGCCGCTCGACTTTCGGATCGACGCCCACCAGCCCGCGCTCGGCGAAGGCCACGGCGGTGAAGAGCTTTTCGATGAAGTAGCTGCGCCCGGTGCCGGTCTGGCGCGCCAGGTGCTGACGGTCCAGGTTCATGCTCTGGGCCATGGAGCCGATCAGGCGATCGATCGGGCTGCCTTCCTGGGTGCCGCTGGTGAAATACACACCGCGCAGCAACACGCGCTCTTCGAAGGCGTTGGGTTTGAACACGCCTTCGAGGAAGCTCTGCAGGCAATCTTTCAAGGCGCCGAACTGCTGCGGGAAGCCGTAGATCAGATCGCGCCGCGCCGGGTCGCGCTCTTGTTGCAGCCGCTCCACCAAGCGGTCGTTGAGGCGCTGCTCAAGGCCGGTGAATTCGCTTTGCAGGTGCGCCAGCGGGCTGTCGCTGCTCTTGCCATCGTCCAGTGCGAAGGTCATGCCCCAGACCTGGGCGCGTTCTTCCTTGCTCAGGGTGTCGAAATACTCCATGAACCCGGGCACGAGGTCGAGCTTGGTCAGCATCAGGTAGATCGGGAAGCGCACGCCCAGTTGGGTGTAGAGCTCCTGGATCCGCAACCGGATTGCGGCGGCATGGGCGGCGCGCTCGGCGTCGCTGCCCAACAGCAGGTCGGACAGGCTGATGGCGATGAACGCGCCGTCAATCGGGCGCCGGGCCCGTTGTTTTTTCAACAGGCCCAGGAAGCCCAACCAGGCGGCCTTGTCGATGGTCGCGTCGCTGTCCTGGGTAGTGTAGCGCCCGGCGGTGTCGAGCAGGACCGCCTGGTCGGTGAACCACCAATCGCAATTGCGCGTACCGCCGACACCGCGCACCGCACCGGCGCCCAGTTGCGCAGCCAGTGGGAAATGCAGCCCGGAGTTGACCAGCGCGGTGGTCTTGCCCGAACCCGGCGGGCCGATGATCACGTACCACGGCAGTTCATAGAGGTTGCGCCGTTCGTCACCGCCCAGCTTGGCTTTCTTGAGCAGGGCCAAGGCTTCGTCCATGCGCTGGCGCAGGGTTTCGAGCTCTTCGGCAGTGGCGATGCTGGTCGGGTCCGGTGGGGTTTGTGCGGCCAGGCTGCGCATCACTTCGGCGGCCTGACGGCGCGCCTGGATGATGCGGAAAACCCGGTAGGCGATCCACACCGCGAACACTAGGATGATCAAGGCCCAGCGGCGGCCTTCGGGCACCAGCCAATCGAGCAGCGGGCCAACGAACCAGATGATCAGGCTCAGGGCGATCAGCCCCAGCAATGGGATGACCCAGCGGGTCATAAAACTGAAAAACGCCTTCACTCGACCCCCTCCGCCAATACTGTGATTTCAACCCGACGGTTGCGCGCACGCCCCTCTGGGGTGGCGTTGGATGCCAACGGCTCGGTGTCGCTGCGGCCTTCGGCGCTGAAGCGCTCGGGCTGGCCGGTCTTGGCCGAAAGAATTTGCAGCACCGATTGGGCCCGCGCTTCGGACAACGCCCAGTTGGACGGGAACCGGAGGGTGGCAATCGGGCGATTATCGCTGTGCCCGGTGACCAGGACCTGGCCCTTGACCTTGCGCACCGCATCGGCGATGCGCAGCATCAGCGGCTGGAAATCGTCCTTGATGCTGGCGCTGCCCGAGGCGAACAGCTCGTCGCCGCGGATAGTCACCACCGAGCGGTCGACGGCGTCTTCCACGGCAATTCGATTGGCGCGGATTTCATCGGCCAAAAAGCCTGCCAGGCGTGGGCGCTCGACCACTTTCGGCTGCACCACGGGGCGGTCGATGGTCTGTACCGGGATTTCACCGAGGAAGTGAATGTTCTTGAACACCGGCTCGGCATCGGAGGCCAGTTTCATGCGCAGGCCGAACAGCAGCGCCAGCAGCAAGGCCGCGCCGATGGCCACGGCGATCCATGGCGGCATGAATTGCGCCAGTCGATCACGGGCCACGGTGACACCGCGCCAGTGCGGCGACAGCTCGCGCTCGTAATCGCCACGGGCACTGCGGATGACGGCGGCGGTGCGCTCACGCAACGCTTCCAGTTGACTGCGACCGTCGTTCATCACCCGGTAGCGCCCTTCGAAACCCAGGCACATGCACAGGTACAAAAGCTCCAGCAGATACAGGCGCTCGCGCGGGCTTTGCAGGCAATGCTCCAGCAACTGGAACACCTTCTCGCCGCCCCAGGCTTCGTTGTGCACGGTGATCAACAGGCTTTGCTTGCCCCAATCGCTGGTGCCGCCCCACGGCGTGCTCAACACCGCTTCGTCCAGCGCGGTGCACAAGGCGTAGCGGGCCAGCAACACATCGTTGCGCACCACACCGGCGGCCTCGGCGCGCTCTTCGAACTGGCGCAGGTAAGCCAGCAGTTGTGCGCGCAAACTGGCCGGCGCCGGGTGAGCAATGGTGTTGCGCAGGCGCGTCAGCAGCGCCAACAGCGGGCCGGCGGCGCTTTCCAGCGGGTTGAGGCCCTCGGCCTTGCCGGTCAGGACCGGCGCGGCTGGCATCGACAGCGGTGCAGGCGCAGGCGTCGGCTGTGGCCGGCCAGCGTCCGGGCGGAAGGGATCTCCACCACGGCCACCGGGCGTCGGCATGAACTGGGTACGATCGTCGTTACTCATCGCGATTTATCCTCGAATCGCCCAGAAGGCCAGGTTCAGCCCTGGGAACTGGCCGGCGATGTGGAATGCGAAGCCGCCAGAGTTGCTCAACTGCTGCCAGTGATCGCTGCCGCGGTCGAGCTCGTAGTAAGTGGAGCCGGCGTGGTACGGCAACTGCCGTGGCGCCACCGGCAACGGCAGCAGGCCGATGCCCGGCAGTTGCAGGTTGACCAGATCGCGGATGTGCTCCACCGAACCGACCTTGCTCTGCTGACCGAAGCGGCCGCGCAGGGTCTCGGCCGGCACGTCGGCGCGCACCACCAGGATGAAGCTGGCACTGTCGAGCAGGGTCTTGTCGGCCAGCATCGCCACGTGGATGCCGTAGGCTTTCTCGACAATCGGAATCGGCGTCGCCTTGCTGTCGATCAGCATCGACAGGGCTTCGCGCAGGGCCTGCATCACCGGCGCGTAGCTGAGCGCCAGGTCGTCGTGCTGGTATGGCGGGTATGGCTGCGGTCGTCGCCCGGACGCGGTGAACGTGGAGAACTCCCCGGCCAGGCTTACCAGCTCGCTGTAGAAACGCTCGGGATGCAGTGGGCTCAACTGGCTCAGGTGCTGGATCAGCGGTTGGGCGCGGTTGACCAGTTGCAACAGCATGAAATCGGCAATTTCCGAGGCGCCACCGGCGCCGGACGCCACCACCCGCCCGGCCAAGGCTTCGCCGCGTTGATGCAGCAGGCCCAGCAGTTCACTGCGAAACGCCGCCAGCGGTTTGGAGGCGATGACATCCAGCAGTGGCGGGATGTAGGTGTCGTCGAGCACCAGGGCACGGTCGGCGCGTTTTTCCTTGATGCGCACCACGCCGATGGCGGCGTAGTCGCCGATGCCATCCTGTTCGGTCAGCAGCCGCAGCGCCCGCGAGCCAAGGGCCACCGGTGCGCGGTTTTCGAACGGTGCGTTGTCGTCGCGCACTTCGCACACCTGGCTCACATAACGCGCAGCGCCGAGGTCTTCGCCTTCGTCCACGGTGTCCCGGGCGCCGGCGCGCTTGAGCGGCAGGGCCAGGTACACCAGGCCATCGCGCAGGTTGTCATCGACGTTCAGCGGGGTTGGCGCCAGGTCATCCTGGGGGATGTTGAAGGGCGTACCGTCCGGCAACAGACCGCGCGCCGAGATGATCGCCAGCTTGCCCTGGGCCAGCAGGCCCTGGTCGATCAGCAATTCGGAAAAACCCCAGGCGCCGGCCGACAACGGGCGGCTGCGTGCGTCGATGAGGTTTTCCAGGTAACGGTCATGCTGTTGGAAGTGCTGCGTTCCAATGAACATGCCTTCCGACCAGACCACGCGATTGTTCCAGGACATGGGGGCTCCGATTGCTTATTGGGCAGGGCTGGATGGGGGGACGACGACGGCGCTGCGCACGGCGCGCACATCGAGGCTGATCTGGTATTCGGTGTATTCGCGCGCCGGGACATTCATCACCGTGCGCCACAGCGACTGGTCCAGTTCGCGATAGCCCACCAGTATTCCGATATGCCGCGTGGCTGGGTCGAGGTCGCGTTGCAGGCTCAGTTGCTGGCCGGGCTGGATCAGCACCTCGTCCTGGTCGATCAGGTCGGCGCCCAGCGTTGCCTGGGCCCGTTCGGCCAAGGCGAAATAATCGGCACGACCGAAGGTCGCGGCATTTTTCAGTTCGAAAATGCGCACCCGGACCGGGGCCGGCTGGCCGGTGGCGCCGGGGTTGAGGCCGGCAATGGCGTGAAAGTGCAACTCGATGGCGGCGGTGTCGGCCTCAGCTTCTTCGGGCTGGGGGTTGGCCGCATCCTTGGCGCACGCCGTCAGCAGAAGCACGGTGGCGACTGCGAGTAAAAACCTGGGAATCATCCTGCGTCCTCAATGACGTTTGAGCTATCCGTTGTGTGCCGATCAATCTTGTTATGGGACGGCGCCGCTTAGCGGCGTCGCTGTCGCGTACTGTGTTCTTCGTAGGCGCGGCTGAACTCGCGACCGAACAGGTCCTGGAAATCTTCCTGGGCTTCCCGGGAAATGTTGCTGTAGAGCTCGGTAAATTGCTGCCAGTACTGGGCCTGTCGCGAGCCACTGAAAATACCCGAGAGCCCACCGGGCTTGGCCATGCGTTCTTCCAGTTGCGCCGGCTCGAAGCGCCCCAGCAAATGCTTGATGGCCGCTTCCACACCGGCCATCACCGCCAGTTGGTGGGCCCGCAAATCATCGAAACTGTCACGCACCGCCGCGTCCGGGGCCATGAACGCCTGATTGCCGTGGCGCAACAGCAACAACAGGGCCTCATCGACGTTGGGGGCGAATTTCAGCGGGTTGTTTTCCACCGGCTGGATCATCGTCTGCTGGATGCGGAACTCACCCTTGAGGCTGCTGCGGGCGCGCAAGACATCGATCAGGCCTTCGACCATCAACCGGTAACTGCGCCCGATGCTTTCCATCTGTGCTTCGGCGTTGGCCTTGTCCAGGCGCAACTGGTCCAGCCCGGCACCGCGCAGGAAGGCTTGCAGCAAGTCGGGTTGGGCGGCCTCGGCCGGAGCAACCGGAGCAACCGGAGCAACCGGAGGTGCGACCGGGGGCTCGACGCGGGTGACCGACGCTTCAGGCACGGGGGCCGGCGGCGGTGCGCTGATTTCAGCAAAGATGTCGGCGAGCGGAGCCTGCGGGGCAGGCGTCGCGACCGGCTCAACCACTGGCGGTAGCGGCACAGGCGGCGGGGTCACGGGCTGCGGGGCCACCGCCACCGGCTTGTCGCTAAAGGGGTCCCAGTCGTCCGGAATCATTGAGGCAGACGGCGGTATCACCGGCGCCACCACGGGCGGCGGGCTCGGCCGGGGAATTGGCGTCGGCGGGCGGAAGTTGTGCTGCTCGGCCGGCACATGGTCAGGCTGGGTGGCCGGCGGGACACTGCTCGGGCTCAAGAAATCGAACAGGTCCGGCAGGGTGTCCATGGCCGACCCGCCCTGGAAATGCGCAGGCGCAGCCACTGGAATCGGCGATGGCGTATGAAGCGGCGATGGCGCATGCACCGCGGCGCCCTGGCGCCCCATCAAGGCCTCGAAAGTGCTGGGCGATTCGGCGAACGGGTTGCTGTCGGTGACTGGCAGGCTGAAATCGACGCGCGCCTGGATTTCATAATCACCGATGCGGATCACTTCGCCGTCTTGCAGGGGTTCGCTGTTGCCCTTGCGCAGGCGAACACCGGCCTTGACCAATTCCACACCATTAGTGCTGTTATCGGTTAAGTAATAACGCCCATCTTTGTATTGGATAACGCAATGTTTGCCGGAAACCAGACGCTCAGGGTCCGGCAATACCCAGTCATTATCGGAATTACGGCCAATTGCCATCACCCCCTGATCCATGGACTTTTCAGAACACTGGCCCGGGGTAATCTTGTGATAACTAGTGATAGTCAAACACAGCGGCATCTTGCCTCCTTGCTGAATACTTCGCGCGCGGGCGGGTGAAGTGAGGATTGAGGCCCTGACTACCCACCAACAACCTTGCCAACCACCGCGAAACGGCTTTTTGCCAGCATGATTGCTGATCATAACCGGCTTGCATGACAAAAACCCCACGTCAGTTGCCGCTTCGACCGATGGGTCGAGCAGGCTGTTAAGCGCATCACAACTGTTACAGAGGGGCTACACTGGTGAAATAGCTTACCTTGACAAGCGATAAGTACTACACCAAAAATGCACAACTTCTTGAATATAGATGATGGCACTTTAAAATCACTTAGGATTTAAAAGGCCATTACCGTCAAGGAACATGCGAGTTTCATCCGAAAGTTGCGTGTGAACTGCCCGACTTCTTCAGCGGGTGATAGGGAGATCGATCCAAGTGGATGTGCCTTTGTTGCTCGCCGCCGTTTCCGCGACTTCGCCGTGCGGTGAAGATCTGGAATATGACGCGGATTTCTTGCGCCTGGAACGCGACTCCCGGGGCCAGCCCGAGCGCAGCATGGGCGATTCGATCTTGCCTGCCGAGCCTCCTGAGTGGCGCAGCATCCAGCAGCAGAGCCTGGACTTGCTGCAACGCAGCAAAGACCTGCGCATCACCCATTTCCTGTTGCAAAGCTCCCTGGCCCTCGAAGGCCTGCCGGGCATGGCCCGTGTGCTGACGCTGATCAGCGAACTGCTCAAGCAATACTGGGCCGAGTTGCATCCGCGCCTGGACGCCGATGACGACAACGACCCCACTGTGCGCATCAATGCCCTCGCCGGCCTGACGTCCGACGTCACCATTCGCTTGCTGCGCGAAAGCATCCTGGTCCGCTCGCGGACCTTCGGCGCCGTCAGCCTGCGCGCCGCCGCCAACGCCAGCGGCCTGCAAAGTTTCTCGGATGAGAACCTCGGTGCCGAACAGCTCGCCGGGGCCTTGCTCGACAGCGACCCCGAACAGTTGGAAATCATCCGTGCCGCCCTGCAGGAAGCCCGCAGCGCCGCCGAAACCATCGAACAGCAGGTCAGCGACCAGGTCGGTTCCGCCCAAGGCGTGGACCTCGGCCCGTTGAAGCAACCGTTGAAGATGGCCCTGCAGATTCTCGGCCAGTTCGCCCCGCAGAGTGGCGACAGCGCCCAGGCCGATTCCGTCAGCGACAACAGCGCAGCGCCCAGTGAGCATGCAAATGGCACAAGCTCACCGCGCAACACCAATAACAGCACCAGCACCGTCAGCGGCGACATCAACAACCGCGACGACGTGCTGCGCAGCCTGGACCGGATTCTCGCTTACTACACCCGTCATGAGCCCTCCAGCCCGCTGCCGGTGCTGTTGAACCGGGCCAAGAATCTGGTGCACGCCGACTTCGCGGCCATCGTGCGCAACTTGATTCCCGACGGCATGAGTCAATTTGAAAACCTGCGCGGCCCAGACAGCGAATAAAAAGCGAGCGGATCACGCAGTCACGTCACCGGCACCCCCGATGACGCCAACACCGTCGCTCAAGCGACCAGGAGCAGCAACGTGGCGAAGCAAAGTTCTCAGAAATTCATCGCGCGCAACCGCGCGCCTCGAGTGCAGATCGAGTACGACGTCGAGCTCTACGGCGCCGAGAAAAAGGTCCAGTTGCCCTTCGTCATGGGGGTAATGGCCGACCTCGCCGGCAAGCCCGCCGAACCTCTGGCCCCAGTGGCCGATCGCAAGTTCCTCGAGATCGACGTCGACAATTTCGACTCGCGCCTCAAGGCCATGCAACCGCGCGTGGCGTTTCATGTGCCCAACGAACTGACCGGCGAAGGCAACCTGAGCCTGGACCTGACGTTCGAAAGCATGGACGACTTCAGCCCGGCGGCCGTGGCCCGCAAGGTCGATTCGCTGAACAAGCTGCTCGAAGCGCGTACCCAGTTGGCCAACCTGCTGACCTACATGGACGGCAAGACCGGCGCCGAAGAAATCATCATGAAGGCGATCAAGGACCCAGCGCTGTTGCAGGCCCTGGCGAGCGCGCCGAAGCCAGCACAGGACCAATGATCATGACTGACAATACAGCCCGCGAAGGCGTGCAAAACCTGGGCGCAACCGAAGAAACCAGCGAGTTCGCGTCCCTGCTGCTGCAAGAATTCAAACCCAAGACCGAGCGCGCCCGCGAAGCCGTCGAGACCGCCGTGCGTACCCTGGCCGAACAGGCCCTGGCGCAGACCGACCTGGTGTCCAACGACGCCATCAAGTCGATCGAATCGATCATCGCCGCCATCGACGCCAAGCTCACCGCCCAGGTCAACCAGGTCATCCACCATCCCGACTTCCAGCAACTGGAAAGCGCCTGGCGTGGCCTGCACTACCTGGTCAACAACACCGAGACCGATGAGCAGCTCAAGATCCGCGTGCTCAACATCTCCAAGACCGACCTGCACAAGACCCTGAAGAAATTCAAGGGCACCGCGTGGGACCAGAGCCCGATCTTCAAGAAGATGTACGAAGAAGAATACGGCCAGTTCGGCGGCGAGCCTTACGGCTGCCTGGTAGGCGACTACTACTTCGACCAGTCGCCACCGGATGTCGAGCTGCTGGGCGAACTGTCGAAAGTCTGCGCGGCCATGCACTCCCCGTTCATCGCTGCGGCATCGCCGACCGTGATGGGCATGGGCTCGTGGCAGGAACTGTCGAACCCACGCGACCTGACCAAGATCTTCACCACCCCGGAATACGCCGGCTGGCGCTCGCTGCGTGAATCGGAAGACTCGCGCTACATCGGCCTGACCATGCCACGCTTCCTGGCGCGCCTGCCGTACGGCGCCAAGACCGACCCGGTGGAAGCCTTCGCCTTCGAAGAAAACACCGACGGTGCCGACAGCTCCAAGTACACCTGGGCCAACGCCGCTTACGCGATGGCGGTGAACATCAACCGTTCGTTCAAACACTTCGGCTGGTGCTCGCGCATCCGTGGCGTGGAGTCCGGCGGTGAAGTGGAAAACCTGCCAGCCCACACGTTCCCGACCGACGACGGTGGCGTGGACATGAAGTGCCCGACCGAAATCGCCATCTCGGACCGCCGTGAAGCGGAGCTGGCGAAGAACGGTTTCATGCCGCTGCTGCACAAGAAAAACACCGACTTCGCCGCGTTCATCGGCGCCCAGTCGTTGCAGAAACCGGCCGAATACGACGACCCGGACGCCACCGCCAACGCCAACCTGGCGGCGCGCCTGCCGTACCTGTTCGCCACTTGCCGTTTCGCCCATTACCTCAAGTGCATCGTGCGCGACAAGATCGGTTCCTTCAAAGAGAAGGACGAGATGCAGCGCTGGTTGCAGGACTGGATCCTCAACTACGTCGACGGTGACCCGGCGCACTCCACCGAGACCACCAAGGCCCAGCACCCGCTGGCTGCCGCCGAAGTGATCGTCGAAGAAGTCGAAGGCAACCCGGGGTACTACAACTCCAAGTTCTACCTGCGTCCGCACTACCAGCTCGAAGGGCTGACCGTGTCGCTGCGCCTGGTATCGAAACTGCCGTCGGCCAAGGGCGCATAAACAACCGTTGAAATGGGCTTTCCTGTGGAGGCCCTTTGTGGCGAGGGAGCTTGCTCCCGCTGGGTCGCGTAGCGGCCCCTTCTTGTGGGCGCTGCGCACCCAAGCGGGAGCAAGCTCCCTCGCCACAGAGTGGTCCACAAGAGATCTTCATTGAGTTCACAGATTTCGCAAGGTCAGCGTCAACCAAACAATGTGGTTAGAAACCACACAGGGAGAAAACATGGCTGTTGATATTTTCATCAAGATCGGCGACATCAAGGGCGAGTCCATGGACAAGGCCCACAAGGACGAGATCGATGTCCTGAACTGGAGCTGGGGCATGTCCCAGTCCGGCAACATGCACGTGGGCAGCGGCGGTGGTGCGGGCAAGGTCAACGTCCAGGACCTGTCCCTGACCAAGTACGTCGACAAGGCGTCGCCGAACCTGATGATGCATTGCGCCAGCGGCAAGCACATCGACAAGGTCAAGCTGACCGTGCGCAAGGCCGGCGGTGAAAGCCAGGTCGAGTACATGATCATCAACCTGGAAGAAGTGCTGGTTACGTCCCTGAGCACCGGCGGCTCGGGCGGCGATGATCGCCTGACCGAAAACGTCACCCTGAACTTCGCCAAGGTGCTGGTGGATTACCAGCCACAGAAAGCCGACGGCACCAAGGAAGGCGGTCCGGTCAAATTCGGCTGGAACATCCGTCAGAACGTCAAGGTGTAATCGAACACGCCCCCGGTGCCACGCGCCGGGGGTGTTTGGTGCTTGCTCGAATCCAATCCTTTCCCACGTGGTATCTGAGTCATGGCCAAGCCTTCGTTTATCAATTTGTGGAAAGCGTATTCCGATCTGCTGGTGACCTACCCCGACGCGAAACCCTGTGATGGTCCGTGGGCAAACCAGTGCGCTATCCGCATGAGCATCACGCTCAATACAGAGCTGACCATCAAGGTCAACAAGTCCACCTACACCGAACCCAAGTGTGCACATGAGCACGCCAGGGGGGCCGAATCGCTGGCGAACTGGTTGTGGAAACATCACCTGGGCCGCCCGTTGATCCTCGGCGGAACTGCTGCGGACCGACGCAAGCTGCAAGACAAGACCGGCCTGATTTTCTTCAAGGATTGCTTCCAGCAATTGGGAGAGTCTTCGGACGGTCGCACCGGCGACCATATCGACCTCTGGAACCGTGGCCTGACCCTCGGGTATGACGATCCGGCCTATCGATCCAGGGCGATCTGGTTCTGGGAGCTTTTATGAACAAGGCTCGTTGCGCTGTATTGATTGGCTGCCTGTTTTCGAGCCTGACAGCCTGTGCCGGGCAGCAAGCGTCATCGGCGACTTCAACCGCAGCGGTGAATCAAGTCGTCGTGATGGGCGGGCAACAGTTGACGCTGGTCGATGACCAACAACGCTGCGCGCTACGCAAACCAGACCAGACGCTAATGCCACTCGACCTGCCATGGCCCTGCCAGTTCACGGTAGACAGACAAGGCAAGTCGCATGTCGAGACCTTTGGCAAGGTGCCTATTGTCATTGTTCTTCATTTCTCGACCGCGGCTCAGAACAGTCCGCAATGTCACTCCGAGTACCGCGCCATACGCCTGATCAATGGCCAACTCGAACCCTCGATAATCGCTCGCCACGCCAGCTGCATGGGTGGCACAGGTGACCAGAAGAATTACACGGGCCTTTTCACTTGGTAACCGAAATCGCCACCCGCGATCGCCTCCAACCCTCCCTATTGGACCGGTTGACCGACGACGATCCGACCAACCCCAAGGAAAGCGCCGACAAACGCGTGCTGTCCCTGACCCAATTGAAAGCGTCGGTGCTGCGTGACCTGGCGTGGCTGCTCAACACCACCTCATTGCTCGACGCCGATGCCACGCTGCACACCCCGGCGGGCACCTCGGTGGTGAATTTCGGCCTGCCGGCACTGGCCGGCAACAGCGCGTCGAACGTCGATGTCTCGGCCCTGGAAACGCTGATCCACCAGGCCATCGCCACGTTCGAGCCGCGAATCCTGCGCCACACCCTGCGCGTGCGCGCCCGGGCGACGGCCGAGATGAACCACAACGCCTTGAGTTTCGAGATCGAAGGCGATCTCTGGGCCCAGCCGGTGCCGCTGCGCCTGATGCTGCAAACCGACCTGGACCTGGAAACCGGCCATGTGCGCGTGGTCAACGCCGACCAGCGGAGACGCTCATGAACCCGCGCCTGCTGGAGCTGTACAACCAGGAACTGCACCACGTGCGCGAGAGCGCGGCGGAGTTCGCCAAGGAATACCCGAAGATCGCCAGTCGGCTGACCTTGTCCGGCATGGACTGCGCCGACCCCTATGTCGAGCGCCTGCTGGAAGGCTTCGCCTACCTGACGGCGCGGGTGCAGCTCAAGCTCGACGCCGAGTACCCGACCTTCACCCACAACCTGCTGGAAATCGCCTACCCGCATTACCTGGCGCCGACACCGTCGATGACCGTGGTGCAATTGCAGGCCGACCCGGACGAAGGCTCGCTGAGCAGTGGCTTCCCGCTGCCGCGCGATACGGTCCTGCGTGCCGCCCTGGGGCGTGAAACCCAGACCTGCTGCGAGTACCGCACCGCCCACGCGGTGACGTTGTGGCCGTTGCAGGTCAGCCAGGCCGAGTACTTCGGCAACCCCTCCGCCGTGCTCGGACGCCTGGCCGCCAGCGAGCCGAAAGCCAAGGCCGGCCTGCGCCTGACCCTGCGCACCGGCGCCGAACTGCCGTTCAACAGCCTGGCCCTGGACAACCTGCCGCTGTACTTGAGCGGTGCCGACGAACAGCCTTTCCGCCTCTACGAACAACTGCTGGGCAATGCCTGCGCGGTGTTCGCCCGCAAGCCTGGCGGCGACTGGGTGGAGCGGCTGCCACAGGATGCGTTGCGCTCGCGCGGCTTCGACGATGCCGACGCCGCGCTGCCGGTGGTGCCGCGAGCCTTCCAGGGCTATCGCCTGTTGCAGGAATACTTCGCCCTGCCCCACCGCTTCCTGTTTGTCGACTTCACCCAGTTGAGCCGCGCAGTCAAGCGTTGCGACGGCCAGGAACTGGAGCTGATCGTGCTGTTCGACCGGCACGATCCGAGCCTGGAAGGCAGCGTCGGCGCTTCGCAGTTCCTGCCGTTCTGCACCCCGGCCATCAACCTGTTCCCCAAGCGCCTGGATCGCATTCACTTGTCGGATCGGGTCAACGAACACCACGTGATCGCCGACCGTACCCGGCCGATGGATTTCGAAGTGCATTCGCTCAGCGGCCTCACCGGCCACGGCACCGGGCCAGAGCAACCGTTCCTGCCGTTCTACGCCGTACGCGATCCGTCCCGTTATGGCCGCGACCAGGCCTATTACACGGTGCGCCGCGAACCGCGTGTGCTGTCCAGCGACCAGCGGCGCAACGGCCCGCGCTCGACCTACATCGGCAGCGAAACCTTCGTCAGCCTGGTGGACAGCCAGCAGGCGCCTTATCGCCACGACCTGCGCCAGTTGGGCGTGACCGCGCTGTGCACCAACCGCGACCTGCCACTGTTCATGAGCGTGGGCAACGGCAAGACCGATTTCACCCTGGCCGACAGTGCACCGGTTGGCGCCGTGCGTTGCGTGGCAGGTCCCAGTCGCCCACGGGCCAGCCATGCCCACGATGCCAAGGCCTGGCGCCTGATCAGCCAGCTCTCGCTGAATTACCTGTCCCTCAGCGAACAAGGCCAAGGCGCCGCCGCCCTGCGCGAACTGCTGCGCCTGTATGGCGACAGCAACGACGCGGCGCTGCAATTGCAGATCGAAGGCCTGCGCGAAGTCAGCAGCAAAGCCTGCACCCGGCGCTTGCCGATGCCCGGCCCGATCGTGTTTGGTCGGGGCCTGGAGATCACCCTGGAATTCGATGAAAACGCGTTTCGCGGCACCGGGGTGTTCCTGCTCGGCGCCGTGTTCGAGCGCTTCCTGGCACGCTACGTGTCGATCAACAGTTTTACCGAGACGGTGATCCGTACCACCGAACGCGGCGAGATCATGCGATGGAAAGCCAAGCCCGGACGTCGTCCGACCCTGTGAGTACCCTGGACGCGATGCACCAGGAACCCTGGGAATACGACTTCTTCCAGGCGTTACGGCGCATCGAGTGCGAATCCCCCGAGCTGCCGCGCCTGGGCCATTCCCTGCGCCTGGCCGATGACCCGTTGCGCCTCGGCCAGCAGGCCGACTGCACCTTCGCCCCGGCCACCCTCGCCTCGGTACAACCGGGCGGCGACGGTACGCCGGCGCGCCTGGAGCAGTTCTTCTTCGGCCTCGGCGGGCCCAACGGCCCGATGCCGCTGCACATCACCGAGTACGTGCGCGAACGCCAGCGCAACAACGCCGACAGCACCAGCAAGCGCTTTCTCGACGTGTTCCACCATCGCCTGCTCAGCCTGTTTTATCGGGCCTGGGCCGAAGCGCGGCCGACCGTCAGCCACGATCGCCCGGACGATGACTATTGGTCGGCGCGCCTGGCCGCACTCAGCGGTCGGGGCATGCCGAGCCTGCTCAAACAAGGGCTGATCCCCGACACGGCGAAGCTGCACTACAGCGGCCACCTGTCGGCGCAAACCCGTTACCCGGACGGTTTGAAGGCGATTCTCAGCGAGTACTTCGGCCTGCCGGTGGAGATCGAAGAATACGTCGGCCAATGGCTGGAATTGCCCGAACGCAGCCGCGTCGGGGTCAGCGCTCATCAATTGGGCGTGGACTTCTGCCTGGGCCGCTTCGTGTGGGATCGCCAACACAAATTCCGCATTCGCCTGGGGCCACTCAAGCTCGTCGACTACATGGGCATGCTGCCTGGCAGCCAACCGTTCAACGAGCTGGTGGCCTGGGTCGCCGAATACCTGGGGCATGAATTGGACTGGGACCTGAACCTGGTCCTGGCACAGCCCGAAGTCCCGGCATTGCAACTCAATGGGCGTTTCCGCCTGGGTTTCAACACCTGGCTGGGCCGCCCCGAAACCGATGCCAACGATCTAATACTGGCCCGGCATTACGCCGAACAGGCCAACACCTCACAGACCTCAAGGAGCCATGAGCATGGGTGAAATCAGTCGCGCCGCGTTGTTCGGCAAACTCAACAGCGTGGCCTACAAAGCCATCGAAGCCGCCACCGTGTTCTGCAAGTTGCGCGGTAACCCTTATGTGGAATTGGCCCACTGGTTTCACCAGTTGTTGCAACTGCAGGACTCGGACCTGCACCGCATCATCCGCCAGTTCAACATCGAGCCGGCGCGCCTGGCCCGTGACCTCACCGAAGCCCTCGACCGTCTGCCACGGGGGTCGACGTCCATCACCGACCTGTCGTCCCACGTCGAAGAAGCCGTGGAACGCGGCTGGGTCTACGGCAGCCTGATGTTCGGCGAAAGCCAGGTGCGCACCGGTTACCTGGTGCTGGGCATCCTCAAGACGCCGAGCCTGCGCCACGCGCTGCTAGGTTTGTCGTCGGAGTTCGACAAGGTCAAGGTCGAGGCCCTGAGCGAACGCTTTGATGAATACGTCGGCGACTCGCCGGAAAACGCCCTGACCGCCAGCGACGGTTTCAATGCCGGTGCCGTACCGGGCGAAGCCAGCGGCGCCATGGCCCCCAGCGCCATGGGCAAACAGGAAGCCCTCAAGCGCTTCACCGTCGACCTCACCGAGCAGGCCCGCAGCGGCAAGCTCGACCCGATCGTCGGCCGTGACGAAGAGATCCGCCAACTGGTGGACATCCTCATGCGCCGCCGGCAGAACAACCCGATCCTTACCGGTGAAGCCGGCGTGGGCAAGACCGCCGTGGTCGAAGGCTTCGCCCTGCGCATCGTCGCCGGCGACGTACCGCCGGCCCTCAAGGACGTGGAACTGCGCAGCCTCGACGTGGGCCTGTTGCAGGCCGGCGCGAGCATGAAAGGCGAGTTCGAACAGCGCCTGCGCCAGGTCATCGAAGACGTCCAGGCCTCGCCCAAGCCGATCATCCTGTTCATCGACGAAGCCCACACCCTGGTGGGTGCCGGTGGCGCCGCCGGCACGGGCGACGCGGCCAACCTGCTCAAGCCGGCGTTGGCCCGTGGCACCTTGCGTACCGTGGCGGCCACGACCTGGGCCGAGTACAAGAAGCACATCGAGAAAGACCCGGCCCTGACCCGGCGTTTCCAAGTGGTGCAAGTGGCCGAGCCGTCGGAAGACAAGGCCCTGCTGATGATGCGCGGCGTGGCCTCGACCATGGAAAAACACCACCAGGTGCAGATCCTCGACGAAGCCCTGGAAGCCTCGGTCAAGCTGTCCCACCGCTACATTCCCGCGCGCCAGCTGCCGGACAAATCCGTGAGCCTGCTGGACACCGCGTGTGCCCGCGTCGCCATCAGCCTGCACGCCGTGCCGGCCGAAGTGGACGACAGCCGTCGGCGCATCGAAGCGCTGGAAACCGAGCTGCAAATCATCGCCCGTGAGCACGCGATTGGCGTGGTTATCGGCAGCCGCCAGACCCAGACCGAAAGCCTGCTGAGCGCCGAGCGCGAACGCCTGGCCGAGCTGGAAAGCCGCTGGGCCGAAGAGAAAACCCTGGTGGACGAGCTGCTCGCCACCCGCGCCACCTTGCGCGAACGCGTCGGCGTGGTGGACAGCGAAGACGCCAGCGAAGCTGCCGACAACGAAAGCCACGCCCTGCGCGAGAAACTGGTGGACCTGCAACAGCGCCTGACCGCCCTGCAAGGCGAAACCCCGCTGATCCTGCCCACCGTGGATTACCAGGCCGTGGCCTCGGTGGTCGCCGACTGGACCGGTATCCCGGTGGGCCGCATGGCCCGCAACGAACTGGAAACCGTGCTCAACCTCGACCAGCACCTGAAAAAACGCATCATCGGCCAGGACCATGCCTTGCAGATGATCGCCAAGCGCATCCAGACCTCCCGCGCCGGCCTCGACAACCCGAGCAAGCCGATTGGCGTGTTCATGCTCGCCGGCACCTCCGGCGTGGGCAAGACCGAAACCGCCCTGGCCCTGGCCGAAGCCATGTACGGCGGCGAACAGAACGTCATCACCATCAACATGAGCGAGTTCCAGGAAGCCCACACCGTGTCCACCCTCAAGGGGGCGCCACCGGGTTACATCGGCTACGGCGAAGGCGGCGTGTTGACCGAAGCCGTGCGGCGCAAACCGTACAGCGTGGTGCTGCTGGACGAGGTGGAAAAAGCTCACCCGGACGTGCATGAAATCTTCTTCCAGGTGTTCGACAAAGGCGTGATGGAGGACGGCGAAGGCCGGGTGATCGACTTCAAGAACACCTTGATCCTGCTGACCACCAACGCCGGTACCGAGTTGATTGCCGACGTCTGCAAAGACCCGCAGAACGTGCCCGAGCCGGAAGAAATCGCCAAGGCCCTGCGCCAACCGCTGCTGGAGATTTTCCCGCCGGCCCTGCTCGGTCGCCTGGTGACGATCCCGTACTATCCGCTCAGCGACGAGATGCTCAAGGCCATCACCCGCCTGCAACTCAACCGCATCAAGAAGCGCGTGGAGAGCACCCACAAAGTCGCCTTCGACTACGACGACGCGGTGATCGACCTGATCGTCTCGCGTTGCACCGAGACCGAAAGCGGCGGGCGCATGATCGACACCATCCTGACCAACAGCCTGCTGCCGGACATGAGCCGCGAGTTCCTGACCCGCATGCTCGAAGGCAAGGCCTTGGCCGGGGTGCGGATCAACGCGGTGGACAACGAACTGCAATACGATTTCAGCGACGCGGCCTGACGGTAAGGAACACTGCAAAACCCTGTGGGAGCGAGCTTGCTCGCGATAGCGCAGTCACATTCAACATCCATGTTGACTGACATACCGCCATCGCGAGCAAGCTCGCTCCCACAGTTGTTCCAATCAGCAGCGCAGCCATTATCACAATGAGATAACCGATGTTATTCAACCAAGCCTCACGCCTGGCCAAGATCACCAGCCCCCTGGGACCCGAGGTGCTGTTGCTCAAGGACATGGGCGGCGGTGAAGAATTGGGGCGGCTGTTCAACTACGAGTTGCAGTTGCACTCGCTGGACAATGCCATCGACCTCAACCAACTGCTCGGCAAGCCCATGTGCGTGAGCCTGCAGCTCGATGGCGGTGGCGAGCGCTACTTCCATGGCATCGTCGCCCGTTGCAGCCAGAACGTCGACCAGGGCCAGTTCGCCAGTTACCAGGCGACGTTGCGGCCGTGGTTGTGGCTGCTGACCCGCACTTCCGATTGCCGGATTTTCCAGAACCTGACCATCCCGCAGATCATCAAGCAGGTGTTCCGCGACCTGGGCTTTTCCGATTTCGAAGACGCCTTGAGCCAGACGTATCGCGAGTGGGAATACTGCGTGCAGTATCGCGAGACCAGTTTCGACTTTGTCAGCCGCTTGATGGAGCAGGAAGGCATCTACTACTTCTTCCGCCATGAACAGGGCCGGCATGTGCTGGTGCTGGCCGACGCCTACGGCGCCCACACCAAGGCGCCCGGCTACGGCTCGGTGCCCTACTACCCAAAGAACGAGCAGCAGCGCGAGCGGGATCATATTCACGACTGGCACCTGGCCCAGGAAGTCCAGCCGGGCTCGCTGGAACTCAACGACTACGATTTCCAGCGCCCGAGTGCGCGCATCGACGTGCGTGCGGCCATGCCTCGCCCCCACGCGGCCGGCGACTATCCGCTCTACGACTACCCCGGCACCTATGTGCAGAGCCAGGACGGCGAGCACTACGCTCGCACCCGCATCGAAGCCTTGCAGACTCAGCACGAACAGGTCGAGTTATCGGGTAACGCTCGTGGCCTGGGCTCGGGGCATCTGTTCAGCCTCACCGGCTTCAGCCGCCAGGACCAGAACCGCGAATACCTGATCGTCGGCGCCCGCTATTACATTTCCCAGGAAAGCGGCGAGACCGGCGGCGGCGCGCCGTCGGCCCAGTTCGAAAGCAGCCTGACCTGCATCGACGCCCAGCAAAGTTACCGTCCGCTACCGATCACCCACCGCCCCATCGTCAAGGGCCCGCAAACCGCGTTGGTCGTGGGTCCCAAGGGCGAGGAAATCTGGACCGATCAGTTCGGCCGGGTGAAGGTGCATTTCTACTGGGACCGGCACGACCAGTCCAACGAAAACAGCTCATGCTGGATTCGTGTGTCGCAGGCCTGGGCCGGCAAGAATTGGGGCTCGGTGCAGATCCCGCGCATCGGCCAGGAAGTGATCGTCAGCTTCCTGGAAGGCGACCCGGACCGGCCCATCGTCACGGGTCGCGTGTATAACGCCGAACAGACCGTGCCCTATGCGTTGCCCGCCAACGCCACTCAGAGCGGCACCAAAAGCCGTTCGAGCAAGGGTGGCACGCCAGCGAATTTCAACGAAATCCGCATGGAAGACAAGAAAGGCGCCGAGCAGCTGTACATCCATGCCGAGCGCAACCAGGACATCGTGGTCGAGGTGGATGAAAGCCATTCGGTGGGCCATGACCGCAACAAAAGCATCGGCCACAACGAAACCGTACGGATTGGCCAAGACCGACTGCGGGCCGTGCAGCGCAACGACGCATTGCTTGTCGGGGGAGCCAAGAGCGACAGCATCAGTACCCAGTACCTCGTGGAGGCGGGTTCGCAGATTCGACTGGTGTGCGGCAAAAGCGTGCTGGAGTTCAATGCCAGTGGCGAGATTAATATCTCGGGCACCGCGTTCAATATCTACGCCAGTGGCAACGGCAACATCGACACCGGCGGCCGCTTGGACCTCAACTCCGGTGGCGCAAGCGAAGTGGATGCCAAGGGCAAGGGCATCAAGGGTGTGATCGACGCGGCGGTGAAAGCTTTTTTCCCGGCAAAGGCCAAGCACTGAGGTTCATGGCCGGAATAACCGTGGCGAGGGAGCTTGCTCCCGCTGGGCTGCGTAGCCGCCCCTTTTTGTGAGCGCTTCGCACTCAAGCGGGAGCAAGCTCCCTCGCCACGGGTTCATCGTTACCACCCACGCAGAACCTGTGTGCCCGGTGGACCCAGGCATCTTGAAGTTTCACTCGTTCGTAAGCCGGTATTGACCGGGCTGCGTCCACGCGACGCGCAAGTACTTGCCGCTCAGCAATTGCTCGTCACGAAGATATTCAAAAACTTCGGAGGGGCACCATTCCTTGCCCGCCGAAAAGGCCACGCCCAATGAACGGAGTGCATCGAATACCTTTGCCTTCTGCGTGTTGTCCGCGACCTGCAAAACGTAGATATCTTTCTCTGCCGCATTCGAAAACCCGATAACGCGCAGGGGTGAGTCCAGCGCTTTATCGATGATTCGAACATGGATCAAATCACCGTCCGCTGTTGCCACATAGGCCCTCAGCACATCATTAACCACTCAGAGATTAGCCGGTACGAAGTCAGGGCCGCCCAGCTTATCCCGAACGACAAGGGCGGTCCGCATCAACGGCCCCCACAGACCGTTCTGGCTGTTCCAGCTGCCACCCGCCCACCGCGTGTCCTGGACAAGCTCAGCCTTGTTGAGCTCAAGCTGCCGCTGGAGGGCCAGCGCCACGGCGCCCATATCAACCTCGAACAAGTCGGCATAAAGCCCCTCGGGTTGTGCCTGTTTTTTGCTCAGGCAAAACCGGTAGTACCAGACCCACGACGCCGCAACATAAATTGCCCGATTACGATCAGGGTAGGTCGCGAGAATCTTGAGCAAAGCCGTCACCCAGCGCACAGGGAACTGGGGATCGCGAGTCTGTTGCCAATAACGCAGCACCAGCAAATCGAAAGCCGCAACGATGTTCTGCGGTTCCTCATAATCATTCTTGGCTTCTTGAAAGTAGAACGGCTCGCCTACGAGGAATTTATCCAGCTCGTCATTGGCCAGGGCCAGCAGCAATACATTATCTAGGTTGGCACTCATTGAATTCTCACTACATCCGGGTTCGCGAGCAGGAAATTGATGTCGTTATTGTGTGGGATGGCCACCTTATCCAATACCGCTTCACGCATACCGCCGGGATGGGTCAGGCCGCCAGGGCGCCATAACGGGTTCGCTCCGCGCTCGTTACCGGAGGGCATGACAACCTTGGGATTGTCCAGGTTCATCATGTAAATCTCCTTGCCGGTGAAGCTGCCCGGTTCATAACCCAAAGCGGTCTCCAGAATGGAAAGATCGCCGGTTTTCTTAAACTCGGCGACCACACCGTGCAGGTCTGACTTGGCCATGACGTACTTAGTGTCGCTAAAGGTTCCATACATGGGGTTGGCAATGTCATCGGGGGTAAACAGAAACGCACCGCCTTCATCCTGAAAGACTTTGAGGTGCTTGTCGATATAGGAGGCCTCAAGGTAATCGGCAGGATTGGGCCGGCTTAACTTGGGTATCGCAGCGATATCCTCTGACGTGTAGCCCGGTTTGAAGCTCACCGAGCGCGGCTTGGGCGCCGTACCGATTTTCGCCATTTTCGGGCCCAGGCCCAGAAGCGCCATTCCCGCGACGCCCTGCAGCAGATCCCGGTAACCCGGCCCCAAGCGATCCCCCAGATCCCCCAGCAACGCCATGCCAGCCATCATCGTGCCGCCGATCACCACAAAACCGACCAGAGCGGCCACGCCAGCCATGGCCGCGAGAATCGCTGCGCCCCCCATGGCCAACATTCCCAACGCTTCCAGCCCGGTATGCATCCAGCCTTCAAGATCCAGGACAAACGCCACCGACACCGTCGGCCCACCGATGAACGTATTCGGGCTGCCGCTCTTGATGTGGGCACCGCAGACCATTTTGCTGTGCAAGCGCGCCGCCGGCTTGCCGTTGATGAACACCGTGGCGCTGCCTTCGGCGATCAGCACCGGGAAGGGCCAGATCGGATGGTTCATCGGCAGCCCGGTGCAGGAAGATGAAGTGTCTTCGCCCGCCCGCATGGCATTGCGGCTGTTGATGTAGACGTTGAAGCTGCCCATTATCAACGCCCCCGTGGTGGGCTCGGGCAGGTTGAAGATGGTCGACAGGCCTTTGACGATCTGGAACATCGACAAGCCGCCGGCCGCAATCGAGCCGGCCATGATCGCCAGCGCCACGCCGCCCGTGGCAACCGTCGCGGCTACGACCGCGGCGCCGATCAAGGCACCGGCCACGGCACCGGCGACCATCGCAGCCAACCCGAAGCCATGGGCTATTTCATCACCCAGACGTGCTGCAGCCTGTGCATCCATTGCGAAAATCCAACTTACTGGTTGTATGACTGCACAGGAGAGTTATCGATGACCAGAGATCGCTGGGCACGGTCAGAGCGAACGCAGCGCCGGTCTTGCCGCGTTGTCCTTCAACGAGCAGACGGCGGCGACATGATTCATTGCTCTTGCAGGTAACGCAATGCCCGATGATATTTCGCGGCGCGTTCCAGGTCCTTGTCTCGCACGACGGGCAGCCGAGTGAGGTCAAGATTGTCGTGGATGTCCGCTATTTTCACTTTGGTCGCCAGTGGATTGGGACGAATCCGGGCGATGAATTGTTCATAGGACTCGCCCTTGCGCTTGGTCAAGCAGTCGATAGCCGTCACCACAACCTCGGGAATGCCAAGCCCGCGCAGCTCATCCAGCGTGACATCGCCGTCTTCGACCACATCATGCAACAGGCTGACCAGTTGCTCTTCAAGCCCGTCGAACTTCATCATCAGGCGCAACGGGTGGAGGATATAGGGCTTGCCGGCCTTATCCACCTGGCCCGCGTGGCCCCTTGAAGCCAGGGCGATTGCAGCGTCCAGAATGCTCATTGGCGATCAAAGCCCTTCGCGTATTGTTCTTTGGAAATCTCGCGACCATACAAGACGGCGTCGTTGTACAGCCTATTGTCCGCGGGAACCGATTGTTCGCTTTCGGCAGCACCGTAAAACTTCCTGAATACGGTCCCGGTGCGAGGGTCCCAACGGAAGGTGACCGCTTCGTAGTCGTAGTCCAGGAACACATCCCGACTGGCGAAGGCACTCAATTCAATTCCCACCGTTCCCCCTGCCCTTCGACGATCAGATGGCGGTGCCGCGGTTCGTTCCCGGTTGGACAATCAATAGCGCGTCCAGCTCACGCTTCCTGCAACGCGCCACAAAAGGCAGCGCCGCATCCGGGTCACGCTTGAACAGCTCGAAGGTCGCCTGATTGATTTCATAATATTCCTCGTAGTCGGCCATGCCGTTGCTCACCGGTATGGAGACATAGAATCGACCCGAATCCTGTTCGATACCTACGGAGAACATGTGTTCGCGACTGACCAGAACATCTTGAAATTTCATGACTTGCCTACCTCTACCGTCATAATGGCGTCCAACTGAAGTCTTTGGGCAAAATGCCCCCGGCATCGATGACCGCCTCGCTGGCACCGGTCGGCAGCTTGCCGCCAGGGATCCAGAATTCGTTGGCGCCGGCCTCGTTACCTGAAGGAATCCGCAGGTTCATGTCTTTAGGCGCGGGGATATCGACCCGCACCAGGGTACTACTTTCCAGGGTATTTTCTGGCAGCCCTAGCGCCTTCTCCAATGCGCGCTTGTCGCCCTTGGCATTGGCAATCAATTGATCGGCTTCAGCCTTGGGCATCAGGAACGTCGTGCCGTCGCGCTGGGCGATGCCGTACTTGTCCAGGTTGGCCTTGGTGGTGAAGCGCGAGGCACCGTTCTCGAACTGGGCCAAGTGTTCTTTCACATACTGCGGTGACAGGTACGTGTCGGCGTCAGGTCGCGACCCCTTCGGCATGGCCAGGATATCGGCCTCGGTCACGCCAGGCTTGTACTTGGGCGGCGGCAGTTCGGCAGGCTTGGCCGCCTTCGCCATCTTCGGACTCAGCCCCAGCATGGCCATGCCGGCGACCCCTTGCAGCAGGTCCCGATAGCCAGGCCCCAGGCGGTCACCTAAATCACCGAGAAGCTCCATACCCCCTACGATCAGCCCGCCCACCACCACGAACTCGACGAGCACGGCGATACCCGCCATGGCGGCCATGACCAGCGCAGCACCTGCCGCCAACAACCCCAACACTTCCAGCCCAGTGTGCATCCACCCTTCAAGATCCAGGACAAACGCCACCGACACCGTCGGCCCACCGATGAACGTATTCGGGCTGCCGCTCTTGATGTGGGCTCCGCAGACCATTTTGCTGTGCAAGCGCGCCGCCGGTTTGCCGTTGATGAAAACCGTGGCGCTGCCTTCGGCGATCAGCACCGGGAAGGGCCAGATCGGATGGTTCATCGGCAGCCCGGTGCAGGAAGATGAAGTGTCTTCACCCGCCCGCATGGCATTGCGGCTGTTGATGTAGACGTTGAAGCTGCCCATTATCAACGCCCCCGTGGTGGGCTCGGGCAGGTTGAAGATGGTGGACAGGCCTTTGACGATCTGGAACATCGACAAGCCGCCAGCCGCGATCGAGCCGGCCATGATCGCCAGGGCCACGCCGCCCGTGGCAACCGTCGCGGCAACGACCGCAGCGCCGATCAAGGCACCGGCCACGGCTCCGGCGACCATCGCGGCCAACCCGAACCCGTGGGCTATTTCGTCACCCAGACGTGCTGCAGCCTGCGCATCCATGATGTGTATGAGTACTCAGTGGGACGTATCGATGCTCAGATGATCGGAGGCTGTGGCTTGAACGAATGCATCGCCACCTTCCAGGCCGGCTCGTGATAGGCGAAATCGTTCGGTGTGGTGGTCAACGTGGTGATCACCACGGATGGCTTACGCTCGATGAACACCTGGCGCAGCATCAGGTCGCGCCCCTCGCGTTGCCAGGTGTAGTCCAGCAATGTAGCGGTGTGCCCATGCAGCACGGTGTCCCAGCGCTGAACCAGCTTGAAGCCCGGCAGTTGCTGCTCCGCGCTTTTGAGTTGGCGGTCCACGTACTCGGCAAAAGGAGCGTCGCCCTGAGTGGTATCGCGGCTGATGACGAAACTGGCTTCTTTAGCAGGACCGACTGCCGGCAGCTTGAAAATATTGATGCTCTGGTCCTGCCAGGTATCGGGGATTTCGAGATCGGCTTCTTGAATGCGGTAAGAGGTCACAGTAATCGCTTTCCATGGACGTGAGGTGACGCGCGAAGGAGCAGATATTCAAGTAATGCCTGGTAACAATCAAGAACCGGGTTCCTCTACCCCAAGCAACGAACTACATTATGCGATCAGCGTCACTACTCTGGCGATTTCATGCCCGTGCACGAGCTGTCAAAGGACGCGATCGCTTGATCTTCAACGTCAAAAGCCGGCAATCTTGCGCAGCGTCAAATGGACTGCGACAGCGATAAGGACAACCGATGCTATTCAACCAAGCCTCACGCCTTGCCAAGGTCACCAGCCCCCTCGGACCTGAGGTGCTGTTGCTCAAAGACATGGGCGGTGGCGAAGAGCTGGGGCGGCTGTTCAACTACGAGTTGCAGCTGCATTCGCTGGACAATGCCATCGACCTCAACCAGCTGCTCGGCAAGCCCATGTGCGTGAGCCTGCAGCTCGATGGCGGTGGCGAGCGCTACTTCCATGGCATCGTCGCCCGTTGCAGCCAGAACGTCGACCAGGGCCAGTTCGCCAGCTACCAAGCCACGCTTCGGCCGTGGCTGTGGCTGCTGACCCGCACTTCCGATTGCCGGATTTTCCAGAACCTCACCATCCCGCAGATCATCAAGCAGGTGTTCCGCGACCTGGGCTTTTCCGATTTCGAAGACGCCCTGAGCCGACCTTATCGCGAGTGGGAATACTGCGTGCAGTATCGCGAGACCAGTTTCGACTTTGTCAGCCGCTTGATGGAACAGGAAGGCATCTACTACTTCTTCCGCCATGAACAGGGCCGCCATGTGCTGGTGCTGGCTGACGCCTATGGCGCCCACACCACGGCCCCCGGCTACGGTTCGGTGCCGTACTACCCGAAGAACGAGCAGCAGCGCGAGCGCGACCACATCCACGACTGGCACCTGGCCCAGGAAGTCCAGCCCGGTTCGCTTGAGCTCAACGACTACGATTTCCAGCGTCCCAGCGCACGCATCGACGTGCGCTCGGCCATGCCACGCCCACACACGGCTGGCGACTATCCGCTGTACGACTACCCCGGCACTTACGTGCAAAGCACCGACGGCGAACACTACGCCCGCACCCGCATCGAAGCCTTGCAGAGCCTGCACGAACAGGTGGAACTGGCCGGCAACGCCCGGGGCCTGGGCTCGGGGCATCTGTTCAGCCTCACCGGCTTCAGCCGCCAGGACCAGAACCGCGAATACCTGATCGTCGGTGCCCGCTATTACATTTCCCAGGAGAGCGGTGAGACCGGTGGCGGCGCGCCGACCGCGCAGTTCGAAAGCAGCTTGACCTGCATCGACGCCCAGCAGAGTTATCGCCCACTGGCGACTACCCACCGCCCCATCGTCAAGGGCCCGCAAACCGCGTTGGTCGTGGGCCCCAAGGGCGAGGAAATCTGGACCGATCAGTTTGGCCGGGTGAAGGTGCATTTCTACTGGGACCGACACGACCAATCCAACGAAAACAGCTCGTGCTGGATTCGGGTGTCGCAATCCTGGGCCGGGAAAAACTGGGGCTCGATGCAGATCCCGCGCATCGGCCAGGAAGTGATCGTGAGCTTTCTCGAGGGCGACCCGGACCGGCCGATCATCACCGGTCGCGTTTACAACGCCGAACAGACCGTGCCCTACGACCTGCCTGAAAACGCGACCCAGAGCGGCATGAAAAGCCGTTCGAGCAAGGGTGGCACGCCAGCGAATTTCAACGAAATCCGCATGGAAGACAAGAAAGGCGCCGAGCAGCTGTACATCCATGCCGAGCGCAACCAGGACATCGTGGTCGAGGTGGACGAAAGCCACTCGGTGGGCCATGACCGCAACAAGAGCATCGGCCACAACGAAACAGTGACCATCGGCAACAACCGCCTGCGCATCGTCAAGCAGGAGGACATCCTCTCCGTTGGCCAGCGCAAGACCGACAGCATCAGCCAGAGCTACGTCATCGAAGTGGGCGAGAACCTGCGCCTGGTGTGCGGTGAAAGCATCCTGGAGCTCAACGCCAGCGGCCAGATCAACCTGAGCGGCGTGCAGATCAGCTTCTACGCCAGCGGCGATGCCGAGTTCAACACTGGCGGCGTGCTGCACCTGAACAACGGCGGCGGCCCCGGTGCCACGCCGGACGGCCAGGGCGTCAAGGGCAGCATCGACGCCAACATCAGCGCCGCGTTCCCCAAGGGCTAACTTCGAGATTTATGCGCCATGACTTACCGCCTCAATGAATTCCAGCTCCAGCTGCCGCCCAGCGAGTTGCTGGACGCGACGATCAACATCCTCAAGTTCCCCGAGCTGGGCACCTCCTTGATCGTCAGTCGCAGCCTGCTGGCCGACGGCGAGACCCTGCAAAGCAACCTCGACGACCAGCTCAAGCGCCTGGAAAAACAGGTCCAGCAACTGCGCTGCCAACCGGGCGCCACCGTGCGCGTGGGCGCCCACCAGGAAGTCGAAGCCATTGAATTGCGCAGCCAGTTCAACAAGGGCAACGAAAAGGTCTTCCAATATCAGCTCGCACTGGTACTGCCCGGCACTCGCAAGATGCTTGCCTTGAGCTACGTGAAAGCCGAGAAGCTGGGTGATGCCGAGACGGCGCATTGGGCGACGATCAAGGGGTCGCTGGTGTTCGACACCCAACCCTGACCCTTGTGGGAGCGAGCTTGCTCGCGATAGCGGTGGGTCAGCTTGCATGGATGCCGGATAACGGTGATGCAGCCCCGGCAGCTGTCGACGTACAACCCTACCGGCAACACACTGATTCCTTTGGCAGGTTTCAACATGGGACTGGAAGACGAATACGTGGGCGATGACGGTTGGCGAAGTTTTGTACGCTTGTATGAAGAGGATTATCTCGATGACAACGCGCGTACGTTGGCCAAGGCCATGGATGAGCACCTTGATTTGGCCGTCGTGCTTTATGGTAAAAGAGGGCTCGAAGAAGGGTTGTGGTGGATGGAGCAAAAAGTGCCCGCGCTAGGTGATCTACGCCCCACCGATTGTCTCAAGAAACCAAAGCTGATCAAGCGCCTGAAAATGGCATTAATGAGCATGCCGTAACCCACAAGGACACCGGCGCAATGGAAGGCACCAAATTGCTTGAACCCACGATCATCCGCCACCCTACCCGCCTGAGCAACGTGCATGTCTGACGCGCTCTGGGCCGCCCGCCTGGGTGATGCACTCGATCACACCTCAATGATGGCCGACATCCTCGGCGGTGTATTGGAGGTGGCGGCCAACATCGCGATCACCGCCCTGGCGACCGCCGCAGTGGTCGCGGCCACGGGCATCACCGTCGCCACCGGCGGCCTGGGCTGCTTCGTCCTGGGCCTGGTGGTGGGCACCGTCGTCGGCCTGGCCATGAGCAAGACCGGGGCCGACAAAGGCCTGAGCAATTTATGCGAGGGCATCGGCAACGCCCTCTTTCCGCCCACGGTGCAGGCCAACATCCTCACCGGCTCCAAGGACACCTTCACCAACAACATCCCCTCGGCCCGCGCCGCCGGCGCTGTGGTTTCCCATGTCGCACCAGCCGGCACCGAACTGGAAATGCCCGAGCCGGAAGAAGAACCCAGTTACCTGGACATGGCCGGGAATTTCTTCTCGCAGATGTGGCGCCCCACTGTCGCCTCGCCCGCCCCCGGTACGGAGACCCGCCCGGAAGACCTGGTGATCTGCACCAAGCACCCACCCATGCCACCGCAGTTCATGGCCGAAGGTTCGGACAAGGTCACCATCAACGGCCAGCCCGCCGTGCGCAGTGGCGACCGCAGCACCTGCGATGCGACGGTGGTGTCGGCTGGATTGATCTCGTCCAACGTGACCATTGGCGGCGATTCGGTGGTGGTGCGCGAGATCCGCAGCGGCAAGACCCCGGGCGTGGGCTTGGCGGTCACCGCACTGCTGATGCTCAAGGGTGGCAAGGGCAAGTTCTTCAGCAAACTGCCGTGCATGCTGGTGGGCGGCGCGGTGTCCATGGCCGCCAGCAGCGCGGCGAACGCGGCCGCCAACGCCGCCATGGGTTCGTCGAACCCGGTGCATGCCGCCACCGGGGCCAAGGTGCTGGGCGCTGACGAGGACCTGGATTTCGTCTTGCCCGGCATCCTGCCGATTGACTGGCAGCGCGTCTACAACAGCCATGACGAACGTCGCGACAGTTTGTTCGGTGCCGGGTGGAGCGTCGCCTACGAAGTGCAGGTGCAAATCCAGCCCCACCCCGAGGGCGGCGAAACCCTGATCTACACCGACGAACAGGGCCGGCCCATCGACATGGGTTCGATCCCCTTGGGCGGCGCGGTGTTCAGCGCTGGCGAAGGCCTGGCCGTGCGCCGCCATGTGAACGGGCAATTGCTGATCGAAAGCGAAGACGGCCTGTACCGCTTGTTCGAACCTTCGCCAGCCAACCCATCACACTTGCGCCTGAGCCAACTGGGCGACCGCAACGACAACCGCATCCACCTCGACTACGACGACGCCGGACGCCTGGTACGGCTGCGCGACACCTTCGACTTGGTGCACGTCGAGCTGATCCGCGCAGGCGAACGCGTCACCCACATCGAGCGCCTCTACCCCGACCAATCGCGGGAAGTGCTGGTCAGCTACGCCTACGACGCGGCCAACACCCTCGCCGAAGTGCGCGACGCCACCGGCCAGGTGCAACGGCGCTTCCGCTACGACGCCGAGCAACGGATGGTCGAGCACCAGTTGCCCAGCGGCCTGCATTGCTTCTACGAATGGGCCCTGATAGACGATCAGGAATGGCGCGTGGTCCGGCACTGGACCGACGAAGGCGACGCCTACCAGTTCGACTATGACCTCAAGGCCGGCATCACCCGCATCAGCGACAGCCTGCAACGCGTCAGCACCCGGCACTGGAACAGCCAGCACCAGATCACCCAATACACCGACAACCTCGGCCAGACCTGGCTGTTCGAGTGGAACGATGAGCGCCAGATGCTCAGCGCCACCGATCCACAGGGCGGCCAGTACCAATTCAACTACGACGACGCGGGTAACCTGATCGGCGAAACCGACCCATTGGGCCGCAGCGAATCCACCCTCTGGCTCGAACACTGGGCCCTGCCGCTGGTGGACACCAACGCCGCCGGCCACAGCTGGAAGTACCGTTACGATCAACGCGGCAACTGCACGACGGAAATCGACCCGCTGGGCCACGTCACCCGCTACCGCTACGACGCCCACGGCCAGGTCGTGGAGATCATCGACGCCACCGGCAAAAACAAAAAGCTGCGCTGGAACCCGTTCGGCCAATTGGTGGAACACGTCGATTGCTCGGGTTACCCGACGCGCTTCAGCTACGACGCGCGCGGTTACCTGCACACCATCACCGATGCCCTCGGCGAGCGCACCCAATTCAGCTACGACGCCCAAGGGCGCCTGCTCGGCAACCAATTACCGGACGGCCGCACCGAACACTACCAGCGCGACACCGCAGGCTTACTCATCGGCTACACCGACCCGGCCGGGCACACCACGCTCTACCAACACAACCGCCGCGGCCAGGTCCGCCAACGCACCGACGCCCAGGGCCGGCAAGTGCAGTTCACCTACGACAGCTTCGGCCGGCTGCAAGCGCTGACCAACGAGAATGGTGAAAGCTACCGGTTTGCCTGGGATGCAGGGGATCGGTTGACCGAACAACAGGACCTGGACGGCAGCGCCAAGCGCTACGACTACGACCGCCTCGACAACGTCGCGGCAGTGACGGCGATGCCCGCGCCCTACGGCACAGGCCTGGCGCTCATTCCCGAAACACCGCCGGCGCCCATCGTCCATCGCCTGGAACGCGACGCCGTCGGCCGGCTGATCGCCAAGGTCACCGACGATGGCCGCACCGAATACAGTTACGACCCGCTGGACCAACTCACCGCCGTCACTTTCACCGACCTGCAGGGCAACGCCCAGACCCTGAGCTTCGCCTACGACGCCCTCGGTCAATTGCTCGCCGAAAACAGCACCGCCGGCAGCCTGCAGCACCACTACGACGAACTCGGCAACCTGATCCAGAGCCAACTGCCCGATGGCCGCTGGGTCAACCGCCTGTACTACGGCAGCGGCCACCTGCACCAGATCAACCTCGACGGCAAGGTCATCAGCGACTTCGAACGCGACCGCCTGCACCGCGAAGTGCTGCGCACCCAAGGGCAGATCAGCACCCGCAGCGAATACGACCGCAGCGGCCGCCTGCGCACGCGACAACGCCGCCACAGCGGTCAACCCTCGCTGCTGCCGGCGGCGGTGCAGAAACACTTCGAGTACGACCCCGCCGACAATCTCATCGGCAAACTCGACCAGCAACCCGCCGCACAACAGCGCCAGCTACTGCACTACGACGCCACCGGCCGCATCATCGCCAGCCAGGACAGCCTGCACGGCCAACGCGAGACCTTCACCTACGACGCCGCCGCCAACCTGCTGGACGGCCCGGCCCCCGGCGCCGGGCTGGTGGTGCACAACAAACTGCTGACCTACCAGGACAAGCGCTACCGCTACGACGCCTTCGGCCGGATGATCGAAAAACGCAGCGCCAAACGCGGCGTGCAACACTTCGCCTATGACGCCGAAAGCCGCTTGATCGAGGTGCGCAACGACGACGGCAGCGTGGTCAACATGGCCTACGACCCGCTGGGCCGGCGCATCGCAAAAACCGAGCACGACAACCACGGCTACCCGCTGGGCGAAACCCGTTTCACCTGGGACGGCCTGCGCCTGTTGCAGGAACACCGCCACCAGCAAACCAGCCTCTACCTCTACGAAGACGACGGCTACGAACCCCTGGCCCGCGTCGATGGAAGCGGCCCGCTGCAAAAGATCCGCTACTACCACAACGACCTCAACGGCCTGCCGGAACAACTCACCGAAGCCGACGGCCACAACGTGTGGCAGGCCACGTATCGGGTGTGGGGCAACACGCTGGAAGAAGTGCGTGAACCGTATTACATCGAAGAGCAGAATTTGCGGTTCCAAGGGCAGTACCTGGATCGGGAAACCGGGCTGCATTTCAATACGTTCAGGTTTTATGATCCGGATGTGGGGCGGTTTACGACGCCGGATCCGATTGGGTTGGCAGGGGGAGCGAATCTCTATCAATATGCCCCTAACCCATTGGGATGGATCGATCCATGGGGATGGGCACCATGCGGCTCAACGACTAAAAAGTTACAGGCTCACGCCAACGCAGCGAAAAAAGCCGTGTACCGTAACCCTCAACGCTCATTGACTTTAAAACAACGAGCGGCGGTCAAACGCGCCTATGACAGAGGCGACTTCGGACAGGCACGCTCTCGCTACCGGCGCTATGTAGGTCAAAGGATCGATGCCGAATTCAAACGTAGGGTGCTGGCAGATCCGTCGCTTGCACATCTGAATGTCGCTAAATCAGGACAACGCCTGCCCGATGTGTATGATCCGAAAAGCAAGTCCTGGTGGGACTTGACGACGAAGGCTGATTGGAAAAAAGGCACCCATCAACGGCGTTATGGCGATTGGGGCAATGGTTATGAAGGAGTGTTGTGGTGAGTGACAGAATCCCATCAAAAACATTATCTGGCATTGAGCAGGACGGCCTCGTCCTACCTGAAAAAACGCTTTTCAAAAATGAGTTCATTGGTGCCACCAAATTAAAGAACTCAACACTTTCCTACCCGATTTTTGACAACTGTCTATTGGAAAATTGCGAATTCGAGAAAACCGACTTCTCCAACTCAAGATTTTTCAACACAACAACCGTAGTCCAATGCACATTCAGCAATGTCGACTTTCGGGCAACAGGTCTAAGTGACAGCAGATTTGAAAACTGCACCTTCCTGAAGTGCGATTTTCGACAAACCGCACTGGTCGATTGCCACTTCAGCAACTGCACATTCAGCCAATGCAAAATCATTGACAACTCGCTCAACGCAAAAAAAATGACCCATGTTAAGTTCGCTGGAAAGCTCCAAGAAGTGAGCTTCATATCCGACCAGCCGAACACCCCACTGCTTGTCGATTTTGAGCTTTGCAAACTGGATTACGTCACCTTTCAAAACTGCGACCTTGAGAGCATCGTCCCACCTACTGATGCCCAACACATTTTCTTCAAGGACGTGTCAGCACGTGCGAAAAAGGCGCTCGATCACCTATCGTCTCAACCAGACAGCCCGATCAATAAGCTACTGAAGCGACGCTTGCAAAAGCTCACAACACAACGAGGGGCCCTCTTCAATATCAAAAATCTGGAAAGCTATGAAGGCTTGGAGTTTTCATCGCTTTTTATTTCCCATCTCAAGGGCTCTGAATAGCCCCCCGACGGCCGCCCCCCGCACTGGAAAGGCTTAAATAACTTACCCACGAGCCTGTGAAGCGATTGCCTCACGAGGCTCGCTCAGGTCTACGTATGAGTATTGGATTTCAAGAGGACGTTACGAATCCAGAGTCATCAAAAAGGAGCCGGCCGGCCCAGTTGCTCGTTGGAACGTCGAGATTTTGAGCGAAGAAACGCGAATCGACGCAGGCAGGAACTAGACCCAGCGAGGCATTCAAGACCATGATCTTAAAAGAAATTTACCTTTATCCCGACCTGGGCGAATTCAGCGACGAAATCATTCATCCGTTTCGCGACCAAAGCCGATCGATTTGCAATTTCCTTGAGCGCCGGCTGAGTGCAGAAAAATTCGAAACGCCGAACTTCAAGAAAATCTGCTTTGTCGGAACACGCCAAGCCGTCAATGAGCCCTATGTAAACTCCAGCGGCGCGCTCATCGTCAACGTCAGCTTGGATACCGAGCATTATAAAAAATGCACATCGGTAAACGAGCTCAATGAATTCTTTATGAAACTGTTGCTGGAAGGCCTGGAGAAATGCCGCCCGCACATCACCTTGCCCGACGATCTGCTGAAAAACGCGATGGATGAGTTCCGCGGGAACCACTATAAAAACGAGTGGACCTTCAAGCAGAAAAAAATAAAAGGGTCGGACTATGTCTGCGCCCTGGAATGCCAGTTAACCCTCGACTGCTTCCTCATGAACCTTAAGGTCTTGAGGAAAGACACACCGGTACTCGACAAAGAGATTCTGCGAACCGCGCCCGACGAAATAGCGTTCGGTCCGTACCTCAAAGACCTCAAGGAAGAAGGCGGCAGAATAAAAGTCATCGACAAGTCGGGCGTGGCCTTCTACACCTCCACGGTTTCTAGCCTGGACAAACTTTGACAGCTCTTCAAAGGGCGAAATACCGATCGAGCCAACACCACAGGGCCTGATCCGAAACGCAGATCCCGTGGCCAGAGATTGCTCCCGCTGGGCGGCGAAGCCGCCCAAAAAGGCCGGCGCACTCCTACAGAAAAACCGCGGTGCCACCGAGCGAGAACAAGCTCCTTTGCCCCGAATCCTGAGCATTACGAAGGCTTGTTTATTCTCCTTCCGCAACGCCTCCACCAAGCTACGAATCCTTGCGCCATTGCCTACAACTACGCCAGAATCCGCCCGCTTGTGCGCCTTGCTCATGGGTTCTATCGTTTCCCTGCCACTGCCCATCAGTGGTCGGGCTTGGCGGCCCGGTACACGAAAGGCGCAACAGCCCCTCAATATGACTGCGATGCCTCTGGCATTGGCACTCCTATGTTATGGCGGGTTGCGCAAGGATCCCCTCGGGGATGCCGGGTTCCTTTCGTTCCGGTCCGCCAACCTTGTGTAATCCGTCACCCCATCTGCTTGGCGGCAGACGGTGATGGTTCCTCTTACGAAAGGAGCTCCACAATGTTCAAAATTACACCAAATCCCCCCGAAACAGATCGCACCTCTGCGTCCACTCAATCCAAAACGAAGAAACAAAACGAAGCAGAAAAGCGCGCCCTGGATTACTACCTGCTACCGAAACCGGAAAAGTCCGAAGATGCATCCCAACCGGGCCAGCTCTTCACCGTGGCAAAAAACGCCGACAACGAATGCCTGCTCGCCAACCTCAGCGAAAACCTCGCGTCAGCCGACGCGATGATCAGCAACCTGGCCTTCGACCTCGAAGGCCCCCGCCGCCACATCGCCCTTGGCATCCAGCAACTGATCGAACTGAGTTCATTGCTGGCAAACCGAGTGCTGGATAACGTCGATCCACGCTAGCCGCTACACCTCCAACCCGTGGCGAGGGAGCTTGCTCCCGCTGGGTGGCGAAGCCGCCCCCAAACAGGCCTGCGCATTCCTACAGAAAAACCGCATCAGCCGATTTACGACGGCTGCGCCGCCGAGCGGGAGCAAGCTCCCTCGCCACAACAGCAGCCGCAGTGTTCAAAATAAAGGTTGATCATGGCTCATTTCACCATTCAAGAACGTCACCACCAAGACCACACGCCACCCAACGCGTCACGCAATCGAGCCGCCTCCATACGCCGCTGCCCCGGATCAAACGCCAGCGCCATTCGTAGCGCCGGCCAGCAACGCCGGGGCAGGTTGTGCGGCGCCTTGAGCGCGCGCTCCAACCGGGCATCGCGAGCCTGGGTGGAAGGTAACCGCTGGAATGGGTGTTTGCCGCTTGCCAGCTCATACAACACGCAAGCCACAGCGTAGACATCGGCACCCGCTGAAAGGGGCTCACCTTCAAGCAGTTCAGGCGCCGCGTAACCAGGGGTCCAGGCGTTAAGGCGTTCACGGTTCAGGTTTGGCAGGTGCTGAGAAGGCCCTTCTTCAGCCAGGCCCAAACCGAAATCGAACAGGCGCAGGCCTTCTTCGCTCAACATGATGTTGCTTGGCTTCACGTCGCCATGCAGTACGCCACGGCCGTGGGCGTACGCCAGGGCATCCAGCAGCGGCACGGCGATAGCCTTGAGTTCGGGCCAAGGCAGCCCGAGGGGCCGTTCGCAAAGCAATTTGTCCAAGGTCAGGCCACGCATCAGCTCCATGGTGATAAAGGCCCGTCGTTGGGCTGTATCCACTTCGAAGGTGTAGGGGCGCAAGATATTCGGGTGGTGCAATCGCCGCGTCAGGGCGAACTCGCTGTAAAGCAGCGCACTCGCATCGGGTGCCACGTCGAATGCCTCGCTGAGCATCTTCACGGCAAGGTACGGATCGGGATCAGCGAATTGTTCGTGCAGCAGATCCCGCGCGCGGTAAACAACCGCCATGCCGCCCGCCCCAAGCAAGCGTTCAAGGCGATAGCGTCCTGCGAGTATGCCCGGTGTTTCGCTGACGCAAAGCTGGCTGGATGTCACAGTCGGCACAGCGTTGGCGAAGGTGGAATACGTCGGTTGGTTACCCTCTTCATTCACGGGCGGACCACCACGGCCGTCAGGTTATCCCGTGCCGGGCCACGCAGAACGTCGTCGAAAAGATGCTCCAACACCACACGTGGCGAAGCCAGGTCCAAGGCACTGCCAAGGGCTTGCGCGCCAAGGCCTTGGTACAAGCCGTCACTGCACAGCAAAAACGTATCGCCTGGGTGAACATCCAGCTCCAACACCTCCAGGGTCAACTCTGGGGCGGCACCGACCGCGCGTGTCAGTGCCTTGGCCGCAGGATGGGCACAGGCCTCATCGCGGCTGATGTGTTGCGTGTCGATCAGTTGCTGTTGCAGTGAGTGGTCCTTGGTCAGTTGGTACAGTCGTCGACCGCGCCACAGATAACAACGGCTGTCGCCCGCCCAGATGCAGACCCCGCGATTTCCTTCCAACAACAGCGCCACCACAGTGCTGCCGATAATGCCGGGATGATCTTCGGTGACGGTCAGCTCCTGGCTCAGTCGTCGGTTGGTCCAGCGCAGGCATTGGCGCACCGCTTTCGAACGTTCAGCCAAGTCCCGGTAAAGCGGCAGCTCCGTCAGGTTGGCAACGATCAGTTGGCTGGCAATGTCACCCCCCGAGTGGCCGCCCATGCCGTCGGCCACTGCCCACACCCCCTGTTGTGGGCAGTCGAGAAAAGCATCCTCATTACGTGGTCGGGTCTTGCCAGGGTCCGTGCCCGCGGCGCTGTACCAGGGACCGGCCTCCATCAAAGCTGCACCGGCAGGCGAAATGTGCGCAGCACGCTCATGTCGAAAGGGTTCGGCGTACGTTGGCTCGTCAGCAAATAGTTGGCGCGCAGGCCACCCAGGTCCGCCTTCAATACCCGGACATCGCGCCCGGTAAGGTATTCGCTCTGCATCAAGTCGAACAACCGAAACAACGACCACGGCCCGGTATTTTTCTCGATGCCCACGCCTCGCCCAACCATTTTGTCCAGCACTAGGGCGGTTCGACCATTCTGCGCGTCGCTTGGCCAGGTAAAAGCTACCGGCAGGATCGGACCGTGGCGGTATTCAAGCATCTGGTCACCGAAACGGAATTCAGCACGGCTTACCGCCGGGTCCAGAGTGTACGGCTCAAGCTTGAACTGTACTTGCGGCTCGGTCGGGTTTTCGGCGAAAAAGCTCCGGCGAATGGTGTGCGCTGTTGCCATTTGATCGAGATAGACCCGGGACATCGGCAAGCTCTGACCTTCGATGCTACGCAGACGGTAGTGTCCCGCGGAGCCGCTGATGAAGGGTTGCAGGTAATTGTCGAAGAATCGATCGACTATGCCCTGGTCCTTGAAAAACTCACGGAAGTCATTGAGCGCGACGTCGCTGGCACTGTGGGCACTGAACGGGTATCGCTTGTTGATCGCCTTGCCGTAAAAGCTGTACAGCTCGCTCTGATAACGTTGGTTCAGGTAACGATAAGAATCATTGAGTACCAAGCGCCAGCTGTCCTCAGCCATCACGTTGAACCAAGCACTGAGCGGCCGCGGCAGGCGGGCAGACGCACCGCGCAGGTGACTCAGCGCATCGCGCTGGCCGCCCATGCGGTGCCTGGCCAGCTCGAACGCCGCTTGTTCCGGGGCACTGGCGCGAGCCAGGTTCGCCAGTTGCAATTGCACCTCATCAACGGCCCGCAAGGCCTGGACCAGATCAGCCGTCGGACCATTGTCCGGGTCCAGCAGGCGATGCAGCGGTTCGAAACGTCGTCGCAAGGATTTTTGCGCGGTGTCCGGCAGGTTTTCGGCCAAGGATGCAGAGGCTTTCCCAGCCACGGCGGAGAGTTTTGTAACGGCATGTCCAGCATTCCCTGCCGCTCGCGTCAGGTCGTCGATTTGCTCGGCAACAGCCTGGATTCGAGTGTGGTCGCGCACTTGCACCAGCATCCGCAGAATCGGCGAGTGAGCCGAGGTCAGCCCCGCAAGTTGCTCGGCGCCCTCACCTGCATTACTGATGGTTTGCAGAGCGACCTGGCCGACCGCTTCGCTCCAGTGGTCGGCATAATCACGAAAATACAGCTGTTCGAGTTCGACCATCAGGCGACGCATGTCCATGCGGCTGAGGCCCTCGCCTTCACCCAGGACCCAATTGTCCCGCAGTAATTCGGTGACCAAGGCCGCGCCTTGAACCGAAAAGTAGCGTTCGTAACCCTGACGGGTATAGAAACCGGGAATCACACGGTCCGTGCCGACCAACAACGCACCTTGCGAGCCCAGGTGTTGGCTGAGTCGATATTGCGGCAGATGGCTGGCCTGTTCGTGCAGCATTCTGTACACGACGGTTGCCAGGGACTCACGGCGCAAGGCTTCCCGGGCCTGGGCCACCAGCGGTTCGTTGAGAGCATGGATAAAAGGCAGCTCCAACAGGCGCTCGAGGTGGGCATTCAGGCCCTCCTGTAGCGCCGTGTTGCCGGGGTAACGAAGCGACCCATCGTTGGCCAGCCAGTCCTTGAGCCAGGCAACATCGCGACGCTCTTGCAGGCCCAGCATCAAGTACGCGCGCAGGCTGTTGAGCAGTTGCTCACGGTCATTCCAGTTGTTACGAACATGCGCTTCCAGCCTCTGCGCAACCTTCGGCAACAGTCGCCCCTGTAAATCACGCTCATAGGCGTTAGTCACCGCAGGGTTGCTCGCCTCGCCCTGGTATAGGCCGACACGTTCATGCAACGGCACCGCCCTGTAGGGTGGGAAAACCTGGGTGGCCTCGAAACGGATATCCAGTGATTCGAGCATCGAGGTCCAGTCATCAGCATTCGCCTGGACCGATTGCTGCTGGTCCCAGCGTTGCGTCAGCGTACGCAGACTGTCCAGTCGCTCGTGGTTGGCCGAAAAACCGTGCGCCCACAACAGCCCACACAGGCCAATGACCGTCAGCGCCCCGAAATACATAACTCGCTGCCCCCAATGGAGACGACGGCGCTCGCGCTGAACGAGGTCGGTCAGATCGGCTTCCGGAAAAATCACCCGACTGATCAAATGCTTAATGAACCGTGAGCGCCCACCAGGTGCGGTATTGGTTCGACCCGATGACGATGCGCTAGTCAGATAGAAACCCCGCAACGTACCGACGCTGCCGGTAAACGCTTGCTCAACCAGCAGACACAGGCTGGTGCCGAGTTGTCCAAGTTGGTGAGGAAAATCAAGCATGCAGCTACGGCGCAGCGGGTCGCGCTCCTGATGCATGCGCATGATCACCTGGCTGTTGAGGCGATGCAGCAGCGCCTCGAACTCGGCACGTAACACGGCCACATCACAGCCACGCTGGTCCCGACTGAAACTTGCACCCAATACCTGGTCGTTTTCCTCGCGAGTCAGTGAGTCAAAGAACTCGTTGAAACCGGGCACGTTGTCCGCTTTGCTCAGGACCAGATAAACCGGGACATCGACGTGCAGTCGCTGTTGCAGTTCCTGCAGGCGGCCACGAATCTGGCGGGCCAGCGTAGTCACTTCGTCCTCGCTGCCGAGCAACAGGACCTCGGTCGGTACCGTCACCAGTACACCGTTCAACGGACGACTGCGGCGACGCTTGCGCAGCAGTTCGAGCAATACGGCCCAGACGCTGCTGTCGACATCACTATCCGTTTGGGTCAGGTAGCGCCCGGCAGTGTCGACCAACACGGCGTGCTCGGCAAAATACCAATCGCAATAACGGGTCCCCGATGTGTCGCCGATTGGCTTGCGCTCAAGCTTGTTGAGGGGAAACTCCAGGCCCGAGCGGTCCAGCAGACGGGTCTTTCCGCTGGCAGGCGGGCCGATCATCAGATACCACGGCAGATCGTTGCGCCAGCGTTCGCTGCGGCCGGGATAAAGGCTCGATGACCTTAGCGTGGATAATGCCTGCTTGAAGCGCGAGCGCACTTCGCGCTGCTCATCCTCAATCCTGGCCAGATGCAGGGCACGAGCCTGCTCGGGGGCGTTTTGCTGGAGATTCGTGCTTGAACCGCCGCGCCCACTGACGAAAACCATGGCCAGGCCCCAGCCCAGCAGAAGCACGCTGACAGTCAGCAACCGCGCCGTCGGGCTTGCCCAGAACTTGTAGTCATTGACGGCCAGGAGTGGCCCGGCGAACCACACCAGCAACGCGATACAAAGCACCGCCAGCAGCGTCCAAATCCACGTCTGGCGCCCCCAGGCACCGGCTTTCCTGAAAAGCAATTTCATGACACGTCCCTGTTTACGGCAGCGGCTGAGCGGCGACCGACTCTGACAGTTGATAAGGTTGCAGTACGCTTCGGCGTTGCTCGCCCAATACCCAGGCGAAACTCGAGTACATCACCCCCAGGCAGACCAGCGTAAAAACCGCCACCGTCCAGGCCGGGACAATGCGCACCGGGTTGCGTCGCGCGCCATCGTAGCCTTCCCAGCGAGGCGACAGTTCACGAGGGATATCGCCGCGTGCCTGGCAGATCAGCCGATACAGAGCATCGCGCCGACTTTCGAGTTCGAGCGTCCCACGGGTCTGCACCCGATACTTGCCCTCGAAGCCCAGGGACAGGCACAGATACAACAACTCGAGCATCGACAGGTGCTTGATGGGGTTTTTCGACAAGCGCTCAAGCAATTGAAAAACCTTCTCGCCGCCGAAGGTTTCGTTGTGGAAAGTGCTGAGCAGGCTTATCTGTGACCAACCACCTCCACGGCCCCACGGCGTGGTGACGATCGCCTCGTCGATCGCTGAGCAGAGCACGTACCGTGCTGCGATCAACTGACTGTTTTCAACGCCGTCCTGCAAGGCACAGGCTTCGAACTGCTCCAGGCCTCGCCTCAATTCCCCTTTAAGAGCTTGCAGATCCTCGCGTTCGCGGCCGTGCTTGAGTTGCACCATTTGCGACAACAATCCGGAAGCCGCCGCGACCAGCGGATTGAGGCTGACATTGAAGGCCTGGGACCGCGGCAGGTGCGCGGCGTAGATCATTCGCTCTTGTAACTGTTCGAAACGCGGCGGCGCAGCAGCGTTGGTCAAGGGGCCGGAAGCAGGACGTTGTCCATGGTGGTCGAGCAGGACGGTTGTTTCGTCCTGGGGATTTTCCTTATCCATTTCGTTCAATTCCTGATGGCCCAAAAATTCAGTTCAAGCTCGGCGAAATCACCGCACACATGGAACGCGAAACCTGCCGAGCGCTTAAGTTGCGCCAGGTCTTCGGAGCTGGGCTCCAGGATGAAATAGGTTTTGTTGGCATGGAATGCGATCTGCCGCGGAGCCACAGGCAGAGGCCTGATCTTGATACCGGGCAGATGCAGGTTGACCAACTGGCGGATGCGCTCCACCGAGCCAACCTTGAGGTTCGACGGCAGTCGATGGCGCAACTCTTCGCTGTCACAGTTGGCGCTAGCCGCCAGTACGAATGAAGCCGTATCCAGCAGGGTGAGGTCCTGCATCGGCGAGACGGTGATTCCATATTGGCGCGGCTGCAATTGCAGTTCGATAGCGTGCTGCTCGAGCACCATCGATAGCACCTGGCGGATCGCTTGCATCAGGCTGCGAAAACATGCGCCCTGGTCGCTATGCTGGTAGCGGTTGGTGCGTGGTGGGCGCTTGCTGTCACTGGAGAACGTCGCCAGTTCACCCAACAGGGCCAGTAGCATTCGGTATAGCGTTTCGGGATGTACTTGCTCCAGGTCCAGATAATGACGCAGCAACAGTTCGCTACGGTTGATAAGCTGCAGCATCATGAAATCGCCGACTTGCGCACCACCGGCCTTGCCATTGAAACGGATCCGCTCGGCAAGGCTGTCACCCCGATGGGCAAGCATGCCGATGATCTCCTTGAGACACGACAACAAATAATGGGATGAACGAGCCTGGATGAAGGTCGGCACAAAGTCCGGGTCGAGCCTGATCACCCCATCGGCCGTGGTATCGAGCACCTCACAGAGCTTGAGCTTCACAAACGCATGGTCGCTCTGTTGCTCGCCCAACAGCAGGCGCAGGTTTGGCCGGCCACAACTGATCTGGCTCCCGCCGGAATCGCCGGCATTGGAGTCGGTCACCTGCGCGTCATAGATGGTGTAGCGCGCCAGCACGTCAGATTGCTCCGGACGACGGGACTCGATGTGATTGCCGGTCACCAATGGCAGCGCGAGGTAGATCGGTGCATTGCTGGTATTGGACGGTACCTCCAGGACCAACGGCTCGGTGTTGCCACCGAGCTCGAACAGACTGCCGTCCGGCAGGACCCCACTGGCCTGGCTGACCACCAGTTGGCCCATGTTGAGAAATTGCAGGTCGATTTCCAGCGCCAGGAATCCCCAGGCGTAACTGGCCAGCAACCGGGTACGAACCTTCAACTGGTGATCGAAATAACGATCGTTGTGTTGCAGATGTTGTGGACGCAACAACATGCCTTCTTGCCAGATGACTTTATCGTGATTCATCGGTCATCTACCTTGGCCTGTCTTTCAAGCATGTTGGCGATCCCATCCTGGTCGAGAGTCAGGTTCGCTTCGGTCAACTGCGTCGCAGCCACTGGCAGTGTGTAGCGCCAGCGGGCGTGTGACAGGTCTCGGTACGCCGCGAGTATGCCGACGTAACGGCCATCCCCAGTGATACCGAGCCTGAGCTCGACGGTTTCACCTGGGCGCAATTCCAGCTCTTCGCTGGAAATCAGGTCGGGGGCCAATGTTTCCCTCCCGCGCTCATAGAGGCTGAAGAAATCCGAGTTTTCAAAGGCCACCGGATGCCTGAGTTCGAACAACCGCACCACCACTGGCGATGGCCGCCCATTGAGGTCGGGGTTGAGCTGATCACTGGTCGTCAGGGTGAGGTTGAGCTTGGTCATCGTCGAAAAGGGCGACAACGTGGTGCACCCCCCCAGCAGCAGGGTCACGGCCAGCGCCGTCAAAGTCTTGAACAAGTGCATCGTGCAGTGCGACATGGACGTCATCCGTGGTGATCGATTTGCAGGCTGGCAATCAGACGAACCTGTTCTTCATAGGTCTGGGCCAGGCACAGTTCGCCTTTCAACTCCGAGCGAGTGCGCAAGCTCTGCTGCAAACCATGGATGCTCTGCTTGAGCAGCAGCGCGGCGTTGATCGCCAGGGTTTCGCGGGCCTCCCTATCAAGGCTGTCGTGATCCACGCCCAGGGCAATAGCGAAGCGCTCCCAAAAATCTTCGCGCGGGTGATCGACAGCGTTGGCGGGCGGGATGGGCGCAGGCCTTGATTCAACGAGCTCTTCGACCAACTCCGGCACCAGCAGGCTTTCCGTGTCGATACGTGCATAATCTGGGCGCCCAAGGGCGTCTGGTGGTACGGCAGTGGGATTGATCAACTCATCGATGTCCAGCAGGACCCGCTCCTGTTGGTCCAGTGTTTTCAGCGGGTCGAGTTCCAGAAAGGCATCGTCCGGAATGAGACTGTCGACCGGCGTTGAGCAACCGGCTTCGGCAACGCTGTTCGACGGCCCGACCACCAGCCGCGCCAGGACCTCGAATTCGCCCATGATGTAGGCGTCTCCGTCCTGTATCCGTACCGGTTCGCCCTTGGGCAGGCGTACGCCGCTTTCGCGGTGGGTCGTACCGTTGCCACTGGTATCGGTCAGGAAAAACGCACCCTCACGGAAGCTGACCTGCGCGTGACACTTGGACAGCAGGCGGTCGCGGTCAGGGATCATCCAATGGCAACCCTCGCCCCGACCGATCACTCCGCCGGCCGGTCCGAAGGTCTTGTGAAACAGCCGTACAGGGACGAACTGGTTGGCGTTCAGCATTTCGAAAACAAGATCCATCTATTTAAGGCTCCTTGGATCACTTACCGCGATTGACCGCCTGTGGATCACCCAGGGGGCGATAATCACTGTCGTTGAATTTGTAGTTGCCACTACAACCGCCGAGGACAAATGACACGAAGAGCGTCAGCAGGACGGCTCGCCAGGGGAAAACAGGCATCCAAATTTCTCCAGAAATGAAAGGACCGGGCTGGAATGGCTACGAACAAGGCAAGGATCAATCATTGAAATCACTACGCTGAACGTTCAGCCGCGTAAGGCGATAGATCAGCGTGCGTAGCGGCAAGCCAAGTTCACGGGCGGCACGTGCCTTGTTGCCTGAACTCTCACGCAGGCCATCGATCAGCAGGCCACGTTCGATCTGCTCCATCCTTTCACGTAGGCTCACGCGGCCCCGTTCGGCTGGGGTCTGGATGTGTAGCGCAAAATGCTCGACAAACAGTTCGCCGCCCTCGCACAAGAGCACGGCCCTTTCTACGATGCTCTTGAGTTCACGGACGTTTCCTGGGAAGTCGTAGGCGGCCAGGTGATCGAGCGCAGCGTCTGACCAGCGCACCGGATCACGCTGCAGGAGTGTGCAAGCCTTGTCGGCAAAATGCCGCGCCAGCTCAATGATGTCGCCGTCGCGCTGGCGCAACGCCGGTAGCGGAATTGGAAACTGCGCAAGACGGTAATACAGGTCTTCGCGGAACTTGCCTTCCTCCATCAGTTGCTTCAGGTCGCGGTGGGTGGCGGCAATGATGCGCACGTCGACATGGTGAGTGACGTTGGACCCCAACGGCCGGATTTCGCCTTCCTGCAACACTCGCAACAACTTGGCCTGCAGGGATAACGGCATATCGCCGATTTCATCGAGCAGCAGCGTGCCGCCGTTGGCCGCATCGAACAGCCCGGCTCGGTCCCGGTCGGCACCGGTGAACGCCCCCTTGCGATAGCCGAAAAGCTCACTCTCCAGCAAGTTCTCGGGGACCGCTGCACAGTTCTGCACGATAAATGCCCTGGATCGACGCGGGCCGTAATCGTGGAGGACCCGGGCCACCACCTCCTTGCCGGTACCGGTTTCACCCCGCAGCAGGACGGTGTAGGGGCTGTTCAGTACTTTACTGAGCAATGAGCAGGTCTTGCGCATGGCCATGCTCTTACCAATCAGGCCGTAACTGATGGCACTCGGCAGGCTTGTGGTATCACGTACCGACTCGTCGACAGGACCGCGCAGGCGCTGTAACAGATGCATCTGGCCAAGCGCGAAGGTTCCAAGATGTCTCAGGGACTCAGCGATCCCTTGCAGGTCGAGGTGCTGATTGCTGGCGCATAGCAACAAGCCTCCGACCCCATCCTGCGGATTGCCCAGGGGAACGCAAAGCAGCGACTGCCAGGGTGTGGCCCGCGGCGGCAGGAAACCGGTTTCGTGCACGCTGTCGCTTAACGCATCGAGGCACACCACACGGTTCTGGCACAGGGAAAACTGCAACAATTGCTCAGCGTGGTAGTCGGAAGGCAGGTTTTGCGGGTCACGAAATTGCAACTGGCCATCCAGGCTCTCGGTATTCATTTCCAGGCGGGTGCGAGTGACATCGAGCAGGTACAACTGCACGAGTTCACAGCCACTGAGCCGCGCTACGCCCTGGATGAACTTCCCCACCAGCTCAGCACCGTCCGCCAAGCGCGAAAGATCGGAAAACTGCGCCAGAAGCGCTTCGGCATAGTCCAACGGTTGCGAAAGTTTCTTGAACATGGCGACCACCTCAGGAGAACTCACACGCGACGCAGGCATCGCCGTTGAGCACGGCGTGTACGTGCCGTAGCCGTTCACCACCGGCCATGGCGGCGAGCAACCGGTCGACAATCAGCGGCATCAGGTGCAGGTCAAGCAATTGGTCAATCAGTCGTGCGCCACGATCATTACGACTGCAGCGCTCAACCAGGTGATTCACAAGGTGCCCGCAATAACTGAAACCCAATTGACGACGGTGCAGCCGCTCGCCCAAACGGTCGAGTTTGACTTCCACCAGTTCACGTAACACCGGCCCGCTGACCGGGTAGTACGGAACCACACACATGCGCGCCAACAGCGCGGGCTTGAAATGTTGACTGAGTATTGGGCGAATGGATTCTTCAAGGCATTCGGCACTTGGTTTTGCGCCGTTTTCGCACAGCTCGTTGATGCGTTCGCTGCCCAAGTTCGACGTCATCAGGATCAGCGTGTTGCGAAAATCAATTTCCCGCCCTTCTCCGTCGTTGGCCAAGCCCTTGTCGAAGATCTGGTAGAAAAGATTCAACACATCCGGGTCGGCTTTTTCGACCTCATCGAGCAACACCACTGAATAGGGCTTTTGCCGCACGGCTTCGGTGAGCATGCCGCCTTCGCCAAAACCGACGTAGCCCGGCGGCGCGCCAATCAGCCGGGAAACCGTATGCTTTTCCTGGAATTCGGCCATGTTGAGCGTGGTGATAAAGCGATCACCGCCATAGAGCAGGTCGGCCAGGCCATGCGCCGTTTCAGTCTTGCCGACGCCACTGGGTCCCACCAACAGGAATACCCCCACCGGGGCGTCGGGTTTGCTCAGGCCCGCAGCGGCAGCACGCATCGCACGATCAAGCGCCCGCACAGCCGGCTCCTGACCACGAATACGAGCACGCAGTTCCGTTGCGAAACTGGCGACTTTCAAATTGTGCTCTCGCGCCAGTTGTGCCAGCGGCACACCGGTCCAAGCACTGATGACCTCGGCTACCAGTCGCGGGCAAACTTCGAAGCTAACCAGGCGTTCATGGACTTGCGCAGCCACCAACGTGCCGTATGTTTCATGCAGCGCCGCTTCCAGGGCTTCGACGCTGAGGGGGTGATCCACCGAGGCTTCCCGTGCCTTGGCCAATTGCTGACGAAGCGACAGCAGGCGTTCCGCAAGAATGCGTTGCTCAGTCCATTGGATTTCCAGCGTTCGGCGCTCGTCTTCGATGGCCTCCAGACGTACCTCCAGCGCTTCCAGTGCCTGAAGATCAATCGAAAGGCCGGCCTGCGCATCACGGCGCAACGCTTGGCGCTGGCGCTCGCCTTCGGCCCACTCGCCGCGCAATCGCTCCAGGCTTTGCGGCGCAGCGGCCAGGCTGATGCGCACGCGGGCGCAGGCAGTGTCCAGCACATCCACAGCCTTGTCTGGCAACTGACGACCAGTCAGGTATCGGGCCGACAATTGCGCCGCCGCGACCACCGCATCATCACGCAGGTAAATGCCGTGACTGTTCTCGTAGACCCGCGCCAGGCCACGCAGGATGGTCACTGCCTCACTGACGGTCGGTTCGTGCAATTGCACCGGTTGGAAGCGACGGGCCAGGGCCGGGTCCTTTTCAAAATATTTTTTGTATTCGGCCCAGGTGGTGGCCGCGATAGTACGCAGCTCGCCCCGGGCCAATGCCGGCTTGAGCAGGTTGGCCGCATCGGCGCCCCCGGTGTTGCCACCCGCGCCAATCAAGGTGTGAGCCTCATCAATGAACAGGATGATGGATTTTGGCGAAGCCTTGACCTCGTCGATCACCCCTTTGAGACGACGTTCGAATTCACCTTTTATGCTGGCGCCGGCCTGCAGGAGCCCCATATCCAGTGAAAGCAGCTCGACGCCTTCGAGCGCTGAAGGTACTTCTCCAGCGGCGATGCGCAACGCCAGTCCCTCGACGATGGCGGTCTTGCCCACCCCAGCTTCACCGACCACAATTGGATTGTTTTTGCGGCGACGGACGAGAATATCGATCATCTGCCTGATTTCACCGCCGCGACAAAGCACCGGGTCGAGTTGACCCTCACGAGCCTGCCGGGTCAGGTCATGGGTAAAGCGCGCGAGTAGGGAATCACCCGGCTTGGCGGAGTGATCGACGACCGATTGAGTCTGTTGCGACAAGGCGAAATCTCTCAACCGATCGGCACTCAGTCGGGTGAGCAGCGCCTGGTAAGCACTCCCCGCATAGCGAAGAGGGTTGCGCAGCAACGCCAGGATCAACGCGGCTTGTCCGACCTGGCTGCAGCCCAGCTCGAGATTGGCCACCAGCAGTGCATCCTGCAACCATTGCACCAGCTCTGGGGCGAATACCGGATTGCGCGAAGCACTGTGTTCCATCCGTGGTTGCAGCGCAGCGCTCAGTTCATCTGCGCTTACCTGGGCATCCTGCAATGCTCGCGCTAGCAGCCCCTGCGGACGCTCCAGCAAGCCCAGCATCAAGTCTTCCACCAGGACTTTGTCTGCGCCACGGGCGACGCATCGCTCGGCCGAGCGCTCCAGATCACTTCTGGTTTCGGCGTCCAACGCCTGAATCAGTTGCTGAAGGTCTACGTTGATCATGTCATTCATTCCTAATGAATTTTGCTGCCGAGGGTCACCACGCCATCGGCGCGCTCGTGCCCCAACCAACTGGTCCATCCCAGGCGGCAGATGTTCTGTTCTCCAATGCACAGCTCACGAATGTCCTGCCGGCGCAGGACCAGGCGAATGTCATATTCGAGGGGATCACGCAGGGTGAAACGCACCAGCGAGCACAACGGCTGGTAACCGATGCCGATGGGCAGGAATTCGTGAAAACGCTGCCAGTCCAGTTCGCTGATATGGATCCGGAACTTGCCGCTGCGGTCGCGCACCTGTTCACCCAACACCAGGTCTTGGCTCAGCAGGCTATTGGCACTCCCGAGGCGATTGCGCTGTTCGCCAAGGACGTCCACACGCCGCTCGATGCACTGCTCAAGGTTCAATTCGGCGTGCTTGAAGTAATAACGCAGCACGGCCTCGATCAGAGCTGCCGAATGAGCACGAAGACTCAGCAGCCCCAGATACGGCAGCAGACGCTTCCAGTTCAATTGACTGGCCTTGCGAATGTCTTCGCCGCCCAGGCCGATCAGCGCAAACAACTGCTCGGAAAACGGGTCTCTAGCTCCGCTCTGAAAACTTGCGCAGTAACGATACTTGCGCCAGATCGGCAGCATCAGCCGTTGAAGACGGTGATGGAAGACGTCGAGGAAGTCGCGCGTCGGATTGCCGGCCTCCTCCCCCAGGGCCTGCTCACCATAGAACGCCGGTAGCGGTGACCCTGCCCCTACCAGGCTGATCAGGTTCATGCTCAGGCGCGCTCGCACCTGGCCGCGCTCTTCAAAAAACTCCACACGATCGATGTCGCTGGCGGGGAACCCCAGGCTTGGGTTGGCCTGGAACTCCAGCCGGTCATACAGCGCCTCATCATCCAGGTCTGGGTGAGCCTCGCGCAGTCGATCAACGACCAACAACACGGCCTGAAATAGCGAGTACTCGCGTATCCCTTGCGTCAGCACGCTTATAGAAGCGGCTGCTGGCCCATGCGGGGTGTCCATTGATAGACCTCTCCTTGTGTGCTGTTCACCCGCAGTTCGTGGTACGAATTGAGGCTGGCATAAAGCGCGAAGAATTCGTTGAGAACCGAAGCGAAGACGAACAGGTCGCCCTCGCCGATGTAGCCCTGGGGGTCGATGGTCAGTTCGGTGCGCAAGCCACGAACTGGCAAGCCTCGATGCAGGCGGTCGACATGCTGGTGCCTGATCGACTTGAGCCCGTCCAGCAAACGCTTGCTGACCTTCTCTGTCTGCTCGTCGTAGTAGCGCGGAAAATCATAGGTTTCGAGAATCACCTTGAGCGCATTGACGTCCGCCAGCGACAGGTAGTTGAGTGACATGTTGCTGATCAGCTTCCAGAGGAAATCGCGATTGAGCGGGGGAGCGAAGCTCGAAGTGACCGGCCCGATGTTGCGGAAACTCAGCGACTCAGGGCTTTTTTCACCAGGCTGGTCGATGTCACCCGACTTGAGCTGGCGCGGCAGGTTCTGGTTGGTGCACATCAACTCGATCGACAGGGTTTCATGAGGGTGAGTGTGCCGGACACCGAAGCCCAGGCAGGTGTCCAGGCCACCGTGCCGCAATGAAGGGCGCTGACGAACGCTGTAGTAGGGTCGGCTGTGGGGCACATCGAAGCTTGAATCGTGCTCGAAGGATTCGAACGGCACATAGGCCTGATAACCCAAGCCGCCAGGGTTCCAGCCGGTGACACTTTCGACCGAGAACACGCCGCAATGCTCCTGGGCATAATCGGCCGGCAGCAACAGGTATTCGTCCTGTTTGCTGTCCAGGCGGATTGGCTGGGCGTCATGCTTGAACAGATTGACGATCGGCGTGCAGTGAAGCTTTATGTTGTCCAGTGTCGGGCGCATCCGCTGGATACCGCTTTTGCCAATATCGAAGCGCAGCTCCAGACCCCGCATCTGTTCGACGCTGCCGCGCGGAGCAGCGTTGATCACGTCCAGGCCATTGACGTCGACGAACAGGAACTTGTCCTGGAAGGCGAAGTATTCCTGCAGGTAGCGATAGCCGCGAAAGGTATTCAGCGGATACGGGATCAGCGCTTCCTCTTCAGCAAACCCTACCGGCTGGACACGATCGGCTGGCATCCTGAACATCATAGGGCTGCCATCTGTAGCCCGCAGGGCATCGCCGGAGCCGTCCAGTGGGATCAGCTCGATACCTTCAAGGTTACGCAAGAGGCTGAGGTAGAGCATCTGGCTGATGTAACGCTCGCCGGTCAAGTGCAGACGCAATTGGCTCAGTTGCAGTTCGCCCAAATGACCGTCGCAACACATCTCCAGGCGCAGGCTCAACAGCGACCCATCCCCTTTCACTGAATAACTCAACCTGGTCAGATCAAGCGCCAGCACTTCGGTTGAGTAACACGTCAGGAAACGGCAACGCACCTGCTGTACAGGCTTGCTTTCGACCGGTGTATCACGTTCCACCCGCAGTGCGGGGCCGGACCGCTGTAGTGGATCGAACTGCAAGATGCTGAAGGCCGGCAATGGCCGCATGTAGTTCGGCCACAACAGCTGCATCAGCGAATGGCTCAGCTCCGGCAATTGGTCATCGAGCTTCTGGCGCAGCCGCCCGGTCAGGAATGCGAACCCCTCCAGCAGGCGCTCCACATCCGGGTCCCGTCCGGCCTGCCCCAGAAAGGGGGCCAACGCCGGGTTACGTTCGGCGAAATGTCGACCCAGCTGCCGGAGTGCCGTCAGCTCGCTCTGGTAGTAATGATTGAACGACATGTATGGCTATCCTTGTCTGACCTTGACCTGACCGCTGCCGTCCAGGCACGCGGAAAAACTGACCTGTCGCCTGACCCCCTCCACATCCAGCAAAGCGTCGATGCTGAAGGACAGGCGAAGCGGATCGGCATGACTTGGTATTGAAACGACACAGACGTTCCTGAGGCGTGGCTCGTAGACCTTGATGAACGCCTCGATCGCCTTGCGGGCCTGGCTTCCTGCGTCGTGCAGGCTCAAGCGCGTGTCATTAAGATCCGGCAGCCCATAATCGGATAGCGTCTGCACGCTACCCGCCCGGGTGCTGAGCATCTTGGCCAGATGCGCAGCCACCGATGTCACGACACACATCTCACGACTCAAACCCGCGCGCGTATCTAAATCACCGGCCAGGCGCTCGAAAAGGCTGCCATACATCATGAGGCGCCTACGCCTTGTCCAACTTGCCAACCAACGACAGCGTGAAATCGGCCCCCATGTACTTGAAGTGAGGCCGTACGTTCAGGCCTACGCGATACCAACCTGGTTCACCTTCAACGTCGCTGACAATGATCTTCGCTGCGCGCAGCGGACGGCGGCCACGAACTTCGGCGCTAGGGTTCTCCTGGTCGGCCACGTATTGGCGAATCCAGTTATTGAGTTCACGCTCCAGGTCCGTGCGCTCCTTCCATGACCCCAGTTGCTCGCGCTGTAGAACCTTCAAGTAGTGAGCCAGTCGATTGACGATCATCATGTAGGGCAACTGGGTGCCAAGCTTGTAATTCAGCTCGGCATGCTTATCCTCGGCGCCGTTACCAAAGAACTTCGGCTTCTGCACGGAACTGGCGGAGAAAAACGCGGCATTGTCACTACCTTTGCGCATGGTCAGGGAGATGAAGCCTTCCTCGGCCAACTCGTATTCGCGTCGGTCGGACACCAGCACTTCGGTCGGGATCTTGGTTTCGATCTCACCCATGCTTTCGAAGTGGTGCAACGGCAGGTCTTCAACCGCGCCACCGCTTTGGGGGCCAACGATATTCGGGCACCAGCGGAATTTGGCAAAGCTGTCGGTCAGTCTCGTACCGAACGCGTATGCCGTATTGCCCCACAAGTAGTGCTCGTGGCTATTGGCAACGGTTTCCTTGTAGACGAATGACTTGACCGGGTTCTCTTGCGGATCATAGGGGGTGCGCAACAAGAAGCGCGGTACGGTCAGCCCAAAATAGCGAGCATCTTCCGATTGACGGAAGCTCTGCCACTTGGCGAACTGCGGACCTTCGAAGTGGTCCTTCAAGTCCTTCAGGTCCGGCAGGCCAGTAAAGCTTTCCAGACCAAAGAATGTCGGACCGGCCGCGGCGATGAACGGCGCATGGGACATGCAGGCGACACTGGACACGTACTGCATCAACTTCACGTCCGGCGAGCTTGGCGACATGAAGTAGTTAGCGATGACCGCCGCCACCGGCTGCCCACCAAACTGACCGTATTCAGCGGTGTAGATATGCTTGTAAAGGCCTGACTGCATGACTTCTGGCGAATCCTCGAAGTCGTCCAGCAAATCGTCCTTGGAGACGTTGAGCATTTCTATCTTGATGTTTTCGCGGAAGTTGGTGCGGTCCACCAGCAACTGCAAACCGCGCCATGCCGACTCCAAGGCCTGGAACTGTGGGTGGTGGAGGATTTCGTCCATCTGGCGACTGAGCTTGGCGTCGATCTCGGCGATCATGCGATCAACCATGGCCTTCTTGACCGGCTCGCCGCTGTTTTGCGGCTTGAGCAACTCTTCGATGAACGCAGACACGCCTCGCCTGGCAATGTCGTAGGCGTCATCGTCCGGGGTCAGGCGAGTCTGGGCGATGATGTTCTCAAGAATGCTGTAATCAGCGTTGTCCGGGCTTTGCTGCTGTAGGGCATGAGTACTCATGTCTCGGCTTCCTTGGCTGAAATAATCAAGCGTTCTTCGCTGCGGAGTTCAGACCCAGCTCATCCAGCAGGCGGCGGCGGGAATCGTCATTGCCGAGTACGCCTTCGATGGCCTTGCGGAACGCTGGCGCGTTACCCAATGGCCCTTTGAGCGCCACCAGGGCGTCACGCAACTCCATCAGTTTGCTGAGCTCCGGCACTTGCTCGACCAGGCTCGCCGGATTGAAATCCTTCATCGAGTTCACACGCAGCTGTACTGCCAGCTCTTCAGTTTCGCTTTCTTCCTGGAGACGATTCGGTACGCTGAGGGTCAGGTTCAGCTCCTGCTTGGCCAACACTTCGTCGAAGGTCATCTTGTCGATACCAATCGGCTTGCGATCCTCGATCTTGCGTTCATCCCTGCGGTGGGTGTAATCACCGATCGCCAACAGTTTCAACGGCAGTTCAATTTCTTCCTGGGCACCGCCGGTGGCAGGTTTGAAGGTGACGTTGATGCGTTCCTTGGGGGCGATCGAGCCTTCTTTGGCCATGACTTTCTCCTGACAATTTTTGACCCGAAGGCCTATTCAATGACCCGTTCCAGGTCGAGGTGACACAACCTGCGATAGGTCTCTTCCTTGCACTCGCGTATGACGTGGTTCTGAGGCAATAACTCGCAGCAGCTGTGCAACAAATGCAGCACCTGCAACTCCAGGGTGGGCTCCCAGGTATTCAGGCCGGCGTGTTGCAATGTCTGGTCGAGGACCTCGAGCTGGACTTTCGCGAGTTCGTATTTCCTCGCCGAGAAGCACAAGCGAGCCATCGCGAACCGCCAGAGGAAACACTCGCGTGCCCCACGAGCGTTTTGCATGCCTTGCTTGAGTAACTGGACGGCGGGTTTGAGGCCATCCGTGGACAGGATCGACTGGGCCTCTTCCAGCGTCAGTTCCCAAGGCGCATCGTTGTGGGTGGTATCGATTTCGGGCGCCGTGCCAGGTTTTTGCAGGTGAGGCATGACCTGGGACGCGATCCACGCCCGCGTGGCGGGATCGGCGAACGGCGTACCGTCATGCCAGCGCAATTCGATAACCCCCGGCAGGCGCTGGATGAATAGCGCGAAATGAACCTCCACTTCCCCCATGGCCAACTCGGCGTTCAACCCTTGTAAGCACTCCCAGGCAAGCCGCTGACCGTCGAGCCAGAACGGTGCCTTCGCCAGGCTGGCCTCGATCTCCACCAACAGGTTCGCGTAATCGCCTTGGTGGAGACTGTCCTGATAAGTCTTGAGTTTGTCCGCCGGCACCCCACGCAGCTGCGTGATCTGCTCGGCGTTGCGCTCGGGCATGACGTCAATGGTCAGCCAGGTCAACGTACGATTCAGGCGCAGGGCCCGAACGTCGGTAGCTTTTTGTTTGAGCCACCAGCTGCATAACGATCCCGCGTTCTCCTGCTGGGCACGCAGGGCCTTGTGGGCTTCTTTTTCGTTTTCAATCGGAGCACCAGGCATGAGCAGTTGGCTAGCAACTTGCTTCACCTGAGCCACTACCGTCCCAATGGCACCCGCCTGCGGCAGGTTGTCAGTGGCACGCTGGATCATCGTGTTGAGACGCCGACACAACGGGAGCAGCAAAGGCGCGTCATCACCCAAGTGGGCGGTGCAAACGGTATCGAGTCCTTCAAGTTGCTCTGTCAGATGGCGGAACAGCGGCAGTTGCTCCTTGATCGCAATGTCATCACCCAACGCCTGCTCCAGGCGAGGCACCAACCAATTGATGCTGGCGGCACGGGTTCGATTTTTGATCGGATGAATGTCGGGCCAATGGTTTTTACACAAGTGGTGCAAAAGACTGAGACCTGCCAGCAGCCCTTGGAAAGATTCGCGCTGATACAGCGCCCAAACCAGCCAGGCCGCCACCCGCAAGTCCTTCGACTGGCTACGCAGTAGCACTTCACTTCCTTCACGGATCTTCAGCCAGTCGACCTGACCGCTTTCGTGCATCGACTGGGCTTTGCCCAGCTCACTTTCCAACGCCTCGTATTCATTCGAAAAACGCACGTCCGCACCCGCAAAACGCTCTTTGGAGATGGGCGCTTTGGCGAGAGCCAGATAATGGGCGGACAGCTTTCCGGAATACGACATTCACGACCCTGTTAAGAAAATTCAGTTTGTGACATGGGCAGTTTTGGCAATATGGTTATTCAAGGTAAATATTCGATTTCGCTTGTAGGAAGTTTCACCAAATGCAATCCGGCACAACTCAAAACTCACACCTCCAACCAGCGGAACGCAGCGAAGAATGCCAAAGCTTTAAAAATAAAAAAGTAGGACCTTTCCTTTTTTTTCAAAAAATTAGCCATACTGAAACTCCCAATACAGATTTTTTTCTGTCAAGCTCCAAACTCCATCGAGCCAACTAAAAATCACTTCAAATCATTTCATTCTCAAGTCCCTACTTGCTGCGAAGAGAACTCCTACATCCTTTTCTTTTTTTACGACTCTCTGCACGTTTCCCCATCAAGACTGCTTCAATGTGATCAGGAGCCAAAGCCAACGCCCAAGGACCTGCGAATGTTCCATACCCCTGATTTGCGAAACTTTCATCTCACAATTCCTGACCTCGAACATGACCTCCAAGTATTAGCCTTCGAAGGCTGCGAAGCCATTAGCACACCTTATTCGTTTGAAATCGAACTCATCAGCGAACAAAGCGATATCGACTTGGAATGCTTGTTAAACCAGCAGGCATTTCTTGCATTCAACAAACAGGGAAGCGGTGTTCACGGGCTGATCTATCGTGTTGTACAAGGAGACACCGGAAAACGCTTGACGCATTACAAGATAAGACTGGTTCCACGATTGGCTTACTTGGAACACCGCACCAACCAACGCATTTTTCAACACGTCAGTGTGCCGCAGATCATCACATCGATCCTCAAGGAGCACGGTATTCTCACCGATGCCCATCGCTTCCAGTTAAGTGCAAGTTATTCGCCTCGTGACTACTGCGTGCAGTATCGCGAATCCGACTTGCACTTCATTGAGCGCCTGTGTCATGAAGAAGGCCTGCATTATCATTTCCAACACAGTGAATCGGGCCATCACCTGGTATTTGGTGATGACCAGACCGTATTTCCCCGACTTGAACACCGCACTGTTTATAAACACGGCAGCGGCATGGTTGACGACGAGCCGGTTATCCATCGATTTGGCCTGCGACTGGAGACCCGGACCAGCCGCGTCACGCGCCGTGATTACGATTTCAAGAAGTCGACATTCCTGCTGGAGAGCAGCTGTCAGCCCGGCATCGAAAAAATCCGACCAGACTTGGAGGCCTATGATTATCCGGGCGACTTTACCCAGGAAAAACGCGGCAGGTTATTGAGCCGGCGAGCCCTGGAACGCCATCGCATCGACTACCGCCAGGCCGAAGGAAAGAGTGATCAGCCGGCACTGACGACGGGGCACTTCCTGACATTGAGCGGGCACCCTCGTCAGGAATGGAATGATCTATGGCTCCTGACCGAAGTGCATCACGAAGGCAAACAGCCGCAGGTGCTGGAGGAAATCCCCCCCAGCGACACTGGCAGGACTGCAGATCACTTCAATCAGGGCTATCGCAATCACTTCGTTGCCACGCCTTGGGATGCGACTTTTCGTTCGCAACGGGTTTACCAAAAGCCACGTGTATGGGGCAGCCAGACGGCAATCGTCACAGGACCCAAGGGTGAAGAGATCCACTGCGACCTGTATGGCCGAGTCAAAGTCAGGTTTTTCTGGGATCGGACGGGGGACTTCGACGACGGCAGCAGCTGTTGGTTACGAGTCGCCTCCAATTGGGCGGGCAACCGCTACGGAGGCGTCACGATTCCGCGGGTGGGCATGGAGGTGTTGGTAACCTTCATCGAAGGTGATCCCGACAAGCCCTTGATCAGTGGATGCCTGACCAACAGCGCCAACGCTACGCCCTACCCACTGCCTGCGCACAAGACCCGCACCGTATTTCGTTCTTGCAGCTCGCCAGGCAACAAAGGCTTCAACGAGCTGCACCTGGAAGACCGCGCTGGCCAGGAGCTGATCTATCTGCGGGCCCAGCGTGACATGGAACAGAAGATCGAAAACGACAGCCGACTGGAGATTGGCAACGAGCGGCGGGAGACCGTCAGGGGCAACAGCATCACCGCCCTGCACGCCGAGGAACATCGGACCACCGCCGCCGACCGTACGGTCCAGGTCGAAGGCAATGACTACCTGCGCGTCGCCAACCGCCATACCTGTGTCGATCAGACACTGGCCGTCGAAGCCGGGCAGCAAATACATATCAAGGCCGGCGCTCATGTGGTCCTTGAAGCAGGTGCATCTCTCAGTTTGAAAGCCGGGGGCCAGCACATCCTGATCAACCACAGCGGTATCTATAGCAGCAGTGAAATCCAACTCGGCGGCGCCCCCATGGCCGGCGCTACCGCTTCATCTTTCACGCCTGGCTTGACGGATCCCTTGGCGGCTCCAGCCCCAATACTCGCCCCCACTCAACGCGCTCTGATAACGGCCAGCAAAGCAGCGGGATTGGACTTTTGTCCGATCTGCGAGGCCTGCCGCGAGGGCCTCTGCCCAATGGGAATCGCCGCCGCATGACTCGCTCACTCCCCCATCAATGGTTGATCGAACAACACCGCCTCGGCCACACCCTGTGTGTCGTCCTGGACTCAGAAAATGAGCACCACACGCGACAGGCATTGCTCAAGAGCAGTCGCCCCGACCAGTACCTGAGCGTATACAGCCAAACGCCGGTCTCCGACCTCGCTGACGCCGGCCCCTTTGTCTTCACCTTCGATCGGCCCGGCGACGAACACATCAATGAATTGATCGACCGGTCGGACAGCCGCTGGGGATGGCTCGCCAGCCTTCCCAAAGAGGGCCTGCCAACGCTGGTGGAACACTGGCGTGAACGGCTGATCATCGGAGAGCGCCCCCATCAGGCGCTGTACCGCTTCCATGACAACCGTGTCTTGGCCCGGGCGCTCAAGCACCTGCCTGTTGAAGCCTATCCGGCCTATCTCGGGCCAGCGATCAGTGTCTGTTATTGGCAGGGCACTTGCTGGGCAAGCACCTATAACCCGGCTCCGGGGGCATATCCGCTACCCGATTCGCCTCTTTGGCTGCAGGTGCCTGTTACCCCGCAGCAAGCGATGCAGACACGCCTCCTCAATGCCCGCCGCTTCCTGTTGGCCGAGCATGTCCAGGCCTTCGCCTCTCTGGCCGAGCAACAGGACCCGGTGGCGTGGTTGCGTGCCACGCTCGAACAGGCCGAGGCCTGGCATTGGCAGGCGCCCGAGCAGTTGGAGTTTTTACTGACCCAGCGCCTGCAAACACCCGCCCAGGCGCTGGCGCCGTACTGGCAAGTACGTTCAGTTGAAAGCCCCGACGAGCATTTTGAACGGGTGCGCCTGACGGCAGCGTTTTGGCAGGGAGATACGCCGCCATGAAACACGCTTTGTACATTGCAAGTTTGAGCGGCCTGGCGATGACGGCAGGTTGTGCCAACACACAGCCGAACACGTTTACTTTTACGGCAGATTTGCCGCCTGACTTTGCCTACCAGGCGGCGGTGTACTACGTGCCCGCCCCAGGCGAAACCTGCACCGTCGAGACCCGGTATAACAAGGCGCCGGTGTTCAATAGGGAGTGGCGCAAGGCATACAAAGCTGATTCCGAAATCATTATCCGCCGAACCCGTATGGGTTGCCCGCTGGTGATCAATCGCATCGAGCTCGAAATCAACTCCGCCTACGGCAAGGATTGGAGTGATATCAGTCAAGATACGGCCAACGTCGTTATTCGCGATGAGCTGGAAACGCAATACAAAGGCACGTTCAGCGAAGCGGGTGAAAGCTCTTTTTACGGCCAATGCCAGTGGTTATTCCGTACCTCAGGCAAGCCCCGCATTCTCAGAAAAATCCTCGACTGCAAAAAAACCAACCCGCAGGGCGAGCTGGGGCGTGGGCGTCCTTTCGCGGCGTACACCCTTGACCAACTACCGGGTAAGACCGTGAGGATGAAGATCAAATTGGCGGACGAGGAAAGACCCGCCATTGGTGACACTTGGGTGAAGGTGCCTAACGGTTGGAAACGCTGCATGGGCAAACACTTTGAGGACCAATACGCATTTTGTTATGGCAATTACCAGGACTTCAGCGGTTTTCAAATGCCCGACGGACAGAAATGCACTATTTACCCCGGTTGTACGGAATAAGGAGATTCGCGTATGACGTCATTGCAAAAAGAATTGGAGTCACGGCTGAGCCATCGCAATCTGACCTGCCCTGTGGGGGGTAAGTGGAGCAGTTTTCAGCTCGTCGATGAGTTTGGCTCTGGCGAGCCTTATGCAGGGCTGGCTTATGTCGCTATCGATTCAGAAGGACAAGAATACCCTGGCAACCTGGATGTCATGGGTGTTGGCAAGGTTACCAACCACCATGCGGGACCGATTGTCCTGCTTTTTGCTCAGAAGTATCAGGGGTTTGAAGATATCTACTCATTTCTACAAACAAGACCCCACTACCCCCTCCAAATCACCGAACTACAAGTCCGCGCCGAGCAGACCCGCTACCTGAACCCAAACGCCACACGCACCCGGGACAATCCCGCACAAGCCTGCGCAGACGATTTCTTCCAGGTGGAAGTACGGCACCTGGTCAAACACGTCGCACATTTGCCCCCCGAGGTGTACCGCCATTACCCACTTCCTGCAGGACCGTCACGGCTGATGGGCGAGCATGGCAAACTCGGTGTGGCCCTGATGCCGCAAAAACACACGGTGCTGGAAGTTCGCCCGTTACGCGCCTTGCGACCCATGCTGTCCACCTCCCCCGAATTCTGTGCGCTGAACTTGTATCAATTGGCGCTCATGTCGACCCTGACCTATTGCCCCTTCGGCCAGACACCTGACAAGGCTCCGATAAAAACGCCGGTGAGCTTCACCGAGCAACCAAGCGTGGGCAACTGGTTCGCGGACGCATTGGCCAAGTTCGAAGAACTCGGGGAGTTCTATCCGGAGCAGTCAAAACCCTACTACCCACTGTATGAAGACGTGCCCTACTCCAAACGCTTGGAGATCGTACCGTTCGATCCGGCCCTCTACGCGGTCAACGATCCGGAATTGGGTGTACATCAGGAACATCCGGCCAAAGTCCATTTTCTCGACGATACCGACAAGGAAGAAGGCACTGATACCCAGGCCTACATCATCCACAATAACGAGTTGGTCCTGATCGCAGTACGTGGCACCCAGCAGTCCGCCGACTTCCTGCGGGATGCGGACGCGCTTCAGGTGCCGTTTGAAGAAGGTGTCGGCCAGGTACATCGAGGGTTCTATGGTGCAGCAAAAAAAACCGCGGCCTTCGTGACGAGCTATCTGGAAAAATTTTATGCAGGGCAAAAACTGCTGATCTGCGGTCACAGCCTGGGAGGAGCGGTGGCGTTACTACTTTCAGAGATGCTGCGGCGTAGACCGGAAGGTTACACCCTCCAGCTCTACACCTACGGCGCACCCCGCGCCGCCGACGCCACCTTCACAAAAAACGCCGCAGCCCTGGTGCACTACCGAATGGTCAACCACAACGACCCGATACCCAGCGTCCCCGGCAGTTGGATGAATACCAAGAGCGGTGTTTATGGCACCGGGTTGGCCCTTACATTCGCCAATGTACCAGTCGGCCTTTCCGTGTTCGTGGCGGGCATCACCAACCTGACGGGCGAGCCCTACGAACACCACGGCATCTTGCGGCACTTCCTGCCGGTGGAGTTCGATCGCAAGGAGCGGTCTTCGATCCTGTGGATGCCCCATTGCGACACCATCACCCAACACGCCGCCTGCGAAGTGGCCCTCGAGCATAAACATGGCCTGCCGGACCGCCCGTCCTTACTCGCCCAACTCATCCAGACCGGTGATCACTTCATGGTCCCCAGCTACATTCCCGCTTGCTGGGCGACCTTGCGCCGCTGGCAGGAAGCGCAAATCGAGGGAAGCACATTGGCGACAAAACGCGAATATGAATGGATCGATCATGCGCTGACACGGATTACCCAACAGTTGCGCGATGAAGAGCGCTACCTGGCAGGACAGCGCGCGCCTAATGGGCGTAGCGAAAGCGCCATCAACATTGCGCTCATCCGTGAGGTCGACAAGCTGCACAACACCCGCGCGCGCCTGGCGACGCTGCGCACCGCGTCGGTCAGCGAAAAGGACGTTTACGGAAGCCTGGTGGAACAACCCGAGCAACTGGCACACAACCTGGCCCGCTGGCAGGCACACCCGGAGAATAGAGTGGCAGAGCAACTGGCGATGGCACCAACCCTGGATGACGACGGTGAATTGATCCGCGGTGCCCATGGGTATGCGATCGGTAAACCCTATACGCTGGATCTCGATTCCATCGTCTGAACGACAGCTGCTCCGCCGAGCGGGAGCACGCTTCCTGGTCATGAACTGCGTACGCCTTCAGGCCGGGGATGTATGTGATGCCGCCATCGCGAGCAAGCTCGCTCCCACAGGAGGTTGGCGGTGGGTGTCCGTTCTGCGCACACCTCGGGATGGTTAGCGACTTGGTCTTTTGCGCTGTGTGGCTTCGTGCAGCGCTGCGTGCCGGGGGATAATGTCCCAAACTCGCGAGATTCGACAACCCACAAAAAGAACCATTTAAAATAATTTTAACCATCGTTGACCAAATGGTTTTTTTAGGAGAGCATGGTTTCACCTCCTCGACTTCCGAGGAGGGTTACCGGAATCATTGCCATGACTGATGCTGAAAAGGCCGAAACGGTCTCCTACACGCTGCGCAATCTAAGCAGCAGCCTGGACAAGACCATCGCCGCCGTTGCCAATACCCTTGGCAAATCGAAAAACGCCCTGATCCTTGAGACCTTGGAGCGGGAGTTTTACAACTACATCTCCACCTATGCCCGGTCGAATTTGCTGGTTTCGGCGATGGATGCCGAGCTGGCAAAAAAATTCGGAATCGAGATTCTTTCAGAGTGGTATGAAAGCGAGCACACCATCCAGTACGACCGCTACCTCAGCACCAAACTGAAGCTGGATAGCATCGATAAAGTGGATGCCGTGTTTAAAGGGAACCTCCCATTGCTTGAACTGCGCGCCCAGCAGCTTGTAAATAAGGGTTACATGCGACTGCCACGGGGCATCTCCTTAACGTTTGCCCTGTTCATCGAAATCGCCAAGCAAAAGGACGAGGCTCTGATTCACGAGATTCGCAAAGGGCTGTTCGGAATCACCAAGGACTTCTACGAGTCCTTGAACGAAATTCGTGCCGCCCTCTCGCTTCCCGCCATCAAGCCCCAATGATTGAAAAGATGCACTGAATGGCCGGTCTCTCCGGAGGGACCGGTCATTTATTTACTCTCCCACCCTCGCCCTGAGCAGTCTGATCGCTGCTACTTTTTCCAAACGTCCTAAGCCAGCCTCTTCCGGGCACACCGCATTCACCGACCTGCGACGGCTACGCCGCCGAGCGGGAGCAAGCTCCCTCGCCACAAGATCACTGCGTCGCCATCGAAACAGCCCATGCCCCAACCCCGCGCACACCCGCGCCAACAAGGGGCGATTTACGGTCAAACCTTTTGGCCATTTCGATCCCCTTTTGGCCTCTCCTGCCGTTCTCTGAAACGTCGCGCGCCGCAAGACTGTGAGCAACCGAATCAGCCTTGCGGAGAACAAAAACATGCTGACGATCTACTCAGACGATCACCACCTGCACCACGGGCGCTGCGAGTTGATGGATGGGCAATTGATGCCCTGCTTCGAGATGCCGTCCCGGGCCGATCATGTGTTGGAGCGGGTCAAGGCGCGGGGGCTGGGGCCGGTGGAGGCGCCGCAGGATTTTGGCCTGGGGCCGATCCAGCGCATTCACAGCGCGGCGTATCTGGAATTCTTCAAAGGCGCCTGGGACCGTTGGGCCAAGTACAACCGCGACGGCGATTTGTTGCCCTTCACCTGGCCGGCGCGAACGCTGCGTTCGGTCATCCCCACGAGCCTGCACGGCCAGTTGGGTTATTACAGCTTCGACGGCGGTGCGCCGATTACCGCCGGTACTTGGCAGGCGGCCTACAGCGCCGCGCAAGTGGCCCTCACCGCCCAGGCGGAGATCCAGCGCGGGGCGCGCAGTGCCTTTGCGTTGTGCCGGCCGCCAGGGCACCACGCCGCTGGCGATTTGATGGGTGGTTATTGCTACTTGAACAACGCCGCCATCGCCGCCCAGGCCTTTCTCGACCAGGGCCATCAGAAGGTCGCGATCCTGGATGTGGATTACCACCACGGCAACGGCACCCAATCGATTTTCTATGAGCGCAGCGACGTGTTGTTCGCCTCGATCCACGGTCACCCCGAGGCGGAGTTTCCGTTCTTTTTGGGGTATGCCGACGAGCAGGGCGAGGGCGACGGCGAGGGCTTCAATTTCAACTACCCTTTGCCAGCCGGCTCCGGCTGGGACACCTGGAGCGCGGCGCTGGAGCAGGCCTGCGGGCAAATCCGGGGTTACGACGCCGATGTCATCGTCGTGTCCCTGGGTGTCGACACGTTCAAGGACGACCCCATCTCGCAATTCAAGCTCGACAGCCCGGATTACCTGGCGATGGGCAAGCGCATCGCGGCGCTCGGCAAGCCGACGCTGTTCGTGATGGAAGGCGGCTACGCGGTGGCAGAAATCGGCATCAATGCCGTGAACGTTCTTGAAGGTTTCCAAAGCGCCCCATGAGGAATCACAGCATGAACAGACTCAAGCGTTTTATGGCTCCAGCCGTGTGCGCCGCGCTGCTTTGCGGCGCTGTCCAGGCCGAGGAGCGCACCTTGCGCGTCTACAACTGGTTCGACTACATCACGCCCAAGGCCTTGGAGGATTTCAAGGCGCAGAACAGCCAGGTCAAGCTGGTCTACGACATCTTCGACACCAACGAGGCCCTGGAGGCCAAGTTGCTGACGGGTAACTCCGGCTATGACGTGGTGGTGCCGTCCAACGTGTTCCTGGCCAAGCAGATCGAAGCCGGGGTGTTCCAGCCCCTGGACCGCAGCAAGCTGCCGAACTGGAACCACCTCGATCCCAAGCTGATGAAGCTGATCGAAGCCAACGACCCGGGCAACAAGTTCGCCGTGCCCTACATGTACGGCACCATCCTGATCGGCTTCAACCCGGACAAGGTCAAGGCCGCCCTGGGCGACAACGCGCCGGTGGACAGTTGGGACCTGATCTTCAAGGAAGAGAACATCAGCAAGCTCAAGCAGTGCGGCGTGGCGCTGCTCGATTCGCCGTCGGAGATCCTGCCCCTGGCCTTGCAGCACCTGGGCCTGGACCCCAACAGCAAGAAGCCGGCGGACTACGCCAAGGCCGAAGCGCTGATGATGAAGATTCGCCCGCACATCACCTATTTCCACTCGTCCAAGTACATGGCCGACATCGCCAACGGCGACATTTGCGTGGCAGTGGGTTACTCCGGCAGCTTTTCCCAGGCGGCCAACCGCGCCAAGGAGGCCAAGAACGGTGTGACGGTGGACATGCGCCTGCCCAAGGAAGGGGCGCCGATCTGGTTCGACATGCTCGCCATTCCCAAGGGCGCCGCCAACCCAGGGGACGCCTACGCCTTCATCAACTATTTGCTGCAACCGCAGGTGATCGCGCCGGTCAGTGATTTTGTCGGCTATCCGAACCCGAACAAGGACGCGACCGACATGGTCGACCCGGCGATCCGCAACAACCCCAACCTGTACCCGACCGAGGCGGCGATGACCACGCTCTATACCTTGCAGCCGTTACCGAGGGATGCCGAGCGGGCACGGACACGGGCCTGGACGCGGATCAAATCCGGGCAGTAGCGCAGCCTGTAGCAAAGAGTTTGTCTGGCCCGGGGATAGGGTGGCCTCTCACCCGGGCTGACACTGCGCCCTATACATAGTTACCACCCTCCCTGTTTTGCCGCGCCCTAGCATGGCGTTCCCGAAGCGTTCGGCTTTGGGCATGCCATGTATCGCGAGACAGGGAGACTCAGATGACCCAACCCTTAACCCCTACACCCGCCGCGCCCGACGCCAGCCTTGGCGACGCGGTGCTCAACCAGTTACTCGCCGGCCCGACCTCGCCGGAGGTAGCCGCCGCCCTTCTGCGCAGTGCGCTCAAGAAGCTCTATCCCCATTTGCATCTGGACCCGAACAATACTGTGATCGGTGAACCGGACTGGGAAATCGTCGACGGCCAGATCGTTGAGCGGCCCACGCGTTACCAGACACTCAGCAACATGCTGGCGGCACGGATGAATGAGGACTATGCGACGCTGCTGATAGAGGGCTTTCACTTTCTGACCCACCTGCCACTGACGACCCCCGAGGTGCACCTGCCGGTGCGCATCGCTCAGATCGGCAGCCTGATCAATGAACTCGCGCCCGTCATGGTGTCCGCCTGCCAGGAACAGCAACTGGTGTACTGGAACGCCACGATCGGCACCGCGCCGCCGCGCTGGCATGAGCTCTCCAGCCTGCTGCACAGACTCTGGGACGTTAAGCAGGTCAAGGGCTGGACGGACTCCGACTGTGCCATGGCCAGGCAACTGTTCCTGTACCCCGACCTGCAGGACCGCAAGGCCAACGACCCTTATGACACCCATGCGTACCTGATCGACATCGATGAGGTGGATGGCGACAAGCTGACACGCATGGTCGACAACTCCCTGGTGGTGCTGATCGGAACCGTCGAAAAAAAACAGACCATCCTCGCCTACTCGCTGCGTCGCAGCTACGAGAAGTTCGACTCGCTGCAAGCATTGGAGCAGACCCTGCCTGATCATCTGGGCAACGTGGAGGGCAAGAGGATCCAGTGGCGCTTCTTTGAGCCCGAAGGCAATATTTTCGATCACAAGGCCTGCGGCTTGATTGCCACCCAGGTACAGATCCTGGGCTCTCCCGAGATCCTGAAAGGGTTCATGGCCGACGACAGCGAGCAGCCCGCCCTCAGTGGAACACAGACCGACACCGGTCCTGATGCGGCCTGGTACGAGAAGCAGATGCCTGACTGGCTCCAGCAAGCATCGACGTCCGACCAGATCCTGTTCGCCCAACACATGAAGAACCTGTCCGCGCTGAGCAGCTCCCATGCCGGCAAGACCTACCTGGACGATATTCCCCCCATCAAACACTATGCGCTGAACGCGTTGAAACAACAGATGCAATCGGAGCATGCCGACGCCGCGACGCTCGACCCGCAACGGATCGAACTGCAAATCCGCAGCCCCGTCGTCTGGGGCACCTTCGTTGTTCCCGGCAAAATCGAGATCACGCGGCTCAACCTCGTCGACCTGGCGCTACAGAACCTGATTGCGCTGCCCCTTGGCGACAAGGTGGTCCGGTCTCTCGACGGCGACAAGCTGCCCGGATGGATGACGGTCGATTACGTCGAAAATCTGGTGACCAAGGTCGACATCGGTCGCGTTTATCCCGAACTGGTCAAGAGCAAGCTACTGGGCGATACCGTCGAATCGACCCGCCGGGAAAATCTCTACACGGCTCAGCTACGCATCCAGTTACCCATGCTGGCGCTGGAGAGCAAGATTCGCGGCGATTGCAACATCGACGAGCGCGGCTACCGTTACATCGCCGCCGTGATGGAGACCGACGAAGCCGAGCGCAAGGTCGACGGGCAGACGATCGTCATGCGCGAGCTGGCTTTCGTCTCCGGCCAGTCCCAGGGCTCTGCGGGGGATGTCGTGACCAACATGTTCGTGATCGGTCCGCAGGATTTCGATGCAGGTCCCTGCGTACTCTATCGCCCGCTGCTGGAACCGCAGCTGTGCCAGTATCCGACGCCGAGCAATCTGATCTACGCCATCCGGCAGACGCCCTCCTTGCGTCAATCGGTGCTGGCCTGGCTGCCCGACGGAGTACGCGAGAACTACAGCCGATACCTCTTTTCCGGGCCGATCCCCTCGCCTTGGATGATCGTCGAATTCGCCACCGACCCCTTCTCTTCGTGGACCAACAGCGCCCCCGTCAGCTTGAGCAACCAGACTCTGGGGGCGGATTTCCTGCCGCGGTTGTTCAGGTCCAATGCCGAGGCCTTGACCGCCCTCGCCGACCGTCAGTCTGTGTCCAATAGCGAGAACCGCTGGGAAACCTTCAAACAGGCCAGTTGGTTGATTTTCAACCTGGCCCTGCCCTACCTCGGGGCTGCGGCAGGCACCGCCATCTGGCTTTGGCAAATCCTCGACGACGTTGAAACGATGACACAAGGCGACGAAGAAACCAGCAGCCAAGCCACGTGGGAAGCGTTTGTCGACCTGTTGCTGAACATGGCCATGGCGATTACCGCACACGCCATCGAGCGCGCCCGGGAGAATACTGGCAGCCGCGTGACAGAAGCCCCCCCGGTCGTGCCCGAGCTGGAAAAACTGGCCAAGCCTGCGCCCATCATCGAGCAATTCATACCGCCCAAGGACACCAGGCTGCCCGCCGAGCACTACGACACCATTCATTCCAGTGGCGCCTTGGCGGGCAAGTCCGGCGAGCATGCCAAGCTGCTCAGGCCCTTGAGCGTCAACAAGCCCGAGCACGCCGAACAGCTCAAGAGCGAAGGCCCGCTCAAGGGCCTCTACCAACAGGGCGATGACTGGTTCGCCAAAATGGCCGACAAGTGGTTCAAGGTAAAGGTTGAAGGGGACCATGTGTCCATCGTCGACGAAAAAGACCCCTCCCACCCAGGCCCGGCGCTGATGCGCCATGCCCACGGCGAATGGCATGTCGACACGCGCCTGCGTCTGCGCGGGAGTGGATCGAAAGGTGCCCGGCAGGAGGTCATCGCCGATGCCAGACGCCGTGGCACTCAGCTGCTGGCCCAGTTGACTCGCTTCGAAGAAAAGAAAATCGAAGGCCAGAAGTTGCTGACCATGGATGCCAAGGAGCTGGGTAAGGCGTCCGGCTCTGCCAAGGAGCTCAAACGCATCATCTATTTGAGTACGTTGAAGACCCAACGGGAAAGCTACGAAGAAGCATTGAAGATCCTGACCGAATGGCCGGTCTTTCAATCAAGGCCCGACGCGCCTCAAGTCCGACTCGGCTACTTGAACGCGCAGATCAATTTTACGTTCGAGGAAATAGACGCGCTGAAGGCTCGCTTCACCCCCGCCCTGAGAGAAGCCCTGGACATGGCCACTTCGACGATCGAGGAAATCGAGCAGCAACACGTCGATGCTGCCGATGCCATGATCCGGGTCGGTGACGACATGATCGAGCGCCTGGATTACATGGAGACCCGCTTCTACCGACTCAAGAAGCAGGGGCGCGAAGGCTTTGAATTCCTGCGCCAGCACCGCGGGAAAATGCCGGCCTACAAAAGCGATGCGATCCGCCTGATCCAGTTGGACATGTATCGCCACCTCTGCCTGTCGCTCGACAGCATCCACACCGTGCCTGAGGGGTGGGCAGATCTCAACCAAGTGGTCGATAACATTACGGTTGCGTTCCAAAGCCTGCACGACGCCATCGAGGAGCGAAGTGTGATCAGGCTGGACGAACAGATCGATGCATTTGGCAGCCTGACGGAACAGTTCACCGCCATCGAAGAACATCTCGCATACCTGGGCGATGAATATAAGGCCAGTGTGCGCCCGGCAGAACTCAATCGACTGATAAAGCAGATTGGCCAGACCAAGAAGCGCGCAGTCCGTCACCTGGCCTGGGCCCTCGATGAGCGAAGCAACCGGCGCAGCCTCGGCAACCCGTACGAGCAGCGCCCCCGGCCTCGGAAAAAGTTCATCAGGGCGCGTTTCTGGGGTCTGGTCAGTGGCGAACCCCGGCTCTCGAAAACCAAGGAAGAGACGGGCTGGGTCGATGTGAAAAACCCGCTTTCAGAAAAAATCATTGCCACGTTTCATCGCAAGGAAACCGGTGAGTGGGTGCCTCACGTCATCGCCGAAACGCCGGCGCCCGTTCCTGCGTTGGCAACCAGCATCACCAAGGGCAAGGCCCTGATTGACGGGCTGGCAGCGTTCAAGACGCAAATCCAGGAATACGCCAACAAACCCAGTCGATCACCCACCGGCATCGGGATGATTCTGAATGCACACGCAGGCCGCATGGAGAAAGTCGCCGTGGCGATCACCAAGGCGCTGGACAATGCCTCTAACGAAACGGTGGGTGTGTCGGCCCAAGAGCGGCAGTTGGCCGAGTCCACCCGCAAAGCACTCAAGCAGGCGTCCAAGACCCTTTATGAGGAAGGGTTCGAAGGCATCCTCAAGGTCATCAAACAACGGCCACCGACCATGAGTGGCTTGATATGGCTTAAAAGCCGGAACCAGATTTCCATCACTCGGCAAAAGAACCGGCAACGCCTCCGAGGTCCTGTTTATGGCTATCTGGACCGGTACGAGATCAAGGACCTGAAAGAGAACAAAACGCTGTGGTTCGCCGACTTCCGTTATTCCACTGACTGGGCGCCTGCCCATGCTTATCTGTCGGCGCGTTTGAAAACACCGGAACAAGTCAGCCTGGGCCGGGCCGCCGACTCGACCAAGGAGTTGACCCAGCGGCAACTGATCGATCTTTACCGCAGCGAAATCGCCGTGGACCAGGCCAAGGAGGTGTTCTTTCCAAAACGACTGTCGTGACGGACAAAGCCAGGCGTCTGTCGACGCCCGGCGCTCATGTCGGCCAGGCCTTCGCCAGACGCGCCAGCGCGGCATCGATCGTCGCTGGCGGGACCGCCGCGAACCCCAGAACCAGCCCCGCCCGTACCTGCGTCGGGGCAGTGGCAGGCAACCAGTAGCTGCTCAAGCCATTGACCTCGACGCCGGCTTCGGTGGCCCGGGCGATCAGCTCGCGCTCGCGCTCGATGTTGTCCACCGGCACCGTGACGTGCAATCCGGCGACGACCGTGGGCATGGCGCCGACGCCGTTCAACGATTTCGGCCAACCGGCCAACAGCGCGTCACGCCGGGCCAGCGCAGCGCGGCGCATGCGCCGGATGTGCCGCTGGAAATGTCCGGCGGCCATGAACTCGGCCATCACCGCTTGGGTGCTGACTTCCGAATGGCGCACATCCACCGCGCGGCGGCGGGCGAACGCATTGACCAGGCCCGGCGGCAACACCAGGTAGCCCAGGCGCAAGGCCGGGAACGCGACTTTGCCGAACGTGCCGACGTACAGCACGCGCCCCTGGCGATCCAGCGCCGCCAACGGCGCCAGCGGCGCGCCGCTGTAGCGGTACTCGCCGTCATAGTCGTCCTCGACTATCCAGCCGTTATTGCGCTCGGCCCAGTCCAACAGTTCCAGTCGCCTCGGCAGGCTCATGACTACCCCGGTCGGGTATTGATGCGAAGGGGTGACATAGGCCAGCCGACAGTCATTCAACGAGCCGAGCACCGTGCAGTCCAGACCGTCACCGTCCACCGGTACGCCTCTGACGTCGGCACCGGCCACGGCGAACGCATGCCCGGCCGCGCGGTAGCCCGGGTTTTCCACAGCCACGACGTCGCCGGGGTCCACCAACAGCTGTGCACAAAGGCTGATGCCCTGCTGCGCGCCGCTGGTGATCACAATTTGTTCAGCGGTGCAGTGCAGGCCACGGGAGCTGCGCAGGTAGGCCGCGATCAGGCCGCGCAAGCGTGCGTCACCTTGCGCGTCACCATAACACAGTTGCTGCAGATCCGGCTTGCGCCAGAAAGCCGCATTCAGCTTGGCCCAGACGTCGAATGGGAACAAATCGAACGCCGGAACGCCGACCCTGAACGCCTTGGGTGGGCCACTGGGCGGCTGGGGCAAATGGTGTTTTTCGACGCGGTTCAAGGCATCGCTGTGGATAACTTTACTGGATGGGCCCACAGGCAAATCGAGCCAATCTGTGGATAAGGCTGTGGGTAAGCCTGTTGAAAACCCTGTGGATACTTTTGTGGATATGTTTTTCAGCGGCAGTGTCGTCGAAGACAGTTTCGCCACATAAGTCCCATCGCCCACGCGCCCTTCGATGAAGCCCTCGGCATAGAGCTGGTCGTAAGCCCGCACCACGCTGTTGCGGGAAATCGCCAAGGCCGCCGCCAGGTCACGGCTGGCGGGCAGACGCGTGCCACTGGCCAGGCGCCCGTCTAGTACCCGGGCGCGTAATGCCTGATACAGCTGACGACTGAGCCCCTGACGGCGGTCCAGTTCGATTCCGGCGGGGTTGAACGACAGGGGGGGCACGGCGGTGTTCATGATGATCCTCGCAAATGGACCTATCGAATTGGTCATAAGTGGCTCTTACAACAGACCAATAGCCTGCCTAGGATGCTCGCATTCGCCAAGGAAAATCGTCATGTACAACCCAAAAGCCTCTGCCGTCGAAGACCTGCCCCAACTGCATGGCATGATGAATGATTGCCGTCTGGCCGTATTGATCACGCACGGTGAACACGGCTTGCAGGCCAGCCACTTGCCGCTGTTGCTGGACACCCAGCAAGGCCCCAATGGCAGCCTTTACGGACACTTGGCCCGGGCCAATCCACAATGGCGCGACCTGCAAGCCGGCGCCGAAGCCTTGGTGATCTTCGCCGGGGCCGATGCCTACGTGAGCCCGGGTTTCTACCCCAGCAAGGCCGAACACGGCAAAGTCGTGCCGACCTGGAACTACGTGGCGGTACACGCCTACGGCACGGCCGAGGTGTTCAGCGACCCTCATCGTCTGCGCGACCTGGTCGGCGCCCTCACCGATCGCCACGAAAGCGGTCGCGCCCAGCCGTGGACAATCGACGATGCACCGGCCGAGTACATCGACAGCATGCTCAAGGCCATCGTCGGCTTCGCCCTGCCGATCCAGCGCCTGGAGGGCAAACGCAAACTCAGCCAGAACCGCAGCCCGGCGGATGTCGCTGGCGTGCGCAACGGCCTCGCCGCCAGCCCCGACCCGCAGGACCAGACGCTCGCGCGGCTGATACCTGATCCATCGTCCAAGGAGTGAATATGAGCCAGATTGAAATCCGCCTCGTCAGCGCAGACGATCACGCCGCGTGGCTGCCGTTGTGGCAGGCCTACTTGCGTTTCTACAACACCGAATTGCCGGACGCGGTCAGCCAAAGCACCTGGCAGCGTTTACTCGACGACCGCGAGCCAACCCACGGCGCCCTGGCCTGGAATGGCGACACGGCGGTGGGCCTGGTGCATTTCATCTACCATCGCTCGAACTGGAGCATCGAAAACTCCTGCTACCTGCAAGATTTGCTGGTGACGCAACAGAGCCGCGGCACCGGTATTGGCCGCCAGCTCATCGAGTTCGTCTACCGCACGGCCAAGGCCGATGGTTGCTGCAAGGTGCACTGGTTGACCCACGAAACCAACGCCACCGCGATCCAGCTCTACGAGCGCATCGCCGAACGTCCTGGCTTCATTCAATTTCGCAAAGCCCTGTAAGGAGCGCAGCATGTCGACTTCACTCGCCGATTGGAAAGGTGTCCCGGCGCCGTCTACGCAACTGATCGAAGGGCGTTTCATCCGCCTGGAAAAACTCGACCCGGCCCGCCATGCCGACGGCCTGTGGCAAGCCCTTGAAGGTCCCGGGGCCGACCCGAAGCTCTGGGATTACTTGCCTTACGGCCCGTTCAAGGACCGCGGCGCTTTCGATGCCTGGCTGGACAATCATGCGGCTAATACCGACCCGTACTTCTTCAGCGTGATCGACCGCGCCAGTGGCGACGTGCAGGGCATTCTCAGCCTGATGTCCATCGTCCCGGCCCAGGGTCGCATCGAGATCGGCCACGTGACCTTCGGCGCGCCGATGCAGCGTTCGCCGAAGAGCACCGAGGCGGTGTACTTGTTGGCCAAGGAATCTTTCGCCCTGGGTTATCGCCGCCTGGAATGGAAGTGCAACAACGGCAACGCCCGCTCCAAATACGCCGCCGAACGGCTGGGGTTCACCTTTGAAGGCGTGTTCCGCCAGCACATGGTGGTCAAGGGGCAGAACCGCGACACCGCGTGGTACTCGATGCTCGACTCGGAATGGCCGGCGATTGGGGCAGGATTCGAGCGGTGGCTGAGTGAGGAGAACCAGCGCGAGGGTGGGCAGGTGCTGGGGTTGGTGGAGTGTCGGTCGTCGGTTGTGGGTGACTGAGGGGCCGCTATCGCGAGCAGGCTCGCGATGGCGGCGGCACAATCAACATCACCGTCCGACCATCACGAGCACCTCACCGTCACTCCGGTTTAGGCTTCACCTCACCAATCTTCTTGAGTGATTCCGGGGTTACGCCCCGCCTTGCGTACTGCCAGGCCCAGTCCGGAATGGCCAGGTGACTTTCCACATACACGGCAAAATCCAGGCGGCTATGGCCCAGGCGATCGGTCGGGAAATCGAAGTTGTACAGATACTGCTGGGCCCGCCGTTGGCCGATGGACAGCAGCCGCTGGATAATCTGGTTTGCGCGGAATTCTTCCGGTGCAAGGCTGCCTCTCAAGGCCAGGGCAAGATGCAACTCGGAATTCAGCGCCCGGGGTTCGGCCAGTGTCTTTCGGATGGTGGCGTCGCTGAAGTGCGGCCCGATCAGGTCGGCCCAGATCTGGCTGGCGTAATCCTTTCGGAGTTTCTGCAGAGAGCTCCACAGATTCGGGGTCTCGAATAACAGGGCAACCCTGGCGTTGGACGGCGGCTGCCCCGCAAAGCTGAACAGTTTTGCGACCGCGGGGATGTCATTGTCCATGATGTTCCCCCACGCGCCTCCCAGAAATTCCAGGAAATCCGCCAGCTCCTCTTGATGCATGACAATGTTGTGCAGGTTCCGGTCGTCAAACAACTGCATCCAGTCGACATCGATGCTTTCGGTGCGCTGCAATTCGCTGTAGCGGGTGCTCGCATACTCCGCAAGAAGCTGGAAACGCCTATCGGACAAGGCCGGGTTACGTAGCCACCGGGCCACTTCGCCGACCCGCAACAAACCGCCCAGGTTATGCGCGATGATCGGCGACCTGAACAGAAAATTCGCCCGTCTCAGCAAGACGGGAAAACGCCCGAGAGCGGTCTTGAACAAATTGACAGTCCTATCGGCCCTGTCCGTGTAAATGAAATGATCGAACAGCTCCGAAGTATCATCGACGTACTTGCCGGCATCGGCCACCAACAGACTCTTGGCATCATCCAGATCGTCGCTATTGACCAGGTAGGCCCCATCGAGCAGGGCTTCAATCTGGTCTTCGTCCAGATGCCCGTGCAGCGCTTCGTCATACAGGATATAAGCCGAACTGTTATTGGGATGGTGATTGACCAGTTGCCTTGCGGTCACGCCGTACTCCAGCAGGATATGGGCCACGTCAGGGGTGATCAGCAGGAACTGGTCATCAAGCAGCTTCTGGATCAGTTCAGGCTCAACGGGCCCCACCAAGAGATCCTCGAACAGTTGCTGCATGGTTTGTCGCTCTTCCCCGGAATACGGCGCATAAACGCTGGCCACCAATTTCGCCGGCGGCCGCTGCGACAATAGGCGTCCGACTTGTTGGAGGATTTCGGTTGGCAATCTGGAGGCCGGATTGGCCGTGATCGCCGTACGCACCGAACTGTTCGCATGCAACTCCAGGTAGCGCAAGGTGGGTTGGAACAGGCGATGCGGGTTGGGCGCGCCATAGACGATCCGGGTGAGATCGAGCACCGCCGCCGAACCCAACAGGTTGTCCAGCGAAGACGCATTCTCGAAGAGCGCCTCTTGTGTCCCAGTGGGTGGCGGTGCCACGTATTGTTCGATCTGTGGATGCTGGTCGATGTAGTCGGCCACTTCATTTCGCAAGCCTTGCATCGAGAACGTTTCCTGGGCCTGTCCTTCATTCAGCCCGCGGGTGACGGCATTGAAGAAACAATCGCCGTCGGCAGGGATCTCCACGACCTCCTCCCCCAACACCAGGCTGTAATGGTCCTGGGTCGGGCGGCTCAGGACCACATCGGTGTCGGTCCTGTCCGGATGGTTGCTCGCCGGATAGATGGTTTCGTCTTGCCCGGGGGTAAAGCGCACCGACCAGACATGCTCAGGTGTCTGTTCGTTGAGAATCAGCAAGCTGCGGTTTTGTGGCCAACTTCGCAGACGCGTCATGATTGACGGAACCAGGTCCATGAGCTGGTTGTTCCAACGGCCTGGCGTGCGCACCAACGAGGAAAGCGCGGTAGACGAGATGGCCGCTTTCTTGGGTTTCGAAGGGCCTGGCTGGGGGTTCAAATCCCCCGGCCGTTTTCCACCGCCCCGGCCAAATCCTACGGCACGCCATTCGCCATCGGACGTCCGCGCCACGGTACTTCTCATCACCCCACTGGAGCGCAGGCTCAATCCCGTTATCGGGTCGACCAGAATGGCATCGGTCGCGTTCAGTTTCGTCGCGTCGTGCACGCGGAACACCGTGCCATCGGGTTGGCGTACGTACACGGGGCGGGCAGTCACGCGCCCTGTCGCCACGTCACTGACCGTCGCACGATAGAAGCCCCGGGCGTCCGCTGCCAGACCTTGTATCACCGAGGTATCCGCCACGGCATAACGGCCGTAGATCGCGCTATCCAACGGCAATCCGGTCAGCGCCTCCTCCGGACTCTGGCGTGCCGTCACCGCGCGGAAAAACGACTGGCTTCGCGTGGGTACCGCCACGCCTGCGGACAGGCGCCATCCACCGTGGTTCGCTATGGTGTGCACCAGCGCCAGGGTTCTCAAGTTCAGCGGAATGGCCCCGGTCCTGAATATCAGCAAACCGGTCTTGATGGCGCTCTTGAGCATCTGGATACCGGGCGCCAGGAACAGTCCGGCCAGCTCCAGGACAATCTCGATCACCATCTGTCCGAACCGGCCATAGGTTTGATGGCGAACATCCCGGTTGCTATTGGAGCGGTGATCGGCATGGGCGCTGTGAAAGTACACGTGCGCTCGATGCAGCGCCTCGAACAGGTCGCCGGTGATCAACGCGCCGCGAATCAATGGACGACCACCCTGCTGCCCCAGTGTCCGCTTGATCTCTACCGGGTTGCTGGTGGAAATGCGCGCCCGGAAATATTCTTGCCAGTCCTCACGGGGCAACAGCTGCGCAATGCCATCGCTCAGATCGGCAAACTCATGGAAGTCTTCCCCCTCGGGCGCATCCGGGAAATAAACGCCAACGGTGCCCTTGATATCCGGCCCCGCCTGATCGGAAAAGATCAGCGCGCCATCGATGCTGGTCGCATTGCTCTGCCTGGCCTGCTGCCCGCCCGCCGCCATGCTGCCACCCAGCAAAAGACCGTAGACGTGCACCGCGCGCCCCATGACCGGTGCGCGACGCGCGGCTGATGGCGAGCGCAGGACGGCGTCGAGCCAGAGGGCGAGCTTCTTTGCCGGTTTTGGAGGATTGAAAGCCTTATCGATCAGGCTGGCCTTGAACACCTCGTCGCCCTTGAGCGAGGCCTCGTAGCCTTTGAATTTCAAATTGGCGAGGTACGCGGTCTGCCAAGTCTTTTTATAGTCCGGTTTATTCATCTCCTCCTTGAGCATGGCTTGATAACTGCCACCGGCATCGATGCTCGTCACCATCCGCGCGAGTTCGCGCCCGGTCAACGTGATGAAATAGCCGTTGGCCGGATTCCGGATGCGTTGGCCGTCCTCATCGACCAGGTAAACGCTCAACACTTCGCGCATGCCGTTCGGGTATTGAGCCGGGCGCAGGTTGTCGAGCAACAGTTGGGTCAGGCTGGTGCTGCGCGACTGCCTTGGATTGGCGCGTTGGCCATAGAAAAACGTGACCAGGCTCTGGTCAGGGTCGGGATCGATGCCGGGGTGCACGGTTTTTTGCAGGTACTCCTTGACCTTCTGGCGGGTGAACTGCAACAAGGTCTGGATATCGCTACTGCCCAACTGATAGGCCGCCTCCAAGACCTGGGTTTCCAGGCTGCGATAGGTCGATTTCTCCGTACGCGTGGCGGTCTTGTAGAAATCGCCACGGCTGTTTTCAACCAGGATTTCCTGACGGACCGCCAGCGGCCCGGCCAGCGACAACATGGGCAAGTCCAGCGCATCCTCAACGTTCAGGGCAAAAGCCGTCAAAGCGACCGTCTCGTTTCCCGGAGCATTCAAATACCTTTCCAGGGCAGTACTTTGAATCTGCAACAGGTCATCTGCCGCCACTTCAAACACAGACCCGGACAATTCAGAGGCAATATCCCGGATCGCACGTTTCTGCCCTTCGTAGATGGGGCTCACTTTATTGATCAGGTCTTGGACAGAACTGAATCGCTTTATTCCGCCTTCCAGGGAGTACAGGAACAGATAGGGTTGATCGGTCCGTTTGATCACCATCGCCGCCGGCCATTTTTTCGGCGCTGCGGTGCCCATATCGAGCATGACGGCGTAGACATGGGGAATGGGGGCCCGCAGCAAGCGGTTTCTGTCGGCCATGGAAGGATGGGTGGTGATGAGGTCCAACAGGCGATCTTCCTCTGCCTGCCGGGTTCGTGCGTCCGGGCTCGATTGGGTGCCTGGATCGCGATCGATCCTGTACAGGTCGAAGAAATGCAAAAAACGTCGGGACAGCAGATGAGCGAGTGCCGCGTGCGTGGTGGACGCCGGGGTTGGCGTATCGAGAACGTCTGCGCCGCTGCTGTTACGAAAGCGCGTGAGATCGTCGCGCCATTGCTGTTTCAATTCTTCATTGCCGGTGGGCTGGGCGATATAGAACACGGCCTCCAGGGTCGCTGCCGTTTTCGTGTCCAGCGGGCTGGCAAAGACGCTGTCGGCCTCCTCCACCGAGTCTGGGCGACTGAAGAACCCGACGCTGCCGACCGCGTAAGTGGGCGGTGTATCCGTCACCAGGCAGTCCAGCATCACGTCGGAAAAACGCTGCGACGAGGTCAATGAACGGCTGCCCGTCGCGTCAACGGTAAAGTGATTCACGTACCAGTGATCCGGGTCGATGTCTTGAAGCAGCGATCCACGGAATTTTTTCTGCGGGATCTTCGCCTTGATCCGGCTGGCCAGCAGGCTCTTGAGCACCGAGTCGAACGTTGGAAGAGCGGCAAACAAGCGCGCCAGTTTCACCTGATTGGTGTCCAGCAACGCCAATTGCCTGGCCTGTTCCTTTTCACGGGCACCGAGCAGATTGCCCTGGGCATCCACCTCAGTCATGACGGGCTGGCCGATGCCCTGGTAGCCGGGTGCAATGCCGGCGCGCAATTGCTGCAGGACGTCTGGCGCAAGGGCCTTGCCGTTGACCCGCAGCGCCGTGAAGTCCAGGGACATGTGACTGATGTGGGGATAAATCCAGCCCTCGCGCGGGGAGTGACCAGAGGAAGATCCGCGGCTTTGATGGGCGATCAGAAAGCCTTGGGTCACGGCGTCACGCAAAGGCACCGAGGTGCTCTGGGTGACGGCGGCCGAGTCGATAGTCTCGACTTCTTGATACGTGACGTTGACCTGCGCATCGCCAGTCAGGCCCCATTGACCTAGCCATTGATCGGCGAATACATGCGGTTGAAAGCGAACCCCGTTGGCTAACAGGCTGATGGGTTTCAAGCGCGCGGCAGGAAGAGGCGACGGCGCGCTAGGTTCATGTTCGGAGAAGACAGGCATTGAAGTGTCCCGGTTGTGATGAGGACTGGGACCCTATCGCGCCGTTCGACCGGAAATGACATACATATGTATAGGGGTGGCTGGCAGGCTCGGAGAAAAGCGTAAGCCGGGATGTCCTCCAAGCCCTGCACTCAGCCAGCACCTTTGGGGTGCTGCTTGCAGAGATTCATTCGTGGCGAGGGAGCTTGCTCCCGCTCGGTTGCGCAGCGACCGCAAAAATCTTGGGGCTGCTGCGCAGCCCAGCGGGAGCAAGCTCCCTCGCCACAGGGGTCCCACGACCCGAAAAGATTCCAGCCAATCAGGGTAGCTGTTGCGCCAACACCGCAATATGCTCTGGCCCGATCCCGCAGCAGCCGCCCAAATGGCTCGCCCCGCGCTTCTGCCAGTCAGCCGCCCACTGCAGATACCCCGGTGGATCGAGGTCTTCGCGCAGCGGATCCAGTCCGTCGTTGGCCGTGGCTTCCTTCGGTTGCGGCGGAAAGGCGTTGGCGTAGGCACCGATGTGGATCTTCACCCCCAGCCGCTTGAAGGTTTCTCGCGCCGCATCAACAGCCGCGCCGATCACTTCCGGCTGGCTGCAGTTGAACAGCAGCGTCTCGACGCCCAGCTCGGCCGCGACCGCCGCCGCGTCCGCCACCGGTTCGCCGGAGCGCAGGCGCGGCACTTCGTCGGTGTCTTCATCTTTCAGCGTGAACGAGAGCCAGAACGGCTTGCCGTCCTGCGGCAGCCCGGCGTGAATCGCCCGCGCTTCGACGGTAGAGCTTTGAGTCTCGGCCAACCACAAGTCAACATGGGGCGCCAGGCCGGTCACCAGGGGAGCCAACAGTTCACTGGCGCGGGAAGCGTCGAACAGGTCTGGGCGATAGGAACCGAACAACGGCGGCAGCGACCCGGCCACCCGTACCGCCTTGCCCGAAGCCTGCACCGCCCGCCGCGCCAGCTCTCCAGCCAGGGCGGCCAGCGCCTGGCCTTCCGCGGCGAAACGCGCCTCGCCAATATGGAACGGCACCACGGCATAACTGTTGCTGGTGATCACGCTGGCGCCGCTGGCGATGTAAGCCGCGTGCACCGCCTCTACCGCCTGGGGCGCTTCGCTCAAGGCCAGGGCCGACCACTCGGGTTGCCGGAACGGCGCGCCACGGCGTTGCAGTTCGCGGCCCATGCCGCCATCGAGAATGACTGTCGTTGCTGCGCCCATATGCGATTCACTCATAAGCTTATGAAAAATACTCACTACCGGAGTTGTTCTTATAACTATTTAATACGCACCATTCAGTTCACTACAACTTATTTTTCTACCCCAGGGATCTCACGTGAAATTACAACCATTGCTGGCCCTGGGCCTGACTCTGCTGGCCGCCTCGTCGCAGGCGTTCGCCGGCGCCACGCTCGATCGCATCGAACAGAAAAAAGAACTGGTCGGCGTGTTGATGGAAAGCTATCCGCCCTTCTCGTTCCTCAACGATCAGAACCAGCTCGACGGTTTCGACGTCGACGTGGCCAAGGCCGTGGCGCAGAAACTGGGCGTGAAGCTGCGCCTGGAAACCCCTTCCTGGGACGTAATCGCGGCCGGGCACTGGAGCGGGCGCTATGACATCTGCATCTGCTCCATGACCCCGAGCAAGGCCCGCGCCGAAGTCTTCGATTTCCCGGTGCAGTACTACGCCTCCCCAGCCGTCATCGTGGTCAACGCCAAGGATGACCGTATCCACGGCGCCAAGGACTTGAGCGGCAAGAAAGTCGGCCTCACCAGCGCCTCCAGCTATGAAAGTTACCTGAACAAGAACCTGGTGATCGAAGGCGCCGAGGATACCCAACTGAGCTATCCCTTCGAGGACGTGCAGGTCGCCCCGTACGATACCGATAACGTGGCGTTCCAAGACCTCGGCCTGGGCGCCGGGGTGCGCCTGGACGCGGTGTTGACCAACCTGGTGACCGCACAGCCGCGCCTGACCGAAGACAAGCGCTTCAAGCTGGCCGGCGAACCGCTCTATTCCGAACCGAACTCGGTGGCCATCGAAAAAGGCGATGCCCAGTGGGACAACAAGGTGCGTGAAGTCTTCGCCCAGTTGAAACAAGACGGCACCTTGAGCAAACTCTCGCAAAAATGGATCGGCGCCGACATCACCCAATGACTTCTTTTCCACCCCCTCAGCCACCGCCAACGGTGGCTGAGTCTCGCCTGCAAAAAATCTTCGGTTTTCGCACCCGGCTGTACCTGACCTGGGCGGCCATGCTGGTGCTGTTCGCGAGTTTCTTCCTGAGCTTCGACCTGAAGTTCTCCATCATCCTCGACAAACTGCCGAACCTGCTAGGTGTGCACCTGGCGCCCAATGGCTTTTTGCAGGGCGCGGTGCTGACGTTGTTCCTGTGCCTGTGCTCGATCGTCGCCTCGTCATTGCTGGGTTTCATCACCGCTCTGGCGCGGCTGTCCAGCAGCGCGGTGGCGTTCGGCATTGCCAGTTTCTACGCGTCATTCTTTCGCGGCACGCCGCTGCTGATCCAGATCCTGCTGATCTACCTGGGCCTGCCCCAACTGGGCGTGGTCCCGGGCGCCATCGCCGCCGGGATCATCGCGCTGTCGCTGAACTATGGCGCCTACCTGAGCGAGATCTTCCGCGCCGGCATCCTCGGCGTCCCCCACGGCCAACGCGAAGCCTCCCTCGCCCTGGGCCTGAGCGAAACCGTGATCTTCTGGCGCGTCACCCTGCCCCAGGCCATGCGCACCATCATCCCGCCGACCACCAACCAGTTCATCTCCATGCTCAAGGACTCCTCCCTGATCTCGGTGATGGGCGTCTGGGAAGTGATGTTCCTGGCGCAGTCCTATGGTCGTTCCAGCTATCGCTATATCGAGATGCTGACGACGGCGGCGATTATCTATTGGTTGATGTCCATTGCGTTGGAACTGATCCAGGCGCGGATGGAGCGGCATTATGGGAAGGCGTATCTCAAGCGCAGCTGAGAAACCACGGCTGGTCAAATCGACATTTCCGAGGATGCTGTAGGGCAAAGCTCTCTGTCATGGAAGCCAGCACGACGATACGCTGCCCCCCCGACCCACAGCCTACAGATTCGATCTGTCGTGTCTTGCCGACGGCCAGGAGATGGCTGGCATCGCCCTCCCGGCTGAATTTTTAAAGTGCGGACTCCTTTAATGAGAGGCCGCATTCGATGTCTATCCAACACCTATACCCACCCCAACGCCTGGCCCTGACAATTGCCCTGGTGCTCGGTTGCACCGACGTTTCGATGGCAGGGCAACCTGCTGATCCGCCCGTCGTCCCCAAGACAACAGCCGACTTGCAAGCTCAACTCAAAACGTTCGCCGAAGCAGTGGATACCACATCGCCCAAAGTCACCAAGCCCCACAAAGGCGTAGAGAAACTGGATGACACCAACGATCTGGCCCTCGTCGGCGGACGCGGGAAGTTCAACGGCGCTGTTGATGGTGGCGGAGGAACCAACATGCTGCGATTGGAAGCCAGCAAAGGTGGAAAATTGGAAGGAGCCCATAACTTTGAGGCTTTGCATGTCGCAAAAGGCGAATGGGAACACACCGGGAATTTCACTGGCTGGGGAGTGATCGAGCCGGAAACCACGTTGATCAACACCGGCCATATCGACGGACAAATCGGGGTTCTCGGTACGTTCGATAACAAGGGCGTTGTCGCCAACAACGTGATCGTCGAGCAAGACGCAGGCATGAGCAACTCAGGTGCCGTGAATGGCGCAGTCCATGTACTTGAGAAGGCCAGCTTCAGCGGCAACGGATCTGTAGGGTTCCTGAGCGTGGCAGGCCAGCTGAAGGTCGGTCCTGAAGTCGGTGCACCCTCGATCAGCGGAAACCTTGAACTGTTGAAAGGCGCTGAGTTGATCTACGGCATCGATGCTGCGGGCGCCAGCGCCACGATCAATGTCGCAGGCACTGCGACGCTGAACGATGCGACCCTGAGAATCGACGCCGTACAGGTTGAGGACATGGGCACAAGCGAGCACACCGTGATCCGTGCGAAGCAGATCGAGGGGGCGTTCGGCACGATCATCAACAATCTCCCCTTCATGACCGCGACCCCGCACTACAGCGGGACGGAGGTTGGCCTGACGTATGCGCGCAATGGCGTTCCACTCAACGCTGCAGCAAAGAACGAAAATGCAGAAAGACTCGCCGGCAGTATCAAAGAACCGCAAACGGCCACGCCACTGCCGCCCAAGCCTGTCGACAATGGAGCGGCTGCTGAGGCACCTACAACCCAAGCAAAAGTCGATGATCCGGCACAACGCCCCCGCCAAGCGTCGCCAGTCGCCAGCATTGAACCGAAACCCACCAGCCTGCCGCACAACATCCCCGTCGCGAAACCCAACGCCGCCATCAACGCCCTGCTCGGCAGCAACCTGGTCACCGCCGCCGATGCCCTCGACCAGTTGAGCGGCTACGACACCGCCGACCTGGGCAACGCTACCCTGAGCAGTGTCGCGCCCATCAGCACCGGCATGCTCGCGGCCATGGGCCAGAACACTTCGCAGGGCGCCCATGGCAATGGGCAGGTCTGGGTCCAGGCCATCGGCAACAGTGGCCGCGTCGGTAAGCATCTGGACGATTACGCGCTAAAGCACTCGACAACAGGTTTGCTGTTGGGAACCGACTGGGCGATCAACCCGACTTGGCGCATAGGAATCATCGGCGCCAAGAGCGAGACGCGGCTGGACGGCCATCGATTCGAGGGCCGGCTCGACAGTTGGCATGTCGGCGCCTATGCCTTGCGTCAGGATGGGCCGCTGGCGCTACGCCTGGGCGCGGTGTATGGCGATCACGACGGCAGCACCAAGCGCCACGTGGCTTTCAACGGTTTCAGCGATCGACTCAAAGGTCGTTACGACGCCAACACGCAGCAGGTTTTCGGGCAAGTCGGCTACAACCTGGACGTCGGGCATTTCGATATCGAGCCCTACGTCCAACTGGGCTACCAGCACTACCAACGCGATCACTTCAAGGAGAAAGGTGGCGACGCGGCGCTGCAGTTCGAGAGCCAGACCCAAGACCACTACACCAGCGAGCTGGGCCTGCACCTCGCCCGCCCTTTCGTTCTTGACCAGGGAGCGCGGTTGACGCCGCGCCTGAATGTCGGCTGGAAACACCTCTATGGCGACGTCCGAGGCAGCTCCCGGCAACGTCTGGTCGACGGCGGCATGACCTATACCGTCGAGGGCATCGAGCTGGACCGGGACAGCTTGCTGCTGGAAGCCGGACTGGACCTGGCCGTTTCGCCACGACACACATTGGGGGTGAGCTACAAGGGTGAAACCGGCCAGGACAACCACAACGGTGCGCTGATGGGGCAGTGGCGGATGATGTTCTGACAGGCAAAAAAAAAGGGGAGCACATGCCCCCCCGAGGTTAAAACGGTGTATCGAGGCTGTTAACTCAGCCTTCGATCTCGATCAGGATCTCGCCCGGGTTGACCCGGTCGCCCTTGGCCACATGAATCGCGGTGACCTTGCCGGCGATGGCCGCCTGCACTTCGGTTTCCATTTTCATGGCTTCGGTGATCAGTACGGCTTGACCGGCCTTCACCACATCGCCCTCCTTGACCAGCACATCGACGATGTTGCCGGGCATGGTGGTGCTGACGTGGCCCGGCGCAGTGGCTTGCTTGCGCTTGCTGCTGCCGCCGCCGACAAACTCATTGAGCGGTTCGAACACGACCTCTTCGGGCATGCCATCGATGGACAGGTAGAAGTGACGCTTGCCTTCGGCCTTGACGCCCACCCCGGTGATGTCGACGCGGTAGGTTTCGCCGTGAACGTCGATGACGAACTCGGTCGGCACGCCTTCACCGCCCACCGAGCTCACGCTACCCGCCTCAGGGATCGGCAAGAGCACTTCCGGAGTCAAGGTGCCGGCTTCGCGCTCTTCCAGGAACTTGCGACCGATGTCCGGGAACATGGCGTAGGTCAGCACGTCCTCTTCGGACTTGGCCAGCGCACCGATTTCACCGCGCAGCTTGGTCATTTCCGGCTTGAGCAAATCGGCTGGACGCACATCGATCACGTCTTCGCTGCCGATGGCCTGGCGACGCAATTTCTCGTTCACCGAACCTGGCGCCTTGCCGTAACCGCCCTGCAGATAGAGCTTCACTTCGTTGGTGATGGTCTTGTAGCGCTCACCGGCCAACACGTTGAAGAACGCCTGGGTACCGACGATCTGCGAGGTCGGGGTCACCAACGGCGGGAAGCCGAGGTCTTCGCGCACCCGCGGGATTTCCGCTAGCACTTCATTCATCCGGTTCAGCGCGCCCTGCTCTTTCAACTGGTTGGCGAGGTTGGAGATCATCCCGCCCGGTACTTGGTTGACCTGGACGCGGGTGTCCACCGCGGTGAACTCGCTTTCGAACTGGTGGTACTTCTTGCGCACGGCGTAGAAGTACAGGCCGATTTCCTGCAACAGTTCCAGGTCCAGGCCGGTGTCGAACTCACTGCCTTTAAGGGCCGCAACCATCGACTCGGTACCGGGATGGCTGGTGCCCCAGGCGAAGCTGGAGATCGCGGTGTCGATGTGATCGGCACCGTTTTCGATCGCCTTGAGCTGGCACATCGCGGCCAGGCCGGCGGTGTCGTGGGAGTGGATAAAGACTGGCAGCGACTGCTCGCTCTTCAGCGCCTTGACCAGCTCGCCAGTGGCATAGGGGGTCAGCAGGCCGGCCATGTCCTTGATCGCCACCGAGTCGCAACCCATGGCTTCCATCTGCTTGGCCTGGGCCACGAACGCGTCGATGGTGTGCACCGGGCTGGTGGTGTAGGCGATGGTGCCCTGGGCGTGCTTGCCGGCGGCCTTCACCGCTTCGATGGCGACCCGCAGGTTACGCACGTCGTTCATCGCATCGAAAATACGGAAAACGTCGATGCCGTTGACAGCGGCCTTGGCCACGAACGCCTTGACCACGTCATCGCTGTAGTGGCGATAGCCCAACAGGTTCTGGCCGCGCAGCAGCATTTGCAGACGGGTGTTGGGCAGTGCCGCGCGCAGTTGGCGCAGACGTTCCCACGGGTCTTCCTTCAGGAAGCGTACGCAGGCATCGAATGTCGCGCCGCCCCAGACTTCCAGCGACCAATAGCCGACTTTGTCGAGCTTGTCGCAGATCGGCAGCATGTCTTCGGTGCGCATGCGGGTGGCAAGCAGCGATTGGTGGGCGTCGCGCAGGATTGTGTCGGTAACAAAGATCTTCTTGGACATGGTCATACTTTCCTTACAGGCCTGCGTGGGCGGCAATGGCGGCGGCGATGGCCAGGGCCAGCTCTTCGGGTTTGCGCTTGATCGAGTAGTTGGTCAGTTCCGGATGGCTTTCCACGAAGCTGGTATTGAACTGACCGCTGCGAAATTCCGGGTTGCGCAGGATTTCCTGGTAATACGCGGCGGTGGTCTTGACCCCCTGCAGGCGCATGTCATCCAGGGCCCGCAGGCCACGGTCCATCGCTTCTTCCCAGGTCAACGCCCAGACCACCAGTTTCAGGCACATCGAATCGTAGAACGGCGGAATGGTGTAGCCGGTATAGATCGCCGTGTCGGTGCGCACACCCGGGCCGCCAGGGGCGTAGTAGCGGGTGATCTTGCCGAAGCTGGGCAGGAAGTTGTTTTTCGGGTCTTCGGCGTTGATACGGAACTGCAACGCAAAACCCCGGTGCACGATGTCTTCCTGCTTGACCGACAGTGGCAGCCCGGACGCGATGCGGATCTGTTCGCGAACGATGTCGATACCGGTGATTTCTTCGGTGATGGTGTGTTCCACCTGCACCCGAGTGTTCATCTCCATGAAGTACACCTCGCCTTCGGCGAGCAGGAACTCCACGGTGCCGGCATTCTCGTAGCCCACGGCCTTGGCCGCGCGCACCGACAGGTCGCCGATGTAGGCGCGCTGCTCGGGCGTCAGTTGCGGGCTGGGCGCGATCTCGATCAGTTTCTGGTTGCGGCGCTGGATCGAGCAATCACGCTCGAACAGGTGCACCACGTTGCCGAAACTGTCACCGAGGATCTGCGCTTCGATGTGCTTGGGATTGACGATGCATTTTTCCAGGAACACTTCCGCCGAACCGAATGCCTTGGTGGCTTCGGAAATGACCCGCGGGAAGGCCTGTTCGAGTTCTTCGCGGCTGTTGCAGCGACGGATACCACGACCGCCGCCGCCGGACGTGGCCTTGAGCATCACCGGGTAACCGATCCGATCACCTTCGGTCAGCGCTTCTTCAATGCCCGATACGTTGCCTTCGGTGCCGGGCGTGACCGGTACACCGGCCTTGATCATGCTGCGGCGCGCTTCGGTCTTGTCGCCCATGCGGCGAATCACTTCCGCCGACGGACCAATGAATTTGATTCCGCGTTCAGCGCAGATGTCTGCCAGTTCGGCGTTTTCCGAGAGAAAACCGTAGCCGGGGTGCAAGGCATCACAGCCGGTTTCCACTGCCAGGTTCACCAGTTTGCGCGGGTTCAGATAGCCGGCCAGCGGATCGGCGCCGATGCTGTGGGCCTCGTCCGCACGCTTGACATGCAACGCATGGCGGTCCGCGTCGGAGTAGACCGCGACCGAGCGAATGCCCATCTCGGCGCAGGCGCGCACGATTCGAACGGCAATTTCACCACGGTTGGCGATCAGGATCTTTGTTATCAATTGGAGGTTCCCTTGAGCCGGTGATACCACGGCCTGGGGTCCAGGCCGACGCGTGACCAGATGTAACAATTGGTCGCAGCCCCACACTAGTCCTGGCTGTTGATTAACAAAAATGAATATTTATTGGGTCATGCATAAGCAAAGACTTATAGTTGTGCTAATCGTCCCCGTCGAGAGTGCTTAGAAAATGCGTAAGTCATTGATGCGTATGACATTGCGTCAATTGCAGATTTTCAACGAGGTGTGCGACCTGAGGTCCTACAGCCGTGCAGCTGATGAAATGTCTCTCACACAACCAGCCGTTAGCCTACAGATTCGATCCCTTGAAGAGCTGATTGGCCAGCCACTGTTTGAGTATGTAGGCAAAAAACTCTACATGACCGAGGCCGCCGAAGCGCTGCAACGCGCCAGCCGGGACATCTTCGGGCGCCTGGAAAACCTCGACATGCAGCTCTCGGACATGCAGGGCTCACTGCAAGGCCAATTGAAGCTGGCGGTGGAGTCCAGCGCCAAGTACTTCGTCCCGCACCTGTTCGCCGCGTTCAAGCGCCAGCATCCAGAGGTCAACCTGAACCTCACGGTGGTCAATCGCGGCCAGGTCATCCGTCGGCTCTCGGACAACCGTGACGACTTGGTGATCATGTCCATGGTGCCTCAGGACATGGGGTTGGAATTCCTACCGTTCCTCAACAATCCAATCGTGGCCGTGGCACCGCCGGATCATCCGCTGTGCCACATGGGCCCGCTGCGTTTGCAGGACCTGGAGCCCTATACGCTACTGCTGCGTGAGCCGGGATCAGGCACGCGGCTGGCCTGTGAGGAGTATTTCAAGGAGAAACGGGTGCATTTCACCCAGACACTGGAAGTGGCCTCGGCGGAGGCCCAGCGCGAGTGCGTGGTGGCCGGGCTGGGCGTGGCACTGTTGACGCGCCACGCCGTGAGCCGGGAATTGTCGTCCGGCGCACTCATCGAGCTGCCGGTGGAGGAGTTGCCGCTGTATCGCAGTTGGTGCCTGGTGCAAGCCCGGGCCAAACGCCTGTCACCGGTGGCTCACGCCTTCCTGGCGTTCGTTCGCGGTGAGCGCGCTCAGATCATCGGCCTGGTTGAGCGCTTCGACGGGAAGCCGCCGGCGTTGCCTGCCAGTAATTGAACTCTGCCGCGTCAGGAAATTCGCTGATTTCGGCCAGGAGCTGGCGCTGTTCATAGCGGTCTTCGATGGCACGACGGAACGCCATGCGGCGCTGGTCTTCCTGCTGACGACGGGTTTTGACGGCGCTGCGTTCTTCGTAGGACTGGGTCATGTCGAGACTCCCAAGACGTATACGGGAGCTTTACGATGACGGCGCGGGATGACGGTTTGGCGGCGCGGGGGTTACAGAACGATGAATTCGGGCGATGGGATCTTTTGGAGGGTAAGCCTGTGGCGAGGGGATTTATCCCCGTTGGGCTGAAGCAGTCCTCCCGAGAAGCCCCCACTTCAAATAGATACCCCTGAGGACAGCTTGGGACTGCTGCGCAGTCCAACGGGGATAAATCCCCTCGCCACAAGAGCGCTTGCCCTACTGACTTGGGATTTAGTCATCCAACGCCTTCACCGACTTGGGCGACAGCCGCAAGCTGCGAAGGCTGCGCTTCACACTCTTGAGGTGGTTGACCAGGCTTGGACCACGAGCCATGGCGACGCCCATCGCCAATACGTCAATCACCACCAGGTGGGCGATGCGCGAGGTCAGCGGCGTGTAGATCTCGGTGTCTTCATGCACGTCGATGGCCAGGTTCACCGTGGACAGTTCCGCCAATGGCGTCTGGCTCGGGCACAAGGTGATCAGTGAGGCGCCGCTTTCGCGCACCAGGTTGGCGGTGATCAGCAAGTCCTTGGAACGTCCCGACTGGGAAATGCAGATCGCCACATCGGTGGGTTTCAAGGTCACCGCTGACATGGCCTGCATGTGCGGGTCGGAATAGGCTGCAGCCGTCAGCAGCAACCGGAAGAACTTGTGCTGGGCATCGGCTGCTACCGCGCCCGACGCGCCGAAGCCATAAAACTCGACACGCTGGGCCTGGGACATGGCCGTGACGGCTTTTTGCAACGCCACCGGGTCGAGCTTCTCGCGAACCTCCATCAGCGTATGCAGGGTCGTGTCGAAGATTTTCAGGCTGTAGTCCGCCACTGAATCGTCTTCGTGGATCGCAAACTGACCGAAGCTCGCACCGGCGGCGAGGCTTTGCGCCAGCTTGAGTTTCAGGTCCTGGAAACCCGAGCAACCGATGGCTCGGCAGAAACGCACGATGGTCGGTTCGCTGATGCCGACGCTGTGGGCAAGATCGGCCATGGAGCTATGCATCACGGCCGCCGGATCAAGCAATACGTGATCGGCGACTTTCAGCTCCGACTTGCGCAGCAAGTGGCGTGACTGGGCGATGTGTTGCAACAGGTTCAAGGGGCTGGACTCTTGTTATGGGCAGGTGCCGGGATGTAGCAAGCTTGTAGTTATACTACAAGAATTGGCTTTTTGCCCGTCCAAAACGTAACTGGATTGCCTCGCTGCCCCTTGGTTTTGGCCGAGGATCCCTCGATGTAGCAGCTTGTGCCGCATAGCAAACCTTCAACGCTGCCGATCCACTGGTTTCCAGGTCCGTCCTGAGCTTGCAACGCAGGGGAAATCGTCTATCGGTCATTAGCCAACCACCCAATAACTTGCCCCCTCCAACAATATATCCCTGCAACTACAGACAGTAAATCTTAAGAGGGAACCAAGTAAGCGATCGATAACTCATTTCTCCTTACAAGTTGAGCAGACACTATTCAGGCAAAGTAGATATATTGGCTCCCGCAGGACGCAATCAACTTAACTACAGGAGTTACTATTATGAAAATCACGACTAAAGATTGGACCGCACAAATCGACCGCATGCCAGGTTCGGCGTCTTTCCGCACCTTTGGCACGGTCACTGTAGCCAATAGCGGCGTTACCCCGACGCTGGTACGCAGCGACCTACAGGACAAGTCCTTTGACCTGCGACTGGAATTGAAACTTGAACATTCCGACGGAGTTTCACTGCCGGCACTGACAGACAAGTTCGTTGAATATAAAGAGCTGGGCAATTCCAACGTCACTGGCGTCAGTATCTTTTTCGACGGCCAGTTACTGCACCACATCGATGAAGTGCTAGTAACTAACTAAGCGTAGAACCGATAACTTTCCGTCAGACGACTTCATTGTCTGACGGAAAGATATCGTCGTGGTTCAGGTTCATTCAACCAGGTGTTGCGCCCGCAACAACCCAGCCAACCCTTCAGCCTCCACCGGCCGGCTGACCAGATACCCTTGAACCTCATCGCAACGTTCACTCCTGAGGAATTCGAGCTGCTCCTGCCGCTCAACGCCTTCGGCCACGACCTTGAGCGACAAGCCATGTGCCATGGCAATGATTGCCCGGGTAATTGCCGCATCCACGCTGCCCTCACCCAGCCCGCGAATGAACGCCTGGTCGATCTTCACGTAATCCACCGGGATGCGCTTGAGATAACTCAGGGATGAGTAGCCAGTGCCGAAATCGTCGATCGCCAGCTTGACCCCAAGGTCACGCAATTGCTGGAACGTAGCGATGATGTGTTCAACGCTGTCGAGCAACTGGCTCTCGGTCAGTTCCAACTCCAGGTATTGAGGCGCCAGTCCGGTTTCCTCCAGTACCTGTCGCACCAGGCTGACCAGCTTGCCCTGGCGCAATTGATGCACCGACAGATTGACGGACACCCTGATCGGCGCGAGCCCCTGGCGCTGCCATTCGCATGCCTGCCAACAAGCCTGGCGCAATACGAATTCGCCGATCGGCCCGATCAACCCGGTCTCTTCGGCCAGGCCAATGAAATCCCCCGGCGGTACCCGACCCATGGCCGGATGATCCCAACGCACCAACGCCTCGGCGGCGTTCAGGCGTCCGGTCGCCAGGCACAGTTTTGGCTGATAAAAAACCTTCAGTTGCTGCTCTTCCAAGGCCTTGCGCAGCTGATTCTCCAGTTGCAGGCGCTCCAGCGTGCTGGCCTGGAGGCTGTCGGTGTAGAACTGGAAATTGTTGCCGCCCAAATGCTTGGCATGTTGCATGGCCATGTTCGCCTGGCTGACCAGCATGGCAACTTCTCGCGTGTTGTCGGGCAACAGGCTGATGCCGATCGAGGCACTGAGCACCAGTTCATGGCCCTCTATGGTCAGTGGCACACGCAGCTTGGCGGCCAGCCGAGTCGCCACCCGCGCCAGGCTCGAAAGGTTGCCATAGGCATCGAACAACACCGCAAACTCATCGCCCGATAGCCGCGCGATGGTATCCGCCTCGGGCAGCGCATTGATCAGGCGTCGTGCCATTTTCTGCAGCAACTGGTCGGCGATGTCATGGCCGAGGCTGTCGTTGAGCAACTTGAAACGGTCCAGGTTGATATGCAGCAACGCCAGGCTGCGCCGTCCGCCCTGGCGCACACGCTGATGAGCTTCGTGCAGGCGCTCACGAAACAGCGAGCGATTGGCCAGCCCGGTCAATTCGTCGTAATGGGTCAGGTAGCGCATCCGCTCTTCGGATTCGCGTCGCGCCGAAAGATCGGCGAAGAAGCCCACGATATGGCTGACATTTCCCCGCGCATTGCGCACGACGTTCAGTTGCAGCCATTGCGGATACAGCTCGCCGTTGGCCCGCGCCTCCACCAACTCGCCCTGCCAGGTGCCGTGCTGCTTGAGCGCTTGGCGAATGACGGGGTAGTGCCGGCGCGCATCGCGGCTGCACGGCAGGTCCACCACGTTGCGCCCGAGCATGTCATCGATATTGAAACCGGTGACCCGCGTGAACGCCTGATTGGCAGCGAGTAGTACGTAGTGGGGGTCGAAAATCACGATACCTTCGCTGGCGGCTTCGAACACTGTGGCCGCCAGTTGCCGTTGCTGCTCGAGTTCCTTGCTGGTGCTGATGTCTCGCCGGGTACCGACCATACGCAGCACCCGTCCGCTGACGCTGCGCTCCACAGCCCGACCGCGGTCTTCGATCCAGACCCAGTGGCCATCGCCGTGACGCACGCGGTATTCGATCTGGTAATCCTCGCTTCGGCCCTTGAGGTGTTCGACCAAGGCCCGCTTGAGCGCCGGCAGGTCTTGAGGGTGCAGGCGCGGAGTGAGGTGAGTGAGCATCGCCGTGATGTATTCGGGCTCCAGGCCGAAGAGTTCCTTGAGCTGAGTGTGATGGACTTCGTCAGTCTGCAGGTTCCAATCCCACAACCCCAACTCACTGGCCTTGAGCGCCAGGGCCAGACGCGCCTCACTCTTGCTCAGGGCCTGGCTGGCGACCTCCAGTTCAAGACTGCGCTGCGCGACCCGCGCCTCCAGGCCAACCTGGGCCGCTCGCAGTTTTTCCTCCGCAGAACGACGTTGCTCCACCTCCCGGGCCAGCGCGTCGTTGAGCTGGGCGCTGCGGGTTTGTGCTTGCTGCAGATGCTCGATCAGCGCCTGGTTCTGGAAGCGCCGCAACAGGCCGCTTTGGATCAAGCGGTTGACTTGCCAGGCGACCACGCTCAGCGAGACCAGCACGATCAGCCCAAGCCAGCCCCACCCGCGTTGCTGCTCGTCGCCGCCCCAGAAGAGGTAGCCGATGGCCGGTAACAGGCAGGGCAAGGTAAAGGACAGGAATGCGGGAAGGCTCACCGCGTAAGCCACGCTGGCCGACAGGGCGGCCGCGCCAATCAGGCCGAACACCCAGGCCTGCTGCTGGAAACTGTCAGCCGGGACCAGCGCGATACCGGCCCCAGCCAGCGTCAGGCCGGTCATCGCCGAGCCCAGCAAAAACATACGCAACCAGATCGGGTGTGCCTGGCGGCTCGGCATCGCCGAATCGAAAGCCGCCACCTGGATCACCCGTAAGGCCACCAGCGACAACAACCAGACGAGCCAGACGCTGACCAGGAAATAGCGCCGCGGCTCCCATAACAGCGCGGCGCAGACCAGACCATTGAGCAGCATGAACAGCGTAGGCAGCAGCGAGCCTTGATACAACAGACGTGTGCGCTCGACCGCCATCTCCATGGCGTACTGCTTGCAGATGACCCGCGGCTCCACACAGGGACCCGCCGGATCGGAATTGAGGGTTATTGGCACTGTTTTTGTTCTTATTCAGTGGAGCGTGGAGAACCCGAAACAAGCACCGAGCATACACAAGCCACGGGGCATCCCACACTGCCCCAGCTCATAAAAAAACGGAAAAAAGTCGCTGTTTCATTGGGTGGCGCCCCTTTCGAGCGAGTCCCGCCAACGCCTGTAGCCCATGACCCACCGGTCATCATCAAGCGGTCTTTTATCGGCTGATGCAAAGCTCGGTTTGCCCGGGATGACGCCGCCCCCTAGAATGCCCCGATGCGCGATGATCTCTCCCTTCTGCTGAACTCCCTCAACGATGCCCAACGTCAGGCCGTAGCTGCCTCCGTGGGTCGTCAGTTGGTCCTGGCCGGTGCCGGCTCCGGTAAAACCCGAGTGCTGGTGCACCGTATCGCCTGGTTGATCCAGGTCGAGAACGCCTCGCCCCATTCGATCCTGTCGGTGACGTTCACCAACAAGGCCGCGGCCGAGATGCGCCATCGCATCGAACAACTGATGGGCATCAACCCTGCCGGCATGTGGGTCGGCACCTTTCACGGCCTGGCACACCGCTTGTTGCGGGCGCATTGGCAGGAGGCCGGGCTGAGCCAGACCTTCCAGATCCTGGACAGCGACGACCAGCAACGCCTGGTCAAGCGGGTAATCCGCGAACTGGGCCTGGACGAGCAGCGCTGGCCGGCCCGTCAGGCCCAGTGGTTCATCAACGGCCAGAAAGACGAAGGCCTGCGCCCGCAGCACATCCAGGCCAGCGGCGACTTGTTCCTGGCGACCATGCGCAGCATCTATGAGGCCTACGAGGCGGCGTGCCAGCGTGCCGGGGTGATCGATTTTTCCGAGCTGCTGCTACGGGCGCTGGACCTGTGGCGCGATCACCCAGGTCTGCTGGCTCACTATCAGAAGCGCTTCCGGCATGTACTGGTGGACGAATTCCAAGACACCAACGCCGTGCAATACGCCTGGTTGCGCCTGCTCGCCAAGGGCGGCGACAGCCTGATGGTGGTGGGTGACGATGACCAGTCGATCTACGGCTGGCGCGGCGCCAAGATCGAAAACATTCACCAGTACTCGGCGGACTTCCCGGACGCCGAAGTCATCCGTCTGGAACAGAATTACCGCTCCACCGCCGGCATCCTCAAGGCCGCCAACGCCCTGATCGCCAACAATACCGGGCGTCTGGGCAAGGAATTGTGGACCGATGGCGGCGAAGGCGAAGCGATCAATCTCTACGCCGCCTTCAACGAACACGATGAAGCCCGCTACGTGGTGGAAACCATCGAAAGCGCGCTGAAAACCGGCCTCGCCCGCAGCGACATCGCCATCCTGTACCGTTCCAACGCCCAGTCGCGGGTATTGGAAGAAGCCTTGTTGCGCGAACGGATCCCGTACCGTATCTACGGCGGCCAGCGCTTCTTCGAGCGTGCTGAAATCAAGAACGCCATGGCCTACCTGCGCCTGATCGAAGGACGCGGCAACGACGCGGCCCTGGAACGGGTGATCAACGTGCCAACACGGGGCATCGGTGAAAAAACCGTTGAAGCGATTCGCGATCACGCGCGCCACAGCCATGTGTCCATGTGGGAAGCCATGCACCAACTGGTCGTCAACAAAGGCATGACCGGTCGCGCCGCTGGCGCCCTGAAGGCCTTCATGGACCTGATCGAGGACCTGGCCGCCAAGTGCGGGGAAATGCCGCTGCACTTGATGACCCAGACCGTCATCGAGCAGTCCGGCCTGATCGCCTACCACGAAGCGGAAAAAGGCGAGAAAGGCCAGGCCCGGGTGGAAAACCTTGAAGAACTGGTCAGCGCCGCGCGCAACTTCGAAAGTACCGAAGAAGACAAAGACCTGACACCGCTGTCGGCCTTCCTGGGTCACGCCTCCCTGGAAGCCGGCGACACCCAGGCCGACGAACATGAAGACAGCATCCAGCTGATGACCCTGCACAGCGCCAAAGGCCTGGAATTCCCCTACGTGTTCCTCGTGGGTATGGAAGAAGGCCTGTTCCCCCACAAGATGAGCCTGGAAGAACCGGGACGCCTGGAAGAGGAACGGCGCCTGGCCTACGTCGGTATCACCCGCGCCATGCAGAATCTGGTACTGACCTACGCCGAAACCCGACGTTTGTATGGCAGCGAGACCTACAACAAGGTGTCGCGCTTCGTACGTGAAGTACCGAAGGGCCTGATCCAGGAAGTGCGGCTGTCCAACAGTGTCAGCCGTCCGTTCGGTGGCGGCCAGCAGCAAAGCACCAGCAGCCTGTTCGGCGGCAGCGACATCCCGGAAACCGGCTTCAGCCTCGGCCAGACCGTACGGCATTCGGTATTCGGCGACGGCGTGATCCTCAACTTCGAGGGTGCCGGCGCCCAGGCGCGGGTGCAGGTGAACTTCAGCGAAGGCAGCAAGTGGCTGATGCTGGGGTATGCCAAGCTGGAAGCGATCTAAAGATTTCGTAAGAAGCACCTTGCTGTGGGAGCAAGGCTTGCCCACGAGGCGGTGGCACATTCAACACAGGTGCGTCAGACCGATCGCTATCGCGGGCAAGCCTTGCTCCCACAAGTATTTCTCCCATCCCACATTAGTTTCCGACCGAACTTATTTACTTTTCCTACAGCCCAAATCGAACAAGCCCTCTTGCGCGGTTGAAGCTGAACCTAACCTGTCACGCAAAAGCCCGAAACACTCTGCCGCTAGCCAGCAACACTTCACCTGTGCAACATGGCCCGCGTGCTATCCACAAATGGGAATGCCTTTATATGAAACGTTTTCTTAGCATCGCCATGGCGCTGTGCATTGGCCTGACGATGGCCATCGACGCCAATGCCGCCAAGCGCTTTGGCGGTGGTAAAAGCTCGGGGGCAGCCCCGACTCACCAGACCAGCCAGATGGCGCCGTCCTCTGCCGCCGGCTCTAGCGCTGCCACCGCAGGTGCTGCCGGTGCCGCGGGCGCTGCCACCAAGGCAAGCGGTGCTTCGCGCTGGCTCGGCCCCCTGGCCGGCATCGCCGCCGGTGGCCTGCTCGCCTCCATGTTCATGGGCGACGGCTTCCAGGGCATGCAGATCTTCGACATCCTGATCATGGCGGTCATCGCCTTCCTGGTCTTCCGCTTCATTGCCGCTCGTCGTCGCAAGCAGCAGGAGCAATTCGCTCCAGCCGGCCATGCGCCGATGCAGCGTGAGGTGTTCAACCAGCAGCCTGCTGCCAGTGGTTCGATCTTCGGCGGTTCGGCAGCGCCTGCGGCCGCTCGTCCGGTCATCAATGCGCCGGCCTGGTTCAACGAGCAACGCTTCATCGAAGCCGCGCGCAACCACTTCATGGCCCTGCAGCAGCATTGGGACGCGAACGAAATGGACAAGATCTCCGAGTTCGTGACTCCGCAACTACTGGAGTTCCTCAAGCGCGAGCGGGCCGAGCTGGGTGATGGCTTCCAGTCCACCTACATCGACAATCTGCACGTGCAGCTGGACGGCGTCGACGATCGCGCCGACAAGACCATCGCCACCCTGACCTTCAGCGGTGTGTCGAAGGATTCTCGCTTCGACAAGGGCGAAGCGTTCAGCGAAAGCTGGAACATGGAACGTGCCCAGGGCGATGACCAGCCTTGGCTGGTGGCCGGTATCCGCCAGAACGGTTGAACCTTTGCCCGTTTTGCATGTTGAAATAAAAGAACCCCGGCTCAGGCCGGGGTTTTCTATTTCGCGGTTGCATCTATAGCGAGCTACTGTATAAACCGCTCCATATAAAACCGCGCCATCGAGAAAGAGGATCCCCGGACGTGGAAGAAATCATCGAACAATTGCGTGAAGCCAACGAGCCCGTACCGGTCCCGCTGGAGTTGCCCGACGAAGACTTGCTGGTAGAGATCGAAGAGCAGCTGTTCATCGATATTCCATTCGTCTTCAGGGAGTTTTTGCTGACCGTCAGCGATGTCGTCTATGGCAGCCTGGAGCCGGTGACCGTCACCGATCCACAATCCCACACCTACCTGCCGGATGTGGCCGCCAATGCCTGGGATGCCGGTGTCGACCGCAGCCTGATCCCGATATGCCAGGACGGCGACGATTACTATTGCGTCGAAGAAGACGGCACTGTGGTGCTGTGGCAGGCCGACGAAGAGCTGATCGCCGAAGAAACCTGGGAATCGGTCTGGCACTGGGCGCGGGACGTCTGGCTGGAAAGCTGAGCCCCATGGCCGGTCAATGCCCGGACGACTCCTTATGGTTGTCCAGGGTTTCAAGCAAGGCCACCTGCATCCGCGTATGCAGGCGGATGAACCAGCGCCAGAGCAGTGCCGCCACGGCAGTCGCCACCACGGCGATCAGTACGAGCAACTTGTTGGTCGGCAAAATGCTGGCCGACAAGGCTGCCAACAGCAGGAAAATCACCAGCAACGAGAGAATCGGGATCACTTCGGCGATCACCCGACGCACGCGCTGGGTGTGGCGGCCAGCCATCTCCGTCTTCACGCCCATCTCCGCCAGCAGCATCGATAGCGCCTTGAGCTTGCGATAGGCGGCGATCAGGAACGGTAGCGACACCAGCAATGCCCCGCCCCAGATCAATGCCTTGTGCCAGCTCGGGTCGCTGATCCACGCTTGCAGGTAAGCCGATATTCGCTCGGCGAAATAACCGCTCGAGACAAAAATCGCGATGACCAGCGCCAGATTGACTCCAACCTGCAGCAAAATCCGCCTGATCATCGACGCCATCATCGCTCCTTCACCGTGGGGCTGGATGCTGCGCAACCATTCGCCATACATCCCCAGCACCCGCGTCAACCGTAGCGGCATGATCGTCGCCAACTTGACGGACAGCGGGTCGGCGGCCCGGATCAGGTACGGCGTCAGCAGTGTGGTCAACACCGAGACGGCGACCGCAACCGGATAGAGGAAATCGCTGGTGACCTGCAGGGTCATCCCCAACGACGCGATGATGAAGGAGAATTCGCCGATCTGCGAAAGGCCCATCCCAACGCGCAGCGAGGTGCGTCCGTCGTTGCCGGCGATAAAGGCCCCGAGGCCGCAGGACAACATCTTGCCGAGCACCACTGCACCCGTGATCACCGCAATCGGCCAGGCGTATTGCAGCAATATCGCCGGGTCGAGCATCAGCCCGATGGCGACGAAGAAGATCGCGCTGAACAGATCGCGCACCGGTTCCACCAGCCGCTCGATTTTCAGCAGTTGCCGGGACTCAGCCATGATCGCACCGATCAGGAACGCCCCGAGCACCATGCTGTATTCCAGCTTCACCACCAGCAGGCAGAAGCCGAAACACAGGCCCAGCACGGTAATCAGCAACATTTCGTTGCTGTCGAACTTCGCCACGTAGGCCAGCACCCTTGGCACCAGCAGAATGCCGATGACCAACGCGACGATCATGAACAACGACAACTTGCCCACGGTGGAAAACACCTCGCCGGAACTCACGGTGCCGCTGACGGCAATGCTCGACAGCAAGGCGATGATGCCAATGCCCAGAATGTCCTCGACGATCAACACCCCGAAAATCAGCTGCGCGAAGCGCTCGTTCTTCATTTTCAGGTCGTTGAGGGCCTTGACGATGATGGTGGTGGAGGAAATGGCCAGGATCGCGCCGAGGAACAGCGAGTCCATGGTGCTCCACTCGAACCAGCGGCCGATTTCATAACCGATCCAGATCATCAGCACGATTTCGAGGAACGCCGCGATGAAGGCGGTGGCCCCGACCTTGAACAGTTTGCGCAGACTGAACTCCAGGCCCAGGCAAAACATCAGGAAGATCACCCCGAGCTCGGCCAGGGTCTTGATCGTGTCTTCGTCGTGGATAAAACCGAACGGCGGCGTATGCGGGCCGATGATGAAGCCGGCCACGATGTAGCCCAGTACCACCGGTTGCTTGAAACGATGAAAGAGTACGGTCACCAGCCCCGCAGCCATCATGATGATCGCCAAGTCTTGAATGAAACTGATGGCATGCATGTCGGGGCTCCCTGTTCAAATGACGCACTGCAGAGCTGGAGAAATCCGTTTCCTCTGTAGGAATTGCCCTCGCAACGGGCTTTTGAAGGGTAACACCGCGACTTCCGACAAAAAGACGGTGCAATATATGGAAACAGATCCATCGGCGCGTGACGGCAACCACAGGCGCAGCGTCCCGATATCGGTGGTTTTTAAAACATGGTGACCTGTTGCAGGCCACCCACCAGCACCCGCAGAGGTGCACTCCCGAATTGCTGCCTTGAACCGTGAGTACGTTATGGAACCCGGAAACGCCCAGCTGTCGATGACGGTGTTGATGACCCCCGATATGGCCAACTTCTCTGGCAATGTCCATGGCGGCACCTTGCTCAAATACCTCGACGAAGTCGCCTACGCCTGCGCCAGCCGCTACGCTGGACGCTACGTGGTGACCCTGTCGGTTGACCAGGTCATCTTTCGTGAGCCGATTCATGTCGGCGAACTGGTGACCTTCCTGGCATCGGTGAACTACACCGGCAACACGTCGATGGAAGTGGGCATCAAAGTCGTGACCGAAAATATTCGCGAACGCTCGGTGCGCCACACCAACAGTTGCTTCTTCACCATGGTTGCGGTGGATGACCTGCGTAAACCCGCAGCCGTGCCGCCCTTGCAGCCTCAAAACAGCGAAGAAAAACGCCGCTACGAACAAGCCCAGCAACGCCGGCAGATTCGCCAGGAGCTGGAAAAGCGTTATCAGGACATCAAGGCAGACGGGCCTTAACCGACATGTGGGAGCTTACTCGCGATGGCGATGTCACAGCCAACCTCTATGTTGAATGTGATGCCCTCATCGCGAGCAAGCTCGCTCCCACAAGGGGCTGCATTGATCAGAGACTGATTGGCACAGCCTCGAACCGCACCCGTGGATGGGCGATCCGGTCCTGGGCACGGACCAGTTCCAGCTCATAGCTGGTGCAGGCCTGGGTTTCCAGCAGCACTTCATGCACCGCCGCCGCGGTGAATTCGAGTGCCGCCACCAGGCTGTCCCCCAATAGTATCCGCGCCAGGAACAACCCCGAGGTCAGGTCACCCACACCCACCGGCTGGCGCGGGAAAGCCAGCAGCGGACGGCGCAGGTGCCAATTGCCATCGGCGGTCACCAACAGCATTTCGAAGCTGTCATCCGGCTTGCCAGGGTAGGCCAGGTGCTTGACCAGCACCGCCTTCGGTCCACGGGCCAGCAACGCCCGGGCCATGGCCAGGCAGTCGAGCAAAGACTGCGCCTTGCGTCCCGAAAAACTGTCCAGCTCCAGTTGGTTCGGGCACATGAGGTCCGCCACGGCAGCGGCTTCTTCCAGGAGAAATTCACTCACCTCGGGCGCCACGATACAGCCCTTCTCTGGATGCCCCATAACCGGGTCACACAGGTACAGCGCCTTCGGATTGGCGGCCTTGATCCGCGCCACACCCGTCAGAATCGCCCGCCCCTGAGCCGCGCTGCCCAGGTAACCGGACAACACCGCATCGCAATGCCCCAGCTCACCGATAGCGGCAATGCCTTCTACCAATGCCGGTATCTGCTCCGGCGCCAGCACCTCACCGGTCCATTGGCCGTACTGGGTGTGATTGGAAAACTGCACGGTATTGAGCGGCCAGACGTTCACGCCGACCCGCTGCATCGGAAACACCGCGGCGCTATTGCCAGCGTGACCGAACACCACGTGGGACTGAATGGCAAGCAGATGAGGCGTACGTTTCATGCGGGAAGTTTCCGTAAAACGATTGAAATTCAAGCCGCGCAGTATGCGACTAAACGCAGCCTGTACGACAGACCGGCGAGGCAGTTAAGCTGACAGCAACTTGTTGGAGCACTTCGTTCATGCTGACCCTTGGAAACATCTTCGTGCTGATGCTGCTGGCTACCGGCGGCGCCTGGCTGTGGCACAACCATGGCTTGCGCGAACGGGCGTTGGCGAGGGTCATGCAGCATTGCACCAACCTCAAGATCGAACTGCTGGACGGCAACGTGGCGCTAAAAAAAATCGGCTTCATGAAGGACGCCAATGGTCGGCGACGCCTGGCTCGCGTCTACACCTTCGAGTTCACCGTCACCGGCGAAAGCCGCCATTCGGGCAGCATCACCCAATTTGGTGCCCACAGCGCACACATAGAGCTGGCGCCCTACCCGATGCCCTTTGAAGAAACACCGCCAGCGCCCATCGAACCGGCCCAGACCAGGCCCAGGGCTGAAGTTATCGAATTGAGCCAGTGGCGCCAGGAACACAACAAGTGGAAGCCTTGAAACAGCGTTGACTCAGCGACACCGACAGTTCGCCAGCTCGGCCTGCAGGCGATCGACATCTTGCACCTGATCGAAAATCAGCTCGATCCGAGAATCCTGGCGCCACTCACTGGCTTGCCAACCCAGCACCGCCCCTTCCAGCGCATTGGCTGAAATCCAACCGTCGACGCTGTGGATAACCATTTTCGCCCGTTTCCAGTCTTGGCCTTGTAGCCATCGCGTCAATGCCGCTGCGTCGAATTGCTGGCTGGGATGCCAGCGCCAACCAATACTCCAACCACCGTCCTGCTGCTGATACAAGCAGATCGGCAGCGTCGGGTCGGACCAAATGGCCGGCATCTGGCCCAAGCGCTTTGGTAGATTCAAGTTATCCACAGCCCCACTGCCCCGAGCCGCAAGGCCTGGCAATCGATCGATCGGCAACGCAGCCTGTTGCGTCCAGTACAACGCACGCCCTGGCAACTGCGCCGTCAGCCATTCACGATCGGCTTGTGTGAGGGACTCGGACTTGTTCAGCACCAGCAGTCCGGCAGCCGCCAGGGTTTGTTGCTGCGCGTCGGGCAAAGGCTTGCCGTCCGCCATCGCCCGGGCATCCAGCACCAGCACACAGGGTTGCACCGCGAGCACACCGAGCCATGGCGCTTCACTCAGTTGTCGCATCAACTGTGCCGGATGCCCCAGGCCCGAGGGTTCGATGAATAGCCGATCCGGCCGGGCCTTACGTAGCAAACGCCCAAGACCGATCTGAAATGGCGCACCGTTGACACAGCACAAGCAGCCGCCGGCCACTTCGCCCAGTGCGATACCATCGCCAGCCTGGGTCAGCAACGCGGCATCCAGGCCGATCTGGCCAAACTCATTGATCAGCACCGCCCAGCGCTCATTGGCCGGGCGCTGCGCCAGCAGATGCCTGATCAGGCTGGTCTTGCCGGCGCCCAAGGGACCGGCGATGACATGGGTGGGAATGTGCTGCAACATAATCGACGACTTTCGATGGAGGTGAATATGCGAATGATCGGCTGGTTGTTACTGGCACTGACTTCCAACCAGGCACTGGCCCAGGCCTGTGTGGTGCACAGTCAGGCGGAACGGCTGGATGTGAAGGTCTGCCAGCAGAACCGCAACATCCCGCAGAAGCTGTTTGCCGATGGTTTCTGCCAGCCAAACCTTGCCGGCCAGAAAGTCGAGGTGCAATACGTCGATCAATGCCCTGGCGGCGCGTTCGGCATCTGCAGCAACGCCCAGGTCGCCAATATGCCTTACCGCCAGGATATTCACTATTACGGCGTGGCGACCGATGCCGCGTACCTGCAGCCATTTTGCGAAGGGCAAAGCCAAGGCACCTGGCTCAAGCCTTAAGCCAGCCAATCCAGCGTTAGAATCAATCGACGCTCTCCCGGCGCCGGCTCCGGTGATCGATGAATCAGGCCAAGGCCTTCGTTACCGCGCCATTTTTCGCCTTTAAGCAAACCCACATCACCGCAACGAAACTGCTGGATCACGCGTGGGTCACTGGGCTCAGCCTCAGGCTCGGCCAGTCGTCGACGGTCCATGACACCTTCCTCGAGCCACTGGCTGCCGACACCCGCATAGGTGGTCAGCAGCCGCACCGGTACGTGGTCAACGTGGAAACGTGGGCACATCGCCTTGTCCAACGTGCGCAGGCGCAGGCCGACACGTTGGGCACCCAATAGGCAGGCAAATGCACTGACGAGCCAGGAGACATCGGCGATAAAGCCTTCATAGCCTTGCAGGTCGCTGAAACCTGCAGCCAGGCCCTGCAACGCCGGCTGCGAGTCTTCCTCCGGCAACTCAAGCACGCGTGATTCGGCCAAGGACTGGTCCATCGCCAACACCATGGCCGCAAAATCGCTGATGTGCGCAGGAAGCTGACGCTGCCAGATCGCCAGGTTGGTGCCGTCGTCCAGGATCTGCGTGAGTACCCCTGGCGTATCACCTTGGACCTGTCGTGCCTGCGTAGCCCTTTTCAGACTGGGCGCCAGCATCACGCCGCGACCTCGTCATGCCACGGGCCGAACGGATCCGGCAACAGCCGCCAATTTTCGACCCCGAGGGCCATTTCCGCATCGGTGAGCAGGCAAGCGTCCAGTTCAGCGGCGAGTTGGCCAAAATCAATGTCCTGACCAATGAAGACCAGCTCCTGACGGCAATCGCCTGTGGCAGCCAGCCAGTTCTTCATGATCGCCGCTGTGCTCTCTTCATCCTGGGGCCATTGGTTTTTCGGCACGAACCGCCACCAGCGCCCGGCGAAGCCATGTCGCATCAAGCCGCCAGCCTGGGACCAGTTGCCCGCTTCTTCAGGTTTGCTGGCCAGCCAGAAGAACCCCTTGGAGCGCAGGAGTTTGCCATTGGGCCACGGACGGTCGATAAAATTGAAGAACCGCTCGGGATGAAATGGCCGGCGTGCTCGGTAAGCGGTCGAGGCGATGCCATATTCCTCGGTTTCTGGCACATGCTCGCCACGCAGTTCCTGTAGCCAGCCAGGTGCCTGGGCGGCGCGTTCGAAGTCGAAAAGGCCTGTGTCGAGGATTCTGCCCAGTGGCACCTGCCCCATGACCATCGGAATGATCTGCGCCTGGGCGTTGAGACGCTGCAGAATCGCCGTCAACTCTTCCCGCTCATGCTGACTGATCAGGTCGATCTTGCTGATCAGAATCACGTCGGCGAACTCGATTTGTTCGATCAGCAGGTCTGTGATCGAGCGCTCATCCTCCTCACCCAGGGTTTCGCCCCGTGACGCCAGGCTTTCGGCAGCCTGGTAATCCAGCAGGAAATTCACCCCATCGACCACCGTGACCAGGGTGTCGAGTCGCGCCACATCGGCCAGGCTTCGGCCTTCTTCATCACGAAACGTGAAGGTTTCCGCCACTGGCAACGGTTCGGAAATACCGGTGGATTCGATCAGCAGGTAATCGAAACGCCCTTCCCTGGCGAGTTGCCCGACTTCTTTGAGCAAGTCCTCGCGCAACGTGCAGCAGATGCAGCCGTTGCTCATTTCCACCAGTTTTTCTTCGGAACGACTCAGGGTGACATCTCGCTGGACTTCGCTGCCATCGATGTTGATCTCGCTCATATCGTTGACGATCACCGCAACTCGTAGATTGTCGCGATTACGCAAAACGTGGTTGAGCAGTGTGCTTTTACCGGCACCGAGGAATCCGGAAAGCACGGTTACGGGAAGACGATTGGGCATCAGGTATATCCTCATCGGGCGGCCGCTTCGATGACGGCTCGTTTTCAGGGCTTGGTTGTCTTTATGTTATAGTATAACAACGCAGTTCAACCAGCCCCGCCGCTCCTCATTGGTCTGAGATCCATTCATGCGCAATCCTCTGAAATTTGTTTTTGCGGGCTCATTGTTGCTGTGGGCGTCAGGCGCTGCGGCCCAGAGTCCGCTCTTGGCAAACTGCACCCGTAGCGCGAATTTGCTGGCGTGTGTGGATATGCAAGGCAATGCCTATAGCGTTGCGACGGCTGGAAACACTATTTATTTACGTGGTTTTGAAGCCACCACTCGCCGCTATTGGGCGCAAACGAACAGCCGTTACGGTCAGCTCACGTTCTTTACCGGACTGGCGTCGGATGGGGAAAGTTGGGTTGGATACAGCCAGCGTGTGGGCTGGACAACCCTCAATCGTTTTTCCAGCTCGGGCGGTAGCACCGGCGCATTTACATGCGGCCGCATGAACGGATGCCAGGATTCATCGCGTTAATGTTTCACGTGGAACGTGAACATTCAGGGAGATGAAACTCCTTTCATGGAAAAGGCTTCTTGAAATTAACTGTTATACTATAACATCTAATTTTAACCTTCGATGGGCCTTGACCATGAATGCGTTAACGCTGCCCGATGTGGCTGCGCAGGTTTCACATCAAACCCTGCCCCTTGATTGGGTAGGCATGTGTGGTATCGCAACGCCGGTGTTGATTGATGGCCAGCGCCTCAGCGCAACGGTCGACGCCGGTGTGAGCCTCGATGACAGCGAGGCACGCGGCATTCATATGTCGCGTTTATATCTGGCGCTGGGGTTGCTGGAAGAGACGCCACTTTCGCCAGCGCTATTGCGCCGAATCCTGGAGCAATTCCTCGACAGCCATGAAGGCTTATCCCATGCGGCTTCGCTCAGCGTGCATACCAATCTACTGCTCAAACGTCCGGCGTTAATCAGCCCGTTGGCAGGCTGGAAAGGTTATCCGGTGAGCATCGAAGCTCAGTTAAAAAACACAATGTTCCACGTGGAACTGAAAATTCAGATCCCCTATTCCTCGACTTGCCCTTGTTCGGCAGCCCTTGCCCGGCAGTTGATCCAACAGCAATTTGTCGACGACTTTGCTAACAAGAAACTTGAGCATGCCGAAATTCTCGCCTGGCTGGGCTCATCGAACGGCATTGTTGCCACCCCGCATAGCCAGCGCAGCATGGCGACTTTGACTCTACGTCTGGACGCCGCTGTCGACGAATTGCCGCTGCAGTGGTTCATCAACCAAGCCGAGGCAGCCCTCGGCACCGCCGTGCAGACCGCCGTGAAACGCGCCGATGAGCAAGCCTTCGCCCTGGCCAACGGGCAAAACCTGATGTTCTGCGAAGACGCCGCGCGGCGATTGAGCACGGCCCTCGCCCGCTCATCGGAGATCACCGCCCTGGATGTACGCGTCGTTCACGCCGAAAGCCTTCATGCCCATGACGCCGTGGCGCAAAGCCGCTGGACCCGGGAGGCTTCATGATCGACTGCCAAGCACTGCGCTGGGGTGCCCCCGGACAACCCCTCACCCCGCCCCTCGCCATGGAGCGACCGGCAGGCAGCCTCACCGCCATTATCGGTGCCAACGGCTCGGGCAAAAGCAGCCTATTGAAAGTGCTCGCGGGGCTGCAAAAGCCGCTGGCCGGCAAAGTCGCCTTGAATGTTCCACGACGTGGTGGCGTCTCATTCATGCCCCAGCAGCAACATCTGGATCGGCAATTCCCCATCAACTTGCAAGACCTGGTGGCGGCCGGTTCTTGGGGCAATCGCCACACGCCAGCCATGCGTAGACAGTTACTGCAGACCGTACTGGACGATTGGGCATTGAACGGCCTTGAGCAGCGTCCGCTAATGGCGCTGTCGGGAGGCGAGCTGCAACGCGCCCTGCTCGCTCGCCTGAGCCTGGCCGAAGCGCCCTTGCTGTTGCTCGACGAACCCCACGCCGCCCTCGACGAACAAGGCCAGGCGCTACTGTGGAAACACATCCATCGCTGGCACACGGCAGGCCGGACCATCGTGGTGGTGTGTCATGATCTGGCAGCGGTACGCCAACATGTCCCCCATACGCTGCTGATCAAAAACACCGGCTGCGTGCTGGGCCGCAGTGTCGATTTGATCGCCCAACAACCCCATGCGTGGGTGGCCTGATGCTCGCGGCCACGCATTTCTGGCAACCCTTCCAAGAGTTTGTCTTCATGCGTCGGGCCTTGCTGGGTGGCCTGGTGTTGGCGTGCAGCACGGCGCCGTTGGGGGTGTTCCTGATTCTTCGGCGCATGAGCCTGATCGGAGACGCCGTGGCTCACGGCATCCTGCCCGGCGCCGCCCTGGGCTTCTGGTTTGCCGGGGTGAGCCTGCCGGCCTTGACCCTGGGCGGCCTGGGCGCGGGCCTGAGCATGGCCGGGCTCGCCGCCTGGATTACCCGGCGCACTGGCCTACGAGAGGACGCCAGCCTCGCGGCGATTTATCCCATTTCCCTGGCGGCCGGCGTGTTGATCCTCGGCATGGCCGGCAAACGCCTGGACTTGTTGCATCTGCTGTTTGGCTCGGCCTTGGCGGTGGACGGCCCCACACTCACCGGCATGTTGTGGGTTTCCGGCGCCAGCCTGGTGGCGATGGCGTTGATTTATCGACCGCTGCTGTTCGATACCCTCGACCCGCTGTTCCTGCAAACCGTCAGTCGTCTCGGCCCTTTGGCCCACGGCGTGTTCCTGACCTTGGTGGTGCTGAACCTGGTGATCGGTTTCCAGGCCATCGGCGCGTTGATGGTCGTCGGCCTGATGATGCTGCCGGCCGCCGCGTCGCGATTCTGGAGCCGTCGCCTGCCGCTGCTGATGCTGATCGCCGCGCTGCTCGGTTGCCTCTCGGTTTGGCTTGGCCTGCTGTTGTCGTTCTATTACTCACTGCCCAGCGGACCGTCCATCGTTCTGGTGGCGGGCGTGTCGTATCTGCTGTCGGTGGTATTCGGGCCGGTGCACGGTTTGCTGCGCCGCCCGCCCTTGCTCACATCCCAATGAGGTGTTTCCCGATGCGCGTACTGCTCGTGCTAATCAGTCTGATGCTGTCCATGTCCCTGTCCGCCGCCGAAAAACTCCAGGTGGTGACCAGCTTCAGTATCCTCGCCGACATGACCCGACAGGTCGGTGGTGAGCATATTCAAATCACCAACATGGTCGGGCCGGACGCCGATGCACACACCTACGAACCTACCCCAGACGACGCCAAGGCGTTGCTCAGGGCAAAACTGATCATCAAGAATGGCTTGGGCTTCGAGCCGTGGCTGGACCGCCTGGTGACCAGCACCGAAACCAGCGTCCCGGTGATCAGCGCCAGCCGTGGCGTCATCCCCCGGTCACTGGATGAGGACGGTGAGACCATCCCCGACCCGCACGCATGGCACAACCTGGCGAACGCCGAGCTGTATGTCAGCAACATCACCAAGGCACTGGAAGCTGCCGACCCGGCCAACAAGGCCGACTACGAACGCAACAGCCAGGCATACCTGAAGAAAATCTACGCCCTACTCGCCGAAGCCAAGGCCAAGCTCGGCGCATTGCCTGCCGGTAATCGCAAGATCGTGACGTCCCACGATGCATTCGGTTACCTGGGCCAGGCCTATGGCATCGAGTTCATGGCGCCCCAGGGGTTATCCACCGAACGTGAACCGTCGGCGGCAGAAGTCGCGGCGCTGATTACCCAGATCCGTCAGGCGAAAGTCAAAGCGGTGTTCATGGAAAACATCAAGGACGCGCGCCTGCTCAAGCAGATCGCCGACGAGAGCGGCGCTCACATCGGCGGCACGCTGTACTCCGACGCACTCGCCGCCAGCGGACCGGCGAGCACGTTCACCGGCCTGTTCGAATACAACCTCAATACGTTGTACGAGGCGCTGAGTCGGCCTTAGAGCATTTGTGGGAGCAAGGCTTGCCCGCGATGAACGGTGACGCCCTTGGCGACTCACCGAATTGTCTGCATCGCGAGCAAGCCTGGCTCCCACAGGCTCACCAAGCGATTACTTCAAATGAGCTTCAAGCCCTCGGTTTGACCGTCCCGCAATCCTGCCCCAGCCAGACCGCGCGAGTGTCGAGGCTACCGTTCTGCTGGATGCCGGTGGCATTGAACGTGCCGTTGACCTTGGTGGTGAATTCACGATCACTCTGGAATGTCGCGACCCCAGTACCCTGGGCTTTCGGGCAACTGAAGCGGAACTTCCACTGATTGCCGGTGCGCTCGGTGATCTGCTGCTTGCAACCCGATTGCGGGTCTTGCAGCGGAATGTCATTGGTTTGCACCTGCGCCGGGGTCAGGCACACGCGAATGCCTTTACCCCCCATGGTAATCCCCTGCTTTTCCAGCATCGCCCGTTGCTCCGGGGTCATCTGGGTTTGCAACTGGCCAAGGATCAGTTGCAGGTCCGGCAGGTTCTGGTTATCGACCTTCATATTGCTGGTGGTCAATTCCCACAAACCCGGCTGGAGCATCTGCGCCTGAGCCGCCATCGGAACCGACAAACCCATCGCCAAGGCCACACCCAGCAGACGAACATTCATTACACGAACTCCAGAGGACAAGTGGCCGTTAGACGCCGTCCGCCGGCTTCGGTTCAGAGCCCGGACCTGTGAATTAAATAGCGACATTCGTCACGGAACATGGTCTGTTAAGCATTGAAACTTCAGGAGCAAGGCTGCCCCATGGATTATTTCGGCCCGCATGTTTTCGGTTACCTGATCGCGCTGCTCCACACCCTGGGTTCCATTGCCGCCGTCCACGCCGTGCTGACGGTGCGCACCGCCCAAGGATCGATTGCCTGGGCCCTGTCGCTGACCTTTATTCCCTACCTGACGTTGATTCCTTACCTGGTGTTCGGCCGCAGCACGTTCGATGGTTACATCAAGGCTCGCCGGCAAGCCAACGAAGAAATGCGCAAGGCAATCTCCGAGTTGAACTGGCGCCCCTGGGTCGAAGAAGCCCTGACCGCTCGCGCCTCCCAGGCCTATGCCTCGTTACGGGCCATGCCGAAACTGGGACGCACACCGTGCCTGGCCAATAATCAGGTGCGTTTGCTGGTCAACGGCCACGCCACGTTCGAGGCGATTTTCCAGGCCATCGAACAGGCACGACAGGCCGTGCTGATCCAGTTCTTCATCATCCATGACGACCGCCTCGGTCAACGCTTGCACTCGCTGCTCTTGAAGAAAGCCGCCGAAGGCGTGGCCGTGTACCTGCTCTATGACCGCATTGGCAGCCACTCCCTGCCCCACCGCTACGTGCAAGCCTTGCGCGACGGTGGCGTCCACGTAAAAGCGTTCGCCACCCGCAGCGGCTGGCTCAACCGATTCCAGGTCAACTTTCGCAACCATCGAAAGATCGTGGTGGTGGACGGCGTGCAAGGGTTCGTCGGCGGGCACAACGTCGGTGACGAATACATGGGCGATAAACCACCCTTGGCGCCGTGGCGCGACACCCATGTGCAAGTGTGCGGGCCGGTGGTGGCGAGCATGCAAGAGTCGTTCGCCGAAGACTGGTTCTGGGCGGCCCGTTCCCTGCCCCCGCTGATCCTGCCGGACAGCTACCCGGACGACGGCGTGCTTTGCCAGTTGCTGGCCAGCGGCCCGGCCGACGCCTATGAAACCTGCTCGCTGTTTTTCGTCGAGGCCATTCACGCCGCCAGCGAACGCGTCTGGATCACCACGCCCTACTTCATCCCCGACGAAGCGGTGTTCGCAGCTTTGCGCCTGGCGGTACTGCGCGGCGTGGATGTGCGCATCCTGCTGCCCTCGCGGCCCGACCACAAGATCGTCTACGCAGCGTCCAGCCTGTACGCGTTTGAAGCGGTACGGGCCGGTGTGCGGATGTTCCGTTATGGACCGGGCTTCCTGCATCAGAAAGTGGTGTTGATCGACCGGGAAATCAGCGCCATTGGCAGTGCGAACCTGGACAACCGTTCGTTCCGCTTGAATTTTGAAGTCATGCTGCTCACGGTGGATATCCCGTTCGCCACCGAGGTCGAGCAGATGCTTGAGCAGGACTTCGCCCAAGCCGTGGAAATCGACAAACAGGAAAGCCGGGAGACCCACCGCCTGCAAAAGATCGGCATGCGGATCGCCCGGCTTATTTCCCCGATTCTCTAAGGGGTGTAGATGTCGTCGCGGGTCCAGGGCAACTCATGGCTACCGTCGGCGTGGGCCTTCACCGCCAGGATCTGGTGCAGATTGATCCAGCCCTTGGCGAACGCGTAGGCGCAGCCGGCCAGGTACAGACGCCAGATCCGCAACGCCTGTTCCGGCACTTCCTTCGCGGCGGCCTCGAGATTGTCCTCCAGGCGTTCACTCCAATGATCGAGCGTGCGCGCGTAATGCAGGCGCAGGCTTTCCACGTCGACGATCTCCAGCCCCGCTTCGCTGATCTCGGCAGAGATCATCGACAGGTGCGGCAGCTCGCCGTTGGGGAATACATACTTCTCGATGAATTCACCGGCGCCACGACCGACCGGACGACCGTCGGTGTGCTTGGCGGTGATGCCATGGTTCATCACCAACCCGCCCTCACGCACCGCGCCGAACAGCGTCTTGCAGTACTGCTCGAGGTTGGCGTGGCCAACATGCTCGAACATACCGACGCTGACCACTTTGTCGAAACGACCGTCCTGGGGCAGGTCGCGGTAATCCAGCAATTGCAACTCGACCGAATCCTCCAGGCCTTCTGCCTTGACCCGTTCCCTAGCCAGTGCCAGCTGCGCCTTGCTCAGGGTAATCCCGAAGACTTTGGCACCGAACTCGCGTGCCGCGTAACGGGCCAGGCCGCCCCACCCACAACCGACATCCAGCAGGTAGTCACCCGGCTGTAATCGCAGCTTGCGGCACAAGTGGCGGAATTTGGCTTGCTGGGCCTGTTCGAGGGTTTCACTGCCCGTCTCGAAATAGGCACAGGAATAGGCCATGTCACTGTCGAGCCATAGCTGATAGAACGCGTTGGAAAGATCGTAGTGATAGGAGATGGCCTTGGCGTCGGTTTCCTTGTCGTGGAGCGATCGTACCGGCGGGTTGTCGGCGTCATCCTCGACCAAGGCCTGGCTCCATTCATCGCAGACACGAATGACTTCGTGAATCGAACCTTCGAGCTCCAGTTTGCCTTCAACGAATGCCGCTCCTAGCGCATCCAGGCTCGGATGGGTGAATTGCGCGACCATTTGTGGGTCCTTGACCACGATCGTGACACTGGGGTCGTCACCCAGTGAAAACTCATGGCCATCCCAGAGCCGCAACCGAAGCGGTAGATGCAGATTCTGTAAGGCCGGTGGAAGTTGCGCGAGCATGAATAATCCCCCTTGTTTCAGACGTCTGAAATGAGGGTAGACCATCATAGAAAAATAGCAGGCTATCGAATTTATAGCCTTTCTCTATCACTGTCCCAAATTCACTCCTTGTGCCGGGTAACGCCAGTATGGGTACGCCCTCTCCAACAGAGACTGCAAGGGTGACGCACAGTTCGCCAAGGGTTATCCAACGGCTCCCTTCGCTTGGATTTTCAGGAGTGGCTCCTGGAACCGCAGCAATCGCCCCGCATTACCTAACACTAGCAGGGTACTGAGATTATGCAGCAGCGCGGCGATCATCGCCCCCGCCGCACCGAGCCAGCCGAAGGCGGCAAAGGCGACGATTGCCAGTGTCCAGCCCAAGCCAATGATCACGTTGACCTGCAACGTGCGCCTGCATTGGCGGCTCAATCGCACGCAGGTGCCGAGGCGGCGCAAGTCGCTGCCGATCAGCACGATGTCTGCCGACGCCAGTGCGATGTCTGCACCGCCTGCGCCCATTGCGACACCCACCACTCCGGCCTTGAGCGCCAGGGAATCGTTGATGCCATCGCCCACCACCATGGGGCGGAACCCATGGTCGATTTCGGCCATGACCCGTTTGAGTTTGTCTTCAGGGAGGGCCTGGGCTTGCAGGTCGCCGATGCCGACATCCCGGGCCAGGGTCGTGGCCACGCTCTGGCGGTCGCCGGTCAGTAGCAACTGACGTCCCAGGCCCAGCTCGCGCAGCTCGGCCATGGCAACCCGTGCCTCCGGCTTGACGCTGTCGGCCAGCAACAGCCAGGCGAGGAACTGCCCGTCCAGGGCCAGGCCGGCAATCGGGCCGTCGTGCTCCGGGACCGCTGACGTTTGAATGCCCAGTTGTGCAAACAACTCCGGTCGCCCGAGCGCCGCTTCGCCCTGGGCGGTCATCGCGACCACCCCCAACCCCTGGCGCTCATGGATGTCCGTCAGCGCCAGGCTGTCTTCCTGTTCCGCCAGCCCTGCCAACGCACGACTGACCGGATGACTGCTGGCCGAACCGAGGCTGGCAGCCAAAGGCAACAGCAACGATGAGGGAGCATCCTGGGCATGTTCGATGGATTGCAGGCGCAGGACGCCGTAGGTCAAAGTACCGGTCTTATCGACAACCAACGACGTCAGGTCCGCCAGTTCTTCCAAGAAGGCCGAGCTGCGGATCAGGATCCCGTGGCGCGCCGCCACCGCGATCCCGGCAATGGCGGTGGCCGGCGCCGAAAGCACCAACGCACAAGGACAGGCGGCGACCAATACCGCCAGCATCGCCTGGGCATCGTTGGTCACGAACCAGGTCACCGCCGCCAGCAGCAACACCAGCACCAGGTAACTGCCGGCGTAGCGTTCCAGCAAGCGAGTGATGGGTGGCTTGGAGCGTTCGGCGTTTTGCATCAGGGCGATGACTTTGCCCAGGGTTGATTCTTCGCCGGTCCGGGTCACTTCCAGGCGCAGCAGGCCATCCAGATTGATCGCGCCACCAAAGACTTCTGTGCCGACCACAGCCTCCAACGGCACCGACTCACCCGTGATGGGTGCGGTGTCGAGGCTGGCCTGGCCGGATAACACCCGACCATCGGCCGGCACTCGATCGCCAGCGCGCACCTCCACGACATCGCCGGGCTGGAGTGTCGCGTTGTCGACATCGATGATCGAACCGTCGGCCTGCACCTTGCGACCTTGGCTGCGGGTCAGTTGGCCAAGGGCATGGATCGCCTCCTGAGAGCCAATGACGCTGCGCTCTTCCAGCACATGCCCGAAGATCATGATGATCGGCAACAACGCCGCCGTCAGCAGGTCGCCAGTGGCCCAGGCACCGAGCATCGCCAGAGCGATGAGTTGGTCGGTAATCCCGTGCAGGCTTGGGTAACGCAAGCTGTACCAGGCCGAACGCATCACCGGCACCGCCACCAATAGCGAGGCGAACCCCAATAGCAGTTGGCTGACACCGCTCTGCTCTGGCGACCAGCCGCGCCATACCAGCCCCAATGCGAGCAAGCCGAGGGCAAGCATCGCCAAGGTCAGTTGCCGGGCGGCGATGCGTTGTTCCGTCGAGGACAACATCGGTGCAGCGCTGGTTTGGGCGGTCATTGTCCGGCTCCCTGGATGATCAGACGGGCATCGTCTTTCGGGTCGACCGTCGTCACTGAACCAGCCTGGCGAAGGATGGCAGGCATGCGTTCGCGATACAGGCGCAGCAGCATTTGTGGATCGCTGCCTTGGGTCTTCGCCAAACCCAGCACCGTGGCCGTGTCGGCCGAAGCCTTGGCGAGTCGTTCGCTGGCCTGGGCATGGGCAACTTGCACGGCACGGTCGGCGTCTTGGCGAGCGGACTGGGAGAGCTTTTCAGCTTCGGTGCGCGCGTTGGCCACGGCTTTATCGGCCTGCTGGCCGGCCGTCAGCACCGCGTTGAAGGCACTCACCGCCGGCCCCGGCAAACTCGATTGCACATCGACCCGAACCACTTCGATGCCCAACCCCTGCCCCGTCGCCGCCAGGTCAGCCAGGCGCCGGTTAAGCCCCTGCACCAGATCGCCACGCAAGCGTTCGCGGCGTTCGGCCGCCTGGTTGTCGCTGCCCATCAGTTCGGGGCGAGCCACCAGAATGGTGTCCAAGTCCCGGGCTGCGGTCAGGGCCACGGCACTGCGGGTCGCCAATCGGTCCAGTGCCGGCAGGACATGTTCACCTTGCAAAACGAAGGCGTAAGGGTCGGTGACTTTGTAGAAGACCCGCACATCCAGTTGCACCACGCCGGCATCACCGGTCAATAAATAACCAGAGCCGGCCAAAGCATCGCTAACCGGCGTGGCGAAACTGGCCACACGATCAGCCTGCAGGGCCGCATCCGAGCGCAGCAGATTCTCCACCCGCCGCTCAAGCACCCGATCCGCAGCGGGCAGCAAGACGACTTGTTCCACAGGACGAGGCCACGCCAACAAAAGACCGGCATTCTGGATGCGATCCAAGGCGCCAAAGTGCAGCACCACCGCGCGATTCTGCGGATCAATCTGCCGCACGTTGGAAAAGACCCAGGCCAACGCCGCCAACACCGTGACGGCGTAAAGCGCAAGAAATGCCAGGCGTCCGGCCTGGATCCACGGGCTGGATAACTCGTTTGTTCCACGTGGAACCAAACTCATGGTTGTGTTCCACCTTTGCCGTCCACGGAAACCGGACCGTCCACCAGGACACGGAATGGTGCCGCATCGGTGCGCAAAATCAGCTTCGTCCCTGGGCTGACAATGGTGCCCAAGGTGTCCAACGAACGGAGCAGATTGTAGAGCTGCGGGGAGCCGGCGTATGCCCGACCATAGATCTCAGCCGCTTCTACTCGCGACTGCGCTTCGATATCCGCGGCTTTCACCGTGGCATCGGCTTGCAAGACTCGCGCATCACGTTCTGCGGCGGAGCGAATCTGCGCCGCTTCGCGCTTGCCGATGGCGGTGCGTTCGGTGGCGATGGTTTCACGCTCGGCGCGCATGCGATCCACCGTCGCCGTCAGCGTCACCGAGGGCAAGGTCAGGCGCTCAACGCCGACTTGCAATACGCGCACGCCATAAGTGGTGAGCAACTGCTGATCAATCTGCTGACGCAGCTGAGCTTCGAAATCGGCGATGCGCACCTGGCTGGCATCGGTGTTAACCAGGTTCGCCAGGTCAAAACTGGCGGCGGTGGTTTCCAGCGCCGAGCCGACGAAGGTGCGGATCTGCCGTGCGGCTTCGTCCGGTTGGTTCTGCACCGCGCGCATGAAACGCTGCACGTTTTCCGGGTCACCCTGCACCTGCCACGCCACGTAGGCCTGGACGATGATCCGCAGCCCATCACGGGTGCCGACATCCTGCAAACCGCTGGACGTAGTGCGCAACCGCAGGTCCACCGGAATCGCCGCCTCGAACGGTGCCGGCCAGCGCCAACCCAAGCCAGGTTGCAGCAGCACCCGCGCCGGATTGCCGAAACGGGTGATGACCGTAGCCTCCCCCGAGCGCACTTGCACCAGGCTTGCCGCCGCGACGGCAAACGCCACTAGCAACGCTGCCCAACCCATGCGCCGCCACGGGAACGGACCGGCCTGCTGCGGATCGCCATGATGGTGGTGATGATGACCATGTTGATGACCGGGATGGCCGTGATCGTGACCAGCGTGGTCGTGGTGATCGTGTGAAGAGGACTGGCTCAATGGGCAGCTCCTGGCGGGACAGGGTTACGCGGCGACGCAGGGTCTGCCGGCAGCGTGAAGGTACGCAAGTCGATGGTCGGCGCGTTGCCGCTGCCGCCCAGGCGATGATCGAGAATCAGCAACCGGGCATTGGCGAGGCCTTGGCTGAGTTGGCCCAGGTAATCCTCCAGCACAAAAGCGTGCCCCGCCGTGGCGTAGGCTTTGCGGTCGGCACTGAAGCGCAGGTCGGCGGCCTGGGCGGTTGCGTTGATTTCCCGGGCGGTGGCCGTGGCTTGGTCATGGGCGACGCTGGCTTGCAACTGTGCCTGGTTGGTCTGTTCGGCCGCCGCGCCGCGCTCTCGGGCGATCAATGCTTGCGCACCGATCTGCGCCGCCTGCACGCCGTGGTAGGCATTGGCCGCACCGGCCGGTGGATGAATCGCCTCCACAACGGTCGCCAGGATTTCCACACCGCTATCGAGCGATTGCAAATCAGCCTGGACGGCGCGACCGATTTCATCGGCGAGGCTGACACGGTCAGCCCCCAGCAAACCATCCAGCGTGCGCGACGCAAACTCATGCACCAGGATGCGGCTGGCGGTGCTGCGGATCAGCGTCGGCACATCGGCGCTGTTGTAGGTCGCCGCCAAGGCCGCGGCGTCCGTCAGGCCGATGCGGTAGACAAAGCGCACGTCCATGTTGACGATCTGGAAGCTCTGCTGGTCGGCACGACGACTGGCAATGACCTGGGACTTGTCGTTCACATGGCTGGCGTCCCACAACCGATTGGCGATTGCCGGCGCCGGTCCCTCCGCCGGTTCAGCCTCGACCACTGCCCGACTCTCCGCGACGCTGGTCGCCAGTTCATGCACAACCCCATTCTCGACGTTGAGCACCCTGCCCCACGGCCAAGGCAATGCGACATGCAAGCCCGGGCCGAACACCTCTACCGGTTTGCCAAAGCGCTCATAGATGCCACGCCCCTGCAGCGGCACTTCGTGCACGCCAGTCAACAACCAGCCCACCAGCACCACCAGCGCCAACACCGGCAAAAAAGCCCGGCGCATGTAGCTGAAGGCCCAAATCTGGCGCAAGTCGATGCCAAAACGGTTGTGCAGTTCATGTTGCAAGGCCAGCAACGGTTGCGGCGGCCAGCGCAGTAGATCGGCGATGACACTGCGGCCCAGCAGCGTCGGTTCCAGGGCGTCTCGGCGCGGGATGAATAACGACAGCACAGCACGCAGCAAAAACTCGGCCGCCACCACGCCCGGCAACAGCCCCATCAGCACGGCCAGGCGCAGCGGCCAAATGGACGTTTCTGCGACGAACAACAAACACAAAGCGCCGAGCACCAGCACGATGATCGCCACCCGCGTCAGTTGCGCCAGCGGCGGCGCTTCCGGCCACTCCACAGGAGATTGCTGGGCCAATTGCCGCTCGAACACTAATAGCCCGAATGCCAACAACAACGACAACACCGCCCCCACACTGGCGGAGACACCGAGGGCGGCAGCCGGCAGTTGCAAGTTCCAGGCTTGCTCCAGGCCCAGCAATACCAGCACTGACCAACCGGCCAGCCACAACGCAGGCGCACCGATCTGTTTCAGCAGACCGACCCCGCGTGCGCCAATTCGCTCCAGCAGCCGCTCATACCAACCCAGGTTATCAACCGGTTCGTTTTCCACAGGCAGGTTATCCACAGCTGGCAGCAGCGCCCTGCTACGCCATTGCGTCACCCACCAGGCCGATTGCAAACCCGCTACCAACACCAAGAGTCCCGCACCTTGGCTGACCAGCAGAACCGGCCACAGCGATTGCGGCGAAAACACCCCGATAAAAAATGCCAGTACCAACCCCAAACCCGCCACGCTTCCCAGGGCGAAGGCGATCTGCTTCAAGCGGCGCCCTTGGAAGGACGCTTGCTGAAAACGCGGCCATTCGGCCACCTGTGCCCCTTCGACATCAAGATCGACTTGCATACCACCCCAACACTCGTGGCGATCAAAATCCGGCCCGTGGACAAATGCCACTGAGGCTGCGTTATATACCGTTACCTTATAACGATTCCTGTGAAATTTCCGTTTTGAATTCTTCATGACAAGGCCAGCGCAGGCCTCTTGACTTAAGCCTTGACCGAAATCTGCGGAAACGCTCATATTACGAGCATAATTTTCTATCAGGCCAAGCAGGAGAGCAGCGATGAGCAACTACGACGTGATCATTCTGGGCGGCGGACCCGGCGGGTATAACGCGGCGATTCGGGCCGGGCAGTTGGGGTTGAAAGCCGCCTGTGTCGAAGGCCGAGCCACCCTGGGCGGCACGTGCCTGAATGTCGGCTGCATGCCCTCCAAGGCCTTGCTGCATGCCTCGGAACTGTACGAAGCCGCCACGGGAGCGGAATTCGCCAACCTGGGCATTGAAGTCAGCCCCACCCTCAACCTTGCGCAGATGATGAAGCAGAAAGACGAAAGCGTGGCCGGCCTGACCAAGGGCATCGAGTTTCTGTTTCGCAAGAACAAGGTCGACTGGATCAAAGGTTGGGGCCACATCGACGGGCCCGGCAAGGTGATCGTTACCGGCGACGATGGCGCCAAGACCGAACTCAGCGCCAAGGACATCGTCATCGCCACCGGCTCGGAACCTATGCCGCTGCCAGGCGTGCCAATCGACAACCAGCGCATCCTCGACTCCACCGGCGCCTTGTCCCTGGGTGAGGTGCCCCGGCATCTGGTGGTGATCGGCGCCGGCGTCATTGGCCTCGAGCTGGGCTCGGTCTGGCGGCGCCTGGGTGCCCAGGTGACCGTGGTGGAATACCTCGATCGCATCTGCCCGGGCGTGGACGGCGAGGCCGGCAAGACCTTGCAGCGGGCCTTGGCTAAACAAGGTATCCAGTTCAAGTTGAGTTCGAAGGTCACCGGCGCCACGACCTCGGCCAGCGGCGTGCAATTGCAGATCGAACCGGCGGCGGGCGGCGAAGCACAGCCGCTGGATGCCGATTACGTGCTGGTCGCCATCGGTCGTCGGCCTTACACGCAAGGACTGGGGCTGGAGAACGTCGGGCTGAGCCCTGACCAGCGCGGCATGCTCGCCAACCAGAATCACCGGACCGAAGCGCCCGGCGTCTGGGTCATCGGTGATGTGACGTCCGGACCGATGCTGGCCCACAAGGCCGAAGACGAAGCCATGGCCTGCATCGAACAGATCGCCGGCAAGGCCGCCGAGGTCAACTATGCGTTGATTCCCAGCGTCATCTACACCCGTCCGGAACTGGCCAGCGTCGGCAAGACCGAGGAACAACTCAAGGCCGAAGGCCGTGCCTACAAGGTCGGCAAGTTCCCCTTCACCGCCAACAGCCGAGCCAAGATCAACCATGAGACCGAAGGGTTCGCCAAGGTCCTGGCCGATGAACGCACCGATGAGATCCTTGGCGTGCACCTGGTAGGCCCGAGCGTCAGTGAGATGATCGGTGAATACTGCGTGGCCATGGAGTTCAGCGCCTCAGCCGAGGACATCGCCCTGACCTGCCACCCACACCCTACCCGCTCGGAGGCGTTGCGCCAGGCGGCCATGGATGTGGAGGGGATGGCGACACAGATGTAGGAACAACGCAAAGCGGGAATGAACACCTGTGGCGAGGGAGCTTGCTCCCGCTGGGTGGCGCAGCCGCCCCAAATCGGCTGACGCGATTTTCGGGCAAATCGCATCAGCCGATTCTACGACGGCTTCGCCGCCGAGCGGGAGCAAGCTACCTCACCACAATCGGTGTTCGCCCGTTAGCTAGCCGACATCCGCGCCTTGCGCCGGCGCCGACTGATCAATCCCAACGCCACTGCCACCACCAGCACCGCCCCGCCCACTTCCAACCAGGCCTTGTAAGGTCGCAGTGCCGAACGCATCGGGTCCAAGGCCTGGGTCACGTAGCGTTTGTTCGCCTTGCTGAAGTCCGGTTCCTGGCATTGATGACCGAAATCCCCGGCCCAATCCACATACGGACCTTCCTTCACATAGCGTTGATACAGCGCGCTTTGCTCCTCAAGGCTGGAGTTGTACCCCACCGCTTTGCACAGCACCGCCGCAAACGCCTGGCTGGTATGCGGCAAATGATCCGCCGCCTGGCTCGCCAGCGCCGTGGCGACGAACCGGTAGTGATAACGCACATCCGGCTGCGCGGCGCTGGCCTGCTGGCGTTGCACTTCGCCTTCGGCCACCAGCGGCCCGACCTTCAGCTCAACCGGTTCCAGGCTGTAATTGCCTCCCAGGCTGGCGTAATCCGGCGCCATCTCATAGCCAAGCAACTCCATGCCCCATTTGCGCGCCATCCAGGACGCATTGAAATAGGCCTCGGCCCGTCGGGTTGGCCACCATTTGGACTCCGCGTCCTGGCGCAATTGCCCATAGGCGCGGGCCTTGTTCTGCAAGTCTGCGTTATCGAAATAAGCCGGTGCCTCATCAAAGCGCCCTTCCCTCAGCAAGCGACGACCCAGCAGATTGCGCAGGCTCGCAGCCACCGGCAGCGGCACGTAGTTGTCCCGATCCTCCTGACTCAACGCCGGTGGCGCCGGAACTTGGGCGTCGACGTACTGCTTGAGCTCATCCACCGTCAGCACACGCTCGGCGACTGCGGCAGCGTCGTACCAATAGTTGCTCTGGCCGCGATAGAGCTGATCGAAGGCTTGCAGGTAATCGCCGCGCTGCAAGGCCAGGATCGCGCTTTCACCTTCGACCCGGCACTTGGGCTGCACCGACTCGAAGTTCCAATCCGGTGTCCGCCGGCTGCCCCAGGATTCATCGTTCGGGAAAGCCTGGGCAGCCTTGGCATAAGCCGCCGCCGCGGCCACTTTGTCGCCGTCGCGCAAGGCCAGCTTGGCACGCACCCACCAGGCCAGGCCGGTGTCGGCAGCCTTTTGCGCAAAAGCCTGGGCACTGGCGTAATCGCCGTGCTGGTAACTCACCGCCGCCAAACGGTCGGCATCGTCCAGATTGTCCTGGGCGCTGGCTTGCAACAGTTCGAACAGCCTTTTCTCGCCCGAGGGTTCTTCACCGTCCCACCAGCCGACGCGGCTGAGCAGGTAGGCGGTGACCAATCGCTGCACCAACGGAGTCTTGAGCAGTTGGCTCAAACGCTCATCCGGCTGGACGCTCAAATCACCGGCCAATTGCAGCAACGAGCTGTAGCCGACCGGAGACCCTTGCAGGTTCTGGATCGCATAGAGGCCGATGGCACTGTCCCAATCGTCAGCGGTGTAGGCCACCCGGGCTTCTTCGCCAAGGCTGGCGACGCCCAGTTCCAGCGGATCGCTGAAGCCGGCAATGCTCAACTCGCGGGCCAGGCGAAACGCCGCTCGCGCCTGGTCCTGCAAGACCACAGGGTCGCCGCTGCCGGCCTCGGTGCTCACGGCGAACAACGCCCGGCCAAGGGAGTATGCGGCCCAGGTGCTGCGCAACCGACGTTGGTCAGCTGGTAACGCCAGCAATTGCTGGAACGCCTCCACAGCACGCTGATGCTCACCGATGTTGAAAGCCGCCGCGCCAATCGCATACAAGCGCAGCTCATCAGGCAGGTTGGCCGCTTCGGCTGCCACCTGGTCAACATCGGTCAGGGCTCGCAGGCGCTCCACCACCGCTTGCTGCGGCGGGGTCAGGCCGATCTGCTCGGCCTGGTTGCGCTGTTCAACGTAGGAAGGCGGGTCGTCATAGCTGTAGTCCGGGTTGCGTGTCGCCTCGGTGGCCGGCTTGAGCCCGGCAATCGCCTGGCCGAGGCGGCTGACCTCGAAGCGAAAGCTGCCTTCGGGTAATTCGGCCAGCGACTGGGCGCGGTTATCCAGCAGGCGCATCGGGAAATCCGGCCCGCAAGCCAGCACCGGGCCCAGCGGCAGGCAAAGGCTCAGGCACAGCAGGTGACGAGGCCACTTACGGGTAAACATTGAAACCTCCTTGGTCAATTTTCGTACAGCGCGCCCAACCGATTGCCCGTTGGCTGCCAGCCGCCAAGCGGCCTTCCTGAATGCGGGTGAAGGTAAGCAGTCCGGGGGTTTGTTGCAACGTATAACCGGCCAAGGCATCGACGCCGTCACACGCGCCGACAGCCAGCGTCAGGCGCTGGGGCCAGGGGCTGTCGAGATTGCCCTGGTTAACCAGGCGGATATCGTACAAACCACCCTGCTCCCCCCACTGCAACGCCAAGCGACTGTCCAGGTTATCTCCCCGGGCGACGGCGCCGAGCGTGATCAGGCTCCACGCACGTCGGTCGCCGGCCAGCGGCAGGCGAAACCAGATCAATCCAGCGAGATGTTTCGGCGGATCGGCACGCAAATCTGCCGCAAGCCCGGCCACTTGTTGCGGATCGGCCAGCAACTCCCGCCGCTCGCCACCGCGATCGATCGGCACTTCGCTTTCCACCACCGGCGCGCCACTTTCCTGGGTCAGCAGCGCCACGCCGTATGCCGGCAGGGCCAGATAAAACGGCCGTGTGGTGATATCGCTCCAGCGTTGCGCCCAGTGCCAGGCCTGTTTCGGATCGAACAATCCCTGCCTCGGGTCACTCACCGCGTGGACCTGCAGCACGCTGCTGTCCACCGTTTCCAACAACCCAGGCAATGCCGGGCTGTCGAGCCAGGCCGGTAGCGCGGTAATACTCAGCCGCACGTTGACCGGCAGGACATGCCGCAGTTGGCCGAGGAACTTTCCATAAGCCGGCAACCGCGCGTTGCCCGCATCGTGGTCGATTTCTACCCCTATCGGAGTCAGGCCTTGGGCTTGCCAATCGCCCAGCACCTGCTGGATCTGCGCGATCACCTCGTCCTGGTCCAAAGCCTTGAGCTGACCGTCCAGACGAATCACAGCGATCAGCGGACGGCCATCAGCCTTGAGCAAGGCCGGATCGATCCGCGCACGGCTCCAGCCCGCCCCGGGAAAAGCCTGCAACGCCAGCACCCGCAACGTGGAAAAATCTCCCCGGCTTTGGCGCAGCGCCAGCGCGTGGGCCGGGATCCATTGGCGTTGCCAGATGTAGAGCTGTTGATCGAGGGCCGGGGCCGGAGGTTGTTCGCAGCCCCCCAAAAGCAACACGGCAAGGGCCAGGGAGAGCCGGAAAAAAACAGTCATGAAGCCTTCCACCCATAAAGCCCGGCAGATTACGCCACCCGGATCCCGGCGAACACCTGTGGCGAGGGAGCTTTCTCCCGCTGGGTTGCGCAGCGACCCCTTTTTGGTGGGCGCTGCGCACCCAAGCGGGAGCAAGCTCCCTCGCCACAGGCGCTATGAAAGCCCACCCGGCTTACGCGCAATAATCACCTGACTCTTGGCCACCACCGCGTCCAGCGCCTGCTTGATCTGCGCCCCACGCGGTGAGTTCAGCACCGCTTGCCAGGTGTCGGCCCAATGATTGAGCAACGGGTGGTCGGCGTTGCTGAGATCGACCTTGGCCTCCCAGAACAACAGCATCCATATCGACCAGTAGAAACCGTATTGGCTGTGGCTCAACACCGTAAGCCCGGCCTCGCTGACCATCGCCTTGAACTGCTCTTCGCTGATGATGCGAATGTGGTTGGGCTTGCGGAAGTACTCCGGCGCGGCAATGTCTTTCTGCAGGTCTTCGGAGCTGGGGTGCGGCACGCTCAACAGGTACAGCGCCCCGGGCTGGCCGACCCGTACCAGTTCGGCAAGGAACTGCGCCGGGTCGTCGACATGCTCGATGACTTCGGTGGACACCACCCGCGTGGCCGTGGCATCGGCAATCGGCAGCGGGTTGCAGTCGGTCACGTGGCACTCGACTTCGCGCGCAGGGGTGTCGCTCAAGCGTTGGCGAGTGGCCTCGACCTTGGCCGCGTCGATGTCGGCGATGATGATCTTCGCCCCGCGCATCGCACAAAAATGCACGTTACCGCCATCGCCGCATCCCACGTCCAGCAGCGTGTCTCCAGGGCTCACCGGGAAACCGGTGAACAGCTCGTCAGTTTGCTGGTTGAACCAGCCGCTGAGCACCGCATCGTGCAACCCGAGCATGTACGGGTCGACCTTGTCGGCGATCGGCTCAGCGGGCGCGGGCGTGCCCATGGTGAGTTTCTTCAAAAGGCTCAGCATGACGGGGCTCCAGAGGCAGGAAGGACGGTTCGGTTGGCGGCCAGGCGTTCAACCAGTCGGGCGCCACGATTGCGCATGGGCATTTCGACCCAGCGGTAGTTGAGTTCGCTCAACAGCCCGATCAGCGACAAGGCACAGGCCAGGGCCAGCCAGGGATGGCTTGCCGGATCCGGCGAGCCCAAGGGTGCGAAACGAAACCACAGCTCGCGCAACAGGAAAAACACCGGGATGTGGATCAGGTAGATCCCGTAGGAACGACTGCCCACCCAGGTCAGCGCCGTTTTAAAACGGCTGCGAGGCAACAAGTAATCCCGATCATACGAGGCCACCCAAACCAGCACAGCACTGAGCACTGCAATGACCCCGAGACGATAGAACGACAAATTGAAGTGCTCGGTCGCGATCCAGGCCATCACGCTGCCCAGGCCCACCACCAACAGCCCCCCCAAGGGCGGGCGGCGCAACCATGTGGGCTCGAACCGCCAGTAGCTTGGCCGCAGGCTCCAGATCGACAACAACACACCCAACGCCAAGGCATCGGTACGGATCACCGACAGCCACAGCGCCCGCCAGGTGAAAAACTGCACCAGCACCACCACCAACAGCACCCAGACCAGATAGCGGCGCGAGACAAACACCAGCAGCGGTAGGATCAAATAGAACTGCTCTTCCAGGGAAAGCGTCCAGTACACGAAGCTTGCGCCGTATTCATAGTGCATGAATGCATCGGCAAAACGCAGGTTGGCGAACTGCAGGAGACCAGCCAGGGTCGCCTGCAGGTTGGCCTGCACGCTGCCGAACGCGCCGGAACGGTTCAGGAAGAACACCGCGAACAACACCAGCAGCAGCCAGAGCCAGGCCGCCGGCAACAGGCGAAACGCCCGGCGAATCCAGAAATCCCGGGTGACGATCCAGAATTGCCGAGGGCTGTCGCAGCGACGCAATTGCGGGATCAGGCTACGTCCGATGACGAACCCGGATATCGCGAAAAACAGGTCCACGCCCCACCACAGTTGGAAGCTGTCGGCCAGGGCTGCCAGGCCCGGCCATCCGCCAGGAAACGGCATGCCTTGCAGGTGATGGAACAGCACGCCCATCACCGCAACGGCGCGCAGCAATTCGATATCCATGATCCGCTTGCTGCTCATGAAGTGCTCTCGGAGAAAGGACCGGGTTTACGCGCGATGATGACCTGGCTCTTGGGCATGAACCGGTCCAGCACCTGTTTGATCGCCAGACCGTCGGGTTGCGTCAGCAAGTCCTGCCAGAGGCTCGCCCAGCGCTCCATCAACACTGGATATGGCGCCTGGATACGGTCGCGCACGGCACCCTCGAGTTCCCGGCCAGCCGCCTGTTCGCTCGCCCAGAAGAAAATCATGCCCATGACCCAGAAAAATCCGCTGGCCTGGCGATGCTCGATTACCAGCCCGGCCTCCTCAACCAGCGCGGCAAATCGTTCGGCGCTGAAAATCTGCACATGATTGGGCGCTTGAAAGTAGCCCGGCGGCGCGATGCCTTGCTGCAAATGCTCGCCCACCGATGCCGGCACGCTGAGCAAGTACTGCGCCCCTGGCCGGCCCATGCGCACCAGTTCTGCCATGAACGGCTCCGGCTCATGGATATGCTCGAGCACCTCCATGCAGACGATCTTGTTCGCACAGCCATCGGCCAGGGGCAGCGGCAGGCTGTTGCTGACCAGGCCGAGGAAAGGCGCACCGGCCTGGGCCTCGACCTGGCGGGCCAGTTCACGCACCTTGTCTTGTTCGCTGTCGGTAAAGATCACGGAGGCCCCCTGGCGCATTGCAAACAGGGTCGCCACGCCTTCGCCGCAGCCGACATCCAGCAAGGTGTCGTCGGCCGTGATGGCAAAGCCTTTGAGCAATTCGCCGGTTTCACTGCGAAACCAGCCGTTGAGCATCGCGTCGTAGAGGCCGGCATCCCGGGGCGAAACGGCTGTGGCCTGCGGTGGTGAAGGTTCCACCGCAGGCCTGAGCCCCGTCAGCCATCGGCGGATCATGACTCCTGCGCGTTCCGACGCCGCTCAGGTATGGCTTCGAAAAAAAACCGTAAACGCTGCTCGGCGTTGGCCTGGCTGCAGAACTTCTCCAGGCTGCGCACGGCGTGGGCCGACATGCGACGGTAACGCTCAGGGTCGTTTTTGGCCACGTCATAACTGGCTCGGTAGGCCGAACACAGCGAGTCCCAATCAGTGACATAACGCAGGGTTCGGTACGCGGCCCGGGGGTCGTGGGGCCAGGCGGTCAACTCCTCGGTCGACTCCACCACGAACGCATTGTCGTGGTCGATGTAGTCGGCCATCGCCGTGTTCAGCGGCGCAATCGCCGGACGGCCGCAGGACATGAACTCCATCAACGGCAGGCACTGCCCTTCGCCATAGGAACTGTTGACCACATATCGGGTGGCTTCCACCAGCCGCTCGTAATCCGCGTCCGCCAGGTATCCATGGATCAGCACGATGCGGCAGCGGTACGACTGGTTCTTGTAGACGTGATGGAGCATGTCGGTAAGCGCGGCAGTGACGTCGTGATGCGTCAGCTTGAGCACTAGAGTCGCGTCGGAAACGTCGCGGAACGTCGCGCAAAATGCACTGATCATGTCCTTCCAGTTCTTGCGGCCGTCATAAGGGTTGAACACAGAGGTATAGATCACACCGTCCAGGAGCAACTCGCAATCCTGCGCCGGGCCGTCCAGCACCAGCGGCGTACCAGCCTGATGCGCCGGCGGACCATAAGGCCGCAGGTCGGTGGCGCGGCTGTCGATCAACAGACCACGCAATTGCAGGCGCATGTGATCCACCGTCGGCCGCTGGGCCAGCACCGCGCCGCGCGCCGCAAAGCGGTCCCACACCGGCGCCGCGATGGCAGTGATGGGGAAGTCCTCTCCCATCACTTCACGAACGGTTTTAACGGTGAAGCTGGAGTGGGTAATCGCCATGCCGGTTGCGCCCAGGACCACCCGCCAGTCGTGCCGCGGCTCGCCCTGCCAGCTTTCGGTAGGAATGGTGCTGAATTCCCAGGCGAATACCGCAATTGTCGGGCAAGCGTAGTGGGCAGCGGTACGATGAGGGGGGGAGAACGACAGGAATACGCAATCCTCGCCACGTCCCAGGCAATCGGCGTACAGCTGATCGACCTCGTCGTCAGGCCGAGTCACTTCGACCACCCGCCCCAACCGCTCCAAAACCGGGCGAAACTCCTTGAGCACGAAGAAATAGCTGTACTCGGGCTTGCCGAGGTTTTCCAGAATGTTGCTCTGGTTGGTTTCCGAATAAATGATGATCAACATGAGGCGGTACCTGCCTGGAGCACCAACGGCAGCCCTTCGTCACAGCCGGGCACAGCCAGGAAATCCGCCAGGCGCTGCTGCACCGGGGTGAACGCGCAATAGCGGCGCATCCGCTCGTTCGCGGCAACGGCCATGGCCTGGTAGGCCTGCGGCTGGTGCTTCGCCATGGCGTAGCTCTGTTGGTAGGCGAGTTTCAACGAGCCCCAGTCGGGCCGATGGCGCAGGGTGCGGTACAAGATGCGCGAGTCTTCCGGCCATATGGTCGGTTCGCGGCTGGACTTGACGATGAAGGCAACCTCGGCGTCGATGTAGTCGCGCATCGCCGTGTGGTCCGGTGCGATGACTGGACGGGCGCAGGACATGAACTCCATCAATGGCAGGCACAGGCCTTCGCAGCGGGACGCATTGACGTAGAAACTCGCCGCGCCATACAGCCGGGCGAATTGTTCGTCCTCCAGGTAACCGTGCATCACCACCACCCGGCAACTGAATGGCGAAAGCTGGGACAGCAGCGTCAGCAGCTCGACGTAGTAGGTCGACAGGTCGTTCTGAGTCATTTTCAGTACCAGCGTGGCGTCCTCGACGTCGCGCAGGGCCCAACAGAATGCGGTGATCAAGTGATGCCAGTTCTTGCGACCGTCATCGGGGTTGAACACGCTGACATACACCACACCGCTGACGTCGGTCTCCACCATCTGGCTGGTGTCCGGCAGGACGGCCTGGGGATGCTCCGGTGGCGCGGGCTCTGGAATGGGTGCAAGAACAGGCTCTGGAACGGCCTCGACGATCACCGGCGGTGGTGTCGGCCCCCTCAGGATCCTGCTGACCGCCACGCGCATCGGCACCGGTATCAAGTCGCGGACCGCTTCGCGGTACCAGCACAACAGGTTGTGCTTGAACAGCCACACAGGGCCCTGCTCGGTCTTGCCAGTAAAGGCACGAATCATTTCACGCAGGTAATGGCGGGAAATGAATGCCCGCCGCCGCCAAGTCAGGGGCGTTGGCTCGATGACTGACTCGATGATCGGTTCTGGTTCCGGTTCTGGCTCCGGCGCCTCTTCGATGATCGGCGCGATCAAGCCGTCCGCCGAAAGCCCGAGGGGCCGGCTGTCGATGATGCAGCCCTTGATCTGCAAGGTCGTTCCCGGGTTCACCGGCAAGCTTGGGTGTTGCTCACGAACCGCCGCGAAACGCTCCCACAGCGGCGTGGGCAATACCAACACCGGGAAGTCCTCGCCCAAAGTTCGACGGATCGCCTCGGCCGTGTGGCTGGACAGCGTAATCACTCGACCATGCCGAGCCAGCGTGCGGCTCCAGTCATGGCGCAGGTCGTCGTCCCAGTGCTCGGCCGGGATCGAATCGAACTCCCAGGCCACCACGCAGACCATCGGACAAAGCAGGTCCAGCGGCGTCTTGTGCGGAGGTGAGAACGAAAGGAACAAGCAGTCCTGCCCAGCCGCCTGCAAAGTTTGGTAAAGCGGATCGACCTCGGCGACCGACGACACCACATGCACCGGCCCCAGGCTTTCCAGTACGGGACGATAAGCCTTGAGCACGAAGTAATAGCTGTACTCAGGGCGGCCGAGGCTCTGACTGATGGAGTGATCGTTTACGTCCGAGTAAAGAATGAAGTTCATGGGATCCCATCATGGCGCCGCCATCCCGGCAGCCCCACTTCATGACGGTCGAGTCACGCATCGAGCCGGCCCGGGGCCGCCACGCGTCGTTCGTCTTGCTACCCGTCTCGTTCTTGTTTTTTTGTAGTCCGGCCCTAGCGATCCGACTCAAAGATCAGCACCAGGAGCAACGTGACGAGCGGCATTCTAAACACATCCACCAAGGGTTCGTGAACCGCTCGGCGAGAATAAACCCGCTATAAATATGAGAACTGACCGGTCACGGTTTGCACTGTTGAAATTACCTCGAAATTGGCACAGATTGGCAACCAAACAACTACAACAAACGCTTCTCCAGATCGATCGTTGAGTGATTTTTCCCCGATCTTACGGAAATTTCCCACTCAGTTCGCGCTAGACGAAGCAGCCGTCGAAGGGGGCTGGTGCTTGAAAAAACGTCTGTTCGTTACGGGCCTCAGCGGTTTCGTTGGACGTCACCTCAAATCTCGACTGAACGGTCATGATTCGGCGTGGCAGGTGATGCCTGTCGCTGCCCGCTACGACCTGACGGATGCCAAGACCCTGGAAGGCCTCTGGCCCGAGATTCCCGACGCCGTGATCCACCTGGCGGGACAGACCTTTGTCCCCGAAGCCTTCCGCGATCCGGCACGCACCCTGCACATCAACCTGCTGGGCACCTTGAACCTGCTCCAGGCCCTCAAGGCCCGGGGTTTCACCGGCACATTCCTGTATGTCAGCTCCGGTGATGTCTATGGCCAGATCAGCGAAGACCACCTGCCGATTACCGAACTGCAACTGCCCTCCCCCCGCAACCCGTATGCCGTGAGCAAGCTGTCGGCCGAACTGTTGAGCCTGCAATGGGGCATGAGCGAAGGTTGGCCGGTGCTGGTGGCCCGCCCGTTCAATCACATCGGTCCCGGGCAGAAGGACAGCTTCGTCATTGCCAGCGCCGCCCGGCAAATCAGCCGGATCAAGCTGGGCCTGCAACCGGCTCGGCTGCAAGTGGGCGATATCGACGTGACCCGCGACTTCCTCGATGTCGGCGATGTGATTTCGGCCTACCTGGCCCTGCTGGACAAAGGCGCCCCGGGACAGGTCTACAACATCTGCTCGGGCCGCGAGCAGAGCATTCGCAGCCTGATCGAACAACTGGGCGATATCGCCCAGGTCGACGTGCAACTGATCCAGGACCCTGCGCGTCTTCGCCGCGCAGAACAGCGTCGCGTCTGTGGTAGCCCAGCCAAGCTACGACAGGCCACCGGATGGACGCCTGAAACAACAACACAACAATCCTTGCGGGCGATCCTGTCCGACTGGGAGATACGGGTACAACAAGAATGAAAAGTGCATTGATCACAGGGATCACCGGTCAAGACGGCGCGTATCTGGCCAAGTTGCTGCTCGACAAGGGTTACAAAGTCCACGGCCTGGTGGCGCGACGCAGCAGCGACTCGCGCTGGCGACTGCGAGAGATGGGTATCGAACAGGACATCGTTTACCTGGACGGTGACATGGCCGATGCCTGCTCCGTGCAACGGGCCGTGATCAAGTCGGCGCCAGACGAGGTGTACAACCTGGCCGCGCAAAGTTTCGTCGCGGCCTCCTGGGACCAGCCGGTGACCACCGGCATCGTCGACGGGCTGGGGGTCACCCACCTGCTCGAAGCCATTCGCCAGTTCAGCGTGCATACGCGCTTCTACCAGGCGTCCACCAGCGAAATGTTCGGCCTGATCCAGGCCGAACAGCAGGACGAGCACACCCCGTTTTACCCACGCAGCCCCTATGGCGTGGCGAAACTGTACGGCCACTGGATCACCGTCAACTACCGGGAAAGCTTCGGCCTGCATGCCAGCAGCGGCATCCTGTTCAACCACGAATCACCGCTACGCGGCATCGAGTTCGTCACCCGCAAAGTCACCGACGCCGCTGCACGCATCAAGCAGGGCAAGCAGCAGGAACTGCGCCTGGGCAATATCGACGCAAAGCGCGACTGGGGCTTTGCCGGCGATTACGTCGAGGCCATGTGGCTGATGTTGCAACAGGACATCCCCGACGATTACGTAGTGGCTACCGGCGTCACCACCACTGTGCGCGAGATGTGCAGGATTGCCTTCGAACACGTGGGCCTGGACTACCGTGACTTCGTCAAGATCGACCCGGCGTATTTCCGCCCGGCCGAAGTCGAAACGCTACTCGGCAACCCGGCCAAGGCACAACGCGTCCTGGGCTGGAAGCCCAGGACCGACCTCGACACCCTGATCCGCATGATGATGGATGCGGACATGAAACGCGTCGCCAAGGAGTAGGCCGTGCTCATTCCAGTGATTCTCTCCGGCGGGGCCGGGACGAGGTTGTGGCCGGTGTCCCGCGAAGGCCACCCCAAACCCTTCATGCTCCTACCCGATGGCCAGTCGCTGCTGGGCAAGACCTATCGGCGTGCCGCGGGGTTGTTCGACGGCCGGGGCGACATCGTCACCGTCACCAATCGCGAGTACTACTTCCAGAGCCGCGACCACTATCAAAGCGCCCACCTGGAGCGTCATCGCGGTCACTTCGTGCTCGAACCGACAGGTCGCAACACCGCGCCGGCCATTGCTACCGCCGCGCTCGCGGTGCAGGCGCTGCACGGTGACGATCCGATCCTGGTAGTCATGCCTGCCGACCACCTGATCCAGGACGAGGCCGCCTTCCAGACCGCCGTGGCGCACGCCGTGGAACTGGCCAAAAACGGCCACCTGGTGACCTTTGGCGTACTGCCCTCGACGCCGGAAACCGGCTTCGGCTATATCGAACGGGGCAAGCCCCTGGACACCAAGGGCGCGGCCAAGGTTGTGCGCTTCGTCGAAAAACCCGACCTGCAGACCGCCACGCAATATCTGGAAAGCGGCCGCTTCCTGTGGAATTCGGGGATGTTCTGCTTTTCGGTCAAGACCCTGCTGGCGGAGCTGCAAGCCCACGCCCCCGAGCTGCTGGAACAGGCACGCACCTGTGTCACCGCCAGTACGGCGGTGGAAACCTCAGGGTGTGTGCAGCAGGAATTGTCCGCGGCGCATTTCGCCGAAATGCCAGACATCTCCATCGACTATGCCTTGATGGAACGCTCCGCCAATGTCGTGGTGATTCCCGCGGCATTCGACTGGAGTGATATCGGCTCCTGGAGCGCCGTCGCCGGCCTGGTGCCCGCCGATGCGCAAAACAACCGCGCCACCGGCGAGGCCCTGTTTATCGACAGCCAGAACAACTTCGTCCAGAGCGACGGCCGCCTGGTGGCCGCCCTGGGCGTGGAACACTTGATCATTATCGACACCGCCGACGCCGTGCTGGTGGCCCATGCCGACCGCGCCCAGGATGTTCGTCGCGTCGCCCGGCAACTCAAGGACAAGGATCACGAAGCCTATCGCCTGCACCGTACGGTCAGCCGGCCATGGGGCAGCTATACCGTGCTCGAAGAGGGTCCACGCTTCAAGATCAAGCGCATCGTGGTCAAGCCTGGCGCATCGCTGTCGCTGCAAATGCACCACCATCGCAACGAACACTGGGTGGTGGTCGAAGGCATGGCCAAGGTCACCAACAACGGCTCGGGTTCGCACCTGGTCGCCAAGAACGAATCGACTTTTATCCCGGCCGGCCACAAGCATCGCCTGGAAAATCCCGGCGTGATCGATCTGGTGATTATCGAAGTGCAAAGCGGCGAATACCTGGGGGAAGACGACATCGTTCGCTTTGAAGATCACTATGGCAGGGCTGACTCATGTTGCTGAGCTTGCACTACTCATTATGGAGTTACCGCGGTTTTATCCTTGGCAGCGTCAAGCGTGAATTCCAATCGCGCTATCGCAACTCGCTGTTCGGCGCGTTGTGGACAGTGCTCAACCCGCTGTCGATGATTCTCGTCTACACGGTGATTTTTTCCCACATCATGCGTGCCCGCCTGCCCGGGGTGGAAGACGGCATGGCCTACAGCGTCTACCTCTGCGCCGGGCTGCTGACCTGGGGGTTGTTCGCGGAAATCACCACCCGCAGCCAGGGCATGTTCCTGGAAAACGCCAACCTGCTGAAGAAGATCAGCTTCCCCCGGATCTGCCTGCCGGTGATCGTGCTGTTCAACGCCGGGATCAACTTCGCGATCATCCTTGGGCTGTTCCTCGGTTTCCTGTTGATCACCGGGCGCTGGCCGGGCATTACCTTGCTGGCATTGGTGCCGCTGCTGGCCCTGCAGGTGATGTTCGCCGCCGGGCTGGGCATGCTGCTGGGGATCCTCAATGTGTTTTTCCGTGATGTCGGGCAGTTGTTCGGCATTTGCCTGCAATTCTGGTTCTGGCTCACGCCGATCGTTTATCCCATGACGATCCTGCCGCCGCCGATCCAGCAACTGCTCGCCTTCAATCCCATGACCGCCCTGATGCAGAGCTACCAGAACCTGTTTCTCTACAACCAATGGCCGGTCTGGAGCTCGCTGGTGCCGTTGCTGGTGGTCGGCCTGCTGTTATGCACCTTGGGCTTGCGCATGTTTCGTCGGCGCGGCGGTGAAATGGTGGACGAACTCTGATGGGACATTTGCGCGTCAGTGGCCTGGGCAAGGCCTACAAACAGTATCCGAACCGCTGGAGCCGGCTGTTCGAATGGTTGATCCCCTTTTCCCGCCAGCGTCATCAATTGCACTGGATCCTGCAAGGCGTGGATTTCGAGATCCAACCCGGGGAAGCCGTCGGCATCGTCGGGGTCAACGGTGCCGGCAAAAGCACGTTGCTCAAGATGATCACCGGTACCACGCAACCCACCTGCGGCCACATCCAGTTGCAAGGTCGTGTCGCCGCGCTGCTGGAACTGGGCATGGGCTTTCATCCGGACTTCACCGGTCGCCAGAACGCGTTCATGGCCGGTCAGTTGCTGGGCATGCAGGTGGAGGAAATCGAAGCCTTGATGCCCGAGATCGAAGGGTTCGCCGAAATCGGCGAGGCCATCGACCAGCCGGTACGCACCTATTCCAGCGGCATGCAGATGCGCCTGGCCTTCAGCGTCGCCACCGCCCGGCGTCCGGACATCCTGATCGTCGACGAAGCGCTGTCGGTGGGCGACGCCTACTTCCAGCACAAAAGCTTCGAGCGCATCCGCAGCTTCCGCAAGGCCGGCACCACGCTGCTGATCGTGTCCCACGATCGCTCGGCGATCCAGTCGATCTGCGACACCGCCATTCTGCTCGAACATGGGCGCATGGCCATGCGCGGCAAGCCGGAAGAAGTGATGGATTATTACAACGCGATGCTGGCCCAGCGCGAAGGCCAGGTGGTCCGCCAGGAAATGCTCGCCAACGGCCAGGTGCGCACGATTTCCGGCACCGGCGAAGCCGGCATCATCGATGTACAACTGCTCAACCGTCAGGAACAGCCGGTGGAAGTGGCCGAGATCGGCCAGCCGATGGTGTTGCAAGTGCGGGTTGAAATCCGCCAGGACATCGAGCGGCTGGTGCTGGGCTTCCTAATCAAGGACCGTCTTGGCCAGCCCATGTACGGCATCAATACCCATCGCCAGGACAAAGCCGTGACCGACCTCAAGGCCGGCGAACAGATCACCTTCCGCTTCAGCTTCGACATGCGCCTGGGCAAGGGCAATTACTCCGTTGCGCTCAGCCTGTCGCGGCTGGACTCGCACCTGGACCGTAATTTCGAATGGCGCGACTACGGGTTGGTGTTTCACGTGATCAATAATCGCCAGGAAGATTTCGTCGGCTGTTCCTGGCTCCAGGCCCAGACCTGCATCCAGCGTTCGAGCCAGACTGCCGTCGAGGCGTTACCGCAAAAGGAGTTGCCATGAGCCGCCTGTTGGTGGAATGCACCTACGTATTCGAACACCCGGAAATCAATTCCGGCATTCAGCGCGTCGTGCGCAATGTAATTCGCGAACTGCCGGCCAAGGATGGCGAGCGTGAATGCATTCCCGTGGTCATGCTGCAGGGCAAATTATACGAGGCCAAGAGCCTGGCCCCGCTGTCGATCGATAAACTGGATCTGGTCAGCCTGAGGATACGCTGGGAACAGATGGCCAACCTGTTCTGGTTCTGGCATCGGACGCTCGCACGGCAGTGGCCCTTCAGCCGATCATTGTGGGCCCGTCGCCTCCTGTACATTGGCTGCCGCCTGTTCGCCTTCGGCTTCTTGAGCATACCGATACGTTTGTTCGACCGCGCCCTGAAAGGCCAAGAGCTGCCTAAGCGTTGCGTACCGCTGGAGCATCGGGCCGGCGATCAACTGATCTTGCTCGATTCATCCTGGCACTCGGATATCTTCCCCCTGGCCGAACAGCTCAAGCGCGATGGCGTCGGGATCATCTCGGTGGTCTACGACCTGATCCCCCTGTCTCATCCACAATTCTGCGATGCCGGGCTGGTCAAGGTGTTCAACCATTGGTTCGACTGGATTGCCCGCACCGCCGACGGCTACATCGCCATCTCCGCCACTATCCGTGACCAGCTGCGCCAGGAAATGGTCCGGCGCATTGGCGAGCAGCAGGTACAAGAACGCTGGTTCGACTATTTCCACCTGGGCAGCGAACTGGACCAGATTAACGCCGCCCACGCCGTCGACCCGAAGTTGCTGCGGTTGTTCAAGCGCCCCGAGCCGGTGTTCCTGATGGTCAGCACCATCGAGCCGCGCAAAAACCACGCCTATCTGCTCAATGCATTCGAGCGGGCCTGGGCTGCCGGTTCCCAGGCGCGGCTGTGCATCGTCGGGAAGATCGGCTGGAAGTGCGAGGCGCTGATCGAACGTATCGAGCGTCATGCACAATTCAATAGCCGCCTATTCATGTTCAATAACCTCTCGGACCAAAGCCTGGAACACGCCTATCGACACGCCACTGCGCTGGTGTTCCCGTCCTATGTGGAAGGTTTCGGCCTGCCACTGGTGGAGGCCATGCAGCGCGGCTTGCCGGCAATGGGCAGCGACATTGAAGTGTTTCGGGAAATCGGCGGTGATTTCATGGCCTATTTCGATCTCGACGAACCCCAAAGCCTGGCGGACCTGGTCACCGACATGGAACATACCGGGGTATTCCCGGCCAGGCGCAACCTGGATCACTGGCAATGGCTGAGCTGGCGCCAAGCCAGTGCGCAACTGGTAGAACGGATCGAGAGCCACGTTAGCGAAGTCATCGTCGACCGGGAAACAGCATGCGGATAGCCCTCAACGCACGCATCCTCCAGGCGCCACGCACCGGCATCGGCCAATACGTGTCGGAACTGGCCACCGCCCTGGCCCGTGAGCCTGATGTGCAGTTATCGCTGTTCCACGGCTGGGGCTGGAACTCGCAGCTACCACAAGCGCCCACGCCTGGCTATTCGAGATTCAGTCCCTTGTTGCGGCGGGTGCCGGGCGCCTATCAGGCGCGACGCTGGCTGGAACAGAAGCGCTTCGACCAGGGCCGTCCCCAGGCCATCGACCTGTATCACGACCCCAGCCTGTGGCCGCTGGCCTTTGACGGCCCGACGGTGATGACCCTGCATGATCTGACGCATGTGCGTTATCCCGAGACGCAACCACCCGCGCGCCTGAAAGAAATCGAGCGACGGCTGGCCCGGGCGGTGGAACAGGCGCAGTTGATCATGACTGTTTCGCAGTTCATCGCCGATGAAGCGCAACAGCATTTCGGCCTCCCCGCCGAGCGCCTGCGCGTCGCGCCGCTGGGCGTGTCGACGCGTTTCCATCCGCGCGAACCCGCAGCCATCGACACCGTACTCAAGGCCCATGGCCTGGAGCACGGCCGTTACTTCCTATGTGTCGGCACCCTGGAACCGCGCAAGAACCTGTCACTGGCCCTGCGTGCCCACACCGGGCTTCCTGAATCCGTACGTCAGACCTTTCCTTTGTTCATCGTAGGAATGAGCGGATGGCAACAGGCACAGCTCAATGATGAGTTGAAAGACGCCCTGGCTGGCGGTCATGTTTGTCTGGCGGGTTACCTGCCTGACGAACAGGTCGCCCAGCTATTGGCGGGGGCACGGGCATTGATTTTCCCGTCCTACTACGAAGGCTTTGGCCTGCCGGTGCTTGAAGCCATGGCCAGTGGCACACCGGTGATTACCACCCGCTGCTCGGCGATGCCCGAGGTGGCGGGGCCAGCCGGCAATTACTGCGAGCCGGACGATCCGCAAGGCATGCGCGATGCCATGGGCCGGTTGATGGAAGACCCCCAGCACTGGCAAGCGTGTCGCGAAGCGGGGCTGCAACAAGCGGCGCTTTTTTCCTGGGAACGCTGTGCGAAGGTCACCGCCCAAGCGTATCGCCAGGTCTTGGGAGGTTGAATGCGAGTCCTGCACTTTTACAAAACCTATTTGCCCGACTCAATGGGCGGCATCGAACAGGTCATTTTCCAGCTGTGCGACAGCACTGACCGGTTGGGTATCGATAACACCGTGCTGGCCCTGAGCAGGCAGCCGGCGCCCGAGCCAATCAAGATCCGACAACATGTCGTTCATCAGGCGCGATTGGACTTCCTACTGGCGTCCACCGGCTTCTCCTACAGCGTGTTCAAGAAATTCCGTGAGCTGGCCGCCGAAGCGGACGTGATCAACTACCACTTCCCCTGGCCGTTCATGGACCTGGTGCATTTTTTCACCGCCGTGAAAAAACCCTACGTCGTGACCTACCACTCGGACATCGTTCGCCAGCGGCACCTGCTCAAGCTCTATCGCCCCTTGATGCGGCGTTTTCTGGACGGCGCCGAGCGCATCGTCGCGGCGTCGCCGAACTATGTTCATACCAGCGACGTGCTCAAGGAATATCCCGCCAAGACCCGGATCATCACCTACGGCCTGAACAAGACCAGTTATCCACAGCCTGACGCCGAGCGCATGGCGGGGTGGAAGGCAAAACTGGGCGAGCGTTTCTTTTTGTTCGTGGGGGTGATGCGTTACTACAAAGGCCTGCACATTCTGCTCGACGCCCTCAAAGGCGTGGATTACCCCGTGGTCATCGTGGGCGCCGGCCCGCTGGAAAAACAACTGCATGCCCAGGCGGCGGCATTGGGCCTGCGCAACCTGCATTTCCTCGGACGCCTGGGGGACGAGGACAAGGTCGCGCTGCTGGAATTGAGTTATGCCATCGTGTTCCCTTCGCACTTGCGCTCCGAAGCCTTTGGCATCTCGCTGCTCGAAGGCGCGATGTTCGGCAAGCCGATGATCTCCAGCGAAATTGGCACCGGCACCAGCTACATCAATGTCCACGAAGAAACCGGCCTGGTAGTGCCACCGAGCAATCCCGAAGCTTTTCGCGAGGCGATGCGCACCCTGTGGGAAACCCCGGCACAAGCCCAGGCCATGGGCGCCCGAGCCGAAGCCCGCTACCGACAGTTGTTCACGTCTGAAGAGATGGGCCGCAAGTGGGTGCGGCTATACGAGGAACTGCTGGAGGAAAAGGCGCTTTCCTACGCCTGATCCTCCAATGGATTCCCTGTTTGGGCGGGTTGCCTATTCAACGGCTCATGAATGCTTTTGCAACCCGACAACCGTACGCGGCATGCCCACGAACCCGGGCAAGGCTTCGATCCGCGCCAACCAGGCCCGCACATGGGCATAGTCCTCCAACGACACATTGCCTTCCGGTGCGTGGGCGATGTAGCTGTAGCCGGCGATGTCCGCGACAGTCGCAGCGTCACCCGCCAGATAAGCACGGTTGCTCAACTCTTGATCAATGACTTTCAGCACGTTGTGGGAACGGGCGATCACGTCCTCAGCGTTGTAGGCCGCGCCAAATACGGTGATCAGTCGCGCCGTGGCCGGGCCCGCATGGATCGGCCCAGCCGCCGCCGACAACCAGCGCTGCACCCGGGCGGCGCCAACAGGATCGGTCGGCAGCCAGCGGCCCTTGCCATATTTGTGCGCCAGGTACACCAGGATCGCGTTGGAGTCCGCCAGCACCACGCCGTCATCGTCAATGACCGGTACCTGGCCAAACGCATTGAGCGCCAGGAAGTCCGCCTGTTTGTGCTCGCCCTTGGCCAAGTCGACGAAGACCTCTTCGACCGGTAGCCCGAGCAACGAAAGCATCAATTGAACACGATGGGAATGGCCGGACAGCGGGAAGTGATAGTGCTTGATAGGGTTCATGGTCGACTCCGCAGGAAGTGACGCCATCAGCACAACGGCGTCGATGGGGTCATCTTCCGCTCCAGGCAAAACCAAGAGAATCACCCAGAAATGCAATCCATTGTTTCAGCCAGCGAAACAATGCTTCAACCGCTCAAGGCCGGATGCTCGCGCAGTGCACCGACGACGAAATCGACAAAACTGCGGACCCGCGCCGGCGCATTTCGCCCGCCCTGGTACACCACATGGATCGGCAGAGGCGGCAATTCAAAATCGGCCAGGACGATTTCCAGTTCCCCGGCCGCCACGTTGCCTGCCACTTGGTAAGACAGGACCCGCGTCATCCCCAACCCCTGGCAGGCGGCGGTGATCGCGGCCTGGTTGGCCGTCACCACCAGCCGAGGCGCGGGCCGGACGGCCAACGGTTGGCCTGAATCGATGAAGGTCCAGCTTTTGACCTGGCCAATGGCCGATGATGCCACCACGGGCATTCGCTCCAAATCCTCCGGATGCCGGGGCCGCCCGTGGCGTGCGAAGAAATCCGGGGAGCCGCACACCACTCGCCGTACTTCACCGACCCGCACGGCGTGCAGGTTGCTGTCCGGCAGTTCGCCAATGCGCAGGGCAACGTCGATGCCCTCCTCCACCAGGCTGACCGTGCGGTCCAACAGCAAAGCGTTGATGCTGACCTCAGGGAACCGATGCAAGTAATCCACCAGCAGCGGCGTGACGAACGACTGACCGAACAGCACGGGTGCGGTAATCGTCAACTGCCCCCGGGGTTGGACGTGGCTGCCGGCCGCTGAATCCTCGGCTTCCTGCAAGTCGCTCAGGATCCGGCGACTGTCCTCGAGAAAGCGCTGGCCGGCTTCGCTCAAGTACACGTTGCGGGTGGTGCGCACCAGCAATGGCGTGCCGATGCGTTGCTCCAACGCCGCCACCGCCCGCGTGACGCTGGCCGCCGACAGCCCCAAGCGCCGCGCTGCCGCCGAAAATCCCGACTCCTGGGCCACGGCGAGGAAAACCTGCATTTCCTGGAACCTGTCCATCCATCCCCCGATGAGAAATCCTGATACAAGTTTTCTGCGCGTCTCAAAGCAGCGCTACACGGCCATTGTAGAGGCCTGGGCCAGTGAACCACAGCGTAGCGCAGCCAGACACCGGGACATTGGCTCGGCCAAGGGCAATGGCCCTTGGTACCATTCCTCTGCATGACAATTTCATGACCAAAGGAAGAAACCTTCTGTGGGAGCGAGCTTGCTCGCGATGGCGTCAGTCAGTCAGTCAGTCACACACCCTATGGACTGGCACACCGCTATCGCGAGCAAGCTCGCTCCCACAGGGTGAGTGTGTTGTTCAATGGATTGGCTTCAACGAAAGGCCTGTTTCTTGTGAATATTCTTTACCGCGCTTTAAACCACCCCCGCGCCACCCTCATCGCCCTGATTGGCTGCGTGCTACTCGTCCCCATGGGCCTGCGTCTCGCCCTGGGCTGGTCCGACCCGCTAGGTTATCTCTCGGACCTGGGTATCGGCGGGTTGCTGATCGTGCTGCTCCATCGCCGTCCCGGGTGGCTGGCGTTCCCGGTATTGCTGGCTTGGAGCGCGTTGACCCTGGCCAGCATCGAATTGGTCAGTGCGGTCGGGCGGATGCCCAATCCTTCGGACGTGCATTACCTGACCGACCCACAGTTCGTTGAAAACTCCAGCAGCGGTGGCTTCGCCCATCCCTGGCTGGCCGCGCTCCAGCTGTCCGCGCTGGTATTCTGGCTGGTTACTCAATGGACCAGCCGCCCACGCCAGGCGCCACGCTTGCTTCGCCACGCCTGGGCCGTGCCCGTGTTGCTCCTGTTGGGCCACGGCGCGCTGCAAGCCTGGCGCCCCAGCGAGGCGGACCAATGGAACGTGTTCAACCTGCCTCACCAACTCATCACCGCAGGTATCGCCGCCGGGCAGGACCAGGCCCGGCAATGGCTCGACGGCGATGCGGTGGACCCGGCCCCACCGATGGAGGGGCTGACCCGCCTGGACCTCGATGGCAACAGACTGTTGGCCGAACCGGGCCGTGCGCGCAACGTCCTGGTCATCGCCCTGGAGGGCATTCCCGGTGCCTACGTTGGGGCCAACCGCCAGGCCTTGAAAAGCAGCTATCAGGAGAACCTGATGCCGCACCTCAGTGCCTGGGCCGAGCGCGGCATGAACACACCCGATTACGTCCTGCACAGCCACCAGACCATTCGCGGCCTCTACGCGATGCTGTGTGGCGACTACGACAAGCTCGATAACGGCACGCCCAAAGGCGTCGAAATGCTCAACCAGACCCAGCGCAACCAGGCGTGCCTGCCGGCCCAGTTGCGCCAGAACGGCTTTTCCACGCATTTCCTCCAGGGCGCGGGCCTGCGGTTCATGGCCAAGGACCGGATCATGCCGCACATCGGCTTCGACACGACCTTGGGCATGGAGTGGTTCACTCGCCCCGCCTACCTGGAATTCCCTTGGGGCATGGACGACAAGACCTTCTTTGAAGGCGCGTTGGACTACGTCGGGCAACTGCAACAAGCGGACAAACCCTGGATGCTGACCCTGCTGACCGTGGGCACGCACCAGCCCTACTCGGCGCCGGATGACTACCTGCAACGCTACGACACCGCCAAGCAGGCAGCGGTAGGTTACTTGGACGATGCCCTGGAAAACTTCCTCGCGGGCCTGGAGCGCCAGGGCATCCTGGACAACACCCTGGTGGTCATCACCTCGGACGAATCCCATGGCATCGACGACGTGCGGCTGGCCTCGTCCTGGGGATTCAACCTGACGCTGGCGCCGGAGCCGTTGCCCCGGATCAAGTCAGGCACCTACGGCCACGTCGACTTGACCGCCTCGATCCTCGATTACTTCGGCTTTACGGTGCCCACGTCGTTATCCGGTCGCTCGATGTTCAGGGACTACCCGACGGGTCGGGAAATCATGTCGTTCACCAACGGCAAGCTGCGCTACCACGACGGCAAGGGTACGTTCACCGAGTGCGATTTCCTCCAGCATTGCCGTTACTACACCAGCGAAGGCTTCATCGCCGACCGTGCCACCTATGGCGGGCAATACAGCGGCCAGCGCGCCAGGCTGATCGGCGCCCGGGCCACGGCCCTGGACCAGACGCTGTTGCGCACTCCCTTGAACCAGCACTATCAATTCGGCAGTACGGATAAAATCCCGCTGCCGGCCCAGGTCACCAACGACTGGACCGACAACCTGATCGGTGCCCAGTACCTGGAAATGCCCAAGGGTTCGCAGACCCGCGTCAGCCTGACCATCCGCGCCGTGGACGCTGACCATGCCGCCTACATCTCCCTCAAGGCCAAGGAGTTCGAGCAGGATGTGTCGATGGACCTGCCGACAGACGTGGCGGTGACACCCGACCAGCCGCTGGTGATGAACCTCCGTTTCGACAACCCGCAGCAGCGCAAGGCGTTTTCCTTCCATCTGCTCGGTCATGGCGTCGGCGCCATCGAGATCAGCGACTTCAGCGTCGTGACCGAACTGCCGGACCAGACCGACCAGCCGCAATACCTGGACGATATGCAGGAAGACCGCGAGGCCCAATCCAGTTGAACAAAAAACGCGCAGCCATGGCTGCGCGTTCTAATGTCCGGCTCGTGCTTGATCAAGACTTGATCAATTGCATGATTTCGAATGCGTTCAATGCCGCACCCCGCAGTAACTGATCGCCGCTGATGAACAGGTCCAGCCCGTGCTCGCCATAGATCAGGTTGTAGCGAATCCGCCCGACTTCCACCGCATGCTTGTAGGTGGAGGTCATGGGCATCGGATAAGCGCCGAACTCGGGCTCATCCACCACTTCAACTCCCGGTGCGCTACGTAATAACTCGCGCACCTGCTCCAGCGACTGGATGGGTGTGTTGAACCGCAGGCTGAGACTCTCGGCATGGGAGCGCAAGGTCGGCACCCGGACCGCGGTCGTGCTGATCGCCAACGTCGGTTCATCGAGTACCTTGCGCAATTCCCAGACCACTTTCATTTCTTCACGGGTGTAACCATTGGCTTCGAACGAATCGACCTGGGGAATCACGTTGAAAGCCAGGTTATGGGCGAAGTGCTCGCTGTCATCACGGTCGCCATAATCACTGAAGGACTTGGCTTTCTCTCGCAGTTCCAGCATTGCCGGCTGCCCCGCACCGCTGGCGGCCTGATAAGTGGAAATGATCGCACTCTCCAACCCGAAGGCCTGATGCAGCGGCCCTAGCACCATCAGCGCAATAGCCGAGGAGCAATTGGGGTTGGCGATCAGTTTTTCGCCCATGTAACGCTGACCGTTGATGGGCGGCACCAGGAGCGGAATCGCCGGGTGATAACGGAAGGCCGAGGAGTTATCGATGACGTAGGCATTTTCAGCCAGACGCTCGCCATACTCCAGGGCGAAGGCCCCGGAGACACACAGGAAGACGATATCGCACGAGGCGCACCCCTCGACCGAAAAGGCTTCGATCAGGTGCTCGACCTGACCCACCTTCAGGCGCTTGCCCGCCGAACGGCCAGAGGCCATGCACACCACTTCATAATCGGTATTTTCAAGCAATTGCAGCATGGTCATGCCCACTGCACCGGTGCAGCCCACCACGGCGACTTTCTTCATTTCGATTCCTTATCCTGAAAAACCTGCGCCATTCCCGGAAAGTGACAGCGCTGCGGGTATGTCATGCCGTACGCAACTGCGCGGACACGTTGGCGGCTGCCGCTGCACGCTGGGCCCGGATGGAGTTCCAGGTAAACAACGCAAGCGCCAGCCAGATGAACGAAAATGCCGCCAGTTTCAATGCTGAAACCGGCTCGCCATAAACGAACGCAGCCAACAGGAAGTTGCAAATGGGCGGCACAAATTGCAGGAAGCCCAGCGCGATCATCGACAGCTGCTTGGCGGCCAGGCTGTACCACCACAGGGGCAGTACCGTGATCAGCCCCGTGGCGACCAGCAACAGGTCGCGAGTGCCTGACTGCAGGAATTGATGGCCCACGCCGTGGGCCTGTGCCAGCAGCAGGAATACCGCTGCAAACGGAAGCAGGACTGCGATCTCGAGCGTCTGGATAACCACCGGGTCGCCCGGGACCTTCTTCTTGAAGAGGCCGTAGAAGGAATAGCAAAAACCGATGACCAGGGCGATCCAGGGGAAGGAGTGCAGGTTCAGCAACTCGAACGCCATCAGCGTCACGCCCGCCACGGCCAGGAAAATGGCCCAGGTCTGCAAGACGCTGAGGCGTTCCTTGAAGACCAGGCGTGACACCAACATGCTCATGATCGGGCTGAGGAAATAGCCGAAGGCAACCTCCAGCACTCGCCCCGTCATGATTGCGTAGATGTACATCAGCCACCACAGCCCTAATACCGCAGAGACCGTCAGCACGTTGACCGGGCGAACCGTCTTAAGCGTGGAACGCAAGGTTGAGACTCGTGCGGTCAGCAAGACCAGTGCAACGAGAAACAGCTCGGCAAACACCACCCGCCAAGACAGCAGATGGTACGCGTCGAGCCCGGCCAGCGGTTTGTACCAAAGCGGGTAGGATCCCCAAAGCAGCGTAGCGCCGAGCCCGAAAGCCACGCCTTGTCCGGATTCATTTCTGGCTGTCATGGGCCACCTCGGTGTTGAAAGCGCGCATAGCGTTATCCACAACTATTGGGGAGAAGAATGCGCGTGATTGTCGGTTGTTCGGCAGCCGAGGAACGACGGAAACTGACAAGGCGTGCCTTGGCAGCCACCCGTTCCGGGCCGACATCGGTCATGCTGCTGCCACCGTCACAAGGCGCAGCCAGCCTGGGTGTTGCCAGCGATTGTAGGAGGGCGGGACAGTCCGCTACAGTGCGGCAGACGACAATAAACGGTAGCTTTACGCCAAATGCTGACACCTCCAGGAACAGTGGCCATCCTCGCCTACGAAGGCCTTTGCGTATTCGAATTCGGTATCGCCCTGGAGATATTCGGCCTGCCGCGTCCGGAACTGGACATTCCCTGGTACACCCATCAAGTCGTGGCCGTCGATCAGGGGCCGATGCGTGCGTTCGGCGGCCTGCAGATTGGCGTCGACGCCGGGCTCGAGGCACTCGAAACCGCACGCACCATCATCGTTCCCGGTTGGCGCAGCCGTCAGGAGCCGCCTCCCGAAGCCCTGTTGCAGGCCTTGCGCAAAGCCCATGCCCGCGGCGCACGCTTGCTATCGATCTGTTCGGGAGTATTCGTCCTCGCAGCCACCGGCCTGCTCGACGGCGAAACCGCAACCACCCATTGGCAATTTGCCCAAGAGCTTGCCGAACACTACCCGCTGATCAACGTCGACCCGAACGTGTTGTATGTGGACGCCGGGCAATTGATCACTTCAGCCGGAAGCGCGGCGGGCATCGACGCCTGCCTGCATCTGATTGCCCGCGACTGCGGCACCCACGTCGCCAACTCGGTGGCCCGGCGCCTGGTCATGGCCCCACAACGCACCGGCGGCCAGGCCCAATTCATCGTCGCGCCCGTGAGCAAGTCGCCACGCAATGAACTAAGCGGTGTTTTGCAATGGATTCGCGAAAACCTGGATCAATCCCCCAGCGTGGGCGACATGGCCGCCCGCGTCGCCATGAGCGAGCGCACCTTCCTGCGACGCTTCATCGAGACGACAGGCCTTGCACCCAAGGCCTGGCTGCAACAGGAGCGCCTCAACCGGGCACGGGAACTGCTGGAAAGCACCGACCAGCACACAGCCAGCATTGCCCAGGCTTGTGGGTATCGCTCGGTGGAAAGTTTCCGCGCAGCCTTCCGCAACGCTGTGGGTTTGCCACCCTCCACCTACCGTGAACGGTTTGGCAGACGTGAAGCCAGTCCCCAGGCAGCCCTGAAGGCTAATCCAGCAACCGATGCAACTTGGCGTACTGCAACAGCATGATGGTCTTGCCGTCGCAAATCTCACCGCGCTCGATCATGTCCAGGGCCTGATCGAGCGACATTTCCAGCACTTCGATCTCTTCACCCTCGGCTTCCAGGCCGCCGCCTGCGTGCTGCTTGTCTTCATCGAAGTACTCGCCGACGAAAAAATGCACCCGCTCAGTCACCGACCCCGGACTCATGAAAGCGTCGAACACTTTGCGCACGTCCTGGATGATATAGCCGGTTTCTTCCTGGGTTTCCTTGCGGATGCAGGTGTGCGGGTCGTCGTTATCCAGCAGGCCGGCGCAAGTTTCTATCAACAAGTCGTCGTGCCCGTTGACGAAGGCCGGGAAGCGGAATTGCCGGGTCAACACCACGGTCTGCTTGGCCTTGCTGTACAGCAGGATGGTGGCGCCGTTGCCACGGTCGTAGGTCTCGCGCGTCAGCTCGCGCCATTGGCCGTTGCGGCCGAGGTAGTCGTAGGTGGTCTTGCGCAGCACGTACCAATCATCCGAGAGGACTTCGACGTGCTTGATGCGTACGCGATCCTTGATGCCGATTGCCTGTGTCATTTGACCACTCCGTTCGGGACCCGAGGTCCCCTTTGAAAACTCCATTCGCACCTCTTTCAGGCTCACAAGAAAACTCACGATGGCCCATCGTTTTTTCTAGTTCGACAAAATCTGTCCGCTCATTAAATCTTCGACCAGCCCTGAGCCTGCGGGGATTCCATCAATAAAAAAGAAACCGGACGAGAATTCCTCATGGGCATCAATCTGAAATTCGGCCACAAGATTCTTCTGGGTGCCTGCGTCATCGTGATGGCGGTATTCCTGTCTTTCTCGTTGTTCAACGACCATCGCCAGCAAGCCAGCACCCGCGAAGCATTGCACCGCAACCTACAGGCCACCGGCCAGTTGCTGGGCGCGAACCTCGACAGCTGGCTGGCCGGCCGCATCCTATTGATCGAAGGTGCCGCCGAAACCATCGCCGCCGATCCCACCCCGCAGACCATCGGCGCAATTCTCTCCCAGGACATCATTACAAAGACCTTCATCGCCAGCTACGTCGGCCTTGAAGACAGTCGTTTCTTTATCCATCCCGAGCGGGTAATGCCCGACGGGTATGATGTTCGCCAGCGCGCCTGGTACAAAGACGCGGCTCGCAGCCTTGAACCCGTGCTGACCGAACCCTACATCGGTGCCGGTATTGATTACCTGATCATGACCCAAGCGGCGCCGATCAAGGTCGATGGCAAGGCCGTGGGTGTGCTGGGCGCGAGCCTGAGCCTGGAGCAACTCGCCAAAATCATCAATGCCGTGGACCTCAACGGCATAGGCTACGCCTTCCTGGTCAGCGACGACGGCAAGATCCTGGTGCACCCGGACAACACACGAGTGACCAAGACACTCGCCCAAGCGTTCCCCGAAGGCCCGCCGAGCATCAACAGCGCCTTGAATGAAGTGCAGGAAAACGGCCGAACGCGGATCGTCACTTTTACACCCATCAACGGCCTACCCTCGCTGCATTGGTCCATCGGACTTTCAGTGGATAAAGACAAGGCCTACGCCGTACTCCACGCGTTTCGCGCTTCGGCGTTGGTCGCCACATTGATCGCCATGCTGGTGACCGTCGGTTTGCTCGGCCTGTTGATCAATGCCCTGATGCGACCATTACGCAGCATGGGCTCGGCCATGCAATCCATAGCCGATGGCGAAGGCGACCTGACCCAGCGCCTGCACAGCCTCTCCCGGGACGAGTTCGGCATGATGGCCGGGGGGTTCAACCGCTTCGTCGAACGTATCCAGCAGTCGATCCGGGAAGTCCTGGCGTCCAGTGTCCAGCTCACCCAATTGGCGGCACAGGTCAGCCAGGCGTCAAACGCATCCCTGAAAAGCTCTGACACCCAAGCGGCGCTGACCCATAACGTCGCCACGGCTATCAATGAGCTTGGGGCCGCAGCCCAGGAAATCGCTCGCAGCGCCGCTCATGCTTCAAGCCGCGCCTCTGATACCAGGGATCAGACCCAGGAAGGCCAGTCGGTGGTGCAGCGCAGTATCAGCGCCATGTCGCAACTCTCGTCGCAGGTGGTCAATACCCGCCAGGACATCGAAAGCCTGAATGAGAAAACGCTGAAGATCGGACGTATTCTCGACGTCATCAAAGGCATTTCCGACCAGACCAACTTGCTGGCCCTTAACGCTGCCATCGAGGCCGCCCGCGCCGGAGATGCCGGGCGCGGTTTTGCAGTGGTCTCGGACGAAGTCCGTACGCTCGCCCATCGCACCCAACAGTCCGCTCAGGAAATCCACAGCATGATCGAGGAACTGCAAGCAGGTGCCGGCAGCGCCGTAAGCGCCATGCTCGAAAGCCAGCGTCACAGCGACGACAACGTCACTACCGCCAGGCTCGCAGGCGAGCGACTCAATCGCGTGCTGATGGGCATCGGCGAAATCGACGAGATCAACCTGTCGGTAGCCACCGCCACCGAAGAACAAACCTCGGTGGTGGACAATCTGGATCGCGACATCAGCCACATCAATGACCTGAACCAGGAAATGGTCGGCAATTTGCAATCCACCTTGCAGGCCTGCACAGAACTGGAAAACCAGTCACGCCGCCTGCAACAAATGGTCAACACCTTCAAGATCTGAGGCTCATTCACAACCGGGTAGGCGGGACGCGGGGCAATGCGCGTTTGTGGGCCGTCTTGAGGTAGGCGCGTTCAATGATCTGTCGCGCCTGCGGCGATACCACTTCGCCCATCAGGTACCCATCGATTTCCTCGTAGCTGCAGCCATACGCCACTTCATCGAGCTTACCGGGTGCCAGGTCTTCCAAATCGGCGGTCGGTGCCTTGCGCACCAGGTTGGCGGGGGCGCCCAGCGTATCGGCCAACAATCTCACCTGAGTCTTCGTCAACCCGGACAACGGGGCCAGGTCGCACGCGCCGTCGCCAAACTTGGTGAAAAACCCCATCACCGCCTCCGCCCCATGATCGGTGCCAACCACCAACCCATTGCTCAGATTGGCAATGGCGTATTGCGCCAGCATCCGTGCCCGGGCCTTGGCGTTGCCTTTGGCAAAGTCGGTGAGTTCGGCCGAAGGCTGCAAGCCATCGATGGCGATACTGCCCATCAACCCGTCAACGCAAGCGGCGATGTTGCTGGTGGTGATCACGTCCGGCCGGATGAAGTCCAGGCACGCCTGGGCGTCTTGCTCATCGGCCTGGGCCTTGTAGGGCAACCGGACTGCGATAAAACGCGCCTCGTAGTCTTCCTCTCGCAATTGCTCCACGGCCAACTGGCATAGGCGGCCGGCGGTGAGAGAGTCGACGCCGCCACTGATCCCCAGGACCAGGGACTTGCAACCGGACTCGCGCAAGATCTGCTTGATGAATTCGATGCGGCGGGCAATCTCGGTTGCTTCGCCACCCCGTGTGAGTTGACGGTCGATGCCCAGTTCCCGGGCAATGCGTTCTTGCACAAGCGTAGTCATATCAGGCTCCCAGCTGTGGATTGATCAGGGCGACGTTGAACACTTGGGCGGCGTACCGCAGAAACGAGGCATCCTCGCAGACGTTCTTGATCGGGTCGTCGGAGAACTTCACGACCGGCTCGCCGTGGACCCGCACCAGTTTCATGACGATGCTCAGCGGTTCGACGCCATCGACATCGCAGGCCAGGCTGGTGCCCATGCCAAAACCGAATCTGGCCTTGCCGCGAACATGGCGCAGGATCGGCAGGCATTTTTCGAAATTGAGGCCGTCGGAAAACATCAGGTCCTTGGTGCGCGGATCGACGCCCAGTTCCTGGTAACGCTTGAGCACCTTGTCCGCCCAGACGATCGGGTCACCGGAATCCTGGCGCAGGCCGTCATAGAGCTTGGCAAAGTACAGGTCGAAATCCTTGAGGAAGAAGTCGGTGCTGATGCAGTCCGTGAGCGCGATGCCGAGCCGGCCGCGATACTCGTGCACCCAGTTTTCCAACGCCGCGTTCTGGCTCTCGCGCAAGCGCCCGAGTTGCTGGTGCACCATCAGCCATTGGTGAGCCATTGTGCCAATCAGCGGGAGATCGAACTCGTAGGCCAAGTGAGCGTTACTGGTGCCGACAAAGACCCCAGGAAAATCGCTGCGCATAATATTCACCACTTCACGCTGGGCCCTGAACGACAGCCGCCGCCGGGTGGAGAAGTCTGAAACGCGAAACTCGGCGAGTTCTTCACGGCTGGCGTTTTTCTCCAGCCATTCGAACTTCTGGTACAGCTTGCGGGTGACGTCGGCCAACTCGACCTCGGGGTATTTCTCGCGGTTGCGCAGTTCGCTGACCATCGCCAATACCGGTTGCTCGAACATGATGCAGTGCAGCATCGGCCCCCGGACGCGGATGTGCAGTTGGCCGTCGACTTCCGAAACGTGTATGTAGCGCAAATTGAAGCGAAACAGGCCGAGAAACTGTTCGAAGTCCGATGTCAGGTACTCACGAAAACGCTTGTTGAACAGAAACCGCTGCTCTCCCTCACGCAGCTGCAGCCCGGCGAGCTTCTCCAACTCCACGCGAATGTCCGGGATCAGGTGACCGAGGCGCTCCTTGGAGCGGACGATGAATTGGTATTCCACCTCGACATTCGGGTGCTGGTGCAAGACCGCCTGCATCATGGTGAAGGTGTAGTAGTCGGTATCCAGAAGACTCTGGATGGTGCCGCTGTTTGAATCGAATGCGCTGTCCATGGCTCTTCCTTATGCGTTTGCCAGGCGGATGGTTTCTTCGCGGGTCAAGGCCACCGAAATCCCCGCTTGCTGCATGTCTTGGATGGCCTGGATGGCCCCCTCCTCACTGATGGCCCGGCAGGCCGGGAGGTGAATGATCACCTCGAAGCCAGCGGCGGCCAGTTGCAGAGCGGTGGTCTTGACGCAGAAATCCAACGCCAGCCCGCCAACAATCACCTGCTGCACACCCAGGCCGTTCAGGTACTCGATCACCCCGGTGGACAGCTTGCCGTGCAGGTCGTGGTAGCACGCGCCGTAGGGGTGCAAATCCGGCTCGACACCCTTCCAGACGAAATAGTCGTAGTCATAGGGGCTCGGCAGTTGATCCAGCAGGGCGAAACCTTCGGTGCCGGGAACGCAGTGGCTGACCCAGGTGATATCGGCATGCTCGAGCCCGGTCGGCACGAACATCTGTGCGTGATCGGCGACCATCCACGGCGCCAGGGGCGAATGGGCGTCCTTGCTGCCGATGCGGAGGCTGGCCAGGGATGCGATGAAGTTCAGCTCACCGGCAATCTGGTCACCGCCCGGCACCGGAAGCTCATCGGGGCATAGCGGCGTAAAGCTCTTTTGCGCATCGACATCGAAGGAAGCGGTTTTCCGGGTCAGGCTGTTCATGCTGGGTTTCTCCTCTTCATGGCGACGAGAGTACATAAGGTGTACTTTCATAACAAGCCATTCACAGAAAATATTTTTGACGAACTCTCCTTAACAATGGCTATGGCTCAGCACAAATCATGTTTTCACTAAAAAGATTTTGCTGATATAGTACACGTCATGTACCAAAAGAGAATGTGCCATGTTCGAGATTGCCCTTTATGGCGGCGCCTTCAATCCTCCGCACGCCGGTCACGCCCAGGTAATGATCGAGGCCTCACGCCTGGCCAGACGCGTGCTGGTGGTCCCCAGCTTCCGGCATCCTTACGGCAAACAAATGGTCGACTATGACGTTCGCCTGAACTGGCTGGAATCGATCGTCGAAAAGGTGCAGCCACTGTGCTGCGCCGAAGTGCGTGCAAGCCGGGTGGAACAGGTCGTGGCCCGTGGCGTTGAAGGCGCAATCTACAGCTACACCCTGCTCGCCCACCTCGCCGACAGCCTGGCCCTGGACGGCAAGCGGATTGCATTGGTGGTGGGCCGGGATGTGGCGGATCGGCTGCCGACCTTCTATCGCGGCCAGGAATTGCTGGAGCGTTTTTCCATTCTTTGCGTGGAGGAAAAGATCCACGTACGCAGCACGGTGGTTCGCGAACGACTGGCGTTGGGCGAGCCGCTTCCCTCCGACTGGATGGCTCCCGGCATGAACCCGTTAAACTATGACCTTTATGCGACCCACGGAAATCGACATGCCCACTAGCACAGCCCCCGCGCGCGACTATCTGCACACCATCGACCTCTGTGTGCTGCGGTTGTGCCGGGAGACCCAGGCGCTGGAAATCCTCTTGAACCGCCGGGAAGCCGAGCCGTTCGCCGGTCACTGGGCGCTGCCCGGGATCGTGGTCAATGGTGACGTCGAAGATCTCACGCTGAACGACGCCGTGGAGCGCCTGCGAAGCTCAAGCAAAGTGGGCATGCCGCTGGCCTGGATCGAACAGGTCGGCACCGTCGGCGACGCGTTCCGCGACCCGCGCTGCTGGTCATCGTCAACGTTCTACCTGGCGATTGTCAGCGAGGCGGTCCAGCTTGCCGAACACCAGGGTTTTTTCCCTCTCAAGGATGTCGCCGACGCCTCGATCAAACTCCCTTTCGATCACAACAGCCTGGTGGCCGCCGTCCAGGAGCGGTTGCTGTCCAAAGCCCTCTACAGCAGCCTGCCGCTGATGTTCCTGGGCCCGGAATTCAGCGCGCCGGAAGCGGTGAGCATTTTCTCCGTGGTGCTCGATCGCCCGGTGCTCAAGACCAGCATGCGCCAGCGTTTACTGAAGATGACCGAGGCGGGCTACCTACAGGAGACTGGCCGCAAGAAAAGCGGCGACGGCGGCCGCCCGCAACGCACGGTGGAAAACCTCAAGCCGGCCAACGTTTATCTTTTTGATCGTTGTTTTCTGGAGTAGCGCTTAGCGGGCCAGCGCAAATGCTGGTGATTATTCGCAGGGTTAAGTGGGCCACAGCGTATAAGCACTGCCCTATCCACTCGGAGCCTTGTATGTCATTAATCCTTCGCGTCTGCGCCCTTCTCTTGCTGTCGCAAATCGCCCTTGCTGGTCCTTTGATGGAAGCCATCAAAGAGCGCCGCGCCGAACGCCAGCAAGACAGCGCCCCACTGAAACTCCCCGCCGGCGCTACGCGACTAAAAGATCTCCCCTACGGCCCCAACAACCGGGAACGCCTGGATGTCTACTTGCCCCCCAAGCCCAGCAATGCCCCGATCATTTTTATGGTACATGGCGGCGCCTGGCGAACCGGCGACAAAGACGCCCAGCAAGTGGTGAGCAATAAGGTCAGCCGCTGGGTGGCAAAGGGTTTTATCTTCGTCTCCGCCAATTACCCGCTGCTGCCGGACACCAAGCCCCTGCAACAAGCCCAGGAAGTGGCAAAGGCGCTAGCCATGACGCAAGCCAACGCCGCGAGTTGGGGCGGCTCGGCGAACCATGTGATCGTCATGGGCCATTCGGCCGGCGCGCATCTGGTCGCGCTCCTGGCGGCCTCCCCCTCGTTGGCAGCCGCACAAGGCGTCAAACCGTGGCTCGGCACCGTCGCATTGGACAGCGCCGCACTGGACGTGGAGAAGATCATGCAAGCGCGGCATATGCCCTTCTACGACGAAGCCTTCGGCAGCGACCCCACCTACTGGCAACAAACCTCGCCGTCCTACGTACTGGCGAATGGCGCGGCGCCGATGCTGGCTGTGTGCTCCACCCGGCGCGACGTGGCCTGCGAGCAGGCGCACCTGTTTGCCACCCATGCCACCGCGCTAACCGTCAGCGTCAACGTGCTGGAGCTAGGCATGACCCATAAGGAAATCAACCAACTGCTCGGCACCCCCGGCGCCTACACCGAGGAGGTTGAACGCTTTATGGCGAGACTGGATATCGACGTGGCTAAACGCTTGGGCCGCTAACGGCGAGTGCACTGGCGCCGCGTTGCGTGTAGCGCCTATCAACGAGATGCAACGATGGCCAGCGGTTTCCTGCAATCCCTGTTTGCCAAAGCTCACTCACTGAAAGACTCGGGCAACACTCGCTTGCAATCGGATAAACGATCACGTTTGACAGAGGTACAGACAACGAAAATAAACGCAGGGGATTCGATCAGTTCAGCGTTTAAGCCTCGATCCTTCCCAGCACCTCGAGGTTTTCCATGCGCCGTCCATTGTTCACCACCGTCCCTGCCCTATTGTGTCTGACCTTGCTGTGCACCGCTGCCAGCGAAGCCGCTGAACGCCAGCGCAGCGGTGGTTTTTCCACCAGCCGTGGCCACAGCGGTACTTATCAAACCACGGTCAGCGGTCAGCGTGGTGCCGGGTTAAATCGCCAGCAAACGATTACCGGCGCCGATGGCAAAACCCTCAGCCGTGACGCCAGTTACAGCTATGATCAAGTCAGTAACACACTTCACCGCAGTGTAACCGGTAGCCAAGGCAATACCCGCTCGGGCAGCATCACCGTCACCCCCACACCTTAAGGCGCTGCCCACGCCATGACGCCCACCGACGAGCAGCTAATGACCGCCATTGCCAGAGGCGATCAGTATGCATTTACCACGTTGGTGGCGCGTCACCTGCCGCGCACCTATGCCATTGCTCGGCGTTTTTTTGCCCAGCAGACCGACGCCGAAGACATTGCCCAGGAGGCGTTCACGCGGGTATGGACCCATGCCGCCATTTGGCAACCCGGCCGGGCGCAGTTCACTACATGGTTGCAGCGTATTGTGGTCAACCTGTGCCTGGACAATCTGCGTCGACATAAACATCGTGCTGAGCAGGATATCGACAGCCTGCTGCACGAGTTGCTCGACCCCAAGGCCGACACCGCCGCTCATGTCGAGCGCGCCCGTGAAGCCGCGAAGATTCAACAAGTCGTGCAACGCCTGCCGGAAAAACAACGCATGGCGGTACTGCTCTGCTACTTCGACGAACACAGCAACACACAAGCCGCTGCGTTGATGGGCCTGCACCCGAAAGCGCTGGAAGGCCTGCTCGGCCGTGCCCGCCAACAACTAAGGCGCTGGCTGCCCAAAGGCTCGAGCCCGCGCCACGAGGATCAACAGCGATGAACGACGCCGACGACGAGCTGCGCCAGCAACTGGCCAATCAACCCCTCCCGCGCCCGCCCCACGGTTTAGCCGCACGCATCGTGCAAGCCGCCACAGCTCAGCCGCAACGCCAGCCGTGGTATCGCGCCGTGCAACGGTGGCGCTATGGGTGGCCAGTGAAAATCGCCGGCCTGGCCTTGTGCGCAGTGCTGGGCGTGTTAGCCGGCCACTGGGCGACGCCTACGACCGACGACGATATGCAAATCGCTGCCCACGTCATGGGCGGCCTGTTATGGACAGACGAGCTATGAACAAAACCTGGCTACTGAGCGGTGCCCTGCTGCTTTCCCTCGGAGCTAACGCCTTTTTCGGCGGCTGGCTGCTAAGCCGCCCCAACACGGCGCCCTTCGCCGACCTGGGGCAGAACCAGCCGGTGAGGGAACTGATTGGCAAGGTACTGCGTTTACCCGACGCGCAACGTCAGGACGTCCGCGCCGTTATCAGCCAACACGCGCCCGGCTTGCGCACGCTGGCGGCGCAAGCACGCAGCAACCGACAGGTAATACTTACCCAACTGAGCGCCGACAGCATCGATAGGCAGCAGGTACAAACCAGCTTCGCCAAACAACGCGAAGCCACCGTGCAACTGCAAACGGCGGCTCAGGTTATGTTGTTGGACATAGCGGAAAAGTTACCACCCGAACAGAGACGGCAATTTATGCGTGAGGGACCGTAGGGATGTGCTGAGATCATCGAGAAACTGACTCACGAGATTGCACAGCTCAAACGATTGAAGTGTGCCAAACGCAGCGAGCAGATGAACCCAGGTGCACCACGCTACCAACCGCTCGAGCGCACTGGACAGCGACCTCGATGAAACCCGGGTGATCGTTGATTACTCTATAAACGTGTTCTGATTGGATGCTGGTGAACAGCTCCAGCCCTCAGAGGATGCCGTGTCCTGAAGGGGCTTGACGTCCAGACCTGGACGTCAGACCACGCAAAAACTTTATTCCAAACCGACACCAAGAGGCCTGGCTCTTGGAGACGACTCACTCCACCGTCACAGACTTCGCCAAGTTACGCGGCTGGTCCACATCAGTCCCCTTGAGCACGGCGACGTAGTACGACAGCAGTTGCAGCGGGATGGTGTAGAGGATCGGCGACAGGATGTCGTGGATGTGCGGCATGTGCACCACGTGGGTGCCTTCGCCATTGGTCATGCCAGCCTTTTCGTCAGCGAAGACAATCAACTGGCCGCCACGGGCGCGCACTTCCTGCAGGTTGGACTTGAGCTTTTCCAGCAGCTCGTTGTTCGGCGCCACGGTGACCACCGGCATGTCGTTGTCCACCAGGGCCAGCGGGCCGTGCTTGAGTTCACCGGCCGGGTAGGCTTCGGCGTGGATGTAGGAGATCTCCTTGAGCTTCAAGGCCCCTTCCATCGCCACCGGGAATTGCGCGCCACGCCCGAGGAACAGGGTGTGGTTCTTCTCGGCGAACAGCTCGGCGATCTTTTCCACGGTGCTGTCCATGGCCAGGGCTTCGCCCAGGCGGGCTGGCAGGCGCCGCAGTTCCTCCACCAGCGTTGCCTCGACCCCCTTGCCCAGCGTGCCGCGTACCTGGCCCAGGGACAAGGTCAGCAACAGCAGGCCCACCAGTTGCGTGGTGAACGCCTTGGTCGACGCCACACCAATTTCGCGACCGGCCTGGGTCAGCAGGGTCAGGTCGGATTCGCGTACCAGCGAGCTGATGCCGACGTTGCAGATCGCCAGGCTGGCGAGAAAACCCAGTTCCTTGGCGTTACGCAGGGCGGCCAGGGTGTCGGCGGTTTCGCCGGACTGGGAGATGGTGACGAACAGCGAATCGGGTTGCACCACCACTTTGCGATAGCGGAACTCGCTGGCCACTTCGACCTGGCACGGAATACCGGCCAGTTCCTCCAGCCAGTAACGGGCGACCATGCCGGCGTGATAACTGGTGCCGCAGGCCACGATCTGCACGTTGCGGACCTTGGCGAACAACTCGGCCGCCTGTGGACCGAACGCCTGGACCAGTACCTGGTTCTGGCTCATGCGGCCTTCCAGGGTGCGTTGGACCACGGCCGGTTGTTCGTGGATTTCCTTGAGCATGAAGTGGCGGAACTCGCCCTTGTCGGCGACATCGGCACCGTCGCGGTACTGGACGGTTTCACGTACCACGTCATTGCCGTCGAGGTCCCAGATCTGCACGCTGTCGCGGCGAATTTCGGCAATATCGCCTTCTTCCAGGTACATGAAGCGGTCGGTGACCTGGCGCAGCGCCAACTGATCGGACGCCAGGAAGTTTTCCCCCAGGCCCAGGCCGATAACCAATGGGCTGCCGCTGCGGGCCGCCACCAGGCGGTCAGGTTGTTTTGTGCTGATGACCGCCAGGCCATAGGCACCGTGCAGTTCCTTGACGGTGGCCTTGAGGGCGACGGTCAGGTCCACTAGGTCCTTGAGCTTGTGGTTGAGCAGATGGGCGATGACTTCGGTGTCGGTGTCCGAGGTGAACACATAGCCGAGCGCCTTGAGCTGTTCACGCAGGGCTTCGTGGTTTTCGATGATGCCGTTGTGCACCACCGCCAGCTCGCCGGAAAAATGCGGGTGAGCGTTACGCTCGCACGGCGCGCCATGGGTGGCCCAACGCGTGTGGGCGATGCCCAGGCGACCGAGCAGCGGTTCGGCTTCCAGCGCCTGTTCCAGCTCGCTGACCTTGCCCGGACGACGCATGCGTTCGAGCTTCTCGTCGTTGGTAAACACCGCCACACCGGCGCTGTCATAACCGCGGTACTCCAGACGCTTGAGGCCCTCGAGCAAGATTGCTGTGATGTTGCGTTCAGCAACGGCGCCGACAATTCCACACATGCTATTTCTCCTGGCTGACAGGCGCGCAGATCACAGTAATGCCGCGCGCCTGAATCTGATCGCGGGCCTCTACGGGCAGGCGATCATCGGTAATGAGGGTATGGACGCTGCTCCACGGCAGTTCCAGGTTGGGGATTTTCCGGCCGATCTTGTCGGCCTCCACCATGACGATTACTTCCCGGGCAACCTCAGCCATCACACGGCTCAAGCCCAGCAGTTCGTTGAAGGTGGTCGTACCTCGAACCAGATCGATGCCGTCGGCGCCGATGAACAGCTGGTCGAAGTCATAGGAACGCAGGACCTGCTCGGCCACCTGGCCCTGGAACGACTCGGAGTGAGGATCCCAGGTACCGCCGGTCATCAACAGCACCGGTTCATGCTCCAGTTCGCTCAGGGCATTGGCGACGTGCAGGGAATTGGTCATCACCACCAGGCCCGGCTGTTGGCCGAGTTGCGGAATCATGGCCGCCGTGGTGCTGCCGCTGTCGATGATGATGCGCGCATGTTCACGGATCCGCTTCACGGCGGCCCGGGCAATGGCCAGTTTGTACTTGGAGACGGTTTGCCCGTTATCGGCCACCAACTCCTGCGGCATCGGCACCGCGCCACCGTAGCGACGCAGCAGCAGGCCATTGGTTTCCAGGGCAGCGAGATCCTTGCGAATCGTAACTTCCGAGGTTTCGAAGCGCTTGGCCAACTCATCCACACTGACCTCACCCTGCTCCTGGAGCAAGGCAAGAATGTTGTGACGTCGTTGTGGTGTGTTGCGCTTTGACATGGCGAGGTAAGTTTCGATTCGAAAGATAACGTAACTAATCAAAACCTATTGCAGGGAGATCGTCAAGGCGGGAGAAGAAAAATTCAGAAATCATGAAATCAATGTGGGAGCGGGCTTGCTCGCGAAGGGGCCTGGTCAGGCAATGCTGCTTTACCTGATACACCGCTATCGCGAGCAAGCTCGCTCCCACAGGGGGATTGTGGATAACTTTAGGGCTTCTTGATTTTCTCCGGCCGCTTCCAGCCGTCGATGTTGCGTTGGCGGGCGCGTCCGACTGCCAATTGGCCTTTTTCCACATTCTGAGTAAGGGTCGAACCGGCTGCCGTGGTCGCACCGCTGGAGATATCCACAGGTGCCACCAAGGAGTTGTTCGAGCCGATGAACACATCTTCACCCAACACGGTTTTCCACTTGTTGGCACCGTCGTAGTTACAGGTGATGGTCCCGGCGCCAATGTTGGTGCGGGCGCCGACTTCAGCGTCACCGAGGTAGGTCAGGTGCCCGGCCTTGGCGCCTTCGCCCAGGTGAGCATTCTTCAGTTCAACAAAGTTACCCACATGGGCACGGGCTTCCAGCACAGAGCCTGGACGCAGGCGGGCAAACGGGCCAGCATCGCTGCCTTCACCCATGATCGCACCGTCAAGATGGCTGTTGGCCTTGATCACCACGCCTTTGTGCAGGGTGCTGTCCTTGATCACGCAGTTCGGGCCAATGACCACATCGTCTTCGATGACAACCTTGCCTTCGAGGATGACGTTGATATCGATGACCACATCGCGACCCACGCTGACTTCTCCGCGCACGTCGAAACGGGACGGATCGCGCAGGGTCACGCCTTGGGCCATCAGGCGGCGGGCGGCGCGCAATTGATAGTGGCGCTCCAGTTCGGCCAATTGCCGGCGATCATTGGCGCCCTGCACTTCCATGGCGTCCAACGGCTGCTCGGTGGCGACCACCAGTCCATCGCTGACCGCCATGGCGATCACGTCTGTCAGGTAGTACTCACCCTGGGCGTTGTTGTTCGACAGACGACTCATCCAGTCACCCAGGCGCTCAGCCGGCACGGCCAGAATCCCAGTGTTGCCTTCAGTGATCGCGCGCTGGGCTTCGTTGGCGTCCTTCTGTTCGACGATGGCGGTCACTTGGCCGTCGACGTCACGCACGATGCGGCCATAACCGGTGGGGTCGTCCAGCTCGACGGTCAACAGGCCCAACTGTTGTGGCGCGACATGCTTGAGCAGGCGTTGCAAGGTGTCGACTTCGATCAGCGGCACATCGCCGTAGAGAATCAGCACCGTATCCGCCGTGATGAATGGCACTGCCTGGGCCACCGCATGGCCAGTGCCCAGTTGTTTGTCCTGCAAGACGAAATTCAGGTCATCGGCGGCCAGGCGTTCGCGCACAGCATCGGCACCGTGGCCGATCACCACGTGAATGCGCTGTGGATCAAGTTGCCGGGCGCTGTGGATAACATGGCCGAGCATGGAATTGCCGGCGACCGGGTGCAAGACCTTGGGCAGCGCCGAACGCATGCGGGTGCCTTGACCGGCCGCGAGGATAACGATTTCGAGAGACATGACTGGCTACCAATCCTGGGTGGTCAGCGGCTGCGACCAGATGATGAGTGTCGGGAAAAGAAAAAAGGGTAGCCGAGGCTACCCTTTTTAATCAATCGCACAGAAAGCAGACGGCTTAGCCGCCGAACTTCTTGCGGATCTGCTGGACGGTGCGCAGCTGGGCTGCGGCCTCGGCCAGACGTGCAGCAGCAGAACCGTAATCGAACTCCGCGCCTCGCTCGTGCAGGGCCTTCTCGGCAGCCTTGACGGCTTCCTGAGCGGAGGCTTCGTCCAGGTCGGCAGCACGTTGCACAGTGTCGGCAAGGACCTTGACCATGTTCGGCTGAACCTCGAGGAAACCACCGGAGATGTAATACACCTCGGCTTCCCCGCCCTGCTTGATCAAGCGGATCGGACCCGGTTTCAGATTAGTGATCAGCGGTGCGTGACCCAGAGCGATACCAAGATCACCCAGCTCACCATGCGCAATCACCATCTCGACCAGACCGGAGAAGATTTCCCCTTCCGCACTGACGATATCGCAATGGACTGTCATAGCCATCTGATTGCCTCAACCTAAATTAGCGCCCGTTACCGGGCGCCGGGATTACAGTTTCTTGGCTTTCTCGATCGCTTCTTCGATGCCGCCGACCATGTAGAACGCTTGTTCTGGCAGGTGGTCGTAGTCACCGTTGAGGATGCCTTTGAAGCCAGCAATGGTGTCTTTCAGGGAAACGTATTTACCCGAGGCACCGGTGAAGACTTCAGCCACGAAGAACGGCTGCGACAAGAAGCGCTGGATCTTACGAGCGCGGGATACCAACTGCTTGTCGGCTTCCGACAGCTCGTCCATACCCAGGATCGCAATGATGTCCTTCAGCTCTTTGTAGCGCTGCAGCACATACTGGACGCCGCGAGCGGTGTCGTAGTGCTCCTGGCCGATCACGTTCGGGTCCAGCTGGCGCGAAGTCGAGTCCAGTGGGTCAACCGCTGGGTAGATACCCAGGGAAGCGATGTCACGGGACAGAACGACGGTGGCGTCCAAGTGGGCGAAGGTGGTCGCTGGCGACGGGTCGGTCAAGTCATCCGCAGGTACGTATACCGCTTGGATCGACGTGATCGAACCTTCCTTGGTCGAAGTGATACGTTCTTGCAGAACGCCCATCTCTTCAGCCAGGGTCGGCTGGTAACCTACTGCCGAAGGCATACGGCCCAGCAGTGCGGATACTTCGGTACCGGCCAGGGTGTAACGGTAGATGTTGTCGACGAACAGCAGAACGTCGTTACCTTCGTCACGGAACTTCTCGGCCATGGTCAGGCCGGTCAGGGCTACGCGCAGACGGTTTCCCGGCGGCTCGTTCATCTGGCCGTAGACCAGTGCCACTTTGTCCAGAACGTTGGAATCCTTCATCTCGTGGTAGAAGTCGTTACCCTCACGAGTACGCTCACCCACACCGGCGAACACGGAATAACCGCTGTGCTCGATGGCGATGTTACGGATCAGTTCCATCATGTTTACGGTCTTGCCCACACCGGCACCACCGAACAGACCGACTTTACCGCCCTTGGCGAACGGGCAAACCAGGTCGATAACCTTGATGCCGGTTTCCAGCAGGTCGTTGCCGCCTGCCTGTTCAGCGAAGGATGGCGCAGGACGGTGAATGCCCCAGCGCTCTTCGGTGTCGATCGGACCAGCTTCGTCGATCGGGTTACCCAGTACGTCCATGATCCGGCCCAGGGTCGCTTTACCGACCGGTACGGAGATGGCAGCGCCAGAGTCGACAACGTCCAGACCGCGCTTCAAGCCTTCGGTAGAACCCATCGCAATGGTACGAACGATGCCGTCGCCCAGCTGCTGCTGAACTTCCAGGGTAGTTTCCGCGCCTTGTACTTTCAGCGCGTTGTAGATGCTCGGTACGCTGTCGCGTGGAAATTCCACGTCGATAACGGCGCCGATGATTTGAACGATACGTCCGCTACTCATAGCTGGATCCTCTGAATATTTGAACCGTTAAACCGCGGCAGCGCCGCCGACGATTTCCGAGATCTCTTGGGTGATCGCAGCCTGACGCGCCTTGTTGTAGATCAGCTGCAAATCGCTGATCAAATCACCGGCGTTGTCGGTAGCGTTCTTCATCGCGATCATCCGCGCTGCTTGTTCAGCTGCGTTGTTCTCGACCACCGCCTGGTAGACCTGCGACTCCACGTAGCGGACCATCAAGCCGTCGAGCAGCTCCTTGGCATCCGGTTCGTAGAGGTAGTCCCAGTGGTGCTTGAGTTCCTGTTCCGGGGTCGCCACCAGTGGGACCAATTGCTCCACGGTTGGCAGCTGCGTCATGGTGTTGATGAACTTGTTGGATACCACGGACAGACGGTCAATCCGGCCTTCCAGGTAAGCATCCAGCATCACCTTGACACTGCCGATCAGGTCATTGATCGACGGCTCTTCACCCAGGTGGCTGATAGCAGCGACGACGTTGCCGCCGAAGTTACGGAAGAAAGCCGCACCCTTGCTACCAATCACGCACAGATCGATCTCGACGCCTTGTTCGCGGTTTACAGCCATGTCCTTGACCAGGGCCTTGAACAGGTTGGTGTTCAAGCCACCGCACAGACCACGGTCACTGCTCACCACGACGTAACCGACGCGCTTGATGGCGCGTTCGATCATGAACGGGTGGCGATATTCCGGGTTGGCGTTGGCCAGATGACCAATCACCTGGCGGATGCGCTCCGCATAAGGGCGGCTAGCAGCCATGCGCATTTGTGCCTTGCGCATTTTGCTGACCGCCACTTTTTCCATGGCGCTGGTAATTTTTTGCGTGCTTTTGATGCTCGCAATCTTACTGCGAATCTCTTTTGCGCCTGCCATGTAACACCTATCAGGTTAGCAAGCGGGAGCCTTGCGACTCCCGCTGCGGCTTACCAGGTTTGGGTGGCCTTGAACTTCTCGATACCGGCTTTCATGCCCGCGTCGATTTCGTCATTGAAGTCACCCTTCACGTTGATCTTGGCCAACAAGTCGGCGTGATCGCGGTTGAAGTAAGCAATCAGCGCTTGTTCAAAGCTGCCGACCTTGGCGATTTCAACGTCAGTCAGGAACCCACGCTCAGCGGCATACAGCGACAGCGCCATGTCAGCGATCGACATCGGTGCGTATTGCTTCTGCTTCATCAGCTCGGTAACGCGCTGACCATGCTCAAGTTGCTTACGGGTCGCTTCGTCCAGGTCAGAAGCGAACTGGGCGAATGCCGCCAGTTCACGGTACTGGGCCAGGGCGGTACGGATACCACCGGACAGCTTCTTGATGATCTTGGTCTGAGCGGCACCACCCACACGGGATACCGAAACACCGGCGTTCACAGCAGGACGGATCCCGGAGTTGAACATGGCCGATTCCAGGAAGATCTGACCGTCGGTGATGGAAATCACGTTGGTCGGAACGAACGCGGAAACGTCGCCAGCCTGGGTTTCGATGATCGGCAGAGCGGTCAGGGAGCCGGTCTTGCCGGTCACTGCGCCGTTGGTGAACTTCTCTACATACTCTTCCGAAACGCGGGATGCGCGCTCCAGCAGACGGGAGTGGAGATAGAACACGTCGCCTGGGTAGGCTTCACGGCCTGGTGGACGGCGCAGCAGCAGGGAGATCTGGCGATAAGCCACTGCCTGCTTGGACAGATCGTCATAAACGATCAGCGCGTCTTCACCGCGGTCGCGGAAGAATTCACCCATGGTGCAACCGGAGTACGGTGCCAGGAATTGCAGCGCTGGAGATTCCGAAGCACTGGCAGCCACGATGATCGTGTTGGCCAGGGCGCCGTTTTCTTCCAGCTTGCGAACCACGTTGGCGATGGTCGATTGCTTCTGACCAATGGCTACGTAGACGCAGAAAATGCCGCTGTTCTTCTGGTTGATGATCGCGTCGATCGCCAGAGCGGTCTTACCGATCTGACGGTCACCGATGATCAGCTCACGCTGGCCACGGCCGACAGGGATCATGGCATCGACAGCCTTGTAGCCAGTCTGTACAGGCTGGTCTACCGACTTACGCCAGATCACGCCAGGAGCAACTTTCTCGACCGCGTCGGTCTCGGTGTTGTTCAGCGGACCTTTGCCGTCAACAGGGTTACCCAGTGCGTCGACGACGCGACCCAGCAGTTCCTTACCAACCGGAACTTCGAGGATGCGGCCGGTGCACTTGGCGCTCATGCCTTCAGCCAGAGAGGTGTACGCGCCCAATACCACAGCACCTACAGAGTCTTGCTCCAGGTTGAGGGCCATACCGTAGACGCCGCCCGGAAACTCGATCATCTCGCCGTACATGACGTCGGCCAGACCGTGAATCCGCACGATGCCGTCAGATACGCTGACGACAGTGCCTTCGTTACGGGCTTGGGAGGTCACATCGAGCTTGTCGATGCGGCCCTTGATAATTTCACTTATTTCGGAAGGATTGAGTTGCTGCATTGCTCTGCTGCCCCTTCAAACTCAAGATTTCAATGCTTCGGCAAGTTTCGCGATTTTGCCGCGAATCGAGCCATCGATAACCAGGTCGCCGGCGCGGATTACAACGCCCCCTATCAGGGACTTGTCTTCCTCGACTTGCAGGCGCACTTCCCGGTTGAGTCGTGCACTGAGAACCTTGGCGAGTTTGTCTTGCTGTTCTTGGTTCAATGCGAAAGCACTGGTCACTTCCACGTCTACCGACTTCTCTTGCTCGGCCTTGTACAGGTCAAAAAGAGTGGCGATCTCCGGCAGAAGCAGGAGACGGTCGTTTTCGGCAACGACGTGAATGAAATTCTGTGCCTTGGCATCGAACTTGTCGCCGCACACGTCAATGAACGTGGCGGCCTTTTCTGCGCTCGTCAGTCGCGGGGCCTTGAGCACGCGCTGCATGGTGTCGTCTTGCGACACCGCTGCAGCCAGGCCGAGCATGGCTGACCAATTGGCCAGTTGCTGGTGGGCCTGAGCGTGCTCGAAGGCCGCCTTAGCGTAAGGTCGGGCCAACGTGGTCAGTTCTGCCATGATCGCCCTCGCTTAGATTTCAGCAGCCAGTTGGTTAACCAGCTCTGCGTGCGCGTTTTGATCGATTGTGGCACCCAGGATCTTCGAAGCACCGCCAACGGCCAGAGCACCCACTTGGGCACGCAGCGCGTCTTTGACACTGTTGAGTTCCTGTTCGATCTCGGCTTGAGCCTGAGCCTTCACACGGTCAGCTTCGACGCGAGCCTGTTCACGGGCTTCGTCGACAATCTGGGTACCGCGTTTCTTGGCTTGCTCGATGATTTCAGCTGCCTGAGCTTTCGCTTCGCGCAGTTGCTGACCCACTTTCTCATGGGCCAACTCCAGGTCGCGAGCTGCACGGCTGGCAGCGTCCAGACCATCAGCGATCTTCTTTTGACGTTCGTGCAATGCCGCAATGACCGGAGGCCATACGAACTTCATGCAGAACAGTACAAAAATCAGGAACGCAACGGACTGGCCAATCAGGGTCGCATTAATGTTCACGCCAACACCTCGCAGTTACGTTGTCCATCACACCAATCTACTCGAGACATCCGAGTAATTAGCCAGCGATTTGACCAACGAACGGGTTCGCAAAGGTGAAGAACAGAGCGATACCAACACCGATCATGGTCACGGCGTCGAGCAGACCGGCCACGATGAACATTTTGACTTGCAGCATTGGAACCATTTCTGGCTGACGCGCTGCGCCTTCCAGGAACTTGCCGCCCAACAGGCCGAAACCAATTGCGGTACCCAGTGCGCCCAGGCCGATCAACAGTGCAACAGCGATAGCGGTTAGACCAACTACAGTTTCCATCTTTCCTCCCGACTTTTACGTCGTATGGTTTAGGTTTTTTAGATTAAAGCGGTAAAACAAATCGTTTCTCAGCCCGGTTCGGGCTCCTTCCCGTTTGACCGGGAAGGACATCAGACTAGTCGAGACTGGCCTTAATGGTTTTCTTCGTGCGCCATCGACAGGTAGACGATGGTCAACATCATGAAGATGAACGCCTGCAGGGTGATGATCAGGATGTGGAACACAGCCCACGCCCATTGCAGGACCACACCCAGGCCGCTGAGCCACAGCAGGCCGCTGCCGAACATCACAGCGATCAGGATGAACACCAGTTCGCCGGCATACATGTTGCCGAACAGACGCAGTGCCAGAGAAATCGGTTTGGCGATCAGGGTCACGAATTCGAGCAGGAAGTTCACCGGGATCAGCAGGGCTTGGACCAGGATGTTCTTGCTGCCGAACGGGTGCAGGGTCAGTTCGCCGATGAAGCCGCCGATGCCCTTGACCTTGATGCTATAGAAAATGATCAGTGCGAAGACCGAGAAGGCCATGCCCAGAGTCGCGTTCGGGTCGGTGGTCGACACGGCGCGGAAGGGGATGTGTGCATCGCCGGAGATAAGGATGGCCAGCTGAGGAATCCAGTCAACCGGTACCAGGTCGACGGCGTTCATCAGGAACACCCAGACGAAGATGGTCAGTGCCAGCGGTGCGATCACCGGGCTACGGCCATGGAAGCTGTCTTTCACGCTGCCATCGACGAATTCGACCAGTACTTCAACAAAGTTCTGCAGTGCACCAGGCTGACCGGAAGTCGCCTTCTTTGCCGCCATGCGGAAAAGAAAAACGAAGATCAGACCCAATGCGACCGACCAGCCGAGGGTATCGACGTGGAAAGCCCAGAAGCCCATTTCCTTGGCTTCTGCTGCGGTGTGGGCAAAGCCCCAGCCGCCGTTGGGTAGCTGACCGAAGGTCAGGTTCTGCAAGTGGTGCTGGATATAGCCCGAAGCGGTTGTCTCTGCCATGGTTGCCTCAAACGCCCTAAGGTCTCGAAAGTCTTGTTCTCATTAGCAGGGGAGCGAACCAGCTAACCAGTTGGGTCAGCACGAAGACGCTGAATACAGCCAGCGGCGCCAGTGGCTTCACACCTGCGAACGTCAATGCAAACAGCACTGCCGTCAAAATCAGTTTCCCCGCCTCGCCGGCATAAAAAGACCGGACGATAGCCTGGGCTGCTCGGGCGCCGGAAAACCGAAAGGCCCTGTGAGCGAAGTAAATATTGGGAAGCAAGGCTATCAGGCCTCCGCAAAGCCCTGAGTATCCGGCGACGACTCCTTTCCATTGCCAGAGCGCCAGTGCGGCGATCAATACAACGGCGAATTGGGCCATCAAAACCGGGAAAACTGCCAGACGATGGAACGGCAAGCGGTTTGGCGTGCGGGTTTCCATCGCTTTTGCTCTCCAATAGTCGGCCGCCATAATTCAATAACTTGGCATAATTTGTGCCGACAAAATGCGCGCAGAGTATAGGGGCGGTTCTGCCCCTATTCAACTGCCAGGTAGTGATTTCCGACTGCGCGCTACAAGAGCAATTGTTTCAGCGAATGTGTGCAAGGACGCCTTGCAGCTCATCGAGGGAGTTGTAGCCAATCACCAGTTGCCCTTTGCCCTTCTTGCCGTGGCGGATCTGCACCGCAGAGCCCAGGCGCTCGGCCAGGCGCTGTTCCAGGCGAGCGATATCAGGATCGGTTTTGGGTGCCTCGACAGGGGCCGGTTTGCCACTCAGCCACTGACGAACCAGTGCTTCAGTTTGGCGCACAGTCAGACCGCGTGCGACAACATGTCGCGCCCCTTCAACCTGTTGATTTTCCGGCAAACCGAGCAATGCCCGGGCATGACCCATTTCCAGGTCGCCATGGGACAGCATGGTCTTGATGACTTCCGGCAACGCAATCAGGCGCAACAAATTGGCCACGGTCACGCGGGACTTGCCCACCGCCTCGGCAACTTGTTGCTGGGTCAGCTGGAACTCCTGCTGCAAACGTTGCAGGGCCACGGCTTCTTCAATCGGATTGAGGTCTTCGCGCTGGATGTTCTCGATCAGCGCCATGGCGATGGCGGTTTCATCCGGCACATCGCGGACCATCGCCGGAATGGTTTCCTGGCCGGCCTGCTGGCTGGCGCGCCAGCGACGTTCGCCGGCAATGATCTCGAAGCGCCCGTTGGCGATCGGCCGGACCACGATCGGCTGCATCACGCCCTGGCTCTTGATCGACTGGGCCAATTCTTCCAGCGCCTGGGGATCCATGTCCCGGCGCGGCTGGTATTTGCCGCGCTGGATCAGGTCCAGCGGCAGGTGTTGCAACTCGCGTTGATCGACCTGTACGGCCTGCTCTTCCAGCGAACTGACAGTGGGACCACTGAGCAGTGCATCCAGTCCACGTCCGAGACCTCGTTTCTTGACGGCCATGGGGTTTCCTTAAGTTGGCTGGGCTGCAGCGGTGCGTGGGTTACGGCGCTGACGGCGAACCATCTCGCCCGCCAGGGCCAGGTAGGCCAGCGCACCACGGGATTGTTTGTCGTAGGCCAGGGCCGGCATGCCGTAGCTGGGTGCTTCGGCCAGGCGGATGTTCCGCGGGATGACCGTGTCGTAGAGCTGCTCGCCGAAGTGTTCCTTGAGCTGGGCCGACACATCGTTCATCAGGCTCAGGCGCGGGTCGTACATGGTCCGCAGCAGGCCTTCGACCTTCAGGTCCGGGTTCAACAGTTCGGCGATGCGCTTGATGTTATCCACAAGGTCGCTCAAGCCTTCGAGGGCGAAGTACTCGCACTGCATGGGGATAATCACCCCATCGGCCGCCACCAGGGCGTTGAGGGTCAGCATCGACAGCGACGGCGGGCAGTCGATCAGGATGTAATCGTAGTTTTCCCGGATCGGCGCCAAGGCGCTGCGCAGGCGGCTTTCCTTCATCTGCATTTCCAGCAGCACCACTTCGGCCGCCGTCAGGTCACGGTTGGCCGGCAGCAGTTGATAACCGCCGTGTTCGGAGAAGTGCATGGCCTGGCCCAGATCGCATTCGCCGATCAGGACGTCGTAGATGGAGTTTTCCAGGCCATGCTTATCCACACCGCTACCCATGGTGGCGTTGCCCTGTGGATCGAGATCGATCAACAGCACCCGGCGCTTGGTCGCGACCAGGGATGCTGCGAGGTTGATACAGGTGGTGGTCTTGCCCACACCACCCTTCTGGTTCGCTATCGCGAATACCTTAGCCATTCTTGCTTGTGTTCCCAATCATGCCGTGCGGCGCAGTATCAGCAGATGGCGTTGGCCTTGGCAACCGGGTACGGCCAAGGCGTGTTCGCTATCAAGGTGGAAGTCTGCCGGCAATGCTACCAGCTCATCGGCCGGATGAACGCCCTTCATTGCCAGCCAGCGCGTATCGGCGTCGCCCAGGTGGCGCGTCCAGTTGCTGAAGTTCTCCATGCTGCTGAACGCCCGGGAGATGATCCCGTTGAAAGGCTGTGCAGGCTGGAACGCTTCGACACGGCTGTGGATAACTTGCAGGTTATCCAGTTTGAGTTCGAGTTTGACCTGGGTCAGGAAGCGGGTTTTCTTGCCGTTGCTGTCCAGGCAGGTCACTTGCGAGTCGGGAAACAGGATCGCCAGCGGGATGCCCGGCATGCCACCGCCACTGCCAACATCCAGCCAGCGACCGTTTTCGATGAAGGACATGACGCTGAGGCTGTCGAGCAAATGACGCGAGACCATTTCATCCGGATCGCGCACGGCGGTCAGGTTGTAAGCCTTGTTCCATTTGATCAACAACGCCAGATAACCCAGCAATTGCGCGTGCTGGGCTTCGGTCAAGTTGACACCAAGCTGACGGGCACCTGTGGATAACTCTTCAGCGTGTTGCGAGGTGACCATCGAACTCAAGCGCTTTGCTCCAACTGGCGGCCCGCGCCGCGTTTTTTCAAATGAATCATCAACAGGGAAATCGCTGCTGGCGTGACGCCGGGAATGCGCGAGGCTTGGCCCAGGGTCTCTGGACGGGTCGCACCGAGCTTGCTCTGGATTTCCTTCGACAACCCGGAAATGCCGGTGTAATCGATATCCACAGGCAGCTTGGTGTCTTCACTGGCGCGCAGACGGGCGATTTCGTCTTGCTGACGGTCGATGTAACCGGCGTACTTGGTCTTGATCTCGACCTGTTCGGCCACTTGTGGATCTTCCGCCCCCTGACCGGTCACTTTCACCAACCCGGCATAATCGATTTCCGGGCGGCTCAAGAGGTTGAGCAGGTTGTATTCGTGGGTCAGCGGCGTGCCGAATTTTGCCGCGATGGCATCGCCCTGCTCGGTACCGGGACGAACCCAGGTGCTTTTCAGGCGCTGCTCTTCCAGTTCGATGCTTTCACGTTTCTTGCAGAACGCGGCCCAACGCACATCATCCACCAGCCCCAGCTCACGACCTTTCTCGGTCAGGCGCAAGTCGGCGTTGTCTTCGCGAAGGATCAGGCGATATTCGGCGCGGGACGTGAACATCCGATACGGTTCCTGGGTGCCCAAGGTAATCAGGTCATCCACCAGTACGCCGATGTATGCCTCATCGCGGCGTGGGCACCAGCTGTCCTTGCCCTGGGCGCGCAGTGCCGCGTTGGCACCGGCCAACAACCCTTGGGCGCCGGCCTCTTCGTAACCGGTGGTGCCGTTGATCTGCCCGGCGAAGAACAGGCCGCCAATGACCTTGGTTTCCAGGCTGTACTTCAGGTCACGCGGATCGAAGTAGTCGTACTCGATGGCGTAGCCCGGGCGAACGATGTGGGCGTTTTCCATACCGCGAATCGACTGCACGATCTGCAATTGCACATCGAACGGCAGGGAGGTTGAGATCCCGTTCGGGTACAGCTCGTGGGTCGTCAGGCCTTCGGGCTCGATGAAGACCTGGTGGCTTTCCTTGTCGGCAAAGCGATGGATCTTGTCTTCGATCGATGGGCAATAACGCGGACCGATGCCTTCGATTTCACCGGCTGCGGAATACATCGGCGAACGATCGAGGTTCGCCGCAATGATTTCATGGGTGCGGGCATTGGTGTGGGTGATCCAGCAACTGACTTGCCGTGGATGCTGTTCCTTGTTGCCCATGAACGACATGACCGGGATCGGCGTATCGCCAGGCTGCTCGGTCATCACCGAGAAATCCACAGACCGACCGTCGATACGCGGTGGCGTACCGGTTTTCAAGCGCCCGACACGCAATGGCAGCTCACGCAAACGGTGAGCCAGAGCGATCGACGGCGGATCACCCGCGCGACCACCGGAAAAGTTCTGCAAACCAATGTGGATAAGTCCACCGAGGAATGTCCCGGTGGTCAGCACTACGGAATCAGCGAGGAAACGCAGGCCCATTTGCGTGACTACACCGCGCACCTGGTCCTGCTCGACAATCAGGTCATCCGCTGTTTGTTGAAATATCCACAGGTTCGGCTGGTTTTCCAGGATTTCGCGGACAGCGGCCTTGTACAGGACTCGGTCGGCCTGGGCGCGAGTAGCGCGCACGGCTGGGCCTTTGCGGCTGTTCAATACGCGAAACTGGATACCACCTTTATCGGTGGCCATGGCCATCGCGCCGCCTAGGGCATCGATTTCCTTGACCAGGTGGCTCTTGCCAATCCCACCAATGGCAGGGTTGCAACTCATGGCACCGAGGGTTTCCACGTTATGCGTCAGCAACAGGGTTTTTGCCCCCATGCGTGCTGATGCAAGTGCTGCCTCGGTACCGGCATGACCGCCGCCGATGACGATCACTTCAAAACGGGAAGGGAAATCCACCACGCACCTCGTGCCTGCTTAATTCAGGTAATTCGGAAATAGGTCTTGAGCTTGGCCAGAGCGTTTTTCGAGCCAGGTCGGCAAGTATAGGGACTTCCCCTTTCCTAAAGAACCCTTTGCACAAAATTTAACCAGCTGTGGAAAACTCGCGGTTAAAAAAATTAAAAAGAAAGAAATTTATAAAACCTTTGTTTTTATGTTTATTCTTACTGAGCCTACTATCTGTGGATAACATTGCACAGGCCTTTATTTTCAATGTGTACAGAGATTCAAAACCCTGTGGTCAGGTGGCAATGAGGGGGTTGGATAACCGGTGTAAGCCTGTGGATGAATGGGCCTGTTATCCACAGAGGCGGTTATCTTCAGATTTGAGGGGGGTTTATCAACCGACCTCAGTGGCAGTTATTCACAGGGCTTAATCCACAGAAAACCGCCGCGGATGGATCACCGCAGCGTCCACAGGCAAGCCGCCATCAATGGCAATCGTTTCAAAAACAGAGAGGAGGAACCGGGTTTGCGTTGGACTCGAGAGGCTTCGAGGACAAACCCGGTTTGAAAAGCGGGGTTATTTACCGATGCAGAAGCTGGAAAAGATCCGCCCCAACAGGTCATCGGAGCTGAAGGCGCCGGTAATTTCCCCAAGGGAATGTTGGGCCTGGCGAAGGTCTTCGGCCAATAACTCACCCGCCCCCGCCAAGGTCAACTGTGCGCGACCGTGTTCCAGGGCGGCGCTGGCATGGCGCAAGGCTTCAAGATGCCGCCGGCGGGCGCTGAAGCTGCTTTCCGAGGTCTGCTCATAGCCCATGCAGGCCTTGAGGTGTTCACGCAGCAGTTCCAGGCCTTCACCCGCCGCCTTTGCGCTCAGGCTGATCGTCACATGGCCGTCGTTGCTGACCTCAAGGACAATCGCTTCCCCGGTCAGGTCGGCCTTGTTACGGATCAAGGTGACTTTCGCGGGATCCGGGCGGACTTCGAGGAATTCAGGCCACAAGGCAAATGGATCGTCCGCTTCCGGTGCGGTGGCATCCACCACCAGCAGGACCCGGTCGGCTTCACCGATGGCCTTGAGCGCCCGCTCAACGCCGATTTTTTCCACCCGGTCATCAGTGTCGCGCAAACCTGCGGTATCCACGACGTGCAGTGGCATGCCATCGATGTGGATATGTTCACGCAGGATGTCCCGAGTGGTGCCGGCGATCTCGGTGACAATCGCCGCCTCGCGCCCGGCCAGGGCATTCAACAGGCTGGATTTGCCGGCATTCGGCCGCCCAGCGATCACCACGGTCATCCCATCGCGCAACAAGGCACCCTGCCCGGCTTCGCGCAGTACGGTGGATAACTCATCGCGTACTTTATCCAGCATGCTCAGCACGTGGCCATCGGCTAGGAAGTCGATTTCCTCTTCCGGGAAATCAATCGCGGCCTCGACGTAAATCCGCAGGCCGATCAATTGTTCGGTGAGGTTATGCACACGCAGGGAAAACGCCCCCTGCAAGGATCGCAATGCGTTGCGGGCCGCCTGTGCAGAACTGGCTTCGATCAAATCGGCGATCGCCTCGGCCTGGGCCAGGTCGAGCTTGTCGTTGAGGAATGCCCGTTCACTGAACTCGCCCGGCCGGGCCAGGCGACAGCCCAGCTCCAGGCAACGCTTGAGCAACATGTCCAGCACGATGGGGCCGCCGTGCCCTTGCAGTTCCAGCACGTCTTCGCCGGTGAACGAATTCGGCCCCGGGAAATACAAGGCCAGCCCCTCGTCGAGGACCTGCTGGTCATCACTGAAAAACGGACCGTAATGAGCAAACCGCGGTTTGAGTTCGCGACCGCTGATTGCCCTGGCCGCGACACTGGCCAAGGGCCCCGAAATACGGACGATGCCGACACCGCCGCGACCTTGGGCAGTGGCAACAGCAGCGATGGTTTCACGCGGTGCGCTCATAAACCGGTATCCAGACAAAAGTGGCAGATAGCAAAACGCCCCACTAGGGGGCGTTTTGTGTGGTTATCCACAGAGCAAGTTACGCCTCGGCTTTTTTCGCAGCCGCTTCGATCTTACGCGTGATGTACCACTGCTGGGTAATGGACAACACGTTGTTCACAACCCAGTACAGCACCAGACCCGCCGGGAACCACAGGAAGAAGAAGGTGAAGATGATTGGCATCATTTTCATCACCTTCGCCTGCATCGGGTCCGGAGGCGTCGGGTTCAGCTGCTGCTGGATGAACATGGTCGCGCCCATGATGATCGGCAGGATGAAGAACGGATCCTTGATCGACAGGTCGGTAATCCACAGCATGAACGGTGCCTGGCGCATCTCCACGCTTTCCAGCAGCACCCAGTACAGCGCCAGGAACACAGGCATTTGTACAAGAATCGGCAAGCAACCACCCAACGGGTTGATCTTCTCTTTCTTGTACAGCTCCATCATGGCCTGGGACATTTTCTGCCGGTCATCGCCATGTTGTTCTTTCAGGGCCGCCAGTTTCGGGGCCACCGCGCGCATGCGAGCCATGGATTTGTAGCTGGCGGCCGACAACGGGAAGAAAATCCCCTTGATCAGCATGGTCAGGAAAATGATCGACCAACCCCAGTTACCGACGATGCTGTGGATATGTTGCAGCAGCCAGAAGATCGGCTGGGCAATGAACCACAGGAAACCGTAGTCCACGGTCAGTTCCAGGCCTGGGGACAACTCTTTCAGTACCGCCTGGCTTTTAGGACCGGCGTACAGAATGGCACTGGTTTCGACTTTTGCACCTGGCGCGGCGGTCAATGCCGGGCCGGTGTAGCCGACGATGTAGTTGCCTTTGCCGTCTTTACGCGTCTGGACGACGTTGTTTTCGCCCTTCTGCGGGATCCAGGCAGTTACAAAATAGTGCTGCAGCCAAGCAACCCAGCCACCTTGGACCGTTTCCTTGATCTGGCCCTTGTCCATGTCCTTCATGGACACTTTCTTGTACGGCTCCGAACTTGTCCACAGGGCGGCGCCCAGGTAAGTCGCGGTGCCGGTGGCCGTGCTGGAGGAAGGATCGTCGCTGGCGTCACGCTTGAGTTGCGCAAACATCGCGCCAGACCAGGGCTGGGCGCTCTGGTTGTCGATCAGGTAAGAGACGGTTACGTCATACAGGCCACGTTTCAAGGTGAAACGCTTGATGTAGTTGACGCCATCCTTGCTGAACTTCAGGTCCACGACCAATTGGTCCTGACCGTCAGCCAGTTGATAAGTCTTCTTCTCGGCGGAGTAGACCGGGCGACCGGCCGGGCTCGAATCCGGGCCGTTGGTACCGATCAGCCCACTTTGGGCCAGATAGGTGCGCTCGTTACCGTTGTCGAACAACTGGAACGGGATTTCCGGATGATCCTGGCGACGTGGATACAGCGGCAGCTTCAGCTGGGCGACGTCACCACCTTGTGGATCGATTGCCAGCTCGAGCACGTCCGTCTTGATCTGGATGAGATCTTTGCTTACGGCCACCGGGGCTTCGGCGGGAGCGCTGGTATCGCTTGCCGCGCGCGGGATGTCGTCATTGCTGGCAGCATTGTTGCCAACTGGGGCATCCGGCAGGCTCGGTGCGGTATTGCTGGCTGCAACATTCTGAGTCGGCAGGGCAGCCTGGCCATAGTCCTGGTTCCATTTAAGGACCATGACGTAGGACACGATTGCCAGGGCGACGATCAGGATCGTGCGTTTGATATCCATGATTACTCGGCCATCGAAGAAGAACGGGAGGTAGGGATAGGCGGAACCGGGTCATAACCGCCGGGATTCCACGGATGACAGCGACCTAAACGACGAAAGGTCAGCCAGCCACCGCGCAGTAGGCCATGATTTTCTATGGCTTCGTACGCGTAGCAGGAACAACTGGGGTAGAAACGACAGTGACTGGCCATCAAAGGACTAATGGCATAGCGGTAAAACTGGATCGGAACGAGTGCCAGTTTACGCATCGGGACTGTCTACCCCTACAGTTTCGGTGTTGACTGCTGGTACTGGCTTGTTGCGGGCCAGACGTTTCCAGAGCTTGCCGAAATGCTGAATCAATTCGGGGTTTTCTACGTCACCCAAACCTTTGCGCGCGACGATAACAATGTCCCATCCAACCAGTGAATCCTGGTTCAGGCGAAACGATTCGCGCATCAGACGTTTGAGGCGATTGCGCTGAACAGAGAGCTTGACGCTCTTTTTCCCGATAACCAGCCCTAGTCGGGGGTGATCGAGATCGTTACTGCGCGCAAGGAGCAGGAGATTTTTCCCCGGAACCTTGCCGGTAGGGGAGTCAAAGACTGCCTTGAAATGCCGGGGTGTAAGCAGACGCTTTTCCCGACTGAAGTCCTGACTCACCTCCAGTGCCGGATTATCAAACTGCCAGACGCGCACGACCTTTGGCGCGACGACGCGACAGGACGGCACGACCGTTCTTGGTAGCCATGCGAGCACGGAAACCGTGGGTACGAGCGCGTTTGATAGTGCTTGGTTGGAAAGTACGTTTCATGTCGTGTTACCTGGTTCGTCCACAACGGGCCGGAATGGCCCCCGTTTTAAGAGACCGGGGATTCTAGAGAAAGCAAGCCTCTAGGTCAATTTCCAACCAGCGTTTCCTTTAAATAGATATCCGGACGCTTGGGCGGATTCATCACACGACGCTAGATATAGAAATAAAGAAGGGAATTATTTAAAGCTTTTCTGTAAAGCTTATAAAAGCAAGGCCGCCACCTGTCTGTGGATAACCATGCTCAGGCCTTGTAGCACGCCATGTACAGAGAATGACAACTACAGGGGAAAGCAGTGGCCAGCCTGTGCTGCGCTGTCGGATAAGCTGTGTGTGGAATGCCTGGTTATCCACAGGCCGGTTATCCACCGACTTTCGCCCCCACTTGTGCAACGACCTCAGGCCCGGTTATCCACAGAGCTTATCCACTGACCGCCCGTCGTCTTTCTCGCGGTTAACGCATTGATAAATCATGGGCGATCAGCAAGCTGCATGTGGATAAGTGGGCGTCTGCTCGCTACAATGGCCGCTTGTTTTTGCCTCACCGGCTTTCAACTTAGGGGATATCCGTGTCAGTGGAACTTTGGCAGCAGTGCGTGGAGCTTTTGCGCGATGAGCTGCCTGCCCAACAATTCAACACTTGGATCCGTCCACTACAGGTCGAAGCCGAAGGCGACGAGTTGCGTGTCTATGCACCGAACCGTTTCGTTCTCGACTGGGTCAACGAAAAGTACCTGGGCCGGGTCATGGAATTGCTCGACGAGCATGGCAATGGCATGGCGCCTGCGTTGTCCTTATTAATAGGCAGCAAGCGCAGCTCGGCACCGCGCGCCGCACCCAATGCGCCGCTGGCCGCCGCAGCGTCACAGGCCCAGCAGGCTGCAACGGCACCGGTTAACAACCATGCCGCCCCGGCACCCGCGCCTGCCCCGAGCAAACGCAACGCACAAAAGGTCGCCGAGGTCAGCGAAGAGCCCTCCCGGGACAGCTTCGACCCGATGGCCGGTGCCAGCTCCCAGCAGGCGCCGGTGCGTGCCGAACAGCGCACCGTCCAGGTCGAAGGTGCGCTCAAGCACACCAGCTACCTGAATCGGACCTTTACCTTCGAGAATTTCGTCGAAGGTAAATCCAACCAACTGGCTCGCGCTGCGGCCTGGCAGGTCGCGGATAACCCCAAGCATGGCTACAACCCGCTGTTCCTTTATGGTGGCGTAGGCTTGGGTAAGACCCACTTGATGCATGCGGTGGGCAACCACCTATTAAAGAAGAACCCGAATGCCAAGGTCGTGTACCTGCATTCCGAGCGTTTCGTGGCCGACATGGTCAAGGCGCTGCAACTGAACGCGATCAACGAGTTCAAGCGTTTCTACCGTTCGGTGGACGCTCTGCTGATCGACGATATTCAGTTCTTCGCCCGCAAGGAACGTTCCCAGGAAGAGTTTTTCCACACCTTCAACGCATTGCTTGAAGGCGGGCAGCAGGTCATTCTCACCAGTGACCGCTACCCGAAAGAAATCGAAGGCCTTGAAGAACGTCTCAAGTCGCGTTTCGGCTGGGGCCTGACGGTGGCCGTCGAGCCGCCCGAGCTGGAAACCCGGGTCGCGATCCTGATGAAGAAAGCCGACCAGGCCAAGGTCGAGCTGCCTCACGACGCCGCGTTCTTCATCGCCCAGCGTATCCGCTCCAACGTGCGTGAGCTCGAAGGTGCCCTCAAGCGGGTGATCGCTCACTCGCACTTCATGGGCCGCGACATCACCATCGAGTTGATTCGCGAATCCTTGAAGGACTTGTTGGCGCTTCAGGACAAATTGGTTTCTGTGGATAACATTCAGCGAACCGTTGCGGAATACTACAAAATCAAGATTTCCGACCTGCTGTCCAAACGCCGTTCGCGTTCGGTAGCACGTCCGCGTCAGGTGGCCATGGCCCTGTCCAAGGAACTGACCAACCACAGCCTGCCGGAAATCGGCGATGTGTTTGGCGGACGCGACCACACGACCGTGCTGCACGCCTGCCGCAAGATCAACGAACTTAAGGAATCCGACGCGGACATCCGCGAGGACTACAAGAACCTGCTGCGTACACTGACCACTTGATGACCACCAGCGCAGCTTATTAAGGCAAGGGACTAGACCATGCATTTCACCATTCAACGCGAAGCCCTGTTGAAACCCCTGCAACTGGTCGCAGGCGTCGTCGAACGCCGCCAGACCTTGCCGGTACTTTCCAACGTGCTGCTGGTTGTCGAAGGCCAGCAATTGTCGCTGACCGGTACCGACCTGGAAGTCGAGCTGGTCGGTCGTGTGCAACTTGAAGAACCGGCTGATCCGGGTTCCATCACCGTACCGGCGCGCAAGCTGATGGACATCTGCAAGAGCCTGCCCAACGACGCGCTGATCGACATCAAGGTCGATGAGCAGAAGCTCGTGGTCAAGGCCGGTCGCAGTCGCTTCACCTTGTCGACCCTGCCGGCCAACGATTTCCCGACCGTGGAAGAAGGCCCAGGTTCGCTGACCTGCAGCCTGGACCAGAGCAAATTGCGTCGCCTGATCGAACGCACCAGTTTCGCCATGGCCCAGCAGGACGTGCGTTATTACCTCAACGGCATGCTCCTGGAGGTTTCCGCCGGCGTCATCCGCGCCGTCGCCACCGACGGGCATCGCCTGGCCATGTGCTCGATGCAGGCTGATATCGGTCAGCCTGATCGCCACCAGGTGATCGTGCCGCGTAAAGGTATCCTGGAACTGGCTCGCCTGCTGACCGAGCCGGACGGCAACGTCAGCATCGTGTTGGGCCAGCACCACATCCGCGCCACCACCGGTGAGTTCACCTTCACCTCGAAGCTGGTCGACGGCAAGTTCCCTGACTACGAGCGCGTGCTGCCAAAAGGCGGTGACAAGCTGGTGTTGGGCGATCGCCAGGCCCTGCGCGAAGCCTTCAGCCGTACCGCGATCCTGTCTAACGAGAAGTACCGTGGCATCCGTCTGCAACTGGCCAATGGTCAGCTGAAGATCCAGGCGAACAACCCGGAGCAGGAAGAAGCGGAAGAAGAAGTAGGCGTTGAGTACAACGGCGGCTCCCTGGAAATTGGCTTCAACGTCAGCTACCTGCTCGACGTGCTGGGCGTGATGACCACCGAGCAAGTGCGTCTGATCCTGTCCGACTCCAACAGCAGTGCACTGGTGCAAGAGTCCGATAACGACGATTCGGCTTACGTTGTCATGCCGATGCGTCTGTAATCATGCCCAGCAGAAGCTAGATGTCCTTAAGTCGCGTCTCGGTCACCGCGGTGCGCAATCTGCACCCGGTGACCTTCTCCCCCTCCCCCCGCATCAATATCCTTTACGGCGCCAACGGCAGCGGCAAAACCAGCGTCCTGGAAGCCGTGCACCTGCTCGGGCTTGCCCGTTCGTTTCGCAGCACCCGCCTGTTACCGGTCATCCAGTACGATCAACTGGCATGCACCGTGTTCGGGCAGGTGGAGCTGGCAGAAGGCGGTCATAGCGCCCTGGGGATCTCGCGGGACCGGCAGGGCGAGTTCCAGATCCGCATCGATGGGCAGAACGCTCGCAGTGCTGCTCAGCTGGCCGAGATCCTGCCATTGCAGTTGATCAACCCGGACAGCTTCCGTCTATTGGAGGGGGCACCGAAGATTCGTCGGCAATTTCTCGACTGGGGCGTGTTCCACGTGGAACCGCGGTTCATGGCGACTTGGCAACGCCTGCAGAAGGCGTTGCGCCAGCGAAACTCTTGGCTGCGACATGGTACACTTGACGCCGTTTCGCAAGCGGTTTGGGACAGGGAACTGTGCCAGGCCAGCGCTGAAATCGATGAATACCGCCGCGCTTACATCAAAGCCTTGAAACCGGTCTTCGAGCAGACCTTGAGCGAACTGGTTGAGCTTGAGGGCCTGACGCTCAGCTATTACCGAGGCTGGGACAAGGACCGGGAACTGAGCACCGTGTTGGCTGGCTCGCTACAGCGGGACCAGCAGATGGGCCATACCCAGGCTGGACCGCAACGCGCTGACTTGCGCCTCAGATTGGGCGCGCACAATGCCGCGGACATCTTGTCCCGGGGGCAACAGAAGTTAGTGGTGTGTGCCTTGCGTATTGCCCAAGGACACCTGGTCAGCCAGGCCCGGCGAGGTCAGTGTATTTATCTGGTGGATGACTTGCCGTCCGAGTTGGACGAAGCCCACCGTCGCGCGCTTTGCCGCTTGTTGGAAGACTTACGCTGCCAGGTGTTCATCACCTGTGTAGACCACGAATTATTGAGGGAAGGCTGGCAGACGGAAACGCCAGTCGCCCTGTTCCACGTGGAACAGGGCCGTATCACCCAGACCCACGACCATCGGGAGTGAAGGCATTGAGCGAAGAAAATACGTACGACTCAACGAGCATTAAAGTGCTGAAAGGCCTGGATGCCGTACGCAAACGTCCCGGTATGTACATTGGTGACACCGACGATGGCAGCGGTCTGCACCACATGGTGTTCGAGGTGGTCGACAACTCCATCGACGAAGCCCTCGCCGGCCATTGCGACGACATCAGCATCATCATCCACCCGGATGAGTCCATCACCGTTCGCGATAACGGCCGTGGCATCCCGGTAGACGTGCACAAAGAGGAAGGCGTTTCCGCCGCCGAGGTCATCATGACCGTCCTCCACGCCGGCGGTAAGTTCGACGACAACTCCTACAAGGTCTCCGGCGGTCTGCACGGCGTAGGTGTCTCGGTAGTGAACGCGCTGTCCGAAGAGCTGGTCCTGACCGTTCGCCGCAGCGGCAAGATCTGGGAGCAGACCTATATCCACGGCGTGCCCCAGGCACCCATGGCGATCGTTGGCGACAGCGAAACCACAGGCACCCAGATCCACTTCAAGGCTTCGAGCGAAACCTTCAAGAACATCCACTTCAGCTGGGACATCCTGGCCAAGCGGATTCGTGAACTGTCCTTCCTCAACTCCGGTGTCGGCATCGTCCTCAAGGACGAGCGCAGCGGCAAGGAAGAGTTATTCAAGTATGAAGGTGGCTTGCGGGCGTTCGTTGAGTACCTGAACACCAACAAGACCCCGGTCAACCAGGTGTTCCACTTCAACGTCCAGCGTGAAGACGGCATCGGCGTGGAAATCGCCCTTCAGTGGAACGACAGCTTCAACGAGAACCTGTTGTGCTTCACCAACAACATCCCGCAGCGCGACGGCGGTACTCACCTGGTGGGCTTCCGTTCGGCACTGACACGCAACCTGAACAACTACATCGAACAAGAAGGCCTGGCGAAGAAGCATAAAGTCGCCACCACCGGTGACGATGCCCGTGAAGGCCTTACCGCGATCATCTCGGTGAAGGTGCCGGATCCGAAGTTCAGCTCCCAGACCAAGGACAAGTTGGTGTCTTCCGAAGTGAAGACCGCAGTTGAACAGGAGATGGGCAAGTACTTCTCCGACTTCCTGTTGGAAAACCCGAACGAAGCCAAGCTGGTGGTCGGCAAGATGATCGACGCCGCCCGTGCCCGTGAAGCGGCGCGCAAGGCCCGTGAGATGACCCGCCGCAAAGGCGCGCTGGACATCGCCGGCCTGCCGGGCAAACTGGCTGACTGCCAGGAAAAGGACCCTGCCCTGTCCGAGCTGTACCTGGTGGAAGGTGACTCCGCTGGCGGTTCCGCCAAGCAGGGTCGCAACCGCCGCACCCAGGCCATCCTGCCGCTCAAGGGCAAGATCCTGAACGTCGAGAAGGCGCGTTTCGACAAGATGATTTCCTCCCAGGAAGTCGGCACCTTGATCACGGCGTTGGGCTGCGGCATTGGCCGCGAAGAGTACAACATCGACAAGTTGCGCTATCACAACATCATCATCATGACCGACGCTGACGTCGACGGTTCGCACATCCGTACCCTGCTGCTGACGTTCTTCTTCCGTCAGTTGCCGGAGCTGATCGAGCGCGGCTACATCTACATCGCCCAGCCGCCGCTGTACAAGGTCAAGAAAGGCAAGCAAGAGCAATACATCAAAGACGACGACGCCATGGAAGAGTACATGACGCAGTCGGCCCTGGAAGACGCGAGCCTGCACCTGAATGAAGATGCCCCAGGCATTTCCGGTGAAGCCCTCGAGCGCCTGGTGAACGACTTCCGCCTGGTGATGAAGACTCTCAAGCGTCTGTCGCGCCTGTACCCACAGGAACTGACCGAGCACTTCATCTACCTGCCCGCCGTGAGCCTGGAGCAACTGTCCGATCACGCAGCGATGCAAGATTGGCTGGCCCAGTACGAAGTACGCCTGCGCACCGTCGAGAAATCCGGCCTGGTCTACAAAGCCAGCCTGCGTGAAGACCGTGAACGTAACGTCTGGCTGCCGGAGGTCGAGCTGATCTCCCACGGCCTGTCGAACTATGTCACCTTCAACCGCGACTTCTTCGGCAGCAACGACTACAAGACCGTCGTATCCCTGGGTGCGCAACTCAGCACGTTGCTGGACGAAGGTGCGTACATCCAACGCGGTGAGCGCAAGAAGTCCGTGACCGAGTTCAAGGAAGCCCTTGAATGGCTGATGGCCGAAAGCACCAAGCGCCACACCATCCAGCGATACAAAGGTCTGGGTGAGATGAACCCGGATCAGCTGTGGGAAACCACCATGGACCCAGGCTCGCGCCGGATGCTGAAAGTCACCATCGAAGATGCCATTGGCGCGGACCAGATCTTCAACACCCTGATGGGTGATGCGGTCGAGCCTCGTCGTGACTTCATCGAGAGCAATGCGCTGGCGGTGTCCAACCTGGATTTCTGATCCCTTCAGTTGCACCGCTCCAAAAAAAGCCAACGCTTATGCGTTGGCTTTTTTTTACATTTGAAAAACCTGCACCGTTTTCAGGCCTGTGGATAAAAAACCGGGTAACTCGGTAACACCTTGGCACAAAGCCTTCACGCTCAATAGGTTAGGAATTGAGTGAGAGCCCCGGATAACGGGGCCTCAGGTTTTTTGGCGCAGAACTTGCGTGTTAAATAAATTACACATCGTTTCTTTAAATTGACAGGGAAGCGGTGGGTACGAGGTGACACGAATAAATCCAACACCAAGGGTAGTCTCAATGAGCGGTACGCAAACTTCCAATCATCTGGAGCAAGGGCTCAAACCCCGGCATGTAACGATGCTATCTATCGCCGGCGTCATCGGCGCTGGCCTTTTCGTGGGCTCCGGCCATGCTATCGCAGCGGCCGGTCCAGCCGTGCTGCTGGCTTACGCTGCTGCGGGTGCCCTCGTGGTGCTGGTGATGCGGATGCTGGGTGAAATGGCAGTGGCATCGCCGGACACCGGTTCCTTCTCCACCTATGCTGACCGTGCGATTGGTCATTGGGCCGGTTTCACCATCGGCTGGCTCTACTGGTGGTTCTGGGTCCTGGTGATTCCGCTGGAAGCCAACGCCGCCGCAACGATCCTGCATGCCTGGTTTCCGAACGTGGCGATCTGGGCCTTCACCTTGGTCATCACCCTGCTGCTGACGGTCACCAACCTGTTCAGCGTGAAAAATTACGGGGAGTTCGAATTCTGGTTCGCCTTGGTCAAGGTGGTGGCGATCATCGGCTTCATTGGCTTGGGTGTGATGGCGATCTTCGGCGTGCTGCCCACCAGCCAGGTCAGCGGTGTTTCGCACCTGTTCGACACCCAGGGCTTCCTGCCCAACGGCATGGGCGCGGTGTTGGGGGCCATCCTGACCACCATGTTTTCGTTCATGGGCACCGAGATCGTGACCATCGCGGCGGCCGAATCGAAGAACCCTGGCCAGCAGATTTCCAAGGCGACCAACTCGGTCATCTGGCGGATTGGCTTGTTCTATCTCGTCTCCATCTTCATCGTCGTTGCCTTGGTACCGTGGAACGATCCGCTCCTGGCCAGCGTCGGTTCCTACCAGACGGTGCTGGAGCGCATGGGCATTCCCAATGCCAAACTGATCGTCGATATCGTCGTCCTGGTGGCAGTCACGAGCTGTCTGAACTCGGCGCTGTATACGGCTTCGCGGATGATGTTCTCGTTGGGCAAGCGTGGTGATGCACCGGCCGTTTCCCAGCGCACAAACAAGAGCGGTACACCTTATTGGGCGGTGATGCTGTCGACCGGGGCGGCCTTCCTGGCGGTATTCGCCAACTATGTGGCACCGGCTGCTGTGTTTGATTTCCTGCTGGCCAGCTCCGGCGCCATTGCATTGCTGGTGTATCTGGTCATCGCGGTTTCGCAGCTGCGCATGCGCAAACAACGCATGGCGCGTGGTGAAAAAGTTGCTTTCAGCATGTGGCTGTTCCCTGGCCTGACCTACGCGGTGATTGTCTTCATCGTCGGGGCCTTGACCATCATGCTGTTCCAGGAAGCCCATCGCGTGGAAATCCTCGCGACCGGTCTGCTGAGTGTCTTGGTGGTGATATCCGGCGTGCTGGTACAGCGCCGTCGGATCGCAAAAACAGGACGCTTGGTACCAACGCTTGGGTGATACCTGTTGTGTGGCGAGGGAGCTTGCTCCCGCTTGACCGGGCTGGCGCTCCAGTGCGAAGCGCTCACAAAAGGGCTGCTGCGCAGCCCAGCGGGAGCAAGCTCCCTCGCCACAGATGTATCCAATACCTAACTCGCGACAGACGCTTCGCTCCCCGCCGCCACACTCTCCAATCGATACCCGTACCCATAAATCGTCAGCAATTGCCAACCCCGGTCTGCCGTCAGGCCGAGCTTGTTGCGCAGGCGATAGATATGGGTGTCGAGCGGGCGGGACGAGGTCATTTCCTCGTGGGTCCAGAAGCGTTCGTAGAAATACTCCCGAGACAGCGGTCGGCCCAGGTTGGCGAACAGGCATCGGGCCAGGCGGTATTCCCGCTCGGTCAGGCTGATGGGAATGCCGGCGCGGGTGATGGTCAGCTCGGCGTCGTCGAACGCCAGGTCATTGAACACCAGCACGTCGTTGGCGGGCGCGCGTTGCAGGTTGTGGCGGCGCAGCACAGCGGTGACCCGGGCCTTGAGCTCGTTGGGCCGGAAGGGTTTGCTCACATAGTCGTCAGCACCGGCGTTGAGGGCCTGGACGATGTCGTGCTCGCCGTCGCGACTGGTCAGCATGATGGCGGCCGGTGGTGAATCCATGTGCTCGCGAGTCCAGCGCAGCAATGAAAACCCGCTGATGTCCGGCAGTTGCCAGTCGAGGATCAACAGGTCGAAGGTTTCCCGGCGCAGTTGCCGCAACAAGTCCTCGCCTCGTTCAAAGCTGTGCAGGGTCCAGGCTTGCTCGCCCCTGCTGGGGATTTGTTGCAGGGTCTGTTCTACCCGGCGCAGCTCGGCCGGTTCATCGTCCAGTATGGCGACACGCATGGAATGCGATTCCTTGATCTCGAGAGTAACGGACATCTTCAGGTGGCAATGAAACGCAGCCGGTGGCTGATTCGTTGTCATTGACCTGTCGCTGGCTGCGACAATACCGGCTCGCGGCACAGAGGGAAAGGCAGCAGCGCGCCACCTATCGAGTCCCGTTATAGTCATGGGCTTTGCGGGCCTGTAAAGAAATCCCCATTCTTGAGGTTGGCCAGGAGGCCTATGAGTAACCAGCGTCGCCGTGAAAGTCGTGAGCCAACCCAGGTCCAGCGGTTGTTTCGTCAGTTGGTGCGGGAGTGGTTGTGGATAAGTTTGTTGCTGTTGCCGCTGACGGCCTTGCTGTCATTGAGCAGCCAATCGACGGGTAACCATCCAGGCGCTGTGTTGTTGTCGGTGTGTTTGGTGGCCGGTGTATTGGGCTTGTTACTGCTGCGCCCGCACCTGGCCTTGTGGACAACAGTGGGTGGCATGAGCCTGGCTCTGTTGATCAGTGCCGTGCTGGGCGCGCGAGGCTGGTGGTGGTCGCCCATGGCAAGTGTGCTGGGCATCCTGTTCGGCTACCTGATCTGGAATTGGCGCCGCCTGAGCGTGGTACTGGCCTATTTCGGCTGGGAGCTGGCACGCCTGGACGCGGAACCCAAGGTCTTCCCGGAACGTCGCCGCGCCTCCTACACCGGCAGCGACCGCTTGCAGGGGCAGATCATGGCCCTGGAGCAGGCCATGAGTCGAACCCGCGACACCCGACGCTTCATTGCCGACGGCCTGGAATATTTGCCGGTGGCGACCATGATCTGTGACCCTCAAGGCAAGCTGTTGCTCGGCAATCGCAAGGCGCGCGAGTTGTTCGGCCATGGCCTGGCGGGTGGCGACGTGCTGGAGCATCTCGGGCAATTGGGTTACCCAGGGTTGGAGCAGGGGGCGCATCACCGGTTATCCACATTGCCCTTGGTGGAGTTTCGCGACATTCGCGAGCGCAGCTTGCGCCTGGAACGGGCGGCGTTGTTGCCGGTTGATGGCGATGTGCCGATTGGCTGGTTGTTGAGCCTCACGGACCTGAGTGCCGAACGTGAGGCTGAAGAACAGCGCAGCGTCATGCTGCGTTTCCTTTCCCATGATTTGCGTGCCCCGCACTCGGCGATCCTTGCATTGCTCGATGTGCAGCGGCATCAGGTCGCTGGGGATAATCCGCTGTTCGACCAGATCGAGCGCCAGGTACGTCGCGCCCTGGACCTGACCGAGGGCTTCGTGCAATTGGCCAAGGCCGAATCCGAGGCTTATCAATTCCAGCCGACGCTGTTCGCCATGCTGGTTCTGGATGTGCTCGACCAGGCGCTGCCCATCGCCCAGGCAAAACGCATCCAGTTGATTCATGAAATAAAGGATGAAGAGGCAATGGTGAGGGCGGATCAGCCGTTGCTGACTCGTGCCCTGTTCAATCTGCTGGAAAATGCCATCAAGTACAGTGTGCCCGACGCCTGCATTTCGCTGCAGGTTCACTGCACCCCGGGCTGGTTGATCTGCAATGTCGTCGACCAGGGCAAAGGCATCAGCGCCGAAGAACTACCAGACCTGTTTAGTCAGTACCGAAGGTTTTCCTCGGCTCACGGGGTCGATGGAATTGGCTTGGGGCTGTCGATGGTCAAGGCTGTGGTTGACCATCACGAGGGGAAAATCGAGTGCCATAGCGTGGTGGGTAAAGGCACGACGTTTAGCCTGCGTTTCCCGTTATTGGAAGATTGAAAAGATCGCAGCCTTCGTCTGCATGAGTTGCCGAAGGCTGCGATCTTTGGGTGCTATAAAAAACTTATGCACCTGAAGGTGGGTTTTATGTGTTTAGGAAATATATATTAAAAACATAGACCTACAGCATAAAAGCACCGGATTTAGAAAAAACGGTACACAGGTTATCCACAGATCTCAAACAGCGAGCTGGTCGGTGGTGGCCGGTGTTGTCGGGGTCGGGGGCAGCGAGCCCATTTCCCGTTGTGTCTGTTCATTCCAGGCTTGGACACGGTCATTGAGGTCGGCGATGGCGCGGGGCCCAGTGCCTTCGGCATACATCGGCGCGCCGATCACCACAGTGATGACGCCTGGTGTTCTGATCCAGCCAGCCTTGGGCCAGAATTTGCCGGCATTGTGTGCAATCGGCAGCACGGGTAGATCGGCGTTCACGGCCAATGCCGAACCGCTACGGGAGAATTTGCCGACGGTTCCATAAGGAACACGGGTGCCCTCGGGGAAGATCAGCACCCAAACGTTATCCTTGAGCAGTTCGTCGCCCTTCTTCGCGACCTGCTTGAGGGCTGCCTTGGGGTTGTCGCGATCGATAGCGATCGGGCGCAGCATCGCCATGGCCCAACCGAAGAACGGCACGAACAACAGTTCACGCTTGAGTACTTGGCTCAACGGTTCGAAATAGGCCGAGAGAAAGAACGTTTCCCAGGTGCTCTGGTGGTTGGACTGGATCACGCAGGGGCGGTCAGGCACGTTCTCGGCACCTTTGACCTCATAGCGGATGCCCAGGAACACTTTGCTCAGCCACAGTGCGCAGCGGCACCAGTACACATTGATGAAACGGTAGCGCGCCTTGAACGGCAAGAAAGGCGCGATAAAAAAACTCAAGGAGCACCACAGCAAGGAACTGGTGCCCAACAGCAGGTAAAAGAGAAAGGCTCTGATGGCCTGCAATATAGACATAGCGGCATTTACCGTTGCGGGCAATGCCCGCCTGTTCAAGCGCTTCCCGAACAATCCTTGATCAGGTTGTCTTGGGAGCTCTAATTGTGGATAAGTTCAGCGGCAATCGCCGCCAAGTCGTCAAAAATCAAGGTGCCCACCGGTAGGGTCTTGCCCAGAGTCTTCTCGCCTTTCCCGGTCTTTACCAAAACTGGCTGACAATCGACGGCCTTGGCCGCCTCCAGGTCACCGAGGCTGTCGCCGACGAACCACACACCCGCCAGTGTCACGCCGTAATGCGTGGCAATGGTTTTCAACATGCCCGGCTTGGGTTTGCGGCAATCGCAACCTTCGTCCGGCCCATGCGGGCAATAAACGATCAGCCCGACTTCCCCGCCCTGCTCCGCCACCAATGCACGCAGGTGCTCGTGCATGGCTTCGAGCACGGCGAGGTCATAATAACCGCGGGCAATGCCCGACTGGTTGGTGGCAACCGCCACCGTCCAGCCGGCCTTGCTCAACTGCGCGATGGCTTCGATCGAACCGGGTAGCGGCAACCACTCCTCCACCGATTTGATGTAAGCGTCGGAGTCGTGATTGATCACCCCGTCCCGATCGAGAATCAGCAGTTTCAACAGCAGCTCCTCAACCCAGCACGGAAATATCGGCAATATTGAGGAACAGGCTGCGCAGGCGTGCCAGCAATGCATAACGATTCTTGCGAACGTCTTCGTTGTCCGCATTCACCATCACGGCTTCAAAGAACGCATCGACCGGCTCGCGCAGTGCCGCCAGGCGCGCCAGTGCCTCGGCATAATCGCGTTTTTCCATGAGCGGTTGTACCGACGCATACGCCTGTTGAATCGCCGAGTTGAGCGAAAACTCGGCGGCATTATCAAAGTAACGTGCTTCAACGGCTTTGACGGAAGGCTCGGCCTTGCTCAGCAGGTTCGACACACGCTTGTTCACCGACGCCAGCGCTGCCGCTTCCGGCAATTTGCGGAACGCCTGCACCGCTTGTACACGCTGGTCGAAGTCCAGGGCCGAACCTGGTTTCAGGGCACGCACCGACAGATAGGTAGCAACATCGACGCCTTCGTCTTCATAACGCGCACGCAGGCGGTCGAAGATGAACTCCAGCACCGCATCGGCCAGGCCGGCAGACTTGACCTTGCTACCGAACGCATTGACGGCGAATGCCACGGCGTCGTTCAGGTCCAGGTCCAGCTGCTTGTCGATCAGGATCCGCAACACACCCAGCGCCGCACGACGCAAGGCATAAGGGTCTTTGCTGCCGGTGGGCAGCATGCCGATACCGAAGATGCCGACCAGGGTGTCGAGCTTGTCAGCGATCGCCACGGCCGCACCGGTCAGGGTGGTCGGCAGCTCGGCGCCGGCACCGCGGGGCATGTACTGCTCGTTCAGTGCCAAGGCCACGTCCTGCGGCTCGCCATCGTTGAGGGCGTAGTAGTAACCGGCGACGCCTTGCATCTCCGGGAACTCACCGACCATCTCGGTGGACAGGTCGCACTTGGACAGGATGCCGGCACGGGCCGCGCGCTGGGCGTCGCCGCCAATGCGTGGGGCGATGAACGCGGCCAGTTTCGATACGCGCTCGGCCTTGTCATAGACGCTGCCGAGTTTTTCCTGGAACACCACGTTGCGCAGGCGCTCGTTGAAGCTTTCCAGCGGTTGCTTCTTGTCCTGCTTGAAGAAGAACTCGGCATCGGTCAGGCGCGGGCGGACGACTTTTTCGTTACCGGCGATGATCTGCTGCGGGTCCTTGCTTTCGATGTTGGCGACCGTGATGAAGCGCGGCAGCAACTTGCCTTCGGCGTCCAGCAGGCAGAAGTACTTCTGGTTGTCCTGCATGGTGGTGATCAGCGCTTCCTGCGGCACTTCAAGGAAACGTTCCTCGAACGAGCACACCAGCGGCACCGGCCATTCCACCAACGCGGTCACTTCGTCCAGCAGGTTGGCCGGCACGATGGCGGTGCCTTCCTGCAGGGTGGCCAGCTCTTCGGTGCGCTTGCTGATCAGTGCGCGGCGCTCGTTCGCGTCGGCCAGTACGTAGGCGGCACGCAGGTCGGCCAGGTAGTTGGCCGGCGAGGTGATGCGCACGCTCTGTGGATGATGGAAGCGGTGACCGCGGGAATCGCGACCGGCCTTCTGGGCCAGGATCGTGCAATCGATGACCTGGTCACCGAGCAACATCACCAGCCACTGGGTTGGACGTACGAATTCTTCCTTGCGCGCGGCCCAGCGCATGCGCTTGGGGATCGGCAAGTCATTGAGGGAGTCTTCGACGATGGTCGGCAACAGGCTGGCGGTCGGCTTGCCCTTGATGCTCTGGCTATAGCGCAGCTTCGGGCCGCTCTGGTCGATTTCGCTCAGGTCCACGCCGCATTTCTTGGCGAAGCCCAGGGCGGCTTGGGTCGGGTTGCCGTCGGCATCGAACGCGGCCTGGCGTGGCGGGCCGTCGAGGTTGATGCTGCGGTCTGGCTGCTGGGTCGCCAGGGCGGTGATCAGCACGGCCAGGCGGCGCGGCGCGGCGTACACCTGTTTGGCTTCGTAGCTCAGGCCGGCAGCTTGCAGGCCTTTGTCGATACCGGCCAGGAACGCATCGGCCAGGGTGTTCAGGGCTTTGGGTGGCAGTTCTTCGGTGCCCAGTTCAACCAGAAAATCTTGAGCACTCATTGTGCAGCCTCCAGCTTAGCCAACACTTCATCACGCAGGTCCGGGGTCGCCATCGGGAAGCCCAGCTTGGCACGGGCCAGCAGGTAGGCTTGCGCAACGGAACGCGCCAGGGTGCGCACACGCAGGATGTATTGCTGGCGCGCGGTCACGGAAATCGCCCGGCGCGCATCCAGCAGGTTGAAGGTATGGGACGCCTTCAACACCATTTCATAACTCGGCAACGGCAGCGGCTGGTCCAGCTCGATCAGGCGCTTGGCTTCGCTTTCATAGAAATCGAACAGCTCGAACAGCTTATCGACGTTGGCGTGTTCGAAGTTGTAGGTCGACTGTTCCACTTCGTTCTGATGGAACACGTCGCCGTAGGTCACTTTGCCAAACGGACCGTCGGCCCACACTAGGTCGTAGACCGAATCCACACCCTGCAGGTACATGGCCAGGCGTTCGAGGCCGTAGGTGATTTCGCCGGTGACCGGGTAGCACTCGATGCCGCCCGCCTGCTGGAAGTAGGTGAACTGGGTCACTTCCATGCCGTTGAGCCAGACTTCCCAGCCCAGGCCCCAGGCGCCCAGGGTTGGCGACTCCCAGTTGTCTTCGACGAAACGGATGTCGTGCACCAGCGGGTCGAGGCCCACGTGCTTGAGGGAGCCCAGGTACAGCTCCTGGAAGTTTTCCGGGTTCGGCTTCAGCACGACCTGGAACTGGTAGTAGTGCTGCAGGCGGTTCGGGTTTTCGCCGTAGCGGCCGTCAGTCGGGCGGCGGCTGGGCTGCACATAAGCGGCGTTCCAGGTTTCCGGGCCGATGGCACGCAGAAACGTGGCAGTGTGGAAAGTGCCGGCGCCTACTTCCATATCGTAGGGCTGAAGTACCACGCAACCTTGCTCGGCCCAGTATTGCTGGAGGGCGAGGATCAAGTCTTGGAAGGTACGCACGGCTGGCGTAGGCTGGCTCACGAAATTCACCTGTTTCTTGGGCTGCGATTTAAAGAGCGGGAGTATACCCGATTCGTTCGTGCGCACGCCCCCTGGAGCCTTATGCCACGCTGCTTTTGGTGTTCTGACGATCCTTTGTACATGGCTTATCACGATCAGGAGTGGGGCACGCCGCTGCGCGATGCGCAGGGTTTGTTCGAGTTGCTTTTGCTCGAAGGGTTCCAGGCCGGGTTGTCCTGGATCACCGTTTTGCGCAAACGCGAGCGCTACCGGGAGGTGCTGTACGGCTTCGATGTGCAGCGCGTGGCGCAGATGAGCGACGCTGAAATCGATGAGCTGATGCTCGACCCCGGCATCATCCGCAACCGCCTCAAACTCAAGGCCGCCCGCCGCAACGCCCAGGCCTGGCTGGCCCTGGAGGATCCGGTGGCGTTCCTCTGGTCGTTCGTCGGCGATAAACCCATCATCAACCATTTCAAGGACCGCAGCGAAGTGCCGGCCATCACGCCCGAGGCTCTGGCAATGAGCAAAGGTCTGAAAAAGGCCGGGTTCACCTTCGTCGGGCCGACCATTTGCTACGCCTTGATGCAGGCCTCGGGCATGGTCATGGACCACACCCAGGACTGCGACCGCTACGCCGAGCTGGCAAACGGCGGTTAGAATAGCCGGCTCGCAACACGGCCCATACATTCAGGAGTGACCTGTGGATAAGTTGAAAGGCGCCTTGCTGGTCGGCGCTCTGCGGTTGTTTGCGCTGCTGCCCTGGCGAGCGGTGCAGGCAGTGGGCTCTGCGATTGGCTGGCTCATGTGGAAATTTCCCAACCGTTCCCGCGATGTGGTGCGGATCAACCTCGCCAAATGTTTTCCCGAGATGGACCTGGCCGAGCGCGAACGCCTGGTGGGCCAGAGCCTCAAGGACATCGGCAAATCCCTGACCGAAAGCGCCTGCGCCTGGATCTGGCCGGCCCAGCGTTCCATCGAACTGGTGCGCGAAGTCGAAGGCCTGGACGTGCTGAAAGAAGCCCTGGCCTCCGGCAAAGGTGTGGTGGGCATCACCAGCCACCTGGGCAATTGGGAAGTGCTCAACCACTTTTATTGCAGCCAGTGCAAACCGATCATTTTCTACCGCCCGCCCAAGCTCAAGGCGGTGGATGAATTGCTGCAAAAGCAACGTGTTCAGTTGGGCAACAAGGTCGCGGCGTCGACCAAGGAAGGCATCCTCAGCGTCATCAAGGAAGTGCGCAAGGGCGGCCAGGTGGGCATCCCCGCCGACCCGGAACCGGCCGAATCCGCCGGTATCTTCGTGCCTTTCTTCGCCACCCAGGCCCTGACCAGCAAGTTCGTGCCGAACATGCTCGCTGGCGGCAAAGCGGTCGGCGTCTTCCTCCACGCCCTGCGCCTGCCCGACGGCTCGGGCTACAAAGTCATCCTCGAAGCCGCGCCCGAGGCCATGTACAGCACCGACACCGAAACCGCCTGCGCGGCCATGAGCCAAGTGGTGGAGCGCTACGTGCGGGCTTACCCGAGCCAGTACATGTGGAGCATGAAACGCTTCAAGAAACGCCCGCCGGGCGAGGCGCGGTGGTACTGAAGCACACCACCGATCCTTGTGGGAACGAACTTGCTCGCGATAGCGGCCTGACAGCCGCCGCATAAACAACTGACTCCATCCCTCCCCCGTGGCGAGGGAGCTTGCTCCCGCTGGGCTGCGCAGCAGCCCCAACCGACGAGGCGCGCAATCCAACGGAGGCGAAATGGATAACGCTCCAGGCAAACGCGTCATCGTCATCGGTGCGGGCATCGTAGGCGCATCCCTGGCCTACCACCTGGCGACCAAAGGCGCGAAAGTCACTGTGCTCGAGGCCGAAGGTATCGCGTCAGGCGTGACCGGCAGCTCATTCGCCTGGATCAACACCTCCCATGGCGAACCCGACCCCATTGCGCCATTGCGCGGTGCTGCCATCCAGGAATACCGCCGACTCGAAACGCAACTGCCTGGCCTGAAGATCCGCTGGACTGGCGCCCTCTCTTACGGCTCGAGTTCAACAGCGTCGGCTAGCCGGATATCCCAATCACAGATCCGTGAACTTGAGCCAAACCTCAAGAACCCTCCTCAGCAAGCTTCGTATGCGGCGGAAGAAGGAGCGCTGGACGCCGTAGCAGCAACCCATGCGCTGATCGCCGGTGCTCAAGCGAATGGCGCGAAAGTGCTCACTCAAACGTCGGTTCTCGGCTTTAAAACCCAGGGTTCCACCGTGTGGGGCGTTGAAACCGCCACGGGCGTCATTGAAGCCGATATCGTCGTATTGGCTGCCGGCACAGGCATCACGAAGCTGGCCGACCTGCTTGAAGTCTGCCTGCCCATAGACGCCTCTCCGGCAATTTTCATCCGCTACACCTCGCCACCCAACCTGGTGCGCAGCCTCATTTCCAGCCCTGAAATGGAAGTGAGGCAAACCCCGGAGGGTGCGTTGCTGGCGGCCGAAGACTACCTGGACGACGCCTTGGAAAACCAACCATCGGAGATCGCGCTGCGCACCGCCAACGCCATCAAAAGCGAACTCCACGGCGTCGTCTCCCTGGACCTACAATCGGCTCGCGTCGGATACAGACCCATGCCTGCTGATGACATCCCCATCATTGGTTATCTTCCGCAGGTTGGCGGCGTATACGTGTGCGTCATGCACCCCGGCGTAACCCTGGCCGCGATCGTGGGTCGTCTTGCCAGTGAAGATATCGTCGGCGACAAGGCTTGCTCGGCCCTCAACCCCTGTCGTCCGGATCGATTTTTCCAAGCTTAGTGAGGGTTGAATGGCCTAAGTCCGCTTACTCCCAAATCAGCCAAGGAAACGTCATATTTCTGAAAGCGTTGACCAAAACCTTTCGTTCATTAGACTGGGCATTAGTGATGTACTTTAATTCGCGTTCAATTTGACTCACGTAAGTTCGGTGTATTCCCGCTATCGCTGCTAGCTCTTCTTGTGAAAGGTTAATAGGTTTCGTTGACGACCCGACCTTGAATGCAGGCCCGCCATGTCCCTTCACCATAAAGCAGTCAGTAATTAAAGCGTCATAAACCTGATGAATAACTACTGCTAAGAGCAGTCTATTTCTGCGCTGTCTTGCTAGCCATAAGTCGAATACAGCCTTCATGAACTGAGCCTTATAGTGCGCGACGCAAAAACAATCTCGACCTTGAATTAATCCTGGATAGTTTAGATGTCGCTAAAAAGAGTTAAGGCTAAAGCGCTTCCAATCACTGAGGAGTTGTTGCAATTACTACGGGCCACGCAACACGCTCAGACCGTATGGAGCGTCACCGTCAATGATATTGACGCGTCATGTGATGAGGTTTGGCTTGCTCGAATGTGGGAGGTCGAGGGCCTCGAAGCCCGATACAGAGCCTGCCAAGACCGGCTGTTTCTTTATCTAAAGCAAGTCATCCAGATCTGAGTCTTCCGTTACACACTGTACGGTTTCCAGCGCTCGCAACATAGGTGCGAGTCCACCAGAATTGAACGATTGTGAACATTCGACTAAAGAACTAGACAGTTTGTTGGTGTTTGAAAACTACCCCTTAGTTTCGAATAAAACCACTCTTGAAACGCCAGCAGGCTGGGCGCTGTATCCTTTCAGCCATGCCTTAGCCCAATAGCCATGGACATCATTATATTTTCTACATTTGAGGACGAGTTGCGCTCCAGAGCACTTCGGTTGCCACTCTAAAACTAAAGCATTCAGGTTCATGGTCGACATTCCGGGCGCCATGTTCAATCAATCTGAATTACGACTGGAGTCTTTATGTTTGACTGGATCAGCAACATCCGTGTCAGCGCGAAATTAAGCTTGGGCTTCGGCCTGGTACTAGGGCTTGCGTTGTTACTCGCTTCCACGGGTTGGTACGCCGTTGCGACGTTGACCGACCGCGGCGTTAAAATCGAGAAAATTGCTCAAATCAGCGATTACACCAAAGACCTGCGAATCAGTCGTTTACGTCTAGGTGCAAACCCTCAACCAAATGCCTATCAACCGCTGCAGAAAATTCTGGACAATCTGGCAGCCCATCTGCAAAGCATCAGGGACCATTTCACTTCCCCGATTGACCAAGAACTGATTCAACAACAGAACACATCCGTCAGAGAATACGGACAACTGCTGCTTGATCTGGCCAAACCCAATGCCGACCAAGTGTCCATATATAAACGTATGGGGCAACTGGGCGATCTGTTGCTCGATACGACGCAAAAACTCATTGATTCGCAAAATGCCAAGCGCGATGCCGACGCCGCGTCTGCCAAGGTTCTGCTGGGGCTTGTCGCTGCCATGACGTTGCTACTGGGCGCACTCGCGGCATGGATCATTACCCAACAAATCGTTAACCCACTGCAGTACACGCTACAGGCCGTGAATCGTATTGCCAGGGGGGATTTGAGTGAGCCCGTGCAGGTCAATCGGCGTGATGAGTTGGGTCAGCTGCAATCAGGTCTTCAGCAGATGATGCTCAACCTTCATGAACTGATCGAGGGCATTCGATCCGGCGTCATTCAGGTTGCCAGTGCTGCCGAACAGCTGTCGGCGGTCACCGAGCAAACCAATGCGGGCGTCAATAATCAGAAAACCGAAACGGATCATGTCGCCACCGCGATGAGCGAAATGACCGCAACGGTGCAAAACGTCGCTCGCGATGCTGAAGAGGCCTCAACTGCCGCATCCGCCGCGGATCAGCAAGCCTCTGAGGGAGAGCAAATCGTGAATGAGGCCATAGCGCAGATCAAGCGCTTGGCCGAAGAACTCAATCAGTCGGCCGATGCTGTACGTCATCTCCAGGAACAAAGTGAAAAAATCGGTGGGGTACTCGATGTGATAAAGGCGGTGGCCCAGCAAACCAATCTGCTGGCGCTGAACGCGGCCATTGAAGCCGCACGCGCCGGCGAGGCTGGCCGTGGCTTTGCGGTGGTAGCAGACGAGGTGCGCAGTCTTGCCTTACGCACCCAGCGTTCCACTGAAGAAATTGAAAGTCTGGTGGCCGGTGTACAGAGTGGTACCCATGCCGTTGCCTCAGGCATGGAAAGCAGCCAGCTGTTGGGCGAGAGCAGCGTCGAATTTACCCATCGCGCGGTGATCGCCCTGGAAAACATCACGAGTAAAGTATCGATCATTCAAGCCATGAATCAGCAAATCGCCACCGCAGCGGAGCAGCAAAGCGCAGTCGCCGAGGAAATCAACCGCAGTGTCATCAACGTTCGCGACATCTCCGAGCAGACGGCAAGCACTTGCGAGGAAACTGCTTCTTCAAGTACCGAACTCGCACGGCTGGGTCATGAACTGGAAAGGCTGGTAGGACGCTTTAAAGTGTAGACGTGGCAGAGATGGCGCCGTTTTGCACCCGCAATACGTTCAGGTATCACGGCTGCCGGCGCCAGCTATGTTCCTTCTCTGCCTCAAACCCTGTCGTCTGGATCGATTCTTCCAAGCTCGGTGAAGGGGAAATGGCCTAAGCTCGCTTACTCCCAAATCAGCCAAGGAAGCGACAATGGGCATTCAAGGTAAAGACAGTCAGATCGATAACATCGAGTTCAATGTCAGCGACATCGCCCGCAGCAAAGCCTTCTATGCAAGCGTGTTCGGCTGGAGTTTCGTCGACTACGGCCCGACCTATACCGAATTCAGCGACGGTCGCCTGACCGGTGGTTTCACGACCGGTGAACCGGTGCGCCCGGGTGGTCCGTTGATCATCTTGTATGCGGATGACCTTGAGGGCACCCAACTCCGGCTCAAGGCCGCGGGGGCGCTCATCAGCCGTGAAGTGTTCGCTTTCCCGGGTGGCCGACGTTTCCACTTTATCGACCCGGATGGCTATGAGCTGGCGGTGTGGTCGGCTTCCTGATGGTTGATTGATCACGAGGAGGCGCAAAGCCTCAATCGTGTCCATGATTAAGGGCCTGCGATATCGGCGACGCTGGGATGGCAAAGCCATCCCTCGATCCGTCGGATTACCGTCCAGTCAGAAATATCGCACTTCCTCTGGCTCATTAATCAAGGAGTCCCCCTCATGAACATCGACTTCACCGGCCGTCACGTCCTCGTCACCGGTTCCACCAGCGGTATCGGTTTTGCCACAGCCAAAGGCTTCCTCGAAGCCGGTGCCCATGTGGTCATCAACGGTCGCAGCGGGAGCAGCGTGGAGGACGCGTTGCAGCGCTTGGGCGCCCTCGCTTCAAGGGCCGATGGCTTTGTTGGCGATCTGAGCAACGCGCCCGGCTGCCAGGCACTGATCGCCAAATACCCACGCTTTGATATCGTCATCAACAATCTGGGCATTTTCAAACTGGAAGACTTTTTCGAAACGCCGGACAGCGAATGGCAGCGCTTCTTCGAAACCAACGTAATGTCCGGCGTGCGGGTTTCCAGGGCCTACGCGCCGGGCATGGTCGAGCGGGGTTGGGGGCGGATTGTGTTTGTTTCGTCGGAATCGGGCGTGAACATTCCTGCCGACATGATTCACTACGGCTTCACCAAGACCGCCCAACTGTCCATCGCTCGTGGCCTGGCCAAGCGCCTGGCTGGCACAGGCGTTACGGTGAACTCGGTGCTGCCTGGGCCGACGCTGTCCGAAGGGGTTGCCCAGATGCTCCAGGCAGACGTCGAGCGCACCGGGGACAGCCTGGAAAAGGTCGCGGCGGATTTCGTCAATGAGCACCGCAGCACCTCGATCATCCAGCGCGCGGCACGCGTCGAGGAAGTCGCCAACATGATCATCTACGCCAGCTCGGAACAGGCCTCGGCTACCACCGGCGCGGCGTTGCGTGTTGATGGGGGTGTGGTGGATAGCATCGTTTAGGATCCCGCGACACGTTGCAAAAAAACGCCGCTTCCTCATGAGAGATAAGCGGCGTTTTTTGTTTTGGAGACAACATGGGTTGATTCGACCGGCTTTGGCGTGGTGAAGGGCTTGTTCAGCTCACTCTGTTTTCGATCAGTCGATCCGAGCCACCTTCGGCTACACGGTTTTCCATCAGTCGATCCGAGCCACCTTCGGCTACGCGGTTTTCCATCAGTCGATCCGAGCCACCTTCGGCTACACGGTTTTCGATCAGTCGATCCGAGCCACCTTCGGCTACGCGGTTTTCGATCAGTCGATCCGAGCCACCTTCGGCTACGCGGTTTTCGATCAGTCGATCCGAGCCGCCTTCGGCTACGCGTTTTTCGATCAGGCGATCCGAACCACCCTCAGCGAACGTAGGTTGAACAAAAGAAGTCGCGAACGCATTGCCGAGCGACAGAGCCAGAAGCGAGCCAACGAGAGTTTTGCTGAAAGTGTTCATGTCCTGATCCTTTTTATTCGTGGATGAAGTGAGTTAGACGGAGACGTGCAAACGGACATCGACGTTGCCGCGTGTCGCGTTGGAGTACGGGCAAACCTGGTGAGCCGCGTCGACCAGCGCTTGAGCATCGGCTTGATCCAGACCTGGCAGGTTGATGTGCAGGTCGATGTCCAGGCCGAAACCGCCAGGGATCTGGCCGATGCCGACATGTGCCGTGATCGATGCATCAGCAGGAATGCTGCGTTTGCTTTGGCTGGCGACAAACTTCAATGCGCCAATGAAGCAGGCGGAGTAGCCGGCAGCGAACAACTGCTCAGGGTTGGTGGCTTCACCACCAGCGCCGCCCAAGGCTTTTGGAGTGGCCAATTTCACGTCGAGAATCTTGTCGCTGGAAACAGCACGGCCATCACGGCCACCGGTGGAGGTTGCGACTGCGGTGTAGAGAACGTTCATGGTGTTTCCTCTATTGCTGATGGGTGGATCGAAAATGTTTACGCTAAATATTTGTGCGCTAACCAGTTGAGATAAAGTTAACGGATGAATAATTGGCGCGCAAGATAAATTTTGAGAAATTTATCGACTTTGAGTTAACAGATTGATCTAAAAAGGAATTTATTTTTTGGTTTTGCAATGTCGCCAGCCTGGGTGAGCTGGGAGGTGAGCCACGGGAAGGAGGTTGCTAGGGGATCAGCAGGGCCAGCGCAATTGCAGGCCTTCAAAGAGAGGGAAATTCATAAGCAGAATGATGGGTTTCGATCGCTCCCACGCTCTGCGTGGGAACGCCGCCAGGGACGCTCCGCGTTCCGCTTTTGGAAAGTGACGCAGAGCGTCACGGGATGCATACCCACGCAGAGCGGGCACGATCAAACGCGGGATCAGGGAAAAGTAAAAAAAACCGCCGAATTGGCGGTTTTTTGGTTTCGCGCTGGGCAAATCCAACCCGACTAAGCAACAGCCACTCGATTACGCCCCAACGCCTTCGCCCGATACAGGGCTTTATCCGCATCGTTCATCAAGCTGTGAAGATCCTTATTACAGGCCTCCGTCGACGCGACGCCGAGGCTGGCTGATATGCAGAGGACAGGCTCGATCATCAAGCCCGCAATCGTATCGATGAGCCGTTCTGCAATCTGGGTGGCAACCTCAATGGAAGTGTTCGGGAGCAGAATGGCGAACTCTTCGCCCCCGAGCCGACCGTGGATATCCGTTGCCCGAAATGACGAACTGATGACCGTCCCCATCTGCCGCAAAACCTGATCGCCGACCTGATGGCCGTAGGTGTCGTTGATGTGCTTGAAGTGATCCATGTCCAACATGACCGCGCACAACCCTTGCCGCTTAGCCTTACATTCGTCGTAAAGCTGCTGGGCATGCTCGAAAAACGCCCTTCGACTCTTCAGGCCGGTCAGTTCGTCGGTTTGAGCGGCGCGGGTTGAAATGCTGTTCGCTTGTTCCATTTCACGGGTGAGTCGAAAGGCGATCTCCAGTGCCTGGGACATTTTGTGCGTGGCGCGGGCCGCAAATGCCGCGAACACCAGAATCGAAAGGGCCATGCCGAGTTGAATCGGGGAGGGTTGAAACAGCAGCCAGATCGTGCACGGCAACAGCACCACGCCAATGGAGACCAGTGTCATATCGCGATAGGCCGAATAGCAGGACACCGCGCTGACGGACATGCCGACTGTAAAGAGCATGACCAACGCCTGTGACAACAGATCGTCCGCCGGCATGAGAACGAATGCCCCGCCACCCCAGATACTGGCCGATAGCACCAGTGTGACCCAGTATTTGCGCTCCCAATGTCGAGGCGTGCGCTGACTTTCGTCGCTGCGGAAATAGGCGACGAACATCGCGATACGCAGCAGCGTCGATGCGGTCAGAATGGCCATCCACCAAAAAATAGCGCCGTGATCAAAACGATCCCAACACAGCCAACTCAGCATGATGGCAGCGAGGTAACTACCAAAAACCGCAGAAACGGATTGGCGAAACAGCTGCTGCAATCGGTCGGTGCGCACCTGCTCGGCTATTACAAAATCCTGGCCATTGCGCAATCTTGGGCCATACATTTGAACCACCTGGTTATGACGCAACAAAAAAACGATTGTGGCACCCTGCTATTACCGTAAACAACTGAATTACTGTGGCGACGGGATTTATCCCCAAACGCTATGCAGGAACACCCCCCGTGGCGAGGGAGCTTGCTCCCGCCGGGCTGCAAAGCAGCCCCAAGCATTCCAACAGACCAACCGTGTCATCAGCCTAAGAAACGAGCAATCAGGCCGGAATCAACCCCGCTTCCCGGTAGCTCAATATCAAATCATCGAACAGACCGACATCCGCTCGAGTCCGCGCAATTAACTGAGCACCCGCAACAGCGGTATAAATGGCCCGCGCTCGGCGTTCACATTCTTCTGCGCTACCTGTTCCAGCATCTGCCAGTACCTGGGCGAGCCACGCCACGTTAACGTCCGCAAAAACCCTGATCTCTCGCGATACTTCATCGGGAAGGTCTTCGTATTCGGCTGCCATGAAGCTGGACAGACAAAGCCTGTTGCCGTCCTCAAGCGACTTTCGAAAAATGGATGCGTACAGCTGCAGGCACTTCTTTGGATCGACATTGGCAGCGCGTATCCCTTCAAGCACTCGCAACGCGTCCTGCCAGTAGCGCTCAGCGACCGCCGCAGCCAGGCCTGCCTTGCTCGGAAAGTGGTAGTAAATGCTGGCGTTCTTGATACCCACCTGGTCGGCAATGCTACGGAAATTGATACCGCTGTAACCGTGCAGTTGGGCAGCGGATTTCGCTGCCGCCAAGATGGCTTCTCGAGCATTTTCGTTCACGTTGCAGCCTCATTTCGAGATTTCTATTCACTCAGATGACCGCGATTCTACGCCCGGAGCTGTTTACCTGCCAATTGACAGGTAGGGATTGACAGCACCTGAGTGGCGGCTCAATCTTTGCCTACCAATTGACAGGCAGGTGATTGAATCATGACTTCTTCACAGCAGCGCGTTGACGTTTCCACTGTTCCTACGATGAAAATCTACGATTGGTTCAACGGCCCCTACCCCGCCCGCGTCCGCATTGCGCTGGCGGAAAAAGGATTGCTGCCCAACATCGAATTCGTACCGGTGAATCTCTGGAACGGCGAGCACAAGCAACCCGAGTTCCTGGCCATCAATTACTCCGGGACACTGCCCGTGCTGGAGCTGAACGATGGGACGCGGATCGCCGAGTGCACGGCGATCACCCAGTACCTGGATAGCCTGGACGGTCATCCGACGTTGACGGGCCAAACGGCTGTTGAGAAAGGCATCATCCATATGATGACCAAACGTGCCGAGATCGAGTTTCTCGATGCCGTCAGCGCGTACTTCCACCATGCCACGCCGGGCCTCGGGCCCGATGTCGAGCTGTACCAGAATGCCGAGTGGGGCGCCCGGATGCGCGATAAGGCGATCAGGGGCATGCGCTATTTCGACAACCTGCTCAAAGACCGGCCCTTTGTGGCGGGCGACAAGTTTTCGATGGCCGACATTGCAGTACTGGGCGGCATGATCTTCGCCTCGCTGGTGCAACTCCCCGTGCCTGAAGAATGTGCCGCACTGCGAGCCTGGCACGCCAGGATGCAGGAACGCTCCAGCGTCCAGACATGGCGCGCCATGGTCGAGCGTGGTGTTGCGTAGCACTGATCATGACCAGCCTGCGTCAGGCATGAAAGAAGGGGCAAGGGCGAGTTGAGCCGCGATAGCAGGTGCACCCACCAAAGAAAAACCCGACGCTTTACGTCGGGTTTTCGTGGGATACGACTGCAAGCCCAACGTTGTCTACGGGTTACTCGACTTGCGACAGCTTGGCGTCGTCGCAACCGGCAGCACGGCACTCGCGCTCGACAGCCTTGAGTATGACGATACGCGCCTCGGTCTTCTCATTGGCACAGTCCAGGTAGAGCAGGCCATCGTTGGAACAGGCGCTGTCACGATTTTTGATCCACTGGATCTGAGCAGCTTTCACTTTTTTCTTTTGATCCGGGTTCAGGGCACTCATGGTCTTCTTGTACTGCTCGTTGATTTCCTGATCCGACTGAACCATTTTCAGCGACGCGCAATAGGTCCTGTCATAGGCGTTTCTAGGATTATCGCAACTCATCGCAGATGCCGATGCTGATGCCATTGCCAGCAATGTCCCAACCAACAAAGACTTGATCACTTACTTCTCTCCCTGAATGCCCTCTATTGATTAGAGGTCGCGGCGGGGAATTTATCATGGGGGTTGTAGAACAATGAAGCGGATCCTAGGGTTCATTCGGCCCGAACAAGGGGCAAATGCTGATAGGGATGTGGGAGCAAGTGATTGCTGAAAAAGGCTGCATCGCTCCCGCCGATGCGACTGCCCCCACTTCCTCTACGCCCCAATCCCCGTGGCGAGGGAGCTTGCTCCCGCTGGGCTGCGCAGCAGCCCCAAACCAGCCAAACACATTCCTACAGACCAACCCCACCAGCCACTCCGCACATTCGCAAGCACCCCTCTATCCCCGAACTACAGGTAATAAACGCCACCCGTTTATCCTCCAACCCCAACCCTTCCACCAGGCTACCCAACCTTGCGCCTTTGCCTACAACTACGCCAGAATCCGCCCGCTTGTGCGCCTTGTCCCCGGGTTCTATCGTTCCCCTGCCACTGCCCATCAGTGGTCGGGTTTAGTAGCCCGAGGTATTTAGTAGGTGCATTAGCTCCGTCAGACAGGTGTCTCCATGCCTGTATTTGATGGCGGTTGTGCGCAGGGCGCCCTCGGGCGCGCCGGCTTGCTAAGTCCCCGGTCTACTAACCTGCGTACAGCTGCCTCCCCTTGTTTAGTAGCTAGAGGGTTGCGGCTCCACCTACAGGACTTAGTACATGTTCAAACCTACACCGAATCCGCCAGAGGCGGACCAAGCTTCCCCGCGAACCAAATCCAAAACCAAGAAGCACGACGAAGCCACCAATCGCGCCTTGGATTACTACCTGCTACCAAAACCGGAAAAGTCAGAAGATGCTCCCCAACCGGGCCAGCTCTTCACTGTCGCAAAAAACGCCGACAACGAGTCCCTCCTTGCCAACCTCAGCGAAACCCTGGCAGCAGCCGACGCGATGGTCAGCAACCTGGCCTTCGACCTGGAAGGCCCTCGCCGTCATATTGCTCTTGGTATCCAGCAATTGATCGAGTTGAGTTCGTTGCTGGCGAATCGGGTGTTGGATAACGTTGATCCGCGCTAGCAGGTAAACATCCTCTCAAAAGCAACCCCAGCATTTTGTGCCGGGGTCGCTTTATTTCATCTGACTGCCGCTGCTCTTAACCAAAATATGAAGGGGAGGGAATAGATTGCGCCAATACATATCCTTTGCGGTCGGTTGACCACAGAAGATCCTACTCTTCAAAATGTCTCATCAATGCCTGATAAAGCCCGCACTGCCAGTGATTTGAAAATTGTGCTGTAGAAACTCCTGGCGCCAAAATCGTTTCGCTAATAACTTGATTGTTTAGCCCAATCCTCTGGAGTGAAGCTACTTGTGCCATCACTGTACCCAATATCTGAGCTGCCTTAACGGAGTAACGATGCCCTAGGTTGAAATCCTCAAAGTGTCTCTCAACTCGACGCTTATCCGTTTCGCTCCAGTTAGAGGGTGGGTTTACAAAATACTCAAACTGACCTGGCTCTCCTCCTCCTTCCTCCTCATACCGCGCAAAAATCCACTGTTCATTGAAGAATCTCTCATGATCTAAATACGGTTGAATTATTTGATGTTCAGCCTGTATAGCGAACACAGCGGCTTTCCCATCCATATTACAATCCCGACAAGATGGGACCAAATTAGCGGGTAGCACAGAGTACTGAGGAAAATGAGATTTAGGCAAAAAGTGATCTAAATTTCTAGGTGTACCTATACCACCGCAAAACGGACAACTTTCTTTGGCAGCATTCAGCAGTTTATTGTATATCTCTCTTGCTGGCTTCTCTTCGGGAACAAAATATGTTTCATACAACTTAATAAAATCAGACTTATTTAGGTCGCTGAGTACTATAGGATTCAAGTCAATACTGAGGTCTATAGGAGCGATACTATAAAGATTTCCTTCGCGAGAATTTGAAGCATACAGTTCGCCTTCAACTATCAAGCTCGCCTTCGCACCTTCAATGCTTAGTTTAAAGGCCGCGTTGCCAGTGATACCACGTAGGCAGGTGTCTAAAACTTGCTCGAATGTATAATCTGGCGCAGTTAGACGCATCATGATATTTTTCCCTTATCACGACTAGTTACAAGTGCTCGTAAAATCGCTTTGCCCTCTAAACCAAGCTGGCCACTATAGTCTTGAACTATCTCATCATAAGATTTTCCTGAGCTTACAGACTTGGCCAGAAGGTCATGAAAGCCCGCTCGTTCGACTTCCAAGTTAAAAACCTCGGAAGTCAGGATGCCAACATTTTCACCAAAGGTTTCAATTTTTGGACGACTGGTCAATACATCTTTACCTACTCTATGGATTATCCAGGCGCAAGATTTTGGTACTTCCTGAAGAACAACCGGCGAGTGTGTAGCTATGAGCGCAACGCCATTTTGGTCATGTAGCAAGTCAGCTAATGCACGAATAAAAGCAGACAGTAGAGGTGGGTGTAGGTGGCTCTCAGGCTCATCTAGTAAAACAAGGGTTTTTTCTTCAACTGTTGCAACAAGACGGGTTATTGTAAGTAATACTATAGCGTGCCCTGAGCTCATTTTTGAAAGATACGGTAGAGCTTTATCTAAATAGACTGATTTAAAATGATCAGAGTCTGATTGGTCCGCTACGGGTGTGTTATCGCGCACCCACCTATATACCGATTCCAGTTGTTCAAGCTGCATGAATGAAAAATTCTCATCCGAACCTAGCTTCTGTATTGAGCTTAACCAACGTGATGTCTTAGATGTATTTTGGAAACACGAACAGAGCGCTTTGATACAGTCCACTCTCAGTTCCGGTATGGTTCGGAGTCGACCATTTCCCTCTGCGTCTTTCAAACCAATGTAGAAATAGCATGTACCTTTCGCTGGATCGGGTTGCTCATTAGGTGGGGTAAACGGGTCAAACGCGCTGAATGACACTGAGACTAAACTACTAAAATAATCGGATTCTATTTTTTGGCCCCACTTACCATAAAAATCGCCGACCCCCAGTTCATTAGTGATCGCACCAATCATTCCATTTAAAAGTGTCGTTTTACCAACACCATTTCGACCAATGACGGCGTGGATGTGTGTGCTTGGCTTGGAATCCACCACCACTTCAAAATCCATTTCAATACCGCCGCAGTCTTCTGTATCTTTCCTGACGTATCTAAAGCTGTAGCCTGTCAACTCAGCCTTACCATCTAGCACACGAGAAAACTGCCCCTTGACAACAGAAAGGCTATGATTTCTCAGGAGAGATGTTCCCAAAACACTTTCATCACGGATACTGTCAATTATTTCGGGAAGTACAACGATATCCCGTAATCCGTGCAAGATATTCTTTCTAAAAACAGGATCTAACATACCCATGCTTTTATAGAAATTCACACCCTGTCCTAATGAAAAAAAATCATCTGACAAAAACTCGAACGTTTCTGGAAGTTTTGAGTAGGTAGGTATACTTGTGGTTTGTCCTTTGAAGCCTATTTTTGTACGGCCGATGTCCCAAAGCACGCCAGCATGATCATGAACGCTCATGGAAAACATAGTAACGAATGAGTAATCATTCCAATTATCTTTTGTCAAGTAAATGGTGTTTTCACCATGGCTTGGTCTGCTTGAACCAACAGGAAGAACAATAAATTTCATTTGTTACCCCAAATAATAATTCTAAAGCACTTCTCTGATCCAAATTCCATTTTGCGATGACATTTCTATAAGCAAGCGACTCTTTTACCATCTCCATCTCCATCTCCATGTCCATAGTGATACATATAGCGGGACAATGAATGAGAGCTTCTAAAACGAACCTATCATTCGGGCAGCGCGAGACAAGAAGAGTCATTCCTCTTTTTACTAAAGAATGAAACTACAGAGTCCTATTGGTGAACGAGCCTGTCCGCAACCAGATTGCTGGGCTATGAGAAGATTACAGTTAAATAAATTCGTCTCCTTTTTTCCAAGGGAGAAAGTAGATTGATTTATTTGATATAAAATAATTCGGTTCTGCTCCATTCCTGCTCCATTCCTGCTCTGTGGCTCAGCACTAACCAACCGGGCTAGCTGAAGCTACGTCGAAATCGTTGTTGGTCAGTTCGGAGTGTAGGCGATGATTTAGAAGTACCTGAATGATTACACGTGCGGTTTCAGCGGTAGGGACAATTTTCCCGTCGGCATCAAAATTGATGTTCCACTGACGCTCTTGGTTTACTTGGCGTAACCTTTCCATGAATCCGGGGTTCTCATAATGCGCTCGCTCCTGCACCACCGCCATACGCCGCAGGTGAGTGGTGTTACTACCGACAAATTCAATCAATACGGCCATATCCGCAAACGCACCTTGAAAGCCTGCGTCAGCCTGCAGTTCTGTGAACGAAGACACGTAGGTCTGCTTGTAGTCTAATATGGATTCAAAATTGGACTTGCCAAGTACTAAGACATCGTCATTAATGACGAAAAAGTCAAACCGTTTTGGAATACTGAACGCCTGCTCACCGGCGAGATCAAGCTCATTTCTTTCAAAAACTAGATTCAAAAGGCTGGAACGCTTTTTTACTTTCCAGTCTGACGTCAGCTTGCAGACGCAGTGGAGTGTGTCGTCACCCAAAGTCATGCGAACCAAGTAGCCTGCGCTGCCTTCAAGTCCTGAGACATTCTCGATCAGGTGTTCTTCTGGAGGGCGGCTTACCAAATCTTGCAGCACCGGGAAAACGGTTTCATCGGACTCCAGATAGAGGCAAGAGTTGTCGTTAACGGAAGCGAGTAATCCGTAGTCTTCGGCCTCAGTGCATCGCTCGATCCATCTGGCAGCAAGGTTTCTTAACTCTGTCGCGAGTTCAGGCGTCGTGACCACAGCGGACGCTCGAAAGCGCGATTGCTTGCTATTGCTTTTTCTGAACGTCCAAACGCTCAGTTCCGCGTTGGTTACATCAAACCCATGAAGCTTCGCCAAAGCCTGCGGTGCTGTCATTGCTAACTCCTTTTTGCGAGCACATAAATTCCCTGAATTACGCAGAATTTTAGCGTATCGCCAGGGTGTACCTTTGTCTTAGCCAATGCGATCACATCGCGGGTGTTCCCAGCTGTTGTCACTTTCAGTTCGTGAAGCTGCCAACCGATCGCCAGCAGCAGTGGGTTCATTAGAATTTGCCCAGACCGATAAGTAATCAGGAACATCCACGTCAGGAAGATGAGAAAACCGTAAAACTTGCCGTTGCTTGCCAGGTCGAGCCCCATGAAGGAGACAACATATGGAAACACGTAGTTAATGAGGTCGTTGGGAACTGTTTTAGAGTCTTTGACGGTGAGTTGGTGGTCGGCCGGCATGCTTTTGAGCACCCAAGTAAAGAGCCCAAGGCTAAGCAGACAGATGATGAACAATCCGAGCGAGCGACCACCGTTCATGAGGATAGGTAGAGTACAGCGCTGGAGCGACCAGCAGATTGGCTGCTTCCAGCTGGCTTCGGAGACATCCTGAAGAAGCAAAATCACACTCAAGGGAAAGTAAGAACCCAAGAACAGGAAAACCGCCGGGATAATTTTGACCTTCATCGCGTCCCTCGATGTGTCATAAATATCAAAAAATATAATGGCACTATGCCAACGATTTGGGGGCATGGGAAGCGAAGGTTTTCCAAGAATCGTATAGGAAAAGAGTTATTCCAGGATTTTGACGATCGGTGATTTTATTATGCACGCCGTCAATGAGGTTACTGAGACGTTTCAGCTTAGGGCCGATGACCCCGGCTATTCTGCAGCTAGGTGTATTGCTGATCAGGTCGAATAAATATGGACGACTGTACGCTAGATTTAGAGCAAGCCTGGTCGACGACGAAGATCGTAGCGGCTTTAATGGATAGAAGACATCGCAAAAAAAACGGGCCTGCATTCCTACGCAGCCCCGTTTTTTCACCACCTAATCACCTCAAAACGCCGGCAAAACCGCGCCTTTGTACTTCTCAAGAATAAAAGCCTTCACTTCCGGCGTGTGCAGCGCCGCAACCAGCTTCTTCATCGCCTCACTGTCCTTGTCATCCTCACGAGCCACCAGGATGTTCACATACGGCGAGTCGCTACCTTCGATAACCAGTGCATCCTTGGAAGGATCAAGCTTGGCTTCCAACGCATAGTTGGTATTGATCAACGCCAGGTCCACCTGGGTCAGCACCCGCGGAATGGTCGCCGCTTCCAGCTCACGGAATTTGAGATCCTTCGGGTTCTCAACGATGTCCTTGGTGGTCGACAGGATGTTGTTCGAATCCTTCAACTTGATCACCCCAGCCTTCGCCAGCAGCAACAGCGCACGGCCGCCGTTGGTGGCGTCGTTCGGGATCACCACGTTGGCGCCGCCCGGCAGTTCTGTAAGTGCCTTGTACTTGCTGGAGTACGCGCCCAGGGGTTCCAGGTGCACACCGGCCACGCTCACTAGGTGGGTGCCCTTGGCCTTGTTGAATTCATCCAGGTACGGCTGGTGCTGGAAGAAGTTGGCGTCCAGGCGCTTTTCCGCAACTTGTACGTTCGGCTGGATGTAGTCGGTGAAGACTTTGACCTTCAGATCGACGCCTTCTTTGGCCAGGGCTGGTTTGACGAATTCGAGGATTTCCGCGTGCGGGACCGGCGTTGCGGCGACGGTCAGGGTGTCGGCAGCGTGGGCGGAAAACGCTGCGGCTGCAGCGAAGGCAACCAGTAGTTTCTTCATTCAGCTAACTCCTTTTGAGGCGCCTGCTCTTGGCGCCTGCCAGCGAATGGCCGGCTCATGGTTTATTGGCCGCGAGGCCTTATTTTCTAGAAAAATGTACAACCAGTTTGTCGCCCACGGTTTGCAGGACTTGGACCAGCACCAGCAGCAACACCACCGTGACCACCATGACGTCGGTCTGGAAACGCTGGTAGCCGAAGCGGATCGCCAGGTCGCCCAAACCACCGGCACCGACCACACCGGCCATGGCCGTGTAGGACACCAGCGTAATCGCTGTCACCGTAATCGCGGCAAAAATGCCTGGACGGGCTTCCGGCAGCAAGGCATTGACGATGATCTGCCGCGTGGTGGCGCCCATGGCCTGGGTCGCTTCGATGATGCCGCGGTCGACTTCGCGCAGGGCCGTTTCCACCAAGCGGGCGAAGAACGGTGTGGCGCCGACCACCAGTGGTGGGATCGCGCCGGCCACGCCCAGGGAGGTGCCGGTGATCAATACCGTGAACGGGATCATCACGATCAACAGGATGATGAACGGCAGCGAACGCAGGATGTTCACGATCAGCGACAGCAGCGCATACACGCCGCGGGCTTCGAGCAACTGGCGCGGGCTGCAGAGGAATAGCAACACGCCCAGGGGCAGGCCGAGCAGCACGGTGAACAGCAGCGAACCGAACAGCATCAGGAAGGTGTCGCCGGTGGCCAGCCAGATTTCCAGCCAGTCGATGTTGGAGAAGAACGAACTCAACAGTTCCATTAGCGCAGCACCTCCATGTGGACATCGGCCGCGGTGAAGCGGGCGAACGCCGCCTCCATGTCACCGCCGGTGATGGCGAGGGTCAGTTGCCCGTAGGGGGTGTCTTTGATGCGGTCGATACGACCGGCCAGGATGCTGTAGTCCACGCCGGTTTCCCGGGCGACGGTGCCGAGCAAAGGCGCGTAGGTCGCGTCGCCCTGGAACGTCAGACGCACGATGCGCCCGGGCACGTGGGCGAAGTCGTCGCGCTGTTCGCTTTCGTCGATCTGCTCGTCTTCCTGGACGAAACGCTTGGTGGTCGGGTGCTTGGGGTGCAGGAACACCTCGGCCACCGGGCCTTGCTCGACGATCACGCCGGCATCCATCACCGCCACTTGATCGCAAACCCGGCGGATCACGTCCATTTCATGGGTAATCAGCACGATGGTCAGTTTCAGCTCGCGGTTGATTTCCGCCAGCAGTTGCAGCACCGAGGCGGTGGTCTGCGGGTCGAGGGCGCTGGTGGCCTCGTCGCACAGCAAGATCTTGGGTTTGGTCGCCAGGGCGCGGGCGATGCCGACGCGCTGTTTCTGGCCGCCGGACAGTTGCGCCGGGTATTTCCTGGCGTGGTCGGACAGGCCCACCCGCGCCAGCAACTCGGCGACGCGCTGGTCGATTTCGCTGCGGGACAATTCGCCGGCCAGCGTCAGTGGCAGCGCCACGTTGTCGGCCACGGTCTTGGACGCCAGCAGGTTGAAGTGCTGGAAAATCATCCCGACTTGCTGGCGGAAGCGGCGCAGGCCGCTGGCGTCCAGGGCGGTGACTTCCTCGCCGTCGACGATGATCTTGCCGCCAGTGGAGTCTTCCAGGCGATTGATCAGGCGCAGCAAGGTACTTTTTCCCGCACCGGAATGGCCAATCAGGCCGAAGACCTGACCGTTCTCAATCGTCAGACTGGTCGGATGCAGGGCGGGGATATCCCTACCGGCGACTCGGTAGGTTTTATGGACGTCTTGAAACTCGATCACGTAGCGAACCTTGTGGGGCGCGTTGGAAAAGGATCAGCGGTTAGCCGGGCGCGCATTTTAGCCTGTCCGTATAGAGGTTCTTAGCATTTATTTGCGATCAGACCTGTCATTTGGCAATAACGCGATCAAAGGCCATAAAAAAAGGAACACGGCCAAACGGCATCGGTCACTCATTAAGCCACTCGAAATGCCGGGGTCATGCACCTGCGGTATCGAACTCAGATTCCTGGCCCCGGCGAGGAACGCAAAGAGGAGTCATGCCTGATGAGTATCAAAAAGCCCACAGTCAACAAGAGCCAACTGGCCGGGACCGACACGCTGGATCGCGGCAACACCAACGCCAAGCTCGAGAGCCTGGAACAGTTTCGCTCCGACGCTACCGAACAGGCGTTGCGCACCAACCAGGGCGTGAAGATCGCCGATAACCAGAACACCCTGCGCGCCGGCCCCCGCGGACCTTCGCTGCTGGAAGATTTCATCATGCGTGAAAAAATCACGCACTTTGACCATGAACGCATTCCGGAACGCATCGTCCACGCTCGCGGGACCGGCGCCCATGGTTATTTTCAGAGCTACGATGCGCATTCGGCATTGACCAAGGCCGGTTTCCTACAAGACCCGAGCAAGAAAACCCCTGTGTTCGTGCGTTTTTCCACTGTGCAGGGCCCACGCGGCTCCGGCGACACCGTGCGGGACGTGCGCGGCTTCGCGGTGAAGTTCTTCACCGACGAAGGTAACTTCGATCTGGTGGGCAACAACATGCCGGTGTTTTTCATTCAGGACGCGGTGAAGTTTCCGGACTTTGTCCACGCGGTAAAACCCGAGCCCCATAACGAAATTCCTACAGGCGGCTCGGCCCACGACACGTTCTGGGATTTTGTCTCGCTGGTGCCGGAATCGGCTCATATGGTGATCTGGGCGATGTCTGACCGGGCCATTCCAAAAAGCCTACGCACCATGCAGGGTTTTGGGGTGCATACCTTCCGCATGATCAACGCCGAAGGCAAAAGCAGCTTCGTCAAATTCCACTGGCGACCCAAGGCTGGGACGTGTTCTTTGGTGTGGGACGAAGCCCAGAAGTTGGCGGGTAAGGATACCGACTACCACCGTCGCGATCTCTGGGAGTCGATCGAGATGGGCGACTACCCAGAATGGGAATTCGGCGTGCAGATCGTCGCCGAGGAGGACGAGCATAAGTTTGACTTCGACCTGCTCGACCCGACCAAAATCATCCCTGAAGAGCTGGTGCCCATCACGCCCCTGGGCAAGATGGTGCTCAACCGTAACCCGGACAACTTCTTTGCCGAGGTCGAGCAAATCGCCTTCTGCCCTGGGCATATCGTGCCGGGTATCGACTTTTCCAACGACCCGTTGCTGCAAGGTCGGCTGTTTTCCTACACCGATACGCAGATCAGCCGACTCGGTGGGCCGAATTTTCATGAGCTGCCGATCAACCGGGCGATCACCCCGGTACACAACGGCCAACGGGATGCGATGCACCGCACCACCATCGACAAGGGGCGCGCGTCCTACGAGCCGAACTCCATCGACGGTGGCTGGCCGAAGGAAACCCCGCCTGGCCCGGAAGACGGTGGCTTCGAGAGTTATCCGGAGCGCATCGATGCCTACAAGATCCGCCAACGCAGCGATTCGTTCGCCGACCATTTCTCCCAGGCGCGGCTGTTCTACAGAAGCATGAGCGCCCATGAAAAAGAGCACATCATCGCGGCCTACAGTTTCGAGCTGGGCAAGGTGGAGCGTGAGTTCATCCGGGCGCGGCAGGTCAATGAGATCCTCGCCAATATCGATCTGGAACTGGCCGGGCGAGTGGCGAAGAACCTCGGGTTGCCGGCGCCTACCGCGGGCACCGTCGATGTGCCAACGCCGTCGCTGGAGCAGTCTCCGGCCTTGAGCCAGGCGAACCTGCTGTCTGGGGACATCAAGACGCGAAAAGTGGCGGTGCTGGTGGCTAACGGTGTCGATGGAGCGATCATCGATGCCCTCAAGAAGGCGCTGAAGGCCGAGGGCGCCCACGCCAAAGTGCTGGGGCCGACTTCCGCACCAGTGACCACGGCCGATGGGAAAACGCTGGCGGTGGATGCGTCCATGGAGGGGTTGCCGTCGATTGCCTTTGACGCGGTGTTCGTGCCGGGTGGGGCGGAGTCGATCAAGGCTTTGAGTCGCGACGGCGTGGCGTTGCATTACGTGCTGGAGGCCTACAAGCATCTGAAAGCCATTGGGCTTCATGGTGAGGCCCGGCAGTTGTTGGTGGAGTTGAAGCTGGAGGTGGATGCGGGGTTGATCGAAGATGCGGATACGAGCGGTTTTTCGCGGTTTTTCGCGGCGATTGCTCAGCATCGGGTTTGGGCGCGGGAGGCTAAGGCTAAGGCGGTTCCAGCCTAAAGAGATTTGCTGTCTGGTAGGGCGCTATCGCGAGCAAGCTCGCTCCACATGGGGTCCCTGTGGGAGCGAGCTTGCTCCGGGCGGCGTTCCGACGATGCTTTTTAGGGCTTATGCGGTGTCAGCACCATCTGCGCCGGCACACTGCGCAAAATCTGCTTTTGCAGCTTCAAATCAAACCCCGGGTCCAGTTTCTTGACCCGCTTGGTCAGCAACGTCGCCAACCACGGATAATCATCGGTGCGCGGCGCCTGGATGGTGACGTCACACTGATAATTCACCACGTCGGCGGCGATGGCATCCAGTTGCCGACGCATTTGCTGTATATCGGCTAGGTTGAGCGCAACTGTGGTACGGGGGGCGCTCGGGTCGATCACTTTGGCGACCGGTTTGGCTTCGGCGGCCTTGAGGTCGGCCTCGGCTTTATCCAGGTCGGCCTTGCGGGCTTCGGCAATGGCGCTGTTGACCTCGCCAGTGAGCGCTGGGGCCTTGGGCATCAAGGCTCGGGCACGGCTCAGGGCGGTGGCGGCGGCGTTGACATCGCCTTTTTGCAGATCGATTTGGCTGCGGCGCAAATACGCCTCGGCCAGTTGCCGCTGATAGGGTTCCAGCGACCGGTCTTCGGGTGACTGGGCTTGCAAGGCGGCCAACTGGTCTTCGGCGGTGGCCAGCTCATTGCTGGCAAGGCTTTGCTCGAGCTGCGCGATGGCCGGGCCCCGGGTATCGGGAGCCTCGGTGACCGGCGGCGTACTCTGGCACGCGCCCAGCAGCAGGGAAAACGCGACAAGGAGCAGATAACGGGAGGCGAACGGCTTCATTCCTGCGACTCTCTATTTGCGCAAAAAGCGAGCAAGTCTACACCCCTCGACGAGGTAGGACAAAACTCAGCAGAAACAGCGCGGCGGCGCTGACCACGATCGATGGGCCGGCCGGAGTGTCCTTGAACCAGGAAAGTGCCAGGCCGCCACACACCGCGAGCATTCCCAGCAGGCTCGCGCCCAGGGCCATTTGCTCGGGTGAGCGGGCGTGACGCTGTGCCGCAGCCGCCGGGATGATCAGCAATGACGTAATCAGCAACACCCCGACGATTTTCATCGCCACCGCGATGACCACCGCAATCAGCAGCATCAGTGCCAGTCGCAACCCCAGCACAGGCAGGCCTTCTACCCGGGCCAGTTCCTCGTGCACGGTGACGGCCAGCAAGGGACGCCAGAGTGCCACCAGCAACAGCAGCACCGCGGCGCTACCGCCGAGGATCCACGACAGGTCCGTCGGACTGATCGCCAACAGGTCGCCGAACAGATAGGCCATCAGGTCAATCCGCACGTCATGCATGAAGCTTAGTACCACCAGCCCGAGGGACAGGGTGCTCGGCGCCAAAATACCCAGCAGCGTGTCGGACGCCAGCGGTTGGCGGTGTTGCAAGGTCACCAGTACCACCGCCAGCAACAGGCAGCCAACGGTCACCGCCACCGCCGGGCTGACGTCCAGCAGAAACCCCAAGGCCACGCCGAGCAACGCCGCGTGGGACAAGGTGTCGCCGAAATAGGCCATGCGCCGCCAGACCACGAACGAACCCAAGGGGCCGGCTACCAGGGCGAGTGCCAAGCCTGCGAGCAGGGCGTACAACAGAAAATCAGCCATGCTTGCAGCCATCTCCATGAACATGATTGGAAGCGGAAGGGGCGCTGACCACCGAGCCATGCAGGTCATGGGCGTGGTCATGGTGATGGTGATAAATCGCCAGGCTTTGTGCGTTTTTTCCGAATAACTCGACGAAAGCCGGATCGCCACTGACTTGCTCGGGATGCCCGGAACAGCATACGTGACGATTGAGGCAGACCACCTGGTCGGTGGTGCTCATCACCAGGTGCAGGTCGTGGGAGACCATCAGCACGCCGCAGCCGTGGCGGTCGCGCAGGCGCGTGATCAGGCTGTACAGCTCGGCCTGCCCCGCCACATCGACGCCTTGCACCGGCTCGTCGAGCACCAGCAGCTCAGGCTCGCGCAGCAGGGCGCGAGCCAGCAATACGCGCTGCATCTCGCCGCCGGAGACGCTTTGCACCGGGCTGTCGATCACCTGTTCGGCGCCCACTTCGTTGAGCGCGGCCAAGGCGCGGGCGCGGTCCACGCCCGGCACCAGGCGCAGGAAGCGCAGCACGGACAGCGGCAGCGTCGGATCGACGTGAAGTTTTTGCGGCATATAGCCGACGCGCAACCTGGGCTTGCGCCAGACGCTGCCGCTGTCGGGCTTGAGCAAGCCCAGCACGGCGCGCACCAGGGTGGTCTTGCCGGCGCCGTTGGGGCCGATCAAGGTCACGATCTGCCCCGGCTCGACGCTCAGGTGGATGTTGTCCAGCACGCTCTGCCCGGCGAACGTCACGGCCACCTGTTCGAGGCGGATCAACGCATTGCTCATCAGGCCCCCTGGCAGCCGGAGCAGAGACCGACCACCTCGACGGTCTGGGTGTCGACCACGAAGCCGACGTCCTTGGCGCTGGCGATGATGGCATCGCTGATGGACTTCTGTTCCAGCTCGATGGCGGCGTGGCATTGCCGGCAGATCAGGAACTGGCCTTGGTGGGCGTGCTCCGGGTGGTTGCAGCCGACGAAGGCGTTCAGCGACGAAATGCGATGCACCAGGCCGTTTTCCAAGAGGAAATCCAGCGCCCGGTAGACCGTCGGCGGTGCGGCGCGGCGGCCGTCCTGCTCGCTGAGCACGGCGAGGATGTCGTAGGCGCCCAGTGGCTTGTGGCTTTGCCAGACCAATTCCAGCACGCGCCGACGCAGGGCGGTCAGGCGCAACCCTTGGCGCGCGCAGATGGCGTCGGCCTCGGACAGCGCGCTATGCACGCAGTGGGAGTGATCGTGGGGACGACTGGCAAGGGGTGTAATAGGCATGGGCAGCGACGAGTTTAGTGAGAGACGTTATTATGTTACCCGTTCTCGCCTCTACGAGTGGTCATCGTGTCCCGATTTTTTTCGCTCTTTGTCGCTTTTGTCGCAAGTTTTCTACTGATTGGCCCGGCCCAGGCCGAGGTCAAGGTGCTCACCAGCATCAAGCCGCTGCAACTGATTGCCGCCGCTGTGCAGGATGGCGTAGCCGTTCCAGAGGTGTTGCTGCCGCCAGGGGCTTCGCCGCATCACTATGCGTTGCGGCCATCGGATGTTCGCAAGGTGCAGTCGGTGGACCTGCTTTATTGGATCGGCCCCGATATGGAAGGCTTTCTCCCGCGGGTGCTCAACGGTCGCACGCTGCCCTCCGTCGCCATCCAGGATTTGCCGGGGCTCAAGTTGCGTCACTTCGCCCAGGACAGCGCGTCCCACGAGGACGATGACCATGACGGCGACGAACACGATCACGACCATCGCCCCGGCACCGTGGATGCCCACTTGTGGCTCTCGCCGCTCAATGCGCGGGTGATCGCCGCCAAAATGGCGGCCGACCTGAGCGCGGCGGATCCGGCCAACGCGGCCCGTTATCAAAGCAACCTCAAGGGCTTCAACCAGCGTCTCGATGCTTTGGACACACGCCTCAAGGCGCGCCTGGCCGGGGTCGCGGGCAAGCCGTATTTCGTCTTCCACGAGGCGTTCGACTATTTCGAAGACAACTACGGCCTCAAGCACGCCGGGGTGTTCGCCGTGGCCGCCGAAGTCCAGCCTGGTGCCCAGCATGTGGCGGCAATGCGCACGCGCTTGCAGGCCGTGGGCAAGACCTGTGTGTTCAGCGAACCGCCCCTGCGCCCGCGCCTGGCCGAAACCCTGGTGGCCGGGTTGCCGGTGAAGCTGGCGGAGCTCGATGCACTGGGCGGCTATACCCCGGCGACGGTGCAGGGATATGAGCAGTTGTTGGAGAAGTTGGGCAATGATCTGGCGGGGTGCCTGGAGTCGCTATAACCCCAGCCCCGCTCTCTCCTGCCAAACATGGGGCCTGTGTGGCGAGGGAGCTTGCTCCCGCTGGGGTGCGCAGCAGCCCCAAGATCTTGCGGTCGCTGCGCAACCGAACGGGAGCAAGCTCCCTCGCCACAAAAGCAGCGTTCGGCGAAGACCTTCCATGGGTACTTACAGGGCGAACGGCAGCAACGCGTGAACCGTCTGCCGCTGCGCCAAGCGCTGCTGGAACTCCATCGGGTCGTGGATCAACACATCCTGCCCGGCAAAGGATTCAGCAGCGATCAATCGCGACAGCCAGAACCGCACGCACGCCACGCGCAGCATGGTCGGCCACAGTTGCGCCTCAGCGGCGGTAAACGGTCGCAGCGTCGCATAGGCGCCCAGCAGCGCTCGCGCCCTGGGTCCATCGAGCACGCCATTGTCGTCCGAGCACCAGTCGTTCAAGGCAATGGCAACGTCATACAGCATTGGCCCCGAGCAGGCGTTGTAGAAGTCGATCAGCCCGGTCAGGTGCGTGCCTTCGAACATCGCGTTGTCGCGGAACAGATCGGCGTGGATGTTGGCGCGCGGCAGCGCCAGGATGCCGACTTTCTGCAACGAGATTTCATCCAGCGCCGCTTCGAGCAGCCGACGCGGCTCGGCGTCGAGGTGCGAGAGCAGCTTGGCGCCCTCCTCCTGCATCCAGTCCAGGCCACGATCGGTCTTGCGCTTGATCATGTTGTCGCGGGTTGCCAGGTGCAGGTGCGCGAGCAGCTCGCCGACCTGGGCGCAGTGCTGGGTGTTGGCCTGCTTGATATGCTTGCCGGCCAGGCGTGGTTGCAGCAGCGCCGGCTTGCCCGCCAGCTCCCGCAACGCCACGCCGTCGGTGGTGCGCAAGGCGTAAGGCACCGGCAGGTCGGCGTCGTGCAGCACGTCCAGCAGTTCGATGAAGAACGGCATTTCCTGCACCGGGCCGCGCTCGACCAGGGTCAGGACGAATTCGCCCTGCTCCAGGCTGATGAAGAAGTTGGTGTTTTCGCTGCCGGCGGCGATCCCCTGGAAATCAAGCAGACGGCCAAGCCCGTAAGGGGCGAGAAAGGTTTCCAGCTCGGGCCGAGCCAGGGGCGTGAACACAGACATGGTTAAAACTGCCAGTACGGGCGCCCTTCAGCGGGCGCCGGTTGAAGTGCAGAGCGGTATTACCACTCAAATATTTTCCAGGACGGAATCAGCATATCCGGCTGATCCGAACGGATGAAGTTTGCATCGCTGCCGTCGGCCCGCACCAGGAAATAAGGCTTGCCGTGCTTGGGCGTGACCTTGATCGCGTACAAAAATCCATTTTGCCGGTACTCCTGAATGGTTTTATCGCCTTCGGTGCGGATGGTGACATCCGGGTCCGCCGAGGGTGCGTCGTCCGCCGCCATGACGGCCAACGGGGTGATTGCAAACAAGCCAGCCAGTAACAGGCGATTTAGTGTACGCATGATAACCTTGTCCCTTTGTCGTCAACGGTCCCGCTATTCTAGCCCCGGACCCGCCGAAAAGGTTGATCCTGCTCATGAGCCAAGCCCCCCTCGTCCTGGTGGACGGTTCTTCTTATCTGTACCGCGCCTTTCACGCGCTGCCACCGCTGACCACGTCCAAAGGCCTGCCGACCGGTGCGGTCAAGGGCGTGCTGAACATGCTCAAGAGCCTGCGCAAGCAGTATCCGGACAGTCCATTTGCCGTCGTATTCGACGCCAAGGGTGGGACGTTTCGCGATGCGTTGTACGCCGAATACAAGGCCAACCGCCCGAGCATGCCCGACGACATGCGTGTGCAGATCGAGCCGCTGCATGCCAGCGTCAAGGCCCTGGGCTTCCCGCTGCTGTGCGTGGACAACGTCGAAGCCGATGACGTGATCGGCACCCTGGCCCGCAGTAGCGCGGCGGCCGACCGTCCGGTGGTGATCTCCACCGGCGACAAAGACATGGCGCAATTGGTCGATGGGCACATTACCTTGGTCAATACCATGACCGGTAGCGCCCTGGACGTGGCTGGCGTGAAGGAGAAGTTTGGCGTCGCTCCCGAGCAGATCATCGATTACCTGGCGTTGATGGGCGATTCGTCCGACAACATCCCGGGCGTTCCGGGTATCGGACCGAAGACCGCTTCCGGCCTGCTGGTGGGCGTCAATGGCGGCCTGACCGAGCTGTATGCGCAACTGGACATCGTCGCCACCTTGCCGATCCGTGGCGCCAAGACCCTGGCCGCCAAGCTCGAAGAGCACAAGGAAATGGCATTGCTTTCCTACGAGTTGGCAACCATCAAGACCGACGTACCGTTGGATGTCGGCCTCGACGACCTGCAAATGGGCCAACCGGATCACGAGAAACTCGCCGAGCTGTACACGTTGTTGGAATTCAAGAGCTGGTTCGAAGAAAACCAGCGGGACGCCAAGCGTGCCGGCCAGGAGATCGTTGAAGTGGCCGAAGAACAGCCCGGCGCGGCCGAGGCCAAGTACGAGGTCATCCTCGATCAGGCGCGCTTCGACGCGTGGCTGGCCAAACTGGACAAAGCGCCGCTGTTTGCCTTCGTCACCGAAACCAACGGCGGCGATGCCCAGCATTCGCAACTCGTCGGCTTGTCGTTCGCCGTGGCCCCTTTCGAGGCAGCCTACATTCCGCTGACCCATTCCTACATGGGTGTGCCGGAGCAACTGGATCGCGACACGGTGCTCAAGGCACTCAAGCCGCTGCTGGAAAACCCGAACAAGCTCAAGGTCGGCCAGCACGCCAAGTTCGAAACCAACATCCTGGCCAACTGCGCCATCGATGGCGATCAGAACAACGGCATCCTGGTCCAGGGCATCGCCTTCGACACCATGCTCGAATCCTACGTGCTGGACTCCACCGCGACCCGCCACGACATGGACAGCCTGGCGCTCAAGTACCTGGGCCAGAGCAAGACCGATTTCCAGGACATCGCGGGCAAAGGGGTCAAGCAACTGACCTTCGACCAGATCTCCCTGGAACTGGCCGGCCCTTACGCCGCCGAAGACGCCGACGTGACCTTCCGCCTGCACCAGTCCCTGCAGGAAAAACTGGCGGCCACGCCAAGCCTGGGCACCGTGCTCAACGACATCGAGATGCCGCTGATGCCGGTCCTGGCGCGCATCGAGCGCCAGGGGGCGTTGGTCGATGCCAACCTGCTGGGCGTGCAAAGTGTCGAGTTGGGCGAGAAACTGGTGGCGCTGGAGCGTGAGGCGTTTGCCATCGCCGGCGAGGAGTTCAACCTGGGCTCACCGAAGCAATTGGGTGTGATCCTGTACGAAAAACTTGGCTTGCCGGTGCTCAGCAAAACCGCCAAGGGCCAGGCGTCCACCGCCGAAGCGGTGCTCGCCGAGCTGGCGGAGCAGGATTACCCGCTGCCCAAGGTGCTGATGCAGTACCGCTCGCTGAGCAAGCTCAAGAGCACCTACACCGATCGCCTGCCGGAACAGATCAACAGCCGCACTGGCCGTGTCCATACCAATTATCAACAGGCCGTCGCTGCGACCGGGCGCCTGTCATCCATCGACCCGAACCTGCAGAACATCCCGATTCGCACGGCCGAAGGTCGACGCATTCGCCAGGCCTTCATCGCGCCGAAAGGTTACAAGCTGCTGGCGGCGGACTACTCGCAGATCGAACTGCGAATCATGGCGCACCTGGCCAAGGACGAAGGGTTGCTTCATGCGTTTCGCCATAACCTGGATGTGCACCGGGCCACCGCTGCCGAGGTTTTCGGCGTCGAGCTGGAGGCCGTCACCCAGGACCAGCGCCGCAGCGCCAAGGCGATCAACTTCGGCTTGATCTACGGCATGAGTGCGTTCGGCCTGGCCAAGCAGATCGGCGTCGATCGCAAGCAGTCCCAGGCTTATATCGACCGCTACTTCGCCCGCTACCCAGGTGTGCTGGCGTACATGGAGCGCACCCGCGCCCAAGCGGCCGAGCAAGGTTTTGTCGAAACCATTTTCGGTCGCCGGTTGTACCTGCCGGACATCAACGCGAAAAACCCGGCCCTGCGCAAAGGCGCCGAGCGCACGGCCATCAACGCGCCGATGCAGGGCACGGCGGCTGACATCATCAAGAAAGCCATGGTCGCCGTGGATCGCTGGCTGACAGCGTCCGGGCTGGATGCGAAGGTCATCCTGCAGGTACACGACGAATTGGTGCTGGAGGTGCGTGAAGACCTGGTCGACCAGGTGCGCGAGGAAATTCGCCAGCACATGAGCGCCGCCGCCACGCTGGACGTGCCGCTGCTGGTGGAAGTGGGCGTGGGCAATAACTGGGATGAGGCGCATTGAGTCGTAGGCTCTGAAGCTGGCGCAGGTCCCGTGGCGAGGGAGCTTGCTCCCGCTGGGTGGCGCAGCCGCCCCAAACATTTTGTGAGCGCTTCGCACTCAAGCGGGAGCAAGCTCCCTCGCCACATAGGCTCACTGAAACCCCGGGACGATGTCTTTAGTTCGGAAAATTCCTAAGGCTATTTCCAAAAATAATCTGAACTAAACCCGTCAAATGCCACTCAGAGATTCTGAATGGCTGGTGAAGCCCTTCAATGCTCCTATGTTGTGTTAAGTGTTGGCAGATATCTGGACCCCGCCCTAGCGGTCCGGAACTTGGACCCCGAACTTCCCCCTCCCCATAAGAAGTCCGGGGTTTTTTTTGCCTGCGATCCGGCTTATTCGGCCTCTTCGCTGCCCTTGTCCGCCAATTCCATCCAGTCGGCCAGCACCGTGTAGGCTTCTTCCAGGCCCATGCGCTTGGGCGCCGAGAACAGCTGGATAGTGATCGCGTCACCCCAGCCTTTGCGAATTTCCGACTGCACTTTGAGCAGGGTATTTTTGGCCGCGCCGTAGGTGAGCTTGTCGGCCTTGGTCAACAGGATGTGCATCGGCATGCCACTGGCGACCGCCCAATCGAGCATCAACAGGTCGAAGTCGGTCATCGGATGGCGAATGTCCATCATCAGGATCAGGCCTTTCAAACTCTCGCGGCTGCCCAAATACGCTTCCAAGTGGCGCTGCCAGTGTTGCTTGAGCGGGATCGGTACCTTGGCGTAGCCGTAGCCGGGCAGGTCGACCAAACGCCGTTCATCGTCTAGCTTGAAGAAGTTCAAGAGCTGCGTGCGACCCGGGGTTTTCGAGGTGCGCGCCAGGCTCGCGTGGGTCAAGGTGTTCAGCGCGCTGGATTTGCCGGCATTGGAACGCCCGGCAAAAGCCACTTCGAAGCCTTCGTCGTCTGGGCATTGATCGACTTTGGCGGCGCTGAGCATGAAGGTGGACTGTTGGCACAGGCCGAGGATGGGGTTCTTCAGTTGCATGGGATTTCCGATGTGGGCGGCGTCGGGAATGGACGCGGCAAGCTGTGTCGTTTCCGTTTCAGTGACGCCAGTATATAATGCCGCAGATTTTGTGTGCGCTTTGTCCCAGCGTAGGATGAAGCTCACGGGAGCGACCGACCGAAATTGCGCGTTAGAACGCAGCTCGTTCCCAACCCTGAAAAGGTCGTTTTATGACGAAATGGCTGCTAGCTGCCGGTGTCTTGATGCCGCTTTACAGCGCTCAGGCTACACAGGATCCGGAAGCTGTGTACAACCGTGTTTGTGGTGCCTGTCATTCCGGCCAACTCCCCATGGCGCCCCGCAAGGGCGATCAGGAAGCTTGGACGCCGAGGTTGGCGAAAGGTATGGAGACGCTGGTGCAACACGTGACCCAGGGTTTCAAGGCGATGCCGCCGCGTGGTTTGTGCATGGACTGCAGTGCCGAGGATTACCGAGCCATCATCCAGTGGATGAGCGAGTGAACCCGGTCCATAACTCTTTAACCCTTAGCCGTAGTTGGATTAGCTGATGAACAAACTGATCGTGAGTCTGCTGTTGACCTTGGGGATATCCGGCGTAGCCCACGCCGCTGGCGATGCCGCTGCCGGTCAGGCGAAGGCGGCCGTATGCGGAGCCTGCCACGGCCCGGATGGCAATAGCATGGCGCCCAACTTTCCGAAACTGGCGGGCCAGGGCGAACGTTACCTGAACAAGCAACTGCACGACATCAAGTCCGGCAAGCGCACGGTGCTGGAAATGACCGGCCTGCTGACCAACCTGAGCGATCAGGACCTGGCGGACATCTCGGCGTATTTCGCCAGCCAGAAGGGCAGTGTCGGCGCTGCCGATCCGAAACTCGTGGCCCGTGGTGAAGCGCTGTTTCGTGGGGGTGACTTGAACAAGGGGCTTCCAGCCTGCACCGGCTGCCACTCGCCTGACGGCAAGGGCAACGCGGCAGCCGGCTTCCCACACTTGGGCGGCCAGCATGCCCAGTACGTAGGCAAGCAGTTGACCGACTTCCGCAAAGAAGAGGGTGGCCGGACCAACGACGGCGATACCAAGCCGATGCAGAGCATTGCGAAAAAACTGAGCGACGAAGATATCGCTGCGGTATCCAGCTACATCCAGGGCCTGCACTGAGGCCTTTGGCTGGCGTTGCAAGGGGCGTACATCCCTTGCAACGTTAACGCTCGATTAATCTGTCGATGCAAACATCAAAAGGGTGGCTTTGGCCGCCCTTTTTTGTGGCCGCTGCCGTTACACTAGAGAACTTGAACCCGCCACGGTCTGTCTTAGAAACAGGCCTCGCGAGGCCCCCTCATTGTCCAGGAGTAAAGCATGCGTAATCTGATCATCAGCGCCGCGCTCGTCGCCGCCAGCCTGTTCGGCGTAACTGCCCAAGCGGCTGAAAAGCCCGCCGCACCTTATGTCGAATTGACCAACCCCGTTCCGGTGGCGGCGCCTGGCAAGATCGAAGTCGTGGAGCTGTTCTGGTACGGCTGCCCGCATTGCTACGCTTTTGAACCGGTTATCAACCCATGGGTCGAGAAACTGCCTTCGGACGTTAACTTCGTGCGCATCCCCGCCATGTTCGGCGGCCCGTGGGATGCCCACGGCCAGATGTTCCTGACACTCGAGGCCATGGGCGTCGAGCACAAGGTCCACGCTGCCGTTTTCAACGCGATCCAGAAAGAACACAAAAAGCTGACCGACAAGGAAGACATGGCCGACTTCCTGGCGACCCAGGGTGTGGACAAGGAGAAATTCCTCGCCACGTTCGACTCCTTTGCCATCCAGGGCCAGATCAAGAAGGCCCGCGAGCTGGCGAAGAAATACGAGATCACTGGCGTACCGACCATGATCGTCAACGGCAAATACCGCTTTGACATCGGCTCCGCCGGTGGCGCAAATGAAGCCCTGCAACTGGCCGACCAGCTGATCGCCAAAGAGCGAGCGGCCACCAAGGCTGCTGCCAACTAAGCGCGGCCCACGCCCATGGCCCGCTGGAGCACCGAACGCATCGTTGGCCTGCATGAAGCGCGGGTCAACGAGCATCATGTCATGTCCACGGGCCTGCCTGGCGACAGCCGCTTGCGGCTGCTCAGCTTCAATATCCAGGTGGGCATCAGCACCGAGCGCTACCGGCATTACCTGACTCGCGGCTGGCAACATTTGCTGCCGCACACCGGGCGTGCCGGTAACCTGCAGAAAATCGGCGACCTGCTCAAGGACTTCGACCTGGTGGCCCTGCAAGAGGCCGACGGCGGAAGCTTGCGCTCAGGCTACGTCAATCAGGTGGAACACCTGGCCCAATTGGGCGCCTTTCCCTATTGGTACCAGCAACTCAATCGCAATCTCGGACGTCTCGGCCAGCACAGCAATGGCGTGTTGAGTCGCTTGCGTCCGTGGGCGATCGAAGATCACCCGTTGCCCGGCCCCAAGGGGCGCGGTGCGATCCTGGCGCGTTTTGGCGAAGGCCCGGAGGCGCTGGTCGTGGTCATGATGCATCTGGCGCTCGGGGCGCGTACCCGGACGATGCAGCTGGCGTACATTCGCGAATTGATTGGCGGCTACAAGCACCAGGTGTTGATGGGCGACATGAACACCCATGCCACCGATTTGCTGCAGACTTCGCCCCTGCGCGATCTCGGCCTGCTCGCTCCACAACTGGAAGCGACATTCCCCAGCTGGCGCCCCCAGCGCTGTCTGGACCATATCCTGTTGAGCCCGACCCTGACCCTCGAACGCGTCGAGGTGCTGGCCCAACCCATTTCCGATCACCTGCCGGTCGCGGTAGAAATTCGTTTGCCAGGTTCGCTCACGGCCGATGCATTCCCCGCGCTGAGTCCTGCCCCCCGCGGATCCGATGAATGAGCGACGACGCCGAACGCTGGAGAGAGAAGTACCTCAAGAGTATCGAACAGCAGGAAAAGCTTGAGCGCCGCTGGGCGGCTCGACTCGACTTGCTGCGTCGTGGCCTGGTGCGCAGCACCCTGGCCGCCGAGGGCACTGACAGGGCTGTCGATCAATGCATGAAAGAGATGCGCGAGGTGGTGCGCACCGATGACATGGATGCCGGCCTCGCTGCCCTGCTGCCGCGCCTGGAGAAAGCCGTACTCGATTCCGAGCAGCGCCGCGAGACCCGGGTCGAGCAGACGAGCGCCGCGTTGACCGCCCTGGTTGCCCAGTTGCAGAGCCTGCCGCTGCCCAAGGACGTCAGTCGGCCGCTGAAGAAATTTGCCAAGCAACTGGAGGATCGGGCCGGCCAGGCTCGGGAGATTCCGCTGCTGCTCAGCGAATTGAGCGGCTTGCAAGGCAAGGCACTCAGTGCCCTGGATGCCCCTGTCGAACCGAGTCGCCCCGGCCTGCTGCAACGGCTGTTTGGTGGCCAAGGCCATGAGGACGCGACGCCCCAGCCCCACGACCCTGCCCAGGCCAGCGTGGCACCTGCGTCAGAAATGGCCCTGCCCGTAGCCGTGGCGCCGGCAACGGCCGCAGAATCCGTCGCACCGGCACCGGCACCGGCACCGGCACCGCAGCCCTCGGTGGCGGAGCAAGCGCCCGCGTTGGAGACAACGCCCGAACCGGTTGCCCTGACTGCGCCGCAGATCGAGATCGCTCCAGTGCCCGCTCCAGCACCGGCAGCCGAAGTGGTTCAGCCCGCCAGTGAATCGGACGACCAGGCAACCGAGCCTGCGCCGCTGCCGACGCCGCTCGCCGAAGTACCCCCGGTTGTGGCGCCCGCACTCGAGAATCCCGACGAGCTGATGCCCGAGGAGCCTGCCCAGGCCCTGCCCGCCCCTTCGCTACCGCCTGCGGAGCTCGACGAGCCCCTGGAAGGCGCCGATGTGGCTGACGCCCAGTACGCCCTGCCCGACTCGCCGGAGCCATCCTACAGTTCGGTCGCCAAACATATCGAAGACACGCTGTTGGGCCTCTTGGGCGACCTGACCTTGCCCGAGCGTCATCGACCACAAGCCGAAGCCATGTGTGAGCGTCTGCGCAATGGCTTGAACTGGTACGAATTGCTGCCGATCCTCGATGATCTGGCCGTGCTGATGCTGGCCATCACGGACACCGGCCAGCATGAATTCGAGGCGTACTTGCAGCGCCTCAACGATCGGCTCGAGTCATTCCAGAGCAGCCTGCAGGCCGCCAGTGAAGACCACGCCGAAAACCTGTCGGCCTCCAGGGAAATGGACACCCAGATTCGCGAGCAGGTGGACGGCCTGCAAAGCAGCGTGAAGGACGCCGATGACCTGGAAGGCCTCAAGCAGGTGCTCGAGAATCACCTTGAAGGCTTGCTCGGTACGATGGACCACCACCGCCAGCAACGTGATCAACGCGAGCAAGAGGTCTCGGCTCGCCTGAAAAGCCTGGCCGATCGCGTTGCGCTGATGGAGCAGGATGCCCAGGTCGTGCGGGAGAATCTCGAGGAACAGCGGCAAAAAGCCCTGATCGATCCGCTCACCGGGCTGCCCAATCGCGCCGCCTGGTCCGAGCGCCTGGAGCATGAAGTCGCCCAGTGGCAACAACACGGCAACAGCTTGCTGCTGGCCATGCTCGATCTCGATCATTTCAAGCGCATCAATGACAACTATGGCCATCTGGCCGGTGACCGGGTGTTGAAACTCATCGCCTCGGTCCTGCGTAAACGCCTGCGTAGCGGCGATTTCATTGCGCGTTTTGGGGGCGAGGAGTTTGTGCTGCTGGTGCCCAATACCTCCCTGGCTGCTGGTGCCAAGCTGGCCGAGGCGCTGCGCCTGGCCATCGAAGGCTGTCCGTTTCATTTCAAGGGCGAGCCGGTGACGGTGACGGTATCCATCGGCCTGACCGCCTTCAAACCCGGTGAACACAGCGACTTGGTGCTTAAAAGAGCCGATCAGGCGCTTTATCGGGCAAAAAGTTCCGGGCGCAACCATGTGGAATTGGGCTAGGGGGCTAATTGTTCCAATTTGTTTAATATCGCCGCGCGCACCGGATCATCGCGAGGCGATACGTTACACTGTTGCATTACTCCCAGTGCGTATTGCCTTCCGCCATGAAATTTTTCTCGCTCATTGTTTCTTTATTTATCCTGGCCGGCTGCGCCAGTGGCCCGCGACTCGACACCCGTCATCCTTCCGTCAACCATGACAACCGTATCCAATTCGTGGTGGTGCATTACACCTCGGCTTCCCTGGAGCGCTCGCTGGCCCTGCTGACCCATGGCGAAGTCAGTGCCCATTACCTGATCGGCGACGATAAAGGCGCGACCATTTACAAACTGGTGGATGAAAGCCAACGCGCCTGGCATGCCGGGGAAAGTGAATGGGAAGGCCGGACCTGGCTCAATTCCAGTTCCATCGGCATCGAAATCGTCAATCCGGGTTTTGTCGACACGCCTACCGGGCGCCTCTGGTATCCCTACAGCGAAGCCCAGGTCCAGGCCTTGATCGTATTGCTCAAGGACATCATCCAGCGCAACGGCATCAACCCGCGCAGCATCATCGGTCACAGCGACATCGCGCCCCTGCGCAAACTCGATCCGGGCCCGCTGTTCCCTTGGAAGCGCCTGGCGCAAGCGGGTTTAGGAGTCTGGCCAGACGAACAGGCCGTCGCCCGCCAGCAGGCCGTCTTCACGCCGCAGCTGCCGCCTGCCGGTTGGTTCCAGGCCGAGCTGGCCCGCCTGGGCTACCCGACGCCGCAGACCGGCGAGTGGGACGTGGCCACCCACCATGTGCTGGCCGCCTTCCAGATGCACTACCGTCCGACCCGCTTCGATGGCACGCCGGATGCGCAAAGCGCGGCGATTCTGCAGGTGCTCAACCAGACAAAATAATGACGCCCGTCTGACGAATCGGGCCAAATCCAAATCAGAAGCTATAACTCATTGGTAACTTTCGGATTACCCATGATGACGGCCCCCCGCGAAACCCTACACAGCTGGCTCCATCGCCCCGTTTTCCTAGCGATGGTGGCAACTGCCCTAAGTACCGTCCTGCTGCTGGCGGGGAGTCTGTTCGTGGTCGTGCAGCAGATCCAGCAGCGCGAAAGCGACCAGATGAATGCCCAGGGCGAGCGCTTTCTGCAGCGCCTGGAACAGCTTTTCGGGCAATTGCGTGAAAGCCTCGACGACTTGCAAAACCAGCCGTTGCGCGGATGCAACGACGACATGATCGCCACATTGCGACAGGTCAGCTTCAACTACCGTTTTGTCTACGAGGCGGCGTATATCGATGGCAGCGGCGTCTGCTCCAATCGTCCACGCCAGGGCGGCTTGTCAGTGACCCGCCCGCCCGACATCCGCGGGCCGACCTACAATTACTGGCTCAACACCACCACCGAGCCTGACGAAGACCGCGCCGCATTGATGCTGGGCCGCGGCAACTTTCGGGTGGCCACGTCCCGCGGGCATTTGACCGATGTGGTCGATTTACCACCGGGCAGCAGCCTGCTGGTTGTCCTGGATAACGGTAAACGGGCCATTCCCGTGCTCGGGATGGACCAACACTGGCCGCCGGTCGAACCTTGGCCACCGAAAAGCCACAATGCCTTGCAAGTGACGCAGAACCGGTTGATCTATCGGATGCCGACCGAAAGCCCGGTCTATCAACTGGTGCTTATCGCCCAGCGCAACGGTTTTAAGGTGCCGGCCAATGCCTGGTGGATGCTGCCCATCAGCTTGATGCTGGGCTTGGGGATTGGTTTCCAGGTGTTTCTGCTGGCGCGTCAGCGCCAGTCCATGGACGCCGAACTGCATGGGGCTATCCGGCGTGGTGAATTGCAGGTGCTTTACCAGCCTATTTTCGACCTGAGCAGCCGTAACTGTGTCGGGGCGGAGGCCTTGCTGCGCTGGCGACGACCGGACGGCACCCTGACCAGCCCGGACCTGTTTATCCCGATGGCCGAGAACACGGGGCAGATCCGTCAGATCACCGATTTCGTGCTGCAGCGGCTGTTCGATCAATTGGGTCAGCTGTTGCGGGCCAATCCGCAGCTGTATATCTCGGTGAATCTGGCGGCCTGCGATGTGATGGTGCCGCGTATTGGCGAAGTGATCGCCCGCCTGCTGGCGCTGCATCGCGTGTCGGCGCACCAGATTGCCTTCGAAGTGACCGAGCGTGGGCTGGTCGATGTGTTGGTCGCCCGGGATAACCTGCAATCGCTGCGCGACGTCGGGCATCAGGTGTTGATCGACGATTTCGGCACCGGTTATTGCAGCCTGGCCTACCTGCAAACCCTGCCGGTGGACTGCCTGAAAATCGACAAGGCCTTCATCGACGCCTTGGGCCACGATGCCGCCAGCAGCGGCGTGGCCCCGCATATCATTCGCATGGCCCATGCGCTGCAACTCAAGGTGATAGCCGAAGGCATCGAGCATGAAGCCCAGGCTTCCTATTTGAGCAGCGAAGGGGTGAGGTTCGGCCAGGGCTGGCTGTTCGCCCATGCCCTCAGCGCGGTTCAGCTCATTGAACTGATTACCCGTGGCCGGCGCCTGCGTGGTCGGCGCCTTGATGACGAAGCCTGAGTCGCCTCAGGCCATGAGCTCAGACTGCCAGCGCCATGTAGAACTGTGTGCCCTGCCCCGGCCTTGAATAAACGCCCATGCGCCCGCCGTGGAGCTGGACGATCTCCTTGCACAGCGCCAAGCCGAGGCCCGCCCCCCCCTTCTTGCGTCCGACCTGGACGAAAGGTTCGAAGATCCGTCCCTGCTGGCCGTAGGCAATGCCTTCACCGTTGTCTTCGACGCTGATGATCACCCGCTCGCCATGACGTCGGGCCTGCAAGCGGATCTGGCCGTTTTCGGCGGTGTGGCGCATGGCGTTATCGATCAGGTTATCGAGCACGCGATCCAGTTGCGCAGCGTCGGCATGCAGGCGCGGGAGCGGGCCCTGGATCGCCACGAGCAGCTCGATACCCTTGGTTTGGGCCTGCTCGGCAAATCGCAGCCGGGCCGCTTCCAGCAGATCGTCGATGGAGCAAGGCGCCAGGGTCAGCTTCTGCAGGCCGTTCTGGTAGCGAGAGAAGTTCAGCAGGTCATTGATGAGCTGCATCAGTCGCTGCATTTCTTCTGTGACGGTGTTGAGCAGGTCGGCTTCGCGCGACTCTTCTGAAAAATGCAGGCGCTCCTGTAACAGGCCGAAGGCCATGTGCATGCCCGTCACGGGCGTGCGCAGCTCATGGGAGGCACGCAAGACGAACTCGCTGCGCACCCGTTCGAAGGCGCGCTGCTCGGTGACGTCATGCAGCACCATGACCGCGCCGAGAATGTGGCCCTGGGTATGGCTGACCGGGGTGAGGCTGTAGGTGAGCACCCGCGACTCGCCATCCACTTCGACGCTCAGGTCTTCCGGCGCGCGCTCCAGGCTTCCACCGCGCAGCACCAGGTGCAATTCTTCATCCAGTTCAAGGCGTCCCAGCGCCTCGCCCAGTCCTTGGCCGAGGCGTTCCTCATCCCAGCCCAATTGACGCTGGGCCACCGGGTTGAGGTGCTCCAGCTGACCTTTGCGGTCGATCATCAGCAAGCCGTCGTCGATGCTGTCGAGCACGGCTTGCAAACGTTGCTGACCGGCGAGCAGCTCATCGACGTTGGTGGCCTGATGCTCACGCAAGGCCTCGGCCATGACCCCGAAGCGACGGGTCAGGAGATTCAACTCAGCGGCTGAGGACACGGGTAGCGTGACCTCGAAATTGCCTTGGCCGATGTCGTCCGCCGCCGCGGCCAGTACCTCGATCGGCGCGCCGAAACGCCGGGCAATGCCATGGGCCGTGATAAACCCGATGATCAGCACCGCAAACCCCACCAACCCCAGCAGTCCGGAAATCCACATCGCGCGCTCTCGGGCGCGGTCCTGGGTTTCACTGATGTTGGTCAGGGCCCGGCGATAGCCCTCGATCAGTCCATTGCGCAGCACATTGAATTTTTCGGTGAGGTCCTTGATGTTCGCGAGCTGGCTCGGCTGCTGGCGAGACGCGGTGAAGGCTTCAAAAAACTCAATGTAGTCGGCCTTGGCCCTGCTGAAGCTGACTGCCGCTTCGTCCAGGCCTTGTTCGTGGGCGATGCCTTCGTCGATCAGCGCCAGGTATTGCTGCTTGGAGGCCTCCAGCATAGCCAGGTCGGGCTTGTCGTCGAGCATGATCATCAACTGATCGCCGAGCGTCTGGCGCAGCTTGAGGCCCAGGTCCAGCAGGATGAAGTTGTCGCGTACCGATTGTTCCTGGGTATTGGCCATCTGCATCACACTGACCAGGCCAAGCACCAATCCCAGCAGGGCCACGGTGATCAGGGCCGAGATACTGAGAAACAGTCGTGTGCGCAGCTTCATCGCCAGTTTCATAAGGTGTCGCTCACAGGTTGTACTGCTTGCGTTTGCGGTACAGCGTGGAGGCATCGATACCCAAGGTCTTGGCCGCCTGGTCGAGGGTGTCGGCCGTGGCCAGCACCGCGCCGATGTGGGCTTTTTCCAATTCGTCGAGGCTCAGCGCGGCGCCGATGCGCGGCGCATTGTTGACCGGTTGCTCGGCCATGCCCAAGTGACTGATTTCGACTTTTTCCTGAGGGCAGATGATGCTGGCGCGCTCGACCACATTGCGCAGTTCCCGGATGTTGCCCGGCCAGCGATAGCCTAGCAGCGCTTCTCGCGCTTCATCGCTGAAACCCCGGGCCGGGCGCGCGTATTCCTTGACGAAGCGAGCCAGGAAGCGGTCGGCCAGGGTCAGGATGTCTTCGGCGCGCTCTCGCAATGGCGGCAGGTGCAGGGTGATGACGTTCAGGCGATACAGCAGGTCTTCGCGAAAACGTCCGTCGCGCACCATGTCTTCGAGGTTGAGGTTGGTCGCTGCGAGAATCCGTACGTCGGCGCGACGGGTGACTGGATCCCCTACCCGCTCATATTCCTTGTCCTGGATGAAACGCAATAACTTGGGTTGCAATGTCAGAGGAAAATCGCCGATCTCGTCGAGAAACAGCGTGCCGCCGTCGGCCTGGTTGACCCGGCCCAGCGTACTCTCGCTGGCCCCGGTGAAAGCCCCACGGCTATGGCCGAACAATTCGCTTTCCATCAACTCAGCGGTCAGCGACGGGCAATTGATGGTGACGCAGGACTTCTTCGCCCGCTTGCTCCAGCCATGGATCGCCTGGGCCAGCTCGCCCTTACCGGTGCCGGACTCGCCGAGGATCAGGATGTTGGCGTCGGTGCTGGCGACCTGGCGCGCGGTTTCCAGGACGACTTTCATCGCTGGGCTGTGGGAGTCCAGGCCATCCTTGGGTTTGCGCACTTCCCCTTCAAGGGCTTCGAGCCTTGCCGACAGCTGGCGTACTTCCAATTGCTTGGCGGTCGCCAGGCGCAATTGATCGGGGCTGCACGGCTTGACCAGATAATCGGCCGCCCCGGCCTGGATCGCATCGACCGCGGTATCGACTGCCGAGTGAGCGGTGACGATGACCACGCGCATCCAGGGCGCCTGGATACGCATTTGTGCCAGGACATCCAGGCCGTTGTCCTCCCCCAGGCGCAGGTCGAGGAAACACAGGTCGAACACTTGGCGTTGCAGCAGTGCGTCGGCCTGGGCGGCGCTGTTGGCGGTGGCGACGCTATAGCCTTCGTCTTCCAGGCAGTATCGGAATGTACGCAGGATGGCGGACTCGTCGTCTACCAGCAGAATGCGGCCTTGGTGCTCAGTGGCGGATTCCATTTTTCCTACGCTCCTTTAATGAATGATGTTGGTTAGTGTCAGAAAAATCGGGCAAGTTGCATGGTCGATTCTGAGGGGATATTACTCACCGAGAATGGCCCTGTGGACGTCAGACTCCTAAAAGCCTGATTTGAGTTCCTTTTTTTACGAATCGCCCGGTTCGGACGGTTCGCATCGCTCATTCCGACAGCTGTGTCTGACAGCCAATTCAAAAACAATCTAACGTCTTTTCCTGCTGATTCGTGCAATACGCACGACCGACGCCTGCGCCATCGTGCAGGATGCGCTCCCGGCATGTTGCATTTATTTATTAACTTATTGATTTTAAAGGTATTTATATAACAAAAAATCCTGGCACGGCGACTGCAATGCTCTGATCAACGTGGCGTAGCGCGCCTCAACCAGATCACCGCACTCGGGTGGGGAGGAATTCCAGGATGAATCGTCAAAGTGTCACTCAATTTGGCTCCGCCCACTTCAAAAGTGCCGCCCCATTGCGCCTCTCTTCCCTGCACGTCCAGCAGGGCGCATGGGCTGCCTTGGCGCTGCTGGTCACCCTCGTAACGGGCCAGCAATGGTTGCTCTGGTATCAGAGCCAACAGCCCCAAGCGCCGCAGGTGTCGATTCACCGTGCCCCACAGACCCATTTCAGTGCCGTCAGCAGCCTTGAAGAAGCGTCCGCTTCAATGCGCATGATGGATGTCGACCAGGCCCAGCCATTGAGCGCCATGCCGCGTGAAGAGCGCTGGGTGTTTTAACCCGATGAACCGGTCGTCCATTGCGCCGGAACCATCACCGCAAGACCTTCACTAAATAGAAAAGCGTAAGGAGAATCACCATGTTGAGCTGGGCAATTACCTTCCTGATCATTGCCATCATCGCCGCCGTACTGGGCTTCGGTGGTATCGCAGGCACCGCCACGGGCATCGCCAAGATTCTCTTTGTTGTGTTCCTGGTGATGTTCATCGCTTCCTTCTTCTTTGGCCGTCGTGGCCGAGGCTGACCATGAGCGTTTCATTCAAAGGACTGGCCGCCGCCCTGTTACTGGGCGGCAGTGCCATGGCAATGGCTGCCAATGACGGGCAGATGCGCGTCAACCAGTTGCTGGAGGCCGACGCGCAATATCGCGAGACCTGGCAGCACGTCGTGAAAAAAGAAGAACGTCTACCCGAATGGGTGATGAACCTGACGGGCGATTCGGACCAGATGAATGCTGTCGAAGAAGATGGCGACAAGTATTTGGTGGGGCCGCTGTGTGAAACCCAGGCTACGTGTCGCAGCAAGCGCCTGATCGTCGCCTTCAGTTTCGACAAGGACGAAGCCTATGCCATGTTGGTGGAAGTCCCTGCGGGGCTGCCGGCCGACAAGTCCCCGACGCGGCATGCCGACTACCGATTCCTCGGCAAGCCCGATGAAGGTATGCAGAAACTGTTAATGGAACAACTGAAAAAAGATCCGAACTGGTACTGATTCTGAAAATGGGAAAAGCAGCCCTGCTTTTCTCTGCTGCACAGCCCGAGGAGGGTCGGTGCATGACCAGGGGGCTGGGACGTTCTGACTGATGAGAGTCGGAGTGACCTACGGGCACAAGGGGTGCTTGCGAAAGGGCCGGGTCAGGTAAAAGCTGCGACGCAAGTTCGCAAAGCCATCGCGGCTTGGCGAACTTGCGTAGAGCTTCTTGTTCGCAAAATGCGTGCGCCAGAGCGGTGGGTGGATTGGCCACGGCAAGTCCCTCGGCGATGCGGCATTTTGTCTCCTTCCGCCGATTTATCCCCCTTTGCCCAACCGTATATCGGAGAATACCGAGGTAATTTCTCCCATGGGCCGCGTCTTGAGTCGCTGCCGTTTCATCGGTTCCCCACACTTGCGAGAGAAAGCCCAGCTACGCTGAAACGGCCGGTTCACGGCACTTATGCCTGCATAAATGTCGCATTCGAACCGCTTGGAAGGCGGGTTTCGTTTGAAAAATCTCATGCCGATTCGGCATGGGGTAGGCGTTTATGGCATTAGACGAGCCCCCCTTGCATCGCAATAGTTGCGCCTTTTTTCGCCTGCCAGTAAGCCGCTAACGCGCTCGGGGTGACCTTATACGGGGGCAGGGGCATGAGTGTTTTTCGTCATCGACGATCCATTCGCGCCACTGTCCGAGTCCAACTGAAGTAAGGGTAACAATATGAAGAAGGCACGACTAAGCCTCGCCTGGCAGATCCTCATCGGTCTGGTGCTCGGGATTGCATTGGGCGCGCTGCTCAACCATTTCAGTGCCGAGAAGGCCTGGTGGATCAGCAATGTGCTGCAACCGGCGGGCGATATCTTTATCCGTCTGATCAAGATGATCGTGATCCCGATCGTGATTTCCTCGCTGATCGTCGGCATTGCCGGGGTTGGTGATGCCAAGAAGCTCGGGCGCATCGGTCTCAAGACCATCCTTTACTTCGAAGTCGTCACCACCATCGCCATCGTCGTCGGCCTGCTGCTGGCCAACTTCTTCCAGCCGGGCAGCGGCATCGACATGAGCACCCTGGGTACGGTGGATATCTCCAAGTACCAGGCCACGGCCGCGGAAGTCCAGCATGAACATGCGTTCATCCAGACCATCCTCAACCTGATCCCGTCGAACATCTTCGCCGCCGTTGCGCGTGGCGAGATGCTGCCGATCATTTTCTTCTCCGTATTGTTCGGCCTGGGCCTGTCCAGCCTGCAATCGGACCTGCGCGATCCGCTGGTGAAAATGTTCCAGGGCGTGTCGGAAAGCATGTTCAAGGTCACCCACATGATCATGCAATACGCCCCCATCGGCGTGTTCGCCCTGATCGCGGTGACCGTCGCCAACTTCGGTTTCGCCTCGCTGCTGCCGCTGGCGAAACTGGTGATCCTGGTTTACGTCGCCATCGCCTTCTTTGCCTTCGTGGTGCTGGGTGTGATCGCCCGCCTGTTCGGCTTCTCGGTGCTCAAGCTGATGCGCATCTTCAAGGATGAGCTGGTGCTGGCCTATTCCACCGCCAGTTCCGAAACCGTGCTGCCACGCGTGATCGAGAAGATGGAAGCCTACGGCGCGCCGAAAGCCATCTGCAGCTTCGTGGTGCCCACCGGTTATTCGTTCAACCTCGACGGTTCGACTCTGTACCAGAGCATCGCGGCGATTTTCATCGCCCAGCTGTACGGCATTGACCTGTCCATCAGCCAGCAATTGCTGCTGGTGCTGACCTTGATGGTCACCTCCAAAGGCATCGCCGGTGTGCCGGGCGTGTCGTTCGTGGTGCTGCTGGCGACCTTGGGCAGCGTGGGCATTCCGCTGGAAGGCCTGGCCTTCATTGCCGGTGTGGACCGCATCATGGACATGGCCCGTACCGCGCTGAACGTCATCGGCAACGCCCTGGCCGTGCTGGTCATCGCTCGCTGGGAAGGCATGTACGACGATGCCAAGGGCCAGCGCTACTGGAACTCCCTGCCGCACTGGCGCAGCAAGGAGCCGCTGCCAGCAGGGGAGCCTTCCAGCCATTGATGCGCCACTCCCACAGGGGGCTGCGCAGTGACTATTAAACCCCGGAGCAATCCGGGGTTTGTCGTTTCTGCCAGCCCCGCTATCATTCGCGGCATCTTCGGGGGATTTAACTGATGCTCAATGGCCTGTGGCTTGGCTTCTTTATCGTGGCTGCCGTGTCGGCGCTGGCGCAGTGGTTGATCGGCGGCAATGCCGGGATCTTCGCGGCCATGGTGGAAAGCATTTTCGCCATGGCCAAGCTGTCGGTGGAGGTCATGGTCCTGCTGTTCGGCACCTTGACCCTGTGGCTGGGCTTCCTGCGCATCGCCGAAAAGGCCGGCATCGTCGACTGGCTGGCCAAGGCCCTCGGGCCGCTGTTCTTGCGCTTGATGCCGCAAGTGCCTGCCGGCCACCCGGCGATCGGCCTGATCACCCTCAACTTCGCCGCCAACGGCCTGGGACTGGACAACGCAGCCACCCCCATCGGCCTCAAGGCCATGCGCGCCCTGCAAGATCTCAACCCCAGCCCGACCATCGCCAGCAATGCGCAGATCCTGTTCCTGGTGCTCAACGCCTCGTCGCTGACGCTGCTGCCGGTGACGATCTTCATGTACCGCGCACAGCAAGGCGCGCCGGACCCGACCCTGGTGTTCCTGCCGATCCTGATCGCCACCAGCGGCTCGACCCTGATGGGACTGCTGTCCGTGGCGTTCATGCAGCGCCTGCGTCTCTGGGATCCGGTGGTGCTGGCTTACCTGATTCCGGGAGCGCTGGCGCTGGGCGGCTTCATGGCGTTGCTGGCGACGCTCTCGGCCACGGCGCTGGCGGGGTTGTCATCGATCCTGGGCAACCTGACCCTGTTTGGCCTGATCATCCTGTTCCTGGTGGTGGGCGCGCTGCGCAAGGTCAAGGTGTACGAGGCCTTCATCGAAGGCGCCAAGGAGGGCTTCGACGTTGCCAAGAACCTGCTGCCGTACCTGGTGGCGATGCTCTGCGCCGTCGGCGTGCTACGGGCTTCGGGGGCGCTGGATTTCGGCCTCGACGGCATTCGGCACCTGGTAGAGTGGGCCGGCTGGGACACGCGTTTTGTCGATGCCTTGCCGACCGCCATGGTCAAACCGTTCTCCGGCAGCGCCGCCCGGGCGATGTTGATCGAGACCATGAAGACGTCCGGCGTGGACAGCTTCCCGGCCCTGGTGGCGGCGACTATCCAGGGCAGCACCGAGACCACGTTCTACGTGCTGGCGGTGTACTTCGGCGCCGTCGGCATCCAGCGGGCGCGCCACGCCGTGGGTTGCGCGCTGTTGGCCGAGCTGGCGGGGGTTCTGTCGGCGATCGGCGTCTGCTACTGGTTCTTTGGCTGAGGTTTCAGGGCGCCGGCGTTACAAAGCGCTGGCCCTGCTCCAACGTCCAGTTCACCACCTCGGCGGTCAGCCGGTCACTGGCCCGGCCAAAGCCGTCCACCACCGCCGGTACTTTCACATCGCTCAACGGCTGGCGCACTTCAAAACGGCGACTGGCCAGGATGCGCTGGTCGAAGCCGCGCACCAGTAGCGCGTCCAGGCGAATCACCACGCTGGCCGCAGTGCCCTGGTATTCGGTCTGGAACGCCTGCAATTGCCCGCCCAGTTCCAGATCCGCTTGCAGGTTGCTGTCGGCGACGCTCAACAACCTGACGCGTCCATCCTGGGCGAAGCCATCGAGCAAGCGGTTGCGCAACAGCACGGGGGCTGGGTCGCTCCAGCGCGAGGCGGCGTAGCTGCTGAACAGATTGCCTTGGGGGATCACCGCGATTTTCGGGCTGTTGAGCACCTCGCTGGCTTGGGGGCTGGCCAGGCGCAGCGACCAGCTCACCGCCGGGCCCGCAGACGCGGGGGCCTGGGTGACGGGCAAGCGATACACATCCGAGGGTTCGGCCTTGGGCAAAATCGAGCAACCGCCCACCAGGAGCAATCCTGCCAGTAAGAGAATAGGGCGGATAAACCGGTTGCACGGCTTCATGGCGTGAACTCCTTGTCCTTGTCGTTGCCCAGCAAATAGCCGCTGGGGTTGGCATCCAGGCGCCGGGAGATTCCCCGCAGGGCGCTCAGGGTTTCGCGCAGTTCACGCACGGCTGGCGCCAGGGCATTGAGGCCCTGCATACCGTTATTCAACGAATCGCGATTGTCGTTCAGCAGTTTGTCGAGAGTTGCCGTGCTGCGGGCCAGGGATTGCATGGCCTGGCCGGCACTACCGAACGCCTGTTTGCCCTGGTCGTTGAGCAAACCATTGGCGTTGCGCATCAACGCCGTGGTCTGTTCCAGCGTGGCGCTGGCCTGTTTGCCGATGGACGCCAGTTGCTGCATGGCCTGGCGAATATCGCCGCGCTGCTCGGCAATGACCCCGGTGGTTTGTTCCAGATGCTCGAGCGTCTTGCCCAGGCTTTGGACGTTGTCCGAGGAAAACACCTCATTGGCGTTGTGCAGCAGCAGGTTGATGCTGGTCATCAAGTCATCGCTGTTGTTGAGCAGGCGGGCAATAGGCGAGGGCGCAGCGATGATCACTGGCGGTTCCCCATCGTGCCCGGTCAGTGCCGGGCTCTGGGGCGTACCGCCACTGAGCTGGATAATCGAGGTGCCGGTGATGCCGGTCAGTGCCAGCTTGGCCTGGGTGTCTTGCTTGATTGGCGTTTCCCCACTCAAGCGCACCCGCGCCAGAACCCGGCGCGGGTCGTTCGGGTCCAGGCGCAGGTTGACGACGTCGCCGACCTTGATCCCGCTGTATTCCACCGAGCTGCCCCGGGACAATCCGCTGACTGCCTCGTTGAACACCACTTCGTAATCCTTGAACTCGCTGTCCACGCTGGACTTGGCCAGCCACAGGCCAAACAACAGGGCGCCAGCCACCACAATGACGGTGAACAGGCCGATCAGCACATGATGGGCTCGGGTTTCCATGTCAAACCTCGTTCGATTGTGTAGCGGCCGATAACGCCGCGCGGCCGCGAGGGCCATGGAAGTATTCGTGAATCCAGGCGTCGTCGGTTTCCGACACCTTGTCGATGACATCGGCCACCAGTACTTTTTTCTGCGCCAGTACCGCCACCCGGTCCGTGATGGTGTAGAGGGTGTCCAGGTCGTGGGTGACCAGGAACACGCTCAGGCCCAGGGCATCGCGCAGTGTCAGGATCAACTGGTCGAACGCCGCCGCACCGATGGGATCGAGGCCGGCGGTGGGTTCGTCGAGAAACAGAATGTCCGGGTCCAGGGCCAGCGCACGGGCCAGGGCGGCGCGCTTGATCATGCCGCCGGACAGCGAGGCGGGGTATTTGTCGGCAGCCGATAACGGCAGGCCGGCCAAGGCCAGCTTCACCGCTGCCAAGTGCTCGGCGTCGGCCCGGCTGAGCCCGGCGTGTTCGATCAGCGGCAGGGCGACGTTTTCTGTCACGGTCAATGATGAGAACAGCGCGCCTTTCTGGAACAACACGCCAAAGCGCCGTTCCACCCTTGAACGTTGTTCCGGGGGCAGGCTCGGCAAGTCCTCGCCGAACACCCGCACGGAACCTTCGCTGGGCCGGTTCAGGCCGACGATGCTGCGCAGCAGCACCGATTTGCCGCTGCCGGAGCCGCCGACCACGGCAAGGATCTCGCCCTTGTACACGTCCAGGTCGAGGTTTTCATGCACGCTCTGGCGGCCAAAGCGATTGCACAGGCCGCGCACTTGAATCACCGCCTCGGTGGGCGGTCGCAAGGGTTGGCTCACCAGTTCATCTCCATGAAAAACAGCGCGGCCACGGCATCGAGCACTATCACCACGAAAATCGACTGCACCACGCTGGACGTGGTGTGAGCCCCGACCGATTCGGCACTGCCACTGACCTTGAAACCTTCCAGGCAACCCACGGCAGCGATCAGGAAGGCAAAGATCGGCGCCTTGACCATCCCCACCAGGAAATGCTGCACGCCAATGTCCGACTGCAACAGCGTGAGGAACATGGCCGGTGAAATACCCAGCGACAAAGCGCAAACCACGCCGCCACCGATAATGCCCGAGAGCATGGCCAGGAAGGTCAGCATCGGCAGCGCCACCAACAGCGCCAGTACCCGTGGAATCACCAGCAACTCGACCGGATCGAGGCCCAGGGTGCGGATCGCGTCGATTTCTTCGTTGGCCTTCATCGAGCCAATCTGCGCGGTGAACGCGCTGGCGGTGCGGCCCGCCATGAGGATCGCCGTCAGCAACACGCCGAATTCACGCAGGAACGAGAAGGCCACCAGGTCCACGGTAAAGATGCTGGCGCCGAAATCGGCCAGCACCGTTGCGCCGAGAAAGGCCACCACTGCGCCCACCAGGAACGTCAGCAGGGCGACGATGGGGGCTGCGTCCAGGCCGGTCTGTTCGATGTGAACGACCATCGGTGTCATGCGCCAGCGCCTGGGGCGAAACAGGTTGCGGGCCAGGGTTTCCAGAATCAGGCCGACAAAACCCAGCAGTTGCAGGGTGTCTTGCCAGACTTTTTCCACAGCGCGGCCGATACGCGTCAGCAGTTGTGTCAGCACGCTGACCTGCGGCTCTTTCACCGGCACACAGAAGTCCGTCAGCGAGCAATAGACCGTCTGCAACAGCGCCCGCTCGGCGGCCGGCAAGCTGCAATCGGGGTGCTCGGTGGTCTTGCCCAGCCGTTCGGAGCCCAGCAGTTCCACCAGCAACGAAGCCCCGGCGGTGTCGAGGGCGCCGAGGCCGTTGAGGTCGATCAGGGTGTTCTCGTCGTATTGGCCGCGCAAGGATTCGCTCAAGCGCTTGAGCTGCGCGTAGTGGGCCAGCGTCCAGTCGCCGCCGACCCAGAGTCGGGCCGGAGAGCGAGACGTGTCCAGCCGGGCTGTGCCAGTGTGGGATCCGGGGGTCATAAGCTCCATGCTCGTTCGACTTGAACAGCGCTACCTAATAGCATGGCCGCCGTTATTTTGCCTCGGGTGCGTCAGCGCTCACGTTGAAACGCAACACGCCGATCATCTGACCATTTTCCGTCAGCACCCGCACCTGCCATTTGCCCGTCGGGTCTTGCGGGAAGTTCTGCTTGTGGGTCCAGGCGCGATAGCCTTCCTTGCGCCCGCCGTGGATGTCCAGGGCGATGCGGTCGACTTCTTTACCGTTGAACTGCCAGACATGATAAATCCGCTCATCAAGCCCTCGCGGTGCGTTGATGGCGGTGTAGGCGTACAGGCCGTTGCCGCGAATCTGGGCCGCGCTGACTTCCTTGAGGCTGGCGCCCGGCGTGCGATCTTCCAGTTGGGTGCTGATCGCCACTTCGGTCATCCACAGCGTGGCCGGTGGCACCCAGGAGCGCAGCACCCAGCCGGCGGCGCCAATCCCCAGGGTGATGCACAGGATCGCCAGGGCGTTGCGCACGGTGCGGATCGGGAAGATCGAGGCCAGGCTGGGAAACGACAGCAGCATCGCAATGCCCAGCGCCAGCTTGAAGCTTTGGTCGGTGGTCAGGTGCAGGATTACCGGCAGCGCGGTGAGCAGGGCGGCGAACAGCGTCAGCGTGTGCAAGGCCAGGAACGCCCAGCGCCGAGGCGCCAGCCATTTGTAGTACAGCGGGTCGGTGATCGAGATCAGCGCCGCGATCGTCAGCAGGCCGGTGAAAATCAGCTGGCTGCTGTTCCAGGTGGTGGTGATGAAGAAAAACGGCAGGACGAAAAACAGGCTTTCCTGGTGAATCATCTGCGTGGCGTAGCGCAACAGCGGCTGGGGGATTTCCCGTTTGAAAATCCGCGCGAACAGCCGGGTCATACTGTTCTCGACCATCAGCCAGAGCCAGCTCACCAGCATCATGATGGCGATCCAGGTCGCCAGGCCCTGCTGGCGATCCACCAGCATGAAGCTGCCGACCCCGGAAATGAAGCCACCGAGCGCAATGACCCCTGGATAGCGCTTCATCAATTCAAGGAGGCGCTGGATATAGACCGTCAGGTTTTGCATTCGGTAGTTTCGCAGTAAGTCGTAGGAAATATCCCTGACAGAGTATCGTCAGGGCGGTGACATGGCGAGGATCGCGACGCGTGCCGTGATGCTCTTTTGTGGCGAGGGAGCTTGCTCCCGCTGGCCTGCGAAGCAGGCCCCAGCATTTATCCAGGTAAACCGCATCGCCCGGTTTGCGCCTGCTGCGCAGCCGAGCGGGAGCAAGCTCCCTCGCCACGGGATTTGAGTTGCCCTGGGCTGGAGTCATCGCGAGCAAGCTCCCCCAGGGCGGATCAACCAGATTCTGGTCGGGCCCGCCGACGCACTTGCCACACCACCAACCCAAGCAACAGCACCCCCAGCAGACCGCCCAGCCCCCAGACGAGCTCATCGTCACTGAGCAACGGCTTTTCGATGCGCAGGTAACCCGGGTCCTTGAGCAGTTCGCGCAGGGCCACGTTGGCCTGTTCCAGGCTCACCTCCTGCAGGCGCAGGGCCGGGTTGGCGAAACGGCCGTCTTCATAATCGCCCAGGGCGCCCCAGTAGTAATCGGCCAGTGCGCTGTTGCCTTGAACCGCCCAGGACTGATGGGCAATGGCCGCACGTTTGATGCGCACGAAATCGGCGGGGTCCAGGCCATCCTTGAGCAATCTCTTGCGCAGTTCTTCCAGCGCCTGTTCGGCTTCGGGCAAGTCTTCGCGGGACAGGTCCGCGTTCAGGCTGAAGAAGCCGACGCCGCCGAACACCTCGCGTTCGGTCCACGGCCCGTAGGACAAGCCACGGGCCAGGCGCAATTGGCGATAGAGCGCCCAGTCCAGGTAATCCTTGAGCAGGTCGAAGGTTTCGTCATGCTGCTCATCCAGCACCGGCTCCGGGAACAGCCAATGAAGCTTGGCGCTATTGCCGACCAGGCCATGGATCAGGTTGCGCTTGGTGACCGCCTTGTAGCGGATCTGCGGCAGCGCCTCGTGTGGGCTGGGCTCCACCGGCTCGAGTTCGCCAAAGGCGCGCTCCAGGTAGGCCGGCAACAGTCGGTCGAGGTCGCCGACCACGATCAGGGTCATGTTGTTCGGTGCATACCAGGCCTTGCGCACTTGTTCGAGTCGGGCGAGGGTATGGCGCCCGACCTCGGCCCGTTCCGCGCAGCGCAGGCCCAGCTCAACCGCCAACTGGTTGCTGGCCTTGTGGCCCAGGTCCTGGTGATCGAGCCAGCGTTGCAGGTGGGTGTAGTGGCCGCCGTCCTCGCGTTCCACCACCCGCTTGGCCGCCTCCAGGGCTTTTTCATCGATGCGGGTGCGGGTCAACAGCGCCAGCAGCAGGTCCAGGATCTTGCGTTGATTGCGTGCTGGCGCCTCGATCACGAACGTGGTGTCGGCGTTGCTCGTGAAGGCATTCCACTCGCCACCCAAGGCCTGCATGCGCTCTTCCAGGCCGCCTTCACCGCCCTCATCGACGCCGCTGAACAGCAGGTGTTCGAGCAGATGCGGCAGTTCCTTGTCGGCGCAACTGAAGTCGTCCAGGCCCACGCCGACCACCAAGCGGATCGCCACATGCCCGCGCTCGCTGCCCGGCTTGAGCATCAGCTGCATGCCGTTGGGCAACGTATAGCCTTCGACCTGGAACCGGTCCAGGGCGACCACGGGCAGTGAGCCGAGTAAAAGAAAGGCGAACAACAGACAACGCATAAGGGCTTCCTGGCGGCTGAGTGGAGGTCCATGGTGCCGGGCAGGCCGTCATCGGCGGATCGTCGCCCGGAGTCGGCTCGCTCCCCCTATCGAATCTATGCGGTATTCATGACAACGGGAGCAGGCGGGCCGGTGAACGGTTTCAGGCCCGAGCCAATGTTACTGACTGACCAATGCGCCAGTCGTTCACGGCGAATGGGTAATGTCGCTAATTTCATCCGCCGCCAGTGCGCCGATCTCGGCGGTCTCCAGGACCACATAGGCACTGCCGCAAAACAGCGAATTGAGGCGCCTCATGTCGGCAATCAGCTCCAAGTGAAGGGAGCTGGTCTCCAGGCTTTGCACGACCTTGCGCTGCAGACGGCTGACGTGGGCATGGGCCATGCGCCGTTCCTGCGCCCGAAAGCGACGTTTCTCACGCAGCAACTGGCGGGCGCTTTCCCGGTCGGCACTGAGAAATACCGACAGCCCCAGCCGCAAGTTGGCGATCAAGTGGCTGTGCAGCCCCGCCAACTCCTCAAGGCCCACCTCGGAAAAGGAGCGACGTTGCGAGGTCTTCTGTTGCTGGACCTTGCGCAACATGCGCTCGATCAGGTCGCTGGCCAGTTTCAGGTTGATCGCCAGTTCGATGATCTCCGCCCAGCGGCGGCTGTCCTGTTCGCTGAGGTCTTCACGGGGCATTTGCGCCATGTACAACTTGATTGCACTGCACAGCGCCTCGACGTCATCGCTTATGCGCCGCACGTCCTGGGTCACCGCGGTCTGCTGGCCGCGCAGCACGTCCAGCATGGCTTCGAGCATGTTTTCGATCAGGTCGCCGATACGCAAGGTTTCCCGGGCCGCGTTCGCCAGCGCCAGGCTCGGAGTGGCGAGGGCGGTAGGGTCCAGATGTCGCGGCTTGGCCGTGCCGTTGGTGTCCGGACGTTCTGGCAGCAGCCAGGCACAGAGCCGCGCCATGGGGCCGACGCTGGGCAGCAGCACCAGGCAACGCACGGTGTTATAGAGCAGATGGAAACCAATGACGGTTTCCTGGGGGCTGAAATCCAGGCTGTCCAGCCAGCCCACCAGCGGATCGAGTACCGGAATGATCAGCAACAGGCCGATCAGCTTGTACAACAGGCTGCCCAACGCCACCTGGCGCCCGGCGGCGTTCTGCATGCTGGTACTGAGAAAGGCCAGTACGCCGCTACCAATGTTGGCGCCAATCACCAGGCCGATGGCCACCGGCAGGCTGATCACCGCGGCCCCGGCCAGTGTGGCGGTCAGCAGCACGGCCGCCAGGCTGGAGTAGGAGATCATCGCGAACATCGCGCCGACCAACGCATCGAGCAGGATGTCGCCCGTCAGCGAGGCGAAGATCACTTTCACGCCCTGGGCATGGGTGATGGGCGTCGCGGCTTCGACGATCAATTGCAGGGCCAGGATGATCAGGCCCAGGCCGATGCCGACCCGACCCATTTGCCCGACGCGGGTCTGTTTGCGCGACAGGAAAAAAATCACCCCGAGGAAAATCAGCAGCGGTGACAGCCACGACAGGTCGAGGGTCAGCACCCGTGCCATCAGCGCGGTGCCGACATCGGCGCCGAGCATGGTCGCCAGGGCCGGGGTCAGCGCCATCAGGCCCTGGCCGACGAACGAGGTGACGAGCATGGCCGTGGCGTTGCTGCTCTGGACCATGGCCGTGACCATGATGCCCGCGACAAAGGCCAGCCAGCGTCGGGACATGTTCTGGCCGATGACATGGCGCAGGTTCGAGCCATAGACCCGCAAGATGCCGGTACGCACGATATGCGTGCCCCAGATCAGCAGGGCGACGGCGGAGAGCAAATTCAGCAGGGTCAGCATGAGGAGCCCCCTGTTAGCGTCCCAAAGGGACAAATTGACGATGCCACATTCTTCTTTCTTGTACTTAAGCTGTAGTTGGCGAACGGTTCGGGCGCCAGCATTGCACAGCTAAAGAATCGTTTGAAACAAAACTGTCATAGAAATACGCCGACGATCTTGAAGCCTCCTATATCGATCAGGCGAGCGTGGACCTGTGGGAGCGGGCCACTTTCATACCGGCATGAAAAAGGGGCTCCAAAGAGCCCCTTCATTCAAATGCCCCACGCCATTACTGACCCGGCATATCCTTGCGCAGTTTCACCGGGTCCTGCTGCTTGCGCTTGCGTGCAATCGCAGTGCGCATCTTGATGTTGATGGCTTCCACCGCCAGGGAGAACGCCATGGCGAAGTAGACGTAGCCTTTTGGCACATGCACGTCGAACGACTCGGCGATCAGCACGGTACCGACCACCAGCAGGAACGACAGCGCCAGCATCTTCAGCGACGGGTGCTTGTCGATGAACTCACTGATGGTCGCCGAGGCCAGCATCATCACCAGCACGGCGACGATGATCGCCGCCACCATCACCGGCACATGGGAAACCATGCCGACGGCGGTGATGACCGAGTCCAGGGAGAACACGATGTCGATGATCGCGATCTGGATGATGGTGTAGATGAAATTGCCGCCCTTGCCCGAAGGCGCCTCGTTGGTTTCATCTTCGCCTTCCAGCGCGTGGTACATCTCCTGGGAGCTTTTCCACAGCAGGAACAGGCCGCCGAAGAACAGGATCAGGTCACGTCCGGAGATGCCCTGGCCGAACACTTCGAACAGATCGGCGGTCAGGCGCATGACCCAGGTGATGGACAGCAGCAACAGGATCCGCGTGACCATGGCCAGCGCCAGGCCGAAAATCCGGGTGCGCGCCTGCATGTGCTTGGGCATGCGGCTGACCAGGATCGAAATCATGATGATGTTGTCGATGCCCAGGACAATTTCCAGGGCGGTCAAGGTGAAGAAGGCAACCCAGATTTCCGGGTTGGTCAGCCATTCCATGTGAGTTCCTTTGAGCGAGTGTTAAGCCGCGCCGACGAGCGACGCAGCAGGCATTGCTTTTATAGAGTGCTGAACAGCGGAAAAATCCCCATCAGCAACGCGGCGAACATTATGCACAGGCAAACCAATACTGCCCACTTCAGGGTGAAGCGTTGGTGATCGCCGAACTCGATCCCGGCCAGCGCCACCAGCAGGTAAGTCGACGGAACCAGCGGGCTTAACAGGTGGACGGGCTGGCCGACGATCGAGGCACGGGCCATTTCGACAGCGGTGATGCCGTAGTGGCTGGCGGCTTCGGCGAGAACCGGTAACACCCCGTAATAAAATGCATCGTTAGACATGAAGAAAGTGAACGGCATGCTTACCAGTGCAGTGATGACCGCAAGGTAAGGACCCAGGAATTCCGGGATGACCGCCAGCAGGCTCTTGGACATGGCGTCGACCATGCCGGTGCCGGACAGGATGCCGGTGAAGATACCGGCCGCGAAAATCAGCCCGACCACCGCCAAGACGCTGCCGGCGTGGGCCGCAACGCGATCCTTCTGCTGTTGCAAGCACGGGTAGTTGACGATCATCGCGATACTGAAGGCCACCATGAACAGCACCGGCAGCGGCAACAGGCCGGCGATCAGGGTGCACATCAGGCCCAGGGTCAACGCGCCGTTGAACCAGATCAGCTTCGGACGACGGGCGTCCGGGAACTGGGAAACGCTGATTTCGCTGTGGTCGATTTCATCACCCACCAGGTGCAATTCACCCAGGCGAGCGCGTTCGCGTTTACCGTACATGTAGGAAATCGCCAGGATCGCCACCACACCGGCCAGCATCGCCGGAATCATCGGCACGAAAATGTCGGACGGATCGACATGCAACGCACTGGCCGCCCGGGCAGTAGGACCGCCCCACGGGGTCATGTTCATCACGCCGCCGGCGAGGATGATCAGGCCAGCCATGATGCGTGGGCTCATGCCGATACGGCTGTAGAGCGGCAGCATCGCCGCCACGCAGATCATGTAAGTGGTCGCGCCGTCACCATCAAGGGAAACGACGAGCGCCAGAACGGCGGTACCGACCGAAACTTTCAACGGGTCGCCCTTGACCAGCTTGAGGATCTTGCGCACGGCCGGGTCGAACAGGCCGGAGTCGATCATCAGGGCAAAATACAGAATTGCGAACATCAGCATCACCCCGGTCGGGGCGAGCTTGGTGATGCCTTCGAGCATCATCGGACCGATTTTCGGTGCAAAACCACCGAACAGGGCGAACAGGATCGGGATGATGATCAAGGCGATCAGCGCGGAGAGGCGCTTGGTCATGATCAGGAACATGAACGTGATGACCATGGCGAAGCCAAGGAAAGTCAGCATGGGAAATACTCCAGGCGTGGCGCGGCTATGAAAGGCGAACCGGACGGGTCAGCGCGAGATGCAGAGCACGAGGGGGGCGGATGGAGTGGGTGCAGCGGGACGGATAGCAGCGGACATCAGAATCACCATTGTTGTTGTTAAAAGGGCCGAACGAGCCTTGAAGACTCGCTTTTGGCCGACCGGTCTTTTGCCGGAAGTGCGGTGATCCTAATCGCGCTAGCTTTCAGCAAGCTTTCGCCAGTGAGATTGGTTGATCCAGCTTTGGTGGCGAGGGAGCTTGCTCCCGCTCGGTTGCGCAGCGACCGCAAAATCTTGGGGCCGCTTCGCTGCCCAGCGGGAGCAAGCTCCCTCGCCACAGAGGCAAGTCAGGGACTTACTTTAAACACCGAAAGATCCAACGGCCGCACCGCCCCCATCCAGATCGCATGCTCGGTGTGGTCGATCAGGTCGTCGCCGGTCTCCGGGTGCATGAAAATCACCAGCCCTTTGCGATTGAGCGCCAGCCACGGCAAGACCACGCCAATGTACTGCGGGTCGAATGCCAGCTGACAGCTCCAGTCCGGATGCGGGCCGACCGGGCGTTGATGGACGCGGCCCATTTTCAGCGGAAACAGTTGCGCCGCTTCCTCGCACAGGGCCCGCGCCTGGTCGAGGGTGTTGGCGTCGAAATACACGTGGGCGTGGTAGCCCTTGATCCGCTGCATCTGTCACTCCTTGAAAAGAGGCCGAACCCTCGCCGTTTGCCGCGGGTCAGAGCCTTTACAGGCGGGATTAAAGAGGAAAACAGCCATGAAAAACGCCGAAACCCCGGTCATCAAAGTGGTGCTCTATGGTGCCATGAGCAGCCTCGGCAGTGCGTTGATGGCTGAAATGCTGCGGCGCCAGCACGAAGTCATCGCCATTCTCGACGATCTTACTGCCCTGGCTCCACGCCCGGGCCTGCGGACCAAGACCGGTGATCTTTTCGATCCCGAGCGGGTCAAGCAAAGTGTTGCCGGTGCCAGCGCCGTGGTGTGTCTGCTGAACGCGCCGGGGTTGCCGATGAACAGCGAACAAGTGGAGCGCACCTTGATTCCCGGCCCGGTGGAGCAAGTATTGGCCGTGGATGCACTGATCGCTGGCATGCAGGCGGTGAATATTCCCCGGCTGTTCCTGGTGGGCGACTTTGCGATGCTCGACGAGGAGCCGACGGACGACGATTTGCAGCGCCACGCCGCCGAAGAAGTGCTCGACGCCCTGAAGAACAGCACCTTGCAGTGGACCTTGATCAATGCCCCCTATGCCGCGCCAGGCTTGGGCATCGAGCATTTCAGCCAGGTCAGTACCAGCCTCGAACCCGGCATGGCCGAATCCCTGGAGCGGCTCAACCGGGTGGCGGTCGGCATCGCCGATGAGCTGCGCCTGAACCTGCATGTGGGCGAGCATGTCAGCTTTGTGGCCGCCCACTAGCTGTCGACATCCCCATCCGTGGCGAGGGAGCTTGCTCCCGCTGGGCTGCGAAGCAGCCCCAAAAACATGGCGCTCGCCACGGCCTCAAACCGCAATCGAAGGCAACGGCAACCCCGTGAGCGATTCAGCACTGTTGGCCTGTTCTTCCATCAGCCAATCGACGAATTGTCTGATCAACACACCGCGCCGTTTACGCTGAGGCAAGACCACGTAATACCCCAGCCGCGACAGCACCGTTTCAGCGATCGGACGACACAGCAGCCCCTGGGCCAATAAGTTATCCACAAGGTGCCGCCAGCCGATGGCGACGCCTTGACCGCCAATCGCCGCCTGGATGAGTAGTGTGTAGTTGTCGAAGCGCAGTTGCCCGGGCGCCGGTGGTGACGTGATGCCCAGCTCGCGGAATACCCCACTCCAGTCGAACCAGCTGTTGCTGTTGCCCGCGCGCAGGTGCAGCAACGGAAACTCCGCCAGGGCCTGGGGGGGCAAGGGCAGGGGACGATCCTTGAGCAGCAGCGGGCTGCACACCGGAAAGACTTCTTCGCTGAATAGCCAACGACTTTCACCTTGTTTGAAGCGACCGTCGCCGAACAGCACGGCAACGTCGATATCGGTGCGCAACATGTTGTGGTTGCGCTCGCTGGTCACCAGGCTCACATCCACCTGGGGGTTGGCGGCGTGAAAGCGATGCAGGCGCGGCATCAGCCAATAGGCGGCGAATGCGAAGTCCGTGGCGACTTGCAGCACCTCATGCTGATGCTGGGCGGTGATTGCACTCAACCCGGCATCGATGCTCTGCAAGCCGGCCTGGACCTGCTCGAACAGGATGGTCCCGGCCTCGGTCAGTTCGATCCCGCGATAGATGCGGTCGAACAACCGCGTACCCAGTTGCTCTTCCAGGCGCTTGATCTGTTGGCTGATGGCCGGTTGCGTGGTGCCCAGCTCGATCGCCGCCGCGGTAAAGCTTTGGTGGCGTGCTGCGGCTTCAAAGGCACGGAACAGTTCCAGGGACAGGTTACCCAGGGCGTCATACATAAGCTGTGCTTATCCTAGTCATTATCCTGCATGGGCTTTACCCCAAAACCCGGGGGCTACATGCTCAATCGCAGCAATGTCGCATAACTGCCTACTATGGAATGCCGCGAATACATGAAGCGCAAGAACATTCTTTTCATCATGGCCGATCAGATGGCCGCGCCAATGTTGCCGATCTACGGTCCTTCGCCGATCAAGCTGCCGAACCTCTCGCGCCTGGCCGCCGAGGGCGTGGTGTTCGATGCCGCCTACTGCAACAGCCCGCTGTGCGCACCGTCGCGTTTCACCCTGGTGAGCGGCCAGTTGCCGAGCAAGATCGGTGCATACGACAACGCGGCGGACTTCCCGGCGGACGTGCCGACCTATGCCCATTACCTGCGTCGCCTCGGCTACCGCACGGCGCTGTCCGGCAAGATGCACTTCTGCGGGCCGGACCAACTGCACGGCTACGAAGAACGCCTGACCAGCGACATTTACCCGGCCGATTACGGCTGGGCGGTGAACTGGGACGAGCCGGACGTGCGGCCGAGTTGGTATCACAACATGTCGTCGGTGTTGCAGGCCGGGCCGTGCGTGCGTACCAACCAGCTGGATTTCGATGAAGAAGTGGTGTTCAAGGCCCAGCAGTACCTGTTCGACCACATCCGCGAAGACGGTGACCAGCCGTTTTGCCTCACCGTATCGATGACCCACCCACACGACCCGTACACGATTCCCAAGGCGTTCTGGGATTTGTATGACGACAACGACATCCCTTTGCCGCAGACCCCGGCGCAAACGACGCTCGACCCCCATTCCCAGCGGCTGCTGAAGGTCTATGACCTGTGGGACAAGCCGCTGCCTGTGGATAAGATCCGGGATGCCCGCCGCGCCTATTTCGGCGCATGCAGCTACATTGACAGCAATGTCGGCAAGCTGCTGCAGACCTTGGAAGACACCGGTCTACTGGACGACACGATCGTCGTGTTCTCTGGCGATCACGGGGACATGCTCGGCGAAAAGGGCCTCTGGTACAAAATGCACTGGTTCGAAATGGCCGCCCGCGTGCCGTTGCTGATCAGCGCTCCGGGGCAGTTCGCCAGTGGCCGGGTGGGCGCGGCCGTGTCCACCGCCGACTTGCTGCCGACCCTGGTGGAGCTGGCCGGCGGCACGCTGGAACCGGGCTTGCCGCTGGATGGCCGTTCGCTGGTGCCCCATCTGCAAGGGCAGGGCGGGCATGATGAAGTCTTCGGTGAATACATGGCCGAAGGCACCATCAGCCCCCTGATGATGATCCGTCGCGGCCCGTGGAAATTCATCTACAGCGAAGATGACCCGTGCCTGCTGTTTGACGTGCGCAACGACCCCAAAGAACTGGAGAACCTCAGCCAATCCCCTGAGCATCAGGCTCTGTTCGCCGATTTTCTCGCCGAAGCGCGCGCCAAGTGGGACATTTCGACCATTCATCAACAGGTGCTCGCCAGCCAGCGCCGCCGCCGTTTTGTCGCCCAGGCGCTGACCCTGGGCAAACTCAAGAGCTGGGATCACCAGCCGCTGGTGGACGCCAGCCAGCAGTACATGCGTAACCACATCGACCTCGACGATCTGGAGCGCAAGGCCCGTTATCCACAACCCTGCCAAAACCAATAACGTAAGGGGCAAGCCATGCAAAAGTTATCCACAGTACTGACCGCTGGACTGTTGGCATTGGGCAGTGTTTCGGCCTGGGCCGAGCAAAGCTGCGAAACGGTGAAGATGGCCGACCCGGGCTGGAGCGATATCGCCGCCACCAATGCCATCACCGGTTTCCTGCTGGACGGGATGGGCTACAAGGCCAAGGTCGACACCCTCGCGGTGCCGATCACCTTCGGTGGCCTCAAGGATGGCCAGGTGGATGTGTTCTTGGGTAATTGGATGCCGGCGCAGCAGGGCTTTTATGACAAGTTCGTGGCCAATGGCGACGTCACGCAGTTGGCCAAGAACCTGGACGGCACCGAGTTCACCCTGGCGGTCCCGGACTACGTCTGGGACGCCGGTGTGCATAACTTTGCCGACCTGAACAAATTCGCCGACAAGTTCGACAAGAAGATCTACGGCATCGGCTCCGGCGCCCCGGCCAACCTCTCCCTGAAAGAAATCATCAAGACCAATGATTTCGGCATGGGCGAGTGGAAACTGGTGGAATCCAGTGAGCAGGCGATGCTGGCGGAAGTCTCCCGGGCGGTGAAGAAACAGAAGTTCGTGACCTTCCTCGGCTGGACCCCGCACCCGATGAACGTGCAATTGAAAATGCACTACCTCAAAGGCGGCGAGAAATACTTCGGCGACACGGGCAGCGTCTATACCCTGACCCGCAAAGGTTATGCACAGGCCTGCCCGAATGTGGGCAAGCTGCTGACCAACCTGAGCTTCACCCAGGAAATGGAAAACAGCATCATGGCCGAGGTGGTGAACAACAAGGTCAGCAACGCCGACGCGGCCAAGGCCTGGATCAAGGCCAACCCGGCGGTCCTGGACAAATGGCTGGACGGTGTGAAGACCCTGGATGGCAAGGATGCGCTGGCGGTGGTGAAGGCCAAGCTGTAAAGCCCATGTGCCGGTGAGTTGTTCTTGTGGCGAGGGAGCTTGCTCCCGCTGGAGGGCGAAGCCCTCCCAAAACCGATACGGTGTCGTGCCGTCTCAGATTTTGGGGCTGCTTCGCAGCCCAGCGGGAGCAAGCTCCCTCGCCACGGGTGATCACTCGCCTGATACTCTTGCGCCAAACCCAGTCTTTGAGGCCCCATGGCAATCCCCACTCGCCATTCACTCTTTCCGTTCCTGAGCTGGCTGCCCCGGCAGACCCGCGCCAGTGTCGGCCGTGATCTTGTTGTCGGCCTGAGCGGTGCGATTCTCGCGTTGCCGCAGTCCATTGCCTACGCCCTGATTGCCGGTTTGCCGCCGGAATACGGCTTGTATGCGGCGATTGTCCCGGTGCTGATCGCTTGCCTGTGGGGTTCGTCCTGGCACTTGATCTGCGGGCCCACGGCGGCGATTTCCATCGTCTTGTACGCCACCGTCAGTCCGCTGGCCGTCCCCGCCAGCCAGGACTACATCACCTTGATCCTGCTGCTGACGGTGTTGGCGGGTATTTTCCAATGGTTGCTGGGGCTGCTGCGTTTCGGTGCACTGGTGAATTTCGTCTCGCACTCGGTGGTGTTGGGTTTCACCCTGGGCGCGGCGGTGGTCATTGCCCTGGGGCAGTTGCCGAACCTGCTGGGCCTCGACCTGCCGAACGAAGCCACGGCGTTGAGGGGGCTGCTGATGCTGGTCAGCCACATCGGGGCTGTGGATAAGCCATCGCTGCTGCTGGGCTTGGGGACCCTGGTCCTGGGCGTGGTGCTCAAGCGCTTGCTGCCGCGTTGGCCGAGCCTGTTGATAACTTTGGTCATCAGCAGCCTGGTGGTCTGGTTGTGGCCGGCGATGTTCGGGCATGTGGCGCTGGTCAGCGCTTTCGCCGGGCGCCTGCCGCCGTTCACGCCGCTGCCGCTGGACCTGGAGTTGATCCTGCGCCTGCTGCCCGGTGCCGTCGCGGTGGGCATGCTCGGGCTGGTCACCAGCCTGTCCATCGCCCGTTCGTTGTCGGTGCGTTCCGGGCAATTGCTCGACGCGAATCAGGAGGTGAGGGCGCAGGGGCTTTCCAACATTGTTGGAGGATTTTTCTCTGGGTCGTTGTCGGCCGGTTCCTTCACCCGCTCCGGCCTCAGCTATGAAGCCGGGGCCTGTTCGCCCCTGGCCGGTGTGTTCTCGGCCTTGTGGGTGGCGTTGTTTGCGGTCGCCGGGGCGAACCTGATCGCGCACATCCCGATTCCGGCCATGGCCGGCAGCATTCTGCTGATCGCCTGGGGGCTGGTGGACCATCGCGGCATCCGGGCGTTGTACCGCGTGAGCCGCGCCGAATTCGTGGTAATGGGCTTGACCTGCCTGGCCACACTCTTGCTGGAGCTGCAAACCGCCATCTATGCCGGTGTGCTGGCTTCGTTGTTCTTTTACCTCAAGCGCACTTCACAGCCGCGGGTGCAGCATTTTCGCGAAGGGGAGGCGGAGATCCTGCGGGTCGGCGGCTCGATCTTTTTCGGCGCCAGCCATTACCTGCAAGCGCGCCTGCAACGGTTGCAAGCGCAGCGGGTAGTCATCGATGCCCAGCAGATCAACTTCATCGATTATTCCGGGGTGGAAATGCTTCATCAGGAAGCCCGGCGCCTGCGCAGCCAGGGGCGTAGCCTGACCTTGCGCATGGCCCGGCCGCAGGTGGTGGAGGAGTTGTTGAAGCTGGAAGGGGCGGAGCACTGCCCGATCCTCTTCGAAGATTAACCGTGGCGAGGGAGCTTGCTCCCGCTCGGGTGCGAAGCGCCCGCAAACCTGTCATGTCGAGTATTTTAGGGCTGCTTCGCAGCCCAGCGGGAGCAAGCTCCCTCGCCACAGGGGGTCAGAGCGCCAACTGGCGGCGCAACTCCGCCAGCACTGGCGCGGTGTCCGGACGAACTCCACGCCACAAGAAGAAGGCTTCGCCCGCCTGCTCGGCCAACATGCCCAGGCCATCCATCGACACCGCCGCCCCATGCTCACTGGCCCAGCGGCAGAAAGAGGTCGGTTCCTTGCCATACATCATGTCGTAGCAAACCGTCTTGCCGGGGTCGATCAGGCTGGCGGCAATCGGCGGTACATCCCCCGACAGGCTCGCGGAGGTGGCGTTAATGATCAGGTCCACCGGTTCTTGCAGCCAGTCGAACCCGCTGGCTGAAACCGGGCCCAGGTCGGCGAACAACTCGGCCAGCAATTCGGCCTTTTCCACCGTGCGATTGGCGATGATCACCGAGGCCGGTGCTTCGGCCAGCAGCGGTTCCAGGGCACCGCGCACCGCGCCGCCGGCCCCGAGCAACAGGATGCGCTTGCCCTTGAGACTGAAGCCGGCATTGACGGTCAGGTCCCGGACCAGCCCGGCGCCGTCGGTGTTGTCGCCCAACAGGCGACCGTCGGCCAGTTTGCTCAACGTATTGACCGCCCCGGCCCGTTGGGCCCGCTCGGTCAGGGTGTCGGCCAGGCGGAAGGCGTCTTCCTTGAACGGCACCGTGACGTTTGCCCCACGTCCCTCGTGGAAAAATTCTCGGGCGCAACCGGCGAAATCCTCCAAGGGCGCCAGCAGCGTGCTGTAGTCCAGGGTTTGCCCGGTCTGCTCGGCAAACAGGCGATGGATCAACGGCGACTTGCTGTGGCCGATCGGGTTACCCATTACAACGTAGCGGTCCATGGACAATCCTCGTTCAGGCCGTCGCCAGCCAATCGCGATCCTGCAGGAAGTACTCCGTCAGCCGCGCTTCTTCGCTGCCCGGCTCGGCTTTCCAGTCGTAGCCCCAGCGCACTTGCGGTGGCAGGGACATCAGGATCGATTCGGTACGCCCGCCCGATTGCAGCCCGAACAGGGTGCCGCGGTCGTAGACCAGGTTGAATTCCACGTAGCGCCCACGGCGAAACTCCTGGAATTCCCGCTGTTTGGCGGTGAACGCATCGTGCTTGCGGCGGCGTACGATCGGCAGGTAGGCATCTATGTAGGCGTCACCGATGGCGCGGATGAAGGCGAAGCAGGTGTCGAAATCCCACGTGTTCAGGTCGTCGAAAAACAGGCCGCCAATGCCCCGGGGCTCGTTGCGATGCTTGAGGTGGAAATAGCTGTCACACCAGGCTTTGTAGCGCGGGTACACCTCGGGGCCGAACGGCGCGCAGGCCTGTTCGGCGACACGGTGCCAATGGACGCAGTCTTCCTCGACGCCGTAGTAAGGCGTCAGGTCGAAGCCGCCGCCAAACCACCAGACCGGCTCTTCGCCTTCCTTTTCGGCGATAAAGAAGCGCACGTTGGCGTGGGAGGTCGGCACGTGCGGGTTGTGCGGGTGAATGACCAGCGACACGCCCAAGGCTTCGAAGCCGCGCCCGGCCAGTTCTGGCCGATGGGCGCTGGCGGAGGGTGGCAGGCCGCTGCCGAAGACGTGGGAAAAGTTGACGCCGCCCTTTTCGATCACCGTGCCGTTCTCGATCACCCTCGTGCGACCGCCACCACCGGCCGGCCGGGTCCAGGCATCTTCGACGAAGCGAGTGCCGCCGTCTTCGGTTTCCAGGGCGGTGCAGATACGGTCTTGCAGGTCGAGCAGGTAGGCTTTCACGGCCTCGGTGCGAGTGGACATGACATCACCTTGATCAGGACTACGCTACGCGGCGTATGGCGGGCCGGTGGCAAATGGGCGCACAGGATACCACCGCACTTGCCCACGCCACAGTTGACGACGGTCAAGCTTAGGAGTCCGATAGCAGGCTTGGTAAAAAGTCTTGTGGCGAGGGAGCTTGCTCCCGCTGGGTCGCGAAGCGGCCCCAAAACTTTCCGAATGCGCCGCATCAGGCACACCGCGCCGACGAATCACGATTGCTTCGCAGCCGAGCGGGAGCAAGCTCCCTCGCCACGGGTTTGTCGGTGGCCTTAAGTCAATAGCATCACTGCGACAAGGAGAAAGTGAAGATGGCCAAACGTATCCAGTTCAGTTCCCATGGCGGTCCCGAAGTGCTCGAGTACGTCGATTACTCGCCTGCCGAGCCCGGCCCGCAGCAGGTGCGCGTCAGCAACAAGGCAATCGGCCTGAATTTCATCGACACCTACTACCGCAGCGGCCTTTATCCGCCACCGGCGTTGCCATCGGGCCTGGGTGCCGAAGGCGCGGGCGTGGTCGAGGCGGTCGGCTCGGACGTCACGCGGTTCAAGGTCGGCGACCGGGTGGCGTACGGCAGCGGCCCACTGGGGGCCTACAGCGATGTGCATGTGTTACCCGAGGCCAACCTGGTTCATCTGCCCGAATCCATCAGTTTCGAACAGGCGGCCGGCGTGATGCTCAAGGGCCTGACCGTGCAGTATCTGCTGCGCCAGACCTATGAACTCAAGGGTGGCGAAACCATCCTGTTCCACGCTGCCGCCGGTGGCGTGGGTTCCCTGGCCTGCCAGTGGGCCAAGGCCTTGGGCGTGAAGCTGATCGGCACCGTCAGCTCGCCGGAAAAGGCCGCCATCGCCAAATCCCACGGCGCTTGGGAAACCATCGACTACAGCAAGGAAAACGTCGCACAGCGAGTGCTGGAACTGACCGGCGGCAAGAAGGTGCCCGTGGTGTACGACGGGGTTGGCAAGGACACTTGGTTGACGTCGCTGGATAGCGTCGCCCCCCGTGGCCTGGTGGTGAGCTTCGGCAATGCCTCGGGTGCGGTGGAAGGGGTGAACCTGGGAATTCTCGCGGCCAAGGGCTCGCTGTACGTCACCCGCCCGACCCTGGCGACTTACGCCAACAACGCCGAAAACTTGCAGCGCATGGCTGATGAACTGTTCGGGATGATCAGCAGCGGCAAGATCAAGGTGGACATCAACCAGCGTTATCCACTGGCGGAAGCGGCCAAGGCCCAGGCCGAGTTGTCGGCGCGGCGCACGACCGGGTCGACCATTCTCCTGCCCTGAGATTTGATCGTTCCCTCGCTCCGCGTGGGAATGCATCCCGTGACGCTCCGCGTCACCCCCAGAAGCGGAACGCGGAGCGTCCCTGGCGGCATTCCCACGCAGGAGCGTGGGAACGATCCAACAGCTTTTGTGGCGAGGGAGCTTGCTCGCGCGGGACCGCGCAGCGGGCCCAATTTTGCGGCCGCTTCGCGCCCGAGCGGGAGCAAGCTCCCTCGCCACAAGGACCTAGTCCGGACGCACGACCTTGCCGGTCGCCAGGTCGCGAATCACGCTGGGGTTCTTGCGTCCACCGAGGTTGCCGCCAAGCACCAGGTCGATCTGCCCACGAAAGTACTGCTCGACCCGAATCCGCGTACGCGCCGCCGGGCGACCCTGGGGGTTGGCCGAGGTGGACACCAGCGGGCCGACCAACGAGCACAAGTCGCGCACGGTGGGATGGTCGCTGACCCGCAGGGCGACGGTGTCGTGTACCCCGGTGATCCATTCCGGCAGCAGGTTCTGGTGCGGCACCAGCCAGGTATTGGGCCCCGGCCAGGTGCTGGCCATGCGGTCCATCCAGGTTTCGGGGAAGTCTTCGAACAGGAAGTCGAACTGGTGGATGTTGTCAGCCACCAGGATCAGGCCTTTATCGGGCAGCCGCGACTTGATCGCCAGCAGGCGTTCCACCGCCTCTTCGTTCCATGGGTCACAACCCAGGCCCCAGACCGCTTCGGTTGGATAGGCAATCACCGCCCCGGCGCGAATTTCTCGCGCGGCTTGTTGCACACGCCAACTGTTGACCATGAAAGATTCTCCCGCAACGCAAATAAGGCTGTGGGCAGTTTACCGATCTTCCCCATAAAACCTAGCGCGCAAACCAGCGTCCGTTGTCACAGATGGCGCGTCCGTCCATCTCCAGTTCGGTCAACGCCGCCAGCACTTTGGGCAAGCCCCAGCCACTGGCCTCGGCCAGCGCCTCACTGCTCAGCGGCGCGGCATGCAGCAGGCGCAGCAGCGGATGGGTCACGGGCACGGGCTCCGAGGCCGGCGGCAACCGCTGCCAACCGCGCAGCGCTTCGAGGATGTGCTCGACGGTTTCCACCAGCGCCGCACCGTCGCGGATCAGTTGATGGCAGCCCCGGGCCCCGGGGTGATGGATCGATCCAGGAATGGCGTACACCTCGCGGCCCTGTTCCGCCGCCAGTCGGGCGGTGATCAGTGAACCGCTGGCGACACTGGCCTCCACCACCAGCACGCCCAGGGACAAGCCGCTGATGATCCGGTTGCGGCGCGGAAAGTTGCTGGCGTGGGGCGGTGCGTCCAACGGGAACTCCGACAACACCGCGCTGCCCTGGGCAATCATCGCGTCCGCCAGCCGACGATTGCGCTGTGGATAAAAATTTTCCAGACCGGTGCCCAACACGCCGACGGTGCGCCCGCCAACATCCAACGCCGCCTGATGGGCCGCCGCATCGATGCCCAGGGCCAGGCCGCTGGTGATGACAAAACCGGCCCCCGCCAGGCTGCGGGAAAACGCCGCCGCAGTGTCCATGCCGGGGCGTGATGCCCGCCGACTGCCGACCATCGCCAGCTGCGGTTTTTCCAGGATCGAAGCATCGCCAGCGACGAACAGCAGCGGCGGCGCGTCGCTGATCTGCGCCAACAGCGCCGGGTAGTCGGGTTGGTCCCACATCAGTAAATGCTGGCCCGCACGCTCCAGCCAGGCCAATGCATGGGCGGCGCCGTCCCGCACATCCGGGTTGCGCCGCGCCTCGACACAGGCCAGCGGCAAGCCCAGCGCGCGCCAGGCGCTGGCCGGTGCACTGACGGCCTTGGAGGCCGAGCCGAAGGCCTCCATCAGCGTCATGAAACGTTTGGGGCCCAGCTCCGGCAAGCGGTGAAGGCGTAGCCGGGCCTCCAGTTCCGCAGGGGAAACCGGCGTAGATTCAGGTAATGACATGCGATCATCCTTGACCGTTATAAGTCCCGTACAAACCGGAACAAGCTGTGGATAACTCTGTTGGTAACTTGTGAGACCCGTTACGGATTACGGACCTTGTCGAGCACCGCCAACGAGCGCGATGCGTACAGCACCAGGCCATAGCTGAGTTTGTCGTAGGTGCGGAAAACCATTAGCAGGCCGGCCCGCTCATCGGGGATCTTCACCCGCTCGCCCGTGATGCGGTCGCGTACGGTTTCACCCGTCTTCATCACCGCCAGCACATTGCCTTCGATCAGCCCATCGCGCCGGCCCTTGTTCAGGGTGACCACGTCCAGCGCGCCGATCTGGGTCACGCCTCGCGGCACGTCCAGGATCAACCCGTGGATGTCCGATTGCGGCGCGCTGGGCATGAAGGTCGAATTGATCGAGCGCTCTTCGCCGCTGAACAAACGATCACCCAGGCGCACTTCCTGGGTGGTGCGTTGCAGGGCCAGGGTGGTGACATCGCCTTCGCTGGCCACCACCTCGCCGCCACCGATGTCGTCGGCGTTGATCCCCAGGAACTCCTTGGTTTCGGGATCGGTGTAGACCTTGCCCTGGCGAAAGATGCCGTATGCCGTCTGGTTCGCATCGAACGAGCCACGGGCGAAGACCCTATCCCCCATGCCACTGAGCACCCGTTCGGCATTGCCGGCGACGATATAGGGGGCCTTGTTGAAATCCTCAGGCGTGTCGACGATGCGGTTGCTCAGCAGGAAACTGTTGATGGCTTGCAGTGGAATGCTCGGGATGGCGTCGGCCACTGGCGAACTGCGAATGCGCGGCGACAGCTTGATGGTGCCGCGCGAGGTGCCGCGATTGAGGGTCAGGCGCGGCTGGCCGTTGACGTAGACCAGCGACAGGGTGTCGCCCGGATAAATCAGGTTGGGGTTTTCGATCTGCGGGTTGGCCTGCCAGAGCTCCGGCCATTTCCACGGCTCGCGCAGGTACTTGCCGGAAATGTCCCACAGTGTGTCCCCCGTCACCACCGTGTATTGCTGGGGAAAACCTTCCCGAAGTTGCACTTGCCCGTGCGCGATACCGGCCGAGGCCAGGAGCAGCAGGGCGAGTAGTGATTTCCTCATGCGGTGAATCCCTTTATTATGTGCGTTCGCGTAAAACGCCAGAGCCCCCGTGGCTCGCTTCTTGAGAGGTTGTGTCTCCGAAGCAACGTTTTACAACGGTAGCCTGCATCCCAAGACACGCCAGGCCAGCCACCCGACTTTACCTCACACGTGCATTTATCAAGCTTATGGCCATTTTGAACATTCTCGAATTTCCGGACCCGCGCCTGCGCACTATCGCCAAACCCGTGGCCGTAGTGGACGACGAAGTGCGTCAGTTGGTCGATGACATGTTTGAAACAATGTATGAAGCGCCAGGCATCGGCCTCGCCGCGACCCAGGTCAACGTGCACAAGCGTATCGTCGTGATGGACCTCTCCGAAGACCGCAGCGAGCCGCGGGTGTTCATCAACCCCGAGTTCGAAACCCTGACCGACGAGATGGACCAGTACCAGGAAGGCTGCCTCTCGGTGCCGGGCTTCTACGAAAACGTCGACCGCCCACAGAAGGTCAAGATCAAGGCCCTGGACCGTGACGGCCAGCCTTACGAACTGATCGCCGAAGGCTTGTTGGCCGTGTGCATCCAGCACGAGTGTGACCACCTCAACGGCAAGTTGTTCGTCGATTACCTGTCTACCCTCAAGCGTGACCGGATCAAGAAAAAACTGGAAAAACTTCATCGCCAGAATGCTTGATGCCCCCTTCAAAGGCTTGCCGCGGCAAGCCTTTTTCTTTTTGCGACTGCTTTGTAATTGAGAGCTACCCATGACTGAGCCACTGCGCATCGTCTTTGCCGGCACTCCCGAATTTGCCGCCGAACACCTCAAGGCCCTGCTGGCCAGCCCCTACGAAATCGTCGCGGTCTACACCCAGCCGGACCGGCCGGCCGGTCGCGGGCAAAAACTGATGCCCAGCCCGGTCAAGCAACTTGCGTTGGAAAACGGCATCCCGGTGTTGCAGCCGCCGACCCTGCGTGACGGGCAAGCCCAGGCCGAACTGGCCGCGCTGCAGCCGGATTTGATGGTGGTGGTCGCCTACGGCCTGATCCTGCCCCAAGTGGTGCTGGATATCCCGCGCCTGGGTTGCATCAACAGCCACGCCTCGCTGCTGCCCCGCTGGCGCGGTGCCGCGCCGATCCAGCGCGCCGTGGAAGCGGGCGATGCCGAGAGCGGCGTAACCGTGATGCGCATGGAAGCCGGCCTGGACACCGGGCCGATGCTGCTCAAGGTCAGTACCCCCATCAGCGCCGAAGACACCGGCGGCAGCCTGCACGACCGCCTCGCGCTCATTGGCCCGCCGGCGGTGGTCGAGGCCATCGCCGGCCTGGCTGCCGGTACGTTGGAAGGTGAAGTGCAGAACGACAGTCTCGCCACCTACGCGCACAAACTGAACAAGGACGAAGCTCGCATCGACTGGAGCCGCCCAGCCGTTGAGCTGGAGCGCCTGGTGCGGGCTTTCAACCCTTGGCCGATCGGCCACAGCACCTTGAACGGCGAAGCCCTGAAAGTGCTGGCGGCCAGTTACGCCGAAGGGCAGGGCACACCCGGTGAAATCCTCGGTGCCAGCAAGGACGGCCTCGTCGTCGCCTGCGGTGAACAAGCGCTGTGCCTGACGCGTCTGCAATTGCCCGGTGGCAAGGCGCTGAACTTCAGCGACCTGTTCAACAGTCGCCGTGAGAAATTTTCCGTCGGCACTGTGCTCGGCCAAGCGACGGACGCCTCATGAACCCGCGTCTGGCCGCCGCCAAGGCCCTTGCCGCCGTCCTCAGCGGCAAAGCCTCCCTCAACAGTTCCCTGCCGACCCAACTGGACAAGGTCGAAGACCGTGATCGCGGTTTCACCCAAGACCTGGCGTTCGGCACCGCCCGTTGGCAGCCGCGGTTGTCGGCCCTGGCGGCCAAGCTGTTGCAGAAGCCGTTCAAGGCCGCCGATGCCGATGTCGAGGCGCTGTTGCTGGTGGGGCTTTATCAATTGCTCTACACCCGCGTCCCCGCCCACGCCGCCATCGGCGAAACCGTGGGCTGCGCCGACAAGCTGAAAAAGCCCTGGGCCAAAGCCCTGCTCAATGCCGTGCTGCGCCGCGCCCAGCGGGAAAGCGAAGCCCTGCTGGCCGAGTTGGAACACGACCCGGTGGTGCGCACCGCCCACCCGCGCTGGTTGCAGAAATCCCTGAAGGCTTTCTGGCCTGAGCAGTGGGAAGCCATCTGCGCCGCCAACAATGCCCATCCGCCGATGATCCTGCGGGTCAATCGTCGCCACCATACCCGCGATGCCTACCTGGCGTTGCTGGGCGAGGCGGGCATCCCGGCCATCCCGTGCCAGTACAGCCGCGACGGCATCGTGCTGGAAACCCCGGGCGATGTGCGTGCCCTGCCAGGCTTCGCCGAAGGTTGGATCAGCGTCCAGGACGAAGCCGCACAACTGGCCGCCGACCTGCTGGAACTGGCGCCCGGCCAACGAGTGCTGGACGCCTGCTGCGCACCGGGCGGCAAGACCTGTCACATCCTCGAGGTCGAGCCGAAGCTGGCCGGCGTGGTGGCGGTGGACCTGGAAGCCAAGCGCCTGGTGCGCGTGAAGGAAAACCTCGAACGCCTGGGGCTGGAGGCCGAGCTGATCGCCGCCGACGGCCGCGACACCGCGACCTGGTGGGACGGCAAGCCGTTCCAACGCATCCTGCTGGACGCGCCGTGCTCGGCCACCGGAGTTATTCGTCGCCACCCGGACATCAAGCTCACCCGCCAGCCGGACGACATTGCGGCGCTGGCCGTGTTGCAGGGCGAACTGCTCGATGCCCTGTGGCTAACCCTGGAAGTCGGCGGTATGTTGCTCTACGCCACCTGTTCGACCTTGCCCACCGAGAACACCGAAGTGATCGAGGCCTTCCTCGCCCGCACCCCGGGCGCCCGGGAACTGGACATCGCCAGCCAGGCCGGCCTCAAGCAGCCCCATGGCCGCCAGTTGCTGGCCCAGGAAGGTGGGCACGACGGGTTCTACTACGCCAAGCTGATCAAGATCGCCGCCGCGCGCGGTTAAGACCGATTCGATAGGAGTGACTGGATGAAAATCATCATCCTCGGCGCAGGACAAGTCGGCGGTTCGCTGGCGGAACATCTGGCCAGCGAGGCCAACGACATCACCGTGGTCGACACCAACGGTGAACGCCTGCGCGACTTGGGCGACCGACTCGACATCCGCACCGTGCAAGGCCGCGGGTCGTTGCCGACGGTGCTGCGCCAGGCCGGCGCCGACGATGCCGACATGCTCGTGGCCGTGACCAACAGCGACGAAACCAACATGGTCGCCTGCCAGGTTGCCCACACCCTGTTCCACACCCCGACCAAGATCGCCCGGGTGCGCGAAGCGGCCTACCTGACCCGCGCCGATTTGTTCGACAACGAAGCGATCCCGGTGGATGTGCTGATCAGCCCCGAGCAGGTGGTGACCAACTATATCAAGCGTTTGATCGAGCACCCCGGCGCCCTGCAGGTGATCGACTTTGCCGAAGGCAAGGCCCAACTGGTGGCGGTCAAGGCCTACTACGGCGGGCCGCTGGTGGGCCAGCAACTGCGCCAGTTGCGCGAGCACATGCCGAATGTGGATACGCGGGTCGCGGCGATTTTCCGCCGGGACCGGCCGATCCTGCCCCAGGGCGATACGGTGATCGAAGCCGACGACGAAGTGTTTTTCATCGCCGCCAAAGCGAATATTCGCGCCGTGATGAGCGAAATGCGCCGTCTCGATGAGAACTACAAGCGCATCGTCATCGCTGGCGGCGGACAGATCGGCGAGCGCCTGGCCGAAGCCATCGAAAGCCGCTACCAGGTCAAGATCATCGAGATGAACCCGGCGCGCTGCCGCTACCTCTCCGACACCCTCGACAGCACCGTGGTGTTGCAGGGCAGTGCCTCGGACCGCGACCTGCTGCTGGAAGAAAACATCGCCGACGCCGACATCTTCCTGGCCCTGACCAACGACGACGAAGCCAACATCATGTCGTCGCTATTGGCCAAGCGCCTGGGGGCCAGGAAAGTGATGACCATCATCAACAACCCGGCCTACGTCGACCTGATCCAGGGCGGCGACATCGACATCGCCATCAGCCCGCAACTGGCAACCATTGGCACCTTGCTGGCCCACGTGCGCCGCGGCGACATCGTCAGCGTCCACTCCCTGCGCCGCGGCGCGGCCGAAGCCATCGAGGCGATTGCCCATGGCGATGCCAAGTCCAGCAAAGTGATCGGCAAGGCCATCCGCGACATCGGCCTGCCACCTGGCACCACCATCGGCGCGATCATCCGCGACGAAGAAGTCCTGATCGCCCACGACGACACCACGATCCAGACCGGCGATCATGTCATCCTGTTCCTGGTGGACAAGAAACACATTCGCGACGTCGAAAAGCTGTTCCATGTGGGGTTGAGCTTCTTCTGAACACACGGCCCTGTGGCGAGGGAGCTTGCTCCCGCTCGGGTGCGAAGCAGCCGCCAAAGATGGGCCTGCTCTGCAGGCCAGCGGGAGCAAGCTCCCTCGCCACAGGAACAGAACGCAGGAGTTTCAAATGCTCGATTCCCTGGAAAAAATGCTCGCCAAGGGTGTGGATAACTCTCTGCTGCGTTTCGGCCTAGGCAAAGGCTACCTCGACCTCGGCGAATTCACCCGCGCCGCCGAACACTTCCAACGCTGCGTCGAACTCGACCCCAAATACTCCGCCGCCTGGAAACTACTGGGCAAGGCCCACCAAGGCCAAGGCGACCTACCGGCCGCCCGCCAAGCCTGGGAACAAGGCCTCGAAGCCGCCCGCGCCCACGGCGACAAACAGGCGGAGAAGGAAATGACGGTGTTTCTCAAAAAGCTGGATCGCCACGCCTGATACCGCCCCAGGCCCCCGTGGCGAGTGAGTTTGCTCCCGCTTGATCGGGCTGGTACTCCAGTGCGAAACGCTCATGAAAAAGCAAGAAACATACTGATATCTAGCAATAGATAGCTAAAGATAGCCAATGCAGCTAGTTCTTACGCCGAGACATTGGCTTCTCTCGATGCGGGCTTCTTCAGGGTCCGCATCGACCGGCTTACCCCTTCAGAGGTTCAGTTTGTAAAGGCGATGTCCGAGCTCGGCGACGGGCCTTATGCCATCGCTGATATTGCGAAGACGATGGGGCGTCCTCAATCATCGCTTGGACCGACTCGCGCCAACATCATCGCCAAGGGAATGATCTACAGCACAGATCATGGATATCTGAATTTCACAGTGCCACTTTTCGCGGAATATATGCGCCGCCAAGAATGAGGCCTGCAATTATGGCGACGGAGTTCATCCCTGCTGGGCTGCGCAGCAGTCCCAAACAGCAACCCTCTCGACATTGATCATCAAGACGTGATTGGAGACGCACATATCCGAAATTATCCAACTGGTCATTGCCTTGGTGTTGTCCTTTCTGCTCGACCGGTTTCTCAAGCCGTACCTGCTGCGCAAGTGACTGGGAGTGGTGTTGGTGGCGGCGGGCGCGGTCGGTTGCGTTGCTGCAGGCCAGGTCCATTTGCTGGGGTTTGATCTGGGGCTGCTGTCGATCTTTGCCGTGGCGCTGGGAATGGGGTTGTTCATGAAGCGGCGGCGGTTTGAGTAGGTTGGCTGAAAATAGAAGGGGGGCAGACTGAATATCAGAAGTCTGCCCCCGTATTCCTAGATGCTTCTCCGCACCACCCGAATCACGCGGGGCGCTACTGCGTCCATGAACATGAAGCAACGGCTAAATAGTGCCTTCTTGCCAAAGTCATCGAAAATGTTTGAGCCAAGCGGAGTTATCAGAACTTCATCGGTGGCTAAAGCTAGCTGGTGATTGCTCTCGATTTCAAACCAGTACTGAACGGCAACGCTGTCCAGAACCAGATTGAGCGCAGGGTGGTTGTACTGAACCAACACGTTCCCATCTTTCATGGGTGTTGGGTTCATGTCCGGGTGGGAGTTGAAGATCTTTGACAGGATCTCCTTTGCGAAGACTTCTGCGTCTGTATCTGAGAGGCCATCTGGGAGTAAAACGCACGTGCAATTTGAAAACACGGCGAGATCGTGTTGATTATTGGTATAGAGCTGTAACCGCTCAATAATCTGCTCGGCTGGCTGCGTGATCGCGGGCTTCCAGTCTGGAACTGGAGGGAACCTCTTTGGTGGATTCCGCGGAGGTACGTTCTTCTTGAAAAATCCAAACATCCCGAATCTCCAAATGCGCCTAACGTTTGCTTAGAAAAAAGGAGGCGTTTTTGCTCTGAAAATAAATCTCCTTTCTTCAGTAAAAATCGTAATAAAGCACCCACTCCCCAGTTTCGTTGTGCTTCCAGAACATCAGGCTCCCACTGTCGACCACATTCAGATTGATCTTCGCGTCCGATGAGATCTGGAACACAAACTCAAAGCCTTCACCCGGATCAACACCCGACTGGCAAAACGAAGGGTAACCGCCGAACTTGTGTTCGTAGGTGTGGGTAACCAAGTCGTAATAGCTCTGTATCTTGCCCGCGCGCTCCAGCGTGAGGATTGCTTGCTCGAGGTCCTCCGGGACACCCCCGCCATCCCACAGTGGAAAGTCCTCCGGCACCGCTTGCGCTCTCAGTGGGAAGGGTTTGAGGAATGTATCTGCCACCGGCAAAGACTTGCGCACCAACACATCATCCGGTCCATATTCGCGGATGACCCAATTATTCCCCATAGGCTCAAAATGCTCGGGAAGCGGGTCTGAAATGAACACCGTCAATACACGAACCCCCGCCAGCAGCGGGCTATGGACGGGTAGGGCAGGCAGGTAAAACTGCGCATAGGGGAGCAACGGTTGCCCCGCCTGGTTGGTGGGCACCTCTTCATCAGGCCGGAACAGGAAGATGCTGCCCAGCCAGCTCTCTTCATCGGTCCCGGCAGGACGAAAACCGCCGGCAACAAGTTTCACGGCGGGGCGGGCCAGACGTTGCTTGATTTCCTGAATGTCCATGGCGATGTAGATCTTCCTTTTGCTACAGATGTAAGGGCCGCAGACTTGCAGTATCCGAGTGCCATCGATACCGGCTCGGCGTTGGTAAGCGGACGATATAATTCGAAGGCAAGGCGGACAAGCCGGCGGATTCGGGTTTAGTTGTAGGCCAAGGCACAACGATGGAAAAAGGGGAGGAATTTACTGACTGAAAATAAAGCTGTCCCCATTTTTCGCGCTGGCTGCACATCAACTGCAGCCGCTACCGTTCCGATCCATGGCCTGCATTTGTAAGCCACTGTATCCAGCGCCTTCGCAGACTCAAAACAACGCATAAACGCCGGTTCTCGAACATAGCCGGTATACATCCCCTTGCAAGAATTCTCCCCATCGAATCGCCATCGGATCCCCGAATGGCGAGCGCTGACTACAGGAGATCTTGCCATGCATACCCCATCCTACCGCCCCCAGGGCTGGCAGCTGTTCGGCCTGATCGCCGTCCTGGTGTTGGCGATGAGCGTCGCAGCTGTCGCGGCACAACCCGAGCTTGTCGAGGGCCTGCGCAGCGCCATTCGCGCCACCGCCCGATCCTCCTTCGCCCTGTTTCTGATCGCGTTCACCGCGTCGGCCTTCGCCGTACTGGTGCCGTCACCGCTCGCCAAGGCACTGGTCCGCGAGAGGCGCTTCATCGGCCTCGCCTTTGCCTTTTCCCACCTGGTGCATGCCGTGCTGATCTACGCCTATGGGCAGCTCAACACCGAGTTCTGGCCGGCCCGCACCGTGGCCAACAACATCCCGGGCGGGACCGCCTACGCCTTCATCCTGCTGATGGCCCTGACCTCATTCAAAGGGACCGCCCGACTGCTGGGCCCCAAGGCCTGGAAGGCATTGCATGTCACCGGCATGTGGGTCATCGCCGCTGTATTCGCCTTCTCCAACTTCAAACGCATCCCGATGAGTGACTGGTACGTGCTGCCTTTCGGCCTCACCTGCGCCGCCGTGGCGATCCGACTGGTGGGCAAGCTGGCCATGGCCAACAAACGCAGCCAAGCCAGGCAAGCGTCGATGCGCCGGGCAGCGGTCGCCTCCTGATCGTCTATCCAGGCTCGCCGCACGGCCTGACCGACACCCACAAGGATCGTCTCAACCACTTCCTGAGCAAGTAAGCCCATCGCACCCGCTCATGTGTCGCTCAGGACGGCACATGAGCACGGCATACCCATTAAAGAAAAGGAATGATCATGCGCACTATCAAATCACTCTTGGCCGCCACCCTCACCGCTGCACTGGCCCTGACATCACTCCATAGCGCCGCCGCGCAACCCGACGCCGACAAGCCCACCGTCGTGCTGGTGCATGGCGCCTTCGCCGAATCGTCCAGTTGGAATGGCGTGGCCACCCGGTTGCTGAACCAGGGTTACCCGGTGGTGGCAGCGGCTAACCCGCTGCGCGGCGTGAAGCAGGACGCCGACTACGTCGCCGACATCGTCGAGCACACCGCCGGCCCGGTGATCCTGGTGGGGCATTCCTACGGCGGAGCCGTGATCACCAACGCGGTGCACGACAACCCCCGGGTCAAGGCGCTGGTCTACGTCGCGGCGTTCGCCCCGGACAAAGGCGAAACCGCCATCGAACTCTCCGGTCGCTACCCTGGCGGCACCCTTGGGCCGACCCTGGCCGCGCCGGTGCAGTTGGACGACGGCAATAAGGACCTCTACATCCAGCAGGACAAATTCGGCCAACAGTTTGCCGCCGACGTTCCCGCTGCCGAGTCCGCACTGATGGCCGCCACCCAACGTCCCATCAGCGAGGCTGCATTGAAGGAAGCATCGGGCGACCCGGCCTGGAAAAAACTGCCATCCTGGTTCATCTACGGTTCGGCGGACAAAAACATCCCCGAGGCCGCCCTGAAGTTCATGGCCGAACGCGCGGGCTCGAAAAAGACCGTCACCGTCCAAGGCGCCTCCCATGTGGTGATGACGTCCAATCCGGGGAAAGTGGCGGAGCTGATCATTGAAGCGGCACAGGCCAGTTCCAAAGGCTGATCGCGCTAACCGGGTGAAAAGCACATTCGCGCCGTCGAGAAGCTGTTGCATGTGAAGTTGAGCTTCTTCTGACGACAACCTGTCTGGAGCGGGGGACATGATTAACCCCGTGGCGAGGGAGCTTGCTCCCGCTTGAGTGCAAAGCACTCATAAAAAAGCCCACCATGTCCCCAATGCCGGCCAACACACAACCCCCTGTGGCGAGGGGATTTAGCGCAACGTCGCTCTCGACACATAATTTGTCCCCCTATTCCGAAAGCCCTGTAGTCCATCTCCCAAGCTGTCATTGAGGTATTGAGCCTCCTACATCTGCGTGCTTAATTAGAAATCCAGACAAGCAGTTCTGGCCACAGCACATTTAGCGTTACGATCAAAAGGACTTGAATTTATGAAGCAGAACGGAATTGATTTACCCCCGACGCTGGTGAATGGCACGTGGCGTGGCTCTATAGGAGGATATTGGTCCTCGGACGGTATCATCATTGATGGTACTTATATATTCCCACCGCCTCAGCCGGACGTACTCACAGAAGATGATGATTTTTACATAGCTGATCTTATACGAACTCAAACCGGGCTGGATGACTTCACTTTCAATCTTAAAATTCTCGACAAAGCTATAAATCATAGAAACGCTTATGGCGCAATAAAAAACATATGGCAAATTGTCGAGCGGGAGCGCGGTTGGGTAGCTCCCTACTGGCGTATAAATGACGTATTTTTCAAAAATAAAGCTATTTGCTTTAGTTTGGCTGATGCGCTTGAGAGAAGTGGCTTTACGTCGAGGGAAGCTATTATCGCCATCGCCCACTCAAAATACGCCCGCAGTACAACATTCAAATTGGAAACGCCAAAATTATCTGGAGGCACATTCAGCCCGGTTAAAGCACTTGCGCACTATTTATGGGGGAAGGGAGAGAAGCTTGAGGTCGATATAAATACTATTGGTTTACAAATAAGAGAGCACAAACTCTCATTGTTGAAGCAGACTATCGAGAGCACTAAATCACCGGGTACGTATCATTTAGTGGACCCAAAGGTGGCATACGACACCGGCAGGGACAGTCTTATCAGCGGTGCTTACCTTGGGCGAATCACGCTCCATGTTGAGGGTGATTTCACTCGCCACCAAGATACATCTTGGCAGTTTCTGGGAACAGTCAAAGCCTACCATGACTTTTATGACTTCGATAAAAGCGATAGACCGCTTAGCTTGAGCAACTAACTACGGCTGGCAGAGCCCTACCAGGGACCGGGTACGAAATAAATATATCTGGCGAGCATAAAATTCACTTGATAGGAAAAGGTTTTCAGACGCCTAACTTCTAAGCCGAGTTGCCCCGGCATTGATAACAATGCTGCCATGACGCAAGGACAAAAATATGAAGATACGGCATTCGCTGTTATTGTATCTGGCAAGTCTCTCAGCTATCCCGATAATCGGTGGTTACAATTTATATTCAAACTTTGAGGGTGGTTTTTATGCAGTCGAGCATGACATTATTGCCATCCCATTCGCAGCAATCATTGGCACGCTGTTCATATCGCTGGTAGCCCTAGGACTGCAGCGACGCTATCGATCAAGAAAATTAAATAATATGCCCTGTACACTTCTTGTGAAATCTATAAGTATTCTAGCTACTATCGTAACGGCAGTCCTATTAGTTAAAAATTTAATTTACTGGATGCACCCAAACCATTTGCCAACTGTCTTTACATTTTTAACGGTTTCCTGTTTTTATACTTATTATCAGCTGCAGCTTTATGGCATCAAAAGTGCTGACCCTAATCACTAGAGGGAGTCTGGAAGCGAGCAATACGAAAAGCATGAGAAAGGCGACGGATTTTTTTTGAAGAAAATATCCGTCCCCTCTTCCACAGTTTTCAAGGCTTATAGAGATCAGTCTCAAGCTCAACCCGGTAGGTATCGTCCAGTTTTAGCTCATAAGTCTTCTGAGTGACGATGTAGGTGAACTCGGGGAAAACTTCAAATTTCAGCAGATCGCCTCGGTTGATGGAGCTATCCAAAGTGATTTCCTTGAGGGAGGCACCTTTTGATAGTTTTTGCTCGGGTAGCTTGATCCGATATGACTGAGCCATTGGATGATTCCTTTTCGTGGGTTCGGAAGCATTATTTAATGCCCATCGAACATCCGTCGCTACTGTCAGAAATGTCAGTTGCAATTAGCACAAGCAACTGAGCGTTCCCGAAGCCGGCCCGATCACTCCTCTGTTCCATCCCCCAACCGACTCCGCCGCACCGCCATAATCTGCGGGATCTTCTCCTCAATCCAATTCACCATCACCTCAAGATGCTCAGCCGCCTCCCGACCCAACGGCGTCAAGCGGTACTCCACATGCGGCGGCACCACCGGCAGCGACTTGCGGTCGACCAACCCATCCGCTTCCAGCTCCTGCAACGTCTGCGACAGCATCTTCTCACTGACTCCGCCGATCTTGCGCCGCAGTTCGCTGAAGCGGTGCATCCCGCCCAGCAGCATGACCAGCACCAGCACGCCCCAACGGCTGGTCATGTGCTTGAGGACTTCACGAGAAGGGCAGTCGGCGCTTTGCACATCGCCACGTCGGACAGCGGCGCTAAACGGTTCGGAAATTTCGGTGGTGGTGTCCACGGTACTTACCTTTATGTACGTACTTACAAAAAGTTACTTAGGTCCCTAGGATGGCTTTTCGTCCTTTTCCCATCAAGGTATTTGTCATGATCGCCATCACCGGAGCCTCCGGCCAACTGGGCCGTCTCGTTATCCAGTCCTTGCTTGAACGCGTGCCAGCCGAGCAAATCGTCGCCCTGGTCAGAGACCCCGGCAAAGTCCAGGACCTGGCCGCACGGGGCGTGGTGGTACGCACCGCCGACTACAACCAACCGGCCACATTGACTGCCGCGCTCAAAGGCGTCGATAAACTGCTGTTGATCTCCTCCAATGAACTGGGCAATCGCGCGGCCCAACACCGCGCCGTGATCGATGCCGCCAAGGCCGCGGGTGTCACGCTCCTGGCCTACACCAGCGTCCTGCACGCCGACACCTCCATCCTGGGCTTGGCCGCTGAACATCGCGATACCGAAGCCGCCTTGAAAGCCTCGGGCGTGCCCCACGTATTACTACGCAACGGCTGGTACAGCGAAAACTACCTGGCGAACGTACCGAGCGCCGTGGAACATGGCGTCCTGCTCGGCAGCGCCGGGGAGGGCCGAATCAGCTCCGCCCCCCGTGCCGACTACGCCCAAGCCGCGGCGGTGGTGCTGACCACTGAAGGGCAGGCGGGCAAAGTCTATGAACTGGCGGGGGATAGCAGCTACACCTTGACTGAGCTGGCTGCGTTGATCAGTCAGAAAACCGGCAAGCCGGTGGCTTATCAGAACCTGCCGCAGGCTGAGTTTGAGGCGGTGTTGATCAGTGTCGGGCTGCCGGCGGGGTTGGCGGCGTTGCTGGCGGATTCTGATGCGGCGGCGGCGAAGGGGGCGTTGTTTGATGAGAGTGGGGTGTTGGGGCGGTTGATTGGGCGGGGGACTACGCCGGTTTCGGAGTCTTTGAGTTAAGCGGTCAAACCAAGGCCAGGAAAATGGACACGCGTGCCGGACGGGATAAACCGGCACGCAGCGGGTGATGAGACCCACGGACAAAAGCGGCCCGGGCTCCCGACAGCGGCTCGAACCCCCGTGGCGAGGGAGCTTGCTCCCGCTTGAGTGCGAAGCGCTATAAAAGGTCCGCAGCCCCGAACGCCAAGCAGTCGACACACAAAAACTCTGTGGCGAGGGGATTTATCCCCGCTGGGGTGCGAAGCAGCCCTAAAACAGTCAATACGATCATCCTGGTGCATCGAGATAATCAGGATTCAGGGATGTCCTTAGGCCAGCGATGCGATGCCTCATGGCCCCTAATCTCCCAACCAGGACGGCGGCGCTCGAAGCAGGTGTTCTGTCCCGAGGTGAAACCTGAGGCATACTCTGATCGCAAACGGGTCAGAAAACAGCAATCCGATGGACATCCAAACCCCATATGGGCTCATCACGATCATTGACGAGCCGACGTACTCGTTTAAATCCACGGACAACACGCACGCCTATGCGCACCAGTTGCTCCTTACGGACGGGTCGATCACGTCAGTCCATGGGGTGAAACAGAATGGTGAAAATATCCTAGTGATAGGTGCCGGAGGCGGCTGCACCGCAATCCATGAGCATTCGGCGACAGCGGTCGATGACAAGCTCTATATAGCAGTCGGCGACCGAGTAGCCTGCTTGTCGCTAGAGCATCCCGATCAGATTCTGTGGACCGCTAAGGTCGATACTGCGACTTGCTTTGGTATCTACTGGGAAAATCAGCATCGAGTTCTCCTCTCACACGGTGAGCTGGAGATTACTAGCCTCTCCATTGATGGTGACATAATCTGGCAAGTGTCTGGCGCGGAGATATTTTCCGAGGGTTTTAGATTATTGTCCGACTATATCGAAGCAGTCGATTTCGATAGATCCGTCTATTGGTTTGATTACATGACGGGGGAGTTGCTCTACTGCCTGCCATCCTCTGACTGTCGTCCGGTTGGTGGATAAGGGAGCAGACTGTGTGATTTTAAAATAAATCCGTCCCCTTATCTGTCTGCTGCTTTGAATGTCTAAGCGCCATAGTTGCTTCTGGCCGAGATACAGCGCCAACCCCGCTGGGTTTTCCTACGTTTCGTTAGCGAGCCTCCAAGCCCTTGTGTATGCGCATTGTAGTGCTGACCCTGGTCCTCACGCTGTTCGGCTGCGCTGCCGCGTCGGACCCGCCGAGGGGCGAGGGTGGCGATTGGCGGTCCTTCTATGTAGTGAATCATGGCCTGCATACCGGGTTAGTCATTGCGCGCCCCGATCTACTTCAGGTGCTTCCCGCACTGGCCGAAGCGTTCAGCGACGGCGACTTCGTTGAGTTCGGTTGGGGGGACGAGGATTTTTACCGAGCCCCACAGGCCACCTCGAGCCTCGCCCTGCGAGCCTTGTTCGGGTCGACGGCAACCGTGCTGCATGCGGTCAAGATTGACGGGGACCCCAGGCGGCGTTTCGCCGCAAGCGAGGTCATCGAAGTGCGGGTGACGGAGGACGGCTACCAACGACTGCTCGCGTTCGTGGCCGGGACCTTCACCCACTCAGCGACGGGCACCTTGGTGGTGCTCGGGCCTGGGCTGTATGGAGAGAGCCGGTTCTATCAGGCCGAGGGTAGCTATTCGCTGTTTTATACCTGCAATACCTGGGTCGCAGAGGCGCTGGCCGCGAGCAGTTGCCCAATGTTGCCTACGGCGGTGATTACGGCGGGGAACGTCATGTCGCAGTTACGCCGAGCGACAGTGGTCGGTGCATCCTGCCTGGCTATCCGCTAACCTTTGCCTGACGGCGGGTGTGTATTCCAGTGATGCTGACATCCAGTTTCCAGTGAATGTGACTCACCCAAAGTGCTGTTTGCGAAATTGCATCCCACGTGTATCAGAAATAAAGCGGCCACTTGCCCCTCTACCGAATATTCATATGCCGCATTTCAGGCTTTTCTGCATCAACGCATTCTGAAGCGTTACACCCCGACGGATCGGAAATCCTCGCTCTACGACATAAAAACCGTGCAATACAAAGAATGGTTCAGCCGTTTTGCTGACATGAGAAGTAAGCTCGCTGATTCCAAGCAACTTGGCTTCTTCATGAATGCGATTCATTAATAAAGAACCTATTCCCCGCCGGGGATGATTACCCGACACAAAAAAATGGTCGATGTAACCGTTCGGTTGAATGTCGGCGTAGCCTACTATTTCGCCGTCGATCTCAGCCACGAACGGACGGAGATCTCGAAGATGATTCGCCCAGAGCTCTGGATCAAGATCAGCAGGAGCCCAGGCTTCGATTTGATCGTGGGTGTAATCTCTTGACGCAATATCGTGAATGGCAGAGTAAAAGACGTGGAACAACGCAATCTCATCTCCGATTCTGAACCGTCGAATCGCCACATTGTTTCTCGAAAGGTGTCCAAAAAAATCGGTGTCTGTCATACCCGCTGCAAAATCAGAAATAAACTGCCCCAAGTTCCATAGGTCTTCTGGCCGTTTTCAGCCTTTCGCTAAAAGGGCTGTGTGGAAGGTGAGGAGCGATTGTTGTTGGAAGAGTTCTTGTTTAGAGAGAACTCGTTCACGTCTATGGATGAACGCACTAAAACCCGACGCAGAACGCCGGGTTTTTCCGTTGGGAACAGCCTACCTACCGCCCCGGCTCCACATTATCCAATACCTGATTCGCCAACAACGAGCTCAGCTCAATCAACTGCTGAATCCCCAGCGCCAAATGACGCCGCGAGCCTTTCAGGTCGAACGCCAGATCACTCACCATCGCATCAGCCGAAGCCAGCGTCTCACTGAGGTTGGCGAGCAAGCATTCGTTATCGAGGCCTTTCACGACGGTGAATAGCTGGCCCGGTTTTGGTTCATCTTTAGATTTTTCAGATTTCGGCAGCAGGTAGTGATCGAGCACGCGTTTGGTGGTTTCGTCTTGCTGCTTGGCTTTGGATTTTGCGGATTGCGGGGTGGGGTCTGCATCTGGGGGATTTGGAGTTGCTTTGAACATTTTCACGTTTCCTTTGTTAGTAGGCCGCTACCGTCTCGCTACTAAACGAAAGGGAGGCAGCTGTGCGCAAGTTAGTAGACCGGTAGGACAACGGAAAACCCGGCGCGCCCGAAGGCGCCATGCGCACAGCCACCATCGAGTGCGGGCAATGCCCGACTGATGAGACTCATGCGACCGTATCCTTAACCGGGCTACTAAACCCGACCACTGATGGGCAGTGGCAGGAAAACAATAGAACCCCGGGACAAGGCGCACAAGCGGGCGGATTCTGGCGTAGTTGTAGGCAAAGGCGCAAGGATGCGTGGGTTGGTGGTGGGGTGTAGGTGGGGTCTGTAGGAGCAGGGTTTGTCGACGATGCGGGTGACTTGTTTTGGTCTGGAACCGTGTCGATTTCATCGCGAGCAAGCTCGCTCCCACAGGGATTGGGGGCTGTTGCAGATACTGTGTTCACCAGCTCCCACAGAGAGATTGGGGGCTGGAGGCCAGTCATCGCGTTGTGCCATGTTGATCGTGTTCAGCTTTTCGGGGGCTGCTGCGCAGCCCAGCGGGAGCAAGCTCCCTCGCCACAATGGATTTCATTGCCACAAGGGACTTCCTCACCACAAGGAATCGGGATGGCTTAGCTGAGCGGTGTGCCCCTCGGAGGTTATTTGCGCTTCAGCATTTCCGGCAACTGCGCCACCAGCTTCTGATTATTCAACGGCGCACGAATAAACCCACGCTGAGTACCGTCCGGCCCAATCACCGCCAGGTTGCCGCTGTGATCAACCGTGTAGTTAGGTTTACTGGTATCCGCCGGAATAAACGGAATGCTCACCGCATTCGCCAGTTTTTGCAGGTCTTCAACCGACGAAGCCGTCAGCCCAATGAACTGCGGATCAAAGTACCCCAGATACTGCTTCAGCTGCTTGGGCGTGTCGCGGTTCGGGTCGACGCTGACCAGTACGATCTGCAACTTATCCACAGCCTCTTTCGGCAACTCGCTTTTGATCTGGCGCAGTTGGGCGAGGGTGGTCGGGCAGATGTCCGGGCAGAAGGTGTAGCCGAAGAACAGCAGGCTCCATTTGTCTTTCAACCCGTCCATCGCCACGGGCTGGCCGTCCTGGTCGGTCATTTTCACGTCCGGCAGGTTGCGGCTCTGGGGCAGCAGGATGATGCCGGCGTCGATCAGCGCGGTCGGGTCGCCCTGGCCTTTGCCCGACAGCACCTTGTTGATGGTCAGGCCGAGGATCAGTGCGATCACGGCCACGAGGATGAAGACGGTTTTCTGGGTTCGAGTCATAGGCTCAACAGTAAGTAATGATCTACAAGCAGGGCGATGAACAGCAGGAACAAGTAATAAATAGAGTACTTGAACGTATTGATCGCCGCGTGCGGCCGACTGCCACGGTACAACACCACGGCCCATTGCAGGAACCGGGCGCCGAGCACCAGCGCGCAAATCAGGTAGAGCATGCCGCTCATCTGGATCACGAACGGCATCAGGCTCACCGCCAGCAGCACCAGGGTGTACAGCAGGATATGCACCTTGGTGTAGTGCTCGCCGTGGGTCACCGGCAGCATCGGGATGTCGGCCTTGGCGTATTCTTCTTTGCGGTGGATCGCCAGGGCCCAGAAGTGCGGTGGGGTCCAGGCGAAGATGATCAGCACCAGCAGCAGTGGTTCGGCGCTGACATGCCCGGTGGCCGCGACCCAGCCCAGCAGCGGTGGCGCCGCGCCGGCCAAGCCGCCGATGACGATGTTCTGCGGCGTTGCGCGCTTGAGGAAGCCGGTGTAGACCACCGCATAACCGAGCAGTGAGGCGAGGGTCAGCCAGGCGGTCAGCGGGTTGGTGAAGGCCAGCAGCAAGGCCTGGCCGATCACGGCCAGGGCCAGGGCGAAGGTCAGGGCGGCGGCTGGGGAAATCCGCCCTTCGGCCAAGGGGCGTTTATGGGTGCGGGCCATCACCGCGTCGATGCGCCGGTCCACTACATGGTTGACCGCCGCCGCGCCGCCGGCACACAGGGCGATGCCCAGGTTGCCGAATACCAGCACCGTCCACGGTACGCCGGCGCGGGTGGCGAGGAACATGCCCACCAGTGAGGTGATCAGCATCAGCACCACCACTTTGGGCTTGGTCAGCTCCAGGTAATCGCGCCAGATCGCTTGGCTGTGGCGTTCACCGGTCAAGGTTGCCATGGCATCTCTCCTTTTATAGTTATGGGGCTGGCGCTGTGTTTATGCGGGTTGAACCGCCAGCGCAGCGGGACTTGATGCTTGACCCGGACCAGGCTGGTGCGGGCATGATAATTGACCAGCACCAGGGTCAGCAGCAGTGCGGCGCCCCCGGCGTTGTGGGCGACGGCCACCGGCAGCGGCAGATGAAACAGCACGTTGCTGATGCCCAGGGTGATCTGGGCCCCTAGTGCGATCAGCACCAGGCCGGCCAGGCGGGTCATGCCGACGGTTTTCAATTGCCAGGCCAGCCCCAGCAGTACCACGGTCACCAGCAACGCGCCGATGCGGTGGGTCAGGTGGATGGCGGTACGGGCGTCGCTGTCCAGTTGCCCGCCCAGGTAGTTCGGGCCGATGTGCTGGGTCAGGTGAAAGCCGTTGGCAAAATCGGCCGGTGGCAGCCATTGGCCGTGGCAGGTGGGGAAATCGATGCAGGCCACGGCGGCGTAATTGGAGCTGACCCAGCCGCCGAGGGCGATCTGGCCGATCACCAGCAGCAGCCCGGCGGTGGCCCAGTGTTGCAGGCGTTTGGGCACGGTCAGCGCCGGCAGCACGCCGGACAATCTCAAGGTCAGCAGAAACAGCAGGCTCAACGTCGCGAAGCCGCCCAGCAAATGCCCGGTGACCACTTGTGGCCAGAGTTTCAGGGTCACGGTCCACATGCCGAACGCCGCTTGCGCAAAGACCACGGCCAGCAGGAACAGTGGCAACTTCAATGGCTGGCCCGGACGGTGGCGGTTCATCCAGGACCGTGCCGCCAACGCTACGATCATCAAGCCCAGGCCCCCGGCGAAGTAGCGATGGACCATCTCGTTCCAACCCTTGTGGGCTTCCACCGGGGTGTCGGGAAAGTGCAACTCGGCGTGGGCCAGTTGGGCTTCGCTCTTGGGCACGCTGATGAACCCGTAGCAACCGGGCCAGTCGGGGCAGCCGAGGCCGGCGTGGGTCAGCCGGGTGTAGGCGCCCAGCAGGACGACGATCAATGCCAGCAGCGTGGCAAACAGCGCGAGGCGAAATCCTGGTTTGGCCATGTCGATGCCCTCATCCGATGTTCGACAGTTTCAGCAAATGGCGCAGGTCGTTGAGCAGGTCCTTGCCCTTGACCCGAGCGTCGTAGCGCAGCACCAGGTTGCTGTGGGGGTCGATGATCCATAGTTGGGCGCCACCGGAGCCCTGGGCGCCTTTCTGATAGGCCGGCAGGTCCAGTGGGTAGCGTTGCAATTGCGGGTATTCGCGCTGCAGTTGGGCGTCGTACTCGGCGTCCAACGGTTGCGCCACCGCCAGGGCATGGCTGGCGCGAGAGGCTTCGCGGCCCAGGCCGATCTGGACTTGTCGGGCCAGGTACACCAGTTGCCGGCAATCCACCGAGCATTCCTGTGGCGCCGTGACCAAAATCTGCCAGCGTTGCTCATCGGCCTGTACCCCGATCTCGGCGCGGGTCTGGCCGGTGCCGATCAGTTCGCCGTGGTAGCTGCGGCTGTCGGGCACCCAGAACTGGAACTTGTACATGCCGGTGGCCAGGATCATCGGGCCGATCACCCCGAGCACGATCAGCAGCAATTGCACGCGGCCCTTGCGACGGTTGTGTGCCGCGGGCGCCTCAGACGTGTTGGTTGGATTCATGGTGCTTCCCATGGTGTCTCCCTGCGTTGTGCCATCCGAGATAAAGAAAAAGGCCGAACAGCGCCGCCGCCATGGCGAACCACTGCACGGCATAACCGAGGTGTTTTTCCGGCCCCATGGCCACCACCGGCCAATCGGTCCGGTAGGCGCCGGGGCCGTTTTGTTGGCGCATTTCATAGGCGAAGCCGTTGCGGCCCAGGTCGGCCCAGAGCTTGTCCGGCTCGATGGCGGTGACCAGGCGCGGCCAGGGGGCGCCCGTCGGGTCGGGGTGAAGCTGGAACGTCGCGCCCGGTGCGACATAGACCCAGGCCTGGAGGCTGACGGATTGTTCTGGCGTGTCAAAGACCGGCGGGGTACGCCGGTCCGGCCAGGGCAGCCAGCCGCGATTGACCAGCAGCCAGAGCCCGGTCCGGTGGTCGAGGAACGGTTGCAGCAACTCCACGCCGACCTTGCCGTCGTGTTGGCGGTTATCCAGCAGGATGCTGTGCTCGGCGTCGAACTGGCCCTGCAGTATGACCGCTCGAAAGGCTGGATCGCTGGTGTGTGCCAGCTCGGTGCTGTCCATCGGCGGCGCCACGCGGCGCTCGGCGTAAGTGTCCATGAGCACACGCTTCTGTTCGCCCCGGCTCAATTGCCAGAACCCCAGGCACACCATCACCGGCACCAACACGGCCACCACCAAAGACGGCACGATGCCCGGCCGGAAGCCTTTCATGGTGCCGTCCGAAAGCCGTCGAACGGGATAGCTATACTCACGTGCATCGCGTCCCCCCGGAGTGTCCCTAATGCTAAAAGCAGCCATCGTCCTGATGCTGATTGCCACGATTGCCAGCCTGTTCAGTGGTCTGTTTTTTCTGGTCAAGGACGACAGCAGTTCCAATCGCCTGGTCATCGCCCTGGCGATTCGGGTCAGCCTGGCCGCCGCCACCGTCGGCTTGATCGCCTGGGGCTTTTTCAGCGGCCAGTTGGTCTCCCACGCACCCTGGTAACGTTGGTTTCAGAGCACGTAGACGAAGACGAACAAGCCGATCCACACCACGTCGACGAAGTGCCAATACCAGCTCGCCGCCTCGAAGCCGAACTGGTGCTCGTTGTCGAAGTGCCCGCGCATGATGCGCATCAGCATGACGAACAGGATGATCGTGCCGATGGTGACGTGGGCGCCGTGGAAACCGGTGAGCATGAAGAAGGTCGCGCCGTAGACGCCGGAACCCAGGGTCAGGCCCAGCTCTTTATAAGCGTGGATGTATTCCTCGGCCTGGAAGCCCAGGAAGGCGCAACCCAGCAGCACGGTGATCGCCAGCCAGAGTTTCAGCGCGCCACGATGGCCTTTTTTCAAGGCATGGTGGGCGATGGTGACGGTGACGCTGGAGCTGACCAGCAGCACCGTGTTGAGCAGCGGCAAGCCCCAGGGGCTGATGACGTCCTTGGGCGCCGGGAAGAGTTTCGGATCGGGGTTGTTCAGCAGCGGCCAGGCGAACTCGAAGCTCGGCCAGAGCATGTGTGACAGGCCCTTGGTGCCTTCACCCGCCAGGCCGGGCGCGGAGATCATGCGCACATAGAACAGGGCGCCGAAGAACGCGATGAAGAACATCACTTCGGAAAAGATGAACCAGCTCATGCCCCAGCGGAACGAGCGGTCGAGCTGCGCGCTGTAGAGCCCGGCGCGGCTTTCCTTGATCACCGCGCCGAACCAGCCGAACAGCATGTAGGCCAGCAGCAGGCCGCCGACGAAAAAGATCAGCGGCCCGTGGGAATCCGGCCGGGCGGCCTTCAGGTCGTTGAACCAGGTGGCCAGGCCATACACCGTGACGAACATCCCGACCGTGGCGATGATCGGCCATTTGCTCTGGGCCGGAACGTAATAGTGTTCGTGAGTTGCCATTTATTGTTCTCCTTATCGGGCACGCTATCGGTCAGTGTTTAGAGCCACCGGTGGATGACGAGCGGTGATATCGAACAGCGTGTAGGACAGCGTCAGGTGCTTCACTTCCTTGGGCATGTCCCGGTCAACGATGAAGCGCATGGGCATTTCGATGCGTTCGCCGGGTTGCAGCACTTGCTGGGTAAAACAAAAACACTCGGTCTTGTGGAAATACGCCGCTGCGTTGCTCGGCGCGATGCTCGGCACCGCCTGGGCACTCATTGGCCGGTCGGTGGGGTTGTGGGCGACAAAGACCATTTCGTTCACCGCCCCCGGCTGGACCACCAACTGATCGCCCTTGGGGTAGAAGTCCCAGGGCATGTCCACCGAATTGGTCGACAGGAACTGCACGCGAACCTGGCGTGATTCATCGACGGTCTGCTCGCCTTCGTATTGCCCGGCGGTCTTGCCGTTGATGCCGAACGCCTTGCACATCACGTCGTAGATCGGCACCAGGGCAAACCCGAAGACGAACATGGCCACCACCACCAGCAACAGACGGGTGACCAGTTTCTTCATCGAAATCGAATCAGCCATGATCCTCAACCCTCACCCGTATTCCTGTGGGAGCGAGCTTGCTCGCGATGCAGGCGACGCGGTGTGCCAGGCAGACCGCCATCGCGAGCAAGCTCGCTCCCACAGGGGTTCCATGAGTCATCTCATTTCACTTCCGGCGGCGTGGTAAAGGTGTGATACGGCGCTGGCGACGGCACGCTCCACTCCAAGCCTTCAGCACCATCCCAAGGCTTGGCCGGTGCCGGCTCGCCGCCACGGATGGTCTTGATCACAATGAACAGGAAGAAGATCTGCGTGGTGCCGAACATGAAGGCGCCGATGGACGAGACCATGTTGAAGTCGGCGAACTGCAGGTTGTAGTCAGGAATCCGCCGGGGCATGCCCGCCAGGCCGACAAAGTGCATCGGGAAGAACGCCAGGTTCATGCCGATGAACGACAGCCAGAAGTGCAGCTTGCCGAGGGTTTCGTCGTACATATGGCCGGTCCATTTCGGTAGCCAATAGTAGGCCGAGGCGAAAATCCCGAAGATGGCGCCGGGCACCAGCACGTAGTGGAAGTGCGCGACCACGAAGTAGGTGTCCTGGTACTGGAAGTCCGCCGGGGCGATGGCCAGCATTAGCCCGGAGAAACCACCGATGGAGAACAGGATCACGAACGCGACGGCAAACAGCATCGGCGTCTCGAAGGTCAGAGAGCCTTGCCACATGGTGCTGGCCCAATTGAACACCTTCACCCCGGTGGGCACGGCGATCAGCAGGGTCGCGTACATGAAGAACAGCTCGCCTACCAGCGGAATGCCGACCACGAACATGTGGTGCGCCCAGACGATGAACGACAGGAACGCGATGGCGGCCGTGGCATAGACCATCGAGGTGTAGCCGAACAACGGTTTGCGCGAGAAGGCCGGAATGATCGAGCTGACGGCGCCGAAGGCCGGCAGGATCATGATGTATACCTCGGGGTGGCCGAAGAACCAGAACACATGCTGGAACAGCACCGGGTCACCGCCACCGGCGGCACTGAAGAAGCTGGTGCCGAAGTGGATGTCCATCAGCATCATCGTCACGCAGCCGGCCAGCACCGGCATCACCGCGATCAGCAGGAACGCGGTGATCAGCCAGGTCCAGACGAACAGCGGCATCTTCATCAGGGTCATGCCGGGGGCACGTAGGTTGAGGATGGTGGCGATCACGTTGATCGCGCCCATGATCGAGCTGATGCCCATCAGGTGGATGGCAAAGATGAAGAACGTTACGCTTTCCGGCGCATAGGTAGTGGACAGCGGCGCATAGAAGGTCCAGCCGAAGTTCGGCCCGCCCCCCGGGGTGAACAGCGTCGACACCAGCATCAGGAACGCCGCCGGCAACAGCCAGAAGCTGAAGTTGTTCATCCGTGGCAGGGCCATGTCCGGCGCGCCGATCATCAGCGGGATCATCCAGTTGGCAAGGCCGACGAACGCCGGCATCACCGCACCGAAGACCATCACCAGGCCGTGCATGGTGGTCATCTGGTTGAAGAATTCCGGCTGCACGATCTGCAGGCCGGGCTGGAACAACTCGGCGCGGATCACCATGGCGAACGAGCCGCCCAGCAGGAACATCGAGAAGGCGAACCACAGGTACAGCGTGCCGATATCCTTGTGGTTGGTGGTCAGCACCCAGCGCATCAGGCCCTTGGCGGGGCCGTGGGCGTGGTCGGCGCCGGCATGACCGTGGTCATCGATCACAGCACTCATGTCCTGTCTCCTTCGAACGAGTGGGCTGGACGGCGCGGGGCAATGAGCCCCGACCGGTTGCGGGAACACACGTCAGGACGGCTCATTGGCTTTCTGCCTGTTTGAGTTCCAGCACTTCTTTGGGCGTCACCATGTCGCCCTTGTTGTTGCCCCAGGCGTTGCGTTCATAGGTCACGACCGCGGCGATATCGACTTCCGACAACTGTTTGCCGAACGCGGCCATGGAGGTGCCGGGTTTGCCGTGGAAGACAATGTTCAGGTGATCCTTGATCGGCCCGGTGGCGATTTTCGAGCCCTTGAGTGCTGGGAACATTGGCGGCAGGCCCTGGCCTTCGGCCTGGTGACAAGCCACGCAGGTGGTGTGGTAGACCTTGTCGCCGCGCTCAACGAGTTCTTCGCGCGTCCATTCCTTACTGGTCAATTCTTTAAGCTGCGCGGCTTCGGCCTTGCGCTCACCCAGCCATTTCTCATAGTCGGGCTTGCTCTTGACCTCCACCACGATCGGCATGAAGCCGTGGTCCTTGCCGCACAGCTCGGCGCATTGGCCACGGTACAGGCCGGGCTTGTCGACGCGGGTCCAGGCTTCGTTGACGAACCCGGGGATCGCATCGCGCTTGACCGCGAAGGCCGGCACCCACCAGGAGTGGATCACGTCGGCGGAGGTCACCAAAAAGCGCACCTTGGCATCGACCGGAAGCACCAGCGGCTTGTCGACCTCCAACAGGTAGTGCTCGCCCTTGGCGCTCTGGTTATGGATCTGTTCGGCGGGGGTGGCCAGGTTGCTGAAGAACTCGACGTCCTGGCCCAGGTACTTGTAGTGCCACTTCCATTGATAGCCGGTGACCTGGATATCGATGTCCGATTCACTGGAGTCGTACATCTTGATCAGGGTGGCGGTGGCCGGAATCGCCATCAGCACCAGGATCACGAAGGGTACGATGGTCCAGAGGATTTCGACGCGGGTGTTTTCGTGGAAATGCGCGGCATTTTGGCCGGTTGAGCGGCGGTGCATCATCATCGACCAGAACATGGCGCCGAAGACGATGATGCCGATGACCACACAGATCCAGAAAATGGTCATGTGCAGGTCGAACACTGCGTTGCTGATCTGTGTCGCTCCAGGCGCCATATTCACAGTCCAGGCCGCTTGCGCCTGGCTGAAAATCGACCACAACAGGAGGCCCATCCATACGTGTGGATGTCGCGTCATTGCGGGTTCCCCTTATCGTTCTTGTTATCCCGTAGGCGTAAAGCCTGCGGCAAGGGATCGGCTATTCAGACTGCTTAATTGACTCGCCGCGCCTTGCTGCACATGCAATCGGGTGTCATCAGCTAACTCCATTCCAAACCGAGTATAGACAGCACCTGCAACCTCGCAACGCGATGGCGTAAATCGTTTGAAACAGCCGGGGCTTGCGCTAGAGCCCACGAATGGAGAAGGATGCGACCTGAGTGATGGCAAATCGATATAACTGCGGCGTAGCAAGGAAGCGACAGTTATGAAAAATAGGTCTTAGGAGTGTTTTTGCGCCAGCTAAGTTATGTCTTCCCTATTTCATTGCCTTTGTTTCCTGGAGTTGTCATGAACACCGCCGCATTGCGCGAGCAGATCCAAAAAGCCCAACAACACGAGGCCGAAACCGGCCAGTTGACTCGTCAGTTGACGGCCCAACTGCCGAACCTGCACCGAGCCATTCAATTGCCGGACGCGGACGCCAACGACGTCCTGGCGCGTTTTGTCGCCGCTTACATTGAGGAAGTACCCGACCTGCTGGATGCAGCCAATGACGTCGCCAGGGAGGCGGGTATCGAGTCGCAGATCAAACCGGTATTGAAGATTGCCGAACAGTACTTCCTCCAGCCGCCGACCATCATGGCCGGGCATGTCGGGCTCGACAGCCTTCTGGACGAAGCCTACCTGGCACATCGGTTCGTCGAAGAGGTCAACGACCTGTATATCAAGCATTTCGGCCAGCCATTGATCCCCTTGGACATGACGGTCGCCAATCTGATCGCTCACCAGTTGATCGGTGAGGCATTTGCCAACCAACTCGATGAAGTGGTCCATCACACGTTCGATGAGATGCTCAACGACGAGACGTTTGCATTGGAGTCGGTAGAAACCTACCGCGAGAAGCTCAGTAGCCCGCAAACCGGCGCGGCCTGGAAGCGCTGGCCGTGCATGTCCCGTCGTCTGGGCGTTGGGCTGGAGCTGGATCAGCCGGCGGCTTGATGGGCCACTCAAGAAAATAGCGGCCCCCGTGGCGAGGGAGCTTGCTCCCGCTCGAGTGCGAAGCACTCACAAAAATGGGCCTGCTGCGCAGTCCAGCGGGAGCAAGCTCCCTCGCCACAATGAATCAAGCAAACCTTGAGTGAGCGGTTGCCTGTGGGAGCGTCAGGCAGAAGCCGCGCCAACCCCCACGGTCGTGCGCAACCGCCCCTCCAACCTGCGCTTGAGCCCGCGGGATTCGATCAGCAGCTTCGAACCCTTGCTGGCATTCGCCCGGCCCCATTCTTCCAGTAGCTCCAGGCACGAGTGATCGATGTAGCTCAGGTTATTGAGCGGCACATGCACGGTCGCGCCTGTCGGTATGCTGCCCAGCACTTGGGTCAGCGCCGGCACCTTGAGGAAGGTCGCCGCTCCGACCAGTCGCAGTTCCATTTCGCCTTCCTGGGGCAGGTCGATCAGGCTGATTTTCAGCCGTGAGGCTTTCCAGGCCAGTTTCGCCAGGGTCAGGCCGAAGCCGATCAGCACACCGGTCAGCAGGTCGGTGAAGATGATCGCCAACGCCGTCGCGGCGTAAACGAACATCGGCATCCGGCCATAACGGCCCAGGCCGCGAAACGCCTTGAGGTCCACCAGTTTGAAACCGGTGTACACCAGCACGCCCGCCAGGCTCGCCACCGGAATGCTTTGCAGCACGCTGGATAGCAACAACACGAACAGCAGCAACCACAGGCCGTGGAAAATCGTCGACATCCTCGTGGTAGCCCCAGCTTGGACGTTGGCCGAGCTGCGCACGATCACCCCAGTCATCGGCAGGGCGCCGAGCAGGCCGCAGAGCATGTTGCCGATACCTTGGGCCGACAGTTCGCGGTCGAAGTCCGCACGATCACCGCTGTGCATACGGTCCACGGCGGCTGCCGACAGCAGGGTTTCGGCGCTGGCAATGAAGGCGACAGCGAAGGCGGCGATCAGCAGCGTCGGGTCGGCCAGGTTCAACAGGTCCGCCGGGCGCAACCAATCAATGGCTTCGGCGAGGTTCTCCGGGACTTCCACCCGTTTGACCTGCAAGGCTAGCAGCAGGCTGGCGATGGTCGCCAGGCCCACCCCAAGCAAGGCGCCGGGAATGAAGCGCAGGCTGTGAGGGCGAAACTTCTCCCACAACCACATCACCGCAATCGTCGACAAACCAAGCAAGCCGGCCTGCCAGCCGAAGGACGGCAAGGCCTGGGCCACCGCCGCCGGGAACGCCGCGAGGTTATCCAGCCCTGACGGCTTGGGCGCGGCGTCGAGCATCACATGGACCTGGGACAATACGATCAGCACGCCGATACCCGCCAGCATCCCGTACACCACCGCAGGCGCGGTGACCCGGAACCAGCAGCCGAGGCGAAAGCGCCCGGCCAACAATTGCAACAGACCGGCCAGCAACAGGATCGGCCCGAGCATTGCCACGCCATGCTGGCGCACCAATTCGAAGACCAACACCGCCAACCCGGCGGCCGGGCCACTGACTTGCAGCTTGGAACCTGCCAGGAAACCCACCACCAGGCCACCGATGATGCCGGTGATCAGGCCTTTGGCCGGTGGCAGGCCGGACGCGATGGCAATGCCCATGCACAAGGGCAGCGCCACCAGAAACACCACCACCGAAGCCAATAGCTCCCGTGGCAGAACAGCTTTTAATTGAGCACGCATGGCGACTCTCCCGAAGTTTTCTTCAGGCATGGCGAGGCCCTACCGCGCAAATGGCGGCAAGGCTTGAACCACACAAGTTTAGGAGTGGTTAGAAGCGCGCTTTGGGCGTCGCCACCGGTATCGGATGGCTGCCATCGAGCGGCAGGAAACGTCCCTGGTCCGCGTCATAGGCTTTGATCTCGCTGGTCTCGATGTTGTACACCCAGCCATGGATGAACAGCTGACCATTGGCCATGCGCGATGCGACCGAGGGATGCGTTCGCAAATGCTGCAGCTGTGCGATCACGTTCTCTTCGGTGAGGATCGGCATGGTCTGTTTTTCGTCGCCACACGGACAGTTGTCGTGGACCATGGTCTTGGCCACTTCGGCGTGGCGCAGCCAGGCCTTGACCGTGGGCATTTTTTCCAGGGTGTCCGGGTTGAGCACGGCACGCATGGCGCCGCAATCGGAATGGCCGCAGACAATGATGTGCTGCACGCCGAGGGCCAGTACGGCGTATTCGATGGCGGTGGAGACGCCGCCGTTCATTTGCCCATAAGGTGGAACGACGTTGCCGACGTTACGGGTCACGAACAGGTCGCCGGGTGAGCTATGGGTGATCAACTCGGGCACGATGCGCGAGTCGGCGCAGGTGATGAACATCGCCCGGGGTTTCTGGGCGGTGGCGAGTTTCTTGAAGAGCTCTTCCTGTTGCGGAAAGATCTCGTGATGGAAATGCAAAAAGCCGTCAACAATATGCTGCAGCGCTGCATCGGCGGTTTCCGCCTCGGGTTGGGCTGAAGCCGACGCAGCCAACGGCTGTTTATCCTTGTCACTCATGATTCATCCTCTTTGACGGAACCAGTGGCTAAAACATCCAGGTCGACATGTTCGACCCGTCAGTCACTCGAAGAACAAGGTAGCGGCCGAAACTTAACTCAAACTGAAATCGAAGGCTCTAGGACAACGATTACAGGGGTGGCGAAACACTGGCGCAGTTCATGTCCAGCAGCCGTTCCAAGGTCAACTTTAATCAAATCAAAGACATCTGTCGGCCCGGCGGACAGAAGGCATCGCAATCCAGATTGTATCCGTCGCGGCGCTCCAGCCCCAAGCGCTTGAGTGCCTTGACGAAACGCTGGGCCAGCAGGTCGGCGAACGGGCCTTCACCGCGCATCCGCGCACCGAAGCGACTGTCATACAACTCGCCGCCGCGGCTCTGGCGGACCAGGCTCAACACATGGGCGGCGCGCTGCGGGTAGTGCGCCTGCAACCAATCCTCGAACAGCGGCGCGACTTCCAGCGGCAGGCGCAGCATGACGTAGGCGGCATTCTGCGCGCCGGCGGCGTGGGCTTCGGTCAGCAGGCTCTCGATCTCGCTGTCATTGATCATCGGGATCATCGGTGCACACAGCACCCCCACGGCAATGCCCGCCTCGCGCATGACCTTGATCGCACGCAACCGCGCCTTGGGCGCTGCCGCGCGGGGTTCGAGAATACGCTTGAGCTCATCGTCCAGGGTGGTGAGGCTGATCATCACGTGCACCAGGCGTTGTTGCGCCAGCTCGGTCAGCAGGTCCAGGTCGCGCAGGATCAGCGAACCCTTGGTGACGATGGTCACCGGATGCCGATAGCGCAGCAGCACCTCGAGAATCCGGCGGGTGATCCGTTGTTCACGCTCGATAGGCTGATAGGGATCGGTGTTGGACCCCAGCGCGATCGGTGCGCATTGATAGCCGCGCCGGGACAATTGCTCTTCGAGCACATCGGCGGCATTGCTCTTGGCGATCAGCTTCGTTTCGAAATCCAGCCCCGGCGACATGTCCCAATAGGCATGGCTGGGCCGCGCATAGCAGTAGATGCAGCCGTGTTCGCAGCCTCGGTACGGGTTGATCGAGCGGTCGAAGGGGATATCGGACGAGGTGTTGCGGGTAATGATGGTCTTGGCCATTTCGATGCGCACTTCGGTGCCCTGGGTCGGCGGGACTTCCTGATACCAGCCGTCGTCCTCGGTCACCGAGCGGCTCGGGGCAAAGCGATTGTGCGGGTTGGCAGCGGTGCCGCGACCGCGCGGCGGCAGAGAGGCTGACATGGCGATACTCCAATAGCTGTATGTTCATACAGTATTCGCTGCCTTCCATTTAGGCCAGTGCCATTCAGCAGCCCGATGGGCACCCGGTGCGCAATTCACAACACTTTGACATCCTCCTTACGGGGTTTTAACCGGAGCGAGCCGAAACTGGCCGTCTCGTACTCTTTCGCTCCTGGTCGCTCCTGCATGTTCAAGTTATGTACCCGTTCACTGCTCTGCCTGGCCTTGCTCGTCGGACTCGCCGAATCCCCGGTCCAGGCGGATGATGCCGCCGGGACGAGGCCTGCTGAATGGGCCCGGCCAGTGGAAAAGGACTACAACCTTTACCAGATGTCCCCCACGCTCTACCGCAGCTCCTTGCCGGACGGCGGGGCCTTGCCCCTGCTGAGCAAACTCAGGATCGGCACGGTCATTACCTTCCTGCCGGAGTCGGATAAGCGCTGGCTGTCCACCCCCGGCATCGAGCAAGTGCAGTTGCCCTATCGCACCAACCATGTCGACGACAGTGACATTCTCCGGGCCCTGCGCGCCGTCCAGGCTGCCGAGGCCAAGGGGCCGGTGCTGATGCACTGCAAGCACGGCTCGGATCGCACCGGGCTGGTGGCCGCCATGTACCGGGTGGTCGTTCAGGGCTGGAGCAAGGAAGACGCCCTGAACGAAATGACAGAGGGCGGCTTCGGTGACAGCCATCACTTCAAGGATGGCGTTCGCTACATGATGCAGGCCGATGTGGAAAAACTTCGCACGGCATTGGCGAACGGCGACTGCAGCACCAGCGTGTTTGCCCTGTGCTCACTGGAAAGCTGGGTCAATTCAACGACGACGGCGCGACACCTCGATCCTCAGGTTTTGCAGCCGGAGCATTGATCGGCGATGGGCCGATAAAGGCGGCGATGGATTCGGACAGTGGCCGCGAGTCGCCCGGACCAAACACGGTTTCGCGCAGTGCCCGGCCTGTCGCCGGGTTGAACAGGCCGTCGCGCTTGAACCGCTCGAACACGCTGAGGGCCCATTCCTTCGACCAGGAATAGGCGTAAATCCTCGCCGCATAACCGGTCACCATATAGTCCAGGCCATTGGGCCAGCGTTCGTTCGCGAACGAGGGCAAATGCCCCGTGTGCGCGTTGACCTGGTCGAACACCTGCTGGACGCTACGCCCGTCGCCGTGGGTCCGATGCAGCTCCATATCGAATAACGCATTGCGCAACAGTAAGGCGGTTTCCCAACTGGCCTGAGTATTGGCGAAGGTCAGCAGTTGATCAGCGACCTTCTCCGGCATCGCCGCACCGGTTTGGTAGTGCTTCGACACGCGGACCAGGCATGGCTTGGAGAAACACCATTGTTCCAACAGCATGCCGGCAAACTCGGACGTATCGCGGGATAGATCGGTGATGCCCGAAATCTCGCGGTACTCGGCCCGGGTCAGCAGATGATGCAGGCAATGGCCGAACTCATGAAACAAAATGCGCAACTGCAGGTGGTCGAGCACGGCTGGCTGGTCACCCGAGCCGCGCGGCAGCCAGCCATGCAGGATTGCGATAGGGTGCCGAGGCCGGCCTTCGGCGGTGATGGAGCGGTTTCGCAGGGTGGTGGTATTGGGGTAGCCGTTGCGGTTCGCGTCGTCGAACGGATCGAAATACAGGTAGCCGATGAGCTGATCCCATTCACGAACTTCGAAAAGCCGCACCTCCGGATGCCAGGTGGCAACGTCCTGACGCTCGATGAAATCCACCCCGAACAGCTCCGTTGCGATCAGCAGCAGTTGTGCAAATGTCGACGCCAAGGGGAACCAGGCACTGAGCGCATGTCGGGAGGTTCCCGCCGCCTGCTGGCGAAGCTTTTCCGTCAGGAACGGATAATCCCAAGGTTGCAGCTCGCTGAAACCATGCAGGCGGGCAAAGGCCTTGAGCTGTTCGGTGTCTTTGGCAAAAGCGCTTTGGTGCAGGGCGAGTTGCCCGCGCAAGAATGCCGTGACCTGCTCGGCCGATTCGGCTTGTTCTGGCTCGAGCGCCATTTGGGCGAAATTCGCGTAGCCGAGTGCTGTCGCGTACTGGTGTCGATCATCGAGCAATTGTTGGAGAACCTTGCCGTTATCGAACTGGCCGGCGTGGGGCCCCTGGTCCGATGCGCGGGTGCTGTAGGCCACGTACAGTGCTTGGCGCAAAAGGCGATTGTCGGCGTAACCCGTGACGATGCCAAATGACTCGTCGCTGAGGGCCAGCCGCCATCCGGTGTGCCCAGCCTCGCGCGCCTGGCGGGCCATCTGCTGCTTGAAAGCCGACGGCAGGCCGCTCAACTCGCTTTCATCGTCGAAGGTTTTGCTCCAGGCGTTATTGGCCTTGTGCAGGTTCTCCAGAAACTGTTGTTGAGCCTCTTTGATGCGGCGCTTCAAGGCGTCCAGGTCGGGCCGCGACGTGTGCGCCAGACCGTTCTGGCGAAATTGTCGGAGGATTTTTTCCAGGACGCGTGTGCGCGCCGGTTCGAAATGCTGGGCGATCTGGCTGTCTGCCAGGCGCTGATAAAGTTGGAACAGTTCCGGATGCTGCCTCAGCCAGCGCTGGAAATCATGCAGCCGCGCCGTGCAGTCCAATGAAGCCTGCGTCCATGCGTCCCCGCTTCGGGCCGAGGCCAGAAGGTCCAGTAGGGCGTCGAAACCTTCCAATCGCGTGTGGATTTCATCCATGGCCAGCACCAGGTCGTCCCAGGTGGGAAACGCTGCCTGGGTCTTGATGATATGGGCGACTTGGGCACGGCTCTCGGCCAGGATCCGGTCAAGGGCCGGTGAGAAATGCCTGGCTTTGATTCGGTCGAAAGGGGGCAGATCGTAGGCCTGCAACAGCGGGTTGTCAGCGTGGGGCATGGAAGCCTTCCTGTCAGTGGACTTGATGAACAAGTCTGGGCAGGAAGGCCGTAAGCCCTGCGGTATATATGTACCGCTTCCGGGCCGGGCGGCCCGGAAGGTGATGCCGCAGATGTCAGTCGGTTTTTTTCTTCAACTTGGGGTTGGGGAAAAACTGCACCGCCTGGACCTTGGCGTCCGGCGCCTTGAGCGCCGAGGTATTGACCCGGGTGCCCAATTCCTTGGGCACCGACAGGCCTTGCTCGTTGAGTGTGTCGGAATAACCGCAGGCCACACATTCACGGTGCGGTACGCCGTCTTCGTTCCACATCATCAATTTGTCCGGCTCGCTGCAGGCCGGGCAGACCGCCCCGGCGATAAAGCGTCGCTTGGTAATCACAGGTCCCTCACTCATGCTGCCGCGTCCTCGGTCAGGCCGCTGTGGCGCAAGAGTGCGTCAATCGACGGCTCACGGCCACGGAAGTCGACGAACAGCACCATCGGCTCCTGGGAACCGCCACGGGCCAGGATCGCCTCGCGGAAGGCGCGACCGGTGTCGGCGTTGAGCACGCCGTCCTCTTCGAACTTGGAGAATGCATCGGCTGATAGCACTTCCGCCCACTTGTAGCTGTAATAGCCCGCCGCGTAACCGCCAGCGAAGATGTGGGCGAAGCTGTTAGGGAAACGGTTGTAGGCCGGCGGACGCATGACCGACACCTCGTCGCGCACGCCTTCGAGCACTTGCGCCACGCTGCGGCCGTCACCGTGAGTGGCGTGCAGCTCGAAGTCGAACAGCGAGAACTCCAGCTGACGGACCATCATCAGGCCGGACTGGAAGTTTTTCGCCGCGAGCATTTTCTCCAGCAGGTCCTGGGGCAACGGTTCGCCGGTTTCGTAGTGGCCGGAAATCAGCGCCAGGCCTTCGGGTTCCCAGCACCAGTTTTCCATGAACTGGCTCGGCAGCTCCACGGCGTCCCAGGCCACGCCGTTGATGCCGGACACGCCGGCATGTTCGACGCGGGTCAGCAAGTGGTGCAGGCCATGGCCGAACTCGTGGAACAGGGTGGTGACTTCGTCGTGGGTCAGCAGCGCCGGCTTGCCGCTGTCGGCCGGGGTGAAGTTGCACACCAGGTTGGCGACCGGGCTTTGCAGGACGCCATCGATCGTACGGCGACGGTCGCGGGCGCCATCCATCCAGGCACCGCCACGCTTGTTGGCGCGGGCGTAGAGGTCGAAGAAGAAGCGGCCGACGTGCTGGCCGTTCTCCTTGATTTCGAACAGGCGCACGTCCGGGTGCCAGCTATCGAAACCTTTCAGTTCGGCGATCTCGATGCCATACAGACGCTGGACGATGGCGAACAGGCCGCTCAGGACCTTGTCGATCGGGAAGTAGGCGCGCAGGGCTTCCTGGGCCACGCTGTAACGCTGCTGGCGCAGTTTTTCACCGTAGAAGCCGCTGTCCCAGCTTTGCAGGTCGGGGCAGCCCTGTTCGGCGGCGAAGGCCTTGAGCTGTTCCAGGTCCAGGGCCGCGAACGGCTTGCTGCGCTTGGCCAAGTCACGCAGGAAACTGAGGACCTGGTCGCTGGACTCGGCCATCTTGGTCGCCAGGCTCAACTCGGCGAAGTTGGCGAAACCGAGCAATTGGGCCAGTTCCTGACGCAGGTCGAGGATCTGTTCCATCACCGGGCCGTTGTCGTTCTGGCCGGCGTTCGGGCCCTGGTCGGAGGCGCGGGTGCAGTAGGCGGCGTAGACTTCTTCGCGCAGGGCGCGGTCTTCGGCGTAGGTCATCACTGCGTAGTAGCTGGGGAATTCCAGGTTGATCAGCCAGCCGTCCAGCTCCTTGGCCTGGGCAGCGGCGGCCATTTGCGCCTTGGCCGAATCGGTCAGGCCAGCGAGGGCGGCTTCGTCAGTGACGTGCTTGGTCCAGGCCTGGGTCGCGTCCAGCAGTTGATTGGAGAAGCGGCTGCCCAGCTCGGACAGTTTGCTCTGCACCTCGGCGTAACGCTTCTGCTGCTCCGGTGGCAGGTCGATACCCGACAGGCGGAAGTCACGCAGGGAATGTTCCAGGATGGTTTTCTGCGCTACGTCGAAACCGGCGGCTTCAGGGCTGCTCGCCAGGGCTTCGAAGGCCTGGAACAGCTCGCGGTTCTGGCCCAGTTCGGTGGAGTAGGCACTGAGCGCTGGCAGGCAGGCCTCGTAGGCCTCGCGCAGTTCCGGGCTGTTGCGCACGGCGTTGAGGTGGCTCACCGGGCTCCAGGCGGCGCCCAGGCGATCATTGAGTTCGTCCATCGCCAATACCAGGCCGGCCCAGGTAGGCTGGCTGCCCTGGGTCTTGAGAATTTCAGCGATGGCGGCACGGTTGTCAGCCAGGATCTGCTCGATGGCCGGTTGCACGTGCTCGGCACGGATCGCCGAGAATGGCGGCAGGTCATAGGATTGCAAAAGAGGGTTGTTCACGCTCACGGTTGACACCTTGGCTGGAAGAAACATGGGCCCATCTTAATTACAATCGACGTTCACCGCAGCTAGCAGCACCTATCAGTAACAAAGAGAGAGCCTATCGTGACCCTTCGCACGTACCAGAATCACAGCCCGCAGTTAGCCCGTGGCGCTTTTGTCGACAGCACCGCGGTGGTGATCGGCGACGTCGAAATCGGCGAAGACAGCTCCGTCTGGCCGCTGACGGTCATTCGCGGCGACATGCACCGCATCCGCATCGGCGCCCGCACCAGTGTTCAGGACGGCTGCGTGCTGCACATCACCCATGCCGGGCCGTTCAATCCCGAGGGCTTCCCATTGCTGATCGGCGACGACGTGACCATCGCCCACAAAGTCATGCTCCATGGCTGCTCCGTGGGCAGCCGGATCCTGATCGGCATGGGCAGCATCGTCATGGACGGCGCGGTGGTCGAAGATGATGTGATCATCGGTGCTGGCAGCCTGGTGCCGCCGGGCAAACGTCTGGAAAGCGGCTTTTTGTATGTGGGCAGCCCGGTGAAGCAGGCCAGGCCGCTGACGGACAAGGAGCGCGCGTTCTTCACCTACAGTGCGGCGAACTACGTGAAGCTCAAGGACCTGCATCTGGCTGAAGGCTACGACCAGCCACAATCCTGACCGACCTGCCCGGGACCCTGTGGCGAGGGGATTTATCCCCGCTGGGCTGCGCAGCAGCCCTCTGAGGTGTGTCAGGTTGGATAGTTTTCAGCCTGATCGGGGCTGCTTCTCACCCCAGCGGGGATAAATCCCCTCGCCACAAAAGCATTCGAGCCCGTCCATTACTCTGGAACTGACATGCATTACCAAACCGTACTCTTCGACCTTGACGGCACCCTCACCGACCCCCGCGAGGGCATCACCCGTTCGATCCAGTTTGCCTTGAGCAAGCTGGGCATCGACGAACCCGACCTGAGCCGCCTCGAGCATTTCATCGGCCCACCGCTGTTGCAGGCCTTCATGCAGTTTTACGGCTTCGACGAAGCGAAGGCCTGGGAGGCGGTGAATTTCTATCGGGAGCGCTTCAAGGTCACTGGCCTATACGAAAATCGCGTCTTCGACGGCGTGATGCCACTGCTGGAAACCCTGGGCGGCCAAGGGCGCCAGTTGTACATCGCCACCTCCAAACCCTGGGTCTTCGCCCGGGAAATCGCCCGCCACTTCGACTTCGCCCGGCACTTCAAGGTGATCTACGGCAGCGAACTGGACGGCACCCGCACCAACAAAATCGAGCTGATCGCCCACCTGCTGGCCGAAGAAGGCCTCGACCCGGCCAGCACCCTGATGATCGGCGACCGCAAACACGACCTGATCGGCGCCCGCAGCAACGGCCTGGATGCGGCGGCGGTGGGGTATGGGTTTGGCAGCCGTGAAGAGTTGAGTGCAGAGAGTCCGGCTTATCATTTCCAGACGGTGGATGAATTGCACCGGGCGTTTTTGCGGGGCTGACTGGGCCTCAAGGTGCACACCACAGGTACTAGCCATATCCCGGTTCCCCCAAGCATTGGAAAGCGACGGTTCAAGGCCTGAACTGGCTGGGCGCCACGCCGCTCCAGCGCACGAAGGCGTGGCGGAAGCTGGCGGTTTCGCTGAAGCCCAGTCGTTCGGCGATTCGATAGATCGGCAATTGATCCTCGCAGAGCATCTGCTTGGCCCGTTCGAAGCGCAGTTCGTCCAGCAGTTCCTGGTAGCTGCAGCCCAGGTCCTTGAGGTGGCGTCGCAAGGTGCGTGCCGAGCAGTTCATTTGTTCGGCCAGGCCTTCCAGCCCGGGGGCGGCGTTCAGTTGGGCGTCGAGCAACTGGCGGATCCGTCCCAGCCAGGCCTGGCGTCCGGTGAATTCGGTGTTCTGCCGGCGGCAACGTTCGGCCATGGCGTGATGGGTGACGGGGTCGGCCAGGGGCAAGGGTTGGTCGAGCCAGTGACGCTCGAAGGCGAACGCGTTATCGACGCTGTCAAAGCGCACCGGGCAATCGAAGAGCGCGGCGTAGCGCGCCTGGTAATCGGGCGCCGGATGTTCGAAGCGTGCCGCACGCAAGGGCAGTGCATGACCAAGAAGGTCGTTACAGATGACCCTCAGCGAAACCATGCAGAACTCGGCATTGAACACCGCCAGGGCCGGATTCTCCCGATAATCGCTGGCGCTGAACCAGACGTACTGGCCGTCATCGTCCAGGTTCAGTTCGAAGAGTGTTCCCAATAGCGCCGGATAGCGCAGCGCCAGGCGCAAGGCGTCACCTAAGGTGGCACTGGTCAGCAGCGCATAGCCGAGCATGCCGTACGACGAAACGTGCATGCGCAGGCCCAGCCCCAGGCCGATGTCGCGCTTGAGGGCCACGGCGTTGGCGCAGACCTGCATCTCCTGGTTGGTGGTGATGCGCGTATCGGCCCGGCTCAGGTCCGCCGCGCTGATGCCGCTGCCGGCCAACAAGGCATCACTGGGCAAGCCTTCGCTTTTAAAGGTGCTCAGTACCAGTGAGACGGCGTTGAGGGTGGTGAGGTGGGAATGAAGCATGTCCGTTTCCAGCCTGGGGAAGCTGGAAACGGAGCAAGTTATATGCCGGACGCTTTGTGCTATGACACTGCAGTTGTGGCGAGGGAGCTTGCTCCCGCTCGGGCGCGCAGCGACCGCTGATCATTGGGAGCGCTTCGCGCTCCAGCGGGAGCAAGCTCCCTCGCCACAGGTTAGTGCGGAGCCTGGGTCAGGCGAGTTCGCCACACAGGTCCAGCTCAACCAGCCGTCGCACCTCTTCCACGGGCAACCCCGCGCCAATCAATGCCTGCAACTTGCCGAACGCGGCTTCACGGGTCATGCCGCCGCCGGACAGTACGCCAACGCCACGCAAGCGACTGCCAGCCTCGTAAACGTCCAGCTCGACGCCCCCTTCATGGCATTGGGTCACCGCCACGATGACCACACCGCTGTCCCGCGCCCGCTCGAGGCTGGCGAGGAAGGCCGGGTTGTCGCTCGGCCCGGTGCCGCTGCCGTAGCATTCCAGCACCAGACCCTGGATGCCGCTGCCCAGCAGGCCGTCCAGGATCTCGGCGCTGATGCCGGGAAACAGCGGTAGCGCTGCGATGTTCGCCAGTTGCTTGGGCTGGTTGTAATTCAACTGCGCCGGCAGCGAGGAGGCTTTGAGGCCGCCGCCCTGGCGTTCGAGGCGCTTGAACGGGTGACGACCAAAGCTGCGCACTTTCGCGCAACGGGTTGGCGCCAGCAGTTCACCATGGAAGTACAGATGCACACCCGGCGCCAGGCCTTGGCCGAGAGCGACCAGCGCACCGCTGAGGTTTTCCCAGGCGTCACTGTCGATTACGCCGGCAGGCAGCATGGAGCCGGTGAAGCAGACCCGCGCGTGCAGGCCCAGCAGTTGGAAACTCATCGCCGCGGCGCTGTAGGCCAGGGTGTCGGTGCCATGCAGGATCAGTACGCTGTCGCAGCCCTGCACATCCACGGCATCGACCACCGCTTCGCGCAGTTGCTGCCAGTAGGCCGGTGTCATGTTGGCGCTATCGATCAGCGGCGACATTTCCCGGAAGCGCCATTGCGGGACGACAAGTTCAGGTTGGCTGTGCAGGTAATCGCGCATCCGCGCTTCGAAACCGGATGCCGGGGCCAGGCCGTGGGCGCTGGCTTGCATGCCGATGGTGCCGCCGGTGTAGAGCACCATGACGTGCTGGGCGGCAGGGTAGGTCGAGCCATTCATGGGGTTGTTCTCCGAGGACGAAAACGGCAGCGTGGGTTAGCTGCCACAACATAAGGTCGAGCATGACGCCGACCTTAGGCTGTGTCACGCCGGACGCAGGGGATGCGTCCGGTTTTTACAAACAGCTTTTACCGATCAGCGTTGCGCTGCGGTCGCGCCAGCAACAGCGGCGTCAGGTTTGGCAACCGGCGCCGAGGGGCTGGCAGGCCAAGCCTTGCGGTCCAGATCCAGGTCCGGGAACTTGCTGGAATCGAACACAGGAGTCTTGATGCCGGCCGAACGCTGGTCATCGTAGTCACGCAGGATGCGCATGCCGACCTTGAACAGCAGGAACAGCGCGATCAGGTTCACGAACGCCAGCAGGGTCATGGTGATGTCGGCGAAGGCGAACACGGTGCTGAGGTTTTCGATGGCGCCCCAGAAAATCAGGACCAGGACCAGTGCGCGGTAGGCGATCAGGGCCTTGCGGTTTTCACCCAGCATGAAGCGCAGGTTGTTCTCGCCCAGGTAGTAGTTGTAGAGGATCGAGGTGAAGACGAACAGCGCCAAGGCTACAGAGATGAACATCCGGCCCCAGTCACCCACGACGGCCGCCAGGGAGTTCTGGGTCAGGGCAATGCCATCGCCTTCGAAACCTGGGGTGTAGAAGCCCGACAGCAGGATCAGCAGCGCGGTGCAGGTGCAGATCACGAAGGTGTCCAGGAACACGCTGAACGCCTGTACCACACCCTGGGCAACCGGGTGTTCGACCGACGCGACAGCAGCGACGTTAGGCGCACTGCCCAGGCCGGCTTCGTTGGCGAACACGCCACGCTTGACGCCCATGACGATGGCACTGCCGATCAGGCCGCCAAAGGCCTGGTCCAGGCCGAAGGCGCTCTTGACGATAGTCGCCAGCATGGCCGGTACGTGGTCGAATTGCAGCACGATCACGTAGATGGTCACGGCGATGTACGCCAGGGTCTTGACCGGTACCAGCAGGTCGGCGACCTTGGCGATACGCTTGATCCCGCCAATGAACACCAGGCCCAGCAGCACCGCCAGGCCCAGGCCGGTGTAGGTGGTGTCGAAGCCGAAGGCGTTGTTCAGCGAGTGGGTGACGGCATGGGCTTGCAGGCCGTTGAAGGCGAAGCCGAAGGTAACCAGCAGCAGGAACGCCATGATCATGCCCAACCAGCGCTTCTGCAGGCCGTGCTGGATGTAATAGGACGGGCCGCCGCGGAACTGGCCTTCGGAGTCGCAGCGCTTGTAGAGCTGGCCGAGGGAGCATTCGAAGAAGCTGCTGGACATGCCGACCAGCGCGGTCACCCACATCCAGAACACCGCACCAGGACCGCCGAGGGTCACGGCGATACCGACACCGGCGATGTTGCCCGCGCCGACACGACCGGCCAGGCTGAGCATCAGGGCCTGGAAGGAACTGAGCTGGTCAGTGCTGCTTTTCAGGCTGTCACGGAACACCGTGAACATATGAAAGAAATGACGGAACTGGACGAAACGCGAGCGGATCGTGAAGTAGCTTCCGAGCCCGACAATGAGCACGATCAGCACTTTCCCTGAGAGGAAGTCGTTGATGACTTCAAGCATGAGTATTCCTCGCTGTTTTTTGTTTAAGCAAATGCTGGCCATTTGGAAATATCGCGTTACATCGGTCGGCGCGCGGCACAACAGGTGAGGCGATGTTTCGTCCCGGTCCATTTTCGCGGGTTTGTTATTAGTTCGGTTTTCGCATGTTTAAGGATCTCGCTGCAGACGACCGCTCATGCGAAGAGGGGCGGCACTATACCTATCAGTGCGGTGCCCGTCTGCACAGTTGTGGTGCGTCCGACGAAACGAACCCTTTGAAACACCTGGCCTTTCGGTCAGGTTCTTGTGGGAACGAGCCTGCTCGCGTTGGCTGGCGACGCGGTTTACAACGGGCAGCGCGTCGTCGTTTATCGCGAGTAGGTTCCTTCCCACAGGTTCAGTCATCCTTTGCTGCTATCAATTAAAAAAAGGGCTTGGGGAAGATCCCCAAGCCCTCAAAAGGTGAGAGGTGTCTAGTCCCTCGACCTGGTGAGCGGTGGTCGTGTCGATCACGCTTTGAGCGGGACCAGGCGCGGAGCAATCATGTTTTCCGGGCGCAGGATGTCGTCGAGCATGGCGTCGTCGAGCAAGCCTTCTTCGCGCACCAGTTCCAGCACGCCGCGGCCACTTTCCAGGGCAACACGGGCGATGCGGGTGGCGTTTTCATAGCCGATGTACGGGTTCAGGGCGGTGACCAGGCCGATCGAATGCTCGACCAGTTCACGGCAGCGCGCTTCGTTGGCGGTGATGCCGACGATGCAGTGCTCGCGCAGCATGTCCATGGCCCGTTGCAGCAGGCGGATCGAGTCGAAGATCTTGAAGGCGATCAGCGGCTCCATCACGTTCAGTTGCAGTTGGCCGCCTTCGGCCGCGATGGTCAGGGCCAGGTCGTTGCCGATGATCTGGAATGCCACCTGGTTGACCGCTTCCGGGATCACCGGGTTGACCTTGCCGGGCATGATCGAGCTGCCTGGCTGGCGGGCCGGCAGGTTGATTTCGTTGATGCCGGTGCGCGGGCCGCTGGACAGCAGGCGCAGGTCGTTGCAGATCTTCGACAGCTTGACCGCGGTGCGCTTGAGCATGCCGGAGAACAGCACGAAGGCGCCCATGTCGGAAGTTGCTTCGATCAGGTCGGCAGCCGGAACCAGCGGCTGGCCGCTGATGGTTGCCAGGCGCTGCACGGCCAGGGCCTGGTAGCGCGGGTCGGCGTTGATGCCGGTGCCGATGGCGGTGCCGCCCAGGTTCACTTCGGTGAGCAGTTCAGGCGCCAGGGTTTTCAGGCGTGCCAGGTCTTCGCTCAGGGTGGTGGCGAAGGCGCGGAATTCCTGGCCGAGGGTCATCGGCACGGCGTCTTGCAGTTGGGTGCGGCCCATTTTCAGGACGTGGCTGAACTCTTCACCTTTGGCCGCGAACGCCTGGATCAGGCTGTCGAGGCTGGCCAGCAACGCGTCGTGGCCCAGCAGCAGACCCAGGCGGATCGCGGTCGGGTAGGCGTCGTTGGTGGACTGCGCCATGTTCACGTCGTTGTTGGGGTGCAGGTACTGGTACTCGCCTTTCTGGTGGCCCATGGCCTCCAGTGCGATGTTGGCGATGACTTCGTTGGCATTCATGTTGGTCGACGTGCCGGCGCCGCCCTGGATCATGTCCACCACGAATTCTTCGTGGAAATCGCCGCGGATCAATCGTGCACAGGCTTCACTGATGGCTGCGTGCTTGGCTTCGCTGAGCTGGCCCAGTTCGCGGTTGGCGTCAGCGGCGGCCTGTTTGACCATGGCCAGGCCGACCACCAGCTTAGGGTAATGCGAGATCGGGACGCCGGAGAGACGGAAGTTGTTTACCGCTCGTAGGGTCTGGATGCCGTAATACGCTTGCGCTGGTACTTCGAGTACGCCAAGCAGGTCTTTTTCTGTGCGGAATGATGCAGCGGAGGACATGATGGAAATCATCTCGATAAGGACCCGGTCTGAGCCGGAACGCTGCGAATCCTAGGCTCTCGAAAAAAATAGGGCCAATGCTGTTAAGCACTGGCCTATGCATATTCGGCATAATGTCGGTGTGACGTCGGCAGTGCGACGAACGTGTGACCTGTTTTGGTGCGTTTAAGGGAGGCGTGATGAATCTTGAAAGCAAATGGCTTGAGGACTTCAGTGCCCTGGCCGCCACCCGCAGTTTCTCCCAGGCGGCCGAGCGGCGTTTCGTCACGCAACCGGCCTTCAGCCGGCGAATCCGCAGTCTCGAGGCGGCGCTGGGGCTGACCCTGGTCAACCGTTCGCGCACGCCCGTCGAGCTGACGGCGGCGGGGCAGTTGTTCCTGGTGACGGCGCGTACGGTGGTCGAGCAACTGGGTGAAGTGTTGCGCCATTTGCATCACCTGGAGGGCGGGCAGGGCGAAGTCATACAAGTGGCCGCCGCCCACTCCCTGGCGCTGGGCTTCTTCCCGCGTTGGATCGCCCAGCTGCGCAATGAAGGGATGAACATCGCCACGCGGCTGGTGGCGACCAACGTCGGCGATGCCGTCCATGCCTTGCGTGAAGGGGGCTGCGACCTGATGCTGGCCTTCTACGATCCGGATTCGGCCATGCAAATGGACCCGGAAATCTTCCCGTCGCTGCACCTGGGCCAGACCGAGATGCTGCCGGTGTGCGCCGCCGGTGCCGATGGCAAGCCGCTGTTCGACCTTGAAGGCGAGGCCAGCGTGCCGCTGCTGGCCTACAGCGCCGGGGCCTTCCTCGGGCGCTCGGTCAACCAGTTGTTGCGCCAGCGGGCGTTGCGGTTCACCACCATCTACGAGACGGCCATGGCCGACAGCCTCAAAAGCATGGCCCTGGAAGGCCTGGGCATCGCCTGGGTGCCGCACCTGAGCGTACGCGCCGAACTGGCCCGGGGCGAACTGGTGATCTGCGGTGGGACACAATGGCACGTGCCGCTGGAGATCCGCCTGTACCGCTGCGCCCTGGTGCGCAAGGCCAATGTGCGGTTGTTGTGGCGCAAGCTCGAAGGTGGTGTGGCGCAGAGTGTGGCCGGATCCTGAAGACAACGCGGATCCCCTGTGGTGCGGGCTTGAGGCTACCTCAACTCAACAGCACTTGGGCCCACCCTTGCCACCGTAACCAACAGCGCAATCAAGCCAGACAACTACCCTGTGGCGAGGGAGCTTGCTCCCGCTCGGCTGCGCAGCAGTCGCAGAACCGGCGGATACGGTCGGCCTGAAGGACCGCCGGGGCCTGCTTCGCACGCCAGCGGGAGCAAGCTCCCTCGCCACAAGGGATCTGTGGCGTATGCAAATCTTGAGAACACCCAAAACAAACTGTGGGCTTGCTCGCTCCCACAGGGGATTTGTGTCGTTGCTCTGCTGACCTGAGAGTCAATAAAACCGCCCCTTCACCGCAAATGACAGATGGTCGGCGAAAGTGCGTTTAACGCACCATTTTCGGTATACTGCCCGGCCTTCGGTCGGTTCGCCCGGCCATAATTCGTACAACAAGCCACGCCGGTTTCCTGCGTGGCTTGTTGTTTTTTGACGCGCCTGCGGGCGCCCAGAGAGAAGAGGCACGACGATGAGTGCACTGGTTGGCGTGATCATGGGCTCCAAGTCCGATTGGTCCACCCTTAGCCACACCGCCGATATGCTGGAAAAGCTCGGCATCCCTTACGAGGTGAAAGTGGTCTCCGCCCACCGTACCCCGGACCTGCTGTTCCAGTACGCCGAAGAGGCCGAGGCGCGTGGCATCGAGGTGATCATCGCCGGTGCCGGTGGCGCCGCCCATTTGCCAGGCATGTGTGCGGCCAAGACCCACCTGCCGGTGTTGGGCGTGCCGGTCCAGTCTTCGATGCTTTCGGGCGTCGATTCGTTGCTGTCGATCGTGCAGATGCCAGCCGGCATCCCGGTCGCGACCCTGGCCATCGGCAAGGCTGGTGCGATCAACGCGGCCCTGCTGTCGGCGAGCATTTTGGGCGCCAAGCATCCACAGTTTCATACCGTGCTGAAAAAATTCCGCGCTGAGCAGACAGACAGCGTCCTGGACAATCCAGACCCACGCATTGCCTGAGGTTGTTGACGAATGAAGATCGGTGTAATCGGTGGCGGCCAGTTGGGTCGCATGTTGGCCCTGGCAGGTACGCCGCTGGGAATGAACTTCGCTTTCCTGGACCCGGCGCCGGACGCCTGTGCTAGCGCGTTGGGTGAGCACCTGCGGGCCGACTACGGCGACCAGGATCACCTGCGCCAACTGGCCGATGAAGTCGACCTGGTGACCTTCGAGTTCGAAAGCGTCCCTGCCGAGACCGTGGCCTTCCTGTCCCAGTTCGTCCCGGTCTACCCGAGCGCCGAGGCCTTGCGGATCGCCCGTGACCGCTGGTTCGAAAAGAACATGTTCAAGGACCTGGGCATCCCCACGCCGGCTTTTGCCGACATTCAGTCCCAGGCCGACCTGGACGCCGCCGTCGCTGCCATCGGCCTCCCCGCCGTGCTCAAGACCCGTACCCTGGGTTACGACGGCAAGGGTCAGAAAGTCCTGCGCAAGCCTGAAGACGTGGTCGGTACGTTCGCTGAACTTGGCAGCGTGGCCTGCCTGCTGGAAGGCTTCGTGCCGTTCACCGGGGAAGTCTCGCTGATCGCCGTGCGTGCCCGTGACGGTGAGATCCGTTTCTATCCGCTGGTGCACAACACTCACAAGGACGGCATCCTCAAGCTGTCCGTCGCCAGCACCGACCATCCGTTGCAGGCCCTGGCCGAGGACTATTCCAGTCGGGTGCTCAAGCAGCTCGATTATGTCGGCGTGATGGCATTCGAGTTCTTTGAAGTGGACGGCGGCCTCAAGGCCAACGAAATCGCCCCTCGGGTACACAACTCCGGGCACTGGACCACCGAAGGCGCCGAGTGCAGTCAGTTCGAAAACCACCTGCGGGCGGTGGCCGGGCTGCCACTGGGGTCGACCGCCAAGGTCGGTGAGAGCGCGATGCTCAACTTCATCGGCAAAGTGCCGGACAGCGAGAAAGTCCTGTCGATCGCTGACTGCCATTTGCATCACTATGGCAAGGCATTCAAGGCCGGGCGCAAGGTCGGTCACGCCAACCTGCGCTGCGCGGACCGAGCGACGCTGGCCCAGCAGATCATCAAGGTCGAGACGCTGATCGCCGAGCAATAATCCGCGCCATCGGTGGAACCATTCGTCGGCTAACCTCTCTCATGGCTAAGTGCCAAAGCCTGATCGGGCTTTGGCATCGCTATCCAATCAGAGGGCAATGCCATGGGAATCATCGGAACCATCTTTATCGGCTTGATCGTTGGCCTGCTGGCGCGGTTCCTGAAACCGGGCGATGACAGCATGGGCTGGATCATGACCATCTTGCTCGGTATTGGCGGTTCGTTGGCAGCCACTTACGGCGGCCAGGCCTTGGGCATCTACCAGGCTGGCCAAGGCGCTGGCTTCATCGGTGCCCTGGTGGGCGCGGTGGTGCTGCTGGTGATCTACGGCCTGATCAAAAGAAACTGATTCAAATGCGATAAAGCCCTCTCTGCCTGGCGCGCAGAGGGGGCTAGAATGCTCGGCGTTTCACTTTCCACTCATTGCCGAGCCCTTTCATGCGCCGTCTAGTGTTGACCCTTCTTCTGCTGGGCAGTGGCCTGGCCCATGCTGCCGAGCTGCCGGAAACCGACTGGCTCGAACTGATGCCCAAGTCGGACCAGAAAGCCCTCGAGGCCATGCCCGAGATCGACCACGACTCCCCCGAAGCCAGCGGCACCTTCACCGAAAAAGGTGGCCTGAAGCAAAGTAAAGGCTTGCCGGCGGTGATGTATTCGACCAAGACCGTGGCGTCGATGAACGACAAGCACATTCGTATCGGCGGTTACCCCGTGCCATTGGAAACCGACGCCAAGGGCCGTAGCACGCTGTTTTTCCTGGTGCCTTACCCCGGCGCCTGCATTCACGTCCCGCCACCACCACCGAATCAACTGGTGCTGGTGCGCTACCCCAAGGGCCTGAAGCTGGATGACATCTATACGCCGTTGTGGGTGACCGGCACGCTGAAGATCGAAAAGGTCGACAACGACCTGGCCAGCGCGGCGTATGCGCTGGATGCGGAGAAGGTGAGGGTGGTGCAGGAGGCGGATTTGTAACCGGCTGGTTGGCGCGACCCAAGATCCAATGTGGGAGCGAGCAAGCTCCCACAGTGGTTTTTGTGGTGTGGGTTAGAGCGGCTTGCTGCAGAGGCTCACGCCAAGGGTATGGCTGGCGTCGGGCAACAGCGTCACCACATCGTCCATCACATTCGCCGTCTCGATGCATAGCATGTGCTGCCAGCCATCGTCGGCCATGTCGCTGAAGGCCTTGGCGCGTTCGGTCCAGGGGTTCCAGATCACCGCCGAGCGTGAACCGCTGCTGGCCAGCTCGATCCGGCGTTCCCACTGCGGGTCGATGATGCTCAGCTTTGGTGGGGTATCGAGATAGATGCGGTCGGTCTCGCCAGCAAAGTGCAGGTTGCCGGCCTGGGTGACGATTTTCCAGTCGTCCAGGGTCTCGATGTAGTTCAGGCCATCGACCCCTTCGACCTGCACGTTGCGCACGTCGCTCACGGCGAAGTAGCTGTGCAGCGCCTGGCTGAGGCTGACGGTTTCGCTGCCACGGTTATGACTGGTGAGGCGAATGTGCAGTTGCTCGTCCATCACGATGGTCAGCGTCAGGTCCACCCGGTGAGGCCAGCCCGAAAGGCCGTTTTCGGGGTAGGGCAGCACGAATTCCACCTTGAGGCTTTCGCCTTCGGCTTCGATGCCCTTCAATTCCCAATCCATCGCCCGTACCAGGCCGTGGGCCGTGGCCGGGTCGTTGGTCACGCGCATGGCCTGTACGCTGTCGGGGTTGCGCGTCAGGTTGCCGAACCACGGCCAGCACACCGGCACGCCCGCGCGAATGCTCTTGCCGGCCTTGAACGTGGCCTCGTCGTTGAGCCAGATCAGCGGCGGCTGGCCGTCCACTTGATAGCTGAGGATATGCGCGCCTTGTTGGGCCACCAGCAACTCGGCCTGACCGTGGCGGATGCGCCAGGCGTTCAGTTCATCCAGTTTGACGGCTTCGACGTTGGGCGTAGGCATGTTGCAAATCTCGCTCGGGGAACAGGAACTGCAATGGACCGCAAAACGGCCGCCGTGTTTAACGGGCGCGCGGCGGAACCGAACGGGTCCGACCACTGCCGTCGATGGCGACGAAGACAAACACCGCCTCGGTCACCTTGCGCCATTCACTGGACAACGGGTCGTCGCTCCAGACCTCGACCATCATCTGGATCGAGCTGCGGCCGATTTCCAGCGCCTGGGTATAAAAGGAAAGCTGCGCCCCCACTGCCACCGGCACGAGGAACGCCATGCGATCGATCGCCACGGTAGCCACGCGTCCGCCGGCTACCTTGCTGGCCATGGCGGTGCCGGCCAGGTCCATCTGGGACACCAGCCAGCCGCCGAAAATATCGCCGAAGCCGTTGGTCTCGCGAGGGAGCGCGGTGATTTGCAGGGCCAGGTCGCCTTGCGGGATTGGATCTTCTTGTTCGAGCTCTATCATGCAGGGGGTGCCTCTGACCCGTAACGCTGTCTTGTACTTCAGGTGAATAGCCGTCTTTGTAAAAAACGATTCAGCCCGAACATACTGCGTTCGTCACGTTTTTCGTAAAGGCGTGCCAAAGGGAAACTCTGCGAAACCGGCTGGTTCTGGTACTACGCCACCAACGACGTTTTCGCACAGCAACCCCTTACAGAGTACTGCAAGGTTGCGAGTATATCGGGCGATAGACGTCGAGACGACCACTCGGTTCTGATTTTGACTATCAAATACGCACCTCTATGTGCTTTTTCGAACAATTTGCTATCGTGCCGGACCTGCCCAGGCCCCCCAACCCGTATTGCCAGGGTTGCAGAATCGACTATAAGAGAAGCCCTTGCCATGACCACTGCGCCTTCGAGCACGGCGACGCCCGCACAACCCGCGCGTCCATTGACCCGCAACGATTACAAGACCCTGTCGCTTTCTGCCTTGGGCGGTGCGCTGGAGTTCTACGATTTCATCATTTTCGTGTTCTTTGCCACCGTGGTCGGCAAATTGTTCTTCCCTGCCGAAATGCCTGAGTGGCTGCGCTTGATGCAGACGTTCGGCATTTTTGCCGCCGGTTACCTGGCCCGGCCGCTAGGCGGGATCGTCATGGCCCATTTTGGCGATCTGCTGGGGCGCAAGAAGATGTTCACCCTGAGCATTTTCATGATGGCCGTGCCGACCCTGATCATGGGCCTGCTGCCCACTTATGCACAGATCGGCATGTGGGCGCCCATCCTGCTGTTGCTGATGCGGGTGATCCAGGGCGCGGCCATCGGCGGGGAAGTGCCAGGCGCCTGGGTCTTCGTTTCCGAACACGTTCCGGTGCGCCACATCGGCTATGCCTGCGGCACGCTGACCTGCGGCCTGACGGCGGGGATTTTGTTGGGTTCGCTGGTCGCCACGGCGATCAACAGCCTTTATACACCGGCGGAAGTGGCCGATTACGCCTGGCGGATCCCGTTCTTGCTGGGTGGCGTATTCGGGCTGTTTTCGGTGTATCTGCGTCGCTGGTTGCACGAAACCCCGGTGTTCGCCGAGCTGCAACTGCGCAAGGCTCTGGCCGAGGAAGTGCCGCTGCGGGCCGTGCTGCGTGATCACCGCGGCGCCATCGCCATTTCCATGCTGTTGACCTGGTTGTTGTCGGCCGGCGTCATTGTGGTGATCCTGATGACACCGACCGTGCTGCAGACGGTTTACCACTTCAGTCCGACCACCGCGTTGCAGGCCAATAGCCTGGCGATCGTGTGCCTGAGTTTCGGTTGCATCGGTGCGGGTGTGCTGGCCGATCGTTTTGGTGCCGGTCGGGTGTTTGTCTTCGGTAGCGGTTTGCTGTTGATCACATTCTGGACCTTCTACCATTGCTTGTTCGATCACCCCGAATGGCTGTTCCCGCTGTATGCCTTGAGTGGCTTGCTGGTGGGTACCATCGGCGCGGTGCCTTATGTCATGGTCAATGCTTTCCCGGCCGTGGTGCGTTTCAGCGGCTTGTCGTTCTCCTACAACCTGGCCTACGCCATCTTCGGCGGCCTGACCCCGATGGTCGTGACCCTGCTGTTGAAAGAGAGCCCGATGGGGCCGGCGTATTACGTGGCGGCCATCTGTGGGATCGGGATCGTGGTAGGCGGCTACCTTTGGAAGAAAGGGCGCTAGATGGCTCTGAACAGGCTTCTGTGGCGAGGGGATTTATCCCCGTTGGGCTGCGTAGCAGCCCCCATGGCTGGATGCAATCAGCCTGAAGCACCGAGGCGCTGGCTTGAGGGCCGCTTCGCACCCCAACGGGGATAAATCCCCTCGCCACAACATCTTGTAAAACTCGATACTGGCCTTTCATCCAATTGTCATATTTCAGCCATAGAGTGTTCACACGGCTTACCGATACTTGGCCGACTTAACACACCCTATCTGCTAGGAGTAAGGCATGAAACTGAAGCGTTTGATGGCGGCAATGACTTTTGTCGCTGCTGGCGTTGCGACTGCCAACGCGGTTGCCGCTGTTGATCCTGCGATCCCGAGCTACACCAAGACCACTGGTGTATCGGGCAACCTGTCCAGCGTCGGCTCCGATACCCTGGCCAACCTGATGACCTTGTGGGCCGAGAACTACAAGAAAGAATACCCGAACGTAAACATCCAGATTCAGGCCGCCGGTTCCTCCACCGCGCCACCTGCTCTCACCGAAGGCACCTCCAACCTGGGCCCGATGAGCCGCAAGATGAAGGACAACGAGCTGCAGGCTTTCGAAACCAAATACGGTTACAAGCCTACCGCCATCCCGGTTGCCGTGGACGCCTTGGCGGTATTCGTACACAAGGACAACCCGATCAAAGGCCTGACCATGGCTCAGGTTGATGCGATTTTCTCCTCTACTCGTCTGTGCGGCGCCAAGGCCGACGTCAAGACCTGGGGCGACCTGGGCGTGACCGGTGACCTGGCCAACAAGCCAGTCCAGTTGTTCGGTCGTAACTCGGTATCCGGCACCTACGGCTACTTCAAAGAAGAAGCCCTGTGCAAAGGTGACTACAAGTCCAACGTCAATGAACAGCCTGGCTCGGCCTCGGTTGTACAGTCGATCAGCAGCTCGCTCAACGGCGTTGGCTACTCGGGTATCGGCTACAAGACCGCCAGCGTGAAAACCGTTGCCCTGGCCAAGAAAGAAGGCGGCGAGTTCATCGAAGACACCGAAGAAAACGCCCTGAACGGCAAGTACCCGCTGTCGCGCTTCCTCTACGTTTACGTCAACAAGGCACCGAACAAGCCTCTGGCCCCGCTGGAAGCCGAGTTCGTGAAGCTGATCCTGTCCAAGCAAGGCCAGGAAGTCGTGGTCAAGGACGGTTACATCCCGTTGCCAGCCAAAGTGGCCGCCAAGGCACTGGCTGACCTGGGTCTGTCGGAAGGCGGCAGCGTCGCCAAGAAGTAATACCTGAGCCCGGGCCAACGCCCGGACTCCCGTGGGAGTGAAGGTTGCTCCCACAACCCAAATTCCTGTCCGCTGCCGCTTTCTGCCGGCGGCGGATTTGTTGCGTCACTGCATTGTCATCTTTCTGTCATACAGGATCGCTAGGGTGTGCGCATGAATGATCTGGCCAACTCCACAATGACTACGACTTCCCCTCCCAAGCGCATTGACTTCAATACGCCTGAGCTGCAACGCAAGCGCCGTATTCGCGCGCTCAAGGATCGCCTGACCCGCTGGTACGTGCTGGTCGGTGGCCTCGCTGTCCTTGCTGCCATTACGTTGATCTTCTTCTTCCTGGCCTACGTGGTGCTGCCCCTGTTCCAGGGCGCGGACCTGACCGCCAAGGACACGATCACCCCGGCCTGGATGCAAGACGCCGGCAAACCCTTGATGATCTCCATCGAAGAACAGAACCAAGTCGCCATGCGGGTTTCCGACAAGGGCCAGGCGCTGTTCTTCGACATCAGCAGTGGCGCCGAACTGCGCCGCATCGACCTGCCGATTCCGGCCGGCGCCAGCGTGACCGCCATTGGCGAAGACCAGCCCGGCAGCCCGCTGGTGGCAATCGGTCTGTCCAACGGCCAAGCCCTGGTATTTCGTCACACCTATAAGGTCAGCTACCCGGACGGCAAGAAAACAATCTCGCCTGCCGTCGAATACCCTTACGGCGAGACGCCGATTGCATTGAACGAACAGGGCGCGGCCCTGGAACATGTCAGCCTCAACGCCACCGACTCGACCCTGCTGCTGGCCGGTTCCAGCGGTGCCCAACTGCAAGTGCTGTCGCTCACCAGCGAAGAAAACATGATGACCGGTGAGGTCACCAGCGAGCAGACCCGCATCGACCTGCCGCAGATGACCGAGCCGGTGAAGAACATCTTCGTCGACCCGCGTCAGCAATGGCTGTATGTGGTCAACGGACGTGCCCAGGCCGACGTGTTCAGTCTGCGGGACAAGAGCCTCAATGGCCGCTACAAGCTGCTCGAGAACGCCGACGCCCAAGTCACCGCCGCCACCCAGCTGGTGGGCGGGATCTCGCTGATCATCGGCGACTCCAAGGGCGGCCTGGCCCAGTGGTTCATGGCCCGCGATCCGGACGGCGAGTTGCGCTTCAAACAGATTCGTACTTTCCAGATGGGCACCACGCCCATCGTCGAGATCAGCGCCGAAGAACGTCGCAAAGGCTTTGTTGCGCTCGACGCCGCCGGCAAGCTTGGCGTGTTCCACAGCACCGCCCACCGTACTCTGCTGGTGGACCAGGTGGTCGACGGCCAGGGCCTGTTCGGCATGTCGCCACGGGCCAACCGCCTGATCGTTGAACAGGGCGGCAAGCTGCAACCGTTGACGCTGGACAATCCGCACCCGGAAGTGTCGTGGAGCGCGTTGTGGAGCAAGGTCTGGTACGAAAACTACGACGAACCCAAGTACGTCTGGCAATCGACCGCCGCCAACACCGACTTCGAACCCAAGATGAGCCTTTCGCCGCTGACCTTCGGCACCCTGAAAGCGGCGTTCTACGCGATGTTGCTGGCTGCGCCGCTGGCCATTGCCGCCGCGATCTACACCGCCTACTTCATGGCCCCGGGCATGCGCCGCAAGGTCAAGCCGGTGATCGAGCTGATGGAAGCGATGCCGACGGTGATCCTCGGGTTCTTCGCTGGCCTGTTCCTGGCGCCGTACGTCGAAGGGCACCTGCCGGGTATTTTCAGCCTGCTGATGTTGCTGCCAATTGGCATCCTGGTCGCCGGTTTCGTCTTCAGCCGGCTGCCGGAATCCATTCGCCTGAGAGTGCCGGACGGCTGGGAAAGCGCCCTGCTGATCCCGGTGATCCTGTTCGTGGGCTGGCTCTCGCTGTACATGAGCCCGTACATGGAAGCGTGGTTCTTCGGCGGCGACATGCGCATGTGGATCTCCCATGACCTGGGCATCACCTACGACCAGCGCAACGCCCTGGTGGTCGGCCTGGCGATGGGCTTCGCGGTGATCCCGAACATCTATTCCATCGCCGAAGACGCCGTGTTCAGCGTGCCGCGTGGCCTGACTCTGGGCTCCCTGGCCCTCGGTGCCACGCCGTGGCAGACCATGACCCGCGTGGTGATCCTCACCGCCAGCCCCGGCATCTTCTCGGCGCTGATGATCGGCATGGGCCGTGCGGTGGGCGAGACCATGATCGTGCTGATGGCCACCGGTAACACGCCGGTCATGGAAATGAACCTGTTCGAAGGCCTGCGCACCCTGGCGGCCAACGTGGCGGTGGAGATGCCTGAGTCGGAAGTCGGCGGCAGCCATTATCGCGTGTTGTTCCTGTCGGCCCTGGTGCTGCTGTTGTTCACCTTCGTCATGAACACCCTCGCCGAGCTGATCCGTCAGCGTCTGCGCAAGAAATATTCGTCGCTTTAAGAAAGGTAGAAGTCTGTGAAACAGAACTCCCTGAAAGGATGGTTCAAGAGCGGCGCCCCCGGCGTCTGGATCAGCGGTGGTGCGGTGTCCATCGCGGTCATCATGACCATTGGCCTGCTGGCGGTGATCGCCGTGCGCGGCCTGGGCCACTTCTGGCCGGCGGACCTGGTCCACGCCAGCTACAACGTGCCGGGCATGCCTGCGCACCTGGTGGTCGGCGAAGTCGTGCAGAAGGAAGAAGTGCCTCGTGAGCGCCTGAAAAGCGCTGGCCTGCCGGTGCCGGACGAAGGCCCCGAGTTCATGACCCGCGAACTGATCAAGGTGGGCAACCGGGACCTGAACGGCACCGACTTCACCTGGATCGTCGGCGACTGGCTGACCAACCAGACTACGCCGCCGGAGCTGATGGCCATCGAGCGTCGTGAGTGGGGCAACTTCTACGGCTACCTGGTCAACGTCAAGGAAAACGGCAAGGTCATCGCCGAAGGCGAGGCCGCCTGGCCGCAACTGCAGGCTCGCGTAGAGCGCGTCAACCAGTTGGCCTCCGAGCTCAAGACCCTGGAAAAAGTCGACATCGGTGCAATCAACGCCGGCCTGGAACGCATCCGTCTGCACGGTCGCAAACTGGAGCTGGACGGCAAGCTCGACGCTTCTGCCCAGGCGGACCTGGAAAGCGAGCGCGCCGAGCTCAATGCCCGCTACAAGGACATCGAAGCGCGCCTGGCCGACCTGCATGCACAGTTCAATCGCGACAGCCTGACCGCCCGCGATGCCAACGGCAAGGAAGTGGAAATCGAAATCGGCAAAGTGGTGCACGCCTACCAGCCAAACGGCATGGGCACGTTCACCAAGATGGGTTTCTACGTCAGCAAGGTCTGGGAATTCCTCAGCGACGACCCGCGTGAAGCCAACACCGAAGGTGGCATCTTCCCGGCGATTTTCGGCACTGTGATGATGACCCTGATCATGGCGATGATCGTGACGCCGTTCGGCGTGCTGGCGGCGGTCTACCTGCGTGAATACGCCCGTCAAGGCCCGATGACCCGCCTGATCCGCATCGCGGTGAACAACCTGGCCGGCGTTCCGGCCATCGTCTACGGTGTGTTTGGCCTGGGCTTCTTCGTCTACGTGCTGGGTGGTTCGGTCGACCGCTTGTTCTTCCCCGAGGCCTTGCCGGCGCCGACCTTCGGCACCCCGGGCCTGCTCTGGGCGTCCCTGACCCTGGCGCTGCTGGCGGTGCCGGTGGTGATCGTGGCCACCGAGGAAGGCCTGGCGCGGATCCCGCGTACCGTGCGCGAAGGCTCCCTGGCCCTTGGTGCGACCAAGGCCGAGACCCTGTGGAAAATTGTCCTGCCCATGGCGAGCCCGGCGATGATGACCGGGATGATCCTCGCCGTGGCCCGTGCTGCCGGTGAAGTGGCACCGTTGATGCTGGTAGGCGTGGTGAAGCTGGCCCCGTCGCTGCCGCTGGACGGCAACTACCCGTATCTGCACCTGGACCAGAAGATCATGCACCTGGGCTTCCATATCTATGACGTGGGCTTCCAGAGCCCGAACGTCGAAGCGGCGCGACCGCTGGTGTACGCCACGGCGCTGCTGCTGGTGCTGGTGATCGCCACGCTCAACCTGTCGGCAGTGTGGATCCGTAACCACCTGCGCGAGAAATACAAAGCGTTGGATAGCTAAAAGTCATTAGCCACAAGCGGCAAGCTACAGGCCGCTTTTGCTCAAACTTGCAGCTTGCAGCTAGAAGCTTGCAGCTACGAACGGAGTGAGACCATGCAACACGAAGCACATACACACGGCATCAACATGTCGGCCCTGGGCCGCGACAAGCAGAGCCTGAACCTGGCCGAAGAAACCGTCGCCATCGAAGTGCCCGGCCTGAACCTGTTCTACGGCCAGAAGCAGGCACTGTACGACGTCAGCCTGAACATCCCGAAACAGCGTGTCACCGCGTTCATCGGTCCGTCGGGCTGCGGCAAGTCAACCTTGCTGCGCACCTTCAACCGCATGAACGACCTGGTGGACGGCTGCCGCGTCGAAGGGGAAATCAACCTCTACGGCAACAACATCTACCGCAAGGGCGAAGATGTGGCCGAGCTGCGTCGTCGCGTGGGCATGGTGTTCCAGAAGCCCAACCCGTTCCCGAAAACCATCTACGAGAACGTGGTCTACGGCTTGCGCATCCAAGGCATCAACAAGAAGCGCATCCTCGACGAAGCCGTGGAATGGGCCCTCAAGGGCGCGGCGTTGTGGGATGAGGTCAAGGACCGCCTGCATGAGTCGGCCCTGGGCCTGTCCGGCGGTCAACAGCAGCGCCTGGTGATCGCCCGCACCATCGCCGTGGAGCCGGAAGTGCTGCTGCTCGACGAACCCTGCTCGGCCCTGGACCCGATCTCGACGCTGAAAGTCGAAGAACTGATCTATGAGCTCAAGTCCAAGTTCACCATCGTCATCGTGACCCACAACATGCAACAGGCGGCGCGGGTTTCCGATTACACCGCGTTTATGTACATGGGCAAACTGGTGGAATTCGGCGACACCGATACGCTGTTCACCAATCCGGCCAAGAAGCAGACCGAGGACTACATTACGGGCCGCTATGGCTAGCGGCAGCTGCGAGCCGCAAGCTTCAAGCGGCAAGTAAAAGCAGTTTAGCGTAACGACACACATCAGCTTGCAGCTTGTAGCTTGCAGCTCACAGCTTTTGCGGAGCAAAACCATGATTTCGAAGGAAGGCCTCACCCATCACATTTCCGCACAGTTCAACGCCGAGCTGGAGGAGGTGCGCAGCCACCTGCTGGCCATGGGCGGGCTGGTGGAAAAGCAGGTCAACGACGCGGTGACCGCGCTGATCGAGGCCGATTCGGGCCTGGCCCAGCAAGTGCGCGAGATCGACGACCAGATCAACCAGATGGAGCGCAACATCGACGAGGAGTGCCTGCGCATCCTCGCCCGTCGTCAGCCGGCGGCTTCCGACCTGCGCTTGATCATCAGCATTTCCAAGTCGGTGATCGACCTGGAGCGGATCGGCGACGAAGCCACCAAGATTGCCCGTCGAGCCATCCAGTTGTGCGAAGAAGGCGAAGCGCCGCGCGGTTACGTCGAGGTGCGCCATATTGGCGACCAGGTGCGCAACATGGTCCGCGATGCACTGGACGCCTTTGCCCGCTTCGACGCCGACCTGGCGTTGTCGGTGGCCCAGTACGACAAGATCATCGACCGCGAATACAAGACCGCCCTGCGGGAGCTGGCGACTTACATGATGGAAGACCCGCGCTCCATCTCCCGGGTATTGAGCATCATCTGGGTGCTGCGTTCTCTGGAGCGCATCGGCGATCATGCGCGCAACATCTCGGAACTTGTCATCTACCTGGTGCGCGGCACCGATGTCCGGCATCTGGGGCTCAAGCGCATGAAGGAAGAAGTTGAGGGCACCCCGTCCGAAACTGCTAATGTTCCGGACGGAGCTGACGATAAGTAAGATTGCCAGGAAAAGTGCCCGGCCTTCTGGTCGGGCTTTTTTTTGGGTTTTTTTTTATCGAAAGCAGCACCCCGCGAACGAAAAGTCCCGGCGTGACTGAAGGTTTTTGGCGATGTGCCATCAGTAAAAGCGGTATGCTTGCCGGGATTTTTTAGAGGTGTATCTGGATGAGTAAGGTCAGTGTGTTGGTCGTGGACGATGCTTCGTTCATTCGTGACCTGGTGAAGAAGTGCCTGCGCAACTACTTCCCGGGCGTGCGCATCGAAGACGCGGTGAACGGCAAGAAAGCCCAAGCCCTGCTGGCTCGCGAAGCGTTCGACCTGGTGTTGTGCGATTGGGAAATGCCGGAAATGTCCGGCCTGGAACTGCTGACCTGGTGTCGCCAGCAGGACAACCTCAAGGGCATGCCGTTCGTGATGGTCACCAGCCGCGGCGACAAGGAAAACGTGGTCCAAGCCATCCAGGCCGGCGTTTCCGGCTACGTCAGCAAGCCGTTCACCAACGAGCAGCTACTGACCAAGGTCAAGCAGGCCCTGCATAAGGTCGGCAAGCTCGACACGCTGATGAACAGTGCCCCGACCAAGATGAACTCGGCGTTCGGCAATGACTCTTTAAGCGCCCTGACAGGCGGCAAGGCACCGGTTGCCGCTGTGGCTTCGGCCCCCGCCGCCCCTGCTGCAGCCGCTCCGGCGCGTGGCTTGCTAAACAGCCCGCCGGTCAAGGCGCCGGTAGCCGCCACCGCTTCGTCGGCCAACCGCGGCCAAGGCCAGTTGCGCCTGTCCAGCGGTACCCAGCAATGCGTGATCAAGGCCCTGAGCCTCAAGGAAGCGCTGCTGGTGGTCAAGCGCTCCGACTCCCTGCCGCAAGTCCTCGAAGGTGCGGTGCTGGACATGGAGCAGGGCGACAACGCTGAAACCGCTCGTCTCAACGGCTACCTGCACGCCATTGTCGCCCATGAACAGACGCCCGATAGCGAATGGCTGCAGTTGACGTTCCGCTTCGTCGACAAAGACCCGCAGAAACTCGACTACATCTCCCGCCTGATCGCCCGCGGCACCGCGCAGAAGCACTTCGTACCGGGCGCCTGATACAGCCGCAGATCGTTCCCATGCTCCGCGTGGGATGCCTCTACGGACGCTCTGCGTTCGGCGCTTGAGGGGACGCGGAGCGTCCCTGGCTGCATTCCCACGCAGAGCGTAGGAACGATCACCAACACCGATCGCTGATCCAATTTTGAAACATCCGTCGACTACGCTGGTCCATCCCAGCTGCTAGGCTGCTGTGCAGGCCTTCATTTTTCGACAGAACTTTACCCATGCTCGCTCCCCTGCTGTTTGCCTGTGGTCTTGTCCTGGCCTCCACCTCGGCCGTGGCCATGACGATCTACAAATCCACCGATGCCAATGGCGTGGTGTCCTATAGCGACCGCCCCAGCAAGGGCGCCCAGGTGTTCGTGTTCCGCGACCGCATGGTCGAGCGCCTGGAGCGACAGGTATTCCTGGATATCAAGAAGCAGAATGGCGCGGACGCGGTGTTCGTGCGCAACGATTTGTATGCGCCGGTGGAGATCGAATTGAGTTTCGCCGGGCTTCGCAACGTCAGCGGGGCACCGAGCAGGCCGATTCGCCGGGTGCTGCCGGCGCGCAGCAACCTGCGCCTGGCGCTGCTCACGGCCACTCAGCCCGGGAGGCCGCTGGTCTACACCCCAAGGTTCGAATATTCCCTGGGCGACCCCGCAGGCGCGGCACAGGCCTATCAGTACCCGTTGCCGTGGCGTGGTGGGCCGTTCCGGCTGAGCCAGGGTGCCAACGGCCAGTACAGCCATTACGGCCCGAAGAACCGCTACGCCATGGACATTGCCATGCCCGTGGGCACGCCGATCATCGCGGCGCGGGGCGGCGTGGTCATCAAGACCGAAAACGAGCAGACCGGCCGCGGGGACGACCCTTCGGGCAACTTCGTGCGGGTGCTGCACGATGACGGGACCATGGGCGTCTACCTGCACTTGCAGAAAGGTTCGGTGAGCGTACGGGAAGGGCAGCGGGTCGGGGTGGGCACGCCGTTGGCGTTGTCGGGCAACACCGGCAACAGCTCAGGCCCGCACCTGCATTTCGTGGTGCAGCGCAATACCGGCCTGGGGCTGGTGTCGATTCCCTACCAGTTCAATCAACCGGTGGGCGACCTGCCCAACTTTGCGTTGGGCAAGCAATAATCCAGGTCACGCCGATCCCCTGTGGCGAGGGGGGTTGCTCCCGCTCGGCTGCGAAGCAGTCGTCGCTTTTGGGGCAGCTTCGCGGCCCAGCGGGAGCAAGCTCCCTCGCCACAGGGATCGTGTTAGAGGCTTGGGGGCCGGTCGATACTCAATCGAGCATCAACACCTTCGCCAGAATGATCTTAGGTCCTTTCATCTTCTTGATGATGATGCGCAGGCCTTCGACCTCCAGCACTTCTTCCTCTTCCGGCACGCGCTTGAGGGTTTCATAGACCAACCCAGCCAAGGTTTCGGCTTCGATGTGGTCCAGGTCGATCCCTAGCAGGCGCTCGACCTTGAACAGCGGCGTATCACCCCGTACCAACAGCTTGCCCGGCTGGTAGGCCAGGATGCCGCGTTCGGCTTTGCGGTGTTCGTCCTGGATGTCACCCACCAGCACTTCCAGCACGTCTTCCATGGTCAGGTAACCGATGATGTTGCCGTCGGCTTCCTCGACCAAGGCGAAGTGCGAGCCGCCCTTGCGGAACTGCTCCAGCAATTGCGAAAGCGGCATGTGCCGCGACACGCGCTCCAGCGGCCGGGTCAGTTCGGCCAGGTTGAACGACTCGGGAATGTGATCCAGGGCCGCCAGTTCCAGCAGCAGGTCCTTGATGTGCAGCAGGCCGACGAACTCCTGGCGCTCGCTGTCATACACCGGATAACGGCTGAACTTGTGGCGCCGGAACATCGCCAGGATTTCCTTGAGCGGCGCGTTGAATTCCAGCGTCACCAGGTCTTCCCGGGAGTTGGCCCAGTCCACCACTTCCAGCTCGCCCATCTCCACGGCCGAGGCCAGCACGCGCATGCCCTGGTCGCTCGGGTCCTGGCCACGGCTGGAGTGTAGGATCAGTTTCAGTTCTTCGCGGCTGTAATGGTGCTCGTGATGCGGGCCGGGTTCGCCTTGGCCGGCGATGCGCAGGATGGCGTTGGCGCTGGCGTTGAGCAGGTAGATCGCCGGGTACATCGCCCAGTAGAACAGGTACAGCGGCACGGCGGTCCACAGCGACAGCAGCTCGGGTTTGCGAATGGCCCAGGATTTGGGCGCCAGTTCACCGACCACGATGTGCAGGTACGAAATGATGAAGAACGCGGTGAAGAACGACACGCCCTTGATCACTTCCGGCGACTGTACGCCGACTGCGCCCAGCAACGGCTCGAGGATATGGGCGAACGCCGGCTCACCGACCCAGCCCAGGCCCAGGGAGGCCAGGGTGATACCCAACTGGCACGCCGACAGGTAAGCGTCGAGCTGGCTATGAACGGTGCGCAGGATATGCCCGCGCCAGCCGTTCTGCTCGGCAATGGCTTCGACCCGGGTCGAGCGCAGCTTGACCATGGCGAATTCGGCCGCAACGAAAAAACCGTTGAGCAAAACCAGGATCAGAGCAAAAAGAATCATGCCGAATTCGGCGAAGAGTGTGACGAGGGACAAGCCAGGGGAAGGGTCCATGATGGAGTTTTGCGGGTTCCGTATAGTCGTAGGAATTGAAAATGAGCGCCTGAAAAGGCAGGCGCAAGTCAGTCAATGTAGCGGCTGACTCGGCAATTGCCTAGGGGGCGTGCTCAATCAGCGGGGCGAGCGAGGCGTGCGCGAACCACCTGGGTCGGAGCGAAATGGCAGGTAAAGGTGCTGCCATGGCCGGGTACGCTGCTGATTTCCATGCGGGCGCGATGGCGCAGCAGGACGTGTTTGACGATGGCCAGGCCCAGCCCGGTGCCGCCGGTATTGGAGTTGCGGCTGGAGTCGACACGGTAGAAGCGTTCGGTCAGGCGCGGCAGGTGTTTGCTGTCGATGCCAATGCCCGAATCACGCACGCTCAGGTGCGCGCCTTGCTCATCGCCCCACCAGCGCACATGGATCCGGCCTTGCTCCGGCGTGTATTTGACCGCGTTGAACACCAGGTTGGAAAACGCACTGCGCAGTTCCGCCTCGCTGCCTTTGAGCTGCACGGCCGCGTCGGCTTCCAGGGTGATGGTCTGCTGCTTGGAGCCGGACAGTTCCTGCGCGTCTTCGACAATGGTTTGCAGCAGATCGTCGATGGACACTGGCTGGTTGTCCGACGGGTAATCGGTGGCTTCCAGCTTCGCCAGCAGCAGCAAGTCGTTGAGCAGGGTCTGCATGCGCCCGCTTTGCTGGTGCATCTGCTGCAAGGCCCGGCTCCAGCGCGGGTTCACTTCCTCGACGTTGTCGAGCAGGGTTTCCAGATAACCACAGATCACCGTCAATGGCGTGCGCAGTTCGTGGGAGACGTTGGCGATGAAGTCCTTGCGCATCTGTTCCAACTGATGGATGCGCGTGACGTCGCGGACCAGCATCAGATGCTCATTGTTGCCATAGCGCGTGATGTACAGCTGGATACGTAGCCGATCATTGGTGGGCGAAGGAATTTCCAGCGGCTCGGCGTAATTGGCCTGCTCGAAATATTCCTTGAAGCGCGGATGACGCACCAGGTTGGTCACCGGCTGGCCGCTGTCCTGTGGCGTCTTGAGGCCCAACAGGGTTTCGGCGGCGCGGTTCCACCATTCCAGGTTGCCATCGCTGTCGAGCATGATCACGGCGTCTTTGAGTGCCGCGGTGGACTCCTGGACACGGTCGATCACCGCTTGCAGGCGCCCGCGCACGCGCTGGTCGCGCCGTTGCAGGTGGTAAATGCTGTCGAATACCTCACCCCAGAGGCCATAGCCGTCGGGCGGGGCTTCGTCGGGTTGGTGCAGGCGTAGCCATTCATGCAGGCGCAGCAATTGCTTGAGGGTCCAGGCCAGGTAAAGCCCCAGGCCCGCGGCCAGGCTCCAGCCGTAGTAGCCGCTGATCAAGCCGATCACCAGACAGCCGGTCACCAGCAACAACATGTGGCGAATCAGGGTGCCATGCCAGTTTTGATTCACGTGACGCGCGTCCTTGTCAGCTTGTCGGGCGGTAAGGGCTCGGATCAGGCCTTGGTAGAAAAACGATAACCGGTGCCGCGCACGGTTTGTACCAGATTCTCGTAGGCGTCGCCGAGGGCCTTGCGCAGGCGTCGGATGTGCACATCCACGGTGCGCTCTTCCACGTAGACGTTACCGCCCCAGACCTGGTCCAGCAGTTGGCCACGGGTGTAGGCACGCTCCTGGTGGGTCATGAAGAATTGCAGCAGGCGGTATTCCGTGGGGCCCATCTCGGCGGGCTTGCCGTCGATGGTAACGCGGTGACTGATGGGATCCAGGAGCAGGCCGCCGACTTCGATCGGTGCTTCGCCGTCGGTGGGGCCAGCGCGACGCAGCACGGCCTTCAGGCGCGCCACCAGCTCCCGTGGGGAGAAGGGCTTGGTGATGTAGTCGTCGGCGCCCACTTCCAGGCCCTGGATCTTGTTGTCCTCTTCGCCCTTGGCGGTGAGCATGATGATCGGAATATCACCGGTCAGCTCGTCGCGTTTGAGGCGTCGCGCCAGCTCGATGCCCGAAGTGCCGGGCAGCATCCAGTCCAACAGAATCAGATCGGGCTTGCGGTCGACGATGATGGCGTGGGCCTGTTGAGAGTTTTCTGCTTCCATGCAGTCATAGCCGGCCATCTCCAACGCAACGGCGATCATCTCGCGGATGGGCGCCTCGTCGTCGACGATCAGAATGCTCCTGCCAACCATGGGGTAATCCTCTTGTCATTTAACTGTCTTGCGCCGCATTAGATAACGGAATTATTGCAGTCGTGTGACAGTTATTTCCTCGAGCGGCAGCGAAGGGGATCCTGGACTAAGCTTTTCAGTCCGAATCCTGACAACCACACAAGAAGGTTTCCATGACTTACCTTACCCAATCCATCCGGGCACTGGCGGTAACGGCTGCCCTGGCGCTGCCGACATGGGCATTCGCGGCTGAGCCGGCGATGGTCGATAAAGAGAAGGGCATACTGACGGACCACCAAAACATGACGTTGTATACGTTTGCCAAAGACTCGGGCGGCAAGTCGATGTGCAACGACAAGTGCGCCGCCAACTGGCCGCCGCTCATGGCCGAAGAAAGCGACAAGTCCATGGGCAAATGGACCGTGATCACCCGCGCCGACCGAAAGAAGCAGTGGGCCTACGATGGCAAGCCGCTGTACACCTTTGTGAAGGATACAAAGGCCGGTGACATGACCGGTGACGGCTTGATGGACGGCGCCTGGAAGGTCGCCAAGCCCCACTGACGGGCACGGCGCCGAGCGGATGCTCTTGTGGCGAGGGAGCTTGCTCCCGCTGGGCTGCGTAGCGGCCCCAAGATTTTGCGGTTGCTGCGCAACCGAGCGGGAGCAAGCTCCCTCGCCACAAAGGCTTTCATGACCCAAGGTTCACCGCTGGGTCATAGGCCTCAGCGCAACGCATAATCCAGCACAATCCCCACGAAAATCGCCAACCCGGCCCAATGGTTGTGCAAAAACGCCTGGAAGCAGCGCATCCGGTCCCTGCCACGGGTGTACCAGAACTCCCAGGCGAAGCACGCGGCAGCGGCCACCAGCCCCAGGAGGAACCAGCCGCCCAGTTGGAACTTCGACCCGGCCAGCAACAGGCAGCCCAGTGCCAGGCCTTGCAACGTCAGGATGATCACCCGGTCGGCATCGCCAAACAGGATCGCCGTGGACTTCACCCCGATTCGCAAGTCATCGTCCCGGTCGGTCATTGCGTAATAGGTGTCGTAGCCCACCGTCCACAGCAGGTTGGCGATGTACAGCAACCAGGCGGCGGCCGGCAGATGACCGGTTTCGGCGGTGAACGCCATCGGCATGCCCCAGGAGAACGCCGCGCCCAGGACCACTTGCGGGTAGTAGGTATAGCGCTTCATGAACGGGTAACTGAACGCCAGCGCCAAGCCACCGAGGGAGAGCAGGATAGTCGGGGCGTTGGTGCACAGCACCAGCAGGAAACTCACGCTCATCAGCACGGCGAAGAACACCAGTGCCTCTTTCGAACTGATCTTGCCGCTCACCAGCGGGCGCTGCTCGGTGCGCTTGACGTGACCGTCCACCTTGCGGTCGGCCCAGTCATTGATCACACAGCCGCCGGCGCGGGTCAGCACCACGCCGAGGACGAAAATCACCAGGTTGGCGATGGACGGTGAGCCTTCACCGGCAATCCATAGCGCCCACAACGTCGGCCACAGCAGCAGGTAGATGCCAATGGGCTTGTCCATGCGGGTCAGTTGCACGAAGTCCCAGGCCCGCGGGTTCAGGCGGTTCAAGGATTTGAGCAGTTGCACGTACATCAGCAATTCTCCGAATAGGCACGGGCGACGGTCCACAGGCGCGGCAGGAAGATTTCCGCCACTAGCACGCTCAATGCACCGCGGTCGAAACGTGAGCGGCGACCCCACAGCCCGCTGGCGCGCACTTCTTCGGGCAACCCGGCGTCGGGGTAATGGCAAACTTCGATGGCTCGGCGCTGGAACGCCTGGTCACAAAATAGCAACTCCCCCAGGGAACGGCTGCCCAGTTCGTCCATCTGCAAGCCGTCACCGTGCAAGGCGCTGCGCGCCGCCACACTGCGGGCGAACACCCACGGCTGGTCATGGCCGCGCAGATACACCTCGCGTACCCAGCCTTCGCTACCCTCGGCCAGGTCCAGGGCGGCGCATTCGTCGGCGCGCAGTGGCTGCCAGCCTTCGAACAACGGCGTCACGCTGAAATGGCCGTCCGACAGGCGCGTCAGGCGCCGGGTCAGGGAGCCTTCGTCGAACAGCCAGTCGAGGACGCCCGCATCGGGCCGGGGCGACAGCAGGGGTTGGGGCAGCCATTGGAGTGTTGGAAATATCGAATTTGTATGCGGCACGAGGGTCTTGATAGGCAACAAATGAGGCCGCGAGCTTACCATGACGGTCGCCGATTTTGACGGCTCGGGCCTGCTGCACTGCCGATCGTGCTTGCATCTGCGACGACCGATCAGTACAAAACGCCCTGAGCCGGAAAACAGCCTCGAGCGACCCTATACCGGCAAACGCCTGACACCTGAGGAAGTACCTGAATGAAAAAGTGGCAATGTATCGTCTGCGGCCTGATCTACAACGAAGCCGACGGTTGGCCGGATGATGGCATCGCACCTGGCACCCGTTGGGAAGACGTACCGGCAGACTGGCTGTGCCCGGACTGCGGCGTCGGCAAGATGGATTTCGAAATGATCGAAATCAACTGATCGTTTCTCAACTGGCATGGAAAGCATCACATGGAGAGCAGCATGAGCGCACCTGTCGTCATCGTCGGTACGGGGCTGGCCGGTTACAACCTGGCCCGGGAATTTCGCAAACTCGACAGCGAAACCCCATTGCTGCTGATCAGCGCCGATGACGGTCGCTCGTACTCCAAGCCCATGCTTTCCACGGGCTTTGGCAAAAACAAAGACGCCGACGGCCTGAGCATGGCCGAGCCCGGGACCATGGCCGAGCAACTGAAGGCCGAAGTGCGCACCCATACCCGCATCAGCGGCATCGACCCGGGCCACAAACGGCTGTGGATCGGCGAAGAAGCGGTGAGCTACCGCGACCTGATCCTGGCCTGGGGCGCCGAAACCGTGCGCGTGCCGGTGCAGGGCGATGCCGCGGACCTGATCTTCCCCATCAACGACCTGGAAGACTACGCACGCTTTCGCGCAGCGGCGGCTGGCAAACGTCGCGTGCTGCTGCTCGGCGCCGGGCTGATTGGCTGCGAGTTCGCCAACGACCTGATCCTGGGTGGCTATGAAGTGCAATTGGTGGCGCCGTGCGAGCAAGTCATGCCGACCCTGCTGCACCCGGCCGCCGCTGAGGCTGTACAGGCCGGGCTGGAAAGCCTCGGCGCGCGCTTCCACCTGGGGCCGGTGCTCAATCGCCTGCAACGGGTCGCCGATGGGTTGGAAGCCCACCTGTCCGACGGCCAGGTGATTGCCTGTGACCTGGTGGTCTCGGCCATCGGCTTGCGCCCACGCATCGACTTGGCGGCGGCCGCCGGCCTGGTGGTCAACCGCGGTGTCGTGGTCGACCGCCACCTGAAAACCTCTCACGCCAACATCTACGCCCTGGGTGACTGCGCCGAGGTCGATGGCTTGAACCTGCTGTATGTCATGCCGCTGATGAGCTGCGCCCGTGCCCTGGCCCAGACCCTGGCCGGCAACCCGACGGCCGTCAGCTACGGCGCCATGCCGATTACCGTGAAAACCCCGGTGTGCCCACTGGTGGTGTCGCCACCACCGCGAGGTAGCGAGGGCGTGTGGAGCGTCGAAGGGCAGGGCGCGGACATCAAGGCGCTATGCCGCGACGCTCAAGGCAATCTGTTGGGGTACGCCCTGACAGGCACGGCGGTGATGGAGAAACTGGCACTGAACAAGAAACTTCCACCCCTGCTGGCGTAAATACTGGTCGTTCTGTCGCAAAAACCCTACTTTTGGTCCCACAAAGGTCGCCCGGCCACTGGCGCCGTTTTCGGCACCGTGCCATCCTCACTCCCGTCTGCCGCAGAGTAGAGCCTGCGGCGCCTTAGGGGCCGTTCCAAAGAGAACGGCACGGACATAACAACAAAAAAACCGTCAAAGGGGCTTCATTCATGCGTAAACCAGAACTCGCCGCCGCCATCGCGGAAAAAGCAGACCTCACCAAAGAACAAGCCAACCGCGTCCTCAACGCCGTCCTCGAGGAAATCACCGGCGCCCTGCACCGCAAGGACAGCGTCACCCTGGTGGGCTTCGGCACTTTCCTGCAACGCCACCGCGGCGCCCGCACTGGCAAAAACCCACAGACCGGTGAGCCGGTGAAGATCAAGGCCAGCAACACCGTTGCCTTTAAACCAGGCAAGTTCCTGAAAGAAAGCGTCAACCCGTAATTGCTGCAAGTACCTCAGCCAGGGGGAAGAAAGCGGCAATCAAAAGGGCATACCGATGAATCGGTATGCCCTTTTTTGTGCTGGGGGGTGGCGAGGGAGCTTGCTCCCGCTGGGTCGCGAAGCGGCCCTAAAAGCGACGACTGCTGCGCAGCCGAGCGGGAGCAAGCTCCCTCGCCACGGGATTTGGGGATGCCCCTGTGCGAGCTTGCTCGCGATGATGTCTGCCTAATCTGCAGAAGTCTTCGGTGCCGCCAACGCCTTCAAGGCCGCCTTGCGTTCTTCTATCGGCAATTTGCCGAGCTTTGCCACCGCTGCGTAAAACCTGATCCAGTCCCCGCCCTCCCGCCTGAACAGTGCCGCAAACGCCGGCACCCACTGGTCATACAGCCCGAACGGCAGCAGCCGTGCATTGTTCAGTGGGGCATAGACCCAGGCATCGTAGCGTTTGTCACCGGCCCATTGAGAGTCCCGCAACCGCTCATAGTCGGTGCGTAGGCGTTCGAATGCCTGTGCCTTGCGTTGTCGCATCTGTTCGGTCGGCAGGGGTTGGGTGTAGAGCGCTTCCAGGCGCTGGCGGGTGTCGAGGATCAATTGGATGAATTGGTCGCGCTGGCGCGCCTGCTTGCCGTTATCCGGCGCCAGCCCACGACTGGCGCGCCATTGCCGGCTGCCTTCCTGCTCGACGAAGGTGGCGAAGGACTCATTGAATTCGGTGTCGTCCTTGACATAAAACCGCTGGTGCGCCAGTTCATGGAAGATCAGCGTCGCCAGGCGTTCGTCGCCCCAATGCATCATCGAACTCAGGATCGGATCGTTGAACCAACCCAATGTCGAGTAGGCCTCCACACCACCGATCGACACGTCCATGCCCTGCAAACGCTGCAACGCGGCCTCGCCACGGGCGGCTCCCTGGCTGTAATAACCGCGATAAGCCACGCAACCGGCAATGGGGAAGCAATGATTTTGCGGCGCCAGGGAAAACTCTGGCGTGGTGAAGACATTCCAGACTACGAACGGTCGGCCAATGTCTGCATACAGGCGATAACTTTTATTGTCCGGCAAATGCAGGTGATCACTGGCGAACGTCCGTGCCTCACGCGCCTGGGTCAGGTGCGCCTTCAGTTGAGCATCGCGAGCAGGGTCGGCAATGACCTGGTCGATAGGCTCCCGGGCTTGCAACAACCGCAATTGCCCACCGACGAGCTGGCTGTAATAACCGACGCTTGAGCAACCGTTCAGTAACAAAAGCAGGAGGCCTGGAAACAAAATCCGGAAAGCACGGTCGAGTAACCGATGGCTTGAATGCGGCCTGATCAATTGGAATCACCCTGGGAAGTCTGCCCACAAGACTATCTCGCTTGCCTGGAGCTTCGCTATGCGCGTGTTGATGCTGACGAGCGGCCTGTTGCTGCTGACCGGTTGCGCCGGTTTGCCTGATCCTGATCCATCCCAAGCGTGGATCGACCTGGGAAACCAGCAGGACACTGCGCTGCAAGCGCTAAAAGTCGATGACAAGACGTCCATCGACCGGCGCTATTTCGAAGTGCAACCCGGCAGCCATGAACTGACGGTGCGTTATCAATTTGCCGTCGAGCCCGGCAACATCGGCCCGGATGCCGAGCCGCTGTGGCGCGATTGCCGGTTGAACGTGAAATTCAAGGACTTCAACGCTGGCCAACGTTACCAGTTGCAGGCCGGCAGCATTGGTTTCCGGCCATGGGCCAAGCTTTACGATCAGCAACGCAAGGTGGTGGGGCAAGGTACGCCGGCGGGCTGCCAACAAACGTGATTGGCGCTATGCTCAGGGTCTGATTTCAGGAAATTCACCATGCGCTTACCTCTGCTGTTACTGGTCCTGGTCTCCATGAGCGGTTGTGCAACGAGCCCACTGCCCCCGGTCGATCCGAACATGGCGTGGATCGATTTCGCTACCCCCATGCCGGGCGGCAAAATGCTGATGGCTGAAAGCCTGGATGGCCAGCGATTGCGAGACGGCCGGTTCTTTCAGGTTTCGCCGGGCAGCCACGAACTGAAAGTGCGCTTCGACTTCGAAGTGTTTAGCGGTGGTGGGCTGGGCATGCAAGCCGAACCGCAAGAGCGGCTGTGCTACATGCTCGTGCGTTATGACCATTTCGAGGCCGGCCAGCGCTATCGGCTGGAGGCTCGCAACCTGGCGTTCACGCCCAGCGCCCGGCTCTATGACGCCAAGCGTCAAATCGTGGCCGAAGAGCGACAAATCAATTGCGTTCCGTAGCGCTTTCTAGCGGTCGTTCTTCTGGTAGATGATTTTTTTCGTGCGGTTTTCGCAAGTGCCCACCACCATGTTCTGATCGTGGACTTCGTCGTTGGTGACGATTTCCAACGTGTAGGACGATACGTTATTGGCCTGGATCTTCGCTTCGATTTCCGCTTTCAGCTCTTCACAGGATTTCGGTTCGGCAAGCGCAGATGCAGCGAATGCGCAACCGATGACCACCAGGGCTGATCGTTTCATGTTCGAATTCCTCATGGCAGCGCGCACTGCCTGTGCGCTGAAACTGCAGGTTTCATTCGACCATAATTGCGCCAGGGTAAACAGCTCGACCGTATTCAAGAAATCGCAGCCCTAGGCAGCGCCTGCGAAGGCTGCGACCCCTTTCATGCGTCAGTTGACCAGCGTCGCATCCAGGGTGATCTGGGCGTTCAGCACCTTGGAAACCGGGCATCCTTCCTTGGCCTTCTTGCTCAGTTCGTCGAATTGCGCCTGGCTGGCGCCGGGGATTTTCGCCTTGAGCACCAACTTGACTGCAGTGATCGCGAAACCGCCATCGACCTGGTCCAGGGTCACTTCTGCGTTGGTGTCGATGCTGTCGGCCTTGAGCCCGGCATCGCCGAGGATCATCGAAAAGGCCATGGAAAAGCAGCCGGCATGGGCCGCGCCGATCAATTCCTCTGGGTTGGTGCCCTTGCCGCCTTCGAAGCGCGCCTTGAAGCCGTAGGGCGCTTCGCGCAGCACACCGGTTTCCGTGGAGATGGAACCGATACCGGTTTTCAGGTCACCTTCCCAATGAGCCGATGCTTTCTTGATGATAGCCATGTCTGCCTCCTGAAGATCCGGCGCGCGAGACGCGCCTGGGTATTTTTTTAGCTGTCTGGGTTGTGAGGATAGACCGCCCGGAAAAGTTCACCTTGTCGATTAGCCGACGAATTTAGTAGGAAAATTCTTCGCAGCTATTGAAACTCGGGTATATGCCCACATTGCATGGAACACACCTTTAGAAACGGCAGGCTTTTGCCCTCGGGAAAAGCCCGGAACGCCGTTGGAGATCCCGGCCCATGAAACAGCTGTCCGACGTGAAATTCTCAACCCTCGACCTGGTGCCTGTCCGCGCCGATGGCAATGCTGCCCAGTCCTTGCGCAATTCGCTGGACCTGGCGCAGCACGTGGAAAAATACGGTTATACCCGCTTCTGGGTGGCCGAACACCACAACATGGACGGTATCGCCAGCTCCGCGACGGCGGTGCTGCTGGGTTATCTGGCGGGAGGGACTTCGACCATTCGTGTCGGCTCCGGCGGCGTCATGTTGCCCAATCACGCGCCGTTGATCATCGCCGAACAGTTTGGCACGCTGGAAAGCCTCTACCCGGGTCGAATCGACCTGGGGTTGGGGCGTGCGCCCGGTTCCGACCAGATGACTGCTCGGGCGCTGCGTCGCGAGCGCTCCGGCAGCGCGGACGATTTCCCCGAAGACGTGGCCGAACTGATGCGCTACCTCGGCCCGCGCACCCCGGACCAACGCATCATCGCCATGCCCGGCACCGGGACCAACGTGCCGGTATGGCTGCTGGGGTCGAGCCTGTTCAGTGCGCAATTGGCCGGTGAACGCGGTTTGCCCTACGCGTTCGCCTCCCATTTCGCACCGCGCTACATGCACGAGGCAATTCGCATCTACCGCAATCATTTCAAGCCGTCGGCAGTGCTCGACAAGCCTTATGTGATGCTCGGCGTGCCGCTGGTGGCGGCGGATACGGATGAACAGGCCGATTACCTGGCGACGTCGGTGTATCAGCGGATCCTGGCGCTGATGCGTGGCCAGAGCCTGGTGCAGCGTCCACCGGTCGAAACCATGAACGGCCTCTGGTTGCCCCATGAGAAAGAAGCGGTTGGCGATTTCTTGGGACTGGCCATGGTCGGCGGTCCGCAGAAGATTCGCGCCAAGCTCGACGTGCTGATCGAGCAAACCCAGGCCGATGAGCTGATTTTCACCAGCGACCTGTACGAGCATGCCGATCGTTTGCACTCATACGAGTTGCTGGCGCAGGTCATGAAAGGCTGAATGACGCGCATAAAAAAGCCGACGCACTGCGTCGGCTTTGACGTTCGAAAAGAATCACTTTTTATAGACGATTTCTTTCGTACCGCCCTCACAGGTGCCTACGACTTTTCCGTCGGTCGCTGCGCCTTTATCGACGATTTCCAGCGAATAACCTGACACGCCCTTGGCATCCAGCTTCGCCGCGATTTCGCTTTTCAGCGCTTCGCAGGGCGTGCCGGCCGCAAACGCACCACCGGCAAGGCTCAGCAAACCCAGGGCTACCATCAATTTTTTCATCGCTCGCACTCCTTGGTCGGATCAAACAGGGCAGGTATGGGAAAAACAGAATGCGCGTACCATAGCGCATCGCCATTCCCTATGGCACTCCGCCAGCGTGCAAGTTCATCGTTCCTCAGCTATTCACAATCCGGAACCCGACTTTGAGGGTGACCTGAAAGTGCGCGGCCCGGCCGTTTTCGATGTGCCCGCGGGTTTCCGTGACTTCGAACCACTCCAAGTGCTTGAGGCTTTTGCTGGCCTCGGCCAGGGCGTTATTGATGGCGTCTTCAATGCTGGTGGGAGACGAGCCGACCAGCTCGACTTTTTTGTAAGTGTGATGATCACTCATGAGGTTCTCCTTGGTTGTTTTTAACAGCCTAGCAGCGATTTTTCGTCATACGTGTGTCGCCGTTTGCGCACTGAAGTTCAGATTTACTGCACTTTCAGAAACGACCGCAGTCCCAATTCACACACGCCACTCAACCACTGCAGGAGAGAGCCACCATGGCCAGCAATTCGTTACGCAAAGCCTCGTTGCAAAGCATGGAAGCGGAGATCGAGAGTCTGCTCAAGTCGTTGGAAAGCCTGAAGGACGATGCTTCGGACGAGTCGCGTAAGACCCTCAAGTCGCTCAAGGCCAATGCCGAGAACGCCCTGAAACATTCTCGCCATCTGCTCAGCGACGCGTATGAAGAGGTCAAGGTGAAAACCCGTGAAACCGGGATCGCCACACGCGACTACGCGCAGGAACACCCATGGACCACAGCGGGTGTCGCGGTCGGTGCGCTTGGTTTGCTGGCTGCTTACTTGCTGTGCAAACGCGGAGACTGAGTCGGTTGGCTCAGCTCATGCCTGAGCCACTGGGCCAATTGCCGAGCACGTCCATCTGCGGCGCGCTTGGGTAGCCACAACGCCAGTCGCGCCGCCGTTTCATCGAAACCCCACGGCGCGACCAGGCGACCGGCGCGCACGTCCTCAGCCACCAGCGGCTCGGGCGCGATCGCCACGCCGAGCCCCGCTACGGCGGCCTCCAGCAAATAATACAGATGCTCGAATCCTTGCCCGAACTTCAATACCCGGGGATCAAGGTGGTTTTGCTGTGCCCAGGTTGGCCAGGCCTGTGGGCGGGAGGTGGTGTGCAGCAACGATTCGTCCAGCAGCGCGCTGGCCGGTGCGGTCTGCAGGCGGGCAAATCCGGCGTAGTGCGGGCTCATCACGGGGCCGATCCGCTCGCTCACCAGTTCATACACCTGCATGTCGGCCGGCCAGGGTGGTTCGGCGAATACCAGCAAGGCGTCCAGTCCCGGTCGCCTGGGGTCCAGGTCGCCCTCGCCGGCGGACAGGTGCAGGCGCAAATCCGGCAGGTCGGCATTGAGCCTGCCCAGGCGGGGAATAAACCAGCGCGCCAGCAAGCTTCCCGAGCAGCCCAGGACGAACGGGGCATCGGCGGTGCTTTGCGTCAGTTCCGCGCACACGCTGCGTAACCGCTCGAACGCGTCAGTGCTGGCATCACGCAGGCGCATGCCGGCATCTGTGAGTTTCAAGCCGCGTCCATCCTTGATGAACAGGCTGACACCCAAATGTTCTTCCAGCACCTTCAGCTGTCGACTTACAGCGCCATGGGTGACGTGCAGCTGTTCGGCCGCCTGGCTTACGCTGTTCAGGCGGGCGGTGGCCTCGAAGGCGCGCAGGGCGTTGAGCGGGGGAAGGTCGTGGCTCATGTGAACTGTGAGATTTTCTGACAGGTTGTGGCGATCTTATCGGTTTTCAGTGACGGATGTCAGGGGTAGAGTGAACCTCATTGTCTTTCAACGCATTTGCTTGGAGCGCCCGATGACCCAGTCCACGACCCCCTTCAACCTGCGCAGTGGCCCCGACGCCAACGGCCTGTTCGGTGCGTTCGGTGGCCGCTATGTGGCCGAAACCCTGATGCCGCTGATCCTTGATCTGGCCCGCGAATATGAAGTGGCGAAGGAAGATCCTGCCTTCATTGAGGAATTGGCCTACTTCCAGCGCGATTACGTCGGTCGTCCAAGTCCACTCTACTTCGCCGAGCGCCTGACCGAATACTGCGGTGGCGCCAAGATCTATCTCAAGCGTGAAGAGCTGAACCACACCGGCGCGCACAAGATCAACAACTGCATCGGCCAGATCCTGCTGGCGCGGCGCATGGGCAAGAAACGCATCATCGCCGAGACCGGCGCCGGCATGCACGGCGTGGCGACCGCCACCGTGGCCGCGCGTTTTGGCCTCGATTGCGTGATCTACATGGGCACCACCGACATCGAGCGCCAGCAGGCCAACGTGTTCCGCATGAAGCTGCTGGGCGCCGAAGTGATTCCGGTGGTCGCGGGTACCGGTACCCTGAAAGACGCCATGAACGAGGCCCTGCGCGACTGGGTCACCAACGTTGACAGCACGTTCTACCTGATCGGCACCGTGGCAGGCCCGCATCCGTATCCGGCGATGGTGCGTGACTTCCAGGCCGTGATCGGCAAGGAAACCCGCGAACAACTGCAAGCCCAGGAAGGTCGCCTGCCGGACAGCCTGGTGGCGTGCATCGGCGGTGGCTCCAACGCCATGGGCCTGTTCCACCCGTTTCTGGACGACAAGAGTGTCGAGATCATCGGCGTTGAAGCCGCCGGTTATGGCATCGAGACCGGTAAGCACGCGGCGAGCCTGAACGGCGGCGTCCCCGGTGTACTGCACGGCAACCGCACCTTCCTGTTGCAGGACGACGACGGTCAGATCATCGACGCCCATTCGATTTCCGCAGGTCTCGACTACCCCGGTATCGGTCCGGAACACGCCTGGTTGCACGACATTGGCCGCGTCCAGTACACCTCGGTGACCGACGCCGAAGCCCTGGAAGCCTTTCACAAATGCTGCCGACTGGAAGGGATCATTCCTGCATTGGAAAGCGCCCATGCCCTGGCAGAAGTGTTCAAACGCGCACCCAACTTGCCGAAAGATCATCTGATGGTGGTCAACCTGTCCGGCCGTGGCGACAAAGACATGCAAACCGTGATGCATCACATGGAACAGTCCCAGCAGGAGAAACACTGATGAGCCGCCTGCAAACCCGTTTTGCCGAACTCAAGGAACAAAACCGTGCTGCCCTGGTGACGTTCGTCACGGCTGGCGACCCGGACTACGACACGTCGCTGGCAATCCTCAAGGGCCTGCCAGCAGCCGGTGCCGATGTCATCGAGCTGGGCATGCCGTTCACCGACCCGATGGCCGACGGCCCGGCGATCCAGTTGGCGAATATTCGTGCCTTGGGCGCCCAGCAGAACCTGGCGAAAACCCTGCAGATGGTTCGTGAGTTCCGCAAAGACAACAGCGAGACACCACTGGTGCTGATGGGGTACTTCAACCCGATCCACCGTTATGGCGTGCAGCGTTTCATTGGCGAGGCGCTGGAATCTGGCGTGGATGGCCTGATCGTTGTGGACATGCCGCCCGAGCACAACAGCGAACTGTGCGAACCGGCCCAGGCAGCTGGCTTGGATTTCATCCGTCTGACCACGCCAACCACCGATGACGTGCGTTTGCCGACGGTGCTCAACGGCAGTTCGGGCTTTGTATATTACGTGTCGGTGGCGGGTGTGACTGGTGCCGGTGCCGCGACGTTGGAGCACGTGGAAGAAGCCGTGGCGCGCTTGCGTCGCCACACCGATTTGCCGATCAGCATTGGTTTCGGTATTCGTACGCCGGAGCAGGCTGCGGCTATCGCACGATTGGCTGATGGGGTGGTGGTTGGCTCGGCGCTGATCGACCATATCGCCAATGCCGATACGGCGGAACAGGCGATTGATGGCGTGTTGAGTTTGTGTGCCGCCCTGGCTGATGGTGTGCGCAAGGCACGTGTCAGCTGATTGTCGATTCGGCCCGCAGCACGAAAAAAGGGGTTCAGAGCTTGGTTCTGAACCCCTTTTTGTTATTGCTTCAAGCAGTGCTCATCAGGGCAATTCCAACCCGCCCCCGGCCTTGTGCAGTTTGCGCAAATGCTCGCCAATCGCTTTCACATTGGCCTCGCTGGCAGCAATTTCAGCGGCGCGACTCGGCTCAAGCAATGCCCGGACTTCCTTGTCCAGGTCGCCTGTCAGCGTTTGAAGCTGTTTCTGACGCAAGCTGCTTTCCGATTCCAGGCGTTGCCACTCGCTGGGTTGTGGCAAGCCGTAGCCGCTGCTGCCCAGCAGTTCGGCCGGACGGCTCAGGAAGCCGCTGTTGGCGAGGATCTGCTGCAGCGTCGCGTTAGCCCTTTCCATGCCGCCGTTTTGCAATTCACGGGCGCCGAGGTAGCGCTGTTTGACTTCATCCTGCGCCAACAACAATTGCCGGCGATAACCGGCCTGTTCCAGCAGCAACAATGCCGCGCTGGTGCGCAGGTCGGCCTGTTCGAACCAGGCGCGGCGTTCGGCGGCATCCAGGGCCAGCCAGTCTTCCACCGTTTGCTGCTTGATCGGCAGATACTTCTTCAGCACATCGAACATCGCCTGGTACCGCTCGCGGAACGAGTCGAAGCGGTAGCCCAGGCGCAAGGCTTCCTTGGGATCATCCAGCACGCTGGTATCCGCCAGGCCCCGGCCCTTGAGGACTTCCAACAAGCCGTTGGGCATGATGCTGTCCAGGCCGTTGAGCTGCGCGTTGTTGCTGCCGCTGCGTAGCAGCTTCAAGCTTTCCACTGCGCAGTTATTGGACAGGAAGTAATAGTTGCCGTCGTAGCTCCAATGCATTTCGGCGGCGTGCTCGACCGTCTCCTCGATCTCGGTGCGCGACAGGTTCAGCGGCACCGACGCCAGGCTGCGCAGCTCGGTCTTGGTGTATTCATCGATCACCTGGGCCAACGGCAATACGAACAGGCGCGACGGGTATTTGCCAACCAGCCCGTCCCAACTCGATAGCTGCACATCGCCGACGAAGGCGCGGTACGACAGCACCAGGTGTTGGTCCAGATCCAGTCGGCAGTCCGGGCCACGTGGGCGACCCGGTGCACAGATCACCAGCCGGAGCATGCTGTGGCCCCAGCGGCTCACCCAGTTCTGGTTGGCTTCGGCCAGCAGGTAATCGATGGCATAGACCCGCTCTGGATCAACTTTGCCCAGTGGGGTCTTGGCGAAGTCATTGCCGGCGTTGAGGAACGCGAACGATTGGGCGCAGGTGTCCTTGGCGGCAGGTGCCCAGCCGAAGTGTGCCTGGTAATAGCGATACAGGGCGGGGCGTCGGCAGGCGTAGCTTGGGTCGAGGAGGAAGTACTCCATGTTGACCGCGACGAACTCCTTGGGGCTGCTCGTTTCATAGAGGTCCGGGCTGCGGGCGACCTGGCGGTTGTGCTGTTCCCGCTCACCGCGCCGGCCAACGTATTGTGGCCAGCCGGCGAGGTCCAGCAAGCGAGGATCATCGCTGAGGGTGAAGCGGCGGTCGTTCTGGCCCCGGCATTCATCGGGAAGGCCGATCAAGCCGGCGCTGCTGTTGCGTCGAGTGCAACGCTGGATCAGCGTACGCTCGGCATCTGGCCATAGACGCGAGCGGTCATAAATGTGGGTCAGTTCGTGCAGGACGGTGGCGAGCATTTCCCGTCGCACGGTGCCGTGGGGGCGATGGGTCTTTTGCCTCGCGGCGCTGCCGTCGACAAGGCTATCAAGCAGGTTGCTGTTGAGGTCCAGTTGCGACACCAGCGAGGCCTGGCCGTAGGCGTTAGCGGGCATCTGGTCGGTCCAGCCGACATCGATGCGTCGGTCCAGTCGCTCGATGAAGCGCGGCGGCAGCGCCTGCATGGCTTCATCGAGCAGCGCCTGGCTGGCCTGCTGTTGCGCCGGGCTCAGGCCTTCGACGTTGAGGTGCAGTTGCAGGCCGGCCTGGGCCAGGCTGCTCGTGAGCAGCAAGACCCCGGCCGCCAGCCAGGCGGCGAACCGCCTCACAATGCGAGGATGGCTTCGGCGAGAACCTGGTCACTGGCGTCGCGGGCTTCCGGCACGCGGGTGCGCAAGGTGTCGAAGGCGGCCTCGAGATGAGCGCCACGAATTTCACCATTGCTGGCGACAAAACTGGCGGCATCGTCGTGGGCTTCGCGGACGATTTTCGAATCACGGATGGAGGTGGTGGTGTCGGAAGTGAAATCGATCGTGCGCTGGGAAGCGCGAACGATGATGTTACTGGTGGCTACCAGGGTATGTGCCTGGGCCACATCGGCCAACACCAGCAGGCCTAGGGCGGCAGCAATCAGCGGGCTACGCATGGAACGACTCCGGAGAAATAAGGATAACTATTGGACGAGAATTGCCTGTGCCAGTTCAAGGTCGCTGACGTGAAGTTTTGGCTGGGTCCGGCGCAGGTAATCCAAGGCCGATTCCAGTTGTGCACCTCGCAGTTGCCCGTCGCTGGCGACGAATGCCGCGGCGTCATCGTGAGCGGCGACGATCAGTTTATGGTCGAAGGGCGCAGAGGTCACCATGCTCGTGGCATAGCCGCTGACCACCACTTGCTGGGTGGACACATCGAAAGCATGGGCCGGAACAGACCAGCAAAAAACTACGAAGAAAGACGCGATGAACAGATCTGAGTAAAAACGCATGGGGCTCGACGGTTGATGGCGAGCCTGAAGGCTAGCGCAAACCTGCGGGCCAGAGCCAGCGTTGAAACATCGGAACACCATTTGGCGCCCGATGTTTCATGTTGCATCAGATCACCAGGATCGCCTGGGCCAGCTGTGCATCGGTGGCGTTGAGCTGTGGTGCCTGCTGGCGGATGTAGTCCAGGGCACTTTCCAGTTTCACACCACGGATGGCGCCTTCGCTGGCCACGAAGCTGGCAGCGTCGTCACGGGCGGCTTGAACGATCTTGTTGTCACGCAGGGATGAGGTTGCATCGGAGGTCACGTCGGAGGTGGCCTTGAGTGCTCCGACGATGGAGTCGGTGGTAACGATGAAGCTGCTGGCGTTGGAGTGGGCGGCTACGGCCAGCAGGGCAACTGCGCTGAGCAGGCGGAGACGGATCATGAGGAAACTCCTTGAAGGATGGGGTGATACCGGTGCGTGTAGCTGGAAGAGGAGACGCATGCTCGACTCGCTTCGCCACGTTTGCATCGATATTAGGCCAGAACGCGTTGGCTGACAGCCCTTTGCGACGGTCATCGGCAGCATGATGCCCGCATTGGGCGCTACGGTTCAAGATTAACTGTACTGGTATGTTTTTTGTTTATAAGAAACTGTTATTTATCCCTGGTTTTCCAAAAAAACGGACCCGGAAACGACAAGACCCGTCGCGGTTTCCCGCGACGGGTCTTGTTTGGTCAATTCGGTGCTGGCGGTGGACCCGGTGGGTCAGGGCCAGCGACGCTGAGTTAGCGCCAGAACGGCTTGCTCAGCTCTTCGTAACGTTGTGCTTCGCTGATACCGGCGTCAGCCAGCAGGCGCGAATCCAGACGAGCCAGTTGATGGCGGCTGGCGATGCGGCGCTGCCACAACATCAGGTTAGCGATAACGCGAAGAGGCAGGGAAGCCTGGTTTTTTTCAGCTTTGTCTTCGAAAAACAGCTCGGAACTGAGTGTACGTTCCATGGTTGACATCCTTCCGCTTGTGGCGGGATTAGGTAGTGGTTTAACTGGTGCCCATGATCCTCTCGTTTGGCCAGTCTCTCTAGATACAGTTCACCTGTATTGTGAGAGACCAGTTAACTGTTAAAGAGCGGTGTACTGGTCAATATTGAGGCAACTGTACCTGTCTGCACGTTATTGGTGCGTTTTAGGTGATTGTCTGATGTTTTGTGGGAAAAGACTGTAAGAAAACACCGGTACAGCAGTACAGTTTTTGTTGTATCGGGCTCGAGTGAGGGCCTTCAAGCAAAACTGTATTTGCGATAGCGGTGATCCAGCTGTATCAGACGGCCAACATGCGCCCGGTTTCTTCTAGGTTGACGTGCCAACTCAGTGCATCGCGCAGGATATGCGGGGTGTGCCCACCCAGGGCGCACGCTGCTTCGAAATAATCATTCAACGCTTGGCGGTAGGACGGGTGCACACAATTGTCGATGACTACTCGTGCCCGCTCCCTTGGCGCCAGGCCACGCAGGTCGGCCAGGCCGATCTCGGTCACCAGGATGTCGACATCGTGCTCGGTATGGTCCACATGGCTGACCATCGGCACGACACTGGAAATGGCGCCGCCCTTGGCAATCGACTTGGTCACGAAAATCGCCAAGTGGGCGTTGCGGGCGAAATCCCCCGAACCGCCAATGCCGTTCATCATCCGAGTGCCGCAGATGTGGGTGGAGTTGACGTTGCCGTACAGGTCGAACTCCAGCGCGGTGTTGATACCGATGATGCCCAGGCGGCGTACGACCTCGGGATGGTTGGAGATCTCCTGTGGGCGCAGGACCAGTTTGTCCTTGTACCTTTCCAGATTTCCGAATACATCGGCGTTGCGTCGACTCGACAGCGTGATAGAGCTGCCGGAGGCGAAGCTCAGCTTGCCAGCGTCGATCAAGTCAAATGTCGAGTCCTGCAGGACCTCGGAATACATGGTCAGGTCTTCGAACGGGGAATCGATCAGCCCGCACATCACGGCGTTGGCGATGTTGCCAATCCCGGCCTGCAACGGCCCGAGCTTGTTGGTCATGCGCCCGGCCGCAACTTCCTGCTTGAGGAAGTCGATCAGATGATCGGCGATGGCCTGGGTGTCGCTGTCCGGTGACGCGACGGTGGAAGGCGAGTCCCCTTGGTTGGTGATGACAATGGCGGCAATTTTTTCCGGCGGGATCGGGATGGCAGGGCTTCCAATGCGATCATCGACCTTCACCAGGGGGATGGGGGTGCGGGTCGGGCGATAAGTCGGGATATAGATGTCGTGCAGCCCTTCCAGGTTCGGGTTGTGGGCCATGTTGATCTCGATGATCACTTGCCGGGCGAAGATGGCGAAACTGGCCGAATTACCTACCGATGTGGTCGGTACGATATGCCCTTGCTCGGTGATGGCGACCGCTTCGATCACGGCAATGTCGGGGAGCTTGAGCTGGCCGTTGCGCAGTTGTTCAACGGTTTCCGAGAGATGCTGGTCGATGAACATCACCTCGCCTGCGTTGATCGCTTTGCGCAACGTGCTGTCGACCTGGAATGGCATGCGCCGCGCCAGCACGCCGGCCTCGGTGAGTTCCTTGTCGAGGTCGTTACCCAGGCTCGCGCCCGTCATCAGGCTGATTTTCAGCGGAGTGACCTTGGCGCGTTCAGCCAGGGCGTGGGGCACTGCTTTCGCTTCTCCGGCGCGGGTAAAGCCGCTCATGCCGACGGTCATGCCGTCCTGAATCAACAAGGCTGCTTCGGCAGCACTCATCACTTTATTCAATAACGAAGGCAAGCGGATGCGATCACGGTACATAGGTTGTTATCTCGGGCTGGAAAGCAAGATGCGCAGTCTAGTGAATTCGCGCGGTGCCCGACCCGCTACAAAGGTCGCATTTAAGGCCTCTATTACGGGCGTTTCAGGCAAAACATTATTACCGGATCGGTAACGTTCGGCCTTGATACAAATCAAAACGCCCCGACGAGTCGGGGCGTTGATGGCGAAGCCGTGAGCGTTATTCCACTGCTTTGACCATGTCTTCGATGACCTTCTTGGCGTCACCGAACACCATCATGGTCTTGTCGAGATAGAACAGCTCGTTGTCCAGGCCCGCATAGCCGCTGGCCATCGAGCGCTTGTTGACGATGATGGTCTTGGCCTTGAAGGCCTCGAGAATCGGCATGCCGGCAATCGGCGATTTCGGATCGTTCTTCGCCGCCGGGTTGACCACATCGTTGGCGCCAAGCACCAGCACCACGTCGGCCTGGCCGAACTCGGAGTTGATGTCTTCCATCTCGAACACCTGGTCGTAAGGCACTTCGGCCTCGGCCAGCAAGACGTTCATGTGCCCGGGCATGCGACCAGCCACCGGGTGGATCGCGTATTTGACGGTTACACCGTGGTGGGTCAGCTTCTCGGTCAGTTCTTTCAACGCGTGCTGCGCCCGGGCCACCGCCAGGCCGTAGCCCGGGACGATGATCACCGTGTCGGCGTTGGTCAGCAGGAAGGTTGCGTCGTCAGCCGAGCCGGATTTCACCGGACGGGCTTCTTTGGAGCCTGCCGGGCCGGCAGCATCTGCGGTGTTGCCGAAACCGCCGAGCAACACGTTGAAGAACGAACGGTTCATCGCCTTGCACATGATGTACGACAGGATCGCACCGCTCGAACCCACCAGCGAACCGGCGATGATCAGCATCGAGTTGTTCAGTGAGAAGCCAATGCCCGCTGCGGCCCAACCGGAATAACTGTTGAGCATCGACACCACTACCGGCATGTCCGCGCCGCCGATCGGGATGATGATCAGCACGCCCAGAACAAACGCCAGGGCCAGCATCAAGGCGAACGCGCCGAGGTTGCCGGTGAACATGAACATCAGGCCCAGGCCCAGCGTGGCAAGGCCCAGGATCAGGTTGAGCTTGTGCTGGCCACCAAACTGTACCGGTGCGCCCTGGAACAGGCGGAACTTGTACTTGCCCGAGAGCTTGCCGAACGCGATCACCGAACCGGAGAAGGTGATTGCACCAATGGCTGCGCCGAGGAACAGCTCCAGACGGTTACCGGCCGGGATCGAATCACCCAGCTGCTTGACGATACCCAGGGACTGCGGCTCGACGACGGCGGCGATGGCAATGAACACCGCCGCCAGGCCGATCATGCTGTGCATGAACGCCACCAGCTCCGGCATCTTGGTCATCTCGACGCGCTTGGCCATGATCGAGCCCGCGGTGCCGCCGATCAGCAGGCCGACGATGACGTAGCCGATGCCGGCAGTCGCCAGCTCAGCACCGAGCTTATAGATAAGGCCCACAGTGGTGAGCACCGCCAGCGCCATGCCGAGCATGCCGAACAGGTTGCCACGGCGAGAGGTGGTGGGGTGGGACAGGCCTTTGAGGGCCTGGATGAAGCAGATTGACGCGATCAGGTAGAGCGTCGTTACCAGGTTCATGCTCATTACTTGGGCGCCTCTTCTTTTACGGCTTTCGGGGCTTTTTTCTTGAACATCTCGAGCATGCGGCGCGTCACGAGGAAGCCACCGAAGACGTTCACCGCGGCCAGGGCCACGGCGAGGGTGCCCATGGTCTTGCCCAGAGGCGTTACGGTCAGTGCGGCAGCGAGCATGGCGCCGACGATCACGATCGCCGAAATGGCGTTGGTCACCGCCATCAACGGCGTGTGCAGTGCAGGTGTCACGTTCCAGACCACGTGGTAACCGACATAAATCGCCAGCACAAAGATGATCAGGTTGTAGATACCGGGGGAGATAAGCTCTTCCATTGTCTGAATCCCTGCTTAGGCGTTTTTACGGATGACTTGGCCGTCGCGGCACATCAGGCACGCGGCAACGATGTCGTCTTCCAGGTTCACGTCGAACTGACCTTCCTTGGTGAAGACCAGCTTCAGGAAGTCCAGCAGGTTACGGGCGTACAGCGCCGAAGCGTCGGCCGCGACTTCACCGGCCAGGTTGGTCGGGCCGCAAATGGTCACGCCATTCTCGATCACGACCTGGTCGGCCACGGTCAGCGGGCAGTTACCACCCTGGGCTGCCGCGAGGTCGATAACCACCGAGCCCGGTTTCATCTGCGCGACGGTTTCGGCACTCAGCAATGTCGGTGCCTTGCGGCCCGGAATCAGTGCGGTGGTGATGACGATATCCGCCTGCTTGGCGCGCTCGTGCACCGCTTGGGCCTGGCGCTGCATCCAGCTGGCCGGCATGGGCCGGGCGTAACCACCGACGCCGACGGCGCATTCACGCTCTTCGTCGGTTTCGTAAGGCACATCGACGAATTTGGCGCCGAGGGATTCGATTTGTTCCTTGACCGCCGGACGCACATCCGAAGCCTCGATCACTGCGCCCAGGCGCTTGGCGGTGGCAATCGCCTGCAACCCCGCCACGCCCGCGCCGAGAATCAGCACGCGCGCCGCTTTCACGGTGCCAGCTGCCGTCATCAGCATCGGCATGAAGCGCGGATAGTGATGAGCGGCGAGCAGCACGGCCTTGTAGCCAGCAATGTTCGCTTGAGACGACAGCACATCCAGGCTTTGGGCACGGGAGGTACGTGGCGCGGCCTCAAGGGCGAAAGCGGTAATACCGCGTTCGGCCAGCTTGGCGATGGTTTCGTTGTTGAACGGATTGAGCATGCCCACCAGAACGGTGCCGCTCTTGATCAGCGTCAGTTCGCTGTCGCTGGGGGCCACCACCTTGAGGATCAGTTCGGCCCCGAATGCATCACTGGCGCTGCCAATGGTTGCGCCCGCCGCCTCATAGGCACTGTCAATTACGCTGGCCTTGATACCGGCGCCGCTTTGGACAGTGACTTTATGGCCTTGGCCGATCAACTTCTTGATGGTTTCCGGGGTAGCAGCAACCCGTGTTTCACCCGTTTGGGTTTCGAGGGGAACACCAATGTGCACGTCAAATCTCCTGCGTGATCTTATTGAGTAAACCCAGGCACTTCGGATGGTGCGGCTGGGGCGGCCGATCAGCACGATCCCGCCAAACCAGGCGGGGCGCGGCATTTTGCAGGCGAAAATTCAGCCCTTCAAGGGATTATGACGGGTGACGGAAAATTAACTACAAGTCACCCTGTGACCGAATGTCGCAATTATCGAACGGCAGCCCTTGTGGGCCGTGCTTTCCAAGGATTCAGGTTCAAATTGACAATTTTTCCCATCGGCCAGATGAATAAGCGCTGATGCATTGCGCGATATGGCTCCAGGCCATGTATTTAGACGCTTTGGAGACTACTGCACGGGTTCGGTAACAGATTGACTGAATGCGACATAAACTTATATCTGTAGCGACCTCTGTTAGTTTACTACCTAAGTCTGTTTTAATTTTTTTATTAATAATCAATAAGATAGCCGTTGGCTTGTTTCACGAGCCAGTCACGAAAAGCCCGAAGGGAGGCGGATTCGACCTTTCGCTCCGGAATCATCAGGTAATAGGCCTTGATGCTCGACAGCGCGTTACGGTTGGCCACGACCAGTCGTTTTTCTGCCAGTTCGCGTTGAATCAAAAAGGGCGGAATCAGCGCGATACCCATGTCGTGCATAGCCGCTTGGGCGAGCATGGAGAATAGTTCATAACGCGGCCCTGTCAGGTCTCGCGCAATATTCAGGTTCTGGGCGTTGAACCACTGGCGCCACGCATACGGGCGAGTCGTCTGCTGGAGCAAGGGCAATTCGGCGATGGCCTCTGGTGTCAGGCTCGTCCGGCCTCCCAGTAAGGTAGGGCTGCATACCGGCATCGGATTTTCGCCCATCAGTTTGTGGGATTCGGTACCGGACCAGTCCGCATCACCAAAATAGATAGCGGCGTCAAACTCTGTGTCCGCAAAGAGAAAGGGCCGTGTGCGGTTGGTCAGGTTGACGGTGACTTCCGGATGCTGCTGTTGGAAGTCCTTGAGGCGCGGTAGCAGCCATTGAGTGCCGAAGGTTGGCACCACGGCCAGTTCGATCACGTTCGCACCGGTATGCCCCATCACTGAAAGAGCGTCGCGCTCGACGGCATCCAGTTGGGTGGCAACTCGACGGCTGTAGGAAAGGCCGGCTTCGGTCAGTTTAACGCCTCGACGTGAGCGTCGGAAAAGCTCCACGCTGAGGAAGTCTTCCAGGCTGGCGATTTGTCGGCAGATAGCACCTTGGGTAAGAGAAAGCTCGTGCGCCGCCTTGGTGAAGCTCTCATGACGTGCGGCAGCCTCGAAGCTGATCAGGGCGGTGGTGCTGGGGATTTTACGGCGCATGTACGCAAGCCTCACTCAATATCGACATAAACGGGGTTTATGGCGTTTACGGAGTGAGAAATTAGCACAAGATAGTGCGCAATCCTCGTTTGCCCTTGTAGGAAAGCGCGCCTACGATCAATCCACGATTTTCATCTAATTGGCGAGGACTCTTTCATGGCCGGTAAAGCGAGCTTCAACTGGATCGATCCATTGTTGCTGGATCAGCAGCTCACCGAAGAAGAACGCATGATCCGCGACACTGCCGAGCAGTTCGCCCAGCAGAAGCTCGCGCCGCGGGTGCTGGAAGCGTTCCGCCATGAGAAGACCGACCCGGCGATCTTCCGCGAGATGGGTGAAGTGGGCCTGCTGGGGGCAACCATTCCTGAACAGTACGGCGGCAGTGGGCTGAACTACGTCAGCTATGGCCTGATCGCTCGCGAAGTCGAGCGCGTCGATTCCGGTTATCGCTCAATGATGAGCGTGCAGTCTTCGCTGGTCATGGTGCCGATCAATGAATTCGGTACCGAGGCGCAAAAACAGAAGTATCTGCCAAAGCTGGCGTCTGGTGAATGGATCGGTTGCTTTGGTCTGACCGAGCCGAACCATGGTTCCGACCCGGGGGCGATGATTACTCGTGCGCGCAAAGTGGAAGGCGGCTACAGCCTGACGGGTAGCAAAATGTGGATCACCAACAGTCCGATCGCCGATGTGTTTGTCGTCTGGGGTAAGGATGACGCTGGCGATATCCGTGGCTTCGTTCTCGAGAAGGGCTGGAAGGGCCTGAGTGCACCGGCTATTCATGGCAAGGTCGGCCTGCGCGCCTCCATCACTGGCGAAATCGTAATGGACAACGTATTCGTTCCGGAAGAGAACATTTTTCCCGATGTCCGCGGCTTGAAGGGCCCGTTTACCTGCCTGAACTCGGCGCGTTATGGCATCTCCTGGGGGGCTTTGGGGGCAGCTGAGTTCTGCTGGCATACCGCTCGCCAGTACACGCTGGACCGACAGCAGTTTGGGCGTCCTCTGGCTGCCAATCAGTTGATCCAGAAGAAACTGGCCGACATGCAGACCGAAATCACCCTGGCCTTGCAGGGATGCTTGCGCCTGGGACGTATGAAAGATGAAGGCACGGCGGCGGTCGAGATCACCTCGATCATGAAGCGCAACTCCTGTGGCAAGTCCCTGGATATCGCTCGCATGGCGAGGGACATGCTGGGTGGCAACGGTATTTCCGATGAGTTCGGCATTGCTCGTCATCTTGTGAACCTGGAAGTCGTAAACACCTATGAAGGTACCCACGACGTTCATGCGCTGATCCTGGGGCGTGCGCAAACCGGTATCCAGGCGTTCTATTAATAGGAGAACGGTCATGGGCGCGCTTTCACATCTGCGGGTATTGGATTTATCGAGAGTCCTGGCCGGGCCGTGGGCCGGACAGATCCTGGCGGACCTGGGGGCTGATGTCATCAAGGTCGAGCGTCCCGGCAATGGTGACGATACGCGCGCCTGGGGGCCGCCCTTCCTTAAGGATGCCCGAGGCGAGAACACGACCGAGGCTGCTTATTATCTGTCGGCCAATCGCAACAAACAGTCGGTGACCATCGATTTCACGCGTCCAGAAGGGCAGCGGCTGGTGCGAGAGCTGGCGGCTAAGTCCGATATCCTGATCGAAAACTTCAAAGTTGGCGGGCTGGCGGCTTATGGTCTGGACTACGAGTCGCTAAAGGCGATCAATCCGCAATTGATCTATTGCTCGATCACTGGGTTTGGCCAGACGGGCCCTTATGCCAAGCGTGCCGGGTATGACTTCATGATTCAGGGGTTGGGGGGCTTGATGAGCCTGACCGGCCGCCCAGAGGGCGATGAGGGGGCGGGGCCGGTGAAGGTGGGAGTCGCGCTGACGGATATCCTCACGGGGCTGTATTCGACTGCTGCTATTTTGGCGGCACTGGCTCATCGGGATCATGCCGGCGGCGGCCAGCACATCGATATGGCCTTGCTGGATGTCCAAGTGGCTTGCCTGGCCAATCAGGCGATGAATTACCTGACCACAGGTCATGCGCCGAAGCGGTTGGGCAATGCTCATCCGAACATCGTGCCTTATCAGGATTTTCCTACGGCTGATGGCGATTTCATCCTTACGGTGGGTAATGACGGCCAGTTCCGAAAATTCGCTGAGGTTGCTGGTCAACCGCAGTGGGCTGACGATTCGCGTTTTGCCACAAACAAGCTGCGGGTGGCGAATCGGGCGGTGTTGATTCCGTTGATTCGCCAGGCGACGGTGTTCAAGACTACCGCCGAGTGGGTGGCTCAGTTGGAGCAGGCGGGTGTGCCGTGTGGGCCAATCAACGATCTGGCCCAGGTGTTTGCCGATCCTCAGGTGCAGGCGCGTGGATTGGCGATGGAATTGCCTCACGTATTGGCTGGGAGCGTGCCGCAGGTGGCCAGTCCGATTCGACTCTCCGAGACGCCGGTGGAATATCGCAATGCGCCCCCTTTATTAGGGGAGCATACGCTGGAGGTCTTGCAGCGAGTGTTGGGGTTGGACGAAGCCACGGTGACGGCGTTCAGGGCGGCGGGGGTTCTATGAGTCTTCTCTTCTATATAGAGGACGATTCTTAAGGGCGAAAGCAGTGGGTTTGCCAGTGTTGCGCAACTTATTGATAGAAAAGCGAAATTAAGGGTTGACGGCAGATTCTGGAAGTCTATAATTCGCCCCACTTCCGGCGCAGTCGAAACGGAAAACTCCTTTGGATTCAACGAGTTAAGTAGGTTTCGAAGGCGCAGGGCTTCAGTTCATCGAAGCCCGGAAGGAGCAGGTGGAGCGGTGTTGTTTGGCTCTATCGGCGGTTCGATCTTCTCGGTCGAAAGCGGTGAAAAAGAGGTGTTGACAGCAGCGAGTAACGCTGTAGAATTCGCCTCCCGCTAACGAGAGATCGGAAGTGCAAGTGGTTGAAGTTGAAAAGGAAACTTTGAAAACTTCTGAAAATAACCGCTTGACAGATACACGGGGCGCTGTAGAATGCGCGCCTCGGTTGAGACGAAAGACTCAGCCAGCCGCTCTTTAACAACTGAATCAAGCAATTCGTGTGGGTGCTTGTGGAGTCAGACTGCTAGTCAACAGATTATCAGCATCACAAGTTACTCCGCGAGAAATCAAAGATGTAACCAACGATTGCTGAGCCAAGTTTAGGGTTTTCTCAAAACCCAAAGATGTTTGAACTGAAGAGTTTGATCATGGCTCAGATTGAACGCTGGCGGCAGGCCTAACACATGCAAGTCGAGCGGTAGAGAGAAGCTTGCTTCTCTTGAGAGCGGCGGACGGGTGAGTAATGCCTAGGAATCTGCCTGGTAGTGGGGGATAACGCTCGGAAACGGACGCTAATACCGCATACGTCCTACGGGAGAAAGCAGGGGACCTTCGGGCCTTGCGCTATCAGATGAGCCTAGGTCGGATTAGCTAGTTGGTGAGGTAATGGCTCACCAAGGCGACGATCCGTAACTGGTCTGAGAGGATGATCAGTCACACTGGAACTGAGACACGGTCCAGACTCCTACGGGAGGCAGCAGTGGGGAATATTGGACAATGGGCGAAAGCCTGATCCAGCCATGCCGCGTGTGTGAAGAAGGTCTTCGGATTGTAAAGCACTTTAAGTTGGGAGGAAGGGCATTAACCTAATACGTTAGTGTTTTGACGTTACCGACAGAATAAGCACCGGCTAACTCTGTGCCAGCAGCCGCGGTAATACAGAGGGTGCAAGCGTTAATCGGAATTACTGGGCGTAAAGCGCGCGTAGGTGGTTCGTTAAGTTGGATGTGAAAGCCCCGGGCTCAACCTGGGAACTGCATTCAAAACTGTCGAGCTAGAGTATGGTAGAGGGTGGTGGAATTTCCTGTGTAGCGGTGAAATGCGTAGATATAGGAAGGAACACCAGTGGCGAAGGCGACCACCTGGACTGATACTGACACTGAGGTGCGAAAGCGTGGGGAGCAAACAGGATTAGATACCCTGGTAGTCCACGCCGTAAACGATGTCAACTAGCCGTTGGGAGCCTTGAGCTCTTAGTGGCGCAGCTAACGCATTAAGTTGACCGCCTGGGGAGTACGGCCGCAAGGTTAAAACTCAAATGAATTGACGGGGGCCCGCACAAGCGGTGGAGCATGTGGTTTAATTCGAAGCAACGCGAAGAACCTTACCAGGCCTTGACATCCAATGAACTTTCCAGAGATGGATTGGTGCCTTCGGGAGCATTGAGACAGGTGCTGCATGGCTGTCGTCAGCTCGTGTCGTGAGATGTTGGGTTAAGTCCCGTAACGAGCGCAACCCTTGTCCTTAGTTACCAGCACGTTATGGTGGGCACTCTAAGGAGACTGCCGGTGACAAACCGGAGGAAGGTGGGGATGACGTCAAGTCATCATGGCCCTTACGGCCTGGGCTACACACGTGCTACAATGGTCGGTACAGAGGGTTGCCAAGCCGCGAGGTGGAGCTAATCCCACAAAACCGATCGTAGTCCGGATCGCAGTCTGCAACTCGACTGCGTGAAGTCGGAATCGCTAGTAATCGCGAATCAGAATGTCGCGGTGAATACGTTCCCGGGCCTTGTACACACCGCCCGTCACACCATGGGAGTGGGTTGCACCAGAAGTAGCTAGTCTAACCTTCGGGGGGACGGTTACCACGGTGTGATTCATGACTGGGGTGAAGTCGTAACAAGGTAGCCGTAGGGGAACCTGCGGCTGGATCACCTCCTTAATCGACGACCGCAGCTGCTTCATGAGCTCCCACACGAATTGCTTGATTCATTGAAGAAGACGAAAGAAGCAGCCCGAAATTGGGTCTGTAGCTCAGTTGGTTAGAGCGCACCCCTGATAAGGGTGAGGTCGGCAGTTCGAATCTGCCCAGACCCACCAATTTTGTGTGGGAAACGCCTGTAGAAATACGGGGCCATAGCTCAGCTGGGAGAGCGCCTGCCTTGCACGCAGGAGGTCAGCGGTTCGATCCCGCTTGGCTCCACCACTACTGCTTCGATTGTATAAAGCTTAGAAATGAGCATTCCATCAACCGATGGTGAATGTTGATTTCTAGTCTTTGACTAGTTCGTTCTTTAAAAATTTGGGTATGTGATAGAAAGATAGACTGGACGTTACTTTCACTGGTAACGGATCAGGCTAAGGTAAAATTTGTGAGTTGCTCTTTGAGCAAGATCGAATTTTCGGCGAATGTCGTCTTCACAGTATAACCAGATTGCTTGGGGTTATATGGTCAAGTGAAGAAGCGCATACGGTGGATGCCTTGGCAGTCAGAGGCGATGAAAGACGTGGTAGCCTGCGAAAAGCTTCGGGGAGTCGGCAAACAGACTGTGATCCGGAGATGTCTGAATGGGGGAACCCAGCCATCATAAGATGGTTATCTTGTACTGAATACATAGGTGCAAGAAGCGAACCAGGGGAACTGAAACATCTAAGTACCCTGAGGAAAAGAAATCAACCGAGATTCCCTTAGTAGTGGCGAGCGAACGGGGACTAGCCCTTAAGCTTCTTTGATTTTAGCGGAACGCTCTGGAAAGTGCGGCCATAGTGGGTGATAGCCCTGTACGCGAAAGGATCTTAGAAGTGAAATCGAGTAGGACGGAGCACGAGAAACTTTGTCTGAATATGGGGGACCATCCTCCAAGGCTAAATACTACTGACTGACCGATAGTGAACTAGTACCGTGAGGGAAAGGCGAAAAGAACCCCGGAGAGGGGAGTGAAATAGATCCTGAAACCGTATGCGTACAAGCAGTGGGAGCCCACTTTGTTGGGTGACTGCGTACCTTTTGTATAATGGGTCAGCGACTTATTTTCAGTGGCGAGCTTAACCGAATAGGGGAGGCGTAGCGAAAGCGAGTCTTAATAGGGCGTCTAGTCGCTGGGAATAGACCCGAAACCGGGCGATCTATCCATGGGCAGGTTGAAGGTTAGGTAACACTGACTGGAGGACCGAACCGACTACCGTTGAAAAGTTAGCGGATGACCTGTGGATCGGAGTGAAAGGCTAATCAAGCTCGGAGATAGCTGGTTCTCCTCGAAAGCTATTTAGGTAGCGCCTCATGTATCACTGTAGGGGGTAGAGCACTGTTTCGGCTAGGGGGTCATCCCGACTTACCAAACCGATGCAAACTCCGAATACCTACAAGTGCCGAGCATGGGAGACACACGGCGGGTGCTAACGTCCGTCGTGAAAAGGGAAACAACCCAGACCGTCAGCTAAGGTCCCAAAGTTATGGTTAAGTGGGAAACGATGTGGGAAGGCTTAGACAGCTAGGAGGTTGGCTTAGAAGCAGCCACCCTTTAAAGAAAGCGTAATAGCTCACTAGTCGAGTCGGCCTGCGCGGAAGATGTAACGGGGCTCAAACCATACACCGAAGCTACGGGTATCACGCAAGTGATGCGGTAGAGGAGCGTTCTGTAAGCCTGTGAAGGTGAGTTGAGAAGCTTGCTGGAGGTATCAGAAGTGCGAATGCTGACATGAGTAACGACAATGGGTGTGAAAAACACCCACGCCGAAAGACCAAGGTTTCCTGCGCAACGTTAATCGACGCAGGGTTAGTCGGTCCCTAAGGCGAGGCTGAAAAGCGTAGTCGATGGAAAACAGGTTAATATTCCTGTACTTCTGGTTATTGCGATGGAGGGACGGAGAAGGCTAGGCCAGCTTGGCGTTGGTTGTCCAAGTTTAAGGTGGTAGGCTGGAATCTTAGGTAAATCCGGGATTCTAAGGCCGAGAGCTGATGACGAGTTACCCTTTGGGTGGCGAAGTGGTTGATGCCATGCTTCCAAGAAAAGCTTCTAAGCTTCAGGTAACCAGGAACCGTACCCCAAACCGACACAGGTGGTTGGGTAGAGAATACCAAGGCGCTTGAGAGAACTCGGGTGAAGGAACTAGGCAAAATGGCACCGTAACTTCGGGAGAAGGTGCGCCGGTGAGGGTGAAGCACTTGCTGCGTAAGCCCACGCCGGTCGAAGATACCAGGCCGCTGCGACTGTTTATTAAAAACACAGCACTCTGCAAACACGAAAGTGGACGTATAGGGTGTGACGCCTGCCCGGTGCCGGAAGGTTAATTGATGGGGTTAGCTAACGCGAAGCTCTTGATCGAAGCCCCGGTAAACGGCGGCCGTAACTATAACGGTCCTAAGGTAGCGAAATTCCTTGTCGGGTAAGTTCCGACCTGCACGAATGGCGTAACGATGGCGGCGCTGTCTCCACCCGAGACTCAGTGAAATTGAAATCGCTGTGAAGATGCAGTGTATCCGCGGCTAGACGGAAAGACCCCGTGAACCTTTACTATAGCTTTGCACTGGACTTTGAATTTGCTTGTGTAGGATAGGTGGGAGGCTTTGAAGCGTGGACGCCAGTTCGCGTGGAGCCATCCTTGAAATACCACCCTGGCAACTTTGAGGTTCTAACTCAGGTCCGTTATCCGGATCGAGGACAGTGTATGGTGGGTAGTTTGACTGGGGCGGTCTCCTCCTAAAGAGTAACGGAGGAGTACGAAGGTGCGCTCAGACCGGTCGGAAATCGGTCGTAGAGTATAAAGGCAAAAGCGCGCTTGACTGCGAGACAGACACGTCGAGCAGGTACGAAAGTAGGTCTTAGTGATCCGGTGGTTCTGTATGGAAGGGCCATCGCTCAACGGATAAAAGGTACTCCGGGGATAACAGGCTGATACCGCCCAAGAGTTCATATCGACGGCGGTGTTTGGCACCTCGATGTCGGCTCATCACATCCTGGGGCTGAAGCCGGTCCCAAGGGTATGGCTGTTCGCCATTTAAAGTGGTACGCGAGCTGGGTTTAGAACGTCGTGAGACAGTTCGGTCCCTATCTGCCGTGGACGTTTGAGATTTGAGAGGGGCTGCTCCTAGTACGAGAGGACCGGAGTGGACGAACCTCTGGTGTTCCGGTTGTCACGCCAGTGGCATTGCCGGGTAGCTATGTTCGGAAAAGATAACCGCTGAAAGCATCTAAGCGGGAAACTTGCCTCAAGATGAGATCTCACTGGGACCTTGAGTCCCCTGAAGGGCCGTCGAAGACTACGACGTTGATAGGCAGGGTGTGTAAGCGCTGTGAGGCGTTGAGCTAACCTGTACTAATTGCCCGTGAGGCTTGACCATATAACACCCAAGCAATTTGTCACCTCCAAGCCAAAAGGCGAAAGAGACCAGATTGCGGTGTGTGAAGACGAAACGAACCGAAAGTTCGAGACGCTCGATTGCAGCACACAAACTATCGCATACCCATTCGCTGGAACGTGACCGCAAGGCACGCGCTGGCTACCGAATTTCTTGACGACCATAGAGCATTGGAACCACCTGATCCCATCCCGAACTCAGAAGTGAAACGATGCATCGCCGATGGTAGTGTGGGGTTTCCCCATGTGAGAGTAGGTCATCGTCAAGATTAAATTCCGAAACCCCTATCTGCTGATGCAGGTAGGGGTTTTGTTTTTTGTAGAAGTCATCGATTTTACCGACACGTTGTTGTTGAATGGGTTGGTCACAGAATTTCTTGACGACCATAGAGCATTGGAACCACCTGATCCCATCCCGAACTCAGCAGTGAAACGATGCATCGCCGATGGTAGTGTGGGGTTTCCCCATGTGAGAGTAGGTCATCGTCAAGATTGAATTCCCAGAACCCCTGTCTGCATCAGCAGCCAGGGGTTTTGTCGTTTTGGGCCGGTAATCGGATCAAGCCCCTGATGCCCCGGCAAACCCCCAATGCCGTTGCTATGCTGTGATAGTCGGGCCTTGGCGACCAAGGGCCCGCGACGTCACTGGTCATGGGGATTCCAATAATGAAAAACCCTTATGCTCCCGGCTTCTGGTGCGCCATTGCGGCTTTGCTGTTGCTTTCGGCCACTTATTTCTATGGTGTCATGCTCACTCACCAGATCGATAAAGCGCTGTTGTTCCTCGATAGCGCCGCGGCGCTGATCGGCGTGATATCCATTGCAATCGTGGCCTGGGCATCGCTTCAGGGTCAGCGCATCAAGAAAAAACACCTCGAACAAGGTAAGACACTGGTGCTGATTTGGGATACCAAGGTTGCGCTGCGACGTGTCGAAACGGTGTTTGACCGGTATTTCTGGGGCAGTTATTGGCAGCCTGGCCGCACGTTCCAGGAAGTCATGGGGGAGCTCACCGGTACCCCTTTGGAAAAAAGCCTGGAAGCCCTGAAAACCCAATGTGCTGCCTTGGACAAGCAAGTCACCCAGGACGGCTGGCATTGGCTCAACAACGCCCGAGAGTTGTGTGACGTGGCTAATGCCATGGCCCGTGAGCGCTATCAACTGGACTTCTGCGATTCACGCGCAGACTCATCATCGGGCGCGGCAGTGATCAATCGCGATTTCGAAGTGCTGGTGTACACCTGGACGGCCCGTCTCAAGACTTTCGACCATCAGCTCGACGAGATCGAAGTCCAATATTCGTAGACCACCTCGCAAGAAAACGTTTTTACCCCTTTAAACATTGGGCCCGCAGGGGTACCTGATGGTAATCTCCCCTCCTCTTTTTTCGGCGTCGAGCCACACCCTTCGCGGGTCAGGGAAGACGACGGCTTTGTTCAACCATGGATATCGATCGGGTCACTCATGAATAAATCAGCAAGCATACTCCTGGGAATCGTTGTGGCTGTCGGTGCTGTCAGCGCGGGCGGCGCCTGGTACACCGGGACCAAGCTCGAAGGCGTGTTGACGAACGCTATTGCCGATAGCAACAAGCAAATGCAGACAGCCTTGGCCGGGTCCAATAGCACCGCCACCCTGGAGCTGGTTTCCATGGACCGTGGAACGTTCAGCAGCACCGCCCACTACCGCCTCAAGGGCGAGGGCGAGATCTTCGGTGGCGAGCCGGTTGAGTTGCTCTTCGTCGACCAGATCGAACACGGCCCACTGCCATTTTCGCGCTTGATAACACTCAAGTGGCTACCGGTCATGGCCACCAGTCACACCGCGCTTGAGCGCAATCCGCTGACCGACAAGTGGTTCGCCGCCACCAAGGACCAATCGCCGCTCAAAGGTGTGGTCAACCTGGGTTACGACCAATCCATCAATGGCACCTACGAGTTGCTGCCCGTGGATACCAAGCTGGATGAGCAATCCCAGCTCACTTTCTCCGGTCTTAAAATCGACCTGGCTGCCAGCGCCCAGGCACAGAAGGTCAAGGCCGACGGCTATATGGACAGCTTCAAGCTGACCACCGTCGCCGAAGACCAGACTCCCGTGCAGGTAGAGCTGAACGGCCTGACATTGGCGAGCAACCTGAGCAAAAGCTCCTACGGTTACTACATGGGTGACAACACCCTGCTGCTGAGCAACACCAAGGCCACCTTTGGTGAGCCGAAGTCGGTGCTGGGCCTGAAGAACTTCGAGATGAAGAACAGCAGCACCGAGAGCGGCACCAGCGCTTCGGGGCGTGCCGATTACAAGATCGGTGAGTTGTCGTTCAACGACAAGACCATTGGCTCGGCGCAGATGGCAGTCAGCCTGAAGAACCTGGACATCCCGGCCACCATGTCGCTGATGCAGATTTACCAGACCAAGTTGCAACCCTACGAAAAAGCTGCAGCCGAGGCCGCAGCAGCCGGCGAACCGGCGCCAGAGCTGAGCCTGACCGAAGCTGAAGAAGCGCAGGTCAAGGCTGATCTGGAGAAACTCCTGGCCGGCGCCCCGCAAGTGGCGTTGGAAAACCTGTCGTTCCGCACCGCCAATGGTGAAAGCCGCGCCAACCTGATCGTTGATCTGGCCAAGCCGCAGTCCATGGACCTGCCACCGGATGAGTTGGGCCGTCAGTTGCTCGCGCTGCTGGATTTCAATCTCAAGGTTTCCAAACCGATGCTGGTCGACCTGATGACCGTGCAGGCACAGATGGAAGGCCAGACGGATGCGAAGTTGATCGCCGATCAGGCCACTGCCACCAGCGATATGTTCAGCGCCATGGCGGTCGGTTCGGAACTGGCAACGCTTGAAGGCAACGATGTTGTCACCAAGCTGCACTACGCCAACAATCAGGTCGATTTCAACGGCCAGAAGATGACCGTTGAGCAATTCACGGCATTCGTGATGAGCAAGCTGGGTGGTGGCGTCGCCGTCCAGTAACGCGCTCGGGCAACACCCCAAACCCGGCCCGTGCATCACGCATGGGCCGGGTTTTTTTAAGCCTATCGATCAGCCCTGCGCCGAAATCTGTAACGAATCTGAAGAATTGTGGCGTTCCTGAAGATGACCCGCCTGAGAGTGCAAGACTAGGCCCATTAGAGCTTGGCTGGATTCCTTTGATCCGGCTTCCTGTTTGATGGGCAAGGGGGCACTGCGACCCGGCTGGCCATGTAAGGATGCTGACGAATGCCGCGTACTGTGGGTCCTTTTATTCAACGTGGTTTGCGCCCGTTGTTTCGTGTCGCGCTGTGCAGCCAACTGTGCTGGCCGATGCTGGCGTTTGCCGATACCGCCTATGACCAAATGGTGCTCGACGCCCGTGCAGGCCATTACACGCCTGCGCTGACGGCGTTGCGCCAGGTGCCGGCCGGCCAGGCCAGCGCCGCACAGATCAGTGACCACTTGCAGATCGCCAGCTGGGCCGGCCTCGATACCGAGGTGGTGACGGTCTATGAGACCCAAGGCCGCAATCGAGCGCTGCCCGTCCAGGCGCTGACTGCGACGGCTCGTGCCTATCGCAACCTCAAGCGTTGGGATTCGGCGGCCGAGCTGTACCGCCAGGCTTTGGTGATCGACCCCCAGAACCCCGACTTGCAACTCGGCCTGGCCTTGACCCAGGCCGATGCAGGCCAGCCTGACGAAGCCGTCACCCGCGCCAAGGCCCTGGTCGCTGCCAAGCCGACAGATCCGATGCGTCGACTGGCACTGGGTTATGCCTTGACCCGCGCCGACAGCCCCCACGAAGCGCTGTTCGAATACGACCAGGCCTTCACTCGCGCCGGCAACAGCCCAGAGGTTGCGCGCGAATACATCTACGCCCTGCAACGGGCACGGTTGCCGGAGCCGGCGCTGCGCCTGGCGCGCCTGCAGCCGGGGCTGATCGACCGTGGCGTGCAACGACGCCTGGAGGGTGACGTCGCCGCCGAACGGGTGCGCCTGGCGGACATGGCCAGCCGCAGCGAACATGAGCGCTTCGTCATTGCCGACCGCGCCCTGGCCGATTACGACAAGTTGCTCGCCACCTGGACCCCGGTGGCCGAGGCCCACGACGACGTACTCCGTTGGCGCATCGATCGAATGGGCGCGCTCAATGCCCGCGCCCGTCGAGCAGAAGTGATTGCCGAATACCAGAAACTGATCGCCGAGGGCGTGAGCATTCCCACTTACGCCCTGCGCTGGGTGGCCTCTTCCTATCTGGAACAGCGGGAGCCGGAGATTGCCGTCGATCTGTACCGTCGGGTCCTGACTGCGCCGGATGCCGATCCCGCGGAGCGTTTTGAAGACAGCACTGCGCTCTACTATGCGTTGCTGGAAAGTGAAAAATCCGAAGAGGCCCGTGCACTGGCCGAAGACATGGCGAAAGCCCAGCGTCCGCGCATCGAGCTCAAGGGCCTGCCGATCGGCAACCCCAACGATGAATGGATGGACGCCCAGCAACTCGCCGCCCAGGCCGGCACGTACGGCGCCGACCTGCCTTCCGCCGAAGCGCGCCTGGACACCCTGGTCAACCAAGGCCCGGGCAACACCGGCATGCGCCTGGCCCAGGCCGATCTGTACCAGGCCCGCGACTGGCCGCGCCGTTCGGAAAACCTGCTCAAGGAAGTCGAGGCGACGATCCCGCGCAACCGTGACCTGGAAATCGCCCAGGCCCGCGCCGCCATGGATTTGCAGGAATGGCGGCAGCTGGATGCACTGACCGACGACGTGGTCGCCCGCTACCCGGAGAATGCTCACGTCAAACGCCTGCAACGCCAGCGCGAGGTGCACGACATGGCCGAGCTGCGCATCGAGGCCAACACCGGCAAGAGCTATGGCGGTGGCAATGGTGATGCCGGTGCAGTCACCGGCAGCCGGGACTTTGGTATCGAAACGCTGCTCTATAGCCCGCCCATCGATGAAGACTGGCGGCTGTTCGGCGGTGCCGGCTACGCCACCGGTGATTTCGAGGAAGGTACTGGTCACCACCGTTGGCAGCGCCTGGGCGTGGAGCGTCGCACCCGGGACATGACGCTGGAGGCCGAGGTCTCCAATCACTCTTATGGTTCCGGCGACAAGCAAGGCGCGCGCCTGGCCGTGGCCCGGGACATCGACGACTACTGGCAGTACGGCGGCAGCCTGGATTACCTCTCGGCCAATACCCCGCTGCGGGCGCTCAACAGCGGCATTCGCGCCAACGGCGGTAGCGGTTTCGTCCGCTGGCGGGCCCATGAAAGCCGCGAGTGGCGGCTGACGGTGAGCCCGTCCCATTTCAGTGACGGCAACAATCGCCTCGAAACCCAGCTGACCGGCCGCGAGGGTATTTACAGCACGCCGCGCCTGCAAGTGGAACTGGGTCTGGAAGTCGGTGCCAGCCGCAACAGCGGCTCCAATGAAGTGCCCTATTTCAATCCGAAAGCGGATTTCAGCGTCATGCCGACCGTGAGCGCCAACCACGTGTTGTACCGCCGCTACGAGACCACGTGGAGCCAGCAATTCCAGGTCGGTGCCGGTACCTACAGCCAGCGCGACTACAACACCGGGGCCATGGGATTGCTCGGCTACGGCCAGCGTTTCATCTGGAACGACGTGCTGGAGGCCGGTGCCGCGCTGAGCTGGCTCAACCGCCCCTACGACGGCGATCGCGAAAGCGATTTGCGCCTGCTTGTCGACCTCACCTATCGCTTCTAGAAGAGTTTGAAGATGCCTGTCATTTCGCGATTCATCCTTCTGCTGGGGGTCTTGCTGATCAGCGCTTGTGCCCAGCAAGCCCCGGCATTCACGCCGCCTTCGCAGCGCCCGCTGGCGGCCAATGATGCCCCGTGGCCGAAGAACCATGTGCTCGGCATCGCCTACCACGATGTCGACGACCGTGACCCGGACCAAGCGCTGGTGGCCGTGCGTACCGAACGGTTGATCGAGCAACTGGCGTGGCTGCGGGAAAACAACTACCAGCCGGTCACGGTGGATCAGATCATCACGGCCCGCAATGGCGGCCCGGAACTGCCACCGCGTGCGGTGCTGCTGAGTTTCGACGACGGCTACGCAAGCTTCTACACCCGCGTCATGCCCATCCTGCGTGCCTATAACTGGCCAGCGATCCTTGCCCCGGTCGGCAGTTGGGTGGATACGCCGCTGAACCAAACGGTGGATTTCGCCGGGGTGCCACGCAAGCGTTCCGAGTTCCTGACCTGGGAGCAAATTCGCGAGGTTTCCAAATCGGGCCTGGTGGAAATCGCCGCCCACACCGATGCCAATCACAAAGGCATCCTCGCCAACCCGCAGGGCAACCAGCAACCCGCTGCGACCACCCGGCGCTACGACCCCGCCACCGGTCGTTACGAGACCGAGGCCGAGTTCCAGGCTCGCTTGCGCAAGGACGTGGCGGCCATTTCCGAGAAGATCCGCAAGGTCACTGGCTACAGCCCGCGTGTCTGGGTCTGGCCGTACGGTGAAGCCGACGGTACTGCGTTGCAGGTGATTGGCAACGAGGGCTATCAAATGGCCCTGACCCTGGAGGATGGTCTCGACAGCCTGGATAACCTGATGAGCGGCCCACGCTTCCTGGTGGCGTCCGATCCGGATGGCGCCCATTTCGCCGAAAGCATCGTGTCGGTGCAGACGATGGACCCGATGCGCGTGGTGCATGTCGACCTGGACTACGTCTACGATCCGGACCCGGTGCAGCAGGAGGCCAACGTCGGCCAGTTGGTCCAGCGTATTTCCGACCTGGGCGCCAATACGGTGTTCCTGCAAGCCTTTGCCGATCCGAAAGGCGATGGCCTCGTGCACTCGTTGTACTTCCCCAACCGCCACCTGCCGGTACGCGCCGACCTGTTCGACCGTGTCGCCTGGCAACTGCGCACTCGGGCCAACGCCAAGGTCTATGCCTGGATGCCGGTGCTCAGTTTCGCCCTGGACGCGAAGCTTTCGCGGGTACAGCGCTGGGATCCAGAAACCGGCAAGACTGGCGTTGCCCCGGACCAGTACGTGCGTTTGTCGCCGTTCGATCCGAATGTGCGCAAGGTCATTGGCGAGATCTACCAGGATCTGGCGCGGATGAGCTCATTGGACGGCGTTTTGTACCATGACGACGCGGTGTTCTCCGACTTCGAAGATGCCAGCCCCGCAGCCCTGAAAGTCTATGCCGCCAACGGCCTGCCAACGTCCATTGCCGCCCTGCGGGCCGATCCTGCAGCGATGCAACGCTGGACCCGCTTCAAGAGCCGCTACCTGATCGACTTCACCCATGAGCTGACCGCCAAGGTCCGGGCGATTCGTGGCCCGCAGGTGCTCACCGCGCGCAACATCTTTGCCGAACCGATGCTCAATCCTGACAGCGAAGCCTGGTTCGCCCAGAACCTCGACGACTTCCTCGGCGCCTACGACTGGACGGCACCGATGGCCATGCCATTGATGGAAAACCAGACCCGCCAGCAATCCGGCCCCTGGCTCGATCGCCTGGTGGACACCGTCAAGGCCCGTCCCGGCGCGCTCAAGCGCACGGTGTTCGAATTGCAGGCCCGGGACTGGCACAGCAAGCCGGTCAGCGACATCGACGGTGAACAATTGGCCGACTGGATGGGGCGTCTCAAGCGTAAAGGCGTGACCAGTTTTGGTTATTACCCGGACAACTTCATCGAAGACCAGCCCGCGGTGAAAACCGTGCGGCCGGCGCTCTCCAACAAGTGGAATCCTTGACATGCTCGACAGACTGCTCGCTCTGCTGGTGCTGGCGATCGTCCTTGGGGTGCCCCTGGGCCTGATCTTCCTGGTCACCGGGCAATTCCTGATGGACTTCGTGTTCTTTTACCCGCTGTTCATGTCCGGCCTGTGGATTGCCGGAGGCCTGTACTTCTGGCTGCACTGGGAGCGCCACTGGCCGTGGAAGGACGACACCTTGCCACCGCCCCTGGCCGGCGAGCCCTTGATCAGTATCCTGATCCCGTGCTTCAACGAAGGCGATAACGTCGCCGACACCATTCACGCGGCGCTGGGCCAGCATTACCCGAACATCGAAGTCATCGCCATCAACGACGGCTCGAAGGACAACACGGCCCAGATGCTCGATCAGCTGGCGGGTGAAGACCCGCGCCTGCGCGTCCTGCACCTGGCGGAAAACCAGGGCAAGGCCGTGGCCCTGCGCATGGGCGCCATCGCGGCGCGCAGTGAATACCTGGTGTGCATCGACGGTGACGCGCTGCTGGCGCCGAACACCTGTGCCTACCTGGTGGCGCCGATGCTGGACAACGCCCGCCTCGGCGCGGTGACCGGCAACCCGCGCATCCGTACCCGCTCGACCTTGATAGGCCGGGTCCAGGTCGGCGAGTTTTCCTCAATCATCGGCCTGATCAAGCGCACTCAACGGGTGTTCGGGCGGATCTTCACCGTGTCTGGCGTGATCGTCGCGTTCCGTCGCTCCGCCCTGCACCGGGTTGGCTACTGGAGCCCGGACATGATCACCGAAGACATCGACATCAGTTGGAAGCTGCAACTGGATCACTGGAGCATCTTCTACGAGCCGCGCGCGCTGTGCTGGATCCTCATGCCCGAAACCCTGCGTGGCCTGTGGCGGCAACGGCTGCGCTGGGCCCAGGGGGGCGCCGAGGTGTTGTTCAAGAACATCCGTGGCCTCTGGCAGTATCGCCACCGCTACCTGTGGCCACTGTTGTTCGAATATTGCCTGTCCACCGGTTGGGCGTTCACGTTCCTGCTGTCGGTGATTTTCTGGGGGGCTGGCAAGTTCGTCGAAATGCCAGAGGCCATCGCGGTCGATCACCTCATGCCGCCAGCCTTCACCGGGCTACTGCTGGCCGTGGTGTGCCTGCTGCAGTTCGCGGTGAGCATCCTGATCGACCGCCGCTACGAAAAAGGCCTGTGGCACATCATGTTCTGGGTGGTCTGGTACCCGTTGGTGTTCTGGCTGATCAGCCTCTTCACCACTCTGGTGAGCTTTCCAAAAGTGCTATTCGGGCAGCATCAGAAGCGTGCGCGCTGGATCAGTCCAGATCGCGGTATCAAACCGTTCGATGATCAGGAAGAGGAAGTGATCCGATGAAAATTATCAGGACCCGGCAACGGCCTTTTCTGGTGCTCATCGATGCGTTTTTTACCGTACTGGCGTGGGTGGGGTTGTTGTACTTGCTGGTCAATGGGCTGTGGCCGCTGTTCGCGAGCCAGGCCGGTCCGCGCCCGGGAGGGGCTCTGTTCGATACCCTGGGGACCTTGCAGGTCTATGGATGGATCGCCTTGGTCAACGCGGTGCTGTTGATTACCTGGGCGCGTTACCAACAGCGTAAAAGTCGCAGCTTCGCCCAGCGCCGGTCGCCGGCCCCGGTCGTGAATGACCAGGGCTTGAGCGCCAGTTTCAAGTTGACCGACGAGCGCCTGGACACGCTGCGCCAGCCCGGCTCGAAGACTATTCACAACAATCAGGACGGCGACATCAGCCACGTCGTGCCGCACTTCCACTTGCTCAGCCCCGACTTGCAGCCACCGCCCCTGGCGCCACTGGAGCGGCCCGGCGTGATTCACCTGCCGGCCGATCACTCCGTACATTGATGCAAGCCGTGCCGACGCTTTCGCGAGCAAGCTCGCTCCCACAGGGGATTTGGGGTGTGGGACAGATCTACGAAGAGAAATCCCGAACCAGCCGCCATGCCTCGTCCACCGGCAACGGTTGTTTCATGCGCTGGGCCAACGCCGCCATGGCCCGGCCTTCATCACAGGCCACTGCGGCGGCAACGAGGCCGTCCTTGCCCAGCAGGGCAATAAAGGGCGGATGCTCGGGCGTGCCCTTGAATTCCACTTCGTCCCAGTGCTCGGCGTGGCCAAGATAGTCGTAGCGTTTACCAAAGTGATAGGTCCAGAAAAACGGCACGTCCAGATAGCGCTCGTCGCCGCCGAGCATGTTCGCGGCGGCGATGCGCGCCTGTTGCTGGGCCAGGCGCCAATGCTCGATGCGCACAGGCGCGCCGTTGAGGGGGAACGTCGCGATATCCCCCACGGCCCATACGCCTTCAGCCACACGCATGCCTGCGTCAACGGACAGCGACTGGTCCTGTTCCCGTGGCAACCCGGCAAACGGCTCGGTGGCCGGGTGCACGCCAATGCCGATGATCACCAGGTCCGCAGCCAGACGCTGGCCGTTATCCAGCACCACGGCTTCGACCTTGTGCGCTCCCTCGATCCGTGCCGCTTCGCCGTCGGTGTGGTACACCACGCCGTTGGCCCGGTGCCGGGCCAGGATGGCCTGGCCAACGCTCTCACCCATCTGTGCAGCGAACGGCACCGGATGCCGGGCCAGGACGGTGACGTCCAGCCCGCGCTTGCGCAGGGACGAGGCGACTTCCATGGCGATGAAACTGTCGCCGATGATCACCGCCTGTTGCCCTGGCCGGACCGTGTCGAGAATCTGCCGGGCGTGGGCGATCGAACGCAGCACGAAGACTTGCGGCAATTCGATGCCGGGCAATGCTGGCATCTTGGGTTCCCCGCCAGTGGCAATGAGCGCGGCGTCGTAGTCCAGCTGCCGGCCATCGGCGAGTTGGATTTGCCGAGCGTCGGGGTCCAAATGGGTGACCTCGCCATGGAGCCTTTCGATGCGTTGCCGGGTGAAGTAGGTTTCATCGCGCAGCGGCGCTGTCTCGTTGACCGCCATGTCGCCGGCTAACACATACTTGCTCAGCACCGTCCGGTCGTAGCCGGCTTCGGCTTCGCGGTCGATCATCAGGATTCGACCGCCAAACCCCTTCTCGCGCAACGCCGCCGCGCAAGCCGTGCCGGCGGCACCGGCGCCGATGATGACAAACGTGCGTGCGTCATCGGCCGGCGGGACTTTATCGGTTGGCAATGGTTGATCGTCGACCCAGACGTCACCGTCCCGGACCTCGACGTGGTAGCGCGCCAGGCTGTCGAGGGCCGGCGGTTCGCACAGGGCGCCGTCTTCCGTGCGGAACGCGGCCTTGTGCCAGGGGCAAATCAGCCGTCCGTGGCACACCGCGCCTTTGGCCAGTGGTGCGCCGGCATGCGGACACTTGCCTTGGAAGGCGCGCACTTGATCACCGGAGCGCAACAGCAGGATGGACGCGTCGTCGATTTTGACTTCGAGGCCGCGGTCTTCACGAACGTCGGCGAAACGGGCGACTTGATGCAGAGACATGGTCATTCTCCGGCAGGCGTTTCCCTTTGGAGTCGCAGGAACGGAACGAGTTTCAGCATAATTGTCACTGCAACCTTGGCGAAGCTGCGGCTATAGTTCGCAAGCCGTCCATGGCCAGACACGCACAAGGTGCCCCCGGTATGACCCGATTGAACTTTTTCTCCCCTTGGCTGGCGGCCGTCGCCCTGGTGCTGTGCGCACAAGGGGCTGTCCAGGCCGAGGAGCGTTTTACCCTCAGCATCCCCGGCGTGTCGGACGACCGCCTCTTCACGGCGGCGGCAGCCAGTGATGCCAACACCTGTGGTGGCAAGAACATTTCTCCGGCCCTGAGTTGGAACGCCGGCCCGCCCGGCACCCTCAGCTACGCCATCGTCATGTTGGACCCGGACGGCCAAAGGGGCCAAGGTGTCGACCACTGGGTCCACTACGGCATCAAGGCCACCACGCGGCAGATTCCGGCGGGCGCCGGCACCAAGTCCTCGTTGGAAGGCATGAGTGGTATCAACAGCAAGAACACCCACGGCTACATCGGTCCTTGCCCGCCTGTCGGCGACAGCGCTCACCACTACCTGATCCAGCTTTTCGCCCTGGACCTGCCGCCGGAAGCACTGCCCGCCGACCTCACACGCGCCCAACTGATGGAAAAAATCAAAGGTCACGTGCTGCGCAACAGTAGCGTAGTGCGCCGCTACCACCGCTGACCCAAGACGACACAACCCCCTGTGGAGAGGGGATTTATCCCCGTTGGGGTGCAAAGCACCCCTTGCCACAATGGCGCCGTCCAGACACAAAATTGGCATCACGCGCCAAAAGCGAGCACTATCGAGCCCCTGTTCACTCATGCCGGAGGATGGCGATGACGCAGAAACCCGACGGCATCGCCCGCCTCCTGAACTGCCCCACCAAGGGCGACGAAATACGCCGGGCCATCGCCCAGAGCCGCAAGGATTTCCTGCCTGCCGACGAGGCCGAAGACGCCGAGCCAGGCCAGCCACCGGTTCAACCGGTGGACACTGATCGCGACGCCTGAGCCGTCGCCCTCTTTCAACTTATCGTTCAAATCTGCCTATGACTGCCATCCCTGTTCTACCCGGTGACCGATTCAGCCGATCCGATTACAAGACCCTGGGCCTGGCCGCCTTGGGCGGTGCGCTGGAGATCTACGATTTCATCATCTTCGTCTTCTTCGCCCTGACTCTCAGCCAGTTGTTCTTCCCGCCGGAAATGCCCGATTGGCTGCGCCTGCTGCAAAGCTTCGGGATTTTTGCCACCGGCTACCTGGCCCGGCCTCTAGGCGGCATTCTCATGGCGCACTTCGCTGACCGCCTGGGACGCAAGCGGGTGTTCAGCCTGAGCATCCTGATGATGGCCTTGCCGTGCCTGCTCATCGGCGTGATGCCGACCTACGCGCAAATCGGTTATTTCGCACCGTTGCTGTTGCTGGCGCTGCGTATCCTGCAAGGTGCGGCGGTGGGCGGTGAGGTGCCCAGCGCCTGGGTATTCGTGGCCGAACACGCGCCGCTGCATCATCGCGGCTATGCCCTGGGTTTCCTCCAGGCCGGCCTGACCTTCGGCTACTTGTTGGGCGCCTTGACCGCAACAGCGCTGGCGCGGATCTACACACCGGCAGAGATTCTCGATTACGCCTGGCGCCTGCCGTTCCTGTTGGGGGGCGTCTTCGGTGTGATCGGCGTCTGGCTGCGTCGCTGGCTGAGCGAAACGCCGATCTTCATGGCCCTGCAAGCCAATCGCGAAGGCGCAGCGGAACTGCCGTTGCGCACGGTCCTGCGCGACCACCGCCAGGCCTTGCTGCCCGCCGCCATCCTGACCTGCGTGCTGACCTCTGCCGTGGTGGTGTTCGTGGTCATCACCCCGACCGTGATGCAGAAAAGCTTCGGCATGACCCCCAGCCACACCTTCGCCCTGAGCAGTCTGGGCATCGTGTTCCTGAACATCGGCTGCGTCCTGGCCGGGCTCATCGTCGACCGCATCGGCGCCTGGCGCACCGTCATGCTCTACAGCCTGCTGCTGCCTGTGGGCATTGCCGTGCTCTACGCCAGCCTGATCAGCGGCAGCGCCTGGCTGGGCCTGGCTTACGCCGTGGCCGGGCTGGGTTGCGGCGTGGTCGGTGCGGTGCCGTCGGTGATGGTCAGCCTGTTCCCGCCGAAGATCCGCGTGTCCGGCATCTCGCTCACCTACAACATTGCCTATGCCCTGTGGGCCAGCATGACACCGCTGATGCTGATTGCACTGGTGCCGTGGAGCCCGTGGGTGTGCGTGGGGTATTGCGTGGTGATGGGTGCGGTGGGCGTGGCTGCGTCGGCGTATTTCCCGGGACGGCATGGGAAGGCGGCGCAGCCGTCATTGGCTTGTGAATCTTGATCCGGTTAAAGACGCTCACGCAAAAAATCCACAAAAGCACGAGTCCGTGCCGAGCGGCGTCGATCTTGACTGAACACGGCGCTGATGGGCAGTGCCAGTGGCTGGTAATCGGCCAGCAGGGGGCAGACGGTACCCTGGCGAACATCGGCAGCGAACAACCACTGCGGTGAAAGCGAAACGCCCAGGCCCGACAGCACCATTTCCCGGATCGCCTCGCTGCTGTTGCAGGTGACGTTGCCCTTGATCGTTACGCTGTGCTGTCGGCCATCCTGGTCGAACCGCCAGACGTCATAATGCTCCAGCAGTGTGAAAGCCAAACAGTTATGGCCGGCCAGGTCAGCCGGTGTGAGGGGCGTGCCATGCTGTTGCAGATAGGCGGGGGGAGGCGTACACCCGGCGCGGGCTATCGCCGAGGGAAATCGCTACCAGACCTTCGTTTTTCACCACGCCGATGCGAATCGCAAGGTCGATGTTTTCCTTCAGCACATCTTCGTTCTGATCACTTAACCTCAAGTCGATACGAAGCTGTGGGTGAAGGGCCAGGAACTCGCCCACCAGGGGCGCAATACACAATCGGCCGAAACTGACGGGCGCCGCCACGCGCAGAAGGCCGGCGATCTGTTCCTGGCCACTGGCGAAACTGAGTCGTGCGGCGTCCACGCTGGCGAGTATGTCCTTGCTCTCGGCGTAGAAGCGCTGCCCCTGGTCGGTCAGCGCGAGCTGGCGGGTGCTGCGGGCAAACAGCGCCCCGCCAAGGTGTTGCTCCAACGCGCGGATCTGCTTGCTCACTGCCGGTTGGCCCAGGTTCAGCTCCCTGGCGACGGCCGAAAACGAGCCGCGCTCCACCACCCGCACGAAGACCTGCATTGCGTCGAACAGATCCATCTGGATTTAGCCTCTGTCTGGAATAAATCCTATCCATTGTTGCTCACTTATCGGAATGCGTCTTCCCTCGCACTATGAACCTGCCCACTCATTGGAGGTTTACCGTCATGAACAACACCATGTCCGCCGCCGTTGCCGAAACCGCTCAGGCTGCGCTGATTGTCCGTTCCGTCTCCCGGCCCATTCCCGGCGAAGGCCAGGTATTGATCAAGGTGCATGCCGCCGGAATCAACCCGCTGGACACCAAGATCGCGGCGGGAGGCGGGGCCCACGCACGCCAGCCGCTGCCCGCCGTATTGGGGATTGACCTGGCCGGGATGGTGGTTGAACGGGGAGAGGGCGTGAATGACTTCGCGCCTGGCGACGAGGTGTTCGGCATGGCCGGCGGGATCGGTGGGGCCCAAGGCGCGCTGGCCGAATACATCGCGGTCGATGCCCGCCTGATTGCGCCCAAGCCTCGCTCACTGAGCATGCGCGAAGCGGCCGCCTTGCCGCTGGCATTCATTACGGCCTGGGAAGGCTTGGTCGATCGCGCCAACGTTCGGGCCGGGCAACAGGTGTTGATTCATGGCGGGGCGGGCGGCGTCGGTCAAATGGCCGTGCAAATCGCCAAGGCCCGTGGCGCCGAGGTCTACGCCACGGGCTCGGCCGACAGCCAGGCTTTCATCCGCGAGCTGGGCGCGTCAGCCATCGACTACCGGACCCAGGACACCGACAGCTACGTGCGCCAGTACACCGATGGCGAAGGCTTCGACATTGTCTACGACACCGTTGGCGGCGCGACCCTGGATGCGTCCTTCAACGCGGTAAAAACCTACACCGGCCATGTGCTCAGTTGCCTCGGCTGGGGCCAACACAGCCTCGCGCCGTTGTCGTTTCGGGGGGCGAGCTATTCCGGGGTGTTTACGTTGATGCCGCTGCTGACCGGCAAGGGGCGCGAGCATCATGGTCAGATCTTGCGGGAGGCCGCCGTTCTGGTTGAGTCAGGGCAACTGCGGATCAAGCTGGCTCAGCGCCGGTTTGGCCTGGAGCAAGTCAACGAGGCCTTTGCGCAGGTAGCCGAGGGGCGTGGGGCGGGGAAAACGGTCGTGGACATTGGGATTGAGTGAGACGGGACCGCCCTCCGTCAGGGCCAAACAACTTGAGCGCTCATACAAACCCCGTAGAATGCAGCCGCCATTATGCCGCTACCTCTCAAGGACGAATTCAAACATGCGAGTTTTTACCCTGTTGCTGGCCCTCTGCCTTATGGCCGGCTGCGCTTCCAAGCCCGACTACTACATCTCCCCTGCGCCGGTGGCGATCCCCGAGACCGCCACTTATTGGATCGACACGTTCAACGTTGAAGTCGTCGGCAAAAACGAACGTTTCCTGCCCGACGAAAAAGTCCGTGACCAGTTGCACACCGACCTGATCGTCCGCCTGCTCGACGGCAATCGTTATGCCTCCAGCAAGGAAACCGCTGACTATCTGCTGGACGTCAACGCCATCTATGCGCGCCGTATTCAAGACACTCAAGGTGGCTTCATGAACAAAATCGTCGCCGACGGTACGTACCTGGCCAGTGTCGATTTCAATTATCAGGTCAAGGTGAAGAAGGCCGGTGTCGAAGTGCTGCACTTTGCCCAGGCCCGCCAGGGGCTGATGCCGGGTGGGGCGATCGGGCAACTCGAGGCCATGAGAGGCATCGCGGGCGCCCTGACGAACAAAGGCAACTCCGATGTCGAAGACTATTACACCGGCCATTTGAGCGGATTCATCGCCGATGATCTACGGGGCATTCCGTCCCGCTAACGATGCCTGCTGCAACGTGCTGGCGATTGGTCCGATCGCGGTAACGGCCTGGCCACCTTGGGGGTGGCCAGGCCGGTTTTTCCAGCGTGCCAAAAAAATTCCTGATCGTTAACCCGAACCTCGTGTGCCTTGCGTCTGAGCTTGTGTACGAATCATTCATTCACGAGGTTCAGCCCATGTTCCGTCCACTTCCCTTTATGCGTCCTGCTGCCCAAGGCTTCGCCGTGACTTTGCTGGTGGCGTTGGCCGGTTGTGGGTTGTCTTCCCGGGAGGCTGCCAAGCCATCCGAACCGGTGCCTGTGGCACCCAGCGTTGTACCGCAAGGCGAGATCGCCCAAGGGCCCCAGTCGACGGTAAAACGCATGCTCATGAAGCCGGCAGCGATGCCGGCTCCCAGCGTGGCGAACGATGCCCTTGCCACGGGTTACCGAGCCGAACCGCGCGAGCAGTACGAAAAACTGCCGGACAACCCCATCCATAGCGTCGCCGAAACGCCGGTCTCGACCTTCAGCGTGGATGTCGACACCGGAAGTTATGCCAATGTGCGACGTTTCCTCAATCAAGGCAGCCTGCCGCCCGAAGGTGCCGTGCGGCTGGAGGAAATGGTCAACTATTTCCCTTACCACTATGCCTTGCCCAGCGACGGTTCACCCTTTGGCGTGACCACCGAACTGGCCCCGTCGCCCTGGAACCCCCACACCCGCTTGCTGCGCATCGGCATCAAGGCCAGCGACCGCGCCGTGGCGGATCTGGCGCCGGCCAACCTGGTCTTCCTGGTGGACGTTTCCGGCTCCATGGACCGTCGCGAAGGCCTGCCGCTGGTCAAGAGCACGCTGAAACTGCTGGTGGACCAATTGCGCGATCAGGACCGGGTATCCCTGGTGGTCTATGCCGGTGAATCCCGGGTGGTGCTCAAGCCCACCTCGGGGCGCGACAAGGTGACAATCCGCAACGCTATCGATCAACTCGACGCCGGTGGTTCCACCGCGGGCGCCTCGGGTATCGAACTGGCCTACCAGATGGCGCGGGAGAGCTTCATCGACAAAGGCATCAACCGCATCCTGCTGGCCACCGATGGCGACTTCAACGTTGGCGTCAGTGATTTCGACAGCCTCAAGCAGATGGCGGTGGACCAGCGTAAAAGCGGCGTCTCCCTGACGACGCTGGGCTTCGGTGTGGATAACTACAACGAACACCTGATGGAGCAATTGGCCGATGCTGGTGACGGTAACTACGCCTACATCGACAACCTGCTCGAGGCGCGTAAAGTCTTGGTCGACCAGCTCAGCTCCACCCTGGCGGTGGTGGCGCGGGATGTGAAGTTGCAGGTGGAATTCAACCCTGCCCAGGTCAGCGAGTATCGCCTGCTCGGTTATGAGAACCGTGCGCTCAAGCGTGAGGATTTCAACAACGACAAGGTCGATGCGGGCGAGATCGGTGCCGGGCACACGGTGACGGCGTTGTATGAAATTGTCCCGAAGGGCCAGCCGGGTTGGTTGGAGCCGCTGCGCTATGCCAGCACGCCCCAGTCGGAGGGTAAGTCAGGCGAATTGGCGATGTTGCGCGTACGCTACAAACCCGCTGAGGGCGGTAGCAGTCGATTGATCGAGCATCCGATTGCTGGCGTGCAGAACGACGACAAGCCTAGCGATGACCTGCGTTTCTCCGCCGCCGTGGCGGCCTTCGCCCAGCAGCTCAAGGGGGATGGGCGTTACACTGGGACGATGAGCTTGAAGGACACTGCGCAATTGGCCCGTTCGGCCCGCGGCGATGATCCGTTCGGGCTGCGTGCCGAGTTTGTGCAGTTGGTGGAGCTTGCCCAGAGCCTCAAACCTGCACCCTGAAAGGAGTTCGTCACCTACATGTCCGCACCGATTGATCCTCCCAGCGATGAATCGCTGCTGGCCCGATACCGCAACGGCGACGGGGCTTCCTTTGAAGTCCTGTACGCCCGCCATCGCCAGGGGCTTTATCGTTTTCTCGTGTCCTTGAGCAACAAGGCCGAACTGGCCGAGGAAATCTTCCAGGACACCTGGCTCAGCCTGATCCGCAGCGCGACCCAGCCACAAGGGCGGGCGAGTTTTCGCACCTGGCTGTTCCAGATTGCCCGCAACCGCTTGATCGATCACTGGCGCAAACAGGGTGTCCACAATCCGTTGCACGACAGCTACGACGAGCAGCTTCACGTCCAGCCCGACGACACCACCAGCCCTGAGCAGCAGTTGAGCCTGAGCCGCGACCAGGCGCGTCTCGATGCGGCGTTGCAGGCCTTGCCCGAGGATCAGCGAGAAGTCTTCCTGCTGCGCCTGCACGGCGACCTGGAATTGCCACAGATTGCTGCCTTGACCGGCGCCCCACTGGAAACGGTCAAAAGCCGCTTGCGTTACGCCCAGCAGAAGTTGCATCGGCTGCTGGCCGAGGAGGTACCCGCATGATCGACTCCAAACACACCCCGGATCCCAACGACGAAGTGCTGATCGAGCATTTCCGCCAACACACCAGCGGCGAGCCGCCAGCTTCCCTGGACGCTTTCATCCTGGCCACCGCCCACCGCGAAACCCCGACGCCTGCACCGAGCTTGTGGCAACGTTGGTTGCAAGCCTGTCAACGGCCGCGCTGGCAAATGGCATTCGCCACGATCGCCGGCGTGGCGCTGATGATCGGCCTGGTGCTGCGCTCGCCCGTGCCCCACGACGAACTGTCCTCACCCGCCTCGATGGAGTTTTCCGCCGATCGGCAAGCGCCTGCCGTTGCCGCTGCACCGCCGCCGGCCATGCCCGCCCCCGCCCCGATTATCCGCATGGCGCCCCAGGGCGAACTGGCCCGGATCCCAGCCAGCGCTGACCAGGCCCTGATGGAAAAGCCTGCGGCAAAAATGAGCAAAGCCGCGCCAGTTGCACTGCCACCCCTGGAGCAAGGCCTGATGGAAATCCTGCGCCTGCGCGAGGCGGGGGATACCAAGGCTGCTGATGAGAAGCTGCTGGCGCTGCACAAGCGTTTTCCCAAGGAAGACTTGCCGGCGCGGTTGGAGGCGTTGCGCAAGCCTTAAAGTCTGCGAGCACCAACGTCCGTAGCGAGGGAGCTTGCTCTCGCTGGGCTGCGCTGTAGGAGCTGCCGAAGGCTGCGATCTTTTGATCTTTCGCTTGCGACTCAACTGCCTGCGCAAAGATCGCAGCCTCGCTCCGCTCGGCAGCTCTTACAGGCCGAGCGACAATGTCTCATCCAAACCTTAAGTGAGCAGATGGAGATGTCTGTGGATCGCTTCGGCCATGGTGGTATCCATGGGGTGCGCCCTAAACGCTATATCTGCTTTTCGGATATCTGCTTCTCGATGATCTACTGAATCGACGGATGGAGCCGCGCGCAGTTTCGGTGCCGTTGCCGGCTCTATCAATTCATCGGTTCGTCTGACAAGGAGTTAGCACATGTCGCATTACATCCCATTGCAAACCAACAATCCCGACTGCCCTGTCCTACTGATCGACAGCCAGATGCCCACCGCGATGCTGATTGACAGTGCGCTCAGCCGCATCAAGGCCGGGACCGACCTTTTGGAAAGCATCACTTCTGTCACGATCAAGGGCATCGACGATGGGGATTTGTATCGATTTACCAACGCGGCGTATTTGCTGCTACGAGAAGGTTCGGATTTGCTGGAAGTGGTAAGTCGTAATGTCGATGGTGCTGGCAGATTGTAACCGTAGTTAGTAGGCGCTCGTGCGTGGGACTGCATGCAAGACGTGCCTGCTGCATGTCGCATTGATGGCGTCGAATTGAGTGAATGGACCTTGCACGCAAGGTGCGACGCTACTCAACCCCTAAACGTAAAGGCCCTCTCTCATGGTTATCATCAAGCAAGGTAGCGTCCAGGGACGTCTGTATTCTATTGGTGGGGAGGGCGAGACGGTTCCTGTTCTGCTTGAGGGCACCGGTGGTGAAAATTTTCTTTGTGAAGCCGATGTGGCATTGGCAGAACACCTGGGCAAGCTGTTGTTCATCTCCATTCGTGTCCATGGTGCAGGGGAGTGGGAAAGTCGGCCACAGGGTGGCTGGCGCTTGCGAAGAATGTTCATTCAATCCTACGAGAGGCTTGAGAGAGTCTCTTTGCGCTGTGCGGTTACTCAACTCAAAGAACTCGATGGTACTGCCTGGAGCGAGATGGACGATCCTCATGGAGTGATTCAGGGCCTAAGGAAATGAGGGGCATATGGGTCATCTGATTGGCGACCATTTTCGTGATGTCACGAAAATGGTCAGCCTCGGTTCTGGCTCGCAGCGGTAGGCTGTCGACGATACGGCCCTGACCCGCTACGCCTGTTTCCTGACAGCGCGAAGCGGCGACCTGAAATATCCAGTCTTAGGACGGCGATTGCTGGTGAGGCCGTCATGGCTGGTGGGTGGTTGACGGGAGACTTCTGATCTCTATAATTGCTCGCAACACGGCCCCTGTCGGTTGATGCGCTTCGGCGCTGATACTGCTCAGGGGTTTTTTATTGTTTGAATTTTCTCCTCACCAGTCACGCTTCTGCCAATCATTATCGACGCCCATGCCCTCCAGATTAAGACCGAGGCGGGACAAATCTGGAAAATCATCCTCCAGCAGAGCCTTCAACCGCTGCCCCCAACTTGATGAGGGATTGATGGTTTTCATCAGATGCTGGGTGATGCACAAAAGCAGGAACGGGCGTGCACGTCCGTGCATGTCGTCATGGAACGCGCTTAATGAAGGCGCCTGCTCTACAGGGGGCAGCTTCGGTTGATCGGCTATGTTCCGGTTCCACAGGCGACTATGATGGGCGCATACGTTCCGCAGGTAATTCAGGCTGCGGAGCCAAGTGGCGAAGATCCGGCCATTGCTGATGCCGTACTCTCGAGATATGGCATCTTGATCGATTTCGGTCATGCCCGCATAAAGGGTCGATAACGCGCCGAAGTCCCAAACTTCGCACGCCACCCAGACGGCGAGGGGAAGGCCGTATTTTTCTTTATTGTGCCGAATAAAATCTTCCTTCGAGCGATTGATTAACGCGGCGTGTTTACCTATCCACGCATGATGTTTGGTTAGTCCAGTCTGACCGTCCAACTGCGTAGAGAAACTTTCGTGGAACAGCTCAGGCTTTAGATAGGCGAATTTCTCGTGCCTCCCCAAGCCATGAGAGATGTCCACCCGCAGGGCGATTTCTATGCGTTCCAGAGCATCCAGGGTCAAGAGGCGGAGTTTCTTGTCGAAAACATACAGGTCAACGGCATTTTGAAATGTTGTGCCGGGCTTGAAATTGTCGAGAAGCAGTCGCGTAGGTTTCGTTTTGGATGGCTTGTGAATTCCCTGCTGGATGAGAGGACAGCAAAGCTCAGTGCGCTCGCGAAAGGCGAACCAGTAGCCGCTGAGGCGGTAATAACCAATGCGCTCCAAATATTCCAGTGCTTTAGGTTGATCAGTAACGACCATTCCCCGAGCCATCAACAATTCAAGCTGCGCTTGGTAGCTCTGCCAAGTTTTGGGATACCCCTGCTTCATTTAAACATCGCCTAATCCGCCCTTTGTCTGTCTTTTGCTTTCCACATACCCCTTCACGTGGCGGCTCCTTGTGAGCAAGTATTTTTGTAGGGCCAAGTTTCAGAGAAGGGCATCTTGGGAGCTCTGGGAGATGACTTTGCCATTCTCACCACACTCAGATGAGGAGCGTCTTGTAACAAGACTCGTCGTGGGTCGTGATCGATATCAACGACGTTCGATACGGAAAATTTCGCGTCCATAAAAAAGCCCCAATCCGTGAGGACTGAGGCTTTTGATTTTGCATGTATGGTGCACCAGGCGGGATTCGAACCCACGACCCCTGCCTTCGGAGGGCAGTACTCTATCCAGCTGAGCTACTGGTGCGACGCGGGCGCCATGATACTCATATGCATGGCGGGCGTCCATGCTGCTGATTTGCCGGTGTTTTCATGAGCATGGGTGGGCATCGGCTACGCTGATCAGAAAAAACAGGCAAATGCGGTTTTTTCGTTCTTTTTTTCGAACAGCCTATTGTCCTTCACCCCTATCGGCCCTAGGATTCGTTTGAGATTTCAAACGCTCTTGTCTGGGTGCTGAACCGCACGTCTGTGCTTTTGTGCGTTATTTCTGTGCTTCAGCCCGGTGGATGATTTCCCTGACGGCAGCCCCCGAGGCGCCTTTTCTACAAATCTAATTCGCTCCGCGTGCGCGCGGTGCTGTTAAGGAAAGCCGACATGCAGCTTAAAGACACCCAGTTGTTCCGCCAGCAAGCCTTTATCGATGGCGCTTGGGTCGATGCGGACAATGGTCAGACGATCAAGGTCACCAACCCGGCGACGGGCGAAGTGCTGGGCACCGTGCCGAAGATGGGCGCTGCCGAAACCCGCCGGGCGATTGAAGCCGCCGACAAGGCACTGCCGGCCTGGCGTGCACTGACCGCCAAGGAGCGCGCCAACAAGCTGCGCCGCTGGTACGAATTGCTCATCGAAAACCAGGACGACCTCGGTCGCCTGATGACCCTGGAACAAGGCAAGCCACTGGCCGAGGCCAAGGGCGAAATCGTCTACGCCGCTTCGTTCATCGAATGGTTCGCCGAAGAAGCCAAGCGCATCTACGGTGACGTGATTCCCGGCCACCAGCCCGACAAGCGCCTGATCGTGATCAAGCAGCCAATCGGCGTGACCGCGGCCATTACTCCGTGGAACTTCCCGGCCGCGATGATCACCCGCAAGGCCGGCCCGGCCCTGGCTGCCGGTTGCACCATGGTTATCAAGCCGGCTTCGCAAACCCCGTTCTCGGCCCTGGCCCTGGTGGAACTGGCGCACCGTGCCGGCATTCCGCAAGGCGTGCTGAGCGTGGTCACCGGCAGCGCTGGTGATATCGGCGGCGAGCTGACCAGCAACCCGATCGTGCGCAAGCTGTCGTTCACCGGCTCGACCGAGATCGGTCGCCAGTTGATGGCCGAATGCGCCAAGGACATCAAGAAAGTCTCCCTGGAACTGGGCGGCAACGCACCGTTTATCGTGTTCGACGACGCCGACCTGGATAAGGCCGTCGAAGGCGCGATCATTTCCAAGTACCGCAACAACGGCCAGACCTGCGTCTGCGCCAACCGTCTGTACATCCAGGATTCGGTGTACGACGCGTTCGCGGAAAAACTCAAGGCGGCGGTCGCCAAGCTCAAGATCGGCAACGGCCTGGACGATGGCACCACCACCGGTCCCTTGATCGACGAGAAAGCGGTCGCCAAGGTACAAGAACACATTGCCGATGCGGTCAGCAAAGGCGCGACCGTGCTGTCGGGCGGCAAGGCGATGGAAGGCAACTTCTTCGAGCCGACCATCCTGACCAACGTACCGAAGAACGCCGCCGTGGCCAAGGAAGAAACCTTCGGCCCGCTGGCACCGCTGTTCCGCTTCAAAGACGAAGCCGAAGTGATCGCGATGTCCAACGACACCGAGTTCGGCCTGGCCTCGTACTTCTATGCCCGCGACCTGGGCCGTGTGTTCCGTGTGGCTGAAGCCCTGGAATACGGCATGGTCGGCGTCAATACCGGTTTGATCTCCAACGAAGTCGCGCCGTTTGGCGGCATCAAGGCTTCGGGCCTGGGTCGTGAAGGTTCCAAGTACGGCATCGAGGATTACCTGGAAATCAAATACCTCTGCCTGGGTATCTGATCAGCTTCAAGCGCAAAGGGCACGAGAGCGCTGTCCCTTTGCGCGTTTCACCCGTTCTGTTTCTTGTGGCCGGAACGCTGCGGCAGTCGATCATCGCATGCTGTCGCAGTTGCCTCCCCGCCATGTATTCCTTGAGCCACGCCGACCGATGAGCGGCGAATGAGGACATTTTAATGAGCAAGACCAACGCAGACCTGATGGCCCGCCGTACCGCCGCTGTTCCACGCGGTGTTGGCCAGATTCACCCGATCTTTGCCGAGTCGGCGAAGAACGCCACGGTGACCGACGTTGAAGGTCGTGAGTTCATCGACTTCGCCGGCGGCATCGCCGTGCTGAACACCGGTCACGTGCACCCGAAAATCATCGCCGCCGTGACCGAACAGTTGAACAAGCTGACCCACACCTGCTTCCAGGTCCTGGCCTACGAGCCGTACGTGGAACTGTGTGAAAAAATCAACGCCAAGGTGCCGGGTGATTTCGCCAAGAAAACCCTGCTGGTGACCACCGGTTCGGAAGCGGTGGAAAACGCCGTGAAAATCGCCCGCGCCGCCACAGGCCGTGCCGGTGTGATCGCCTTCACCGGCGCTTACCACGGTCGCACCATGATGACCCTGGGCCTGACCGGTAAAGTCGTGCCGTACTCGGCCGGTATGGGCCTGATGCCCGGCGGTATCTTCCGCGCGTTGTACCCGAATGAACTGCACGGTGTGAGCATCGACGATTCCATCGCCAGCATCGAGCGCATCTTCAAGAACGACGCCGAACCGCGTGACATCGCGGCAATCATCATCGAGCCGGTACAGGGCGAAGGTGGTTTCTATGTAGCACCCAAGGAATTCATGAAGCGCCTGCGCGCTTTGTGCGACCAGCACGGCATCCTGCTGATCGCTGACGAAGTGCAGACCGGTGCCGGCCGTACCGGCACCTTCTTCGCCATGGAGCAGATGGGCGTTGCCGCCGACCTGACCACCTTCGCCAAATCCATCGCTGGCGGCTTCCCGTTGGCCGGTGTGTGCGGCAAGGCCGAGTACATGGATGCCATCGCGCCGGGTGGCCTGGGCGGCACCTATGCCGGTAGCCCGATCGCCTGTGCGGCGGCGCTGGCGGTGATGGAAGTGTTCGAAGAAGAACACCTGCTGGATCGCTGCAAGGCTGTGGGCGAGCGTCTGGTAGCCGGCCTCAAGGCGATCCAGAAGAAGTACCCGGTCATTGGTGACGTGCGAGCCCTGGGCGCGATGATCGCCGTAGAGCTGTTCGAAAACGGCGACTCCCACAAGCCGAACGCGGCAGCGGTAGCCCAGGTCGTGGCCAAGGCGCGTGACAAGGGTCTGATCCTGCTGTCCTGCGGCACCTACGGCAACGTTCTGCGGGTGCTGGTGCCGCTGACCGCGCCGGACGAGCAACTGGACAAAGGCCTGGCAATCCTCGAAGAGTGCTTCTCCGAACTCTGAGTGACGGTTGTGCGCTGATTCACAAAAACCCGCCTTCTGGCGGGTTTTTTCATATTGGCGAAGCTGTCCGGCGAATTTTGAGCTGTCTGGAACGGCCACCAACGTCTAAGGTGCAAGTATGGCAAGGGAGCATGCTGCATGACTGCTGTGGATTTACCCGCTGTACCCCGTGTGTTGATCGCCGAGGCCGATCCGGCGTCCCGTGAGCTGCTTGAGCAGGTGTTGTCGGGTGTGCGCTGCGATGCCAGGGTGGACACTTGTGGCGACGGCAAAGAGGCTTTGGATTTGCTGGCGAAGCATTCCTACGACCTGGTGATCGCCGATTGGGAGCTGCCGGGGGTTGATGGCCTGGCGATTCTGCGTGGCCTTCGCCAGCAGCATCGCACGCCGCCGTTGCCGTTCATCCTGATGAGTCGGCGCAATGACAGTGCCAGCGTGCGCGAGGTCTTGCCGCTGGCGCCGACCGCGTATCTGACCAAACCCTTGAACCGGGACAACCTGACCCAGCGTTTGCAGGGGTTGTTAGTGAACGGCGGTGAAGAAACTTCCAACGATGCGCCGGTTCCGGGGCCGGCGTTGACCTTGCTCACCTTCCTGGAACGTCGGCGTGACCTGTCCGAGGGCGCGCCCTTGATGACCGATGTGCAAGTGGCGGTCAAGCGCAGCCTCAACCCCGGCGGCCTGGACCTGAAACTGCTCGAAGAAGAAATCCGCACCGACCCGCAAATCACCGCCGTGCTGATCGCGGCGGCCAACAGCGCTGCCCAGCATCAGGGCGGTGGCCCGGTGCAGACGGTGGCCCAGGCGCTGCACCAGCTTGGTTCCGGACCAAGCATGAACCTGATCCTCGCCCTGACCCTCAAACGCTGCGCCCGGCTCAGCGTCCCATGCCTGGCGGACTATGCCGAGCGTTACTGGGAGCTGTCGCTGCACACGGCCGAATATGCCCGGACGATGGCGCGCTTGCTGGATCTGGAGCAGGAGCGCTGCTATTGCGCCGGCTTGTTGCATCGCCTGGGCGACCTGGCGTTGCTGCGCTGCCTGGAAGAGTGGAAACAGGCCGGTGGCGAGCTGGACGAGCCGGAGGAAGTCGGCGACTCGCTGGACATGTTCGGCGCCAGTTTCGGCTCGGCGTTACGTGCCCGCTGGCGTCTGCCGTTGGAGCTGCGGGAGTTGATCGCGGCAGTCTATAACTTGGGGGGCGGGGTGTATTCCCGTGAAGCCTTGGTGATGAACATGGCAGCGCAGATGGCGCATCTGCCCGCGCATGAGGGCCTTGAAGAACTGGCCCGTGGCCGCACGGCGCGGTTGCTGAAGATCGGCTTGCCGGAGTTGACACGGTTGCGCCGCAAGTAGGACCGCCAACTCATTCTTGCTCGCGATGGTGGCAGTCCAGACAGGCCAAGAACCTGTGGCGAGGGAGCTTGCTCCCGCTGGCCTGCGCAGCAGGCCCTCAGCATGCTTACAGGCAGAACACGTTGTTCGGTTTTGCGACTGCTGTGCAGCCGAGCGGGAGCAAGCTCCCTCGCCACAGGGGATTGTCGGTGGCTCGGATTTCGCATCCGCCTCGAAACCAGAGCTGTGGGAGCGGCATGACTGGGCTCAACAGCACTGCGATTGGCGTCAAGCCGCGATGATGCGGTTCTTACCCTTGCGCTTGGCTTCGTACATGGCTGCGTCGGCGCGGGCGAACAGGCTGTCGAGGGACTGGTCTTCCGGGGTAATGCCGGTCAGGCCCTGGCTGACGGTAATGCCGAAGCTCTGTTCACCGCAGCGGAACATCAGGCGCTGGATTTCCCGTTGCAACCGCTCGGCCACTTGCAGCGCCATGTCCGGGGGGCAGCCGGGGAACACCGCGGCGAACTCTTCGCCGCCGATCCGCCCGAACAGGTCACCGCGCCGGAGCACGGACCGCCCGCTTTCGGCGATTCTCTGCAACACGGTATCGCCTTCCTGATGGCCGTAGGTGTCGTTGATCACCTTGAAGTCATCGATGTCCAGCAACAGGAACGCCATGGGCATACCTTGTAGCCGTGCCTGCTCGAACTCACGGTGGGCGCATTCGAAGAAATGCCGACGATTGCTGCTTTGGGTCAGCACGTCGGTGGTCGCCAGGCGCTGCAGTTCGCTTTCCAGCAGCTTCTTTTCGGTGATGTCTTCGGCAATGCCCACCACAATCACCGGTTGCCCTGGCTCGGCCTTGCGGTTGATGAAGCATTTGTCGCTCAGCCAGCGGATTTGGCCGTTGCCGGCAATAATGCGGTATTCACGGTCTTCGACGGCGCCTTTGACCAAAACCTCGGCCAGGCTACGCTCGGCGTACTCCAGGTCATCGGGGTAAATGGCGTCGCGCCATTCATTGAAGTCAGCCAGGACCAGGCCGGCGGGGCGGCCGAAGATCCGCTCGTAGGCGGGGCTGACATACAGCACCTGCCGGGTTTCCCAGTTGAACGCCCACAGCACGGCATTGACGCTGACCAGCAACGAGCTGAACAGCTGCTCACGCTCGCTCAGGCGCGCCACTTCGCCCTGGGCATGCATCAGCGCCATGAGCGTCTGGGCTGCCTCGGGCCAATGAGGTAGGGAGTAATCCTGTAGGTTCTTGTCGACCATCGGCACAAATCTCAAAGAGCATGCACTGCTATTGGTTCGCACGCGCTTTCTCCAAAACCCGCCTGGATGGCGAAGTGCTCTTTGAGATAGGAGATTTGGGGCGAAGTTCCTTTTCAGGCGACGAAGGGCGTGGGGATTTAGCGAGTCAGGTGCCAAGTGTTGGACCTGTGGCGAGGGAGCTTGCTCCCGCTTGAGCGCGAAGCGCTCACAAGAAAGGGAGGGCTGCTGCGCAGCCCAGCGGGAGCAAGCTCCCTCGCCACAAAAAAGCCCTTGTCCACAGTGCTGGCGTTGCCTGGTCAGGCCGTAGCAGGCCGTAGCGAGTAGGTCTTGAGCTGGTCGGCAAACTCGCGCAGGGACTGGATGCCGCTAGCCTCGGCCTCGTGGACCCATTCCTTGATGGCGGCGAGCATGTCGTGGCCGTTGCTGCTGGTCTTGACCCAGATCTGCTGCAAGGCCAGGCGTTTCTCGTAGATCACCTTCAGCGCCTGGCTGTGTTCGAGCATGTTCTGGATGCGCACGTGGTGACGATCGTCCAGCAGGCTGGTTTCCCGCGACAGCAAGCGTTTAGCCCTGTGGAACTGGTGACGCACCGAGTGATCGACCTTCTCCAGTTCCTGCTTGACCAGCGGCGCGATGACCAGCCGGCGGTACTGCGCCATGATCTGGAAACGGTTGTTGAGAATCGCCATGGCCGTGTCCATGTCCAGGTGGCCCTTGCCTTCGACCCGGTGGGCGATCGGCGCAACCCGCTGGACCTTGGCCAGGCGCAGGATACTGAACACCCGTATCCAGGCCCAGCCCAGGTCGAACTCCCATTTGCGTACCGACAGCTTGGCCGAGTTGGGGTAGGTGTGGTGGTTGTTGTGCAGTTCTTCGCCGCCGATCAGGATGCCCCAGGGCACCAGGTTGGTCGCCGCATCGCGGCATTCGAAGTTGCGGTAGCCCACGGCATGGCCCAGGCCATTGACCACGCCGGCGGCCCAGACGGGGATCCACATCATCTGGATGGCCCAGATAGTGATGCCGATGGTACCGAACAACAGCAGGTCGATGATGCCCATGATCGCCACGCCCAGCAGCGGGAAGCGGCTGTAGAGGTTGCGCTCGATCCAGTCGTCGGGGCAGTTCTTGCCGTAGATGCGCAGGGTTTCCGGGTTTTCCGCCTCGGCGCGATACAGCTCGGCGCCTTTGCGCAGCACGGTGGACAAGCCCTTGATGACCGGACTGTGAGGGTCATCCTCGGTTTCGCATTTGGCGTGGTGCTTGCGGTGGATGGCGGTCCACTCGCGGGTGTTCTGTGCCGTGGTCAGCCACAGCCAGAAGCGGAAGAAATGTTTGAGGCCGGCATTGAGCTCCAGGGAGCGGTGCGCCGAATAACGGTGCAGGTAGACCGTGACGGCAATGATCGTGACGTGGGTCATCAGCAGGGTGACTGCCACCAGTGACCAGGCCGACAAGCCAAGAAAACCTTCGTACCACATAGGCTGTAGGGCCCTCGATAAAGATAGAAACAGCCGTTGCATTATCACCGGCCCTACAGATAAAACCAGTCGGCCTTTCAGATAAGAGTGGCTGGATGTTTCTTCCTCTATAATCCCCACCTCTCTGTAGGGACATGGATGGCCGAATGCCTGCTTATCAACGCAGTGCCATGCGCGTAGCGCTGCTTTACCTCGTGTTGTCAGTCGTCTGGCTGCAGCTGATTGGTTATTTATTGAGCAGTTTCTTCGATCAATTCGCTGACAGACAACGCTGGCTGCTGATCAACGGCTATGCCTGGGTCCTGCTCAGCGCCGGGTTGATCTTCTTGGCGCGGGCGCGGATCTCGCGATTTTTCGCCAAGGGTGAGCACGGCGCCGATCGCGAGCGTCTGCGCCAGGCTGCCGCCGTCTTCGATTGCACCCGCGAAGGGGTGTTGGTGACCGACCGCAACGGCTTGATTGTGCACGTGAACCGGGCCTTCATGGCGATCACCGGTTATGTGCGGGATGAAGTGTTGGGCCAGCGCCCCAGCCTGTTCAAGTCCGGTCGCCATGGGCCGGATTTCTATCGCGACATGTTTACCTCCCTGGACAGCCAGGGGGAGTGGAGCGGCGAGATCTGGAATCGGCGTAAAAGCGGTGAAATCTACCCGCAATGGCAGACGATCCGCGTCATTCGCGACGACAGCGGCGAGATCAGCCATTATGTCGCGGTGTTTTCTGACATCAGCGCCATCAAGGATTCCGAGCACGAACTGGCCTACCTGGCCCATCACGACCCGCTGACCGGCTTGCCCAACCGCCTGCTGTTTTCCGATCGTACCGAGCAGGCCCTGGCGTCGGCGCAGTTGCACAAGCGTGGCTGTGCCCTGTTGCTGCTGGACCTGGATCACTTCAAGAACATCAATGACAGCCTGGGTCACAACGTGGGCGATGAGTTGCTCAAAGGCGTGGCCGAGCGGTTTCGCGGGCTTTTTGCGCCGGGCGTGACCCTGGCCCGGCTGGGGGGCGACGAATTTGCGGTGCTGGTGGAAAACTGCTCGCAGCCAGGCCAGGCAGCGGCGCTGGCCCGGCGCATCCTAGACGCCTTGAAAGAGCCCCTGCGGTTCGATGACCATGCATTGTTCATCAATGCCAGCATCGGCATCAGCCTGTTTCCCGGCGATGCCCTGAGCGCCGGGCAACTGCTGCGCAATGCCGATTCGGCGTTGTTCAAGGCCAAGAGCGCTGGACGCGACGGCTACGCCTTGTACACCGAAGAACTCACCGCCCACGCCCAGCAGCGGGTCGAGATTGCCTTTGAATTGCGGCGCGCGCTGCAGCAACAGGAGTTGCGCGTTCACTACCAGCCGGTCCACGACTTGGCGACCAGTCGTCTGATCGGTGTCGAGGCGCTGGTGCGATGGGAGCATCCCACGCGTGGATTGGTGTCGCCGGCCGAGTTCATTCCCATCGCTGAACGTACCGGCCTGATTGCCCAGGTCGATGCCTGGGTCATGGACCAGGCCTGCCGGCAAATGTGCCAGTGGCAGCAGGCCGGTGTGGCGCTGTCGTTTGTCGCCGTCAACGTATCGAGTCGGTTGTTTGCGCGTCGCGAGTTGTATGACCAGGTCGCCCAGGTGTTGCACGACACGGGCCTGGATCCGGGTTGCCTGGAGCTGGAAGTGACGGAAAGCGCGGTGATGGATGACCCGGAGGTGGCGCTGGAGCAGATGCATCGCCTGCGGGAGCTGGGCGTGCGCCTGGCTATCGACGATTTCGGCACGGGCTATTCGTCGTTGCTGCGGCTTAAGCGTTTGCCGGTGCAGAAGCTGAAGATCGATCAGGGTTTTGTCGCGGGGTTACCGTGGGATGAGGATGACGCGGCGATCGTCCGGGTGATCATCGCCCTGGCCCATAGCATGGGGATGCAGGTGCACGCCGAGGGCATCGAGCAGCGTGAGCAGGCGGCATTTTTGCTGGGACAGGCGTGTGAGCTGGGGCAGGGCTACTGGTTTGGCCGGCCCGTGGCGGCGGCGCAGTTGGATTGGCACTGTGCGCCGGTCATTGCTTGATCGTCAGTGGCATTGGTGTTGATCGAGTACATATCCGTTGCTGCGGTAACGGCCACTTTGATCGTTCCCACGCTCCGCGTGGGAATGCATCCCGTGACGCTCTGCGTCACATTCAGAAGCGGAACGCAGAGCGTCCCTGGCTGCATTCCCACGCAGGAGCGTGGGAACGATCAAACACTCCGCTATCGCGGGCTTGCTCGCGATGGCGTCGGCTCAGCTTGCATCGAGGCAAGCGCTACCCCTTGGTCCCAGGCGCCGCCATCTCCTTGGTTTCCAAATGATCCAACGCCCGCTCAACCAACAACTGCACCCCATCGGCCATGCGACTGATCGCCAGGGCGACGCAGCGGCGTGAGTCGTCGACGTCGTCGGCCAGGTCGGCGGCGATGGTGCTGATGGAGAGCAGGTCTTCGGAGGCGTTGGCGAGCAGGGTTTCGGTGTCTATGTGGGGGGACACGATGAAAAGTTGGTTTTTGTCGGGTTCGGGCGGTGAGGCGGGCTTGGGGTTGAGGTAGTAGTCGAGGGCGCGGGTGGCGGCGTCATCGAGCTTTTTTTCTTCCTGCGTTTGGACGCGGGATTTGTGGCCGCTTTGCGGAGGATTCGGTGAAGGCTTGACCATATTCTATGTACCAGAGTTGAGGTCGACATCCTTTCGCTTGCATTCGAAGAGGTGGCAACTGTACGTAGGTGTGCAAGACCGGTCCGGTACCGCCGGCAGACCCGAAGGCCTCCCACGCACAATTGCCATAACGGACGCGAGCATAAAAAAATGCTCGGTCAATAGCCATAACCAATTGCGTACCAGTCCGGACTTGCACGTCCGTGTCACCGTTTTTTGTGATGACGAACAGAGGTTAGCCGCGGCATAGAGCGCTGCCTAGTTCATGAATAGCTCGGCGTTTTGAAGGAAATATCCCAGGCGTTAGCAGGGAAAGGCCTCCCAAGCTCCCCTGCCGTAGGACGCCGGCTACTTTCTGTAATTTTGGTTATATAAAAATTCTTAAATAGTCTTTTTAAGAATATCCGCGCTTATCTAGTATTGCTCCCACGCCGCAAGCAGTGCCGCCCACTGCCAGGCATTCATTCAAAGGAGCAGCAGCATGAGCGCATCTCTACGTAGCGTTGACGGCCAGGACGAAGCAACCATCTTGCGCGAGATCCAGAGCGCGTTGCGCGATCTACGCTTTGGGGCAGTGGAAATCACCGTGCACAACGCGCAGGTGGTCCAGATCGAACGCAAGGAAAAATTCCGCTTGCAGCAACCGAGTCATAAGCCGTCTTGAAGAAAGACAAAAGATCGCAGCCTTCGGCAGTGCCTACGGGGGGCTGAGTGTAGGGGCTGGCGAAGGCTGCGATCTTTTCTACAAGCCAAACGAATTTCCAGAAGCCATAAGAAAACCAGAATTCCAGGAGCTTTCACCATGTCGTCCATTCGTCGTTATGCCCTGGCCGCCCTGGCCAGTGCTGTTTTTGCAGGTTCCGCCGTCGCCAAGGATTACGAGCTGCTCAACGTGTCCTACGACCCGACGCGTGAGCTTTACCAGGATTACAACGCCGAATTCGCCAGTTTCTGGAAGAAAGCGCACCCGGACGACAGCGTGAAGATCCAGCAATCCCACGGTGGTTCGGGCAAGCAGGGCCGGGCGGTGATCGACGGTCTGCGGGCCGACGTGGTGACCCTGGCCCTGGCCGGCGATATCGATGAAATCGCCAAGCTGGGCAAGTCCCTGCCGGCGGACTGGCAAACACGTCTGCCGGAAGCCAGTACACCCTACACGTCCACCATTGTGTTCCTGGTGCGCAAGGGCAATCCCAAGGGCATCAAGGATTGGGGCGACCTGATCAAGAATGACGTGTCGGTCATCACCCCGAACCCGAAGACCTCAGGCGGTGCTCGCTGGAACTTCCTCGCGGCCTGGGCCTACGGCCTGAAGGCCAATGGCGGTGATGAAGCCAAGGCCAAGGAATACGTGCAAGCGCTGTTCAAGCACGTGCCGATCCTCGACACCGGCGCCCGTGGCTCGACGATTACCTTCGTCAACAACGGTCAGGGCGACGTGTTGCTGGCCTGGGAAAACGAAGCCTTCCTGGCACTGAAGGAAGATGGCGGCGCCGACAAGTTCGACATCGTCGTGCCGTCGCTGTCGATCCTTGCCGAACCGCCGGTGGCGGTGGTGGACAAGAACGCCGAGAAAAAAGGCAACGCCGAGATCGCCGAAGCTTACCTCAAGCACTTGTACAGCCCGGCCGGCCAGGAAATCGCCGCGAAGAACTTCTATCGTCCACGTGACAAGGACGTCGCCGCCAAGTACTCGCGCCAGTTTCCGAAACTGGACCTGGTGACCATCGACAAGGACTTCGGCGGCTGGAAAACCGCGCAACCGAAATTCTTCAATGATGGCGGCGTGTTCGACCAGATCTATCAGGCGCAGTAAGCTGGACAGGCCATAAAATGGGCTCTGACTGCGGTTGCAATGTTGTTTACTCAAGGCTTGAAGGATTCTTTGTGGCGAGGGAGCTTGCTCCCGCTTGAGTGCGAAGCGCTCACAAAAACGGGGCTGCTGCGCAGCCCAGCGGGAGCAAGCTCCCTCGCCACGGATTCACTCGCCAGCGAACCACATTGCAATGACCGTCGGGGCTTTGCTGTTCTCAACCAAGGACTTCTATGTCGCGTCGCATATCCCCCGTCATACCCGGCTTCGGGCTGACGCTGGGCTACACCCTGGTGTACCTCAGTCTGATTGTGCTCATACCCCTGGCGGCGATGTTCGTGCATGCCGCCCAACTCACCTGGGAACAGTTCTGGGCGATCATTTCGGCACCGCGGGTACTGGCGGCCTTGAAACTCAGTTTCGGCACCGCGCTGTACGCCGCGATCATCAACGGCGTGATCGGTACGCTGCTGGCCTGGGTGCTGGTACGGTACACCTTCCCCGGCCGCAAGATCATCGACGCGATGATGGACCTGCCGTTCGCCCTGCCCACCGCCGTGGCTGGTATTGCCTTGACGGCGTTGTACGCGCCGACCGGTCTGGTGGGCCAGTTCGCCACCGACCTGGGCTTCAAGATCGCCTACACCCCGTTGGGCATCACCCTGGCGCTGACCTTCGTGACGCTGCCGTTCGTGGTGCGCACGGTGCAGCCGGTGCTGGCCGATATTCCCCGTGAAGTCGAAGAGGCCGCCGCCTGCCTCGGCGCCAAGCCATGGCAGGTGTTCCGCCACATCCTGGTGCCGGCGCTGTTGCCGGCCTGGTTGACCGGTTTCGCCCTGGCCTTTGCCCGTGGCGTGGGTGAGTACGGTTCGGTGATTTTCATCGCCGGCAACATGCCGATGAAAACCGAGATCCTGCCGCTGCTGATCATGGTCAAGCTCGACCAATACGACTACACCGGCGCCACCTCCATCGGCGTGCTGATGCTGGTGGTTTCCTTCGTCCTGTTGCTGCTGATCAACCTGCTGCAGCGGCGCATCGAAACCCCATAAGGAGGCGCGAACATGTCCCAATCGTCTATTTCCGCGGCCTCCACCAACGCTGCCCGCCGTGGCAGTGCGACGTCGCGGCGAATCCTGATCGGCCTTGGCTGGCTGATTTTTGCGCTGTTTTTGCTGCTGCCGCTGTTCATCGTGGTGTCCCAGGGCCTGAAGCTCGGGTTGGGGGCGTTCTTCACCGCGATCTTCGAACCCGACGCGTTGTCGGCGCTGAAGCTCACGGTGATCGCCGTGCTGATCTCGGTGCCACTGAACCTGGTGTTCGGCGTCAGTGCCGCGTGGTGCGTGAGCAAATATTCATTCCGTGGCAAGAGCATGCTGGTGACGCTGATCGACCTGCCGTTCTCGGTGTCGCCGGTGATCGCGGGCCTGGTCTACGTGCTGATGTTCGGTGCCCAGGGCCTGTTCGGGCCGTGGCTGTCGGATCACGACATCCAGATTGTGTTCGCGCTGCCGGGGATCGTGCTGGCGACGATTTTTGTCACCGTGCCGTTCGTGGCCCGGGAGCTGATCCCACTGATGCAGGAACAAGGCACCCAGGAAGAAGAGGCCGCGCGCCTGCTCGGTGCCAACGGTTGGCAGATGTTCTGGCATGTCACCGTGCCGAACATCAAGTGGGGGCTGATCTATGGCGTGGTGCTGTGTACCGCCCGCGCCATGGGCGAGTTCGGCGCGGTGTCGGTGGTGTCCGGGCACATTCGCGGGGTGACCAACACCCTGCCGCTGCACGTCGAGATCCTCTACAACGAATACAACCACGTGGCCGCGTTCGCTGTGGCGAGCCTGTTGCTGATCCTGGCGCTCTTCATCCTGCTGCTCAAGCAGTGGAGCGAAAACCGAATCAACCGCCTGCGCGCCAGCGCCGCGGAGGAATAAGTCATGTCGATCGAAGTTCGTAACGTCAGCAAGAATTTCAATGCCTTCAAGGCCCTGGATGACATCAGCCTGGACATCCAGAGCGGCGAGCTGGTGGCGCTGCTGGGCCCGTCGGGTTGCGGCAAGACCACGCTGCTGCGGATCATCGCCGGCCTCGAAACCCCGGACCAAGGCAGCATCGTGTTCCACGGCGAGGACGTTTCCGGCCACGATGTGCGTGACCGCAACGTCGGTTTCGTGTTCCAGCACTACGCGTTGTTTCGCCACATGACGGTGTTTGACAACGTCGCCTTTGGCTTGCGCATGAAGCCCAAGAACCAGCGCCCGAACGAAAGCCAGATCGCGACCAAGGTCCATGAACTGCTGAATATGGTGCAACTGGATTGGCTCGCCGACCGTTACCCTGAACAGCTGTCCGGCGGCCAGCGCCAGCGCATCGCCCTGGCTCGCGCATTGGCGGTGGAGCCCAAGGTATTGCTGCTGGACGAACCCTTCGGTGCCCTTGACGCCAAGGTCCGCAAGGAACTGCGGCGCTGGCTGGCGCGGCTGCATGAAGACATCAACCTGACCTCGGTGTTCGTGACCCACGACCAGGAAGAAGCCATGGAAGTCGCCGACCGGATCGTGGTGATGAACAAGGGCGTGATCGAGCAGATCGGCTCGCCGGGGGATGTCTACGAAAACCCGGCCAGCGACTTTGTGTATCACTTCCTCGGCGACTCGAACCGCCTGCACTTGGGTGAGGACCGGCATGTGCTGTTCCGCCCTCACGAAGTTTCGCTGTCGCGCTCGGAGCTGGAAGACCACCACGCCGCCGAAGTGCGCGACATCCGTCCGCTCGGCGCCACCACTCGGGTGACCCTGAAGGTGGAAGGCCAGAGTGAGCTGATCGAGGCGGAAGTGGTGAAGGATCACGACAGCCTGGTGGGCCTGGCGAAGGGCGAGACGCTGTTCTTCAAGCCGAAGGTCTGGCAGAAAGTCGCCAACCTCTGAAAGCATCGCGAGCAAGCCCGCTTCCACAGGGGATTGGCGGTTCGATCGTTCCCACGCTCCTGCGTGGGAATGCCGCCAGGGACGCTCCGCGTTCCGCTTTTGATCAGCTTCAAGCCAATCCATGGGATCGAGCTTGCTCGCGATGGCGTCCTCACTGCCCACGATCAGAATCTGAATAACTCCACCCAACCTTGCTTCGATTGGTTCTACGCCAACGCCTTTTCCCCGCCCAAACCCTACCTAGACTCTGACAGGCCAGGAGGCAAGTGAGAGTCCATGACGGACCGGTGTTATCTCTCCTGGTGCCCTGATGCCAAGGAGAGAAAACATGAGAGTGGAAGTCAGTCGGCATGGCCCGCTTGGCTGTGCATTGTTAGGCGTCTTGCTGGCTCCGGCCGCCAGCGCCGCCCCTTCGTTGTCCCCCCAGATACCCTTCGATGTCACGGTGACCCACCCCGTTTCACTGGTCAGCCTGCAAGCCAATTTCGATGAGCTGTCGTGGCAAACCTTCATTGCCCTGAACTGGCCGGCGCTGGACAACGGTGATCCGAATACCGGCACGCCCATCGGCAAGCAGGATGGCGCCACCGTGTGGGAGAGCTGGAAAGAGAGCTACCAGATTTTCCGCGCCAAGGGCCAGGCACCGCTGCCCTGGAATGCCCCGGCGACGCTGCCCGAAGCGTGCAAGTCGCTCAAGCCCGGTCGCCTGTTGCAGCAAATGGGCAAGGTGCCCGATGTGCTGGATGAATTTATCCAGCCCTTCGAGAGCGGCCCGCTGGTGGACCAGAACGGCACCTACACGCGCAACGAAATCGTGGTCAACCAATCGATGTTCAACGGCATCGTCGACAACGGTCTGTACAGCATCGAAGGCCAGCAGAAGTTCTTCGCCGCGAAGCCGACCAATACCGTGGCGTTCAGTTGTGGTTCCACCCAGACCAAACAGGTCGGCGCGGTGATGGTGAAGGCGTCGTGGAAAGTGCTGGGCCCCAACGACAACCGCCAGGATTTCCATACCGTCGATGCACTGGTCTACACCCCGGGCAACAACGACCCGAGCCATGGGCCGATTGTCGGAGAGTCGTGCGTGTCCGAGCCGGTCGGGTTGGTGGGATTGCACATGGTCCATAAGACCGCCAGTGCGGCGCAATGGGTCTGGTCAACCTTTGAGCATGTGAAAAACGTGCCGGAAAAAACCACACCTGTGGCCCAGCGCACGGGGCCTTATCTGTTCTACAACGCAGCCAGCCAAAGCGACATCAACCAGCCGCCGCCACGGCCATGGAACCCGGCGGTCAAGGCGACGCCCTCGCAGATCGTGCGTGACGTGCCGCTCACCGAGGCCACCAAAAAACTGAACACTACGTATCAAGGCCTGTTGCGTACGGTGAACCCGAAGAGCGTCTGGGCGAACTATCAATTGATCAGCACCCAGTGGCCGTCGGCCCCGTCACCGAACTGCCAGATATCGGCCGCCAACCCGCTGGGCAGCCCTGCGCCCTTGTTCCTGGCCAACGCCACGCTGGAGACCTACATCCAGGGCACCGTGCCCCAGGCGTCTTCCAGTTGCATGGCTTGCCACGGCAATGCGGCCACCCATGTCACCGAGTCGCCGCGTACCAGCTTCGCGGATTTCACCTATTTGCTCGAACGCGCACAGTCCACTGGCGGACAAGGAGTCAACCATGAGCAGTGATCTGGACAACTTTGTAGGCCTGTCATCGGCCCTGACCGGCATTCCCACGGATCGGCTGGCACCGGCGATCGACCAGGTGGGTTTGCCACCGATTTTTCTCGCGTTCATCACCCCGCGTATCACCCCTGAGGTGCTCAATACGTTGCTGACTCAATACGCCACGCTGGCAGCGGACAATGTGCCCCCCGACCAGATCGCCAAAGCGGTGCTGATGGATGGATCGCGACCGGCTGTCACGCAAGCGGCCCAAGCTGCGCGTTCGATCATGAAACTGTGGTTGCTGGGGGTCTGGTATCAGCCCTATGCCACTGGCAACTACAAATCGACCGACTCGACGGTGGTGTCCGACCAGGCCTACATCCAGAGCTGGGCCTGGAAAATCGCCCAGGCCCACCCCATGGGCTACAGCGAGATGTTTTTCGGCTATTGGAACACCACGCCACCGAGCCTTGAGGACTACACCGGCGTGCCTGCCAACACACAAGGAGCCTCGTCATGAGTACCGAACAAGCCGAGGTGATCATCGTTGGCGCGGGGTTGGCCGGCAGCATCATCGCTTATCAGTTGGGCATGGCGGGCGTGGATGTGCTGGTGCTCGAATCGGGTCCGGAGATCCCGGCCAACCGTGCCCAGTATCTGGAGCGTTTCTACACCGCCACCCTGAAGACCCCGGAGTCGCCCTATCCGCCAGTGTCGACCCTGGACACGCCGCGTGACCCGAGCAAGGAAAATGCCCCCCGGGCGACCATCGCCGACCTGATCCTTGGCTGGGACAAGCCGCAAGTCAGCTATCTGGTGCAGAAAGGCCCACTGCCCTTCAACAGCACTTATGAACGGGTGGGCGGCGGCACGACCTGGCACTGGGTCGGGACCTGCCTGCGCATGGTGCCTAACGATTTCCGCCTGAAGAGCAAGTACGGCGTCGGGGTGGATTGGCCGATCGGCTACGACGACCTGCAAAGCGCCTATTGCCGGGCCGAGGCGGAAATCGGGGTGTCGGCCAATGTCGCCGACCAGGCCTACCTGGGCATGACGTTCCCCGAGGGCTATTCATTCCCGATGCACAGCATTCCGTTGTCGTTGGTCGATGGCAGTTTCGTCACAGCCGTGACCGGCAAGAACTTCGACGGCTTGCCGCTGGTAGTCAGCCCGACCCCGGCCGGGCGCAACTCCCAGCCCTATGCCGGGCGCCGGGTGTGTGCCGGCAATACCAACTGCACGCCGATCTGCCCGATCCAGGCCAAGTACGACGCCACCGTGACCCTGAACAAGGCCCTGGCCACCGGCAAGGTCCGAGTCATGTACCGGACCGTGGCCAGCAAAGTGACCGTGGGCCCGGACAAGAACATCAATGGCGTCGAATTCATTCAATACCAGCTTGGCGAGGGACCGAAGACGGGCACCGGCGTGGCCATCGGGCAGCGTTACGTGATCGCGGCCCATGCCATCGAAACTCCCAAATTGTTGCTCAACTCCAAGACCCCTGCCTGGCCCGATGGCGTGGCCAATAGCAGCGGCCAGGTCGGACGCAGCCTGTCCGACCATCCGATTTACCTGGCGTGGGGGCTGATGCCGGAAGGCAAGACGGTGTTCCCGTACCGGGGACCGGTGTCCACGGCGGGCATCGAGAGCCTGCGTGACGGCGACTTTCGCAGCCAGCGAGCGGCGTGGCGTATCGAAATCGGCAACGAGGGCTGGAACTGGCCGGTGGGCGACCCTTACATCACCGTGGCCGATTTTATCGATGGCAAAAACAAAAGCAGCACCAACCCGTTGCCATCGAAAGAGAACCCGCCGCCGCCCACTGAAGCGCTTTACGGCACGGCCCTGATTCAACGGCTCAACGACCTGTTCATCCGCCAGTTTCGGATCGGCTTTTTGGTGGAGCAGGTGGAGAAGGATCCCGACCAGTCCAAGAGCTACATCGTGCCTTCGACGGACAAGCTCACGGACGGGCTTGGCATTCTTCGGCCGGAAATCCACTACGACCTGTCCGATTACACCAAGGAAGGTTTCAGGCAGGCGAAGATATTGGCGAGCCACATCATCAAGGACCTGCTCGGCGCCGTGGAACTGACGGCACCTATTGGCCAAGGGAAATTCAGGTACAAAGAAGAGGATTACACCTTCCAGGGCGCCGGGCACCTGATGGGCACCTACCGCATGGGTGATGATCCGGCCAAGTCGGTGGTGGATAAGTATCAGCGCAGTTGGGACCACAAGAACCTGTTCCTGGTAGGCGATGGTGTCTTCCCCAGTACCGGCACCTCGAACCCGAGCCTGACGATCGCGGCGTTGTCGTTCCAGGCCGGGGACACTGTGGCCAACGACCTGAAGGCGGTGACGATGCAGGTCCAATCCAACATCGCCTGGCAGGGCACTGGCGTGAAGGTCAACGGGTTGGTTCCGCGTTTGGTTCGCTACGTCAGTGGGCTATGGTGTGCCAGTCCGCAGGGTGGAAATGTCGATGGAAATGGCGGTTCGAGGCACATCGACTACAGCAGCTATGCCTTGCCCGGTGCCGCCGAAGGCGCCTTGATCGGTCGCGTGGGCGATGGTGGCAAGCCGTTCCTGGTGGGGGATCTGGGGCAGGTTCCTGCCAGCGAGCAAGGCGAGCTGCAACTGTGCATCAACGATGACCTGACCGGGCAATACGGAGCAGGCTTGAGCGATAACACCGGTGCGCTGACGGTGCGGATCGAATTCGGCACCCTGTAGTGCCTGAGCGGTAAGGCCCAACTCCTGTGGGAGCAAGCTCGCTCCCACAGAGGGGTGTTTTCAGGCGGCCGAACGCTGGTTGCGCAACGTCACCGGCCCGGCGCGCTCTTCGATGGCCTGCTTCAATTCGCCGCGAAGCCCCAGTAGGAAGCCCGCTTCCACCACCACAAACAGCGGCCCGACAATCAGCCCGGTGAGGTCGTCGACAAACGCCGGTTTGCGGCCTTCGTAATAGTGGCCGACAAACTGGATCACCCAACCCACCACGAACATCCCCAGGCCACTGCTCAACCACACCGCCGTGCTTTGCGCGGCCAGTGTCTGACCCAGCCATAGCGCCAGGCCCAGCAGCACCGTCATCAGCACACCCAGGCGCACTTCCAGGCGTAGGTAGAACCAAGCACTGGCCACGGCCACCAGCAATGCCGGAGAAATCAGGATCGCGCCCAGCGGCCAACCGGGCCGTGACAGCAGCACGGCAACGGCGACGAAGATCAGCGGAATGCCAACGAAATGAGTGGCGATGTTGCGCGGGTCTCGGTGATAAGCAGCGTATTGACTGAGATGATCGACGAGGCTTTTCATTGTTGTTCCTCCTGGGGTGATGCCCGCATGATGCATCAGGTCTTGCACGACGCTCTGTCAGTTAGCCGACACTTGTCCCGGAGTTTCCATGAATTCGCATCCCTGGCACTCACAACTGATGGCCGGCCACTGGTACAGCCACTTGCCCGTTGAGTTACAGAATAGCCTGCTGGATATGGCCCGCGAGCGCCGCCTGCCGCCGGGCCATGGGCTGTTCAAGCGTGGCGATCCGCCGTGCGGGCTGTATGCCGTGCTGGAAGGCGCGGTGCGCATCGGTGCGGTGAACGAACAGGGCAAGGAGGCACTGCTGAGTATGATCGAGGCGCCCCACTGGTTCGGTGAAATCTGCCTGTTCGATGGCCAGCCGCGCACTCATGATGCGGTGGTGGTCGGTCAAGGTTCGCTGCTGCACGTGCCGCAGGCGCCGTTGCTGGCCTTCCTGCAAGCGCAGCCGATCTACTGGCGGCATCTGGCATTGTTGATGAGCCACAAACTGCGCCTGACCTTCATCAACCTCGAACATCTGAGCCTGATGCCCGCCCCAGCCCGGGTGGCCCACCGCCTGCTGATGATCGCAGAAGGCTACGGCGAAATCGAACCGCCGCGCCGAATCTTGCAACTGCCCCAGGAGCATCTGGCGCTGATGCTCGCGCTGTCACGCCAGACCACCAACCAGATCCTCAAGGACTTGCAGGCCCAGGGCATTCTCCACCTCGGTTATGGCGAGATCGAAATCCTCGACATCGAACGATTGCGCGGGTTGACCACGATCTGAAACCGACCTGGCCCCCGTGGCGAGGGAGCTTGCTCCCGCTGGCCTGCGCAGCAGGCCCTTGGCATGTCTATAGGCAGGCGGAGCGCATTGGCCGGTTTTGCGACTGCTGCGCAGCCGAGCGGGAGCAAGCTCCCTCGCCACAGGGGCTTGTCTGGGCGAAAGTCATCGCCCGCCCAGCCAATCCAAATCCCTAGCGCAACCCATCCCGAAACTGCCCCGGCGTCATCCCGGTCCAGCGCTTGAAGGCGCGGCTGAAGCTGCTGGCATCGGCAAAACCCAACAGGTAGCTGACTTCGCTCAGCGAGCAATTCGGATCCCGCAGGTGCAGCAGCGCCAGATTCTCCCGGCACTCGTTGAGCAGTGCGTCGAATCGGCAGCCTTCGTCGGCCAGGTGCCGTTGCAGGCTGCGCAGGCTCAGGTGCATGGCCTGGGCGATGCGTTCGGCGCTGGGCTCACCTTCGGGCAGTTGGGCCTCGATGGCCGCGCGTACTTTGCGCTCCCAGGTCAATGGCTTGAGCTGTGCGAGGGTACGTTCGAGCACTGTTTCATTGTGTTCGGCCAGTTCCGGGTTGGCGTCGTCCAGGTGGCTGTCGAAATCGGTGAGGTTGAACTCCAGGCAATCCTGCGCGGCGCCGAAATGCACCGGCGAGCGGAACACTTTGTGCCAGGGGCTGGGGTCCGCCGGTTCCGGGCGCCGCAGGTACACGGCCAGCGGTGCGTAATCACGGCCGAGGCGGTTGCGACAGGTGCGCACGTAAATCGCCGCGAACGCGTCGATGGCCTCAAAGGCTGGCGCCGGTCGGTCCGGCGGCACCTCGAGGCTAAAGCGATAACGGTCCTCTGCGCGGATCAGTTGGAGGGTTAGCGCATCGCTGACCACCGGGTGATAGCGCACGATCCGCTCGAACACTTCCCGCAGGCTGCCGCTGGCCACCAGGGCATAACCCAGCGCGTGAAAGGTGGTGGGGCTGACGAAACGCGACACCCGCAGGCCGATGGCCGGGTCGCCGCTGGCCTGCACCGCCAAGGTCCACAGGCGGGTGGTGGCCGAGAGCGGGTAACGGGCGTTCGGGTCGTCCATCCATTGCGGGTCGAGGCCGGCTTCTACGCACAGGGCGTGGCTGTCCAGGCCCAGCGCATCGAGCTGTTTGCGCAGGGCGCGGGTCCAGCTGGCGAGGGAAGTCGGTTCAGTCATGACGATTGGCGCTTGCGGTCAACAGGTTGGCGTTTACGGCTACCACCCCAGGGGACAACGCCCGGCAGGATGAGCACATCTCTAACAGAGGATGTAAGCCATGCACGGCACTTGCGCAAGCTCCGAGCGATTGAATGCACAACAACGATCAGCCCATATTCGCCAGGTTGTATTGGCCCGGGGCGAGGAGTTGCGTCGGCGCTATCCGATCCTGCGCCACCAGGACGCGTTGGGCGCGGGCATCCTGGCGTTCGCCCTGGCTGGGATGATCGGTTCGGCGCTGCTCTACATCAACGGTTACCTGGCCGGGTGGGCGTGCCTGTTGCTCAACGCGTTCTTCGCGTCGCTGACCCACGAGCTGGAACATGACCTGATCCACAGCATGTATTTTCGCAAGCAGCGCCTGCCCCACAACCTGATGATGGGTTTGGTCTGGCTGGCGCGGCCGAGCACGATCAATCCGTGGATCCGTCGTCACCTGCACCTCAACCATCACAAGGTGTCCGGCAGCGAAGCCGACATGGAGGAGCGGGCCATCACCAACGGCGAACCCTGGGGGCTGGCGCGGTTGCTGATGGTCGGCGATAACGTGATGTCGGCGTTCATCCGCCTGCTGCGAGCCAGGACCTGGGCGCATAAGCGCAGCATTCTCAAGCGCACGCTGAAGGTGTATTTCCCGCTGGCGTTGCTGCATTGGGGCGCCTGGTATGTGTTTCTCGGTTTTCATGGGGCCAACGGCATCGCCGGTCTGCTGGGAACTTCAATTGACTGGTCGGCTACCACGCTGGCGACGATGCAGGTGATCGACATCGCCGCGGTGGTGATCATCGGGCCGAACGTGTTGCGCACCTTTTGCCTGCATTTCGTCAGTTCGAACATGCACTACTACGGCGATATCGAGCCGGGCAACGTCATCCAGCAAACCCAAGTGCTCAACCCCTGGTGGTTGTGGCCGTTGCAGGCGTTCTGCTTCAACTTCGGCAGCAGCCATGGCATTCATCACTTCGTGGTGAAGGAGCCGTTCTACATTCGTCAACTGACGGTGCCGGTGGCGCACAAGGTGATGCGGGAGATGGGTGTGCGGTTCAATGATTTCGGTACGTTCGGGCGGGCGAATCGGTTTGTGCGCCAGGAGGGTGTGGTGCGGGAGGAAGGGGATACGGTTCGGGTTTGAAGCTGCCCCATCCTAAGGGCCAGAACAGAACCTGTGGCGAGGGAGCTTGCTCCCGCTGGGCTGCGCAGCAGCCCCAAAAAAACGGGCCGCTTCGCGTCCCGCGGGAGCAAGCTCCCTCGCCACAGGGAATGGGTTGCAGTTAGAACTGGTAACTCACCGTCGCCGCCACATTGCGCTCTTCGCCCATGTAGCAAAAGCTCAGGCTGGCGCACGAAGCGACGTAGCTTTCGTTGGTCAGGTTGTTCGCGTTCAGGCGCACGTCCACGCCCTTCAAGCCGACCTTGCTCAGGTCATACCCCACCGAGGCATCGAACAACGTGTAGGACGGCACTTTCATGGTGTTCTCCGCATCGGCCCAGCTGTAGCCGACATACCGCACGCCGCCGCCCAGGCGCAGGCCATCGAGGGTGCCGCTGTCGAACTTGTAATCCGCCCAGACCGAGGCCATGTGGCGCGGGGCCTGGGTCGGGGAGTTGCCCTTGTTTTCGATGATGTCGGTGGGCGTGCTCAAAGTACTGATCATCGATTTCGAATATTCGATGTCGGTGAAGGTGTAACTGCCCAGCACTTTGAGTTGTTCGGTCAACTGCAGGTGCGCTTCCAGTTCCAGGCCCTGGGAGCGCACGGCCCCGACGGCGCGGTAGAAGTTGTCCTGGGGCAGTTTGGTCGCCAGGTTTTCCTGGTCGATGCGAAACAGCGAGGCCGTGTACAGGTCATCGGTGCCCGGCGGCTGGTACTTCAGGCCCAGTTCCCATTGCTTGCCATCGGTGGGCGGCAGCGGGTTGCCGGCGCTGTCGGCGTAGGAGTTCGGGTTGAATGACTCGGAGTAGCTGATGTACGGCGCCAGGCCATTGTCGAACAGGTACAGCGCCCCGGCACGGCCAGTGAGCTTGGTGCGTTTGTCGTTGATCTCGGTGCCTTCCGGGCGGCCGAATTCGGCGATGCGGTTCTCATCCGAGGTTTGCACCCAGTCCTGGCGCAGGCCGAGGGAGAAGCGCCACTTGTCCATTTCGATCAGGTCTTGCAGGTAGACGCCGGTCTGCTCCAGGCGTCGCAGGTAGCTGGTGTTATAGCGACCAGTGATGGCCGAGTTGCCGTAGACCGGGTCAAAGGCGTTGATTGGCGCCAGGCTGCCGCTGGTCCAGTCGACCACGGTTTTGCGTCGCTGGTAGTCGGCGCCCATCAGTACGGTGTGCTTGGTCGCGCCAGTGAAGAATTCGGCTTGCAGCATGTTGTCGACGATGAACGAATGGAGCTTTTCTTCGGCACCGGTGTAGTAGCGGTTCAGCTCGTTGCTGGTGGGCGTGGTCCAGTCGTAGGCATAGACCTGATCGTTCTTGACCTCGGAATCCAGGTAACGGAAGTTCTGCCGGGCGGTGAAGACGTCGTTGAAACGGTGTTCGAATTGGTAGCCGAACGACTGCTGGTCACGCTCATAGCGGTCGATGCCGGGTTCGCCTTCGAAGAAGTGCTCGGAAATCCGTCGACCGTTGCGCTGATGCAAGGTGCCATCGGCCGGCATGCCGCCGTGGTAGCCGCCGTCGGGGTCATGCTGCAGGTAGGCTTGCAGGGTCAGCGAGGTGTCCTCGCTGAAGTCGATGTTCACTGTCGGCGCGAGGGCGAAGCGTTTTTCCTTGTTGTGGTCGAACTGGGTGTCGGAGGTGTCCGCCAGGCCGATCAGGCGATAGGTGATGCGTTTGTCGTCATCCACGGGGCCGGTGAAGTCGAAGCCCATGCCGCGTTGGCCCTGGGTGCCGACCGTGGCCTGGATCTGGTGATAGGCCTCGTACTGCGGCTTCTTGCTGGTCAGTGCCACCAGGCCGCCGGGCGAACTGCGACCGTAGAGCACCGAGGACGGGCCCTTGAGAATGTCGACCCGCTCCAGGAAGTACGGATCGACCTGCATGGAGCTGTAGGTGCCGCTGTCGCCCATGGACTTGAGGCCGTCGAGGTAGATGTTATCCACCGAGCCGTCGTTGAAGCCGCGCATCGCCACGTAGTCGTAGCGGTGGGTCGCGCCGTAGGGGTTGGTCAGCACGCCGGGGGTGTAGCGCATGGCCTGGGACACGGTTTGCGCGCCCTGGTCGTCCATTTGTTCGCGGGTGACCACCGACACGCTCTGGGAGGTTTCGCGCAGGGCGGTGCTGGTCTTGGTGGCGACCTGGCTGTGGGTGGCGTTGTAGCCTTCCATGCTGCCCAGGGCGTTACCCAAGGCGAAGCCCTTGATGTCGGTGGTCGGCAATTCCAGTGTGCTGCCAGCGGTCTCGGTCTGCAGCACGTAGCTGCTGCCATCCTGGCTGACGGCAACCAGTCCCGAGCCGCTGAGCAGTTGGCTCAGGGCCTGGTCCGGCGAGTACTCGCCCTTGAGCCCCGGGGACTGGACGCCGCCGGTTTGCGCCGGGGTGCTTGCCAGGGTGATCCCGGCCTGGCGGGCGAACTGGTTCAGCACATCGCTCAATGGGCCCGGGGCAATGTTGTAGCTCTGACGGCTGGCGGTCACGCCGTTTTGTGCGGCCACCGCGAGCATCGGCACGACGCTGACCCCCAGCGCCGTGGAGAACAGCGCGGCATGGATCGCCTGGCGCAGCAGGCCCGGTTGCGCAGAGAAGCCGAAGGGGTTCTTGAGAGGTACGCGCTCAGTCATTGTAGGTTCCGTAGGAGTCGCCGAAGGCAGATAAGGGTTGCTTACTGTCCTAGCCGGACGCCGGCCTGAAACCCGCCAAAAAAAATCAAGCCAGGCGCTGCACCGTGATCCACCAACGGGTTCGATAACGGATCTGTACGGGGAGCATGCGTGGCAGGACGGCGAGCAGTTTGTCGGTGTCCTCCAAACGGAAAACCCCCGACAAGCGCAGGTCGGCAACCGACGCCGCGCAGTTCATATAACCCGGGCGGTAGCGTCCTACTTCATTGAGGAAGTCTTCCAGGCGCATGTTGCGCGTGACGATCAACCCGTCGGCCCAGGCGCCTGCGTCCATGTCCAGCGGCGGTGCGAGGGCCGCTGTCGATGCAGTGATCAGATAGCTTTGCCCGGCCTCGACCTGAATGGGCCTGCCATCGCTGTTGGGGTGCGAACGGATGACGACTTGCCCGCTGGTGACGCTCAAGCGCGTGCAGTCGCTGTCCTGGCGCACCACGAAGCGCCCCTCCAGCCCTTCGAACAGGCCATGCCTGCTTTTCACCAGCAGCGGCCGCCCCGGGTCGCGACCACAGGTGACCATGATTTCGCCGCGGGCCAGGGTAATCAGGCGCTGCCGGGCGCTGAAGTCCAGGTCGGCGGCGCTGTGGGTATTGAGCTCGAGTCGCGTGCCGTCCGGCAACTGGAAACCTCGGCGTTCACCGGTGGCGGTGGCGAAGTCAGCGCTCCACGGTTGCCAGCCCAGGTCCTTGCCCAGCCAAGCCGCGCCGCTCACCATGGCGATGCCCGACAGCAACTTCAGGGCCTGGCGACGACTGAGGCGCTGGGCACTGTTTTCCAGGGTGTCGAGGGCGATGTGGGCACCGGGCACCGCCCGCAGGTTCGAGGTCAATTCGCTGTGCAGCGATTGCACCCGTTGCCAGGCCAGTTCGTGTTCCGGGTGGGCGGCGCGCCAGGTGTCGCACTGTTGGCGCAGGGTCGGGTGAGCGGTGTGATTGCGCAGGCGCAGTAGCCAGTTGATCGCCTGCCTGACCACCTGTTGCGACGGGCCGTTGCGGCGGCTCTGCAAGTGCTCCGCCGGCTCAGCTTTCATAACGCAGCACATAGCAGTGGTACAGCGCATCGGCGACGTAGCGCTCCACCGAGCGCAACGAGATGCCCATCTGCTCGGCGATCTGCTTGTACGTCAGGCCTTCGCACTGGGCCAACAGAAAGGCCCTGCGCACTTTCGGCTTGAGGCCTTCGAACATCCTGGCAATCGCTTCGAGCAGTTCCAGGATCAAGGCCTGGGCTTCAGCGCCAGGGGTTTCGGCTTCCGGCAAGTGAGCTATGGTTTGGAGGTAGGCACGTTCGATTTCTTCTCGCCGCCAATGGTCGATCACCAGGCCTTGGGCGATGGTGCGCAAAAAGGCGCGTGGAGCTCGAAGTTCCAGGCGTTCGCTACGCTGCAACAGGCGCACGAAGGTGTCCTGGGCCAGGTCCGCCGCATCGGCGGCATTGCCCAGCCGGGTGCGCAGCCACGTATTGAGCCAGCCGTGATGCCGGCTGTAGAGCGCCTGTACTGCAAACTCGGGAGATGACATGGACGCAACGGCCTGGATGTTACAAATGATAATAGGTCGCATTGTCATCAGCCGTCGGCGAATTTGCAACCACCGTTCGCCCGCTGTGTCCTCCCGTCGGCTATTTCTTCGTATCCCTAATTATTTGTACAGGTTTGCCGACAGACTTGTACGTGTGCACCAAAGTGGAGCGTATTGATAACCGCTCGCACTGCTACATGGAACGTTGCAAATCTGGAATGCACCCCCACTCCTTGCCTAAGAAGCCTCATCAATGAATCTAAAGTTCAGCCACAAAATCCTTCTTGCCGCCTCTGGTGTGGTGGTCCTGGCTTTTGCCCTGTTCACGCTCTACAACGATTATTTGCAGCGCAACACCATCGGCAGCAGCCTTGAGTCGTCCATCGAGCAATCCGGCGACCTGACGGCCAGCAGCATTCAGAACTGGATGAGTGGCCGGATATTGGTGCTGGAAAACCTGGCGCAAAACATCGCGCACCAGGGTACTGCTGCCGATCTGCCAGGGCTGGTCGATCAGCCGGCGCTGACCTCGAACTTCCAGTTCACTTATGTCGGCCAGGCCAACGGTGTCTTCACCCAACGTCCGGACGCCAAAATGCCTGACGGCTACGACCCGCGTCAGCGCCCCTGGTACAAACAGGCTGTGACCGCCGATAAAACCATGCTGACCCCGCCTTACTTGGCGGCGGTGGGTGGCCTGGTGGTGACCGTTGCCCTGCCGGTGAAGCACAACGGCGAACTGCTCGGTGTGGTGGGCGGCGACCTGAGCCTGGAAACCCTGGTGAAGATCATCAACTCCGTGGACTTCGGCGGTATCGGCCATGCGTTCCTGGTCAGCGGCGACGGTCAGGTGATCGTCAGCCCGGACAAAGACCAGGTGATGAAGAACCTCAAGGACATCTACCCCGGGACCCCGGTGCGCATTGGCAAGGGTATCCAGGACGTTGAGCTGAACGGGCAGGACCGTATCCTTTCGTTTACTCCAGTGACTGGGTTGCCGAACGCCGAGTGGTACATCGGCCTGTCGATCGACAAGGCCAAGGCCTACGCGCCGTTGAGCCAGTTCCGTACGTCTGCGCTGATTGCGATGTTTGTCGCGGTGGCGGCCATTGCGTTGTTGTTGAGCCTGTTGATCCAGGTATTGATGCGCCCGTTGACCACCATGGGTCGCGCCATGCAGGACATCGCCCAGGGTGAAGGCGATCTGACCCGGCGCCTGGTGGTGCAGGGCAAGGATGAGTTCGCAGTGCTGGGTGGTTCGTTCAACCAGTTCGTGGAGCGGATTCACGCGTCGATCTCGGAAGTGTCTTCCGCCACCCGTCAGGTGCATGACTTGTCGCAGCGTGTGATGACCTCGTCCAATGCGTCGCTTGTCGGCTCGGATGAGCAGAGCGCTCGCACCAACAGCGTGGCCGCGGCCATCAACCAGTTGGGGGCAGCGACCCAGGAAATCGCCCGCAATGCCGCCGATGCCTCGCAACATGCCAGCGGCGCCAGCGAACAGGCCGATGACGGTCGCCAAGTGGTGGAAAAAACCATCCAGGCCATGACCGAGCTGTCGCAGAAGATCAGCCTTTCCTGCACCCAGATCGAAACCCTGAACGCCAGCACCGACAACATCGGCCACATCCTGGACGTGATCAAGGGCATCTCCCAGCAAACCAACCTGCTGGCCCTGAACGCTGCCATCGAAGCGGCCCGTGCCGGTGAAGCCGGCCGTGGTTTTGCGGTGGTGGCCGATGAAGTGCGCAACCTGGCGCACCGCACCCAGGAGTCGGCGGAAGAAATCCACAAGATGATTACCTCGCTTCAAGTCGGCTCCCGTGAAGCGGTCACTACGATGAACGCCAGCCAGACGTCCAGCGAAGAAAGCGTGGAAGTGGCCAACCAGGCCGGCCTGCGACTGGTCAGCGTGACGCAGCGTATCGGTGAGATCGACGGCATGAACCAGTCGGTAGCAGCTGCGACCGAAGAACAGACCGCTGTCGTTGAAACCCTCAACATGGACGTCAGCCACATCAACCTGCTGAACCAGCAAAGCGTGGCCAACCTCAATGAAACCCTGAAGGATTGCGATGCCTTGTCGCAACAGGCCAATCGACTGAAGCAACTGGTGGATAGCTTCAAGATCTGACCCCAGTCGCAAGCCGAGCCACTGCCATCGCGAGCAAGCTCGCTCCCACAGGGGATTGGCGGTGAGCCGGGATCCTGGGTCCACTGCAACTCAATGTGGGAGCGAGCTTGCTCGCGATGGCGATCTTCAATGCAGCACAGGCCGCTCAGCCCAATGCTTGAACCTCAAGCCAACCCAATCCCTGTGGCGAGGGAGCTTGCTCCCGCTCGGCTGCGAAGCAGTCGTAAACCGGCGGGTGCGGTGTGTCTGATACTCCGCATTTGGCAGGTTTTGGGGCCGCTTCGCGGCCCAGCGGGAGCAAGCTCCCTCGCCACGGGGTTTGTCGATTGCCTTGAGTGAACAGCATTAGCTCCACATCGGGGAAGGGCTGTGCCTTAGGCGAACATCACTTGCACATTCCCCATCGCCTCATCGGCGAAGCCCTGGAGGAAATCCCTGAAGCCCGACGGCGTGTGGGCGTCGGTGTGGTCGGCGATGATGGTCCAGGTGGCGCGGCAGCGGTTGTCCGCCAGGGGTTCGACGCGCATGGCCGCCCACAGGTTGTCGATGCCCAGGGTGTTGTAGATCAGCGTCCAGGTCATGTGCATGGCCTGGTCGTCCCGGCTGTTGAGCTGTTCCACCACCAGGTTCTGCCCATCGCGGAAGAATTTCTTGCGCAGGGACCTCACGCCCTCGCCGGTCATTTCGATGTGTTCCAGTGCCGGAATGAAATGGTTGAATCCGCCAAAATCACCTACCACGTTCCAGACGCTTGCCGCGTCGGCCGCGACCTCCACCGAGGTTTCGACCTGGCAGGCTTGGGGGTTTTTGATCAGGGTGTCGGGTTGAAATGCACTCATGGTCTTGCTCCTTGCTTTGGGTTGAGGGTGTTTCAGATGAAGTCGATGGCCTTGAGGTACTCGGCGCCGCGACGCAGCAGGGCCGGGGACTTTTCCGGGTAGCTGGCGCCCATCTGCCGCACGCCGGCGCGGGCGTTGTCGTGGCTGATCAGCGAGATATCGCCGATGTCCTCCTCGAAGCCGTTGAGGTAGAAACCCAGCACGCCAAACAACGCGTTGTCGGCATCGACCCGCGCCAATTGCCGTTGCCACTCGGCGACGCTGACCAACGAAAACTCCCGGCCGCTGTCGCGAAACGAGGCGACATAAGCGTCCCAGCTCAAAGGCTGCGGGTTGTGCAGGTTGAACACCGCTTGCGTCGGCTGGTAACGGCTGGCGTGGAAGGCGATGAAGCGGGCCAGGAAATCCACCGGCATCAGGTCGAAATTGAGAGACAGCTCCGGTACCTGGCCGAGTTGGATCGAGCCCTTGAGCATCAGCATCAAGCGATTCTTGTGGGGCTGGCAGACCCCGGTCAGGCTGTTGAAACTGATGTTGCCGGGGCGGAACAGGTTGACCCACACCCCGCGATCACGAGCCCGCTGCAGGATCCGTTCGCCGACCCATTTGGACAGGTTGTAGCCGTTCTTGATGTAGATCGGCGGCGTCTCGGCGGCCGGCTGTTCCAGCACCTGGCCGTCGGCATCCAGGGCACTGGAGGCGGACAGCGTGGAGACGAAGTTGAAGATCTTCTTGCTGCGCCCTTCACACAGGCGCAGGCACTCGAAGATCGGCTCCACGTTGTCCCGCGCCAGGGACTCGTAGTCGAGCACATGGTTGACGTGGGCGGCGTTGTGCACCAGCGCGCCGAAGGTGCGGTCTATGCGGGTGTAGACGTCGTCTGGCAGGCCCAATTGCGGTTGGGTGATGTCGGCGGCGTACACACTGACGCGGTCCAGGTCCAGGTGGGTCAGGTGATTGTCCCGCAGGGCCTGGGAGAAGCGCTCGGCCGCGCTTTGTTCAGCGCTCGCACGCACCAGGCACGCGACTTCGGTGGCGCCCCAGGCCAGCAGTGCCTCGACGATGTGCACGCCGAGAAAGCTGTTGGCGCCAGTCACCACCACCTTGTGCACATCGCCGCATTGGCTGATGGGCAGCGGATCGAGGTTGAGTTCGGCCTCGGCATCGATGAAGGCTTGGGGGCTGAGGATCGAGGCACTGTTTTGATCAGGATCGTCCAGCAACTTGGCCAAGGTCATCAGCGTTGGCGCTTCGATAAAGCGGTTGATCGACAGGCTGCGGCCGAACACCTGGCGGATGCTCAACAACAGTCGCGACAGCAGGATCGAATGCCCGCCGAGGTTGAAGAAGCTTTCGTCGGTGGCGATGTCCTCGACGGGTAGTTCAAGCAGCTCTGCCCACAGTTGCTGCAATTGCGTCTCCAGGGCGTTCTGTGGCTGGCGGCGTTGGCCATCGACCTGCACCTGCACCGCCATGGTGAGCAAGGCCCGGCGATCGACCTTGCCGTTGCTGGTGTACGGCAGGCTCGGCAATTCGACGTAGGCGGCCGGGTGCATGTAGCTGGGCAAGCTGTTCTGCACGTGATCGCGCAACGCCTGGAGGGCGTCGCCGGAGTGCTCGGGATGAACCAGGAACGCCAGGATTCGCCGCCGTTCATCGACCCCCACTGCCACTTGGCGAAACAACTGGCTATCACGCAGGCAGTGTTCGATCTCCTCGGGCTCGACCCGAAAACCGCGGATCTTCACCTGGTTATCGCGCCGGCCACACAGTTCGATGCCGTTGTCGGTCCACTGGCCGATATCACCCGTGCGATAAACCCGCAGCACTTGCCCGGTGGGCAGTGTCAGGTCGAGGTAACGCGTCGCGGTCAGCGCCGGGTCGTTCAGATAGCCGAGGCCGACGCCCGGGCCGGCGATGTACAACTCTCCGGGCACACCTTGGGGAACCGGCTGCAACTGTTCGTCCAGGATCAAGACCTGGCCATTGGCGATGGGCACGCCGAGGTTGCGGTTGTTGTCGCCGACGCCGAACTGTCGTGTGGTCGCCAGCACTGTGGTTTCGGTCGGGCCGTAGATGTTGTGGAACTGGCATTGTGGCGCGAGCTGTTCGATCACGAACGGTTCACAGACATCGCCACCGGTGATCAGGTGCGCCAGGCCCAGCGGTGCATCAAGGGGCATGACGCTCAGCAGCGCAGGCGGCAGAAAGGCGTGGCTGATGTGCTGCTGGTGAATCAACGCGACCAATTGCTGCGGATCGCGGCGCTGGTCTTCGCTGGGCACCACCAGCAAGGCGCCGTGGATGAACGTCGGCAGGATATCCAGCAGCGACGCATCAAAGTTGATGGTGGAAAACTGCAACGCCCGGCTGTCGCGCTGCAACCCGACGTAGTCGCCGTACCAGGCACAGAAATGACTGAGGTTGCGGTGGCTGAGCAACACGCCCTTGGGCTGGCCGGTGGTGCCAGAGGTGTAGATCGCCACAGCCGGTTCGTCGCTGTCCACTGTGCGGCGAATCAACGAGGCTGGGATGCCTGGCTTGGGCGATGGCAGTTGATGGACATTCAGCGTTGGCACCGACAGGTCGCCCAGGTCGCTGTCGCCGTCGTGCAGCAGCAGGTCCGCCTGGGCATTTTCCAGGATGAAGCGCCGACGTTGCGCCGGATGCTGCGGGTCCAGCGGCAGGTACACCGCCCCACAGCCCAGCACCGCCAGGATCGCCGCATATAGGTGCGCAGACTTGGGCAGGCACACACCGATCACCAAGGGGCGCTTGGCCGCGCCGCTTAACCTCTGCAACATCGGCTGTTGCAACCCCAGCGCCAGGCGGCGCAAGGATTTGTAGTCGATGAATTGCCCATCGACCCACAGGGCTGGTTGCGCCGCGTCGTCGAGCATGCGCTGTTCAATGCTGTGCATCACCGGCATGTCGGCGGCGGCGAGCAGCCAAGGTACTGGCGGCCGATTGAGGCCGTGCTCGAACGCCAGCGGCTCCAGCGCGTCGAGCCCGAGCAGGGGCTGCTCGACAGCGTCAGCGTGCACCGTCGGCCAGTGATCGAAGCAGGTGTCATCCCGGGATAACTGGCTGACCAGCCGTGCGCCGGTCTCGACCACTGTCGCCAGGGTACGCAACCGCAGGGACTGACCGTTGCCATCGCTTTGCGGCGCAATCACCTCCTGGCACAACAGCCGCTGCGCGCCGTCGCGAAATATCACCACCGGTTGCGGCAATACCTCGCCGGATAGCGTGCGCAGCGCCACGCGCACCTGGAGGCATGAGCGGGCTTCAATGGCCCGCGGTGTCGTACCGTCGTCGAGCAACAAGTCGACCATGCCGTGGTTGGCCGGCGATTGCCAATCCACGATGCCATGGCCGTGCAGCTCCAGTTCCCGGGCCAGTTCGGCCATGGCCTGGCTGGTACCAGGCACTGCAATTTCGAGGCGTTTCATCGAAAGGTCCTCATGGAGTCAGGTAATCAGCGAGGGCGTCGCGTACGCAGGGGGACGCGAGCATCGAGCTGCTGCGGAAAAAGCGCGTGATGTTGCCCACCAACGGGTGAAAACGATTGATGGGGTAGGCCAGCGCACTGGCGTCTTCACGCAGCGATTGGCGTACCGATTCGTCGACGGGCAGGTGCGCGATCAGCTCGACGTCGAACGCTTGCTGCAGGTCGCTCGCCAGGTACTGGACGATGAACCCGGGCATCAAGCGTGCAATCGCCGCGCGGTCCTCTTCGGGCGCGGTGCGCCAGTAGATCTGCACCAGTCGCGTCCAGAAACCGGAGTGGCGGCCCTCGTCGAGCAAGTGATCGGCCATCAGCCCCTTGATCGAGGCCTTGACCGAGTCGTCCCGGGCGAAGGCCGCCACTTCGTTAGTGACGGTGTTCTCGGCAATGGCGATGCAGATCAGCTCCACGGCGCTGAGCAAATGTTCCGGCGCCTGGGCCAGGGTCGCCGGTATCGCGCGGCTGAGTTCGATCTGCCCCGGCAACGGGATCGGTGCGATGCCGGTCATGTCGATGGTCTGCTGCATGAAGTCCATCGCCACCAGCGCGTGATAATCCTCGTCCACCACCACGGTCATCGCGTCGTAGCGGCAGGCGAACGGGAATTCGATGCCGAAGCGGTTCTTGGCAATGCGGCGGGCGGTGTGGTCCACCAGTTCGGTCTCGAAAATCACCACGTCGTTGATGAACTTGTAAAGGCTCTGCACCAGCACAAAGTCGCGCAATTGCGGGCAGTGGCTGAGGAAGGTCTGGCTGTGCACCAGCGGCTGGCGGCTCATGGGGAAGATCAGCTTGTCGTCGTTTTCGACCCGCCGCCGTGGCCGGGTACGGATCGTGGCGCGACTTTCCCAGGCGTCGGCGAAGGATTGGTATTCGACAGCGTTCATGGCATCACCTGTGCAACCGGCTGGGTCATGCTCTGGCGCAAGCCATCCCACAGGGCCGCGCGGCTGTGGACAGCGGCGAGCGCGGCGACCAGTACTTCGGTTTCGCGCTGTGGGTCGCCATCGATCAGCCGGGCCAACAACTTTTCTGCCGCCGGGCCATGGTCTTCGGAATCGACTTCGATGTGCCGTTGCAGGTAATAACGAAAGGTCGGCGCCTGATCCAGGCCAATGCCCCAAGCGTCGAGCATGCGCTGGAACATCTGCGGGATGACACTCTCGCGACCGTGCACGAAGGCGGCGGCCACACTGTGGGCCGGTGCGTGCAGAGCGGTGTGCAAGGTCTGGCGGACAAACCGCGCCGCCGCCGGCTCGACCTCCACGCTGTCCAGCGCAGTCTCGGGGCTGACGCCTTCCTGTTGCAGGGTGATGAATTGCTCGATCGCGCGGGTATCGGCACCGATTTCCCGCATGGCGTCCAGGTACAGTTCGAAGTGGCTGCAATAGCCTGCGCCGGGGCGGTCATCCGACTCTTCTCCCAGTACGATTTCATTGATCAAGCGTGCCGCGTGCGGGTCGGCCGGCGGCAGCCAGGGCAGGTGGACGCAGGTGAGTTCGCGTTGCAGCCGCTTGGTCAGCGACATGAAGTCCCAGACGGCAAAGACATGGCTTTCCATAAAGCGGCGTAACAGATCGATTGATGTAATCTCGGAAAAAACCGGGTGTTGGCCAAGTTCGTGTTTTTTCAGAGATAGTTGTTCTTTGGATGGCTGCATCGGAACGTCCTCATCAATGATGTTTTGTCCGGAAGGTTGCTCGTTGTTTAATTAAGACGAGCGGGAGCCTGAACCGGAATCCATGAATTACCCAAGTGGCTTAAGTGTTCGCTTTCAGTACGGGTTGTGGGCTTGTGTTGCCTGTGTTTAAAGGGTTTGTCAAAAAGCGAAAGGGCCGCAAGTAACGCGACGAATAAAAAACTAATGCATGAAACAAGTTGTCGGCAAGTATTTTTTTAATTATTTAAAGTTGATGTTTTATTGGGCGCGAAGAGGGCTTTTAAAACTTTTTATATAAGTTTTATTTGGGCGAAGAAGCTCCTTCCGATTTGCGAGTATCAGAATCGAATAGTTCGAGTGAATGCCTCACTCGGAGCACTTCAGGGATCGGGGAGTTAATAACTTTTATGTTATGGGCAGGACGTCGGTCGGACATCCGATCATCCCGCCGGTTGGACGACGCTCCTTGCGTATTGGCTTCGATTCGTCTGGCCTCAGCCAGGCGTTGACTTCTTCAGGTCTGTTTTGAATCGACAAGCGCAAGAGTGAGCCCAAATCGATGGCAGTGCCATTGAACTGATGGGACGGCGAGTCGCGGCCACGGCCAGGCCGCGCCGCGCAGGCGACAAGTGAGTCGGAAGGATATGTAAGAAATTTTTACGCCGGACGGAGCGCCGACGTGGGATCACAGCTTCGACAACTGTTCCAAGTACCGGCGCATGGTGACAGAGGCTTTTTCCAGGTGCCGTTCCAGCAATACGATCGCTTTATCGATGTCTTTGGCTCGCGCGGCCTCGAGCAGCGCGCGATGATCGTCCTGGCTCAACTTGCCCAGGCCCATGGACGACAGATGAAAGCGCAGGAAGCGCTCTTCTTCATTGAGCTCGCGCTCGATCAGGTCCAGCAGCTTGCTGTTGGGGGCCTTGTGATAAAGCGACATGTGGAACAGCCGGTTGAGCTTGCCGATCTCGGCGTGTTCGGTTTCCGTTTCCAGCTGTTCGATGTACTGGGCGGCCATTGCCAGGTCGCTGTCATCGAGCAAGGGGATGGACAGGCGCAAGGCGAACGATTCCAGGACCGAACGCAGGGCATAGGTTTCTACCGCATTGTTGGTGATCAACGGTGCCACGACGGCGCCCTTATGCTGAACCACATTGAGCAGTGACTGCGCTTCGAGCTGGCGCAACGCCTCGCGCACCGGCATGCGGCTCACGCCGAACAGGTCGGCCAGTTCCTGCTGGCGCAGGGCGGTACCGCAAGGCAAGCGTCCATCGAGGATGGCCTCGCGCAGAGACTCTTCGATGATCGAGCGTGCCTGGTCAGCGGGAATGGGGCCGTTGATCTGGATAGTGCTGAGCGGTTTGGGCTTCTGTGTCACGACAACGCACCCTGATTGGTAGTAAAAATTGGATCCAGGCTCACGTTAGTTACAGGTTGGTGAGCCGTCAAAGTCTCTCGACCGGAGGTTCCTGAACTAAAGTTTAGTCTGCCTGCGGTGATTGCACCTTGCCATTGTCTTTTAGTGGGCCAGGCGTCACCATCCAACGAATTTCCAACGACCCTTTTCGGACGTATTTCCCTTGGCTGCACCGTTCCCTGTCCTCAGGTCCTTGCGCTGGCTATGTTCGGCATTGTTGCTGGCCGGCCTGATGCTGGGCGGCCTGCAGGCCGACTGGGACTTTGCGCAGATCAGCCGACGGGCGCAAGCGTTATATGGTCCCTTGGGCGAAGGTCAGCAACGGATCGACGCATGGCAGCAACTGTTGGCGACCCAGAAACAGATTCCGGAACTCGAACAGCTCAAGGTGGTGAACCTGTTTTTCAACAAACAGGTGCGCTACGTGGAAGACATCGACCTGTGGCGTGAAGTCGACTACTGGGAAACCCCGATCCAGGCCCTGTGGAAGGGCGCCGGTGATTGTGAAGACTACGCCATCGCCAAGTACTTCAGCCTGCGTCATCTCGGGGTGTCCAGTGACAAGCTGCGCATCACCTACGTCAAGGCCTTGCGGCAGAACCGTGCGCACATGGTGCTCACCTACTACGCCACGCCCGAGGCGATGCCGCTGGTACTCGACAGCCTGATCGACGGCATCCAGCCGGCCAGCCAGCGAACCGACTTGCTCCCGGTCTACTCTTTCAATGCCGAAGGGCTGTGGCTGCCGGGCGCCAAGGGCAACAAGAAAGTGGGTGACACCAAGCGCCTGTCCCGGTGGCAGGATGTGTTGAAAAAAATGCAGGCCGAAGGTTTTCCGGTCGAGACGACTAACTAGGAGCGCGCGCTCAGATGTCCTTGTTCAAACAGCTGTTGATCGCTATCTGTCTGTTCCTGGTGGTTGCCTTCAGCGGCAGCTTCATGGTCAGCCTGGAGAGCTCGCGGGCCCAGTACGTCAACCAGTTGCGCTCCCACGCCCAGGATGCGGCCACGGCGCTGGCCCTGTCGCTGACGCCGAACATCGACGACCCGGCGATGGTGGAGCTGATGGTCAGCTCGATCTTCGACAGCGGCTACTACGCCAGCATCCGCGTGGTCGACGTGGCCACCGACAGGACCCTCGTCGAGCGCACCGGCACGCCGGACGCCGGCAGCGTGCCGCAATGGTTCGTCAAGCTGATCGGCCTGGAACCGGCCGGTGGCGACGCCATCGTCAGCCGCGGCTGGGAACAGGCGGCGCGAGTTGAAGTGGTCAGCCACCCGATGTTCGCCCTCGCCAAGCTGTGGCAGAGCGCCTTGGGCAGCCTGGGTTGGCTTTTGCTGTGTGGCGCCGTGAGTGCGGTGCTGGGGGCCTTGCTGCTGCGTCGCCAGCTCAAGCCGCTGGACTACATGGTGCATCAGTCCCATGCCATTGCCCGTCGCGAATTCCTGAGCCTGCCGGAGCTGCCGCGCACGCCTGAACTGCGCCGGGTGGTGCAGGCGATGAACCAGATGGTCGAGAAGCTCAAGGCGCTGTTCCAGGAGCAGGCCGAGCGCAGCGAGAAACTGCGGGTCGAGTCCTACCAGGACAACCTCACGGGCCTGGCCAACCGGCGTTATTTCGAAATGCAGCTCAATGCCCGGGTGAGCAACCCGGAGCAGGCCAGTTCCGGTTATCTGCTGTTGTTGCGGGTCAAGGACCTGGCCGGTTTGAACCAGCGGTTGGGCGGGCAGCGCACCGACCAGTTGCTCCAGGCCGTGGGTGAGCAATTGCTGCGTGAATGTGCGCGGTATCCGGAAACCCACAACTTGGTCACGCGTATTCGCGGTGGAGAGTTTGCGGTGTTGGCACCTGGGCTGGTGCGCGAGGAAGCGCTGCAACTGGCGCAGAACCTTGAGGCTGCATTGGCGAGCCTGCATGCGACCGGTGCGACGGATGTGGCGTCGGTGGCCTCCATCGGGCTGGCGCCGTTCGTCCATGGCGACTCGCCGCAAGCGGTGCTGCAGCTCGGCGACCAGGCCCTGGCCCAGGCCGAAAGCCAGGGCGAACCGGGTTGGGCCTGCCTGGATCACAGCGCGGTGGCCAGCGTCGGTGACGATCACCATGCCTGGCACACGCTGCTCGACCAGGCCTTGAATCATCAGCGCTTCGAGCTGTACTTCCAGCCGGTGGTGGCCGCCCGGGACACCCAGGTGGTGTTGCATTACAAAGTGCTGTCGCGGTTGCTCGACGAGCAGGGCCAGACCATCCCTGCTGGGCGTTTCCTGCCCTGGTTGGAGCGCTTCGGCTGGACCGCGCGCCTGGACCGTTTGATGCTCGAACAAGTGCTCAGGCAAATGGCCGGGCATGAGCAATCCCTGGCGTTGAACCTGTCTTCGGCGACCTTGGCCGATCCGCAGGCGCTGAACAAGATCTTTGAGATCCTGCGGGCGCATTCCAACCTCGGGTCGCGCTTGACCCTGGAGATTGGCGAAGAGCAACTGCCGGAGCAAGCGGTGCTGGAGCAGTTGACCCGGCGTCTGCGCGAACTTGGCTTTTCCTTGAGCCTGCAGCGTTTTGGTGGGCGGTTCAGCATGATCGGCAATTTGTCGCGGCTGGGGCTGGCTTACCTGAAGATCGATGGCAGCTATATCCGCGCGATTGATCAGGAAAGTGATAAACGTTTGTTCATCGAGGCTATCCAGCGCGCGGCCCACAGTATTGACTTGCCTTTGATTGCTGAGCGGGTTGAGACGGAGGGGGAGTTGGCGGTGATTCGTGAGATGGGGTTGTTTGGGGTGCAGGGGCAGTTGGTTGGGGAGCCTCGGCGGTGGGGTGATCCTGAAACATTGATCGTTCCACCACTCCGCGTGGGAATGTAGCCAGGGACGCTCCGCGTCCCGGAGCGATAGCGTAAGCCCATACAACACGATCCCCTGTGGCGAGGGAGCTTGCTCCCGCTGGCCTGCGAAGCAGGCCCCCAGCAGCTCTTCAGGCAGACCGCGTTGCCTGGTTTTGCGACTGCTGCGCAGCCGAGCGGGAGCAAGCTCCCTCGCCACAGGGATCGGGTTGTGTCATTTGAGGTTAGATCAACCCCTTCTCATCATCGTCGATCAACCGGCTCAACCCGCCCAAGGCTTCCCGGGCCTGGGTGCGGTCCATCAGCTTGGCCTGGGCCGCCGGTGGCAGGTCGGTGACGCGGATGACGCCTTTGCTGGTCAGCACCTGGATCAAGTCATCGAGTACCCGGATCATCTCCAGGTCGCTTTGTTTGAGCTGCTTGAGGCTGTTTTCCACCGCCTGGTTGGCGAACCAGTCCTGGATCTCGTGGTTGTCGGCCGGCAAGGTTTCGGTGGCCTCGGCGTAAGCGGTGGCTTCTACGCGCACCAGCAGGCCTTGTGCATCGCGTTGCACATAAAACATCGGGCATCCCTCATGTATGAAGCGGCGTCATGCTGGGCAGCATAGGCCAACTGTGGGGGAGTATGAACACTTATCCCGTGGCGAGGGAGCTTGCTCCCGCTGGGGCGCGAAGCGGCCCTGTTTTTAGGGGCTGCTGCGCAGCCCAGCGGGAGCAAGCTCCCTCGCCACGGTTTTGTGTCAGGTTCAGCTGTTGTTGTGATCGACCTTGATGGTCGGGTCGCTGCCGGCGATCAACGAGTTCAGGTTCACGTTCGACCAGTTGTTGCCTTCGAGCTTGATCGTCACGTCCGGGGTCGCGGCGCCGCCGTTGGTGGTGTTGAACTGGCCGGAAGTGCTGACTTGCAGCGACGACACGCCATCGACCGTGCTGATCTTCAGGAAGTGGTCGATGGTGCTGCCGGTTTCGCCCTGCAACAGGTCCCGCAGGTCGATCCGGTCGCCTTCGCCGGCGTTGAAGTTCTTGATCACATCGGTGCCGGTGTCGCCGGACTTCCAGACAAAGGTATCGCCGCCCAGACCGCCGATCAGGGTGTCATTGCCCTGGCCGCCGATCAGTGTGTCGTTGCCTGTGCCACCCAGCAGGATGTCATTGCCCTTGCCACCGTTGAGCGTGTCGTTGCCGCCCTGGCCGAAAATGATGTCGTTGCCGGCGCCGCCCAGCAGGGTGTCGTTGCCATCATGGGCACCGGACACATCGAACGCGGTGTAGTGTTCGGTGATGTACTGGTGCACGTTGCTGGTGGTGACCTTGCTGACGTCCACGCCGCTCTGTTGGGCGACGAAGGCCTGGATGGCCTGGTAGCCCTCGCCGGTAACGCCGTTGAAACTCACCAGGTCGCCGAACAGGATGTCATTGCCGTCGCCGCCGTTGACCGTATCGGAGCCCGGCAGGGTCGCTTCGGTGTGGCCGATGATCGAGTTGGCCAGGTTGTTCGGGTCGATGTTGGTCTGCGGTGACGAGTCCGAATCGTAGGGTTTGAGGTCGTTCAGGGTGACATCGCTGTTCAGGCCGATGGCTTCGACGGTGCTCAGGTTTTTGAGCAGCGTGAAACTGTCGGTCGAGCCTGCCGCCGAGTCGACGTAGTTCCAGTATTCGCCATAACCGGTGCCGCCCTGGTTCGACAATTCAAAGGTGCCATTGCCCTCGGCATGCACCACGCCCACGTAGCTATCGGTCCACTTCTTGCCGTTTTTGGTCGACAGGTACATCTTGCCGTCTTCGTAGATGGTGTACTTGTGCGTGCTGTCGATCGTCTGGGTGTAGTACTTGCCGACGCTGTAATTGGCCGCGCTCAAGACGTCATCGAGTTTGACGGAGTCATAAAGCGTCGGATTGACCTGTTCGCCGGTCTGGTAGTAAGTCGGCTTGCCGTCGGTAATGAAATACGTCAGGTTCTTCGCCCCGGTATTGTTCAGGGCTTCGGTACTCTTGAAGAAGTTCGCCGTGGTCTTGAACACGTCTTCATAGTTGGTACCACCGCCGGACACCATCGAGTCGAGCAGGTCCTTGAGCTGGGTCAGGGCGTCCGAGTCGTTGAGGTTGACCGAGACCGTGCTGTTCACCTGGCTGTCGAAGTCCGCGAGGAAAATATTCACCGTCCCGGAGTTGCTGCCCAGGCTCTGCTTAAGGGTGTTGAACACCGAGGTCAGCGAGGCCTTGGCCGCGGCGATGGACGAGTCGCTCATGCTGCCGGAGCTGTCGACCATGAAGGCGATGTTGTAGTTGACGCCCGGTACTACGGTCAGCCCGCCAATGTCGGCGACGACGATGTCGTTGCCGTCGGTGCCGGTGACGTTGTCACTGCCCGACGTGGCGGTGACGGCGTTATAGGTCGCCGGGTGCACGGTGACGGGGATCTGCGCCGTGCTTGTGGCCGAGCCGCCGAGGGCTTCGGTGGAGGTCGATGTCACGGTCAGGTTGAACTGGCCGTTGTAGTAGGCCGGCGGCGTCAGGGTCAGGCTACCCAGGTTCCAACCACTGACCGATGCTTCGCCGTTGCTGCCCACGGTCGCGAAGTGGCCCGCGCCGTCGCTCAGCACACTGCCTTCGGGCATGCCGCCAATCTTCACGCTCAGGCTTTCGGAGCCGTCGGTGTCGGTCAGGGCGGTGGTGATTTTCGACAGGTGCACGCTGGTGCCTTCGGCGCCTTCGTTGAGCTTGAAGCCGTCGTAGTAGCCTTCGCCGTTGGTGCCGTGCAAATCGGAGACCGTCACGCCGGCGTTCGTCAGGTCGGTCACGCCGGTATACAACGGCACGCCGGCGCCGTTCAGGTCGACCGGTGTGCTGCCGTTGACCGACAGGTTCACGTCATAACTGCCCGGGCCGGTCTGGTTGTGGTGGTAGATGTCCAGGGTGTAGTAGCCGCTGGTGGTCGGGGTAAACGAACCGTTCAACTGGCCACCCGCGCCCCAGGTGGTTGCCGCGACGGTTTTGCCGCCGATGGTGACCAGCAGGCTGTCGTCGCCGGTACCACTGAAGGTATAGGTCTTGCCGGCTTCGAGGAAAATCAGGCCCGAGGTTTTCGACGCGGTGCCCGGGTTGACGTTGCTGTCGGACTGCACGTTGGTCACGGTACCGCTGCTGTTCGGCGTGCCGGCGGCATCGATAACCGACTTGAGCGTGCCGGACGGCGCGCCGCTGCCATCGGTGCCCAGGCCCGACAGGCCGGTCCAGACTTCCTTGATCAAACCGGTGGAGGTCACGTTGTTGCCGGCCACGTTGAGGGTCGGAGCGTCGGCGACTGGCGTGATGTCGATCTTCACGGTGCCGGTATTGCCCAGTGCCTGGCCGTCGGTTGGCTGGAACTTGACCTGTGCGTAGTCGGCCTGGTTGTTGCCCGTGCTGCTGCCAACATAACCATTGGCACCGGATTCGTTGGCGTCCGGAGTGAAGCGCAGCTTGCCGGCGTCGATGTCAGCCTTGGTGAAGGTCTGGTTGTTGGCCACGTCTTTCCAGGTTGCACCGTCCAGATACTGCAACTTGCCATCGGCCGGCAGCTCGGTGATTTTCACACCCAGGCTGGTGGCGGAGTTGTCCACGTCGCTGATGCCGAACGTCGACCAGCCGAGGACCAGTGAAGTGTCTTCGGTACCGGTCACCGCGCCGCCGGTGGCCACCGGCGCGTCATTGACCCCGACCACGTTCACGGTGGTGGTGGCGGTGTTGGAGTAGCTCGCGCCGTCGGTCACCGTCACGGTGATGATGCGCGGCACGGTACTCGGATCTTCGCTGTTGTTGATGAAGCTGATGTTCTTGATCTGCTGCATGTAGTCGGCCAGCGTCGCATTGCCCGTCAGCGTCAGGACGACCTTGCCGTCGGTGCTGTTGGCGTTGATGCTGATGCCATTGACGCTGTTGCCCAGGTTCAGCGCATCGCCAGGCTGGCGGTTGGTCAGCACGATGGTCGCGCCGGTCAGCAGGGTGCTGTCCGGGTCAGTGATGCTCAGGTCGGTGTCGGCGATGGACACGCCCGGGCCGGTGGTGCCTTCGGTGAAGGTCACCTGGTAATCGGCACCGGTCTTGCCGCTGGAGTTGTTGGCGTCCAGGTCGAGTGCCGGTGGCGCATCGTTGTCGATGATCGAGGTGCTGACGCTGCCGTTGGTGCCGCTGACCGCCAGGTGCTCGAAGTTGCCACCGGTGGCCGAGTCGATCTTGACCACGAAGTTTTCGGTGCCTTCGGTGATCTTGTCGTCCAGCGTTGCCACGTTGAAGGTGGCGCTGGTGGCGTTGGCCGGGATCTTCACGGTGTAGACACCGGTGAAGTCTGTGCCGTCGGCGGCGGTGCCGCTGTAGACGATCTTGAGGGTCACCTCGGTTTGCGCCGGGTTCGTCAGGCTGACGGTATAGGTGGCCGCCTGGCCTTCGGCGACTGACGTGCTGCCAGTGATGCTGACGGTGGTGTTGTCGACAGTGTCGCCCACGGCCGTCGACGCGCCTGTCTTATCGACACCGATCGCTTCGAGGTTGCCGCCGGACGCCGATTTGATCGACTCGGTGACGGATGGTGCGCCGGTGTAGACATCGTTGCCGACGGCGACGTCCAGCACGCCCGAACTTGCGCCCGCGGCGATGGTGATGGTTTTGCCGCTGTCGAGCGTGACCGTCACAGGACCGTTTTGCGCGGTGACTGGATTGCCATTGGCGTCGGTCAGGGTGGCGGTGTAGGTGATGGTGCCGTTTTCATTCACGGTTGGTGTGGCGGTCAAGGTCACCGTGGTGGTGTCGTTGACATCGCTGACGGTGGTGCTGACCGGTGTGGTGTTCGGTGCGATGGCTTCGAGGTTGCCGCCGGATGCATCTTTGATCGACTCGGTGACAGTGGTCGGGCCTTGGTAAACATCGTTACCCACAGCGACATCGAGCACACCGGAGCTTGCGCCGGCGGCGATGGTGATGGTTTTGCCGCTGTCGAGGGTGACGGTGACTGGACCGTTTTGCGCGGTAACCGGGTTGCCATTGGCATCGGTCAGGGTCGCGGTGTAGGTGATCGTGCCGTTTTCGTTCACGGTCGGCGTGGCGGTCAGCGTCACCGTGGTGGTGTCGTTGACGTCGCTGACGATGGTGCTGACTGGAGCCGTGTTCGGTGCGATGGCTTCCAGATTACCGCCCGTGGCAGTACTGATGCTTTCGGTGACGGTGGTTGGGCCTTGGTACACGTCGTTGCCGACGGCTACATCCAATACGCCGGAGCTTGCGCCCGCGGCGATGGTGATGGTTTTGCCGCTGTCCAGCGTGACGGTGACCGGACCATTTTGCGCGGTGACCGGATTGCCGTTGGCGTCGGTCAGGGTCGCGGTGTAAGTGATGGTGCCGTTTTCGTTCACGGTTGGCGTGGCGGTCAAGGTCACCGTGGTGGTGTCGTTGACGTCGCTGACGATGGTGCTGACTGGCGCGGTGTTTGGCGCGATGGCTTCGAGGTTGCCACCGGAGGCCGAGGCAATCGACTCGGTCACGGTGGTCGGGCCCTGGTACACGTCGTTTCCAACGGCTACATCCAATACACCGGAGCTTGCGCCCGCCGCGATGGTGATGGTTTTACCGCTGTCCAGCGTGACCGTCACAGGACCATTCTGCGCGGTGACCGGGTTGCCGTTGGCATCGGTCAACGTGGCGGTGTAAGTGATGGTGCCGTTTTCGTTCACGGTTGGCGTGGCGGTCAGCGTCACCGTGGTGGTGTCGTTGACATCACTGACCACAGTGCTGACCGGAGCGGTGTTCGGCGCGATGGCCTCCAGGTTGCCACCGGAGGCCGACGCAATCGACTCCGTCACCGTCGTCGGACCTTGGTAAACATCGTTGCCAACAGCCACATCCAACACGCCCGAACTTGCGCCGGCAGCGATGGTGATCGTTTTACCGCTTTCCAGCGTGACAGTGACCGGACCATTCTGCGCGGTGACCGGATTGCCGTTGGCGTCGGTCAGGGTCGCGGTGTAAGTGATCGTGCCGTTTTCGTTCACGGTCGGCGTGGCGGTCAGCGTCACCGTGGTGGTGTCGTTGACGTCGCTGACGATGGTGCTGACCGGAGTCGTGTTTGGCGCAATGGCTTCCAAGTTGCCGCCCGATGCCGAGGCAATCGATTCGGTAACCGTTGTTGGCCCTTGGTACACGTCGTTGCCGACGGCTACGTCCAATACGCCGGAGCTGGCACCAGCGGCGATGGTGATGGTTTTGCCGCTGTCGAGCGTGACCGTCACAGGACCGTTTTGCGCGGTGACTGGATTGCCGTTGGCGTCGGTCAGGGTCGCGGTGTAAGTTATGGTGCCGTTTTCATTCACGGTCGGCGTGGCGGTCAGCGTCACCGTGGTGGTGTCGTTGACATCGCTGACGACGGTGCTGACCGGTGTGGTGTTCGGTGCGATGGCTTCCAGGTTACCGCCCGTGGCGGTACTGATGCTTTCGGTGACGGTGGTCGGGCCTTGATACACGTCGTTGCCAACCGCGACATCCAATACGCCCGAGCTTGCGCCTGCCGCGATGGTGATGGTTTTGCCGCTGTCCAGCGTGACAGTGACCGGACCATTCTGCGCGGTGACCGGGTTGCCGTTGGCATCGGTCAATGTGGCGGTGTAAGTGATGGTGCCGTTTTCATTCACGGTCGGCGTGGCGGTCAGCGTCACCGTGGTGGTGTCGTTGACATCGCTGACGACGGTGCTGACCGGAGACGTGTTTGGTGCGATGGCCTCCAGGTTGCCGCCGGATGCCGAGGCGATTGATTCGGTAACCGTTGTTGGACCTTGGTAAACGTCGTTGCCAACGGCCACATCCAGCACACCCGAGCTTGCGCCTGCTGCGATGGTGATGGTTTTGCCGCTGTCCAAGGTCACGGTAACCGGACCATTCTGCGCGGTGACCGGGTTGCCATTGGCATCGGTCAGGGTCGCGGTGTAGGTGATGGTGCCGTTTTCATTCACGGTCGGTGTGGCGGTCAGTGTCACGCTGGTGGTGTCGTTGACGTCGCTGACGATGGTGCTGACCGGCGCGGTGTTCGGTGCAATCGCTTCCAGATTGCCGCCGGATGCCGAAGCAATCGACTCGGTGACGGTCGTTGGGCCTTGGTAAACATCGTTACCCACAGCGACATCGAGTACGCCGGAGCTGGCACCAGCGGCGATGGTGATGGTTTTGCCGCTGTCGAGGGTGACAGTGACCGGACCGTTCTGCGCGGTGACCGGGTTGCCGTTGGCGTCGGTCAATGTGGCGGTGTAAGTGATGGTGCCGTTTTCATTTACGGTCGGCGTGGCGGTCAGCGTCACCGTGGTGGTGTCGTTGACGTCGCTGACGATGGTGCTGACTGGAGCCGTGTTCGGCGCGATGGCTTCCAGATTACCGCCCGTGGCAGTACTGATGCTTTCGGTGACGGTGGTTGGGCCTTGGTACACGTCGTTGCCAACCGCGACATCCAATACGCCCGAGCTTGCGCCGGCAGCGATGGTGATGGTCTTGCCGCTTTCCAGGGTAACGGTGACCGGACCATTTTGCGCGGTGATCGGGTTGCCGTTGGCATCGGTCAGCGTGGCGGTGTAAGTGATGGTGCCGTTTTCATTTACGGTCGGCGTGGCGGTCAGCGTCACCGTGGTGGTGTCGTTGACGTCGCTGACGATGGTGCTGACTGGAGCCGTGTTCGGTGCGATGGCTTCCAGATTACCGCCCGTGGCAGTACTGATGCTTTCGGTGACGGTGGTCGGGCCTTGGTACACGTCGTTGCCAACCGCGACATCCAATACGCCCGAGCTTGCGCCGGCCGCGATGGTGATGGTCTTGCCGCTTTCCAGGGTAACGGTGACCGGACCATTCTGCGCGGTGATCGGGTTGCCGTTGGCATCGGTCAGCGTGGCGGTGTAAGTGATGGTGCCGTTTTCATTTACGGTCGGCGTGGCGGTCAGCGTCACCGTGGTGGTGTCGTTGACATCGCTGACGATGGTGCTGACCGGCGCGGTGTTTGGAGCAATGGCTTCCAAGTTACCGCCGGATGCCGAGGCAATCGATTCGGTAACCGTTGTTGGCCCTTGGTACACGTCGTTGCCGACGGCCACATCCAGCACACCCGAGCTTGCGCCGGCCGCGATGGTGATGGTCTTGCCGCTGTCCAAGGTCACGGTAACCGGACCATTCTGCGCGGTGACCGGGTTGCCATTGGCATCGGTCAGAGTAGCGGTGTAGGTGATCGTGCCGTTTTCGTTCACGGTTGGCGTGGCGGTCAAGGTCACCGTGGTGATGTCGTTGACATCGCTGACGACGGTGCTGACTGGAGCGGTGTTCGGTGCGATGGCTTCCAAGTTGCCGCCGGATGCCGAGGCAATCGACTCAGTAACCGTCGTCGGGCCTTGGTACACGTCGTTGCCGACGGCCACATCCAGCACACCCGAGCTTGCGCCTGCTGCGATGGTGATGGTTTTGCCGCTGTCCAAGGTCACGGTAACCGGACCATTCTGCGCGGTGACCGGGTTGCCATTGGCATCGGTCAGGGTGGCGGTGTAGGTGATCGTGCCGTTTTCATTCACGGTCGGTGTGGCGGTCAGCGTCACGCTGGTGGTGTCGTTGACATCGCTGACCACGGTGCTGACCGGTGCGGTGTTCGGTGCAATCGCTTCCAGATTGCCGCCGGATGCCGAAGCAATCGACTCGGTGACGGTCGTTGGGCCTTGGTAAACATCGTTACCCACAGCGACATCGAGCACGCCGGAGCTTGCGCCCACGGCGATGGTGATGGTTTTGCCGCTGTCGAGGGTGACAGTGACCGGACCGTTCTGCGCGGTGACCGGATTACCGTTGGCATCGGTCAATGTGGCGGTGTAAGTGATGGTGCCGTTTTCGTTGACGGTTGGCGTAGCAGTCAACGTCACCGTAGTGGTGTCATTGACATCACTGACGATGGTGCTGACTGGAGCGGTGTTCGGTGCGATGGCTTCCAAGTTGCCGCCGGATGCCGAGGCAATCGACTCAGTAACCGTCGTCGGGCCTTGGTACACGTCGTTGCCGACGGCCACATCCAGTACACCCGAGCTTGCGCCTGCTGCGATGGTAATGGTTTTGCCGCTGTCCAAGGTCACGGTAACCGGACCATTCTGCGCGGTGACCGGGTTGCCATTGGCATCGGTCAGGGTGGCGGTGTAGGTGATCGTGCCGTTTTCATTCACGGTCGGTGTGGCGGTCAGCGTCACGCTGGTGGTGTCGTTGACATCGCTGATGACGGTGCTGACCGGAGTCGTGTTTGGTGCGATGGCTTCCAGGTTGCCGCCGGATGCATCTTTGATCGACTCGGTGACAGTGGTTGGGCCTTGGTAAACGTCGTTGCCCACCGCGACATCCAATACACCCGAGCTTGCGCCGGCCGCGATGGTGATCGTTTTACCGCTTTCCAGCGTGACAGTGACCGGACCATTCTGCGCGGTGACCGGGTTGCCGTTGGCATCGGTCAGCGTGGCGGTGTAAGTGATGGTGCCGTTTTCATTTACGGTCGGCGTGGCGGTCAGCGTCACCGTGGTGGTGTCGTTGACGTCGCTGACGATGGTGCTGACTGGAGCCGTGTTCGGCGCGATGGCTTCCAGATTACCGCCCGTGGCAGTACTGATGCTTTCGGTGACGGTGGTTGGGCCTTGGTACACGTCGTTGCCAACCGCGACATCCAATACGCCCGAGCTTGCGCCGGCAGCGATGGTGATGGTCTTGCCGCTTTCCAGGGTAACGGTGACCGGACCATTTTGCGCGGTGATCGGGTTGCCGTTGGCATCGGTCAGCGTGGCGGTGTAAGTGATGGTGCCGTTTTCATTTACGGTCGGCGTGGCGGTCAGCGTCACCGTGGTGGTGTCGTTGACGTCGCTGACGATGGTGCTGACTGGAGCCGTGTTCGGTGCGATGGCTTCCAGATTACCGCCCGTGGCAGTACTGATGCTTTCGGTGACGGTGGTCGGGCCTTGGTACACGTCGTTGCCAACCGCGACATCCAATACGCCCGAGCTTGCGCCGGCCGCGATGGTGATGGTCTTGCCGCTTTCCAGGGTAACGGTGACCGGACCATTCTGCGCGGTGATCGGGTTGCCGTTGGCATCGGTCAGCGTGGCGGTGTAAGTGATGGTGCCGTTTTCATTTACGGTCGGCGTGGCGGTCAGCGTCACCGTGGTGGTGTCGTTGACATCGCTGACGATGGTGCTGACCGGCGCGGTGTTTGGAGCAATGGCTTCCAAGTTACCGCCGGATGCCGAGGCAATCGATTCGGTAACCGTTGTTGGCCCTTGGTACACGTCGTTGCCGACGGCCACATCCAGCACACCCGAGCTTGCGCCGGCCGCGATGGTGATGGTCTTGCCGCTGTCCAAGGTCACGGTAACCGGACCATTCTGCGCGGTGACCGGGTTGCCATTGGCATCGGTCAGAGTAGCGGTGTAGGTGATCGTGCCGTTTTCGTTCACGGTTGGCGTGGCGGTCAAGGTCACCGTGGTGATGTCGTTGACATCGCTGACGACGGTGCTGACTGGAGCGGTGTTCGGTGCGATGGCTTCCAAGTTGCCGCCGGATGCCGAGGCAATCGACTCAGTAACCGTCGTCGGGCCTTGGTACACGTCGTTGCCGACGGCCACATCCAGCACACCCGAGCTTGCGCCTGCTGCGATGGTGATGGTTTTGCCGCTGTCCAAGGTCACGGTAACCGGACCATTCTGCGCGGTGACCGGGTTGCCATTGGCATCGGTCAGGGTGGCGGTGTAGGTGATCGTGCCGTTTTCATTCACGGTCGGTGTGGCGGTCAGCGTCACGCTGGTGGTGTCGTTGACATCGCTGACCACGGTGCTGACCGGTGCGGTGTTCGGTGCAATCGCTTCCAGATTGCCGCCGGATGCCGAAGCAATCGACTCGGTGACGGTCGTTGGGCCTTGGTAAACATCGTTACCCACAGCGACATCGAGCACGCCGGAGCTTGCGCCCACGGCGATGGTGATGGTTTTGCCGCTGTCGAGGGTGACAGTGACCGGACCGTTCTGCGCGGTGACCGGATTACCGTTGGCATCGGTCAATGTGGCGGTGTAAGTGATGGTGCCGTTTTCGTTGACGGTTGGCGTAGCAGTCAACGTCACCGTAGTGGTGTCATTGACATCACTGACGATGGTGCTGACTGGAGCGGTGTTCGGTGCGATGGCTTCCAAGTTGCCGCCGGATGCCGAGGCAATCGACTCAGTAACCGTCGTCGGGCCTTGGTACACGTCGTTGCCGACGGCCACATCCAGTACACCCGAGCTTGCGCCTGCTGCGATGGTAATGGTTTTGCCGCTGTCCAAGGTCACGGTAACCGGACCATTCTGCGCGGTGACCGGGTTGCCATTGGCATCGGTCAGGGTGGCGGTGTAGGTGATCGTGCCGTTTTCATTCACGGTCGGTGTGGCGGTCAGCGTCACGCTGGTGGTGTCGTTGACATCGCTGATGACGGTGCTGACCGGAGTCGTGTTTGGTGCGATGGCTTCCAGGTTGCCGCCGGATGCATCTTTGATCGACTCGGTGACAGTGGTTGGGCCTTGGTAAACGTCGTTGCCCACCGCGACATCCAATACACCCGAGCTTGCGCCGGCCGCGATGGTGATCGTTTTACCGCTTTCCAGCGTGACAGTGACCGGACCATTCTGCGCGGTGACCGGGTTGCCGTTGGCATCGGTCAGCGTGGCGGTGTAAGTGATGGTGCCGTTTTCATTCACGGTCGGTGTGGCGGTCAAGGTCACCGTGGTGGTGTCGTTGACGTCGCTGACGATGGTGCTGACCGGCGCGGTGTTTGGAGCAATGGCTTCCAAGTTGCCGCCCGATGCCGAGGCAATCGATTCGGTAACCGTTGTTGGCCCTTGGTACACGTCGTTGCCGACGGCTACGTCCAATACGCCCGAGCTCGCGCCCGCCGCGATGGTGATGGTTTTACCGCTGTCGAGCGTGACCGTCACAGGACCATTTTGCGCCGTAACCGGGTTGCCGTTGGCATCGGTCAGGGTCGCGGTGTAGGTGATGGTGCCGTTTTCATTCACGGTCGGTGTGGCGGTCAGCGTCACGCTGGTGGTGTCGTTGACATCACTGACCACAGTGCTGACCGGCGCGGTGTTCGGTGCAATCGCTTCCAGATTGCCGCCGGATGCCGAAGCAATCGACTCGGTGACGGTCGTTGGGCCTTGGTAAACATCGTTACCCACAGCGACATCGAGTACGCCCGAGCTTGCGCCCGCTGCGATGGTAATCGTTTTACCGCTGTCCAGCGTGACAGTGACCGGACCATTCTGCGCGGTGACCGGGTTGCCGTTGGCATCGGTCAGGGTCGCGGTGTAAGTGATGGTGCCGTTTTCGTTCACGGTCGGTGTGGCGGTCAAGGTCACGCTGGTGGTGTCGTTGACATCACTGACCACAGTGCTGACCGGTGCGGTGTTCGGCGCGATGGCCTCCAGGTTGCCACCGGATGCCGAAGCAATCGATTCGGTGACGGTGGTTGGGCCTTGGTAAACATCGTTACCCACAGCAACATCGAGTACGCCCGAGCTTGCGCCCGCCGCGATGGTGATGGTTTTACCGCTGTCCAGCGTGACCGTCACAGGACCATTTTGTGCCGTGACCGGGTTGCCGTTGGCGTCGGTCAATGTGGCGGTGTAAGTGATGGTGCCGTTTTCGTTCACGGTTGGTGTGGCGGTCAAGGTCACCGTGGTGGTGTCGTTGACGTCGCTGACGATGGTGCTGACCGGCGCGGTGTTTGGAGCAATGGCTTCCAAGTTGCCGCCGGATGCCGAAGCAATCGACTCGGTGACGGTCGTTGGGCCTTGGTAAACATCGTTACCCACAGCGACATCGAGCACACCCGAGCTTGCGCCCACGGCGATGGTGATGGTTTTGCCGCTGTCGAGGGTGACAGTGACCGGACCGTTCTGCGCGGTAACCGGATTGCCGTTGGCATCGGTCAGGGTGGCGGTGTAGGTGATGGTGCCGTTTTCATTTACGGTCGGCGTGGCGGTCAGCGTCACCGTGGTGGTGTCGTTGACATCGCTGACGATGGTGCTGACCGGTGCGGTGTTCGGCGCGATGGCCTCCAGGTTGCCACCGGATGCCGAAGCAATCGATTCGGTGACGGTGGTTGGGCCTTGGTAAACATCGTTACCCACAGCAACATCGAGTACGCCCGAGCTTGCGCCCGCCGCGATGGTGATGGTTTTACCGCTGTCCAGCGTGACCGTCACAGGACCGTTCTGCGCGGTGACCGGGTTGCCATTGGCATCGGTCAACGTCGCGGTGTAAGTGATGGTGCCGTTTTCGTTCACGGTCGGTGTGGCGGTCAAGGTCACCGTGGTGGTGTCGTTGACGTCGCTGACGATGGTGCTGACCGGCGCGGTGTTCGGTGCAATCGCTTCCAGATTGCCGCCGGATGCCGAAACAATCGACTCGGTGACGGTCGTTGGGCCTTGGTAAACATCGTTACCCACAGCAACATCGAGTACGCCCGAGCTTGCGCCCGCCGCGATGGTGATGGTTTTACCGCTGTCCAGCGTGACCGTCACAGGACCGTTCTGCGCGGTGACCGGGTTGCCATTGGCATCGGTCAACGTCGCGGTGTAGGTGATCGTGCCGTTTTCGTTCACGGTTGGCGTGGCAGTCAACGTCACGGTAGTGGTGTCTACCGAATCGGTAATCGTGGTGACCGCAGGCGAGGTGCTCGGCACCAGATTCTCAAAGTTGCCACCGGTCGCACCGGTAATGGTGGTGCTGACCGTGCTGCCGTTGTTATAGACGTCGTTAGCCAGCGTCTCGACGTTGACGGTCCCGGTAGTCTGGCCAGCCGCGATGGTGATGACCGAGCCATTGCTCAAGGTCACGGTCACCGGGGTCTGGGCTGGGTTGGTCAGGGTGGCGGTGTAGGTAATCTGGCCGCCTTCGGTGATGGTGTTGCTGGCCGTCAGCGTCAGGCCAGTGGTATCCGCCGAATCAGTAATCGTGGTGACCGCAGGTGTAGTGCTCGGGACCAGGTTTTCGAAGTTGCCACCGGTCGCACCGGTAATGGTGGTGCTGACCGTGCTGCCGTTGTTATAGACGTCGTTAGCCAGCGTCTCGACGTTGACGGTCCCGGTAGTCTGGCCAGCCGCGATGGTGATGACCGAGCCGTTGCTCAAGGTCACGGTCACCGGGGTCTGGGCCGGGTTGGTCAGGGTGGCGGTGTAGGTGATCTGGCCGCCTTCGGTGATGGTGTTGCTGGCCGTCAGCGTCAGGCCAGTGGTATCCGCCGAATCAGTAATCGTGGTGACCGCAAGCGTAGCACTCGGGACCAGGTTTTCGAAGTTGCCACCGGTCGCACCCGTGATGGTGGTGCTGACCGTGCTGCCGTTGTTGTAGACGTCATTGGCTGGCGTCTCGACGTTGACGGTGCCGGTAGTCTGGCCAGCCGCGATGGTGATGACCGAGCCGTTGCTCAAGGTCACGGTCACCGGGGTCTGGGCCGGGTTGGTCAGGGTGGCGGTGTAGGTGATCTGGCCGCCTTCGGTGATGGTGTTGCTGGCCGTCAGCGTCAGGCCAGTGGTATCCGCCGAATCAGTAATCGTGGTGACCGCAGGTGTAGTGCTCGGGACCAGGTTTTCGAAGTTGCCACCGGTCGCACCGGTAATGGTGGTGCTGATGGTGCTGCCGTTGTTGTAGACGTCATTGGCTGGCGTCTCGACGTTGACGGTGCCTGTGGTCTGGCCAGCCGCGATGGTGATGACCGAGCCGTTGCTCAAGGTCACGGTCACCGGGGTCTGGGCTGGGTTGGTCAGGGTGGCGGTGTAGGTGATCTGGCCGCCTTCGGTCACGGTGTTGCCCGCCGTCAGGGTGACGGTGGTGGTGTCGATGGTGTCGGTGATCTGGGTCACGGCCGGCGTGGTGGGCACGGTCACGGCAATACCAGTGCCACCGGTGGTGCCAGTGACGGTCACGCTGATCTGGCTTGGGTCGTTGTAAACAGTGTCATTCGGCGCGAGTGGAACGTTGACGCTACCGGTCAGCTGACCCGCCGGGATCACGATGACCGCGCCGTTGGACAAGGTCACGGTCAGGGCCGTCTGCGGGGCCTGGGTCACGGTCGCGGTATAGACCAGCACGCCGCCGGCTTCGGTCAGGGTTGGCGTAGCGCTCAGGGTCATCGTCGCATTGAGCACGGCGTTGGCGGTTGTATCCGTAGTATCGCCACCCAGGATGTTGTTATCGGTGGCGGCAGCCGCAGCGAGACCTTCAGTTGGGAAACCGACAGTAGGGTCGACACTACCAGCGGTGGCATCCAGCACCACAAAGCTGTGGCCGCCACCGGCGGCACCGCCCGTACCTGCGGCAGTGGCGCCGGCGGCGGTGGCTTCCAGGGCGGTCGTCGGGTCGACGCCGGCGGCGATGGCTTGTTGCAGCTCTTCTACTGACGGCGCAGCCTGGGCTGTGGCCTGTTCAAGATCGGTGGACGAGTCCGGGGCATTGGCGCTCCACTGGGTATCGCGGCCCAGGTCCAGGGTGCGGCCATCGGCCAGTTCCAATGTGACGGCGCCGGCAGGGCCGGTGTCCAACTGGTCGCCTACGTTCAGGCGATCACCTTCAATGAGTACGCGCCGGATGCCCTCAGGGGATACGACGAAAACCTGACCAACAATGCTTTTGACAACGGCAATAACACTGCTCATTGAAGACTCTCCGGGTGTCACGCTCAGTAGACTTCCATGGACCCGCCAGCTTGAAGGCAGCAGCGGTCTGGACGTTCATGTTCACAAAGTAAGGTTATTTGACGCTTCTGCGTGTCAATATTTTGGCTGTGATTTTTCAATTATTTTGTTTGTGCCAAACTATTGACCTTATGCCGGCCATCCTAAACAATCATTGGCGTAATGTCACATTGATATTTAAGCGGCGACCTGTTCTTTCAGTGCGTGTTTCAGCTCCTGTTTTGAACTTTCCGACATACGGTCATTCCGGTTGCCATCATCCGATGCAGCGCCACGTTTCGCTGTGATCCAAGACAAGTGTTTCAGGAAGAAATCCACCATGCGTCTGCACCTGTTCAAGGCTTTACCCTTTGCCCTCGCCGCCAGTTTCGTACAAGCACAAACCTTGCCGCAGGCCATGCAACAGGCGCTGGATGTCCATCCTGAAATCCAGGCCGGCGTGAACAGTCGCCTTGCGGCGGACTACCAACTCAAGGCGGCCAAGGGTGGCTACCTGCCTAGAGTGGACCTTGCAGCCGGATACGGCCGTGAAGGCACCGACAGCGTCACCACCCGGTCGGGTGGGACCAATCATTGGGAAACCCTGAACCGCAGCGAGTCGAGCCTGCGCCTGTCGCAAATGGTTTTTGACGGTTTTGCGACGTCCAGCGAAGTTGGGCGTCAACAAGCCACCGTCAATGCCCGTGCCTACTCGTTGCTGGACGCGTCCGAGCGCACCGGGTTGACAGTGGCCCAGGTCTACCTGGACGTGCTGACCCGTCGCGAGTTCGTGCGCCTGGCCGAGGAAAACCTCAAGAGTCACGAGCGCATCTTCGACCAGATCAAGCTGCGCACTTCCCGCGGCGTGGGCAGCGGTGCCGACCTGGACCAGGCCGAAGCGCGCATGGCCCAGGCCCGCAACAACCTGATCACCGAACAAACCAACCTGGCCGATGCCGAGACCAACTACCTCAGCGCCGTCGGCCAACTGCCCGATCAACTGGAGCGGCCTGCTGATTTTCTGGCGTTGCTGCCGGCCAACCTGACCGAAGCCCGCGCCCAGATGCTGGAAAACAGCCCGGTGCTGCGTTCGGCCGAAGCCGACATCGCCGCGGCCGAGCAACAGTACGAAGCCGCCAAGTCGAGTTTCTACCCACGTTTCGACGCCGAGTTGGGTCGCACGGCCGACAACGACCTGGACGGCCAGAACGGTCACAACAATGAATGGCAAGCCATGCTGCGCATGCGTTTCAACCTGTATGCCGGCGGCAGCAACAAGGCGGACCTGGAATCCAAGTCTTACCTGTCCAACCAGGCGCTGGACATTCGCAACAACGCGCTGCGCCAGTTGAACGAAGAGCTGGGCCTGGCCTGGAACGCCTTGAACAACGCCAACGCCCAGGTGCCGGTCGCCCAGCAATACGTGGATCGCAGTGCCAATGTGCGCACTGCCTACCAGAAGCAGTTCAGCCTCGGTGAGCGGACCCTGCTCGACTTGCTCGACAGCGAAAACGAGCTGTTCAGCGCGTCCCGTCGTCTGGCCGAAATCAAGAACGTGCAGCTGTTCACCCAGTACCGGATCAAGGCGACCATGGGCCAGCTGTTGAAAAGCCAGGGTGTGGTCGCGCCGTTGGCATCGGTTGTGCAGAACGACATGAAGCCCAAGGTTCAGTTGCCTGGGATGAATTGAGTCTTACCACCCGTTTTAATCAGTCAGAGTGCAGAGCGTGGAATCAGAAGTCAGTCCAGTCGAACTAGTTCATGACCCGCGCACGCTGCACGACGACCCGCTGCTGGACGGCTTGCTGGCGCTTTGCATGCTGCATCAGAAGCCGGCCAGCGCGGCAATGCTCACCACCGGCCTGCCGCTGCCCAAGCAGCGGCTGAGCGTCGAATTATTGTCGCGCGCGGCGGCCCGTGCCGGCCTGCAAGGTCGGGTGCTGCAACGCAAGCTCGAACAAATCCCGACCATCGCCATGCCAGCGCTGTTGTTGCTCAAGGACGGCCGCAGTGCCGTGCTGCTGGGCTGGGTCGGTGACGATCAGGCGCGGTTGCTGCTCAGCGAAAGTGATGGCGGTGAGGTGACCATCAGCCGCGAACTGCTGGCCGATGACTACAGCGGCAAGGTGTTCTTCGCCCAGCCGCAGCATAAATTTGACGTTAACCACGGCACGCTGATTCCTCGGGCGCGTTCGTGGTTTCGCGACACCCTCAAGCGGTCCCGCTGGCTGTATGCCGATGCCATTGCCGCGAGCCTGCTGATCAACATCATCGCCATGGCCGCGCCACTGTTCGTGATGAACGTCTACGACCGCGTGGTACCGAACCAGGCCGAATCGACCCTGTGGGTATTGGCCGTTGGTATCATCGGCGCCTATGTCTTCGACCTGATCCTCAAGATGCTGCGTAGCCTGTGTCTGGATCTGGCGGGCAAGAAAACCGACCTGATCATCTCGGCGACGCTGTTCGAGCGCATCGTCGGTATGTCCATGAAATACCGCCCGGCGCGGGTCGGCAGCTTTGCCCAGAACATCCATGAGTTCCAGAGCCTGCGGGATTTCCTCGCTTCGCTGACCCTCACCAGCCTGATCGACCTGCCGTTCACCCTGCTGATCTTCATGGTCATCGCGATTATCGGCGGGCACCTGGTGTGGATTCCGGTGCTGGCGTTCCCGATTGCCTTGCTGATCGGCTACGCCTTGCAAAAGCCCTTGGTGGCAACCATGGAGCGCACCATGGCCCTGGGCGCCGAGCGCCAATCCAGCCTGATCGAAACCCTGGCCGGCCTGGATGCGGTGAAGGTCAACAACGCCGAGAGCGAGCGCCAGTACCAGTGGGAACAGACCATCGGCACCCTCAGCCGCCTCGAACTGCGGGTGAAGATGTTGTCCGGCCTGGCGATGAACATCACCTTGCTGATCCAGCAACTGGCCGGGGTGATCATGATCGTCTTCGGCGTTTACCTGATCATCGCCGGCAACCTGAGCATGGGTGGGCTGGTGGCCTGCTACATGCTCAGCGGCCGTGCCCTCAGCCCGTTGGCTTCGCTGTCGGGCCTGCTGACCCGCTACCAACAGGCGCGGGTGACCATGACCTCCGTCGACCAGATGATGGAGCTGCCCCAGGAGCGCAATTTCGACGAGCGCCCGCTCAGCCGCAAGGTGTTGCAGGGCGCCGTTGAATGCCGTCAGTTGAACTTCACCTACCCGAACCAGCAGAACCCCGCGCTGAAGAACATCAACCTGGTGATCAAGCCGGGCGAGAAAATCGGCATCATCGGTCGCAGCGGCTCGGGCAAGAGTTCCCTGGCCAAGTTGCTGGTGGGGCTTTATCAACCCGATGACGGCGCCTTGCTAGTGGACGGCGTGGACATCCGCCAGATCGACGTCAGCGAGCTGCGCTACAACATTGGCTACGTGCCCCAGGACATCCAGCTGCTGGCCGGCACCCTGCGGGACAACCTGACCTCCGGCGCCCGTTACGTCGAAGATGAACTGGTGCTCCAGGCCGCGGAACTGGCGGGCGTGCATGAGTTCGCGCGCCTGCATCCGCAGGGCTATGAACTGCAGGTCGGTGAGCGCGGACAAAACCTGTCCGGTGGCCAGCGCCAGAACGTCGCCCTGGCCCGTGCATTGCTGCTCAACCCGCCCATCCTGTTGCTGGACGAACCCACCAGCGCCATGGACAACACGGGTGAAGAACGCTTGAAACAGCGCCTGGCCGCCGTGGTGGAAAACAAGACCGTGTTGTTGGTGACGCACCGGGCATCCTTGCTGTCGTTGGTGGACCGCCTGTTGGTGATCGACCGTGGACAGATCCTTGCCGACGGCCCGAAAGCCGCCGTCATGGAAGCGTTGAAGAAGGGGCAGATCAGTGTTGCTTAAATCAGGTTTCAGGGGCGCTGTGGGCCGCTATTTCAAAGGCTCCGACTCGCTGCACGGCCAACCGCTGCCCGAAGTCAACAAGGCGCTGATCGAGGACGCTCCCCGGGTGGTGCGCTTGACGATCTGGGGCATCATCGGCTTCTTTGTGTTCCTGGCGCTGTGGGCCAACTTCGCCGTGATCGACGAAGTGACCAAGGGCGACGGCAAGGCGATTCCCTCATCCAAGATCCAGAAAGTCCAGAACCTGGAAGGCGGCATCGTCGCTGAGCTGTTCGTCAAGGAAGGGCAGATCGTCGAAGCCGGCGCACCGTTGATTCGCCTGGACGACACCCGCTTTGTCTCCAATGTCGGCGAAACCGAGGCCGATCGCCTGTCCATGCTGTTGCGGGTCGAGCGCCTGAGTGCCGAGGTCGATGACCGGCCGCTGAACTTCCCGGCCGATGTGCTCAAGGCGGTGCCGGGCCAGGCCGCCAGCGAGGAGTCGCTGTACATCAGCCGCCGCCAGCAGTTGCACGATGAAATCGGCGGCTTGCAGGAGCAGTTGATCCAACGCCAGCAGGAACTGCGCGAATTCGTGTCCAAGCAGGCGCAATACCGCTCAGGCCTGGCGCTGCAACGCCAGGAAATCAACATGTCCGAGCCGCTGGTGGCCCAGGGCGCGGTATCGCCGGTGGAAGTGCTGCGGCTCAAGCGCGCCGAGGTCGAGACCCGTGGGCAACTGGACGCCACGACGCTGGCGATCCCGCGTGCCGAATCGGCGATCAAGGAAGTGCAGCGCAAGATCGACGAGACCCGCGGCAAGTTCCGCAGCGATGCCCTGACCCAGCTCAATGAAGCACGCACCGACCTGAACAAGGCCCAGGCCACCGGCAAAGCCCTGGAAGACCGGGTGAGCCGGACCCTGGTGACGTCGCCCGTGCGCGGCATCGTCAACAAGTTGCTGGTGAACACCATCGGCGGCGTGATCCAGCCCGGCAGCGACCTGGTGGAAATCGTGCCGCTGGACGACACCATCCTGGTGGAGGCGAAAATCCGTCCCCAGGACATCGCCTTCCTGCACCCCGGCCAGGACGCCACGGTGAAATTCACCGCATACGACTACACCATCTACGGCGGGATGAAAGCCAAGCTGGAACAGATCGGCGCCGATACCATCACCGATGAAGACAAGAAGACTACTTACTACATCATCAAGCTGCGCACCGAACGCAGCCACCTGGGCACTGATGAAAAACCGCTGCTGATCATTCCGGGCATGGTGGCGTCGGTGGACATCATCACCGGCAAGAAAACCGTGCTCAGCTACCTGCTCAAGCCCATCATCAAGGCCCGGGCCGAGGCGCTGCACGAGCGGTAGTCCACAGCTGCCAATCGATGACTGGATAGCTTTTGTGGCGAGGGAGCTTGCTCCCGCTTGAGTGCGCAGCGCTCATCGCTTTTTTTGGGGCCGCTGCGCGACCCAGCGGGAGCAAGCTCCCTCGCCACAGGACCGTGTCGTTCCCTCAAGTTCTGCCATATGGTTATGCATTTTTAATATTTAAATTAACTTTCTTATACTATTAAAGTCATCCCCCTGCGTACCTGCCGACCAATCGGCGCGCCGCACGACACAAACCAACACGGTAACGCCGTGAGTTTTGATCGAGTGCGCGCCTGTTCAAGCGCGCCGTGCGTGGGAGTGATGTATGTCAGCCGTCTCTTATTCTCCGGATTCCCTTACCCCAAGCGCCGCGAACATCGCGCCGCAGACGTTCGAAATCCGTCCGTTCATCGAAGCCGTTGGCGCCGAGATCATTGGGTTGGACCTGTCCCGACCGATCAACGACCAGGACTTTGCCCGCATTCACCGCGCCCATCTGGATCATCACGTGGTGGTGTTCCGCGACCAGCAAATTACCCCGGAACAGCACATCGCCTTCAGCCGCCGTTTTGGCGTGCTGCAGATCCATGTGCTCAAGCAGTTCCTGCTGGCCGGGCATCCGGAGATCCTCATCGTCTCCAACATCATCGAAAACGGCCAATCCATCGGCCTCGGCGATGCCGGCAAATTCTGGCATTCGGACCTCTCCTATAAAGAACTCCCCAGCCTCGGCTCGATGCTCCACGCTCAGGAACTGCCGAACGAAGGCGGCGACACGCTGTTTGCCGACATGCACAAAGCCTGGGAGGGTTTGCCCGATGCGTTGCGCAAAGCGGTGGAAGGCCGTTCGGCGGCTCACTCTTACACGGCGCGCTACAGCGAGACCAAATTCGAAGGCAACTGGCGCCCGACGCTGACGCCGGAGCAACTGGCCCAGGTTGCCGAAGTCGTCCATCCCATCGTGCGCACCCACCCGGAAACCGGGCGCAAGGCGTTGTTCGTCAGCGAGGGCTTCACCACCCGCATCGTCGGCTTGCCGGAGGACGAAAGCCAAGCGCTGCTGGCCGAGCTGTATGCCCATAGCGTGCTGCCGCAGAACATCTATCGCCATCAATGGCAGCCCCATGACCTGGTGTTCTGGGATAACCGCTCGCTGATCCACCTGGCCGCCGGTTGCCCGAGCCATCTGCGCCGCAAGCTGTATCGCACCACCATCCAGGGCGACGCCCCTTTCTGATCGGCTGCGCCTGGCGCAAAGAGCTTGGAGAATCACCATGTCCAAACGCATCGCTTTTGCACCGCTGGCCGCTGCCATCGGCCTGGGCTTCAGTTTGCTGGCCGGCAGCCTGGTCACGCCGGCCAGCGCCCACGCCGAGGGCGAAATTCGTATCGCCGAGCAGTTCGGCATCGTTTACCTGTTGCTGAACGTGGTCCGCGATCAACAACTGATCGAGAAGCACGGCAAGCAGGAAGGTATCGAGATCAAGGTCGACTGGACCCAACTGTCCGGCGGCGCGGCGGTCAACGATGCGTTGCTGTCTGGCTCCATCGACATTGCCGGGGCCGGCGTCGGGCCGTTGTTGACGGTCTGGGACCGCACCCGTGGCAAGCAGAACGTCAAGGCCGTGGCCTCCCTGGGCAACTTTCCCTATTACCTGTTGAGCAACAATCCCAAGGTCAAGACCATCGCCGACTTCACCGAGAAGGACCGCATCGCGGTGCCAGCGGTGGGTGTTTCGGTGCAGTCGCGCTTCCTGCAATACGCCGCCGCCAAGCAGTGGGGCGACAAGGACTTCAATCGCCTCGACAAGTACACCTTGGCCGTTCCTCACCCGGATGCCACGGCGGCATTGATCGCCGGCGGCACCGAGTTGACCGGGCACTTTTCCAATCCGCCGTTCCAGGACCAGGCCCTGCAAAACCCCAGTGTCCACGTGGTGCTCAATTCCTATGACGTACTCGGTCCGAACTCGCCCACGGTGCTGTTTGCCACCGAGAAGTTCCGCGATGAGAACCCGAAGACCTACAAGGCATTCGTCGAGGCACTGACCGAAGCGGCCGAGTTTGCCCAGAACGACAAAGGCGCGGCGGCGGATACCTACCTGCGGGTGACCCAGGCCAAGATCGACCGGGCGACCTTGCTGAAAATCATCGATAACCCGCAGATCGAATTCACCGTCAACCCGAAAAACACTTACCCGCTGGCCGAATTCCTCTACCGCGTCGGCGCGATCAAGAACAAACCGGCATCGTGGGAAGACTATTTCTTCCAGGACGCCAAACCGCTGCAGGGGAGCTGATTGTCATGACCGCGCTTTTGCAAGGCCACGCGGCCAGCAACCCCACCTCTACCGGTACCGCGTTGTTGTCGGTGGATAACGTCAGCCTGGAATACCGCACCCCGCAGCGTGTGGTGCGGGCGACGCACCAGGTGAGTTTCGAAGTCGATCCGGCGGACCGTTTCGTATTGCTCGGCCCCTCCGGCTGCGGCAAGTCCACCTTGCTCAAGGCCATTGGCGGTTTCATCGCCCCGTGCGAAGGCGAGATTCGCTTGCAAGGCCAAACCGTCAACGCGCCGGGACCGGACCGGATCGTGGTGTTCCAGGAATTCGATCAACTGCCGCCCTGGAAAACCGTGAAGCAGAACGTGATGTTCGCGCTGTTGGCGTCTGGCACCCTCAAGCGTCGCGAAGCCGAGGAGCGGGCGCTGCATTACTTGGACAAGGTTGGCCTGGCGGCGTTTGCCGATGCCTACCCTCACACGTTGTCCGGTGGCATGAAAGCGCGCGTCGCGATTGCCCGGGCGCTGGCGATGCAGCCGAAAATCCTCTTGATGGACGAGCCCTTCGCCGCCCTCGATGCACTGACCCGGCGCAAGATGCAGGAAGAACTGCTGCTGCTCTGGGAAGAGGTGCGCTTCACGCTGCTGTTCGTCACCCACTCCATCGAAGAGGCGTTGGTGGTGGGCAATCGCATCCTGCTGCTGTCACCGCACCCCGGGCGTGTACGGGCCGAAGTTCACAGCCATCAATACGACTTGCATAGCCTCGGTGGCGTGGCGTTCCAGCACTCGGCGCGGCGCATCCATGGGTTGCTGTTCAATGAAGGCCAGCCGCTTGAAGCCGAGCGTGAGCTGGATTTCACCGACATTCGTATCGCGTACTGAGGGGAACGTTCCATGAGCCATTTATCGCCTGTACGTGAAGAGTACGAAGTCGACCTGCAACCGCTTACCCATGTCCCCCTGGAGCGCGAGCTGCCCCTCGGCCAGCGCCTCTGGCAACAGGGCTGGCTGCGCAAAAGCCTGATCCTGTTGCTGCTGGCGGTGGTGTGGGAAGCCGTGGCCCGCTACCAGAACAACGACCTGCTGCTACCGGGCTTCCTGCAAACCGCCAACGCGTTGTACGACGGTTTGCTCAGCGGCGAGCTGCTGGGCAAGGTGTGGATTTCCCTGGTGGTGCTGATCAAGGGCTACCTGCTGGGCATCGTCCTGGCGTTCGGCCTGACCACCCTGGCGGTGTCGACCCAACTGGGCCGCGACCTGCTCAGCACCCTGACATCGATGTTCAACCCGTTGCCGGCCATCGCCCTGTTGCCGTTGGCGCTGCTGTGGTTTGGCCTGGGGCAGAACAGTCTGATTTTCGTGCTGGTGCATTCGGTGCTGTGGGCGCTGGCGTTGAACATGTATGCGGGGTTTCTCGGCGTGTCGGAAACGTTGCGCATGGCCGGGCGCAACTACGGGCTCAAGGGGCTGCGTTTTGTGCTGTTCATCCTGATCCCGGCGGCGTTGCCATCGATTCTCGCCGGGCTGAAAATCGGCTGGGCCTTCGCCTGGCGCACCCTCATTGCCGCCGAACTGGTGTTCGGCGCCACCAGCGGCAAAGGTGGCCTGGGCTGGTACATCTTCCAGAACCGCAACGAGCTGTACACCGACAAGGTGTTTGCCGGGTTGGCGGTGGTGATTTTGATTGGGTTATTGGTGGAGAACCTGGTGTTCGACAGTTTGGAGCGGGTGACGGTGAAGCGTTGGGGGATGCAGCGCTAATCTGCGGGGTGAATGAACCCTGTGGCGAGGGAGCTTGCTCCCGCTCGACTGCGCAGCAGTCGCAAAACCCGGCAACGCGGTCAGCCAGAAGAAACACAGGGGCCTGCTTCGCAGGCCAGCGGGAGCAAGCTCCCTCGCCACAGGGGATCGGGTTGTCTGGGCTGGCGTCATCGCGAGCAAGCTCGCTCCCACAGTTGACGGGCGTTGATCTCGATATCTCAGTCGACACAAAAACCCTGTGGGAGCGAGCTTGCTCGCGATGGCGGTTTTCAACCCACCACGGGAACGTCAGCCCGACGCCTGGACCTCAAGCCGATCCATCGCCCTCTCCACCAACAAATGCACGCCATCGGCCATGCGGCTGATCGCCAGGATGACACTGCGGCGGCTGCCTTCAACGTCATCCGCCAGGTCGGCGGCGATGGCGCTGATGGACAGCAGGTCTTCGGAGGCATTGGCCAACAGGGTTTCGGTGTCGATGTCCGGGGCGACCATGAAGAGTTGGGATGCTTGGGTTTTACCCGAGGCTTCATCGGCCGGTTTGGGGTTGAGGTAGTAGTCGAGGGCGCGCTCGGCGGCTTCGTCGAGTTTTTTGGTTTTTGAGGATTTGTCGGAGTTGCCAGGGCCTCCTGGCGGATTCGGAGTTACCTTGAACATGTTTTGGCTTCCTATTCAATCAGAGCCGCCCTAGCTCGCTTGCACGCGATATAAGGGTGGCAGCTATGTGAGGGTGTGCAAGACCGAGTAGGAACCACCAAAAAAACCTCGGCAGACCCGAAGGTCTCCCCACACACAGCCGCCATAAAACACGGGCACGAATGCTCATTAAATGGCTGGTGGCATTATTTGGCGTTCTTTTACCCGGACTTGCACGTCCGTGTCACCGTTTTTTCAGTGACAAACCCAGACTAGCGGCGGGCCCCGAGCCGAACAAGTTCACCAACATCGCTACAACTTGAAGGAAATCTCCTAGGACCTGTTGCTTGCTGAAATGGAACACCAAACACGAACCTGTGGCGAGGGGATTTATCCCCGTTGGGCTGCGCAGCAGCCCTGAAACCAGTCTCCTCGGCGTGTCAGGCTGCGGGTGTTCAACCATTTGGGGCTGCTGCGCAGCCCAGCGGGGATAAATCCCCTCGCCACAATTGCGTTCGGCTTGGGTGTGGGGAACGCCTCAGGTGTTCAGGCGCGGATTTATTTATCGTTGGCCGGCCCGTTAGCCAGATAAAGCCACCTCCTTTTCCATTAGACTTGCGACCCTCCAGCAAGCCTTCAGGACACGGAATGCCAGTCCCTCAAAGCACCCTTCGCAAAGCCCTGGTCGTTTGGCTCTATGCCGCCGCCCTGATGCATCTGCTTGCCGGTATCACCCTGAGCTGGGCAGGCCATGGCGGGTTGCTCGATGGCTACCTGCAAAACATCGAACAGGCCTTCTGGGGCGCCGCCGCGGTGCCCGCGACGGCCAGGGCACAACAGGTCTGGTGGCTGGCCTTGTTCGGCGCCACGTTGCAAAGCTACGCGCTGTACATGCTCGCCCTCGTGCACATTGGCAATCGACTGAAGCGCGCCATGCCCTGGGGTTGGATCATCGCCGGCATCTTGCTCTGGGCGCCCCAGGACATGCTGATTTCTGCCCAGGCACGGGTCTGGTCGCACCTGTGGTTCGACAGCCTGGCACTGCTCGTTTTATTGCCGCCGCTGTTTTGGCTCTATCGCCACGACCGCCGCACCTCCCTGACTGACCACGCGCCGAGTGATGCAAACCATGCCTGACTTTTCCCTGCTGGACTGGGCCATCACGCTGTTGATCGCCCAAGCGATCCTCGGTGCGCTGGATACCCTGTATCACCACGAACTCACCGTCGCCTTGCCCTATCGCCACAGTGCCCGGCTGGAGCTCTCTATCCACGCCCTGCGCTCGTGCTTCTACGGGATCCTGTTCCTGGGCATGGCGCACTTGGCTTTCGAGGGGACGTGGGCGATCGTCATCGCGCTGCTGTTCGCGCTGGAGATCGGCCTGACGCTCTGGGATTTCGTGGTCGAGGACCGGACCCGCAAGTTGCCCGCCATCGAGCGCATCATGCACACGGTGCTGGCGGTCAACGGCGGGGCCTTCTTCGCGCTGTACGGCGTGCAACTGGCGCAGTGGGCGAGTTTGCCCACCGGCCTGAGCGCGATCGACCTGGGCTGGCGCGGTTGGTTGCTGACCTTGTTCGCCATCGGGGTCACGGCCTCGGGGATTCGCGACGGGTTGGCGGCCTTGCGCATGCAGCGCGCGGGCAAGCCCGCCAACCCGTTTGCCGGTGGCGCCTACAAGCGCGTGCTGGTCACGGGGGGCACCGGGTTTATCGGCGAGACACTGGTCAATCAACTGCTCGACGCCGGGCACACGGTCAGCGTGCTGGCTCGCGATCCCTTGAAAGCGGCCTATCTGTTCGACGGCCGCGCCCGGTGCCTGCGTTCGTTGGGCAAACTGGGCCATGACGAAACCTTCGATGTGGTGATCAACCTGGCAGGCGCACCGGTGGCCGGGCCGCGCTGGAGTCCCAAGCGTCAGGCGCAACTCATCGCCAGTCGGGTCAATACCACTGAAGCCTTGATGACCTGGTTGAAAAACGCCCGGCACAAACCGGCGTTGTGGATACAGGCCTCGGCCGTCGGTTTTTACGGCGTGCGTGACGCCAGCGAAAGTCTCGATGAAAGTGCCGCCCAGGGTGATGGTTTCATGGCTGAACTCTGTGTGCGTTGGGAAGCCTCAGCCCGGCCCGCCACGGAGTTGGGCGTGCGCCAGGTGGTGATGCGCCTGGGCGTGGTGTTTGGCCCGGGCGGCGCGTTGCTGCCGTTGCTGATTCCGTTTCGCCTGGGGTTCGGCGGGCGGATGGGCGATGGTCGGCAGATCATGAGTTGGGTGCACCGCGACGACGTCATCCAAGTGATCGCCCGGGCTTTCGATGACGAAAGCCTGAGCGGCACCTACAACTTGGTGGCGCCAGAAACGGTCAGTCAGGCGCTGTTCGCCGAAAGCGTCGGCAAGGTACTCAAGCGTCCGGTGTGGTTCCACATCCCAGCCGCGCCGGTGCGTGCCCTGGCTGGCGAGATGGCCCAGCTGTTTTTCGACGGCCAGCGCGTGGTGCCCAATCGTCTCGTCGAGGCCGGTTATACGTTCCGGTACCCGACCCTCGACGCTGCCTTGCGCGACCTGGCCTGAGGAGCGTCCATGAGCAAGCCCCGGATGTACCTGCTGGCCGGCAACGGTAGCGCCGCCGATTGGTGGGACGACGCGTTGCCGCATTTTCAGCACCACGACGTGGTGCCGCTGGAACTGCCCGGCTTCGGCAACAACCCTCAGACCCCCGGCGAAGACCTGGCGGCCTACGCCCAGACGTTGCTGGCGGCAACGGACAAGGGCAGCGCGATCATGGCGGTGGGGGTGAGTGCGTTGCTGGTGCTGCATGCGCTGCAACGCCAGCCGGGGCACTTTTGCCGCAGCGTATTGCTGGCGCCGGTGGGCGCATTTTTGTGGCAGCGACGATTGCCGGCGTTGATGTCGCCATTGCCGATTCGCAAGACCATTCACTGGCTGCTGGCGAACAAGCCGACGCTGTTTGCCCACAAATTCTCCCGCCAGACCTGGACGCCCGCGCAATACCAACGCATGGGCGCCGGCTATGCTCGCTGCCGCGCCTTTGTGCCGCTCTGGGATCAACTGCGTGCGGACACCGCATTGCCGCTGCTGGAATGGATCACCGACCCGGTCGAACTGGTGTGGGGCGATCAGGACAAGGTGCTAGGCGTCGCCCAAGCGGCGGCCTGGTCGGCCATTCTTGCCCGTGCCGATCTGACCATCAGCCTGAAACCCGGTTGGGGCCACTACCCGTGGATCGATGCGCCGGCCGAGTTCACCGCATGGCTGGAGTCGGGCGAGCGTGGGTTCGTCGCGCACACCAAGGGTGGCCGCTTGCGCCTGGCGGAACTGGCCGGACAAGCGGTGCCTGCGGCGCTGTCACTCAACGATTGCCATGATTCGCGTTTGCCGGCGTTCCTGAGCAGTCAACCGGACGCTATCTGGGCGGTGCGTTCCTCCAGCTACGGCGAGGACCAGGCCGACGCGGCGAATGCCGGCCTGAGCACCACGTTCCTGCGTGAACCGACGCACAACGTGCCGGCGCGCATTGTCGAGTTGAGTGCGGCAGGTGTCGAGGAAGTGGTGGTGCAGCGCTTCATCACACCACGGTTGTCCGGGATTGCCTTCGTGCGCCACCTATCAGTCGAGCTGGAGTGGGTCGAAGGTCACCTGGAGTCGTTGGCCGATGGTCAGGTGAGCCCCGAGCGGGCGATCCTTTCCCGCCTCGGCGCGTCGTGGAACAGCGGCACATTCAAGCCCGCCCATGGCCTGACCGAAGACGTGTTATGGCGTTTCCTGCAAGGCGTGCTGCGGGTCTTCCACTACGTACCCGGCGACGTTGAATGGGCCTGGGACGGCACGCAACTGTGGCTGCTGCAATACCGGCCGATCAGCGACTACGGCTGGCGCCGCCACCTGACCGCCGCCAACATCGCCGAGATCCTGCCGCCGCAACCCAGCGTGTTGGTGGAGTACGCCCAGCGCCGCGCGGCGGCGAGTATTCCGGCGATCATGGCGCGTTGGGATCCGCGGGTGTTGCAGGATAGCGAGCCGTTCACGGCGGTGTTTGGCGGCGCGTCGTACATCAACAACGACCTGTTTCTCGCCCGGCTGGCCGACTGGGGCATCAGTGCCAGCAGTTACGCCGGCGAGGTTGGCGGCGCGACACCGCACCTGCCTTGGCGGCCACTGCGCCTGCTGCGTTCGCTGCCGTTGTTCCTGCGCATGCAACGCATCGCTCGTGGGCATCTGCTCACGCTCGAACACGGCTTGCGGCGCTTCGACCGGGAGCTGTTCGAACTGACCACACAAGGCGCCGACGGCCAGCGATTGGCCGATTGGTTCACCCGGTTCTATGTGTTCGTGGTGCAAGGCAATCTGTGCATCGCCACGGCGTTGGCCAGCAGCGGCGGCGACCTGTTGGGGCGCCCACCGACCGCCTATGACGACTTGGAACACAGCCCCCATCGCCTGCCGTGGGAAACCGACCCGGCGACGCCACGCCCGGCGCCGACCGAGTTGCCCTTGCAGGCCTTCCCACAATGGCCCCTGGCGATTCGCCTGGCTCACTCGACCGGCTTGCCGGGCTTGCGTGGTTACTACCTGCAAGTGCGCGAATGGTATCGCGACAACTTGATGCGGATGTTCTTCCGCCTGCATCACGCCATGCCGACGGCTGACCGAGCCCATTGGTTCGCGCCGCACCCGGACATCCGCACCCGCGATGGCAGCTTCTGGCAGGACGGTCGTGAAGGCACCGAGCAGGCCAGCGGCTTCATGATTTATCCGGGGCAGGCCCGTGGGATTCTGGGTGAGGATATTCTGCTGGAAGACACGTTGGACCCTGGTCGCCACGCACACTATCAAAGCGCCCGGGCGGTGATTGCGCGAATGGGTGGGCGTTTGTCCCACGGCTCGACGCTGCTGCGTGAATTGCGTAAACCCTCGGCGGTGTTGCCGCAGGTGGATGTGGGTTGGTTGGGGCGTGAGGTGGTGTATTGCGATGGGGAGCTGAGGTTGGTTGCTACCAATAATCCGGCTTGATGGCGGGGGCTTTGTGCGTGGGCACTCGGTTGGGGAATTGGTGGGATTGGAGTTCGTCGCAAGTGACAACGCGGCGCATCCAGTGGGCATGCTTCTTTAAAGAACCTGGAGATGGGCGATTCAATTCGGCTCGATGGGGAAGAATGACACCAACAATTATCTCTGGAAAATCTTCTCGCACGGCTCTTAGAACGGGAGTCATATCGGTGTCGCTGGATACAAGGACCAGTTGCTCCACCCGTTCATGATGCTTCAGCTTTGCTTGCTTGGCAGCGGTTCTGTACATGCTGATTGCTATGTGGACATCTGTTTCTTTTTCCTCCAGCTTCCAGATATCAATTTTGTCCTCGCGGGAGGCTTTCGTCTTTCTATCAACGAAGCGAGGCGCTTTGGCAGGTTCAAGTTGATGATGCCCGTAATGGACACTGATGCGGGTGGTCTTCAGGGCCCGGATATAAGTGTCTTGCGCTTCTTTTGATACTCGACCCCGGGTCGCCAGTGCAGGTTTGACTGAGGAGGTGAAGTAATCAACTGAAGCAGTGGTGCTGCGTGGGTTTTCGATATGCGCGATGTGTGTCAACAGACTGCGAAGATCCAGCCATTTGTAAGGCGTGTCGGCGAGCAATCCATAGAACAGGTTGTAGCCATCAACAAAAAATGCAGTACGCAAACTCAACCCCCAAAAACGAAAAAACCGGCCTAAGCCGGTTTTTTCACCCCAACAGCCAGAGAATTTAACCTCTGCGTACGGGGTTGAGTAAGGTCATCCTAAGTCGAGCGTGTCGTGACGTCAACCGCTGTCTAGACGGCCCTCCATTACCGGCGAGCCAGTGTCGAGCGCATGCAATGTGGAAGGTCAAACTCATTCTTCGCCTCAGCTATCAATTTTTGTTGCGAGATAAGACTTCTCTTTACAATCTCCAAAGATCCATCCTCCAACACCCTTTTGAATGAGTGGAAGCTCTTAACCTGTTGTAAGAATTTTTACTCATTAATATCAGTAAAAAATCTGGCACATTCTTGATGCCTATTCGGCGATTTTGAAACAAGAGATTTCCCTTCTCGCCGCGATTCCCTTGACGCTACCTACCGCTGTCGTAGACTCCGCCCATCCGTCAGGGAGTAACGGTCATGCGACGTTTGAGTAGTTGGGTTGTGGGATTGACCTTTGTAGCGTGCACGGTTCAGGCACAAACGCCTGCTGCCGACGATCCTTTGCTGGAAAGCAATGTCACGGCCAGTGCGCCGAGTGGCAATGAGGCGCGAGGGGTGCTGCGGGCGCGGGATCAGGCGGTGCTGGCCAGCGAGTTGGCCGGGCGTATCGTCGAGTTGCCGTTCAGTGAGGGCGAGTCGTTCAAGAAGGGGGACACCCTGGCGCGTTTCGATTGCTCGGCGTATCAGGCCCAGCTCAACGCGGCCCAGGCGGCCAGCCGGGGTGCTGGTGAGGAATTGGCGCATAACCGGCAACTGGCGCAATTGAAATCCGTCGGGCGTTTTGAGGTGTCGCGGGCCGAGGCCCGGCTCAATGAGACCCAGGCGCAGTCCCAGGTGTACCAGGTCCAGGTCAAGCGCTGCAGCGTGGTCGCACCCTTCGATGGTCAGGTGGTGGCGCGCAAGGTCCAGCGTTATGAAAGCGTGGCCGCTGGGGCGCCGTTGCTCGATGTGGTGGACAACCGCACCCTGGAAATCCATCTGCTGGTGCCGTCGCGCTGGATGAACCGGCTCAAGCCCGGCCAGCCTTTCACGTTTATTCCCGATGAAACCGGCAAGCCATTGCAAGCGACGGTCAAGCGCTTGGGCGCGCGCATCGATGAGGGTAGCCAGACCTTGCTGCTGGTGGCGACCTTGCCGGATGCCACGGGGCTGTTGTCCGGCATGAGTGGTACCGCGCGTTTCGCGGAGCCCAAGTGAACGCGCCGATCACCGGCAACGCCGAGCAGGTGTTCGCGCGCTTCCTCGATCTGGAACGCCAGACGCGCGCGGCACGTACCCCGGCGCAATTGAGCTACAGCCTGGTCAACGACGGCCAGGCCCTGTTCGGCTTTCGTCACGCCGCGTTGTTGATCGCCGGTAAGGTCCAGGCGGTGACCGGCGTCAGTGCCGTGGAGCCGAACGCGCCATTCGTGGCGTTCGTCGAGCAGGCGGTGGCGCAGCTGTTCAAACAGGGGGTACTGAATCAGGCCCGGGTGATTGCCGCCGAGGGGGTGGGCGAATCCATCCGGGCTGACTGGCAAAGCCTGTCCGCCGGGCAGGTGTTCTGGCTGCCGTTGATCGATCATCAAGGCCAGGTGTTCGGCGGCTTATGGCTGGCCCGTGACCTGCCGTGGACCCCGGCCGAGCAAGTGCTGTTATCGCAACTGGGCGACACCTACAGCCATGCGTGGCTGGCGCTGCAACCGCGCAAGCCGTGGCGTCTGCGTTGGACGCGCAAGCGCCAGGTCGCCCTGGTGGCGGTGTTGCTGCTGGGCTTGCTGATCCCGGTGCGCCAGTCCGTGTTGGCCCCGGCCGAAGTGGTACCGTTGGGCGGGCAGGTGGTGGCGGCACCGTTGGATGGGGTGATCGCCGAGTTCCTGGTCAAGCCCAACCAGACGGTCAAGAACGGCGACCTGTTGCTGCGTTTCGAAAGCACCAGCCTCAAGGCCCAGGCCGATGTGGCCGAGCGTGCGTTGGGCGTGGCTGAGGCCGAACTCAAGGCCAATTCCCAACGCTCGTTTGTCGACGCCGAATCCAGTTCGAAGATTGACTTGCTGGCCGCCCGCGTCGAACAGAAGCGGGCCGAGCGCAACTACGCGCTTGAGCTGCTCAAGCGCAGCGAAGTCCGCGCCGAGCGTGACGGCATTGCAGTATTTGCCGACTCCGAGCGTTGGCTCGGCAAGCCCGTGCAGACCGGCGAGCGACTGATGGAAATCGCCGACCCGAACCAGGCCGAGTTGCGTATTGAATTGGCCGTGGGCGACGCGATTGCCCTGGAACCCGGTGCGCAAGTGGCGTTGTTTCTCGACAGCGACCCGTTGCAGCGGCACCTGGCCTGGCTCGAGCGCTCGGCCTATGAAGCGCAGCCTACCGCCGCCGGGCAGTTGGCGTACCGGTTGGACGCGCGTTTCGATGCCACGGCGCCGCGCATCGGCCTGCGGGGCACGGCGAAGGTCTTTGGCGACCGCGCGCCGCTGGCGTTGTACCTGCTGCGTCGGCCATTGGCCGGCCTGCGCCAGAGCGTAGGCCTGTAGCATGAGCCTGCCGAGCCTGCGGCCGGACCTGCAATTGTCCCCGGCGGCGCCGGATCCGGACGGTTCGCCGCAGTGGACCTTGGCCGATCCGGTGCGCGGGCGCTATTTCAAGCTTGGCGCGGCGGCCATGCGCATGTTGCGGCACTGGTCCCTGGGCGATCCGGAACAGGTGCTGCAAGCCGCAAACCGCGAGCCGGGCCTGCCGCTCAATGGCGAGTCGCTGGAGCAACTGCTGGGTTTCTTGCGCGGCCATGACCTGATCAGCGCGATGGACCCACAACAGCGCGACAGTTACCTCTTCAAGACCGCCGCGCAGCGCCAGAGCCTGTGGCAGATCCTGCTGCATCAATACCTGTTTTTTCGCATCCCGCTGTGGCGCCCGGACGCCTTTCTCAACCGGGCCTGGCCCTGGTTGGCGCGGTTCGGCCCCGGGATCCTGCGCTATGGCCTGCCGCTGACCCTGGGCCTCGGCATCTTCCTGGTGTCGCGGGACTGGCAGCGCTTCATCGCGACGTTTCCGCACCTGTTCAGCCTGGGCGGTGCGCTGGCCTTCGGGACGGCGTTGCTCTTCGCCAAGCTGTGCCATGAGTTCGGCCATGCCTTCATGGCCAAGCGCGCTGGCTGTCGTGTGCAAAGCATGGGCGTGGCGTTCATGGTGCTGTTGCCGATGTTCTATACCGACGTCAGCGACGCCTGGCGGATCAATGATCGCCGCGCGCGGTTGCTGATTGGCGCCGGTGGGGTCCTGGCCGAGCTGCTGCTGGCGTGCATCGCGCTGCTGACCTGGTCGCTGCTGCCCGACGGGCCGGCGCGCACCGCGGCGTTCATGCTGGCCAGCGCCACCTGGATCACCACGCTGGTCATCAACCTGAACCCGTTCATGCGTTTCGACGGTTACTTCCTGCTCAGCGACTTCTGGGCGGTGGATAACCTTCAGGGGCGTGCGTTCGCCCTGTGCCGCTGGCGCCTGCGCGAAGCCTTGTTCGGTTATGGCGCGGCGGCACCGGAGCCCTGGTCGCCGAAGATGCGTCGGCGTTTGCTGGTCTGGGGATACGGCTCCTGGCTGTGGCGGGCATTGTTGTTTTTCGGGATTGCCCTGGCGGTCTATCACCTGTTTTTCAAGGTGCTGGGCATTTTTCTGATGATGGTGGAATTGGTGTGGTTCATTTTTATGCCCATCGTGAATGAGTGGCGGCAATGGTGGAGCCGCCGCGAGCAGGCCCATGGCCCGCGAGTGCTGTTTGCAGGCCTGGTATTGCTGGGGTTGCTGTTGGCGCTGGTGCTGCCCTGGCGCAGCGCCGTGGAGGTGCCGGTCATGCTTGAGGCCGGTCGCGCCAGTGCCCTGCATGCGCCAGTGGCGGCACGGGTCAAGCAAGTGAATGTGCACGATGGCCAGACCGTGGCCCAGGGTGATGTGTTGATTGAGCTGGAATCGCCGGACATGGCCTCGCGCCTGGCTATCGTGCGCCGGGAAATCCAGATCCAGCAGTTGCAGATGCGCCGTCAGGCCGGGCGCAGCGAAACCGCCGCCGATGCCGGCATCATCGAACAGCAACTGGCCGAAGCGGTGGCCGAGTATCGAGGCCTGGTGGCCCAGCGCGAACGTCTGTTGTTGCGTGCTCCCCATGCCGGCCAAGTGCGCGACTTGTTGCCGCAACTGTCGGTAGGGCGCTGGCTGTCACCGACGCAGGTGCTGGCGCGGGTGGTGCAGCCCGATTCGCGGTTGCGCGGTTACCTCACCGAAGCCGAGCTCTGGCGGGTCGGGCCTGGCGCGACGGGACGGTTCATTGCCGACGATCCGATGCACCCATCGATTGCCGTGCGGTTGAATGAAATCGACACCAACGGTGCGGCCTGGGTCGAACAACAGGCATTGACCTCCGACCACCATGGGCCGATTGCCGTGCGCCGCGATTCGCAGCAACGGGCCGAGCCGGTGCAGGCGCAGTATGGCGTGCGCCTGAGTGCCATTGACGATTCGGCCGCGCCGGTGCAACCGCTGCGTGGCGTGGTGGTGTTGCAGGGGCAGGGCGAGTCGGTGTTGGGAGCGGCCTGGCGTCGGTTGGCGGCGTTGGGTGTCAGGGAAAGCGGTTTTTAAGGAGCGAGTATGGATTCAGTGGCGGCGGAGGGATTGGTGGTGCGGCCATCGCGGGTCAGCGATGGTCCGTTCTTGCAGAGCCTTTACCAGGCGGCACGACCGGATCTGCAATGGATCGACGGCGAGCATGAGCAGGTGCGGCAGGTGATTGCCCAGCAGTTTCAAGTGCAGGAGCAAGGGTTGGGAGAGAGCTTCCCCAATGCCATGCATTACGTGGTGGAAAAACTCGGCACCGCTATCGGCGCCTTGAGCACTGATTTTGGTCCCAATGAAATTCGCGTGCTGTACCTGGCCTTTATTCCTCAGGCCCGTGGGCAAGGCTATGGCCGGGCGGTGCTGCAAGGGGTGCAAAAAGCCGCGCAACAGGTCCGCTGCCCGGTGGCGACCGTGGTCTGGACCAGCAACCCCCACGCGCGTCGGCACTACCTGGCGTTGGGTTTCGAAGTGCAGGAAAGCAACCCGGCGGCGGAGCGGTTGGTCTGGTATCCGAAAGGCAACTGAACAGTGCCTGACTGGCCACCTGTTCAATGTGGGAGCGAGCTTGCTCGCGATGAGGGCGGTAAATCCAACATGGATGCAAGCTGACCCTCCGCCATCGCGAGCAAGCTCGCGAAAGCGTCAGCCCAGACAACCCGTGGATTGGCTTGACGCTGATCGTCCCCTCGCTCTGCGTGGGGATGCATCCCGTGACGCTCTGCGTCACCTTCCAGAAGCGGAACGCGGAGCGTCCCTGGCGGCATTCCCACGCAGGAGCGTGGGAACGATCGAACCGCCAGTCCCTTGTGGGAGCGGGTTTGCTCCCACAAGGGATCATCAGTTTTTAGTTAAACGCGATGTAGAAGTATCCCAGCGCCGGATCCCGTCCCATGGGCGGTATCCGCGACACGAACACCCCTTCGAGCCTCCCCAGTTCAGGCACTTGCAGTGCGCACAACCCATCCACGAAATCGGTGCTTTCCAGGCTATTGAATTCCACGCAGAACGGCATGCGCTCGGCGTTTGGCATCTTCGACCGTGGTGTTTCTTCGAGGCTCTCGATCCGCACCGGCAAAGAGCTGCCGTCGGGCAGGGTCAGGTGGCTGGTCTGGCCCAGCAACGGTTGGAAATGGCGGCTATGAACCTGTTGCAGCATATCGACACTCCAAAAGGCCGGAGGGCCATGACCCCCCGGCGGTTCATCAGTTTCGGGAAGGGAAAAGGCCGTTCAACGCAACGCTGAAGTTGATCGCCAGGAACGGGTTCATGACTGCCATCGGCAAGCCGTTGCCCGCTGGAGAGATCGTACCGCTGACGGTGGTGGTCACGCCCTGCAACGGCACTGGCGAGGCACCTATCTGGTCGGAATAGATCGCAGCCGAACCCGGCCCGGTGCCTGAGGTGCCGATGAACGAGTTGGTGGCTGTTGGGGTATTCACCGGGTTGCTGGCTGGGTTGGCCAGTTGCAGGGTGGTCGAGGCGCTGATGCCGGCGAGGGTGTGGGTGTGAATAGGCAGGTTATTGATCGTCGCGGTGATGTTTTCGGTGCCGGAGACTTCGCCGATGACACGCGGAGTCAGGTTCAGGCCGTTACCCTGTCCCAGGGGCAGGCGACCCTGCAGATTGGGGAGCATGAAGTTGGTGGTGCCATTGCCTCCGTAATACGTGCCCAGCAGGGAGAACAGCGCCTGGTATTGGGCGATGCCGAGCGTCTGCCCGTAGCACAGCGCCCACCCATTGGGGGCGAAGTTAAAGGCGAATGACTGGATAGTGCCCATAAATACTTCCATAGATTCCTCATCCCTTCAGATTATTGGTATGGCAATGCCGCCAGGATCCAAGGGAGGGTAGTGCGGTCAGCCCGACGCCTTCATTCCCTGGCCTGGTCACGCACGGCTGAGCGTAGACGGGGATGTCTCATTCTGCAGGGCAGCAATAGAGGAAAAATGTTGTCGACCGGCTTAATCGATTCAGGTCCACATCGCCGCTATACCGTCCATCTTTTTTACAGAATTGGCTGATATTGATGTCAAAGTACCACTAGGCGAAGATTGTTTCCTCGGCTACGCTTCGCGATACAAAAGGACTACAAACAGGTGAAGGGATTGCCGCAGTTTCACTTTATTTCCGGTTTGCCGCGCTCAGGCTCGACCCTGCTTTCTGCCATTTTGCTGCAGAACCCGCGCTTTCATGCCGGCATGACCAGTCCCGTCGGTTCGCTGTTCAGCAGCGTCCTGCAACAATGCAGCGCCGGCAGCGAGTTCGGTTCGGTGATCGATACCGACTTGCGCCGCCGCCTGTTGCGTGGCCTCTTCGATTCCTACTACGCCGACAAAGCCGATAAACCGGTCATCTTCGACACCAATCGCCAATGGTGTGCCCGTTTGCCTGCCCTGCAGGACCTGTTTCCCCAGGCCAAGACCATCGCTTGCGTGCGCAACGTTGCCTGGATCCTCGACAGCCTGGAGCGCCTTTATCGCGCCAATCCGTTCGAGAACACCAAGCTGTTCAACGACGATGACGAGCGCAACACCGTCTACAGCCGCTGCGAAACCCTGGCCCAGCGCAATCGTCTGGTGGGGCTTGCCTGGACGGCGCTCAAAGAGGCCTATTACGGCGAGAACGCCGAGTCGTTGCTGGTCGTTGACTACGACCTGCTGAGCCAGGCACCGGAGCGGGTCATGCGACTGGTGTACGAGTTCATCGGCGAGCCTTGGTTCGAGCACGATTTCAATCACTTGACCTACGACGCGCCGGTCTTCGACCAGGCCCTGGGCGTTGCCGGCCTGCACAAGGTCAAGCCCAAGGTCGCGCCGCAAGCTCGACGCACCCTGCTGCCGCCGGATCTGTTTGAAAAGTATGCCGAGTTGTCGTTCTGGCGCGATGGGTCCGCAAGCGCCGCCAATGTCATTCGTATGAAAACCGACGCCGCCGTCAGCTGACTGCGGTTTTTTTCATTTGTGTTCAAGAAGTTCGAGTCCAGGTGATCGTCATGTGGTGGAGCAAAGGCAAATCGCGGGTAACCGAGGGCGCACAGGCCCTGGCATCGCCAATGATCATGTCCCTGGAGCCGCGAATGCTGTTCGACGGCGCGGTGGCGGCGACCGTGGCCGATGCCGCGCAAGCTGACGCGCAACCCACTGCCGAGGCGGCCAAGACGCCCACAGCGGACCAGCCTGCCGATAGTCATGCACCCCAAGGCCAGGTCGATGCCACCCAGGCTGCCGTTCCCGGCAAGAGCGTGGTGTTCGTCGATTCCCGGGTCAAGGATTCCGCCAACCTGCTCGAAGGCGTGGCGCCCGGGACCCAGGTGGTACAACTGGATGCCACCAAGGACGGCCTGCAACAGATCGCCGATTACCTGGACACCCACCAGGGCGTCAGCTCGGTGCAGATCATCGCCCACGGTAATGCCGGTGATTTGTGGCTGGGCAACAGCTACCTGTCGGCGGACAACGTCCAGGCCCGCAGCGAAGTGCTGGCGCAGATCGGCCAGGACATGAACGCCGGCGGCGATATCCTGATCTACGGCTGCTACACCGCCGAAGGCGAGCGTGGCCTGAGCCTGGTGGATTCATTGGCGCAGTTGACCGGGCGTGACGTGGCGGCTTCCGACGATCGCACTGGCGTCGGCGGTGACTGGGACCTGGAGATCGCCACCGGCAACATCGAAAGCGCCAACGTGCTGTCGGCCAATGCCATGAGTGAATACCAGTGGGGCCTGGCCACCTGGACCGCCACCAACAATGCCAATTCCGGCGTGGGCTCCTTGCGCGCGGCCTTGGGTTCTGCGCAGAACGGCGACATCGTCACCTTCAACAGCAGCATGACCGTTGCCTTGACCCAGGTGCTGGTGGTGAACCAGAACATCACGATCGACGGCGATCTCAACAACGACAACGTCGCCGATGTCACCCTGGACGGGCAGTTCCGCACCCAGGTGATCAGCGTGACGGCCGGCACCACGGCCACCCTCGATGGTTTGGTGATTACCCGCGGCGTTGTGTCGGGCAACGGCGGTAACGGTGGTGACGATGCGCTGGTGGCCAAGGGCGGCGGGATCAACAACGCGGGTACCTTGACCCTGCGTAACGTCACGGTCACGGCTAACGTGGCGGCGGGCGGTGGCGGCGGCGGTGGTGTGACGCCGGAATATGCAGGTGGTGGTGGCGGTGGCGGTGGTGCGCTCGGCGGCGGGATCGGCGGGCGTGGCGGCGATACGCTCAACTCCTCGGGTTCCTTGGGCTCTACCAACCAGGGCGGTGCCGGTGGCGGTTTCTTCAACATCGGCGGGCGTGGCGGCTCCGCGACCGGCGGTGCCGGCGGCGCTGTCTATGCCGGCTACAGCACCGGCTCCTCCGGTGGCACGGCCAGCAGCGGCGGGTTGTCCATCGGCGGCGGCGGTGGTGGCGATGGCTATAACGACATCGGCGGTGCCGGCGGTGGCGCGGTTGGCGGTATCTACAACGACACGGGCGCAACCCTGCGGATCATCGGCAACTCGGTCATCTCCAACAACATCGGCGCGGGCGGTGGTGGCGGTGGCGGCGGTGCCGGTGGTGGCTACACCCAGGCGGGCGGCGCCGGTGGCGTGGGTGTCGGTGCTATCTGGAACAAGGGGTCGATCCTGATTACCGCGGCCAACTTCGCGGCCCTGGCCGGCAACGTTGGCGGCAGTGGCGTCGGTGGGACGAGTGCCGGCACCGCAGGTGTTACGCCGGCGTCGGTGGCCAACGTCTATGGCGATGGCGGCACCATCAACACCAACTACGTGCCGGACGAAACGCCGCCCACCGCGACCGTCGTCGTAGCCAACACCAACCTGAACTCCGGCGGCACGTCGCAGGTGACCATCACCTTCTCCGAGGCGGTGACGGGGTTGACCGCGGCGGACCTGACCGTACAGAACGGCACCGTCGGCACGCTGACCAGCGGCGACGGCGGCGTCACCTGGACCGGCACGCTGACGGCGGCAAGCAACATCGCCGATACCACCAACATCATCACCTTGAACAACACTGGTGTGGCGGACCTCGCCGGTAACGCCGGGGTGGGCACCACCGATTCGAACAATTACGTGGTCAATGACACCGTGGCGCCGACGGCGTCCATCGTGGTATCTGACACGGCCCTCAGGAACGGTGAAACCTCGCTGGTGACCATCACCTTCTCCGAGGCGGTCAGCGGATTGACCACGGCCGACCTGACGGTGGCCAATGGCACCCTCAGCGGCCTGAGCAGCAGTGACGGCGGTATCACCTGGACAGCAACCCTGACACCCGACGCCGCTGTCACCGACACCACCAATCTGGTGGTGCTGAACAATACCGGTGTCGCGGACCTGAGTGGCAACGACGGCGTTGGCACCACCAACTCCAACAACTACGCGATCGACACCGTGCTGCCGACCGCCACGATCGTGGTGACTGACACGGCGCTGAGCGCCGGTGAAACATCCTTGGTGACGATCACGTTCAACGAGGCGGTCAGTGGTTTCACCACCGCTGACCTGACGGTGGCCAACGGCACGGTCACCGGGCTGAGCACCAGCGACGGAGGTATCACCTGGACCGCAACGCTGACCCCGACCGCCAGCGTGAGCGATACCAGCAACCTGATCACGTTGAGCAACAGCGGCGTTGCCGACCTGTCCGGCAACGTCGGTACCGGCACCACCGACTCGAACAACTACGCGATCGACACCCTGCGCCCGACCGCCACGATCGTGGTGGCCGACAACGCGCTGAACATCGGTGAAACCTCCCTGGTGACGATTACCTTCAGCGAGGCGGTGACGGGGTTCACCCTGGCCGACTTGACCGTTGCCAACGGCTCTCTTAGCGGACTAAGCAGCAGCGACGGTGGCATCACCTGGACCGCGACGCTCACCCCAAGCGCCAGCACCACGGATGCCACCAACCTGATTGTCCTGGCCAATACCGGCGTGCTGGACCTGGCCGGTAACGCCGGTACTGGCACCACCAGCTCCAACAACTATGCTGTCGACACCGCGCGCCCGACCGCGACTATCGTCGTCGCCGATAACGCCTTGAGGGTCGGCGAAACGTCCCTGGTGACCATCACCTTCAACGAGGCAGTGACCGGCTTCACCACTGCCGACCTGACGGTCGCCAACGGCACCCTGACCGGGCTGAGCACCAGCGACGGCGGTATCACCTGGACCGCGACACTGACCCCGAGCGTCAGCACCAGCGACGCCACCAACCTGATCACCCTGGATAACACCGGCGTGGCGGACGCCGCCGGCAACGCCGGCAGCGGTACCACCGACTCCAACAACTACGCCATCGACACGGCGCGCCCCACCGCCACCATCGTCGTCGCCGATACGGCCGTCGCCCTGGGCGAAACCTCGGTGGTGACCATCACTTTCAGCGAGGCGGTGACCGGCTTCACCCTGGCTGACCTGACGGTCGCCAATGGTAGCCTGAGCGGGCTGAGCACCAGCGACAACATCACCTACACCGCCACCTTCACCCCGAGCGTCGGCACCAGCGATGCCACCAACCTGATTACGCTGAATAACACGGGCGTCGTAGATGGGGCGGGCAACGCCGGCAGCGGCACCACCGACTCCAACAACTACGCCGTCGACACGCTGCGTCCCACCGCGACCATCGTGGTGGCCGATACCGCGCTGAGCGTCGGCGAAACCTCACTGGTGACCATTACGTTCTCCGAAGCGGTCAGCGGTTTCGACAACTCGGACCTGAGCGTGGCCAATGGCACGCTGAGTGCGGTCAGCAGCAGCGACGGTGGCATCACTTGGACGGCGACGTTCACGCCTGCGCTCGGTGTCAGCGACACTTCCAACGTCATCACCCTGAACAACACCGGCATCAGCGATGCCGCGGGCAATACCGGCACCGGCACGACCAACTCCAACAACTACCAGGTCGACACCAATGTGCCGACCGCGACCATCGTGGTCGCCGACAGTACGCTGGGAATCGGTGAAACGACCCAGGTGACCATCACCTTCAATTCGGCGGTGAGCGGTTTCGATAACGCGGACCTGACAGTCAGCAACGGCACGCTCAGCAATGTGTCGTCCACCGACGGCGGCGTCACCTGGACGGCCACGTTCACGCCGAGCGCGAGCATTTCCGATACCAGCAACGTGATCACGCTGGACAATACCGGCTTGATCAACGGCGCGGGCAACGCGGGCGTCGGCACCACCGATTCCAATAACTACGTGGTCGACACCGTGCGCCCCACCGCGACCATCGTCATGGCCGACCCAACCGTTGCCATTGGCGAAACCTCGCTGGTGACCATTACCTTCAGCGAGGCCGTGACGAGCTTCACCCTGGCGGACCTGACCGTGGCCAATGGTTCCCTGAGCGGGCTGAGTACCAGCGACAACATTACCTTCACCGCGACCTTCACCCCGAGTGCGGGAATCAGCGACAGTACCAACCTGATCAGCCTCAACAGTGGCTCGATCGCCGATGTGGCGGGCAACATCAACACCGGCACTGCGGATTCGAACAACTACGCTGTCGATACCCTGCGCCCGACCGCGACCATCGTGATGGCCGATAGCAACCTCAGCGTCGGCGAAACCTCACTGGTGACCATCACCTTCAGCGAGGCAGTCAGCGGTTTCGACAATTCGGACCTGAGCGTGGCCAATGGCACGCTGAGCGCCGTGAGCAGCAGCGATGGCGGCATTACCTGGACGGCGACCTTCACCCCGGCCACCGGTACGCGGGACGCCACCAACCTGATCGTCCTGGACAACAGCGGCGTGAGCGACGCGGCCGGCAACGCCGGTACCGGCACCAGCAACTCCGCCAACTACACCGTCGATACCCAGGTGCCGACCGCGACCATCGTGGTGGCCGATACGTCCCTGAGCATCGGTGAAACCAGCCAGGTGACCATCACCTTCAACGAAGCGGTGAGCGGTTTCGACAACAGCGACCTGACCATCAGCAATGGCACGCTGAGCAACGTGTCGTCTTCCGACGGCGGCGTTACCTGGACGGCTACGTTCACACCGAGTGCGAGCATTGCCGATACCAGCAACCTGATCACCCTGGACAATACCGGTGTCGTCAACGTCTCGGGCAACGCTGGCGTCGGCACCACCGATTCCAATAACTACGCCATCGACACCGTGCGCCCGACCGCGACCATTGTCGTCGCCGACACCGCCATCGCCGCGGGCGAGACCTCGCTGGTGACCATCACCTTCAGCGAGGCCGTGACCGGCTTCACCACTGCCGACCTGAGCGTTGCCAACGGGACCCTCAGCGGGCTGAGCAGCAATGACGGTGGCATTACCTGGACCGCGACCTTCACGCCTGTCGCTGGCATCACGGACACCAGCAACGTCATCACCCTTGCCAACAGCGGCGTCGCCGACCTGGCGGGCAACGCGGGCAGCGGCACCACCGATTCGAACAACTACAGCGTCGACAGCCAGCGTCCGACCGCCACCATCGTGCTGAGCGATTCGGTGTTGAAACCGGGTGAAACCGCCCAAGTGACCATCACCTTCAGCGAGGCCGTTACCGGCTTCAGCAACGCAGACCTGAGCGTCGACAACGGCACCCTGAGCGCTGTCAGCAGCAGCGATGGCGGCCTGACCTGGACCGCGACGTTCACGCCAACCCTGGGCGTGACCGACGCCAGCAACCTGATCAGCCTGGACAATACCGGCGTGAGCGACGCGGCTGGCAACAGCGGGGCAGGTACCACCGACTCAGCCAACTATGCGGTCGAGACGCAGGTACCGACCGCCACGATCGTGGTGGCCGACAGTGCGCTGCGCGTAGGAGAAACCTCGCAGGTCACCATTACGTTCTCGGAGGCTGTGAGCGGTTTCGACAACAGTGACCTGACCATCAGCAACGGCACGCTCAGCAATGTGTCGTCCACCGACGGCGGTGTCACCTGGACGGCCACGTTCACGCCGAGCGCCAGCATCACCGATACCAGCAACCTGATCAGCCTGGACACCAGCGGCGTGGTCAACGCCTCGGGCAACAGCGGTGTCGGTGTGGTGGACTCCAACAACTACGCAATCGACACGGTTCGCCCAGGCGCCACCATCACCGTGGGCGACACCACCCTGGGCATCGGCCAGAGCACCACCGTGACTATCTCCTTCACCGAGGCGGTGTCCGGTTTCGACCTGTCCGACCTGAGTGTGGCCAATGGCGTGCTGTCCAACCTCGCCAGCAGTGACGGTGGCCTGACCTGGACGGCGACCCTGACGCCTACTGCAGGCGTCAACGATCCCACCAACCTGATCCTGCTCGACGCCAGCAATGTGCAGGACCTGGCCGGCAACGCCGGCGTGGGCATCGCGATCTCCGCCAACTACGCGCTCGATGCCACCCGGCCGACAGCGACCATCGTGGTGGCCGATCCGAACCTGACCGTGGGCGAGACGACCCAGGTCACCATCACCTTCAGCGAGGCGGTGAGCAATTTCGATCTGTCGGACCTCAGCGTCACCAACGGCGAGCTGACCAACCTGACCAGCAGCGACGGCGGCAGGACCTGGACCGCGACGTTCACACCGACGGTGAACCTCACCGACCCGAGCAACTTCATCGCCCTGGACACCAGCAACGTCAGCGACCTGTCGGGCAACGCCGGGGGCAGCGTGGCGGTGTCCAACAACTATGCGATCGACACCGTGGTGCCCAACGATGTGAAGCCGCCGCCGGAGTTCCTGACCTCCGACCCGGTCACGGTTATCCCGCCGTCCGAGGTGCCGCTGCAACCGATCGTCTTTACCCCGCCGACCGGCAATCTCGGTTCGCCGCTGGGGTTCCCGCCGCTGTTCGAGCAACGGGACGTGGGCGGGGGCCTCAAGCCGATTGGAGATATTTTCATCAACCGGGGCCAATTGGCGCCTAGCTATATCGCTCAGGTGTTCAGCAGCGATGCCGCTGGCGATGGTTCGGGCCAGGGCTTCCTGGGCTTTGGTGGGGGCGATGGTGGGGTGTTCGGCAGCAGCACGCTTTCGACCCTGTTCACCCAGGACTCCGCTTCCGAGAGCGAATCGATGGGTGCCTTCGGCAGTCAGTCGATGCAGGGCGGCGATGTATCCCAAGGGCTGCGCGGGATGTTCGGCGCACCGACCTTGGGCCAGCAGCTGCAACAGCTCAAGGATACTGAACAGCGTCAGGTCGACAGCTTGGCAACGGCGTTACGACAGGTCGGCATCAGCGAGGCGCAGGCCTGAATTCTAAAAAATATTGGGGCAGCCAGGGGCAATCCAGGGAATGAATAGAAGTCAGAAGTTATTCGGTATGAGTTTGCTGGCGCTGGTGGTGAGTGGATGTGCGGTCACCAGCGATCCGATCGAGCGTAGCGTCAGCGAGCAGCGCGCTCGAACCGACCTGCAGAATATGTACAAGGATCAGGAGCCGCTCAGTGGCCCGCTGACCCTGCACCAGGCCATGGCCCGGGCAGTGAAGTACAACCTCGAAGGCCGCTTGAAGATCATGGAGGAAGCCCTGGCCAAGCGTCAGTTGGACCTGGCCAGTTTCGACATGCTGCCGCGCATGGCCCTGGACGCCGGCTATGTGGGTCGCAACAACGTCAACGCCTCCAGCAGCCAGAGCGTGGAAACCGGCACCCAGTCCCTGGAGCCGTCGACCTCCCAGGACCGCGACCGCGAGGTGGCGGACCTGACCATGGTCTGGAACGTGCTCGATTTCGGCGTCAGCTACATCAGCGCCAAGCAGGCCGGGGACCAGCGCCTGATCGTGCAAGAGCGCCGGCGCAAGGTGATCAACACCATCGTCCAGGACGTGCGTTCGGCCTACTGGCGCGCCATGGCCGCCGAGCGTTTGCTCAAGCAGATCGACAGCCTGATGGCCCGGGTCGAGGCTGCGCGCGACAACAGCCAGAGCATGAGCGAACAGCGCATTGGTGACCCGGTGCAGGCCCTGGGTTACCAGCGCTCGCTGATCCAGGCGACCCGTCAACTGGAAGAGCAGCGTCGGGCGCTGTCCCTGGCCAAGACCGAACTGGCGACCCTGATCAACTTGCCCTTGGGTACCGAGCTGACCCTGGCCACCCAGGATGAATACGCCATCCCGGAACTCAAGGTCGACCTGGCCCGTCTCGAACAGGAAGCCCTGGCCAGCCGCCCGGAACTGCGCGAGCAGGATTACCAGACCCGCATCACCGCCGCCGAAACCCGCAAGGCCATGCTGCGCCTGCTGCCGGGGCTGGAGTTTTCCGCCGGCGGGCATTACGACAGCAACTCGTTCCTGGTGGAACAGGGCTGGGCTGACTACGGTGTGAAAGTCACCTGGAACCTGTTCAACGTGATCTCCGCCCCGGCGGCCATCGACGTGGCCAAGGCCGGTGAAGAAGTGGCCTCGGCGCGGCGCCAGGCGATGTCGATTGCCGTGCTGGCGCAGTTGTACGTCGCCAACGCCAACTATCGCGAAGCGCTGCGCCAGTTCAAGACCAGCCAGCAGTTGTCGGATATCGACGGGCAGATCGTTGGCCAGTTGCGCAGCCGTCACCAGGCCGCGGGCATTGGCGAGCTGGATCTGATCCAGGGTGAACTGAATACCTTGCAGGCCGATCTGCGCCGGGACCTGGCCTACGCCGACCTGCGCAACGCCTACGGGCAGATCTTTGCCAGTGCCGGTCTCGACCCACTGCCAAACGAAGTGCAATCGACCGCAGTCCAGTCGATCGCCACGGCACTGGCTAATCGTGAAGCGGCCTGGGCCCAGGGCGACATCACGGTGTCGACGACGGCTGCGGTGACTCAGTAACCGGGCGCTGGCATGACGCGCCCGGCGTTTTCCCGGCTGCCGGTGGTGGTGAACCTGCCGTTACTGTTGCAGGCACTGGCCGCCATTGAAGACGAGCGCTGGCAGGGGCATTTCAACAGTGCCTATTACAGCGGCGACTGGAGCGGGGTGGCGCTGATTTCGGCGGTCGATGCCTTGACCGAGTTGTCTCCCGGGCGCGGTCTGCCTGTGACGCGCGCGCCTTGGTCAGAGGATCGTCGTTGGCGCGAAGCGTTGCGTGATTGCTCCCTGGAGATCGTCTCGGCCCGGCTATTGCGGCTCGGGCCGGGAGGGTGCATCCACGAGCATCGTGACTATGACCTGGGCGGGCCGGACGCCGATCTGCGCTTGCACATTCCGCTGCTCAGCCCGCCGCAAGTGGACTTCTGGCTGGATGACCAGCGTGTGCCTATGGCTGCGGGCGAGTGCTGGTTTCTCGACTTGTCGCGACCTCATCGCGTCGATAACCGCAGTGCCGAGCCCAGAGTTCATCTGGTGCTCGATTGCCGCCCGGGGCCCTGGTTGGAGCGGCAAATTGCCGCTGGGGTGCCCACTACACCGGCAGCTGGCGGCGGGCGTAGCGACTTCGCCCGTTTTCAGCAGCACGTAGAAACTGATATCCAATTCGCCCGAACCTTGCAGAGCGTGCATGACGTAGACGCTTTCATTGAGTGCGCAATTGCGCTGGGTGCCGGACAAGGCCTGCACTTCACTGCGCAAGAACTCCGGGCGGCCATGCGCAACGGTCGCCGGCAGTGGAGAGACCAGTGGAAAGCCTGAACCTGGACGGCTGGCTGCCGATCCGCGTGTGGCAAGAGGCTGGGCAGTGGTGGGTCGATTGGTGCTGGTTCGGCGACGCGCGACTGTCACAGCCGTTCTTTGGCGATGCGGTGGAAGACGCCCTGCGCCTGCCTTTCAACCAGGTGTTCCGTCGCCGGACTCCCTTGGACGCCCTCGGTCAGTGGCAACGACAAACCCCGGGACTGGAGCCCAGCGCATTCATTTTCCATGCCTCCCGTTGCGGCTCGACATTGATCAGCCAGATGCTTGCCCAATTGGACGATCACATCGTCATTTCGGAACCACCGCCCCTGGATACATTGCTGCGCAGTGATTTGCCATCGCCCGAGCGGTGCGTGGCGCTCAAGGGCTTGATGTCGGCCTATGGGCAGCGCCGACGAGGCGTGGAGCAACGGCTGGTGGTCAAGCTCGACGCCTGGAACATCGGTGAGTTGGCGCTGTTGCGAGAATGTTTTCCCGACACCCCCTGGCTGTTCCTGTACCGCGACCCTTTGGAAATCGCCGTCTCCCATCTGCGTCGTCCTGGCCTGCACATGGTGCCGGGGATGATCGGGACGAGTGTGCTGGACGATGGGTTGCCGTTCAGTAGCCCGGAAGATTTCATCTCGCGCCGGGTGGGGCAGTTGTTGGCGACGGGTTTGGACCACTGTCAGGTATTGGGTGCAATGGCGGTCAACTACACGGAACTGCCCGAGGTGATGACGGGCAAACTGGCGGCGTTTTTCCGGCTTGATGAGGAGCAAGGCAGGCAAGTGTTCGCCGCAGTGGGGCAGCATGCCAAGCAGCCGGCGCAGGCGTTTGTTGGCGATAGCGAGGACAAGCGCCGCGAGGCTTCGGTGTTGTTGCGGGAGCGGGTCATGCGCTGGGCGCAGGGGCCTTACGAGGCGCTCGAGTGTTTGAGAAGGTCTTGAATTCAGGAGTGTCCTGTGGCGAGGGAGCTTGCTCCCGCTGGGCTGCGTAGCGGCCCCAAGATCTTGCGGTTGCTGCGCAACCGAGCGGGAGCAAGCTCCCTCGCCACAGGGGCTTGCTTGTGCCTTGCCTAATCCATCACGGCTTGTTGGGTGACAACTCCGCCATTCCCTTGAGCAACTCGATCGGCAAGGGGAAGACGATGGTGGAGCTTTTATCCCCGGCAATCGAGCCCAGCGTCTGCATGTAGCGCAACTGCATGGCCCCTGGCTGGCGGCCGAGCATTTCGGCGGCCTGCATGAGTTTTTCCGAGGCCTGCAGCTCGCCTTCGGCGTGGATCACCTTGGCCCGGCGTTCGCGCTCGGCTTCGGCTTGGCGGGCGATGGCGCGGATCATCGATTCGTTGAGGTCCACGTGCTTGATCTCGACATTTGCCACCTTGATGCCCCAGGCATCGGTCTGGGCGTCGAGCACTTGCTGGATGTCGCCGTTCAATTGCTCGCGCTCGGCCAGCAGTTGGTCCAGGTCATGCTTGCCGAGGACCGCGCGCAAGGTGGTCTGGGCCAGTTGGCTGGTGGCCATGAGGAAGTTTTCGACCTGGATGATGGCTTTCTGCGGATCGAGCACGCGGAAATACAGCACCGCGTTGACCTTCACCGAAACGTTGTCGCGGGTGATCACGTCCTGGGGCGGCACGTCGAGGACAATGGTGCGCAGGTCGACGCGGATCATCTGCTGCACCACCGGAATCAGCAGGATCAATCCTGGCCCCTTGACCTGCCAGAACCGACCGAGCTGGAACACCACCGCTCGTTCGTATTCGCGCAGGATCCGGAACGTCGCACCCGCCAGTGCAATCAACAGTAACAACAGCAGCACAAAACCGATTTGCATGCCCATCTCAGACTCCTTGTGAATCAGCGGGGGCCACTTCCAACAGCAAACCCTTGCGGGTGATGACTCGCACCGCTTGCCCAGGCCGCAGCGGCGTTGCGCTTGCCACCTGCCAGCGTTCGCCTTCCAACTGGACCCAGCCATGATGATGATTGCCGGCCTGCAACGCGGTCACCATCGTGACGCTGCCCAATAGCGCCGCATCGCCGCTGACCGGCTGGCGCGGTCGTGTTTTCAACGCACGGACCAACAGGACGATCAGCAGCAAGGCGCTGGCCAGGCCCAGGCCGAGCATCAGGGGAGCCGGTATATCGGCGTTGGTCAGGATGACCGCGCCAATCACACACAGGACAATGCCACCCAGCCCCGCGACACCGTAATTGGGCAGGGCCGCCTCGAAGACCAGCAAGGCCACGCCAACGGCAACCAGCCAGAAACCCAGGGAATCGGTGCCTGGCAGCACGAGGCCATCGGCGCCGAGCACAGGTCCGCTGATCGCCAGCAGCGCAACCGTCAACCAGTGAATGTTCACAGGACCCTCCGCAACGTGTATTCGTCGGGATGTTATTCAAAGTCTAGTCGAGTCGAGGGTTGATTGAATTTTGATCAGTCTGGCGGTCGTCGAGGGGCTAGACTGCGGATAAACACCCCGCCATCTCCATTATGTTCAGGAGGCCCGTATGGAAACCCCAATTCACCCTCTTTCCTCATTATTCAAGCAACTGGGCTTGCCCGATGACGCTGAGGGCATTGATAAATTTATCACCAGCCATTCACCCCTCAAGCCTGGGCTGCACCTGGCCGATGCGTTTTTCTGGAGCGAGGGCCAGCGGCAAATGCTGCGCGACGAGATCCTCGAAGATGCGGACTGGGCGGAGGTGATAGACCAGTTGGATGTGTTGTTGCGCAAGGGCCGTAGCGAGTGAGACCGACGCAATTCCTGTGCGAGCTTGCTCGCGATGGCGGACTGTCAGTCAACATTGATGTAACGGACCTGACGCTACCGTGAGCAAGCTCGCTCTCACAGACTTGAGTTGATATTTCTTTTTTGTCTTAATAAATAGCTTCTTATTCCTTAAATAATATAGCTCTCCTCCCTATACTCGTCCGGGAACAGACACGCAGGAGAGCACCCATGCGCAACGAATCGATTCGCTACCTGATTGTGCCGGGCTGGCAAGGATCGCCGGAAAATCATTGGCAAACCCACTGGCAGAACAGCCTGCCCAACAGCGCGCGGGTCGAGCAGGCCGACTGGTTGACGCCCCGGCGTGAAGACTGGGTCGCGGCGTTGGCCGAGGCCGTGGCCGCCGACAGCACGCCAGTGATCCTGATTGCCCATAGCTTGGGTTGCATCACGGTGGCCCATTGGGCCGCCACCGCGCCGGTGCAGTTTCTGCGCCAAGTGCGCGGGGCGTTGCTGGTGGCGCCAGCGGATGTGGAGCGGCCAGCCTGCGCTCCGGCATTGCGTAATTTTGCGCCGATTCCCACTGATCTGTTGCCGTTCCCAAGCCAAGTGGTCAGCTCCGACAACGACGCCGCCGTGAGCGCTCCGCGCGCCCTGGAACTGGCCCGCAACTGGGGCGCCGAGGCCGGGATTCTGTCCGGGGCGGGGCATATCAACGTGAAGTCCGGTCACCAGCGTTGGGAGCAGGGTTTCGCTTACCTCTATCGCCTGCAAAACCGCATGGAGCATCACGCCCTGCGTCGCGCCTGAATTTTAGCGCCCCCCGTCTCCCGGCGGTCTGGGGCGGGAGCCTGCCATGAGTTTGCATGAAACCTTCGGTCAGCCCTTGCTGACCTTTCCCGATGCGGAAAAAAGCCCCCTGAGCATTCGCGCCAAGGCGCTGGTGTTCGTCGATCCACGTTCGCGGCAGTTGCGCCAGGCGTTGGAGCAACTGGCGCCACGTGCGGTCTCGGTGCTGATACGGGGTGAAACCGGTAGCGGCAAGGAACTGCTGGCTCGACATATCCATCGCGAAAGTGATCGCGGTGGGTTGTTTGTGTCGGTCAACTGTGGCGCCATCAGCCCGACCTACGCCGACGCCGAACTGTTCGGCTATGCCGCCGGCAGCTACAGCGGTTCGGCCAGCAGCCGGGCCGGTTGGTTTGGTTCGGCCAACGGCGGCACCCTTTACCTGGATGAAATCGGTGATTTGCCGCTGCCGATCCAGATCAAATTGCTGGCGGCCCTGGAAAACCATGAAGTCACCCGTGTGGGGGCGCATCAGCCCAGCCCGGTAGATGTCCGCCTGGTGGCAGCGACCAGCATCGACCTGGCGCAAGCGGTGGCGGCCGGGAAATTCCACGAGCGGCTCTACCATTACCTTGGCGAAGGCCAACTGGAACTGCCGGCCCTGCGTGAGCGGGTGGGCGATATCCTGTCCCTGGCCGAATATTTCCTGGGCATCTACAGCCAGCGACTCGGTCTCAGCGTGCCACTGATCAGTGAAGCGGCGCAGTACGCCCTCGAGCGGCACAGTTGGCCGGGCAACACCCGCGAGCTGGAAAATGTCATTCACTTCGCGTTGCTGGTCAGCACCGGTGACGAGATTTTACCCGAGCACCTGAATTTGCCGCCCCAGCCTTCAGTGCCTGAACTGATCGAGCAGCAAGTGGCGCAGGTCATCGCAGGGGGATCGGAAGGTGAGCGTGCCGCACTCAAGGTGCTGCTCAGTCGATTGGGCTCGACGCTGTAAGTGTGGCTGACCCGCTCTTGTGGCGAGGGAGCTTGCTCCCGCTGGGCTGCGTAGCGGCCCCAAGATCTTGCGGTTGCTGCGCAACCGAGCGGGAGCAAGCTCCCTCGCCACAAAAACGGTGTTAGCTATATGAGGAAAATGAATATGAACTTGAACAAAAGATATTGTTAAGGAATAAAAAATGTCGGTATTGTCCGCATCACGCCAGCGATAGCACTTCACTGGCACTCCACTTTTGGCCGTCGTCCATGACGACAGTGATTTTCGATAAGGACACCGCATGAAAAAGGTTCTGTTGTTCACCGCATTGGCGGCAGCCCTGGCCTCTGGCCTGGCCCAGGCCGCGGAAAAACTGGTCGTGGCCGCCACCCCGGTACCCCACGCTGAAATCCTCGAGCTGATCAAGCCGGCCCTGGCCAAAGAAGGTGTGGACCTGGAAATCAAGGTCTTCACCGACTACGTCCAACCCAACGTACAGGTTGATCAGAAGCGCCTGGACGCCAACTACTTCCAGACCCTGCCGTACCTGACGAACTTCAACGAAGGCAAAGGCACCCATCTGGTGACCGTGATCGGCGTTCACGTCGAACCGTTCGGCGGCTACTCGAAGAAGTACAAAAAACTGGCTGATCTGCCGAATGGCGCGACCATCGCATTGCCAAACGAAGGCAGCAACAGCGGCCGTGCCCTGATCCTGCTGCAGAAGGCTGGGCTGATCGAGTTGAAAGACCCGAAAAACGCTCTGGCGACCCCGAAAGATATCGCCAAGAACCCGCACAACTTCAAGTTCAAGGAACTGGAGTCGGCCATGCTGCCGCGCGTGCTGGACCAGGTCGACCTGGACCTGATCAACACCAACTATGCCCTGGAAGCGGGTCTTAACCCAGCCAAGGACGCACTGGTAATCGAAGGCGCGGATTCGCCTTACGTCAACTTCCTGGTGGCCCGTCCGGACAACAAGGACAGCCCGGCCATCCAGAAGCTGGCCAAGGCCCTGACCAGCCCTGAAGTGAAGGCGTTCATCGAGAAGAAATACAGCGGCGCGGTACTGCCGGCGTTCTGATTCGCGGGCTGAACCTTGTCACGGTTTCAAGCGCCGACGGCTGATACAGCGTCGGCGTTTTTTGTGCTCGCGTTTTAATTGTGGGAGCGAGCTTGCTCGCGACTCGGTTGATCGGGCGCCAGTCAATCCGGCCAATGCCACGCCGGCTCATCCAACATCCGTTGCCCGACAATCCCGGTCTGCCCAAGCTCCTTTTCCAGCACGATGCAATTGCAGTCTTCATCCTGCTCCAGGGCGGCGATCAGGCGCGTGGCGTGGGACACCACCCAGACCTGGCAATTGACTGAAGCCCGGATGATCAGCCGCGCCAAGGCCGGCAACAGATCGGGGTGCAGGCTGGTTTCCGGTTCGTTGAGCACCATCAGCGAGGGTGGTCGTGGTGTGAGCAGGGCGGCCACCAGTAGCAGATAGCGCAGGGTCCCGTCCGACAGTTCGGCGGCGGACAGCGGGCGCAGCAGGCCATGCTGTTGAAACGCGATAGCGAAACGTCCGCCTTGCAGTTTCTCGATGTGCAGGTGGGCACCGGGGAACGCGTCGCCGATGGCGGCATGCAAGGCCTCGATGTCACCGATTTCCAGGATCGTCTGCAGCGCGGCGGCGAGGTCGCGCCCGTCGTGGTGCAGCACCGGCGTGCGGGTGCCCAGTTGTGGTTGGCGCACCGGGGCGTCGGCATCGCTGCGAAAATGATCGTAGAAGCGCCAGCGCCGAATGAACTCGCGCATCTGCAAGACCTCTGGCGAAGTGCGCAGGCTGCCGACCTGGTCGAACAGGCTGTCGAAGGTCGGCGTGTGCTGGGCCAGCACATCCCAGGAGCGGCCTTCGCGGGCACGGATCATCGGCCCGTTGCGGTCCACCAGCAGGCTGGCCGGCCGAAACACCGGGCCGGCCCAGATGCATTCGCGCTTGATTTCAGGGTCCAGTGAAAATGCTGAACGACTGGGCTCTGGCAAGCCCAGGGCGATCGAATAGCTGAAGTCCTCCCCAGCGAAGCCCAGGCGCAGGCGCTTGGTGCCCTGGCGCACAATCGCCTGGACCGGCACCTCGCCGTTACGCATGCGCCGGCTGATTTCTTCCGGCCCGGCCCAGAAGGTCGAGTCCAGTCCGCCTTCGCGGGCCAGGGCGTTGACCACCCCGCCCTGGGCTGTCTCTGCCAACAGGCGCAGGGCGCGGTACAGATTGGACTTGCCGCTGCCGTTGGGACCGGTGATCAGGTTCAGCCGGCCCAGGGGGATTACCAGCTTGTTGATGGATCGGTAATTGGCCACCGCCAGGGTCTTGAGCATGAGCAGACTCCTGCTGCTGGGGGTCCATAGGGAGGCGATCAGTTTGCCCGATTTGTTGCGTCCATTGTATTCGTTGAACCCTGTTCTAAGCTCACAGTCGTATCGTCACTGGTACGTCCGTACAGCGCAAAGGAGTCTGCATGGCTGGTCCCCGAATCAAACTCGTAGTCGGCCTGGGCCTCTGTGTACTGCTGGCCGGATGCGGCGATGAAAAACCTGTGGAAAAAGCCCTGCCGCGGGTTTTCGTGCAGCAAGCCGTGCCCAGCGAATACGCCGCTTCGGTGACCTTGACCGGCGATGTCCAGGCGCGGGTGCAGGCTGATCTGTCGTTTCGCGTGGGTGGCAAGATCATCGAGCGCAAGGTCGATGTCGGCGCCCGGGTTTCGGCCCGGCAAGTGCTGGCCCGGCTCGATCCTCGGGACCTGCAGACCAACGTCGACTCCGCAGCGGCCCAGGTGGCCGCCGAGCAGGCGCGGGTCAAGCAGAGTGCGGCGGCGTTCGTGCGCCAGCAGAAACTCTTGCCCAAGGGCTACACCAGCCAGAGCGAATACGACGCCGCCCAGGCTCAACTGCGCAGCAGCCAGAGTGCGCTGACCGCTGCCCAGGCCCAACTGGCCAACGCCCGCGAACAACTGAGCTACACCGCACTGATTGCCGAGGCCCCGGGCATCATCACCGCGCGCCAGGCGGAAGTCGGCCAAGTGGTGCAGGCGACGGAGCCGATCTTCAGCCTGGCCCGGGATGGCGAACGCGACGCAGTGTTCAACATCTACGAGTCGCTGCTGAGCGAACCGCCATCGGACCCTGCGATCATCATCAGTCTGCTGGATAACCCCGCCATCAAGACCACCGGCACGGTGCGCGAGATCACCCCGGCGGTGTCTGCCCAGACCGGCACCGTGCAGGTCAAGGTCACCCTCGATGATCTGCCCGAAGGCATGCGCCTGGGCTCGGTGGTCAGTGCCACGGCTAAAGCCGCCGGCAAGACCGCCTTCGAGCTGCCCTGGTCGGCCCTGACCAAGAACCTCAGTGAGCCGGCCGTGTGGCTGGTGGACAGCGAGGGCAAGGCGCAGTTGCAAACGGTGACCGTCGGCCGCTACCTGACCGGCAAAGTCATCGTCAGCGATGGCCTCAAGGGCGGTGAGAAAATCATCATCGCGGGCGGGCAATTGCTACACCCCGGCGTACGCGTCGAGATCGCTGAAAACACCTCTGGAAAAACCACGCCGGGAGTCCAGCCATGAAGGGTTTATGGATGGTCTCGGTCGGCCTCTTGCTGGCCGCCTGCTCCCAGGAAGAAGCGCCACCCGAACCGGTGCGCCCAGTGTTGTCAATTGAAGTCAGGGCCCTCGACCAGCAGGCGCTTGGGCGGTTCGCCGGGAATATCCAGGCCCGCTACGAGAGCAACGTGGGTTTCCGCGTGCCAGGACGGATCGCCAGCCGCAATGTCGACGTCGGCGCTGAAGTGAAGAAGGGCGACCTGCTTGCCACGCTCGACCCTACCGACCAGCAGAACCAATTGCGCGCCGCCCAGGGCGATCTGGCGCGGATCGAGGCGCAGTACATCAATGCCCAGGCCAATGCCCGCCGCCAGCAGCAATTGTTCGACCGTGGCGTCGGTGCCCAGGCGCAACTGGACATTGCCCAGACCGACTTGAAAACTACCGGCGCGTCCCTTGAACAGGCCCGGGCTTCGGTGGAGCAGGCCCGCGACCAGCTCAACTACAGCGAACTGCACACCGACCACGACGCTGTCGTCACGGCCTGGAATGCCGAAGCCGGGCAGGTGGTCACCGCCGGCCAGCAAGTGGTGACCCTGGCCCGCCCGGACATCAAGGAGGCAGTGATCGACCTGCCGGCCGATCTCGTCGACCGGCTGCCCGCCGATGTGGTGTTCGAAGTCACCGCGCAAATGGACCCGAGCATCCACACCACCGCCACCGTGCGCGAGATCGAACCCCAGGCCCAGAGCGCCACCCGTACCCGCCGCGCGCGCCTGACATTGGCCGATACACCACCAGGTTTTCGCCTGGGCACGGCCATCAGCGTGACCCTGAGCTCGACCATCGAACCGCGCATCGAGCTGCCACTCAGCGCGTTGCAAGAGATCGACGGCAAGGCGCGGATCTGGCTGGTCGACCCGCACAGCCAGACCGTCTCACCCCGTGACGTGCGGATTCTCGAACGTTCGGCCAGCTCGGTGCTGGTGGCCAACGGCATCAAGGCCGGCGATCGCGTGGTGAGCGCCGGGGTGAACAGTCTCCAGCCGGGGCAGAAAGTGAAACTCGACGAGGATGTACGATGAAAGGGCCTTTCAATCTGTCCGAATGGGCCCTGCGGCATCAGTCGTTCGTCTGGTACCTGATGTTCGTGGCGTTGTTGATGGGCGTGTTTTCGTACATGAACCTGGGGCGCGAAGAAGACCCATCGTTCACGATCAAGACCATGGTCATCCAGACCCGTTGGCCTGGCGCGACCCAGGAAGAAACCCTCAGGCAGGTCACCGACCGCATCGAGAAGAAGCTCGAAGAGCTCGATTCCCTCGACTATGTCAAAAGCTACACCCGACCGGGAGAATCGACGGTGTTCGTGTACCTGCTCGACACCACCGCAGCCAAGGAAATTCCCGAGATCTGGTACCAGGTGCGCAAGAAGATCAACGACATTCGCGGCGATTTTCCTGACGGCCTGCAAGGGCCCGGGTTCAACGACGAGTTCGGCGATGTCTACGGTTCGGTGTACGCCTTCACTGGCGACGGCCTGTCGATGCGCCAGTTGCGCGACTACGTGGAACAGGTGCGCGCCGAGATCCATGACGTCCCGGGCCTGGGCAAGGTCGAGATGGTGGGCGAGCAGGACGAAGTGCTCTACCTGAACTTCTCCACGCGCAAACTTGCCGCGCTGGGGATCGACCAGCGCGAGGTCGTGCAGAGCCTGCAAACCCAGAACGCCGTGACCCCGGCCGGGGTGATCGATGCCGGGCCCGAGCGGATTTCCGTGCGCACGTCCGGGCAGTTCCAATCCGAAAAAGACCTGGCCAACGTCAACTTGCGGCTCAATGACCGCTTCTATCGGCTGGCCGACATCGCCGACATCAGCCGCGGTTACGTTGACCCTGCCACGCCGATGTTCCGTTTCAACGGTACACCGGCCATCGGCCTCGCCATCGCAATGAAGAAGGGCGGCAACATCCAGGATTTCGGCAAGGCGCTGCATGCGCGCATGAGCGAGCTGACCGCTGACCTGCCGGTGGGCGTTGGCGTGCATACCGTGTCGGACCAGGCCGAAGTGGTGGAAGAGGCGGTCGGCGGCTTCACCAGTGCCTTGTTCGAGGCGGTGATTATCGTCCTGGTCGTCAGCTTCGTCAGCCTCGGCGTCAGGGCCGGACTGGTGGTGGCCTGCTCGATTCCGCTGGTACTGGCGATGGTCTTCCTGTTCATGGAATATAGCGGCATAACCATGCAGCGGATTTCCCTCGGTGCGTTGATCATCGCCCTCGGCCTGCTGGTGGACGACGCGATGATCACCGTGGAAATGATGGTCACGCGCCTGGAAAAAGGCGACAGCAAGGACCAGGCCGCGACGTTCGCCTATACCTCGACGGCATTCCCGATGCTCACCGGGACCCTGGTGACCGTGGCCGGTTTCGTGCCCATCGGCCTGAACGCCAGTTCTGCGGGTGAGTACACCTTCACCCTGTTCGCGGTCATCGCGGTGGCGATGCTGGTGTCATGGATCGTCGCGGTGTTATTTGCCCCGGTGATCGGCGTGCACATCCTCAGTACCAACGTGAAACCCCACAGCGCCGAGCCGGGGCGAATCGGCCGGGCGTTCAACGGTGGCCTGTTGTGGGCGATGCGCAATCGCTGGTGGGCCATCGGCATCACCGTGTTGCTGTTCGTGCTGTCGGTGTTTTGCATGCGTTTCGTGCAGAACCAGTTCTTCCCTTCCTCGGACCGGCCGGAAATCCTGGTGGACCTCAACCTGCCGCAAAACGCTTCGATGGACGAGACCCGCCGGGCGGTCGATCGCCTGGAAGCGACCCTCAAGGGCGACCCGGATATCGAGCGCTGGAGCACCTACATCGGCGAAGGCGCGATTCGCTTTTACCTGCCGCTGGACCAGCAACTGCAGAACCCGTACTACGCGCAACTGGTGATTGTCAGCAAAGGCCTGGAGTCGCGCACGGCCCTCACCGAGCGCCTGCAAAAGCGTCTGCGTGAGGATTTCGTCGGGATTGGCAGCTACGTGCAAGCCCTGGAAATGGGCCCGCCGGTGGGCCGGCCGATTCAGTACCGGGTCAGCGGCAAGGACATCGACCAGGTGCGCAAGCATGCGATCGAGCTGGCCACCGAGCTGGACAAGAACTCGCATATTGGCGAAATCATTTACGACTGGAACGAACCGGGCAAGGTGCTGCGCATCGACATCGCCCAGGACAAGGCGCGGCAGTTGGGCTTGTCTTCCGATGATGTGGCCAGGCTGATGAACAGCATCGTCAGCGGTTCGCCCGTAACCCAGGTCAACGACGATATTTACCTGATCGACGTAGTCGGCCGTGCCGAAGATGCCGAGCGTGGTTCGCCGGAAACCCTGCAGAACCTGCAAATCGTCACCCCGGGCGGCACCTCGATTCCGTTGCTGGCGTTCGCCACGGTGCGCTATGAACTGGAACAGCCCTTGGTGTGGCGTCGTGACCGCAAGCCCACCATCACCATCAAGGCTGCCGTGCGCGACGAGATCCAGCCCACCGACCTGGTCAAGCAACTGCAACCGGCCATCGACAAGTTCGCCGCCGGCCTGCCTGTGGGCTACAAGGTCGCCACGGGCGGTACGGTGGAAGAGAGCAGCAAGGCCCAAGGGCCGATCGCCAGTGTCGTGCCGTTGATGCTGTTCTTGATGGCGACCTTCCTGATGATTCAGTTGCACAGCGTGCAGAAGCTGTTCCTCGTGGCGAGCGTCGCGCCCCTCGGGTTGATCGGCGTGGTGCTGGCGCTGGTGCCGACGGGCACGCCCATGGGCTTTGTGGCGATCCTCGGGATCCTCGCGTTGATCGGCATCATCATCCGTAACTCGGTGATCCTGGTGACCCAGATCGATGAATACGAACGTGACGGCTACGAGCCCTGGGATGCGGTGGTGGAGGCCACCGAACACCGGCGCCGGCCGATCCTGCTCACAGCCGCCGCGGCGAGCCTGGGGATGATCCCGATTGCCCGGGAAGTGTTCTGGGGGCCGATGGCCTACGCGATGATCGGAGGGATCATCATCGCCACCCTACTGACGCTGCTGTTCCTGCCGGCGCTGTATGTGGCCTGGTACAAGATCCGCGAGCCGAAGCGCGATTGATCGACGGGAGCTGGCTTTGCACTGCTTCTGTGGCGAGGGAGCTTGCTCCCGCTGGGCTGCGAAGCAGCCCTATAAGCGATGAGCGCTTCGCACTCAAGCGGGAGCAAGCTCCCTCGCCACGGGTTTCTGCGGGGCTTGATCTTCAGCGAAATCCTGCGGGAGCGAGCTTGCTCGCGATGAGGCCAGCCCAGTCACCCAGGCCTTTTACTTGCGCAACAACCGCAACCCATTGAACACCACCAGCAAACTCACCCCCATGTCGGCGAACACCGCCATCCACATGGTGGCGAACCCGGCGAAGGTGAACCCGAGAAAGATCGCCTTGATCACCAACGCCAAGGCAATGTTCTGTTTCAGGATGCTTGAAGTCTGCCGCGACAGACGAATGAAAGCCGGGATCTTGCGCAGATCATCGTCCATCAAGGCGACATCGGCGGTTTCGATGGCCGTGTCGGTGCCGGCCGCTGCCATGGCGAAACCGATTTCCGAACGGGCCAGGGCCGGGGCGTCGTTAATGCCGTCGCCGACCATGCCGACGCGGTGACCCTGGGCGTACAACGCTTCAATGGCTTGCAGCTTGTCTTCGGGCAACAGGTCGCCCCGAGCCTGATCCATGCCCACCTGCGCGGCAATCGCGTCGGCGGTGTGGGCGTTGTCGCCGGTGAGCATCAAGGTCTTGATGCCCAGGTCATGCAGTTGCCGGATGGCTTCGCGGCTGGAGTCCTTCACGGTGTCGGCCACGGCAAACAGCGCCAAGGGACCTGTAGCGTCGAGCAGCAGCACGACGGACTTGCCTTGTTTTTCCAGGGCGAAGAGTTTCTCTTCCAGTTCGGGGGAACACAGGCCGAGGTCTTCCACGAGGCGGTGATTGCCCAGGTGATAAGTCTGCCCGCCGATGTCGCCGCGCACGCCGCGCCCGGCAAGCGCCTCGAAGTTATCCACAACCTGCTGTGCCAGCTGCTTATCCACAGCCGCGTTGGCAATCGCCCGGGAAACCGGGTGGTCGGAGCGGGCGGCGAGGCTGGCGGCCAGGGCTGGAGCGGTGGTTTCCACGCTTGGGTCCAGCGCCACATAGTCGGTTTGCACTGGCTTGCCGTGGGTGAGCGTGCCGGTCTTGTCCAAGGCCAGGTAGTCGAGCTTGTAGCCACCTTCCAGGTACACGCCGCCCTTGACCAGGATGCCTTTGCGCGCCGCTGCGGCAAGGCCGCTGACGATGGTCACGGGGGTGGATATCACCAGGGCGCACGGGCAAGCGACCACCAGCAGCACCAGCGCCCGGTAGATCCAGTCGAACCACGCGGCGCCCATGAACAGCGGTGGGATGATGGCGACAGCCAGGGCCAGGACAAACACCGCCGGGGTGTAGATTTTCGAGAACTGGTCGACGAAGCGCTGGGTCGGCGCGCGGGAGCCCTGGGCCTGTTCCACGGCGTGGATGATCCGCGCCAGGGTGGAGTGATCGGCCGCTGCGGTCACGGTGTATTCCAGCTCGCCGGCCTGGTTGATGGTGCCGGCGAACACCTTGTCGCCGACGGTTTTTTCCACGGGCAGGCTCTCGCCCGTGATCGGTGCCTGGTCAATGGTCGAACGACCGGCGACCACGTCGCCGTCCAGACCAACCCTTTCGCCCGGGCGAAGCCGTATCCGCGCACCGAGGGCAATGACTTTTACGTCCTGCACCTGCCAGCTGCCATCGGCCTGTTGCACGGTGGCCTGTTGCGGGGCCATCTGCATCAAGCCGCTGATGGCGTTGCGCGCACGGTCGAGGGATTTGGCTTCGATCAGCTCGGCCACGGTGAACAGGAACATCACCATCGCCGCTTCCGGCCATTGGCCGATCAGCACCGCGCCGGTCACGGCGATGCTCATCAGCGCGTTGATGTTCAAGTTGCGGTTTTTCAGGGCTATCCAGCCCTTCTTGTAGGTACCCAGGCCGCCACTGAGGATCGACACCAACGCCACCAGTGCGACCACCCAGTTTGGCGCGGCATTGGTGAAGTGGATCAACTCGGCGCCCAAGGCCGTCACGCCGGACAGCGCCAGCGGCCACCAGGGCTTGGCCGGGGCGGGCAGGTCAGGGGAGGCTTTCTCTTTGCCTGGAGTCATCGGCTCGGCCTGCATCCCTAAGGATTCGATAGCCTTGATGATCGGCGCGTCGCTGGGCAAATCGTGGGTTACGCCCAGCACGCGGTTGATCAGGTTGAAGTCCAGTCGCTGCACGCCTTCAAGCTTGCCGAGCTTGTTCTGGATCAGCGTCTGTTCGGTGGGGCAGTCCATGGCTTCGATGCGGAAACTGCTCAGCCGCGCACCGTCCGTCGGCGTTTTGCCGAGGATGACCACCGCTGGCGCCGCTTTCGAGGCGCAGCAGGAATGCCCGTGGTCATGGCCGTGGTCGGGTTTGTGGGTGTGAAGGGAATCGCTCATCGGGTGACGTCCGTGAAAAGTGCCTGTTGCGCAGTAAAGACCCTGTAGTCACTATAGGGTCAAGCACCTATTTGGGAGGCCGCATCATGAAGATCGGAGAACTGGCGAAAATCACCGACTGCCAGGTCGAAACCATCCGCTACTACGAGCGCGAAGGCTTGCTGCCGGAACCGGCCCGTAGCGACGGCAATTACCGCGTCTACACCCAGGCCCATGCCGAGCGGCTGACGTTCATCCGCAATTGCCGCACCCTGGACATGACCCTGGAAGAAATCCGCAGCCTCCTGGCCCTGCGCGACAGCCCCCAGGACCAGTGCGAAAGCGTCAACGCGCTGATCGACGAGCACATCCAACACGTCAAGGCCCGCATCGACGGCCTGCTGGCCTTGCAGACGCAACTGATCGACCTGCGCCATCGCTGTGGTGAAGGGCCGGACCTGGATCAATGCGGGATTTTGCAGCGGCTGGAGGTCAGTGGTGCGGTGGCGCCGGAGGTGGAGCATTCGCATGTGGGGCGTAGTCACGGGCATTGAAAGCCCATTGATCGCTCCCGCGCTCTGCGCGGGAATGCAGCCCGGGACGCTCCGCGTCCCTGTGACGCAGAGCGTCCACGCAGAGCGTGGGAGCGATCAAGAGAGGTGGTGTGGCTCAGACCGCCATCGGCGCGGTCATCGGCGCATGGTGCTGGTAGCCTTCGAGGGAGAAGTCGCCCGGTTCCACCAACTCCAGCCACTCAGGCTGGTACTCACCAGTTTCGGCAAACGCCGGCACGCGCTCGGAAATCACCAGTTTCGGCATCGGGAACGGCTCGCGCTTGAGCTGTTCGTTGAGCATGTCCAAGTGGTTTTCGTAGACATGGGCATCGCCGATGAAATAGGTGAACCAGCGCGGCGTGTAGCCGGTCAGGCGGCCGATCAGGCTCAGCAGCGCGGCGCCTTCGGTGAGGTTGAATGGCGTGCCCAGGCCCAGGTCGTTGGAGCGGATGTAGAGGGTCAGGGAGATTTCCTTGGTCTCGACATTCGGGTGGAACTGGTAGAGCAGGTGGCACGGCGGCAGAGCCATTTCATCGAGCTGGGCACAGTTCCAGCCATGGAACAGGATGCGCCGGCTGCCCGGGTCCTTGATGATGGTGTCGACGCATTGGCGAACCTGGTCGATGGCCTTGTACAGCACCACGTAGGCCTGGCCATTTTCTTCGCCTTCGGCGATCTGCCGATAACCCTGGGCCAGCGTCTGCTCGATGGCCGCCGGGTTGCTCAGGGGGATCTGTTTGTAGGCCGGCCATTTGCGCCACTGCACGCCGTAGATCTCGCCCAGGTCGTCGTCGCCCTGGCGGAACGGGTTGGCCAGCCACTGGGCGTTTTCGTTGGCGTTCTGGTCCCAGACCTTGCAGCCCAGGGCGCGGAATTCGGCGGCATTGTTCACGCCACGGAGAAAACCGCACATTTCGCCAATGGCCGACTTGAAAGCCATCTTGCGGGTGGTGATGGCCGGGAAGCCGTCCTTCAAGTCATAGCGCAGCATGGCGCCGGGGAAGCTGATGGTGTTCACGCCGGTGCGGTTGGCCTGCTTGGTGCCGTTCTTGATGACGTGGGCCACCAGTTCGAGATATTGCTTCATGGGTTACCTGTGTCCTTGAACCCGGGGCCAACGCCCCGGGGTTCGAATTTTAAACCTTGGCCGCCGCAGCCGGCGCGCGATGATAAGCCAGCCAGATCAGCGCCAGGCCGCCGATGATCATCGGCAAGCACAACACCTGGCCCATGGTCAGCCAGTTCCACGCCAGATAGCCGAGCTGGGCGTCCGGTACGCGGACGAATTCAACGATGAAACGGAAGATCCCGTAGAACAGCGCGAACATGCCCGACACCGCCATGGTCGGCCGCGGCTTGCGCGAGAACAGCCAGAGGATCAGGAACAATGCCACGCCTTCGAGGGCAAACTGGTAAAGCTGCGACGGGTGGCGCGGCAACTGCGCCGGGTCGCTGAACGGCGGGAAGATCATCGCCCACGGCACGTCGGTCGGCTTGCCCCACAATTCGGCATTGATGAAGTTGCCGATGCGCCCGGCGCCCAGGCCGATCGGCACCATCGGCGCGACGAAGTCCATCAGCTCGAAAAACGATTTGTTGTTGCGCTTGCCGAACCACAACGCCGCCAGCATTACGCCGATGAACCCGCCGTGGAACGACATGCCACCCTTCCAGACTTCAAAGATCAGCGTCGGGTTGGCCAGGTACGCACTCAGGTCGTAGAACAGCACGTAGCCCAGGCGCCCGCCGACGATCACGCCCATGGACAGCCAGAACACCAGGTCCGAGAGCTTTTCCTTGTTCCAGGTCGGGTCGAAACGGTTGAGCCGACGCGACGCCAGCCACCAGGCGCCGCCGATGCCGATCAGGTACATCAGGCCGTACCAGTGGATTTTCAGCGGGCCGATGGCCAAGGCCACCGGATCGATCTGCGGGTAAGGCAGCATTGATATTCCTCGTAAACGTCAAAAATACCCGGGCGACGCTGCCACCTCGGGATTAAGCCAGGATTGCGTCAGAACAGAAAACTCAAGCCCACGCAGAATAGCAAGGCGGCGAACAGCCGCTTGAGCAAGCGCGGCGACAGGCGATGGGCCAGTCGCGCACCGAAGCGGGCGAAGACCATGCTGGTCAGGGCGATGCCCAGCAACGCCGGCAAATACACAAAACCGAGACTATGGGCCGGCAGCAGCGGATCGTGCCAGCCCAGAATCATGAAACTTAGTGCACTGACCACGGCGATGGGCAGTCCGCAGGCCGATGAGGTCGCGACCGCTTGCTGCATCGGCACGCTGCGCCAGGTCAGGAACGGCACGGTCAGCGAACCGCCGCCGATGCCGAAAATCGCCGAGGCCCAGCCGATCACCGTGCCGGCCAGGGTCAGTCCGGCCTTGCCCGGTACGCTGCGACTGGCGTTGGGCTTGAAATCCAGGGCCAATTGCAGAGCAACGATCAGGGCGAACACGCCGATGATCTTTTGCAGGTGCGGGCCGGAAATCGCTTCGGCGGTGATCGCGCCGAATCCGGCACCGATCAGGATGCCGACGGTCATCCAGGCGAACACCGGCCAGCGCACTGCGCCTTTGCGTTGATGCTCGCGTACGGCATTGACCGAGGTGAAGATGATCGATGCCAGCGAGGTGCCGACGGCCAGGTGCGTCAGCACCTGCGGGTCGAAGCCCTGCAGGGTGAAACTGAACACCAGCACCGGGACGATGATGATCCCGCCCCCCACGCCGAACAACCCGGCCAACACGCCGGCGCAGGCGCCGAGCAGCAGATAGAGCACAAATTCCACCAGCGTCTCCCCGGCCATCCTCGAAATAAGAGCGGCATGGTAACGGATCCAGGGGCCCCGGCTCCACTGAAGGTGATGGATGTGGGGGCCATGTCTGGGTAGAGTGGGCTGAGAGCCCTGGAGATATTGGGTGGCGAACTGCTGTTGTGGCGAGGGGGCTTGCTCCCTCTGGAGGGCGAAGCCCTCCCAATAAAATCCCGCTTACTGGTCTGAAAAACTGGCCTCTGGTTTTTGGGTCTTCTTCGTAGCCCAGGGGGAGCAAGCTCCCTCGCCACAGAGGCTGTGTTCGGCTCTATCTTCAATGGATGGGTATTTTAAACAGGACGACCTGATGTGCCTGATCGTATTTGCCTGGCGCCCCGGCCATGCCCAGCCGCTGATCGTGGCGGCCAACCGCGACGAGTTCTACGCCCGGCCGACCTTGCCCCTTGCCCAGTGGCCTGATGCGCCCCATGTGCATGCTGGTCGCGACCTGGAGGCTGGCGGCACCTGGCTTGGCATTGGCGCCGAAGGGCGCTTTGCGGCGCTGACCAACATCCGAGACCCGGGCCAGTTGCCGGCATTCAAGTCGCGCGGCGAACTGGTGGCGCGGTTCCTGACCGGAAATCTTTCGATTACTGAGTATTTGAGCGAAATCGTGCCCCGCGCCAGCGAGTATGGTGGGTTCAACCTGCTGCTCGGCGATGGCGTCGAGCTGTGGCACCACAACGCCCGCGATACCCAGCCGCAGCGGTTGGACGAGGGGCTCTATGGCTTGTCGAACGCTGGGTTGAACACGCCATGGCCCAAGTTGCTCAAAGCCCGCGCGGCGCTGGGCGAGGTGCTGGACGATCCGCAGCCCGAGGCACTGCTTACGCTGCTGAACGACCCGCGGCCTGCTCCGGTGGCTGAGCTGCCTGATACCGGGGTGGGAGTGGCGACCGAGATGCTGCTATCGAGTGTGTTCATCGCCAGCCCGGCTTACGGGACGCGGGCGAGTACGGCGCTGATTGTCCATGCCGATGGGACGCGGCAGATGGTCGAGCGCAGTTTCGGGCCCCATGGGGGGCATTTGGGGGAGGTGGAGCTGCACATTGAATGCCTGTGATAACCCGTGGCGAGGGAGCTTGCTCCCGCTCGGCTGCGAAGCAGTCGCAAGTTGGCTGACACTGCCCTTATCGCTATCACCGCAATCGGGAGTGCTTCGCACTCCAGCGGGAGCAAGCTCCCTCGCCACACACACCAATGCTCGTCAGAGCGTCTTGTTCGAAGCCGGATTGATCATCCGCGCCAACCCAAGGTTCTTCAGCGCCAGTTGCAAGGAGCTGTGGATCACTTGCGGGTTGTCGATGGTCATCACCTCCGCGAGCAATTCCTGGGCCTTGCTGAGGTTGATCTGGCGCAGCATCCACTTCACTTTCGGCAGGTTGGTGGCGTTCATCGACAAGCTGTCGAAGCCCATCGCCATCAGCAGCACTGCGGCGGCCGGGTCGCCGGCCATCTCACCGCAGATGCTCACTGGCTTGCCTTCGGCATGGGCGTCACGTACCACGTTCTGCAAGGCTTGCAGCACCGCCGGGTGCAGGTAGTCGTACAGGTCGGCGACCCGTGGGTTGTTGCGGTCCACGGCCAGCAGGTACTGGGTCAGGTCGTTGGAGCCCACCGACAGGAAGTCCACCTGCCGCGCCAGTTCCTTGGTCTGGTACACCGCCGCCGGGATCTCGATCATCACGCCAATCGGTGGCATCGGCACGTCGGTGCCTTCGTCGCGCACTTCGCCCCAGGCCCGGTGGATCAGGTGCAAGGCTTCTTCCAGTTCATGGGTGCCGGAGATCATCGGCAACAGGATGCGCAGGTTGTTCAGGCCTTCGCTGGCCTTGAGCATGGCACGGGCCTGGACCAGGAAGATTTCCGGGTGGTCGAGGGTCACGCGAATACCGCGCCAGCCGAGGAACGGGTTGTCTTCCTTGATCGGGAAGTAGGACAGGGACTTGTCGCCGCCAATGTCCAGGCTGCGCATGGTCACCGGTTGCGGGTGGAACGCGGCCAGTTGTTCGCGGTAGATCGCCAGCTGTTCCTTTTCGCTGGGGAAGCGCTGGTTGATCATGAACGGCACTTCAGTGCGGTACAGGCCCACGCCCTCGGCGCCACGTTTCTGCGCCCGGGCCACGTCGGCCAGCAGGCCGGTGTTGACCCACAGTGGCATGCGATGGCCGTCGAGCGTCACGCACGGCAGGTCCCGCAGCGCGTCCAGTCCCAGGGACAGTTGCTTTTCTTCCTCCACCACGTCGGCAAACTGCTTGCGCAGCACGTCGCTGGGGTTGGTGTAGACCTCGCCGTGGTAGCCATCGACGATCATCTGGATGCCGTCGACCTTGGAGTATGGCAGGTCCACCAGGCCCATCACCGTCGGGATGCCCATGGCCCGGGCCAGGATCGCCACGTGGGAGTTGCCCGAACCCAATACCGAGACCAGCCCCGCCAGCTTGCCTTCGGGCACTTCGCCGAGCATGGCCGGCGTGAGTTCTTCACTGACCAGGATGGTGTTGTCGGGGTAGACCAGGGTCTGCTGGCGCTCTTGCTGCAAGTAGGCCAGCAACCGGCGGCCAAGGTCCTTGACGTCCGAGGCCCGCTCGCGCAGGTAGGCGTCGTCCATCAGTTCGAAACGGTTGACGTGGTCGGTCACCACCTGGCGCAGTGCGCCCTGGGCCCACTGGCCGGTCTTGATGACGGTGGTCACTTCGCTGCCCAGGGAGGCATCGTCGAGCATCATCAAGTAAACGTCGAACAACGCGCGCTCTTCAGGGCGCAGCTGCGTTGCCAGCTTGGCCGACAGGGCGCGCATGTCGGCGCGTACGCCTTCGATGGCGGTCTTGAACAAGCCCAGCTCGGCGTCGATATCGGTGATGGCCTTGTCCGGCACCACGTCCAGGTCGGCGGGTGGCAACATGACCACCGCCGTACCCACCGCCGCGCCCGGTGAACCCGGCACGCCGACGAACTTGGCTTCCTGGATGCCCTTGCCCTGGCGCCCCAGGCCGCTGATCGAGCCGGTGGCCTCGGCGTGGGCGATAACCCCGGCCAGTTGCGCGCTCATGGTCACGAGGAAGGCTTCTTCACCCTCATCGAACTGGCGGCGTTCTTTTTGCTGGATGACCAACACGCCGACAACGCGGCGGTGGTGGATGATCGGTGCCCCGAGGAACGAGGCGTAGCGTTCTTCGCCAGTTTCGGCGAAGTAGCGGTAGCGCGGGTGATCCGCGGCGTTTTCGAGGTTCAGGGGTTCTTCGCGTGTGCCGACCAGACCGACCAGGCCTTCATTGGGGGCCATGCTGACTTTGCCGATGGAGCGCTTGTTCAAGCCCTCGGTGGCCATCAACACGAAACGATTGGTCTCGGGATCCAGCAGGTAGACCGAGCAGACCTGGCTGCCCATGGCCTCTTTGACACGCAATACAATAATCCCCAACGCCGCCTTGAGATCCTTGGCGGAGTTAACTTCCTGGACGATCTTGCGCAGCGTATTGAGCATGGCTCGGGGTCGAACTCCGTCGTCAGTCGCGCGTCAGCAGGCGCGGGGCAAGCTCTTTGAGAGCGCGTCGGTACACTTCGCGCTTGAATGTCACCACCTGGCCCAACGGATACCAATAGCTGACCCAGCGCCAGCCATCGAACTCCGGTTTACCGGTCAAATCCATCCGCACCCGCTGCTCGTTGGAGATCAGGCGCAGGAGAAACCATTTCTGCTTCTGGCCGATGCACAGCGGTTGGCTGTGCGTCCTGACCAGGCGTTGCGGCAAACGATAGCGCAACCAGCCGCGGGTGCAGGCGAGTATTTCGACATCTTCTCGCTCAAGCCCCACTTCTTCGTTCAACTCGCGGTACAAGGCCTCTTCCGGCGTCTCCTGGGGGTTGATCCCGCCCTGAGGAAACTGCCAGGCGTCTTGATTGATACGGCGAGCCCATAGCACCTGCCCTGCATCATTCGTAAGAATGATCCCCACATTGGGGCGGAAACCATCGGGGTCGATCACGGCAACAACCTCGCAAACGCATGTCGCCGCATTGTTCCACAAAGGTTGTGAAAGCAGCAACGAGCCCGCCTAGCTTATGTGCACTCTTGTGAAAAGTCCGTATTCTGGACGCCTTTCTTCAGATTTTTCAGCGAGTAACTGCAATGCGGCTGGCTTTATTCGACTTGGATAACACATTGCTGGGCGGCGACAGCGACCACGCGTGGGGCGATTACCTGTGCGAGCGCGGTTTCCTGGACGCTGTCACATACAAGGCACGCAACGACGCGTTCTACCAGGATTACCTGGCCGGCAAGCTCGACAACGCCGAGTACCTGAATTTTTGCCTGGAAATCCTCGGTCGTACCGAAATGGACGTGCTGGCCCAATGGCACCTGGACTACATGCGCGACTGCATCGAGCCGATCGTGTTGCCCCAGGCCATCGAATTGCTCGAAAAGCACCGTGACGCTGGCGACAAGCTGGTGATCATCACCGCCACCAACCGCTTTGTCACCGGGCCGATTGCCGAGCGCCTGGGCGTCGAAACCCTGATCGCCACCGAGTGCGAGATGATCGACGGGCGCTACAGCGGGCGCAGCACGGATGTCCCGTGCTTTCGCGAGGGCAAGGTGACCCGGCTGAACCGTTGGCTGGAAGAGACCGGGCATTCGCTCGACGGCAGCTATTTCTACAGCGATTCGATGAACGACCTGGCGCTGCTGGAGGTGGTGACGCATCCGGTGGCGGTGGATCCGGATCCGAATCTTCGGGCGGAGGCCCACAAGCGGGGTTGGCCGGTGATCAGTCTGCGTGGCTGAAACAGCTATCGCGAGCAAGCCGGCGCGGTCTAACGCCTCAAACCGGCTTGGCTCCCATCAACCCCGCAATGGCGATAAAGCAGGCAACACTGAACAGCGCCAAGGCAAAGGTAAACTTCCCGCTACCTCCCGGCGTCTTGCGCAATTTGTTCAGTCGCACCACCAACCAGAACCCCGCCAACGCCGCCAAGGTATAGAGCACGCTGGAAGCCAGCAACCAGGTCTGCCCCAGCGACCAGCCAACCTGATGCACCATCCACCAGCCCGTGAACGGCAGGCTTGCCAATGCCAGGATCATCACCAGCCAGACGAACAGTCGCGGACGTTGCAGCGTGCGTGCCGCCGACGTGGCATCGCCGTTGCGGCGCGTGCGCCAGACCCAGAGGGCCAGCCCGAGGGCGCCCGCCAACAGCAGAACCGTGGCTACGACGTGGGCGATTTTCAGGAGGGTCAACGTTTCCATGGTTCGATTTCCTTATGACTTGTCCAGCACAGCTTAGACCCCCCTGTGGCGAGGGAGCTTGCTCCCGCTGGGTCGCGAAGCGGCCCCAAAAAAAGCAGTGAGCGCTTCGCACTCAAGCGGGAGCAAGCTCCCTCGCCACAAGGTTCACCCCAAGAACAGCTGATACGCCGGATTATCGCTTTCATCCCAATACGGGTAGCCGATTTCTTCCAGGGCGGCCGGCACCAGGTGGCGCTCATCGTGCGGCACCTGTAGCCCGGCGACCACACGGCCATCCGCCGCGCCATGGTTGCGGTAGTGGAACATCGAGATGTTCCAGCGTCCGCCCAGCTTGTTGAGGAAGTTGAACAGCGCGCCCGGGCGTTCCGGGAATTCGAAGCGCAGCACCACTTCGTCGATGACATGGGCCGCATGCCCGCCGACCATGTGGCGAATGTGCAATTTGGCCAGTTCATTGTCGGTCAGGTCCAGCACCGGGAAGCCTTGTTCGGTCAGGCTGGCGATCAGCGCGCTGCGCGGGTCGTTTTCCGGGTGGGTCTGCACGCCAACGAAGATGTGCGCCTCACTGCCGGTGTTGTAGCGATAGTTGAATTCGGTGATCTGGCGCTTGCCGACGGCTTCGCAGAACGCCTTGAAGCTGCCCGGCTGCTCGGGGATGGTCACGGCGATGATCGCTTCGCGGCCCTCGCCCAGTTCGGCGCGTTCGGCAACGTGGCGCAAGCGGTCGAAGTTGACGTTGGCGCCGGAGTCGATGGCCACCAGGGTCTGGCCGCTGATGCCGCGCGACTCGACGTACTTCTTGATCCCGGCCACACCCAACGCGCCGGCAGGTTCGGTGATCGAGCGGGTATCGTCGTAGATATCCTTGATCGCCGCGCAGATCTCGTCGGTGCTGACGGTGATCACTTCGTCCACGTAATGCTTGCAGATGTCGAAGGTGTGCTGGCCGATCTGTGCCACGGCGACGCCGTCGGCGAACAGCCCCACGGTCGGCAGGACTACGCGCTCGCCAGCGGCCATGGCCGCTTGCAGGCAATTGGAGTCGTCCGGCTCGACGCCGATGATCTTGATGTCCGGGCGCAGGTATTTCACGTAGGCCGCGATCCCGGCAATCAGCCCGCCACCGCCCACCGGGACGAAGATCGCATCCAGGCGCCCCGGGTGCTGGCGCAGGATTTCCATCGCCACGGTGCCCTGCCCGGCAATGGTGTGGGGATCGTCATACGGGTGGATGTAGACGTAGCCTTTTTCGTCGACCAGTTTCAGCGAGTAGGCCAGGGCTTCGGGGAACGAGTCACCGTGCAGCACCACCTTGCCGCCACGTGAGCGCACGCCTTCGACCTTGATTTCCGGGGTGGTCTTGGGCATCACGATGGTGGCCTTGACCCCCAGTACCTTGGCCGCCAGGGCCAGGCCCTGGGCATGGTTGCCTGCCGAAGCGGTGACCACGCCGCGTGCGCGCTCTTCGTCGCTGAGCTGGGTCAGCTTGTTGTAGGCTCCGCGAATCTTGAACGAGAACACCGGCTGCAAGTCTTCGCGCTTGAGCAAGATGCTGTTGCCCAGCCGCTCGGAGAGCTGGCGAGCGGACTGCAGCGGGGTTTCTACGGCAACGTCGTAAACGCGCGAGGTGAGGATCTTTTTGACGTACTGTTCAAGCATCGGAAAGCATCACTGAGCGGGTTGGGCAGGGCCAAGGAGTCTAACCCGGCTTTTAGCTGGGCGACCACACGAATCCCAAGGTTTTGTTGGGTTATACTCGCGCCCCTCTTTACTTCCTGCCCGCTTTCGGAGCCCGCATGACCCAGGATCAACTCAAACAGGCCGTGGCCCAGGCCGCCGTCGACCTCATCCTCCCGAAGCTGGATGACAAGAGCATTGTCGGGGTTGGCACCGGCTCTACGGCCAATTGCTTCATCGACGCGCTGGCGCAACACAAGGGTGCGTTCGACGGCGCGGTCGCCAGCTCCGAAGCCACCGCCGCGCGCCTCAAGGGCCACGGGATTCCGGTGTACGAGCTCAACACCGTGAGCGACCTGGAGTTCTACATCGACGGCGCCGACGAAAGCGACGCGCACCTGAACCTGATCAAGGGCGGCGGCGCGGCCCTGACTCGCGAGAAGATCGTCGCGGCCGTGGCCAAGACCTTCATCTGCATTGCCGACGCCAGCAAGCTGGTGCCGGTGCTGGGCGCGTTCCCGTTGCCCGTGGAAGTCATCCCGATGGCCCGCAGTCATGTGGCCCGCGAACTGGTGAAACTGGGTGGTGACCCGGTGTATCGCGAAGGCGTACTGACCGATAACGGCAACATCATCCTCGACGTGCACAACCTGCAGATCACTAACCCGGTGGAACTGGAAAGCCAGATCAACGCCATCGTGGGCGTGGTCACCAACGGTTTGTTCGCTGCGCGTCCTGCTGATGTGCTGCTGCTGGGGACCCCTGAAGGGGTGAAGACCCTCAAGGCTTGATCCGCTGTTGTGACTGTGGCGAGGGAGCTTGCTCCCGCTGGGGCGCGAAGCGGCCCCAAAAAAGCGGTGAGCGCTTCGCACTCAAGCGGGAGCAAGCTCCCTCGCCACAATGATTCAGGTCGGTCTTGAGTGATCGGGTGGGCTTACCGCGGGATCTTTTCCTATCTATTCTGGTTGCGGCTTCTTGAATACGTAGAACAGATTCGGCTCGCTCACCAGATACAGGTTGCCATCGTCGTCCATGGCGAGGCCTTCGGCCTGGGGCACGGTTTTTTGCAGGCCCTGGCGGCCCTTGCTCAACGACAGCGTGCTCAACGGCCGGCCGTCAATATCCAATTCGATAATCAGCCGCGACTCCTCGGACAGCGCCAGTAAGTGGCCGCTGCGTTCGTCGTATTGCAGGCTTGAGAGGTCGCGTACGAACAGCCCGGCATCGCGCTTGGGGTTGTTGATCACATGGACGGCATAGGATTTTTCCGGATTGTGGTGGGGAAACCCATGCACTTCATAAATCAGCATCGGGTCGCGTTCCTTCGCCACGAACAGGCGTTTGCCTACCGAATCGTAGGCCAGCCCTTCGAACCCCTTGTTGCCGCTCATGTGCACGCCCAGGGTTATCTGTTCGGCTTCGGCGGCGTCGATGAATTGGGTGTCCTCTTCCAGGTGAATCTTGATCAGGCGCTGCTGACGCTCGTCGGTGATGACGTAGATGTCTTCGCTGATGAACTCCACCGCCTCCGGATCGCCAAAGCCGATCAGGGCGATGCGCCGCAAAATCTTGCCGTCCAGCGATAACTCGACCAGCTCGGCATTTTTATTGGTGACGGTGAACAGGCTCTTGCGGATCGGATCGAACGTCAGCGCTGAAACGTCATCGTCCAGGCCGTCGATCGCCTGCGCCTCGAGCGTGACTCGGTATTGGTCCAGGGCGATGGCCTGTTCGCTGGGGGTTCGCCAGAGGGTGTTGAGGTTGAACCAGGCGCGTTCGAACAGGCGCAGATGCTGGCCGGCGGCGATCAGGAAGATCAGCGCCAGCGTCAGCAGTATCAGGATCAAAGGTTTGGGGCGGGCGAGTCGACGCATGTTGGGGTGGGCTCGGATAAGAACAGGTGCCTGGAAATACCACGGTTGCCTGAACTGAAGCTTAATGGCTGTGTGCCACACCCTACAACAAAGGAGGATTTATCCTACAGAGTTAGTGCTGTCAGCGCTGTTTTTCGAAACGATAGAACAGATTCGGTTCGCTGACCATGTACAGATTGCCGGCCTCATCGACGGTGACGCCTTCGGCACGAGGGATTGTGTCTTTCAGGCCGTTGAAGCCGCCCAGCAAGGTCATGAAGCTGACCTGCTCGCCTTTTTCGTCCAGTTCCAGCAGCAGATGGGAGTCGGCCGAAAGCACCAGCATGTGACCGGTGCGCGGATCGATCGCCAGTGCCGAGAGGTTGCGCAGGTCCAGTTCATTGCTGACATGGATTTGCTTGTCGCCCTTGAGCAATTGGCTACCATCGCTTTTCCAGGTGAACAGCGCCGGCGGGCGTTCCTCCCCGAGTACCAGTTGCTGGTTGCGCGGGTCCCAGGCGATCGCTTCGAACCCTTTGTTCTTGTTCTTGGATGGGCCGAGATCGTAGTGAGGGAAATCGGCGTTGTTCAATTCGCGGGTGTCGGCACCAACGTGGACGATGGTCAACGTGTGACTTCGTTCGTCGGTGATAGCCAGCAGGCCGTCTTCCATATAAGTCACGCCCTCGGGGTTGCTCCAGCCCACCAACGGCATCTTGCGCAGCACATCGCCTTGCAGGGTCAGCTCCACCAGGAACGGGTTCTTGCCCATGACGGCGAACAGCGTCTTGGTCTGCGGGTTGTAGGTCACATCGGACGCCTCGTCCTTCTCCAAGCCGGGTAGCGGCTTGGCGTCGATCACGGCGCGATAGTCCGGCAGCCAGATGCTCGCCTGGCGCTCGGCTGGGCTCTGGAAGTGTTCCGATAGCCAAAGCAGGCCGCGGTCGTCCCAGTGCATCGCAAACGCCAGGCCATAGGCTGCGGCCACTGCCAGCAGCGACCAGGCATACCAGGGCAGGGCGAAGCGGGAGCGGCGGGCGGGTTTGGCGGCAAACAGTGCTTGGGTTTTGGCCATCGGGGAATGCGTTCCAGAAAATTCGGCTAGGGGAGTGGCTGGCTCAGATGCCGCATTCCCCGGAATTATCCGGATGGCATGTGAAAAAAACGGTAAATGATCGCAGATGCGTCATGTCTACCCTGCGGGAGCGAGCTTGCTCGCGATAGCGGTGTGTCAGCCGACATCGATGTTGGATGATGGCCTCATCGCGAGCAAGCTCGCTCCCACAGGGGAACACGGGTTTAGCCGCTAGCGAACGCTGCTTTCGAAGCGGCTCGCCCCCGGCAACTCCAGTACCAGCTCATCGCCTGCATTCAGCGGCCCGACGCCTGCCGGGGTGCCGGTGAGGATCACGTCGCCGGCCTGCAACGAGAAGCAGCCGGCCATGTATTGGATCATCGGCACAATGGGATTGAGCATCAGGCTGCTATTACCGTCCTGGCGCACTTCACCGTTGATGGTCAGGCGAACGGGGATGTCGGTCAGGTCGGCAAAGGTGCCGTTCGACACGAACGGTGCGAGCACCGCCGCGCCGTCGAAGGACTTGGCCACTTCCCATGGCAGGCCCTTGGCCTTGAGCTCGGCCTGCTTGTCCCGCAGGGTCAGGTCCAGGGCCGGGGCGAAGCCGGAGATCGCGTCCAGTACTTCTTCAGCGCTGGGCTTGGTGGACAGCGGCTTGCCGATCAGCACGGCGATTTCCGCCTCGTAGTGCACCGAGCCACGGTCGGCAGGAATGCTGAAACCACCTTCCAGCGGCACCACGCAACTGCCCGGCTTGATGAACAGCAAGGGTTCGGTGGGTACCGGGTTATCCAGTTCCTTTGCATGTTCGGCGTAGTTGCGGCCAATGCACACCACTTTCCCTACCGGAAAATGAATACGTGTACCGTCGACATACTGGTGCTGATAGCTCATTACCGGCTCCTGCTTCTGGGATTCATCAGGTGTTTTTAGGCGTCAAATCGCGAAAATCTTGCCCGGGTTCATGATGCCGTTCGGGTCGAATACCGCCTTCACCGCTTTCATGTACTCGATTTCCACAGGTGAACGACTATAGGTCAGGTAGTCGCGCTTGGTCATGCCCACGCCGTGTTCGGCGGAAATCGAGCCGTTGTACTTCTCGACGGTCTCAAAGACCCATTTGTTCACGGTCGCGCACTTGGCGAAGAACTCATCCTTGCTCAGGTTTTCCGGCTTGAGGATGTTCAGGTGCAGGTTGCCGTCGCCGATGTGGCCAAACCAGACGATTTCGAAGTCCGGGTAGTGTTCGCCGACGATCGCGTCGATTTCCCGCAAGAAACCCGGAACCTTGGAGACGGTCACCGAGATGTCGTTCTTGTACGGCGTCCAGTGGGAGATGGTTTCGGAAATGTATTCGCGCAGCTTCCACAGGTTCTGCAGTTGGGTTTCGCTCTGGCTCATCACGCCGTCCAGCACCCAGCCTTGCTCCACGCAATGCTCGAAGGTTTCCAGGGCGTGATTGGCGACTTCTTCAGTGGTGGCTTCGAATTCCAGCAGGGCGTAGAACGGGCACTCGGTTTCGAACGGTGCTGGCACGTCGCCGCGAGCGAGGACCTTGGCCAGGGCCTTGTCGGAGAAAAATTCGAAGGCGGTCAGGTCCAGCTTGCCCTGGAAGGCGTGCAGCACCGGCATGATCGAATCGAAGTCCGGCGTGCCGAGCACCATGGCGGTGAGGTTTTTCGGCGCACGGTCCAGGCGCATGGTGGCCTCGACCACGAAGCCCAGGGTGCCCTCGGCGCCGATGAACAGCTGCCGCAAGTCATAGCCGGTGGCGTTCTTGATCAGGTCCTTGTTCAGTTCCAGCAAGTCGCCCTTGCCGGTGACGACCTTCATGCCCGCCACCCAGTTGCGGGTCATGCCGTAGCGAATGACCTTGATCCCGCCGGCATTGGTGCCGATGTTGCCGCCAATCTGGCTGGAACCGGCCGAGGCGAAATCCACCGGGTAGTACAGGCCGTGTTCTTCAGCCTTGTTCTGCAGTTGTTCGGTGACCACGCCAGGCTGGCAGACCGCGGTGCGGTCGGTGAGGTTCACGTCGAGCACCTGGTTCATGTAGTCGAACGACACGACCACTTCGCCGTTGGCCGCCACGGCGGCGGCGGAAAGCCCGGTACGTCCGCCCGACGGCACCAGCGCGACCTTGTGTTCATTGGCCCAGCGCACGATGGCCTGGACCTGCTCGGTGGTCTTCGGAAAGACGATGGCCGTGGGCGCCGGGGCGAAATGCTTGGTCCAATCCTTGCCGTAAGCGTTCAGGGAGTCGGCATCGGTCAGGACCTTGCCAGGCTCAACCAGGGTCTTCAGCTCATCTATCAGGGCAGGATTGGTCATCGACAGAACTCTCGAACAATTCATGGTCATCCTGAGAACGCTTCACGTCGCAGGAATGAGTGTTTAGCGGGGTGCATATGCTAGCATACCGACCCCGCAGCGTAGTGCCCAACGGCTGTTCTGCGGCGACGGCTGTCATGCCGGTCGGGCTAGCGTCGCGCTGTCCGATTCCCTGCCATTTTTCTCCGGGACACAGGTTTACGCAGATGAGCAAGACTTCTCTCGATAAGAGCAAGATCAAGTTCCTTCTTCTCGAAGGCGTCCACCAATCGGCTGTCGACGTCCTCAAGTCGGCGGGCTACACCAGCATCGAGTACATCACCAGTTCTCTGCCGGAAGCCCAGCTCAAGGAAAAGATCGCCGATGCTCACTTCATCGGCATTCGCTCCCGTACTCAATTGACCGAAGAGATCTTCGACCACGCCAAGAAACTGGTGGCGGTCGGCTGCTTCTGCATCGGCACCAACCAGGTTGACCTCAATGCGGCGCGCGAGCGCGGCATCGCGGTGTTCAACGCGCCGTACTCCAACACCCGTTCCGTTGCCGAACTGGTGTTGGCCGAAGCGATCCTGCTGCTGCGCGGCATCCCTGAGAAGAACGCTTCCTGCCACCGTGGCGGCTGGATCAAGAGCGCGGCCAACTCCTTTGAAATCCGCGGCAAGAAGCTGGGTATCGTCGGTTACGGCTCGATTGGCACCCAGTTGTCGGTACTGGCTGAAGGCCTTGGCATGCAGGTGTTCTTCTACGACACCGTGACCAAACTGCCCCTGGGCAACGCTACCCAGGTCAACAACCTGCACGAGTTGCTGGGCATGTCCGACATCGTGACCCTGCACGTGCCGGAAACCGCTGCCACCCAGTGGATGATCGGCGAGAAGGAAATCCGTGCCATCAAGAAGGGCGGGATCCTGATCAACGCCGCTCGCGGCACCGTGGTCAAGCTCGACGCCCTGGCCGACGCGATCAAGGACAAGCACCTGATCGGCGCCGCCATCGACGTGTTCCCGGTGGAGCCGCGCTCCAACGACGACATCTTCGAAAGCCCGCTGCGTGGCCTGGACAACGTGATCCTGACCCCGCACATCGGCGGTTCCACCGCTGAAGCCCAGGCCAACATCGGTCTGGAAGTGGCGGAAAAACTGGTCAAGTACAGCGACAACGGTACGTCGGTATCGTCCGTGAACTTCCCGGAAGTGGCTCTGCCGGCACACCCTGGCAAGCATCGCCTGTTGCACATCCACGAGAACATCCCGGGTGTGATGAGCGAGATCAACAAGGTCTTCGCCGAAAACGGCATCAACATTTCCGGTCAGTTCCTGCAGACCAACGAGAAAGTCGGCTACGTCGTGATCGACGTCGACGCCGAATACTCGGACCTGGCGCAAGAGAAGCTGCAGCACATCAACGGCACCATTCGTTGCCGGGTGTTGTTCTAAGAAGGTTGGGCGGCAAGTTGAGGTTTGGCTTGCAATAAAGAACGGGAGCTTCGTAAGGGGCTCCCGTTTTTTTGCCCGCGTTACTTCACGGTGACGGTGATCTTCTTGGACACGATCGTCGGATGGAACGGCATATGGCCGCTGTCACCCAATATCAGCTGCAAGGTATGTTTGCCCGGGGCCAGCTTGATGGTGGCTTCGGTCTGCGCTTTGCCGAAGTGCATGTGGTTGGCGTCGGTCGGAATCGGTGCGCCTTCAGCGGGCAGTTTGTCGACATCGATCAGCAGATGATGATGCCCGGTGTTTTTGGTCACATCACCCGCCGGAGCCAGGGCGATGTCCTTGACGCCGAACTTGACCTTGAATTCCTGAGCAACGGTGGCGCCGTCTTCCGGGGAAACGATGAATACCTCTGCGCCTTTGGGAGCGGGGGTCGCGGCAGCCGCCAGCATCGAAGTACTCAGCAACAGGCCGGCCAACGCGGCACGAGACATAAAGCTTTTCATTTTTTTCTCCAATTTTTCCATGAAATCCGCCTGGCCATGACAACTTCATGACCAATCGTTGTCGAAGCCTGCAACAACCATAGCAAAGCGAGCCTGAAACGAGCGTCGCTTGTATAAATACAAAGGAGTGACCATGCGCTTTCTGCCTGGCCTGATTTGCCTGCTACCCCTTTTGAGTCCCCTGGCTCATGCCGAACTGATCGATGACATCAATGACCGTGGCGAACTGCGCATTGCCCTTGAGGCCAACACCGCGCCCTTCAACTTCAAGGAAGACGGCAAACTCACTGGTTTCGAAGTGGAGCTGGGCGAAATGCTTGCCAGTGAGCTCGATGTACGCCCCGACTTCGTGGTCACTGATGCCGGGGACCTGATGAGCGGGGTGGAGAGCGGCAAGTACGACGTCGCCATCAACCACATAGCAATGACCCCGGAACTGGTGGAACGTTTCGACACCAGCGCCGTTTACAGCCATCCGGATGCACAACTGCTGGCGAGCAAGGATGAGACGCCACGCCCGTTGGTCATGGCGCAGTCGTTCCAGCCCGAAAAAAAGAGTGACCCGGCGCCGAGCCTGGTGATTCCGTTCCAGAAGGGCAACCCGGCGTTCAAGGCCAGCCTGGACAACGCCCTGACACGTATCAAGGAGGATGGAAGGCTGGAGCGGTTGTCCCAGAAGTGGTTGGAAAAACAGCCAGCGGAAAACAATTGAGGCTTGGATTCAACGCGACACTTTGTGGCGAGGGAGCTTGCTCCCGCTGGGCTGCGAAGCGGCCCCAATCGGGATAACGCAAAACTCCAGGCAGACCGTGTCATCCGGTTTTACGACGGCTGCGCCGCCGAGCGGGAGCAAGCTCCCTCGCCACTGGGTTCTTGTTTGGACCGGGGGACATGGTTACCGCTCACCCTGTCCCAACAGGCCTGTCCTCAAGACTTGCGCCAGACACTTGCCAACCAAGGCTGTTGCTCGCGCGGCAGCCCAGCCGGTCGGTAGTAATGCTCCAGTTCCACGAAGCCTGCGTCGCCGAGCAGCGTGCGCCAGGCCGCGAGGTCGTGGTAGGCACCGAAGCGCTGGCCGTTCCAGCCCTCCTGGTTTTCGCCCCGTGGGTTGGAGCTGAACAGCACGCCGCCGGGCTTGAGCGTGGCATGCAGTTGTTTCAGCACCCGAGGCAGCTCCTGGACCGGGATATGAAACAGCACGGCGTTGGCAAAGATCCCGTCGAAGCGTTCAGCCGGCAGGTCGAGTTTCAAAAAGTCCTGTTGCCACACTTCGCACCCGCTGTCCTGGCGCGCCATCCGGGCAAATTCCGCTGAGCCATCGAGGCCCACCGCCACATGGCCCATGGCGGTGAACGTGCGCAGGTCTCGTCCGGGGCCGCAGCCGAAGTCCAGGATGTGCAACGGTGCCTGGGCCTGAATATGCCGCAGCAACGCGTCGATATTCTGGCTGACGTCGTGATCACGGGTGCCTTCGCGAAAGCTGTCGGCGACCGCGTTGTAATGGCCCAGGGTCGTGGCGGTGATGGTTTGCAGGTCGTCGGGGGTGTGCTTCATGGTCGCTGGCTTGGAGTGGGGGAGCGTGAGCCGACTATACCGCAAGATCATTGATCGCTCAGGTCAGCGCTTGTTCAAGCCCCGCGCCAACCGATCCCCACCGAGTTGAATCACCGCCACCAATGCCACCAGCAACACGATCACCGTGAGCATGATCTGGCTGTCGAAACGCTGGTAACCATAGCGGTAGGCGATGTCCCCCAGGCCGCCAGCGCCGATTGCCCCGGCCATCGCCGAGGAGTTGATCATGGTCACCAGTGTGATGGTAAAACCGCCGACGATGCCCGGCAGTGCTTCGGGCAGCAACACATGCCAGACAATGTGCCAGCGCCGGCAACCCATGGCCTGGGCCGCTTCGATCAGGCCGTGGTCGACCTCCCGCAAACTGACTTCGGCGATGCGGGCGAAGAACGGGGTGGCGGCGATGGTCAGCGGTACGACCGCGGCCCACACGCCATAGGTGGTGCCGACGATCAGCCGCGTGAACGGAATCAACGCCACCATCAAGATCAGGAACGGGATCGAGCGAAACAGGTTCACGAACGCGCCAAGGGCCCGGTTCAAGGCCGGCGCTTCATAGATCCCACCCTTGCCACTGGTGACCAGGATCACCGCCAGCGGAATGCCCGCCAGCAAAGCGATCAATGACGACACGCCGACCATCAGGAACGTGTCGATGAAGCCCTGCAATAACCGATCAAACCACATAGCCCAGCACCTCCACCTGTTGCGCCCAATTGCCTGCACGTTGGCGCAGCTCTTCGGCGCTCCATGACGAGCCACTCACCGCCAGCAGTAATTGTCCCAGCCCGTGGCCTTGGATCCGTTCGATGCCGCCGTGCAGTAGCCGAACCCGACCATCCAGGGCGTTGAACAAGGCCGCGAGGTCCGGTTCGTCCCGCCCGATGCCGGTGAATTGCAGGCGCAGCACGGTAGCGGCATCCGCCGATGCTGGCAGGGCCTGCAAGCGGCTTTGCAGTTCTTCAGGTATGGCGTGTTGCAGGGGGGCCAGCATTGTTCGACTGACCTCATGTTGCGGATTGCCGAACACTTCCCATACCGGCCCCTGTTCGACGATCCGCCCCTGTTCGAGCACCACCACCCGGTCGCAGACTTCGCGAATCACCGCCATTTCATGGGTGATCAACACGATGGTCAGGCCCAGTCGCTGATTGATCTCACGCAGCAAACCGAGGATCGATTGAGTGGTTTCCGGGTCCAGGGCCGAGGTGGCTTCATCGCACAACAAAATCTGCGGGTCATGCACCAGCGCCCGGGCAATCCCCACCCGCTGTTTCTGCCCGCCCGAAAGTTGCGCCGGATAGGCCTTGTGCTTGCCTTGCAGGCCGACCAGTTCCAGCAGCTCGTGAACTTTGCGCTGGCGTTGCTCCTTGGGCACGCCGGCGACTTTCAGCGGCAGCTCGACGTTCTGCCACACGGTCTTGGCCGACATCAGGTTGAAGTGCTGGAAGATCATGCCGATGCGCCGGCGCAGTTCCACCAGGCGGTCTTCATCGAACTCGCCGATGTCTATCTGATCGATCAACACCCGGCCACTGGTGGGTTGTTCGAGGCGGTTGATGGTGCGGATCAGCGACGATTTGCCAGCGCCGCTGCGGCCGATGATGCCGAACACTTCGCCGCGCTGGATCGCCAGGTCGATGCCTTGCAGCGCGGCCAGCGGACCCTGGGCGCCGTTGTAGGTCTTACCCAGGCCGATGAAGCGCACGTGGGCGCGGTTGAGCTCTGGATGCAGTTCGGTGTGTTTGGCGCTTCTGGGCGGGGGGGCTTCTTGTCGAAGTCGAGCATTGACGGCGTTCATGTCAGCTTTCCCAGCCAGGTTGGTAGAGCTTGCCGTGGGCCTTGTCCAGGGCGGCGCGCACGGCTGGCGAATGTTGGTAGATGTCGACGAACTTGATCAGCCGTGGATCGTTCTTGCTCTTGGGCTGGATCACGAACTGAATCACGTATTCCTTGTGATCGAGGCCGTCGAACAGCAAGGCAGAGCTGGCATCGAAGGTCTTGGCCAGGCGGATGTAGGCCGGGTAGCCCTGTACCAGGTCGGCGTCTTCATAGGCGCGCACCAGTTGCACGGCTTCGACCTGCAGGATCTTGAGTTTCTTCGGGTTGGCGACGATATCGTCTTCGGTGGCCTTGTAGCCGACGCCCGGCTTGAGGCTGATCAGCCCGGCCTTGGCCAACAGTTGCAGGCCGCGACCGCTGTTGATCGGGTCGTTGGCAATGGCGACGCTGGCGCCTTCTGGGAGTTCGTCGAAGCTTTTGTATTTTTTCGAATAGAGGCCGACGTTGTTGATGATCCCCGGCGCAAAGGGCACCAGATCGAACCCGGCGGCGGCCTTGGCGTTTTCCAGGAACGGGATGTGCTGGAAGTAATTCACGTCGATATCACCGGAGGCCAGGCTGACGTTGGGCGCTATCCAGTCGCTGAACTCCACCAGTTCGACCTTCAGGCCTTGCTTGCTGGCCTCTTCCACGGCGGCCTCCAGGGGAATGGCGAACGCGGCGGTGGTGCCGATTTTCAACGGTGCGTCGGCGGCAAACAGTGCCGAGCTGAACAGGCCGAGGGCCAGGGCCAGTGCTTTGACTGGCAGGGTCAGGAGTTGCTGGGTCATGTCGGTTATTCCAGTCATTGATTAATTGAGCCATGTGCTTGTGTGGCGAGGGAGCTTGCTCCCGCTGGGCCGCGACGCGGCCCCAAACCAGTCCGCTCGGTCTGTCGGTTGAAACCTTGCCGGCTGGGCGCCTGCTTCGTAGTCGGGCAGGAGCAAGCTCCCTCGCCACAGGGTCAGTGTCGGTAGGTTGAGCCGGTGTGTTGTTCAGGTAGATGAGCCCCCGCGCGAAACAGCTTTTCCCGCAAGGTCCCGTTGTCGTATTCGGTCTTGTACGCGCCACGCCGCTGCAGTTCGGGAATCACCAGGTCGATGAAGTCCACGTAGCTTTGCGGCGTGACGATGCGGGTCAGGTTGAAACCATCGAGGCCGGTTTCAGCGATCCACGACTCCAGCTCATCGGCCACCTGCTCAGGCGAGCCCACCACCGTGATGTAGCGACCGCCCAAGGCGTGTTGCTCGAGCAATTTGCGCCGGGTCCAGTCGTTGTTCTGCAAGGTCTTGGTGGCGGACTGGATGGCGTTGCTCTTGACGTACTGGATCGGTTCGTCCAGTTCGTACTGGGAAAAATCGATGCCCGTCGACGCGGAAAAATGCGCCACGCCGGCCTCGGCGCTGGCATAGCTCAGGTACTCGGCATGCTTGGCCCAGGCAGCCGCTTCGGTCTCGCCGACGATCACGTTCAGGCCCATGAACACCTTGATGTCCCCAGGGTTGCGCCCGGCTTCGACGGCGCTGGCGCGGACCTTGTCCACCTGGGCCTTGGTCGCCGGTTTGTTCTGGCCGCTGATGAACACGCACTCGGCATGCCGTCCGGCGAACAGCAGGCCGCGCTCGGAACTGCCGGCCTGGAACAGCACCGGCGTGCGCTGGGGCGAGGGTTCGCACAGGTGATAACCCTCGACCTGATAGAACTCGCCCTGATGCCGGACCTTGTGCACTTTCTCCGGCTGCGCATAGATCCGCCGCTGGCGATCGTTGAGTACCGCGTCGTTTTCCCAGCTGCCTTCCCAGAGTTTGTAGAGCACTTGCAGGTACTCGTCGGCCTGGTCGTAGCGGCGATCATGCTCGACCTGCGCGGTCAGGCCCATGGCCTTGGCGGCGCTGTCCAGGTAGCCGGTGACGATGTTCCAGCCGACCCGGCCGCGGCTCAGGTGGTCGAGGGTACTCATGCGTCGGGCGAACAGGTAGGGCGGTTCGTAGGTGAGGTTGGCGGTGAGGCCGAAGCCGAGGTTCTTCGTGACGGCGGCCATTGCCGAGACCAGCAGCAACGGGTCGTTGACCGGCAGTTGGATCGACTCCTTGAGCGTGACGTCCACCGACTGTTGATACACGTCATAGACCCCGACGATGTCGGCGATGAACAGCCCGTCGAACAACCCGCGTTCGAGCAATTGCGCCAGGGCGGTCCAGTATTCGATCGTGTTGAACTGGGTCGACGTGTCCTGGGGATGGGTCCAGAGGCCGTGATTGATGTGCCCGATGCAGTTCATGTTGAACGCGTTGAGCAGGATTTTTTTCTTGCCGGGAGCCATCAGATAGTCCCCCGCAGCGGCGGTTTTTCATCGTTGAGGTAGAAGTTGCCCACGGCGTGGTATTTCCAGCGCACCGGGTCATGCAGGGTGTGCACTCGCGCGTTGCGCCAGTGACGGTCGAGGCCATGTTCGGCCAGGGTCGCCTGGCTGCCGGCCAATTCGAACAGCGTGCTGCTGGCGGCCAGGGATATTTCGGTGCTGACGGCACGGGCTTCGGCCACGGCAATCGAGGCGGCGGCGACCGTGTCGGCCCGGGTGTCGGCCTGGGCCCGGTCGAGGAATTCACCGGCGCGTTCCAACAGGGCTTCGGCGGCATGCAGGCGGATGCTCAGTTGGCCGAAACTCTTGAGGGTGTGCGGGTCTTCGGTGGCGACGTCGCTGGTGGCGTCGATCCAGGGGCGGGTTTTATTGCGGACAAAATGCAGGGCGTCTTCGTAGGCGGCGCGGGCGATGCCGGTGTCGATAGCGGCGTGAAGAATCTGCGCCAGCGGCCCTACCGGTGTGGGACGTTCGAAGGCGCTCTGGAAGGGCACGATGTCGGCGGCGGCGACATAAACGTCTTCGAACACCACCGAACCGCTGCCCGTGGTGCGCTGGCCAAAACCGCTCCAGTCGTCGATCACCGTCAGGCCTTGGCTGCTGCGAGGGACGAACGCCAGTTGTTGCACACCGTTTTCGTCCACCACTGATGTGGGGATGCGCTGGGCGTAGATCGCGCCCGTGGCGTAGAACTTGCGACCGTTGATGCGATAGCCCTCGCCGTCGCGGCGCAGTTGGGTGATGCGATCATGGGCAGTCTTGGTGCCAAGTTCGGCCAGGGCGTTACCAAAGCGCTGGCCGGCGAGCACTTCGGCGTAGAGGCGTTGTTTTTGCGCTTCAGTGCCGTTTACCCGTAGCACTTCCAGGGCATAGAAATGATTTTGCGGAATCTGCCCCAGCGAGCTGTCGGCCTGGGAAATCAGCGCAATGACTTTGGCCAGGGTGACGTTGGACACACCGGCACCGCCATAGGCCGTGGGCACGCTGATACCCCACAGGCCCGAGCGGGAGAAGGCCTCCAGTTCCGGGTACGGCAAACGGCGCTCGCGGTCGCGCAGGGCGCTGTCGCGCTTGAAGTCATCGGCCAGGTCGCTGGCCACGATCAGGGCTTGTTCATCGCTGGTGATCACCGCGACGTGTTGAGAAAGCGTCATGTGCTGCTCCAGAGGTCGGGTCGTCAGATCCAGGAATGGCGGGCCGGCAAGGTGCCGTTCAGGTGGTAGGCGCCTACCGCGTGATACTTCCAGCGCACCGGGTCGTGCAGGGTGTGGACCCGTGCGTTGCGCCAGTGGCGATCGAGGTTGAATTCGGCGAGGGTGGCGCGGCTGCCGGCCAGTTCGAAGAGTTTTTCGCTGGCGTGCAGGGCGATTTCGGTGGTGAGCACTTTGGCCTCGGCCACGGCAATCGAGGCGCGGGCGGCAGATTGCGCCGTGATGGGGGCGGCACTGACCTGGTCCAGCACCTGTCCGGCCTTGCGCAGCAAGGCTTCGGCGGCGTGCAGTTCGATTTTCAGTTTGCCAATGTCGGCGATCACGTAGAGGTCGTCACTGGCTCGGTCGACCTGGGCGTCGATCCAGGGCCGGGCCCGTTCACGCACAAAAGCGATGGCATCATCGATGGCGCCACGGGCGATACCCGCATCGATGGCGGCCTGGATCAGTTGGGAAATCGCACCTTGCACGCCGGGTGTTTCGTTGATGCGCCAGTTATCCAGGACCAACTCGGCATCCACCCGCACATTGTTCAGCAGCACGGTGCCGCTGGCGGTGGTGCGCTGGCCGAATCCTGACCAGTCGTCGACGATCCGCAGGCCCGGGGTGCCGCGCCGCACGAATGCCAGCACCTGGCGGCCCTCGTCATTCAACGCCTTGACCGCGACCCAATGGGCAAACAGCGCGCCGGTGGAATAGAACTTCTGACCATTGATGACAAACCCGTCACCGTCAGTGGTGATCCGAGCCTTGAGCTCGAGGGTATTGCGAGTACCGCGCTCCGGCCCGGCGTTGCCGATGCGCCAACCTTCGAGCACGCTCTGCAAGAGGATTTTTTTCTGCCGTTCGGTGCCGGTGCCGAGAATCAGTTGGAGCACGCCGAACTGGTTCTGCGGGATCTGCCCAAGGGCCGGGTCAGCGGCGGAAATGATCGCGAACACGTCGGCCAGGGTGACGAACGAAACCTGCGGACCGCCGTATGCCCGGGGAATGGCAATGCTGCCCAGTCCGCTGCGGGTGAATTGCTCGATTTCTGCCCAGGGCAGCTTGCGTTGCTGATCACGACGCGCGGCCTGCTGACGGGCGACCTGCGCCAGTTCATGGGCGGCTTTGATGGCCTCGGCATCGTTGCGCAACACCTGTGCGGGCAACAACAGTGGTGCGATGTCCAGGTCGCTCTGGATTTTTGCTTGCGCCAGATCCGACATTACAGCCACTCCGTGGCTGCAGGCAGTGCCTTGGCGTATTGCACTGGGGTGATTGTGTTCCGTTCCATACCCACCTCACATCTTTTCGGAAAACGCCGCGATAAATGCGGCGAGTCAAAATCAAGAATGTCCGGTGGTCCGGTATATATACCCTAAGCGTGTATAAATTATTTTTGAACTAACTTTTAGGAATATGTATAGGTTGGATTCAATTGGAAGGAATCCTCTGTGGCGAGGGAGCTTGCTCCCGCTGGGTTGCGCAGCAACCCTTCTTTTACCGGTGGGCGCTGCGCACCCAAGCGGGAGCAAGCTCCCTCGCCACCAAAAGCGCTCTGTATCAAGGCGCTCGATGTCGCGGTTCAGCGGCCATGAGGGCCTCTTTCGAGGGCTTCTTCAGATAGGGATTGGCGCAACCGATCTTCAGCGTTCGCGGCGGTGCCCAGAGGGAATTGTTGCCTACGCGATCAATGATGCAGTAGGTCACTTCCAGGCGCAGGTCTTCGCCTGCCTCCAGGATGATCTGCGGCGGGACCCAGATATTGATTGGCTGGCCGACCTCGCTGGCGGTGACGGCAGGTAGGTCCATGCGCACATCGCCCCAGCGCAGGGTCACGGCATCGCCGGCGGCCATGTTCAGGTAGGGTTCGATGGTCAGCGGTACGCCGCGCTTGATCTGGTTGGGGTTCACCCCTTGGCGTCGGATAGTATCGGGAATGCGCACGGGCGCCAGGCCCTGGTTTTCATCGCCGCTCAGGGCCGACGGCTGCCCGCCGGGGCAATCGAGCTTCACGTGTACCCGTTGTCTGGCGGATAGCGCCGGCCCACGCCCGACCTGCATCACCCGATAGTGAATGCGCGAGGTGCCATTGACGATGAAACTCTCCGGGACTCGCAGGGTGACGCTGTCTTGCACATCGGCCTGCGACAGCACGTGCGAGCCGACGTAGCAGTTGTCCCAGAACAGTTCGATCAGGTCACCTGCGTCCATGCCAGGGTAGGGCGCAATGGCAACCTCCAGGTGAGCGGCGTTGGCGATATTGATGCCGGTAGGGTGGGCGTTGGCCAGGGTGGGGGCGGCCAGTTCAGGACTCTTCGACTTACATGTCATGGTGTTCTCCTTGATGCTTGAAAACTAAGTCCGTTTCGGGAAGATCAACGGCGATGACTAATCGCGACATATTTTATGTGTGCAGTCATATAGGCCAGGCTGCGCCTAATCACTGTGCAGAAAATAAATAATGTGCATCGCTTGTTGGTCACTAGATAAAGGCTCCATAGTTTCAGTGTCAATAGAGGCACTTGCTTAATAATTCATTGTGAAAGGCTTCAGAAATATCCTACGCCCCCATGTTAATAATGCGCGGCATCACAAGCCCTTTTCCGAGGCTCGCAGGTTTCTGGAAAATGCTCGAAAGAGCGTATTGAGACTAAAAAGGAGGAGTGCTTGGGCTGAGCGTAAGTGTTACGAGAGGTAGATCCATGCCGCGCATAAAACGATCGAGGATGTTGAGTAGGGCGCAAGTTGCAAGTTGTTTCTTTATGGCAAAGTTATGGCGCTAATATCTTGAAGAGTGTTGCAACTGCCTCACTTCCATCCCTGGAAGTGATGACACTGCCGATAACTTACTGAGCGCCGTGACCGGCGGAGAGGAACTTGCTGAGGAACTGTCGCGTGCGTTCTTCCTTGGGGGCTGCAAACAAGGCCTTGGCTTCGCCTTGTTCGACGATCACGCCTTTGTCGAAAAACACCACGCGGTTGGCCACGTCCCGGGCGAAGCCCATTTCGTGGGTCACGATGACCATGGTGCGTTTTTCTTCGGCCAAGTCGCGAATGGTTGCCAGCACCTCGCCCACCAGTTCCGGATCCAGGGCCGAGGTCGGCTCATCGAACAGGATCACCGCCGGCTCCATCGCCAACGCCCGGGCAATCGCCACGCGCTGTTGCTGGCCGCCGGAAAGGCGCCGTGGGTAGGCGTCCTCCTTGCCGGCCAGCCCGACCTTGGCCAACAGCTTGCGCCCCAGGGCTTCGGCTTCGGTGCGAGGAATTTTCTTCACCACCTGCGGGCCTTCAGTGACATTTTCCAATGCGGTGCGATGGGGAAACAGGTTGAAGTTCTGGAACACGAAGCCCACCTGCTGGCGCAAACGGCGCACCAGGCCCTGTTGCTGGTTCAGCGGGCGACTGCCATCGATTTCGATGTCGCCGACCTTGATCCGGCCACTGCTGGGTTCTTCGAGGAAGTTCAGGCAGCGCAGGAAGGTGGTCTTGCCCGAGCCGCTGGGGCCGATGATCGCAACCACTTCGCCTTCTTCGATCTTCAAGTCGATGCCGTTGAGCACCACCTGACCCTTGAACTGCTTTGTCAGTTTTTCCACGACAATCATGGGTCAGGACTCCTGGTCATGCCGATTGACCCGTGCTTCCAGGACGTTCTGCAGGTGCGAGAGCACGGTAGCAAGAACCCAATAGATCAGCGCGGCGGCAAGGTACATGGTGAAGATTTCGAAGGTTCGCGCGGTGATCAGCTGCGCCTGGCGGAACAGCTCCGGTACCTGGATGGTCGCCGCCAGCGCAGTGTCCTTGACCAGGGAAATGAAGCTGTTGCCCAACGGTGGCAGCGCCGTGCGTGCCGCTTGCGGCAGGATGGCCCGGCGCAGGGTCTGGGCGCGGGTCATGCCGATACTCGCCGCCGCTTCCCACTGGCCGCGCTCGATGGAACTGATGGCGGCCCGCAGGATTTCACACGCATAGGCAGCCATGTTCAGCGAGAAACCGATCAGGGCCGCGGGCAGCGGATCCAGCTCGATGCCCAGTTGCGGCAACCCGTAATAGATCACGAACAACTGCACCAGCAACGGCGTACCGCGAAAGAACGACACGTAGATGCGGGCGATCCAGTTCACCAGCTTGAAGCGCGACAGGCGCATCAGCGCCAGGCCGAACCCCAGCAGCAAGCCGAAAAACATACCGCCCAGGCTGAGGAAGACCGTGTAATACGCGCCCTTGAGCAGGAAGGGCGCGGAGTCCAGTGCGAGTTGAAGAGCTGCTTCCATTATTGGGTAACGTCAGCGCTGAAGTATTTTTCCGAAAGTTTTTTCAACGTACCGTCGGCGCGAAGTTTTTCGATGGCCTTGTTCACGGCTGCCAACAGCTCAGGCTCGCCTTTGCGCAGGGCAATACCGGACTCCTGGCGAGAAAAGGCTTCGCTGGTGACGGTGGTGTCCTTGGCTTTCTTGGCGTATTCCAGTGCGGCCAGGCGGTCGATCAGGATGGTGTCGATACGACCGACGCGCAGGTCCTGGAACTTGGTGGGGTCGTCATCGTAGGTTTTGACTTGGGCGCCCGGTACTTCTGCCTTGACCCACTGTTCGTAGTTGGTGCCCAGGCCCACGCCGACTTTTTTACCGTCCAGGTCGGCGGCCTTCTTGATGTTCAGCTCGTCGGCTTTCTTGGTCAGTACCAGCGCTTGAATCCCGGAAACGGTGTACGGCTCGGAGAAATCGTACTTTTTCTTACGTTCCTCGGAGATGGTCACCTGGTTGACCACTGCGTCCAGGCGCTTGGATTCCAGGGCCGCGAGAATGCCGGCCCATGGAGTCGTCTGCAGCTTGACCTTCACACCCAGTTCCTTGGCCAGGGCTTCGGAGAACTCCACTTCGAAGCCGGTCAGTTTGCCGCTGTCATCAACGAAACTGAACGGTGGATAAGTGCCTTCCAGGCCGATCTTGATTTCGCCGGCATCCTTGATTTTCTGCAGCTGCTCACCGGCAACCGCTTGCCCCAGCAGCCCGGCGCTCAATGCCAGGCCCAGCGAACCTACCAACAGGTTGCGACGTAATGCGGAAAAATTCATGACAAGCCCCTGTGTTTTCTTATGAAGAGGTTATTTGGCTGAGATAAGGCGTAGCCGCGATCCGAAAAGATTGCCACATCCTGCCTTAAAGCGGTTTGGGCGTCTCGCGGCAAATGCGCCTGCGGCGAGACTATAGGATGGCTTTTATAGATTGGAAAATAATATTAAATCAACTCTATATGCCTGTTTTGAATTTTTCCCTGTGGGAGCGAGCTTGCTCGCGATAGCAGTGGATCAGCCCAATTCCAATCAACTGACACACCCTCATCGCGAGCAAGCTCGCTCCCACATTAAGGCTTTTCTATCTTCAGAAGACTGCGTTATAGGCAAACAACGCCGGTGCGCCACCAGTGTGGAGGAAGATGATCGGGCCTTCGTCGAAACGGTCGCGACCCATGCCGTCGAGCAGGCCGGCCATGGCCTTGCCGGTGTAGACCGGATCGAGCAGCAGCCCTTCCTGGCTGGCCAGCAGCTTGACCGCCGCCAGTGTCCCGGCGTTGGGTTCGCCGTAGCGGGGGGCGAAATATTCGTCCCACAGGATCACTTTGAACGCTTCCGGAAGGTCGACTTCGAGCAACGCTGCCGTACGCTCGGCCAGGCCCTGGACCTTCGGAAACTGATCCTCCTCGCTGCGGGAAACGGTGACGCCAATGACCGGTAGTGCCGGCAGGCTTTCGCTCAACGCCAGTGCCAGGCCGCTGTGGGTCCCGGCACTGCCCGAGGCCAGTACCACGGCGGCGAATTCAATCCCGGTGTCTTTGATCTGCTCGGCCAGTTCCAGGCCGGCGCGCACATAACCCAGCGCGCCCAAGGCGTTCGAACCGCCAATCGGCACCAGATAGGGCTTTTTCCCGTTGCTGCGCAGGCGCCCGGCGAGGGCCTGTAGCTGCTCATCGGCGTTGTCCAGGTTGTCCACCAGCTCGACCTTGGCGTCGAACAATTCCAGCAGCAGCCGGTTGCCGTTGCCCAGGTAATTGCTGTCTTCGGTGCCGATGGGGTTTTCCAGCAAGGCCACGCAGCCCAGACCCAGTTTCGCGGCGAGGGCGGCGGTCTGGCGTACATGGTTGGACTGGATCGCCCCGGCGGTGATGAGGGTATCGGCGCCTTGGGCGATGGCATCGGCGGCCAGGTATTCGAGCTTGCGCAGCTTGTTGCCGCCCAGAGCCAGGGGCGTCAGGTCGTCGCGCTTGATGTAGATGTCCCGCCCGAGCCAGGTGGAGAGGCGGTCGAGTTTTTCCAGCGGTGTCGGATGGCCGAGCAGGTCGAGACGGTTAAAGCGAGACAGCTGTTCTTTGATCATGGGTCCGTACTGGTTGTAGGAGATGTCTGGACTATAGGCACGCGGATATTCAGGGGCAACCGGCAATCATTTGTTTGGAAGTAAACCGGCGACGGACAGGGAGTGACACATGATTTATGAACACCCCAAACCCTGTGGGAGCGAGCCTGCTCGCTCCCACAGGGTTTGTGTGGTGTCTGTTGAACACTGAACGAATACACACCAAGCAGCGTCTATCCTCCCACTGGCCTGCGTAGGAAACGCGCCGTTGAGCCCTGCGATTAGTCCTTAGCTGCCTATTCATGTTTAACTTGAACGTTCATTCAAGTTAAACCGTCGGTTTGCTGCCCGCTCACAATAAGGAGGCTTGCTTTTGCCGAGTCCGTTTTCGACCCTCGCTGTTTCTCTGCCCGGGGCCCTCGCCCATGAGTGCTTCGTCCCTGCCACCCAGCGGCCTGGTCCGCATGAACCCGCCGGTCTTTTACTTCGCCGCGACCTTCATCCTGCTGTTCGGCCTGGTGGTGATTGCCATGCCCGCACAGGCCGGCGCCTGGCTGCTGGCCGCGCAGAACTGGGCGGCCAATACGGTCGGCTGGTACTACATGCTCGCGATGACGCTGTATCTGGTCTTCGTGGTGGTCACCGCCTTGTCCGGCTACGGCAAGATCAAGCTCGGTGCCGACCACGACGAGCCCGAATTCAGTTATCTGTCCTGGGCCGGCATGCTGTTCGCCGCCGGCATCAGCATCACACTGTTTTTCTTCTGCGTGTCCGAGCCGCTGACCCACATGGTGCAGCCGCCCCAGGGCGAGGCTGGTGGTACCGCCGAGGCGGCGCGCCAGGCCATGCAGATCCTGTTCTTGCACTGGGGCCTGCACGGCTGGGGCGTTTTCGCGTTCGTCGGCATGGCCCTGGCGTATTTCGCCTACCGGCACAATTTGCCGCTGGCCCTGCGCTCGGCGTTGTACCCGCTGATTGGCAAGCGCATCAACGGCCCCATCGGCTATGCGGTGGACGGCTTTGGCATCATCGCGACCGTGTTTGGCCTCGGCGCGGACATGGGTTTTGGTGTGTTGCACCTCAACTCCGGGCTCGATTACCTGTTCGGCATCGCCCACACCCAGTGGATCCAGGTCGGCCTGATCGTGCTGATGATGGGCGCAGCGATCATCGTCGCCGTGGCCGGTGTCGACAAAGGCGTGCGGGTCATGTCCGACATCAACATGCTGCTGGCCTGCGCCTTGTTGTTGTTCGTGCTGTTCGCCGGGCCCACCCAGCATTTGCTCAACACGCTGATCCAGAACATCGGCGATTACCTCGGCGCCTTGCCGATGAAAAGTTTCGACCTGTACGCCTATGACAAACCCAGCGACTGGCTGGGCGGCTGGACGGTGTTCTATTGGGCCTGGTGGATCGCGTGGTCGCCGTTCGTGGGGCTGTTCATCGCACGGATTTCCCGTGGGCGCACCATTCGTGAGTTCGTGTTTGGTGTGCTGCTGATTCCCCTGGGTTTTACCCTGGCGTGGATGTCGATCTTCGGCAACAGCGCCATCGACCAGGTGCTGAACCATGGCATGAGTGCCCTGGGCATGTCCGCCCTGGAAAACCCATCGATGAGCCTTTACCTGCTGCTGGAAACCTATCCCTGGAGCAAGACCGTCATCGCGGTCACTGTGTTCATCAGCTTCGTGTTCTTCGTCACGTCCGCTGACTCCGGCACCGTGGTGCTGTCGACGTTGTCGGCCAAGGGCGGCAACCCCGACGAGGACGGGCCGAAGTGGCTGCGGGTGTTCTGGGGCGCAATGACTGCCCTGGTGACCAGCGCGTTGCTGTTCTCCGGCAGCATCGATGCCTTGAAATCGGCGGTGGTGCTGACGTCCTTGCCGTTCTCGTTGATTCTGCTGCTGATGATGTGGGGCCTGCACAAGGCGTTCTACCTGGAGTCCCAGAAGCAGATCGCGCAATTGCACTCCCTGGCGCCGGTGTCCGGTTCACGCCGGGGCACGGGCGGCTGGCGCCAACGCTTGAGCCAGGCGGTGCATTTTCCGTCCCGTGATGAGGTGTACCGCTTCCTCGACACCACGGTGCGCCCGGCCATTGAAGAAGTGACCGCAGTGTTCGTCGAAAAGGGCCTGACGGTGGTGACCCAGCCCGATCCGGCCAATGACAACGTCAGCCTGGAGATCGGCCACGGCGAGCAGCATCCGTTCATCTACCAGGTGCAGATGCGCGGCTACTTCACGCCGTCCTTCGCCCGCGGCGGCATGGGCTCCAAGGAACTCAACAACCGTCGTTACTACCGTGCCGAAGTGCACTTGAGCGAAGGCAGCCAGGATTACGACCTGGTGGGCTACACCAAGGAGCAAGTCATCAACGACATCCTCGACCAGTACGAGCGGCACCTGCAGTTCCTGCACCTGGTGCGCTGATCGGCCTGAGCCTCAGACCAGCCCGCCGTTGGCCCGCAGGATCTGCCCGTTCACCCACCCGGCGTCCGGGCCCACCAGGAAGGCGATGATGCGGGCGATGTCGTGCGGCTGGCCGAGGCGTTCCAGGGGCGGCATCTTGGCGTAGTGCTGCACCTGTTCCTCACTCTTGCCGTGCATGAACAGTTCGGTCGCGACCGGGCCGGGGGCCACGGCATTGACCGTGATCTGCCGACCGCGCAGTTCCTTGGCGAACACCTGGGTCAGGGATTCCACTGCGGCCTTGCTGGCGATGTACACCGAGTAGCCGGGCAGGTTCAGGCCCACGGTGCTGCTGGAAAAATTTACGATCCGGCCACCGTCATTCAAACGGGTCGCGGCCTCGCGCAGGGTGTTGAAGGTGCCACGGGTGTTGATGGCGAACGTCTGCTCGAACAGCTCGTCGCTGTGCTGCGCCAGGGGCATCACCTGGAGAATGCCGGCGTTGTTGATCAACACATCGACCTTGCCCAGCTGCGCTTCGGTTTCATCGAACATCCGCCGGACATCGGCGGCAGACGACACGTCCGCCTTGATCGCTATGGCCTGATGGCCAGCCTGACGCAATTGCACCACCAGTTTCGAGGCTTCGGTGGCGCTGTTGGCGTAGTTGATGGCGACGGCGAAACCTTCGCTGGCCAGTTGCTTGGCAATCTCTGCTCCGATGCCGCGAGAGGCGCCGGTCACGATGGCCACTTTCGAATTTTGAACAGTCATGTGAAGGGTTCCTTTGCTGTTGAGGCGTTGTGATTCGTTGGAGCCAGATTCACATGTTTACTCTTGGCGATAAATACACGAGAGTTGCCTTGACTATTCAATATCTTCCAACAATCGGCGGGCAGGATTCAGATGGACCAGGTCAAGGCGATGAGAGTGTTTGTCCGCATATACGAGCGCAGCAGCTTTACCCTGGCCGCTGAAGACTTGAATATGCCCCGGGCCACGCTGACCCATACGCTCAATCAATTCGAAGCCTGGCTGGGTGTTCGTTTGTTGGAGCGCAGCACCCGCAAGGTGCGCCCGACCCTCGACGGCGAAGCCTACTACCCGCGCTGCGTGCAATTGCTGGCTGAACTTGAAGAGGCCGAACTGGCGTTTCGCGGTGTGGCGCCCAAAGGCAAGCTGAGGGTGGACTTGCATGGCACCCAGGCCCGGTACTTCGTGATTCCGGCGTTACCACAGTTCATGGCTCGCTACCCTGAAATAGAACTGTTCATCAGCGAGGCGGATCGTTTCGTCGACCTGATTGCCGAGGGCGTCGATTGCGTGCTGCGCTCCGGTACGCTGGCGGATTCGTCATTGATCGGCCGACGTGTCGCCAATCTCCGGCAGATCACCTGTGCCAGCCCCGGTTACCTGCGCCAGTACGGCGAGCCGAAGAGCCTCGATGACCTGAAACATCACCGGGCGGTGAATTACGTCTCGCGGACCACCGCCAAACTCTATCCGTTTGAGTTCATGGTCGATGGCGAACTCAAGGAGGTAGCGATCGGGGGGACGTTGTCGGTGTCCGGTGCCGAAATCTACGCCGCCTCGGCCATCGCCGGCATGGGCTTGATCCAATGTCCGCATTACCGAATGGAAGAACCGATCCGGCAGGGGCTGATCCAGGAAGTCCTCACCGCCAACCCGCCGCCCTCCATGCCGGTGTCGGTGCTCTATCCCCACAACCGACACATGTCGCCACGGGTTCGCGTGTTCGTGGATTGGGTGGCGGAGGTGTTTGCGCAGGCGCGATGACCGAGTGGTGAGGGCGGTGCATGGGTTGGAGAGTTGAACTAATATTTTCTGGGGTGTGTATTGTGTGTATATGGGGTCTTTTTCGCAGCTAGAGTTTTCCGGCAGAGGTGTCGAATAAGGCAAAGGTGATGCGAAGTCGGGAAATGATCAGGAAGATCGAAGAGGACGGTTGGTATCGGGTGGCAGTCAAGGGTAGCCATCATCCGTACAAGCATTCCATCAAGGCTGGGAGGGTGACGATCAAGCCCCCTGACGCCGATCTGCCCAGAGGCACGATCAATAGCATATTGAAGCAGGCGGGCCTGAAATGAAGCCCATGACCGATTACGAAATCCCCGATGGGGATGCATTGTTATCAGACCGGTTGCTGCGGTTGCCGGATCTGAAGGAAGGATTCGTCCACATGAAATTTCCGGTCGTTCTGCACAAGGATGCCGATTCCGACTACGGAGTGACGGTCCCGGATGTACCGGGTTGTTTCTCCGCAGGAAGTACTGTGAGCCAGGCATTCGAAAATGTGAAAGAGGCGCTCTCGTTGCACTATGAAGGCTTGATAGCCGACGGCGAACCGCTGCCGCAGATCCATGAAATCGACGATCATCTCGACGATCCGCAATACGCCGGGGGGATATGGGGGGTGGTTGAGTTTGATGTCACGCCCTATTTCGGAAAGTCAGTGCGGTTCAACGCCACGCTGCCCGAGCAATTGCTTGAGCGCATCGACCAAACCGTGCGACGGGACCAGCGTTATAGCTCGCGTTCGGGTTTTCTGGCGGCGGCGGCCTTGCGCGAACTTTCAGCCTGACCGAGGCGTCTGTGAAATGTTAGCGTCTGTCACCCGCCGTCCGAACAGAGAGCCTTTTCGATGACCTACACCGCTGCGCAAAACCGCTACGAGTCCATTCCTTACCGCCGCGTCGGTCGCAGCGGGCTGGTGCTGCCGGCGTTGTCGCTGGGGTTGTGGCACAACTTTGGCGACAGCACGCCCATCGATACCCAGCGCGCCTTGCTGCGCACGGCATTCGACCTGGGCATCAACCACTTCGACCTGGCCAACAACTACGGCCCGCCCTACGGCAGCGCCGAGATCAATTTCGGCCGGTTGCTGCGCGAAGATTTCAAGCAGTACCGCGATGAGTTGATCATCTCCAGCAAGGCCGGTTGGGACATGTGGCCGGGCCCATACGGTCAGGGCGGTGGCTCGCGCAAATACGTGCTCGCCAGCCTCGACCAGAGCCTGCAACGCCTGGGGCTCGACTATGTGGACATCTTCTATTCCCACCGTTTCGACCCCGACACCCCACTGGAAGAAACCGCCAGCGCATTGGCCACTGCCGTACAGCAGGGCAAGGCGTTGTACATTGGCATTTCCTCGTATTCCGGGGTGAAGACCCGGGAAATGGCGGCGTTGCTCAAAGAGTGGAAAGTCCCGCTGCTGATCCACCAGCCGGCCTACAACCTGCTCAACCGCTGGGTGGAGAGAGACCTGCTGGACGCCACCGACGAACTGGGTACCGGTGTGATCGCTTTTACGCCACTGGCCCAGGGCCTGTTGACCGACAAGTACCTCAAGGGCGTTCCGGCCGATGCGCGGGTGAACCGTCCGGGCGGCGGCTCTTTGCAGGCTTCGCACCTGTCGGAGGAAAACATCGCCCATGTACGCGCCCTCAATGAGATCGCCCAGCGGCGCGGCCAGAGCCTGGCACAAATGGCCCTGGCCTGGACCCTGCGCGATCCCCGGGTCACTTCCGCCCTGATCGGCGCCAGCCGGCCGGAGCAGATCGTCGAGAACGTCGGAGCCTTGCAGAACCTGAACTTCAGCGCTGAAGAACTGGCCGAGATCGATCGGTTTGCCCAGGAAGGCGGAATCAATCTTTGGGAAAAGCCTTCGTCGGCGGAATAACACAAACCCCTGTGGCGAGGGAGCTTGCTCCCGCTCGACTGCGCAGCAGTCGCAAAAACCTCGCCCACTGTTTTTTCCTGATGCGCCGTGTTGAATGGATTGGGGCTGCTACGCAGCCCAGCGGGAGCAAGCTCCCTCGCCACAGGTAAGTGGTGCGTTCAGCGAAAAAACGGCACATCCCCCAACACCGTCGCCCGGTGCATCACTCGGCGGGCGGGGCGGTAGTCATCCACGGCAAAGTGTTGGGTGACGCGGTTGTCCCAGAACGCCACGTCGTTGACCTGCCAGCGCCAGCGCAGGGTGAACTCCGGGCGGGTGGCGTGGGCGAAGAGCAGTTTCAGGATCACCTCGCTTTCGGTTTCCGACAGCTCGTTGATCCGTGTCGTGAAGCCTTCATTGACGAACAGCGACCGTCGCCCGCTCACCGGATGAGTGCGGATCACCGGATGGGACAGCGGTGGGTTTTTTCGCCGTGCCTCTTCCCAGCGCGCCAGGTCTTCGGCGGTGTTGCCAAACCGTTCCAATGGAAAGGACCGGGTGAAATCGTGGGTCGCTGTCAGGCCTTCCAGCAAGCGCTTCAATGGCGCCGACAAGGCTTCGTAAGCCGCGATGCCACTGGCCCACAACGTATCGCCGCCAAATGCCGGCAGCAGTTTGGCGCTGAGCACCGCGCCCATGGCCGGCGTCGGGAGAAAGGTCACGTCGGTGTGCCACACGGCGTTGTCGCGCACATCGGTGACGGCGGTGTCGAGCACCAATACTTCGGGCTGCTCCGGTACGTTGGGGTAGATCGGGTGAATGTGCAGGTCGCCAAAATACGCGGCGAAACGCGCTTGTTGCGTTGGGTCGATCGGTTGGTCGCGAAAGAACAACACCTGATGCGTGAGCAGGACCTGCTCAATGGTCGTGCGATGTTCCTGGCTCAGCGGCTGGCTGATATCGATCCCACTGATCTGAGCGCCGAGGGCAGTGCTCAATGGCGTAATGGTTGGGCGGTTCATCGCAATGTTCTCGGTCTGGGCGCCGAAGGGTCGGCGTGGTCATTGGGTATCAATGGGCCTGGCCGTGCCACGGCACCAGTTTGCGTTGCAGGGCGCGCAGGCCCATTTCCATGGCGAAAGCGATCAGTGCGATCACCAGGATTCCCAGCACCACCACGTCGGTAACCAGGAACTGCGCCGCTGACTGCACCATGAACCCCAGGCCGCTGGTGGCGGCGATCAGTTCGGCGGCCACCAGCGTCGACCAACCCACGCCCAGGCCAATGCGAATGCCGGTGAGGATGTCCGGCAAGGCACTGGGCACGATCACGTGGCGAATCAACTGGGCCCGGGTGGCGCCCAACGATTGCGCAGCGCGTAGCTTGGCCCGGTCGACAGTGCGCACACCGGTGGCGGTGGCGATGGCAATCGGGGCGAAGATCGCCAGGTAGATCAGCAGGACCTTCGACAACTCGCCGATGCCGCACCAGATCACGATCAACGGCAAGTACGCCAACGGCGGAATTGGCCGGTAGAACTCGATCAACGGGTCGAGCACGCCGCGAGCGATGCGGTTGGCGCCAATGGCGATGCCCACCGGCACTGCCGTCAGCACGGCGAACAACAGGCCCAGGCCGATGCGTTCAAGGCTGGCGGCCAGGTGCTGCCAGAGGGTCGAGTCCATGTAGCCGCTGGTCGCCAGCAGCCAACCTTTTTGCAGCACGGCAGACGGCGAGGGCAGGAACAGCGGTTCAATCAGGCCGCTGGCGGTGACGGCCCACCAGACCGCCAGCAGTGCGATCAGGGTCAAGCCGCTGATCCAGCGCGTACTCAGGCTGGGCCTTAAGCCCTCGGCCGGGCGCTTGCTCGTCGTTTCACTGACGACGGCGGGGATTTCGTAGCTGCTCATGCGCGCTCCTGTGGCCGAGTGGCGCTGCGTTGGGAGAACACCTTGGCAAGCACATGCTCGCGGGTTTCGATAAAGCGCGGGTCGGACTTGATCGACCGCGCCGATTCCCCGGCGCCGTAGCGCTGGCCGAAATCCAGGCTTAGACGCTCGACGATCTGCCCCGGATTGGGCGCCAGCAAAATCAAGTCGGTGGCGAGGAAGACCGCTTCTTCAATGTCATGGGTAATCAGGAATACCGGTTTGGCGGTGCGCTGCCAGACTTGCAGCAATAGTTCCTGCATCTGCTCGCGGGTGAAGGCGTCCAGCGCGCCGAACGGTTCGTCCATCAGCAGCACGCGAGGGTCGGCCGCCAATGCCCGGGCCAGGCCGACGCGTTGCTTCTGGCCGCCGGAGAGCTGCCAGATACGGCGGTGCTCGAAACCGGCCAGGTCCACCAGGGCAAGCATTTCCCGGGCGCGAGCCTCGCGTTTTTCCTTGGGGATGCCGGCCAGTTCCAGGCCGAACCCAACGTTTGCCAGCACGTCCTGCCACGGCAGCAGCGCATCGTCCTGGAACACCACGCCGCGTTCGGCGCCCGGGCCCTTGACCGGCCTGCCGTCGAGAGTGATCTGCCCGGCGCTGGGCTCGACGAACCCGGCAATCAGGTTCAACAGCGATGTCTTGCCACTGCCCGACGGACCGAGGGCAACCAGCAATTGCTGGGGCCCCAGGGTCAGTGAAATATCCGCCAGCACAGGTTCCGCCGCGCCGGGGTACTGTGCGCTGATGCGCTCCAGCTGGAGCAAGGCCATTGCGTGTCTCCTTTTTTTCGCTCAACGAGCAATGTATTTGGCACTGACGTAAGGCGCGTAGTCCGGCAGCACGGCGTCGACCTTGCCTTGCTCCTTGAGGAACGCTGCGGTGTCGGTGATGGCTTGGGTGGTCGGTGCGCCGAGGCTCACGACCTGATCGGCCGCCAGGGGAAAGACGTTGCCTTGCAGCAACAGCGGGATATCGCTGGCCTTGGCGCCGGAGAGCTTCACCAGTTTGTCGACATTGGATGCATCGGCCAGCCAGGCTTGTGGGTCCTTGCGGTATTGGGCGTAGGCATCCAGGGTCACTTTGGCGAAGGCTGTGACAATTTCAGGGTGCTTCTGGGCGAAGTCCTTGCGCACAATCCAGGCGTCGAAGGTCGGGGCGCCGAACTTGGCCAGCTCCGCCGAGGTGATCAGGACCTTGCCGTTTTCCTTGGCTACGCCCAGGGCCGGGTCCCAGACGTAGGTGGCGTCGATGTCACCGCGCTTCCAGGCGGCGATGATGGCCGGTGGCGCCAGGTTGAGTACGGTGACTTTCGACGGGTCGATGTTCCAGTGCTTCAACGCGGCGAGCAGGCTGTAGTGCCCGGTGGACACGAATGGCACGGCGATTTTCTTGCCGATCAGGTCTTGTGGGGAATTGATGCCCGAACCGTCACGAACCACCAAGGCTTCGGCGGCACCGATCTGGGTGGCGATGAGGAAGGTTTCCACCGGGACCTTGCGGGTGATGGCCGCCGTCAACGGGCTGGAACCGAGGTAGCCGATCTGCACGTCGCCCGAGGCGATGGCGGTGATGACATCGGCGCCGTTATCGAACTTGCGCCAGTCGATCTTGGCTTGGGTGGCTTTTTCATAGGCGCCATCGGCCTGGGCGACCTTGGCCGGGTCGACGGTGGTCTGGTAGGCGACGGTCAGGTCGGCTGCCTGGACAAAAAAGCTGGTGACGGCCAGGGAGGCGGCCGCGAGAAGGCGAAGGGGGAAACGCAAAGACATGGGAAAGCTCCTCAACAGGCCGCCGGATGTTCGGCGTTGAAGGAGACTAAATGATCTAAGAATTGTAAAATAAATAACTTTTTCGAATGAGCTTATTTTCGAAAAAATCTATTGAAGATGGCTAAGCCCCCCGTGGCGAGGGAGCTTGCTCCCGCTGGGCTGCGCAGCAGGCCCCATTTTTACGACTGCTGCGCAGCCGAGCGGGAGCAAGCTCCCTCGCCACAAGAGCATCCCCGTCAAAGAAGGATGATCAGTTACTGATCGCCAAAATGCTCGCCTGATACGAACCCACGAACACATCGAAATCGCCGACCTCGTTCTGTTCCAGCTCAGCTTGCTGGACCAGCGACTCGCGCGCGGCGTCTTCGAAGGCCGCCTGCTCCTGGGCGGGCAACGGCTCGGCGCGGAAGAACTCGGCGTGGGCCTTGCTTTGGCGCAGCGAGAACTGGGCAAAGCTTTCCTGATGTTCGGCCATGGCGGCCAGCACCTGGGCGGAGGGCGTCAGGGACGGGTCGCGGACTTTCGCCAGTTGTGCGTCCAGCGCCTGGCGGTGGGCATCGCCACCTTGGCTCTGGTCGAGCAGCGCGGCCAACGGTGCGATTTTTTCCAGCAATTCGACGGCCCAGGCCTGCATGTCCACCGCTTGACCCTGACGCTGCAATTGCAGGCCAGGCTTGCGGCCTTCCTTGACCACGGTCAGGAAGTTGCTCGTGGCGTTGCCGCATTCGTTGTTTTCCAACTGCGGGCTGTCATTGAGGCCGCAATACAGCAGGAACGCATCGAGGAATCGCGACTCGGTGAGGTCGATGCCCATCGGCAGGAACGGGTTGATGTCCAGGCAACGCACTTCGACGTACTGGATACCCCGGGCCATCAAGGCCTGGATCGGCCGCTCGCCGGTGTAGGTCACGCGTTTGGGGCGGATGTTGGAGTAGTACTCGTTTTCGATCTGCAGGATGTTGGTATTGAGCTGCACCCACTCGCCGTTCTGGTGAGTGCCGACTTCGACGTACGGCGCATAAGGCGTCGCCACCGCTTTGCGCAGGCTGTCGGTGTAGCTGGCCAGGTCGTTGTAGCAAGGCGTGAGGCCGGCCTGGGCGTTGCTCTGGTAACCCAGGTCGCTCATGCGCAGGCTGGTAGCGTAGGGCAGGTACAGGGTGTCCGGGTCCAGTTGCTCCAACTGGTGCGGGCGACCCCGCAGGAAACCGGCGTCCAGGGCCGGCGAGGCACCGAACAGGTACATCAGCAACCAGCTGTAGCGGCGGAAATTGCGGATCAGCGCGATGTAGGCCGACGACTGGAAATCACGGTCGCTGGCCTCGACGCCTTCGGCCTGCCGGAGCAGGGGCCAGAGCTTCTCAGGCAGAGAAAAGTTGTAGTGGATCCCGGCAATGCATTGCATGGTCTTGCCGTAGCGCAGGGCCAGGCCCTTGCGATAGACGTACTTGAGACGACCGATGTTCGAGGTGCCGTAATACGCGATCGGGATGTCCTCTTCCGCCGGCAGTGGGCACGGCATCGAAGGGCTCCATAGGTACTCGTCGTCGAGTTTGCTGTAGGCAAACCGATGGATCTTGTCGAGGCTGCGCAGGGTATCGGCGGGTTTGGTCAGGGCTGGCGTGATGAACTCCAGCAGCGACTCGGAATAGTCGGTAGTGATCTGTTCGTTGGTCAACGCCGAGCCCAGGGCCTTGGGATGCGGGGTCTGCGCCAAATGCCCATCGCCAGTGACGCGCAGGCATTCGCGCTCGATTCCGTGCAGGCACTGTTCGAGCAGGGAGAGGTTGGCGCGCTCGCCGAGCAGGGCCAGGCGGCGGTTTAAAAGGTCGCTCAAGTTGAATTCCTTCACGCGTCAGTCGCCCCAATATGGGGGTGGGCAAGACGGTCTACAAGGGGGAAGTTGAAACTGGCGTTTTCGCCTGGTTTTCGTGCCAAAAGCTAGCCACCGCAACCCCACTGTGGGAGCGAGCTTGCTCGCGATGGCGGTGGATCAGCAACGTTGATCTTGACTGACCCTGTGCTATCGCGAGCAAGCTCGCTCCCACAGGAAAGCCCGACACCGCATTTCGTGGCGTCGAAATTAACTCAAATCGATGACCGGGAGCTATAGGACAGCGAACGTGCCTTGCGCTTTTGCGACCAGTTTGTCGCCTTGCATCACCTCGGCTTCGACCACCAGCGTGCGCCGGCCGGGGTGGATGACCCGGGCGGTGCACAACACGTCGCCGTCGGACACGGCGCGGATGTAGTTGATCTTGCATTCGATGGTCGCGCTCTGCTGGTCAAAGCCGTGGACACTGGAGCAGGCCAGCCCCATGGCGATGTCCACCAGGCTGAACAGCGCGCCGCCGTGCAGCTTGCCGCCGCGATTGCGCAGCGGCGGCTCAAGGCTCAGGGCGACTTGCGCCACCCCGTCCCCAAGGCTGTGCAGACGGCAGCCGAGCAGCTTGAAAAAAGCGCTCTCCACCAACCCGGCTGGCACGTCCATCAGCGTTTCTTCAACTGCTTGGCGTTGGCGAACAACGAAGCCATGGCGTTGTTCGTCGGTGCTGCGGTGGCGCTTTCCTTGCGCGGCGCGGTGTTTTGCGTCTGGCGTGGTGTCGAGCCAGGACGCGCACCACGGGCACCGTCGACTTTCTCGCCCGGCGTGTCGCTCATGCGCATCGACAGGCCAACGCGTTTGCGCGGGATGTCGACTTCCATGACCTTCACTTTCACCACATCACCGGCCTTGACCGCTTCGCGCGGGTCCTTGATGAACTTCTCGGACAACGCCGAGATGTGTACCAGGCCGTCCTGGTGCACGCCGATGTCGACGAAGGCGCCGAAGTTGGTGACGTTGGTTACCACGCCTTCGAGGATCATGCCCGGTTGCAGGTCCTTGAGGTCTTCGACGCCGTCCTGGAACTCGGCGGTCTTGAACTCGGGGCGCGGGTCGCGGCCCGGTTTTTCCAGTTCCTGGAGGATGTCGGTGACAGTGGGCAGGCCGAAGGTTTCGTCGGTGAATTTCTTCGGGTCCAGGCGCTTGAGGAACGCGGCGTCGCCGATCAGCGAACGGATGTCGCGGTCGGTCTGGGCGGCGATGCGTTGTACCAGCGGGTAGGCTTCAGGGTGGACAGCGGAGGAGTCCAGCGGGTTATCGCCGTTCATCACCCGCAGGAAGCCGGCGGCCTGTTCGAAGGTCTTTTCACCCAGGCGCGGCACTTTCTTCAACGCGGCGCGGGTCTTGAACGCGCCGTGTTCGTCACGGTGGGTGACGATGTTCTGCGCCAGCGTGGCGTTCAGGCCGGAGATCCGCGCCAGCAGCGCCACCGAAGCGGTGTTCACGTCCACGCCCACGGCGTTCACGCAATCTTCCACCACGGCGTCCAGGCCGCGCGCCAGTTTCAGTTGGGAAACGTCGTGTTGGTACTGGCCGACACCGATGGATTTCGGGTCGATCTTCACCAACTCCGCCAATGGGTCTTGCAGGCGACGGGCGATGGACACCGCGCCACGGATCGATACGTCCAGGTCCGGGAACTCCTTGGAGGCCAGTTCCGACGCCGAATAAACCGAAGCGCCTGCTTCGGAAACCATCACCTTGGTCATTTTCATGGCCGGGTATTTCTTGATCAGCTCGGCGGCCAGCTTGTCGGTCTCGCGGCTGGCGGTGCCGTTGCCGATGGCGATCAGGTCCACCGAATGCTTGGCACACAGGGCGGCGAGCACGGCGAGGGTCTGGTCCCATTTGTTGTGCGGCACGTGCGGGTAGACCGTGGCGTGGTCCAGCAGCTTGCCGGTGGAGTCCACCACTGCGACCTTGCAGCCGGTGCGCAGGCCCGGGTCCAGGCCCAGGGTGGCGCGGGGGCCGGCCGGTGCGGCCAGCAGCAGGTCATGCAGGTTGTGGGCGAACACGTTGATCGCCTCGGTCTCGGCGTTATCGCGCAACTCGCCCAGCAGGTCGGTTTCCAGGTGGGTGTAGAGCTTGACCTTCCAAGTCCAGCGCACCACTTCGGCCAGCCATTTGTCGGCGGCGCGGTTCTGGTTCTGGATGCCGAATTGCTGGCCGATCATGCCTTCGCACGGGTGCATGGTGCCTGGCAGTTCATCGCCGACCTTCAGTGCGGAGCTGAGGATGCCTTCGTTGCGACCCCGGAAAATCGCCAGGGCGCGGTGGGACGGCATGCTCTTGAGCGGTTCGTCGTGTTCGAAGTAGTCGCGGAACTTCGCGCCTTCCTCTTCCTTGCCGGCGATCACCCGGGCGCTGAGGGTGGCTTCCTGCTTGAGGTAGTTACGTAGTTTTTCCAACAGGTTGGCGTCTTCGGCGAAACGCTCCATGAGAATGTACTTGGCGCCTTCCAGCGCCGCTTTCACGTCCGCCACGCCTTTTTCGGCATCGACGAAGCGCGCGGCTTCGGTTTCCGGGGCCAGGGTCGGGTCGTTGAACAGGCCGTCGGCCAGCTCGCCGAGGCCGGCTTCCAGGGCGATCTGGCCCTTGGTGCGGCGCTTTTGCTTGTAGGGCAGGTACAAGTCTTCGAGACGAGTCTTGGTGTCGGCCAGCTTGATGTCGCGCTCGAGTTGCGGGGTCAGCTTGCCCTGCTCCTGGATGCTGGCCAGGATACTGATGCGCCGTTCGTCGAGTTCTCGCAGGTAGCGCAGGCGTTCTTCCAGATGCCGCAATTGGGTGTCATCGAGGCTGCCGGTCACTTCTTTCCGGTAACGGGCGATGAAAGGCACCGTGGAGCCTTCATCGAGTAGCGCGACGGCCGCTTCGACCTGTTGTGGGCGTACACCGAGTTCCTCGGCGATGCGGCTGTTGATGCTGTCCATAAAACCACCTGACAAATTGTGAAATCAGGCTCGCCACCGCAGAAGCAGGGCTCGGCGAGACTGGTTGAGCGGCCTGGCATGCGCCGCTGCCTGGGTCAAAAGGCTGCCTGTTGACCCGCGAAATTCAAAAAGTTGCCTTGCCAAGGCTGAAAAAATGGCACGCCGGGTCACGATCCGACATTCCCTGGCACAAAAGGCCGCGCATTATAACCAGCGTTCTGTCCTGAGGGGGGGACATGGTCTGTAGGCTTGATACCCGGATTTGTGGTGATAGAGGAAAAATCTGCTAACAATGCACACGGTGCGTATAACGGCAGCTAGGCCATAATGCGCGCCGAGATCAAAGGAGCTTCCTATGAGCAGCACTGCACAAACTGCTGAAGGCGAAAAAATTCTTATTGTTGACGACGATCCGGGGCTGAGCAGCTTGCTGGAACGCTTTTTCGTCAGCAAGGGCTACCGCGCCCGCACCGTACCGAATACCGAGCAAATGGATCGGTTGCTGGCCCGTGAAGTGTTCAACCTGGTGGTGCTCGACCTGATGCTGCCCGGTGAAGACGGCCTGACCGCCTGCCGCCGCTTGCGCGGCGCCAACAACCAGATCCCGATCATCATGCTCACCGCCAAGGGCGACGAGCTTAGTCGTATCAAGGGCCTTGAACTGGGCGCCGACGATTACCTGGCCAAGCCGTTCAACCCCGACGAGCTGATGGCCCGCGTCAAGGCGGTGCTGCGTCGCCAGTCGGCGCCGGTGCCTGGCGCGCCGGGCAGCGAAGACGAAAGCGTGACCTTCGGCGACTACGAACTGTCCCTGGCCACCCGTGAGCTCAAGCGCGGCGATGAGGTCCACATGCTCACCACGGGCGAGTTCGCCGTGCTCAAGGCCCTGGTGATGAACGCCCGCCAGCCGCTGACCCGCGACAAGCTGATGAACCTGGCCCGTGGTCGTGAATGGGATGCGCTGGAGCGCTCCATTGACGTGCAGATTTCCCGTCTGCGCCGGATGATCGAACCCGATCCTTCCAAGCCGCGGTACATCCAGACCGTCTGGGGCGTGGGTTACGTGTTCGTACCGGATGGCGCCGCCAGCAAGTGATCGGCGATTTGTAGGAGCGGGTGGCCTGGCCGGTTGAAATGTCTTCTTCCAGGCGACTCGCGGTCTGTCATTGTGCGAGCATCGCTCGCTCCTGCAAGTGTGTAGCGGTTATTCATGAAAACCCCCGTTTGGTTCCCCCAGAGTTTCTTCTCCCGCACCCTCTGGCTGGTGCTGATCGTCGTGCTCTTCTCCAAGGCACTGACGCTGGTGTACCTGCTGATGAACGAAGACGTGCTCGTGGACCGGCAGTACAGCCACGGCGTTGCCTTGACCTTGCGGGCCTATTGGGCTGCCGACGAAACCAATCGAGCGAAAATCGCCGAAGCCGCGACCCTGATCCGCGTCGTCGGTGCCGGCGTGCCGGAGGGCGAGCAGCACTGGCCCTACAGCGAGATCTATCAACGCCAGATGCAGGCCGAACTGGGCGCCGATACCGAGGTGCGCTTGCGCATGCATTCGCCGCCAGCGCTATGGGTGCGGGCCCCGAGCCTGGGGGATGGCTGGCTGAAAGTGCCGTTGTACCCGCATCCGCTGCGCGGTCAGAAAATCTGGAACGTGCTCGGCTGGTTCCTGGCCATCGGCCTGCTGTCCACGGCATCGGCGTGGATCTTCGTCAGCCAGCTCAACCAACCCTTGAAACGCCTGGTCTACGCCGCCCGCCAACTAGGCCAGGGGCGTAGCGTGCGGCTGCCCATCAGCGATACGCCCAGCGAGATGACCGAGGTCTACCGTGCCTTCAACCAGATGGCCGAGGATGTCGAACAGGCCGGGCGCGAGCGTGAGTTGATGCTCGCGGGTGTCTCCCATGACTTGCGTACGCCGCTGACCCGGCTGCGGTTGTCGCTGGAGTTGATGGGCGAGCACACCGACTTGACTGACGAGATGGTCCGCGACATCGAGGACATGGACGCGATTCTCGACCAGTTCCTGGCGTTCATTCGCGACGGTCGTGACGAGTCTGTGGAAGAGGTGGACCTCAGTGAATTGGTGCGGGAGGTGGCTGCGCCCTATAACCAGAATGACGAAAAAGTGCACCTGCGCCTGGAGCCGATCCAGCCCTTCCCCCTGCGCCGGGTGTCGATGAAGCGCTTGTTGAACAACCTGATTGGCAATGCGCTGAACCACGCTGGCACCGGCGTCGAAGTCGCGGCCTATGTCTCCGGTGACACCAGCGCGCCTTACGTGGTGCTGAGCGTCATGGACCGAGGCGCCGGCATCGATCCCTCTGAGCTGGAAGCCATTTTCAACCCGTTCACTCGCGGCGATCGCGCCCGGGGCGGGAAGGGTACTGGGCTGGGCTTGGCCATCGTCAAGCGCATCGCCTCGATGCACGGCGGCAACGTCGAACTGCGCAATCGCGCCGGTGGTGGGCTGGAAGCGCGGGTGCGGTTGCCGTTGGGGCTGATGCTGCCAAGGGATGCGGTATAGGGGCAGCTGCAAGCCGCGAGCTTCAAGCTGCAAGTTGAACCGGCTTGGCTTAAAGCTTGAAGCTTGAAGCTGCTCTTCTAACCCTTTCCTTTGGTCCGGGTCATGTTCGGCCCGCCATTCTTTTCCAGGTGTTCGATGATGATCCCAGCCACGTTCTTGCTTGTAGTGGTCTCGATTCCTTCCAGGCCTGGCGAGGAGTTGACCTCCATCACCAGCGGCCCGTGATTGGAGCGCAGGATATCCACGCCGGCCACGGCCAGGCCCATGACTTTCGCGGCCCGCAGGGCGGTCATGCGTTCTTCCGGGGTAATCTTGATCAGGCTGGCACTGCCGCCGCGATGCAGGTTGGAGCGGAACTCTCCGGGTTTGGCCTGGCGTTTCATCGAGGCAATCACTTTATCGCCGACGACGAAGCAGCGAATGTCTGCGCCACCGGCTTCCTTGATGTATTCCTGGACCATGATGTTCTGCTTCAGGCCCATGAACGCCTCGATCACCGACTCCGCCGCGGTCGCGGTTTCACACAAGACCACGCCGATGCCCTGGGTGCCTTCCAGCACCTTGATCACCAGCGGTGCGCCGTTGACCATCGCAATCAGGTCGGGAATGTCGTCGGGGGAGTGGGCAAAACCGGTGACCGGCAGGCCGATCCCGCGCCGTGACAGCAGTTGCAGCGAGCGCAGCTTGTCCCGGGAGCGGGCGATGGCCACCGACTCGTTGAGGGGAAACACCCCCATCATTTCGAACTGGCGCAACACGGCGCAGCCATAGAACGTCACCGATGCGCCGATGCGCGGGATCACCGCGTCGAACCCTTCCAGCGGCTTGCCACGGTAGTGGATCTGAGGCTTGTGACTGGCGATGTTCATGTAGGCGCGCAGGGTGTCGATCACCACCATTTCATGGCCTCGTTCGGTCCCGGCTTCAACCAGACGACGAGTGGAATACAGACGCGGATTACGCGACAGCACAGCGATCTTCATGCAACACCTGTGGCAGAGGTAGTGGACACCGGGAATGCCGGCTTGTCTTGAACGTATTTGATACCCGGATTGACCACCAATTGGCCGTCGATCAAGGCTTTGGAACCCAGTAACAGGCGGTATCGCATGGACTTGCGGCAGGCAAGGGTGAACTCGACCCGCCAGATCCGATCACCCAGTGCCAACGTGGTGCTGATCACGTAGCGGACCTGAGCGTGGCCGTTGGAGCTTTTTATTGTCTTGCGGGCCACCAGTGGGGCTTCGCAGCGGCGATGGCGCAATTGCACGACCGTACCGAGGTGGGCAGTGAAGCGCACCCACTTTTCGCCATCGCGCTCGAATGGCTCGATGTCTGTGGCATGCAGGCTGGAGGTGCTGGCGCCGGTGTCGATTTTTGCCCGCAGGCCCACGACTCCCAGATCCGGGAGCGCCACCCACTCGCGCAGACCGACAACGGTCAAATGGTCAAAAGTCTTCAATAAAAAAACCTGCGATCAGTACATCGGATCGTGGACTCCGCGAATCGCGGTATTCACGCAGAATAATCACAAAATGGCGACAGTTATCTACGCGCTTGTTTGTGCTTGTAACCGATTTCTAGCCAAGCCATGCATGTGGAGGCGATTTGGCGGACATTCTATCCGTCGGCCCGGATTCGTGCGCTCGACAAAAACGGTAGTACAGTTCCGACTATTGGCAGAAAAGAGGAATGGCAGTGGCACAAAAAAAGGAAGAGGACGACAAGGTCCGTCTCGATAAATGGTTGTGGGCGGCGCGATTCTACAAGACGCGGGCCCTGGCCAAGACCGCCATCGAGAGCGGCAAGGTTCATCACCGCGGAGAACGTTGCAAGCCGGGCAAGGAGCCACGCGTTGGCGATGAATTTGTCATTCGCACCGGCTTCGATAAAAAGACCGTGGTGGTCGAAGCTTTGTCGATCGTGCGTCGCGGCGCACCTGAAGCGCAGGCGCTGTATCGTGAGACCGAAGCCAGCATCGCCAAGCGCGAAGCCGCCGCCGCGCAACGCAAGGCCGGCGCCCTGGGGGTCAGCACCGATGGCAAGCCGAGCAAGAAGCAGCGCCGGGACCTGTTCAAGTTTCACGGCAGCAATAACGAATAAAAAGGCTGGCGCAAGGCCCGTGGCGAGGGAGCTTGCTCCCGCTGGGCTGCGTAGCGGCCCCAAAATCTGACGGTCGCTGCGCAACCGAGCGGGAGCAAGCTCCCTCGCCACAATGACAATTCGGATTGAGTCATCGGTCTCTTCCCGTCAGGCAAACCCAAGCCTTGCTTGGAACCCACCGGCAATGCCCATAAAATGCCCGCCATCATTTGTCATCACCTCAGATACCAGACCCTATGACTGATTTACCGGATACCGACTACACCCAACGTTTCATCTTCGATGACAGCGACGCCCGTGGCGAGCTGGTGGCGTTGGAGCGTAGCTACGCCGAAGTCCTCGCCAAGCACCCCTATCCGGAGCCGGTCGCACAACTGCTCGGCGAGCTGATGGCGGCTGCGGCGTTGCTGGTGGGCACCTTGAAGTTCGATGGCTTGCTGATTCTCCAGGCGCGTTCCGAAGGTCCGGTCCCGCTGCTGATGATCGAGTGCTCCAGCGAGCGCGAGATCCGCGGCCTGGCCCGTTATCACGCCGAGCAGATCGCGCCCGACGCGACCCTGGCCGACATGATGCCCAACGGCGTGCTGGCCCTGACGGTGGACCCTACCCATGGCAAGCGCTACCAGGGCATCGTCGATCTCGATGGCGTGACCCTGGCTGAATGCTTCACCAACTACTTCGTCATGTCCCAGCAGACCAATACCCGCTTCTGGCTCTACGCAGACGGACGGCGTGCCCGCGGTTTGCTGTTGCAACAACTGCCTGCCGATCGCCTGCGCGACCCGGAAGAACGCGACGCCAGTTGGCAGCACGTCACCGCTCTGGCCAGCACCCTGAGCGCCGATGAGCTGTTGAGCCTGGACAACGAAACCGTGCTGCATCGCCTCTATCACGAGGAGCAGGTACGCTTGTTCGACGGACAACCGTTGCGCTTCCAATGCAGCTGCTCTCGTGAACGTTCTGCCAATGCGCTGGTCAGTCTGGGTCTGGAAGATGCGCAGCAACTGGTGATCGAGCATGGCGGTGCCATCGAGATCGATTGCCAGTTTTGCAACGAGCGCTACCTGTTCGACGCGGCGGACATTGCGCAATTGTTCGCCGGTGCGGGTGTCGACACACCGTCAGATACTCGTCACTAAAACGGTTCAGCGCAGGTAAATCTCCTGGCAAACGCCGGATTTACGCCGTACTGACGGGAGGGCCCTACTCTTTTTGGGGTTTTCTGGCATAATCCGGCCCACTTTTTTCGGGTAGTAGTGCGCGACTTCCTACTACAAAACGTTTGGAGCACTCGGCCATGGGCCGACGGGGAATCTCATGACGCAAGCCAATAACGCCGTGTACACCGATCTGAGTGTCGATGATCTGGTCAAAGAAGCCCTGAATCGCGGTGAAGGCGAGCTTGCCGATACTGGCGCGCTGGTTGTTCGTACCGGTCATCGTACCGGTCGCTCACCAGTCGACCGTTTCATCGTGGAAGAGCCAACCACCCAGGACGCCATCGCCTGGGGCCCGATCAACCGCAAGTTCCCGGCCGACAAGTTCGATGCCTTGTGGAACCGCGTTGAAGCCTACCTGGGCGAGCGCGAGCGTTTTGTCTCCCATGTGCATGTAGGTTCCGATCCTGCGCACTACCTGCCGGTCAAGATGACCACCGAGACGGCCTGGCACAACCTGTTCGGTCGCTGCCTGTTCATCAACCCCGAGCAGTACAACGCCGGTGGCAAGGATGAGTGGCAGATCCTCAACGCGCCGAACTTCGTCTGCGAGCCTGAGCGCGACGGCACCAACTCCGACGGTACCGTGATCATCAATTTCGCGGCCAAGAAAGTGCTGATCGCCGGCATGCGTTACGCCGGTGAGATGAAAAAAGCCCTGTTCTCCGTGCAGAACTTCCTGCTGCCAGCGGTCGACGTGCTGCCGATGCACTGCGCTGCCAACATGGGCGAAGAGGGCGACGTTACCCTGTTCTTCGGTCTGTCGGGCACTGGCAAGACCACCCTGTCTGCCGATGAAAGCCGTTACCTGATCGGCGACGACGAGCACGGCTGGGGCGTGGGCGTGGTCTTCAACATCGAAGGCGGTTGCTACGCCAAGTGCATCGACCTGTCCGAGAAGAACGAGCCGGTTATCTGGAAAGCCATCCAGCACGGCGCCGTGCTGGAAAACGTCGTCCTGGACCCAGTCACCAAGAAAGCCGACTACGCCGACGACAGCCTGACCCAGAACAGCCGTGCCGCCTACCCGCGTGAGCTGATCGAAAAACGCGCACCGAAAAACCTCGGTGGTGAGCCAAACGCCGTCATCTTCCTGACCTGCGACCTGACCGGCGTACTGCCGCCTGTGTCGATCCTCAGCGAAGAGCAAGCCGCCTACCACTTCCTGTCCGGCTACACCGCGCTGGTGGGCTCGACCGAAATGGGTTCGGGCAGTGGCATCAAATCGACCTTCTCCACCTGCTTCGGCGCCCCGTTCTTCCCGCGTCCGGCCGGCGAGTACGCTGAGCTGCTGATCAAGCGCATCCGTGGTTTCGGCTCCAAGGTCTACCTGGTCAACACCGGCTGGACCGGTGGCGGCTATGGCGTCGGCAAGCGCTTCAACATCCCGACCACCCGTGCGGTGATCGCGGCGATCCAGAGCGGCGCGCTGATCGGTGCTGAAACCGAACACCTGGACATCATCAACCTGGACGTGCCGCTGGCTGTTCCGGGCGTCGAGACTGGCCTGTTGAACCCACGCAACACCTGGGCCGACAAAGCTGCCTACGACGAAGCGGCCAAGGCCTTGGCCGGGTTGTTCACCGAGAACTTCAAGAAGTTCGACGTCAGCGACGCGATCAAGGCTGCTGGTCCGCAGCTGTAAGGCTCGGTTAGCAGATGAAAAAGCCGCCCTCTTCAGGGCGGCTTTTTTGTGGGCGCTGTCTTACCAGCTAGGCGTTTTCCACTTCCTGCGTATCCCATCGTTGTGCCTTGATGGCCTTGTAGAGCATGCCGATGGTCAACGGCATCTTATTGCCACGGCCCTTGGCCCTGCGCTTTTGAAACACGTCAAAGCCTTCCGGCTGGAAGTAGCGGTAAGCGTCATAGTCGACGAGATCGATGGCGAACCGCTCCTCCAATGCCTCCATCAGATGCCGAGCATCCGCGCCATCGCAGCCCAGATCGAAATTGATTGCCGTGCCCAGGCGAATGGTCTTGCGCTCGGGCAGGCCGATTTCTTCGTGGAGCAGTCCCATGAGTTGGCGCATGGCTGGGTCGTCGGGGAAGTCTGGGCTGAGGCGCATGGTGAAATGTCCGGGCTGAAGGGGCGTGTCTATCGGGGTGAAAGTCTAGGGCGAAATCGTTGCCCATTGGAAAAAGAAGAAAAGTCTCACAACAGTCTCGGAACCGTCTGGTAAGGGCTCTTTTGGTCGCTCGGTATGGTTTGCCGCGCCCTTCAATGGGGGTAATGCTGTTCACTTAAGGCCATCGACAAACCCGTGGCGAGGGAGCTTGCTCCCGCTGGGCTGCGAAGCGGCCCCTAAACCTGCCAAACGCGCAGCATCAGACACACCGCACCCGCCGGTTTACGACTGCTTCGCAGCCGAGCGGGAGCAAGCTCCCTCGCCACAGGTCCATCATTTTCTTAAGTGAACAGCATTACCCTTCGAGGGCGGTTTTTTTATGGACGGCTAATTAACGCAACCGCTGCCGCACAACCTCCAGCAACTCGCTGCCATCTTGAGTCAGCAGATAAAGCGCATGAATGATGTTGGGAATGTCTTTCACATCGGCATGTTTGAAGCATAGGCAGTGAAGGGTTTCGAGCAGGTCGCTGGACGCGCGGATTCGTTGGGCGGCGGCGTCGCAGAGGTCGTGGAGGTTGGCCTCGGTGTCGATGGCCAGAATCGGCGTGTTGTTGAGTCGCTGGTATCGATCGATGGGCGGATTATCCGTGTGCATTTGAGCCCTCTTCAGTACGATTTTCAATCGCGCTGAAAACTATAGAGGGCTCCTTCCAGGCACCGCAATAGGACCTGAAAGGACAGCTTGTGTAGGACGTTTACCAGCGTCTGACGCTTGGATGAAATGCTTGCTCCAGGGCTAGCTGACCCGTCTTCATTTCCCATTCACTGTCTGACCAATCCTACAAACTCGCTGTAGGGACGGCTTAGGATGCGGCAGGCCATTTCCGACAGGCTAGTCATCTCGCCGTTACAAGAATTGATGAAAAACCAGCGGTGGAAGCGAGCTCCACGTCGATGGTGCAGTACTTTAATCCGCTATGGGGGCGGGGACTCGTCGTGAGGCCGTCTCCAGATCCATCAACCCCCTGCCATAGGCCTCACTGTTGGCATAGATGCCCGTGCGGTTGGCTGTCGCCAGCAGATGTTCGCGGACCTGTTGCGGGTTGAGTTGCGGGTAAAGGCTTTGCAGCGCAGCCAGTGCGCCACTGACCAAGGCTGCGGCTGGAGACGTGCCGGCGGTTTGCACGTAACGACCCTCCTTGCCCACCGTGAGCAAGCCTGCCTGCGCCCCGGAGTCGCCGCCAGGTACGGCGATGCACCAGGCGGCTGCAACGCCGCAATAGTTGGATTTGCCATTGATCGCGCTGCCGTCGTTTTTCAGCGCAACCACCGCGAGCCACCCTTTTTCCAGTTCAGGCAAGGCCACCGGCAACCCTGGTTCGGCCAAAGGCTCACGCTTGAGTTCGTTACCTGTCGGGAAGACGAACACGGCGCCGTCCGCGACCAGTTCTCGAGCAACGGCCAGAGAGTCGGGCATGACCTGGTTGTAACGCGCCTCATTGATTTCGGTGGCGGGGATGGAGTTGGCCCACGAGTTGTTGAACAGGCGGGCGCCCTTGTCGAAGCCGCTTTGCCAGGATTGTGCGATTTCGCTGTCAAAGAAAAACGGCTCGTTGTCGTCGCCAAAACGAAAGGGGATCAACCGAGCGTTGAACGCGATGCCATGCATACCCTGGTCGTCCTTGTTGGCGGCGAGTATGCCGGCCATTTGCGTGCCGTGGCCGATGCGGTCAATCGTGCCTGGACGGTTTTCGACGTAATCGAATCCGGGATCGCTCAGTCGCCCTTCGAACTCCTTCAGGCGGGTGTCGAGCCCCGAATCGATCAGTGCGACCAGCACACCCTGTCCAGTGCCGCCACGGGCATATAACGCCGAGGCCTTGACGACGGCCAAGCCCTGCTGAGCGTGATACTCCGGTGTTTCGAACACGGCCGGTTCCACCCCGGAGGGTTCAGCAATGGTCAGGCAGCCGACCAGCAGTGAGGCGGATGCTATCGCCAGGGCGCGTAGCACGGGAAACAGGTGTGGCATGGTTCGATCCTTGAAGAGAGTCTTGAGCGTCAGGCTTCCTGGCCTGGCTCATGGATAGACGGCGCACCTTAACCCGCAAACGGAGGGGGAACGAGGCATCAAAGTGCCCGGATTTGTATCTCCTCGTGGCAAAGCAATCGGACGTTGAGGCTGTATCATCCGGTATCGTTTTTTACCCCGACCTTTTCTCGACGCGCTGCGCTGTCCCGCTAGTCTTTGGGTCTCGCAGCAGTCAGAGGAGCGACCGCTCATGCACAGCACCCTGGAACAGGTTTTCGGTTATCCACAGTTTCGCCCCGGTCAGGAGTCTGCCATCGGAGCAGTCCTGGCCGGTCGGTCGGCAGCGGCCATTTTTCCCACCGGTTCCGGCAAGTCCCTGTGTTATCAATTGCCAGCCCTGCTATTGCCGCATCTCACCCTGGTAGTCTCGCCATTGCTGGCGCTTATGCAGGATCAGTTGGCGTTCCTGCAACGTCACGGCATCGCGTCGGCCAGTATCGATTCGGCCCAGAGCCGTGACGAAGCCAACGACGCCATGGCGCGGGCCCGTTCGGGGGAGTTGAAGATCCTGATGATTTCCGTGGAGCGGCTGAAGAACGAGCGTTTTCGCAACTTTCTGCAGCAGGTGCCGATCTCGTTGCTGGTGGTGGACGAGGCCCACTGTATTTCAGAGTGGGGGCATAACTTTCGTCCGGACTACCTCAAGCTTCCCGATTATCAGCGCCAGTTCAATATTCCCCAGGTGTTGCTGTTGACGGCCACCGCGACACCCAAGGTCATCGCCGACATGCAGGCGAAGTTCGCCATCGCCGCCGAGGATGTGGTGACGACTGGTTTCTATCGGCCCAATCTCAACCTGCTGGTCGAACCCGTGCGCGGTGCGCACAAGCGTGCACGGCTGGTGCAATGGCTGGGCGAACGTCCCGGACAACCGAGCATCGTCTACGTCACCTTGCAGCGAACCGCCGAGCAGATAGCCGAACACCTGACCCAGCACGGCATCGGGGCCGAGGCCTATCACGCCGGTTTGCCCCACGAACAACGCGAAGCCATCCAGCGGCGGTTCATGGGCGGGCAGTCCAATTGCATTGTCGCGACCATTGCGTTCGGCATGGGCATCGACAAGAGCGATATTCGCAACGTGGTGCATTTCGACTTGCCCAAATCCATCGAAAACTACAGTCAGGAGATTGGCCGGGCCGGGCGGGACGGGCAACCGTCCGATTGCCTGGTACTGGCCAATCGCGACAGCCTCAACGTGCTGGAGAACTTTGTCTATGGCGATACTCCTGAGTTGGAGGGCATTCGTCGTGTGCTCGATGAGCTGAAGGCCGCCGCGCCCGATGGGCAATGGGAGTTTTTGCTGGGCCCCCTGGCGGACCAGAGCAACATCCGGCAGTTGCCGCTCAAGACGCTGCTGGTCCAGCTGGAACTGCGTCGGCTGATCGCGCCGCGTTATGCCTATTTCGCGGAGTACCGCTTCAAGCTCCTGACTGAGCCACAAGAACTGCTGGAGCGCTTCGAAGGCGAGCGAAGGGATTTCGTCTCGGCCATCATCCAGACCTCCAGTCGCGCCCGGACCTGGGCCACGGTGAATTTCGACGGGATGTACCAGCAGTATCACGCTGAACGCAGTCGCGTGGTCAAGGCACTGGATTACTTCCAGGAGAAGGGCTGGATCGAGCTGGAAAGCAAGCAGATGACCGAGGTGTACAGCGTGCTGGAGACGAATGTGGATACGCAGGTCCTGGGCGCCGAACTGCATGCTTATTTCACCCGGCATGAACGCGGTGAAATCGCGCGGATCCATGCCATGCTCGAGTTGTTCGCCACCGAACGTTGCCTCGGTTATCGATTGGCGCAGTATTTCGGCGATGACAACGCGCCGCAGCAGTGCGGTCATTGCTCGGTGTGCCACGGACAGGTCGCTCAATTGCCGGAACCGCCGTCGTTGCCGGCACTTGTGGATAAAAACTTCGAGACGCTGTGCGGTGACTTTATCCACAGGCATGAGGAGCACACCGGCAACCCACCTTCCGCCGAGCGCTTGACCCGGTTTCTGTGCGCGATCAGCGTGCCGTTGTTCACCCGGTTGAAGGCGCGAAAGATCCATGGATATGCCGCACTGGAGGAGTATCCGTACGCAGAGGTTCGCCATTGGGCTCAAGCGCACCTGTGAACTGCATCCATCCGCTGAATGCCTTGCATCACACGAATAAATTTCAAAAACATTCGGCGGCTGACTAAGGTGAAGGCTGTCTTTGGATCGCCAACAAGAGAGCAAACATGAGCCAGACACCTTTCGATATTCAGCGTGCCGCGGTGGTCGGTGCAGGCACCATGGGGCGGGGCATCGTGATGTGCCTGGCCAACGCCGGCGTGGCGGTGCAGTGGGTCGACAACAATCCGCAGATGCTCGAGCAGGCACTGGTCGCCGTGGCCGAGACCTATGCCCATGGCGTGCGTCAGGGGCGTATCGATCAGGGTGAGGCTGACGCGCGGATTGCCCGGGTGACACGGGCGGATGATTACGCGGCGATCCGCAATGTGGATCTGGTGATCGAAGCGGTCTACGAGAATCTCGAGCTCAAGCGGAGGATTTTTCGTGAACTGGACGGTTTGCTCAAACCCGCGGCGATCCTGGCGAGCAACACCTCGGCGCTGGACATCGATGCGATCGCCGCGGTCACCCGCCGGCCAACCCAGGTGCTGGGCCTGCATTTCTTCAGCCCGGCGCACATCATGAAACTGTTGGAAGTCGTTCGTGGTGCGCAGACTTCCAAGGCGGTGCTGGACGCGGCCCTGGTGTTAGGCAAGCGCATGGGCAAGGTCAGCGTGGTATCGGGCAATTGCCATGGGTTCATCGGCAACCGGATGCTTCATCCTTATGTGTTGGAGGCTCGCAAGATGTTGCTCGAGGGGGCATTCCCCCATCAGGTCGATGCGGCATTGCAAGGCTTCGGTTTCGCCATGGGGCCGTTTCGCATGTACGACGTCGTCGGGATCGACCTGGAGTGGCGCGCACGAGAATTGGCAGGAACAGGCCAGGATGCGCCAGAGGTCCAGGTAGACAACCGGCTGTGCGAGCTGGGACGGTTCGGCCAGAAAAGCGGCAATGGGTACTATCACTACGAGCCGGGCAGTCGACAGGCCGAGCATGATGTCGAGGTCGATGCGCTGGTGCTACGGGTCAGTGAAGCGCTAGGTTTCCAGCGGCGCGAGATTGGCCCGCAGGAAATCCTCGAACGGTGCTTGCTGGCGTTGGTCAACGAGGGCGCGAAAATCCTGGAGGAGGGCATTGCCGAGTCGGCCCAGGACATCGATCGGGTCTACCTCAACGGCTACGGTTTCCCTGCGGACAAGGGCGGGCCGATGGCCTGGGCCGACGGGCAGGGGCTGGAGGATATCCACGCACGCCTGCTGGCGCTCGAAACGAAGCAGGGCGACCAGTGGAAGCCCGCGCGTCTGATTGGCGATCTGGCAGCGCAGGGCAAGGGTTTCGCGCAGGCCTGAGACCGGGCCACGTCAAGATCATTGAACAACCGTAAAGGACACCTGATGCCCCAACGCAACGAATACCGACACTTGCAAGCCATTACCACGCGCTGGCACGACAACGATGTGTACGGTCACGTCAATAACGTCACCTATTACAGCTTTTTCGATAGCGCTGTGAATACCTACCTGATCGAAGTCGGTGGTCTGGATATCCATGACGGAGAGGTGGTGGGGTTCGTGGTGAGTTCGGCCTGTGACTACTTTGCCTCAATCGCCTTTCCAGACCGGATTGAAATCGGCCTGCGGGTCGGGAAGCTGGGCAGCAGTTCGGTGCAGTACGAGCTGGCGGTGTTCAAGGTCGGCGAGGAGGAGGCCTGTGCGGCGGGGCGTTTTGTTCACGTATTTGTGGACCGGGCGTCGAATCGGCCGGTGGCGATTCCGGACCGACTACGTGGGGCTTTGGAACTGTTGGTGGTCTGAAACAAAAAATCGCAGCCTCCTGTCAGCTCTGGGAGCTGCCGGAGGCTGCGATCTTCAACGGCGGTTATCAGTCAGCCGTTAGTCGCGGTAGTAGCGATGATGTTTTTTGCGATGCCCGTAGGCATGGCCACGACCTGGGTGGCCGTCACGGTAGTAGCGGCGATCACCACGGCGACCGTCATAGTGACGATCATCGTCATCGTCCTGGCCCATGTAGTTACCCAGGGCACCACCAGCGCCGCCGCCCGCTGCCGCACCGATCAGGCTGCCAGTGGTGCCGCCGACGCTGCGACCGACCACGTTACCGCCGGCTGCGCCCAGCGCGCCGCCGATCGCTGCTTCGCCGCGGCTGTGTTTGTCTGCACCGACTGCACTGCCGCCCGCGCCGCCCAGCGCCGCGCCGATAGTGGAGCCGGTGTTGCCGCCCAGGGACTGGCCGACGACCGAACCCAAAACCCCGCCCAATGCGCCGCCCACACCTGCTTCGGCAGTACCACCGGCGGAAGCGATGCCACTGGCCAGGCTAAGGGACAACAAGAGAATGGAGGAGAACTTCATAGAGGAGCCTCAAAGGGATGACGGCGCGATCCTGAGGCTGGCTTCGCTTGGTTACAATAGAAATCCGACGAGTAACACGACTTGTGCACAATTCTCTAAGTTATTGTTTTTTGGTGGGAACTTTAGACAATTTGGTCGGTCTTTAGCTACTTCGGACAGGCCGTTTTCTATGGAAAACGGCCTTTTTTGTGGGCGCTGGAAAGTACTCTGTAGCGAGGGGGTATCGCTGGGCTGCGACTCCCTTTTCTGGTTGCTGCGCAACCAAGCGGGAGCAAGCTCCCTCGCCACAATACTGTGTCAGGCCGACTTGGCCAGGATCAGTCCATTCTCGCTCGCCGCTTCCAGACGGATCGCGACGAATTTCGACGTTGGGGTGTGGCTTCCGTCGCCCGTGCTTTCCAGTGGCACCAGCGGGTTCACTTCTGGGTAATAAGCAGCAGCCTGCCCGGCAGGAATGTCGAATGCCAGCAGGGTAAAGCCCTTGACCCGCCGTTCGCGCCCGTCATCCCAGAGCGAGACGATGTCGGCTTTCTGCCCCGGCTTGAAGCCCAGTCGAATGATGTCCGCTTCGTTGGCAAACAACACGTCACGCTGGCCCTTCACACCGCGATAGCGGTCATCGAGGCCATAGATGGTGGTGTTGTACTGATCGTGGGAACGCATGGACTGCATGATCAGGTCGGGCAACTGGCCGGTGGCCCGGGTGCGTTCATGCACAAGATCGGTCGGCAACCGGTTGGGCTTGAAGTTGGCGCGGCCCGACGGGGTATTCCAGCGCCGCGAACCGGCGCTATTGCCGAGGTAGAACCCACCAGGGTTCTTCAGCTTTTCGTTGAAGTCCTTGAAGCCTGGTACGGTGTCGGCGATCAGGTCGCGGATGCGACTGTAGTCGGCCACCAGCCAGTTCCAGTCCACCGGACGGCTACCCAGTGTGGCGGCGGCGATGCCGGCGATGATCCACGGTTCGGAGCGCATCTGGTTCGACAGCGGCTGCAGCTGGCCCATGGAGGCATGCACCATGCTGAAGGAGTCTTCCACGGTCACCGCTTGCGCACCTTCGGTTTGCAGATCAATGTCGGTGCGGCCCAGGCACGGCAGGATCAGCGCTTCCTTGCCGTGAGCCAGATGGCTGCGGTTGAGCTTGGTGCTGATCTGCACCGTCAGGTCGCAATTGGACAAGGCCTGGAACGTTCGATGGCTGTCCGGCGTGGCTTGGGCGAAGTTGCCGCCCAGGGCGATGAACACTTTCGCCTCACCGCTGGCCATGGCGTGGATCGCCTCGACCACGTTGTGGCCGTTTTCACGCGGCACCTTGAATTGGAAGCGCCGCTCCAGCGAATCGAGGAACGCCGTTGGCGGACGCTCGTTGATGCCCATGGTCCGGTCACCCTGGACGTTGCTGTGGCCACGTACCGGGCACAGGCCTGCGCCTGGCCGGCCGATGTTGCCGCGAAGCATCATCACGTTGGCGATTTCCTGGATGGTCGCCACCGAATGACGGTGCTGGGTGATACCCATCGCCCAGCACATGATCACGTTCTGGCTCTTGGCGTACATGCGCGCCGCTTGCTCGATGTCGACCAGGGTCATGCCCGATTGCTCGACAATCTGTTCCCACGGCGTGTCGTCGACCGCCGCCAGGTAATCCAGCACGTTGGTGCTGTGCTCATTGAGGAACGCGTGGTCGAACACCGCCGCAGCGCCAGTGTTCTGCGCTTCGCGCTCCCACTGCAGCAGGAACTTCGCCATGCCGCGCAAGATCGCCATGTCGCCACCCAGGGCCGGGCGGAAATAGGCGGTGTTGGTCGGCTTATTGCCGTTGGTGAGCATTTCGATCGGGTTCTGCGGATGCTGGAAGCGCTCCAGGCCACGCTCCTTGAGCGGGTTGATGCAGACCACTTGGGCGCCGCGTTTCACCGCCTCGCGCAGTGGTTCGAGCATCCGCGGATGGTTGGTCCCGGGGTTCTGGCCCCAGACGAAAATCGCATCGGCGTGTTCGAAATCGTCGAAGGTCACTGTGCCCTTGCCCACGCCCACGCTCTGGGACAGCGCTACGCCGCTGGCCTCGTGGCACATGTTCGAGCAGTCGGGGAAGTTGTTGGTCCCGTAGGCGCGCACGAACAGCTGATACAAGTAGGCCGCTTCGTTGCTGGCTCGGCCCGAGGTGTAGAATTCGGCCTGGTTCGGGCTGGACAACCCTTGCAGGTGCTTGCCGATCAGGTCGAACGCCGCTTCCCAACTGACGGGTTTGTAGCGGTCGGTTTCGGCGTCGTAGCGCATTGGCTCGGTCAAGCGACCCTGGTACTCGAGCCAGTAGTCGCTCTGCTCCAGCAGTGAGCTCACGCTATGCTTGGCGAAAAATGCACCATCGACGCGGCGCTTGGTCGCTTCCCAGTTCACCGCCTTGGCGCCGTTCTCGCAGAACTTGACCATGCCGCTTTCCGGTGAATCACCCCAGGCACAGCCTGGGCAGTCAAAACCGCCATTCTGGTTGGTCTTGAGCATCATGCGGATGTTTTTCAGCGCGTTGTCGCTGGTCAACCAGGCCTGAGCGACGCTGATCAGCGCTCCCCAGCCACCGGCCGGGCCCTTGTAGGGCTTGTAGCGCGGTACGGGTTTCTGGTCGGCTTGTTGATGATTGCTCACGCTTGTTTCTCCATCGCAGGGCTGTAGACCCGTGGCGCACTTTTTTGTGGCAGGTGGATGAGGTTGAGGTTGTGTTGGCGGGCCCACTGCACCGCAAGGCCCGTGGGTGACGACAGGCTGACCAGGGTCTGGATACCGGCCCGCAGGACTTTCTGGATCAGTTCGAGGCTGCAACGGCTGGTGACGATCGCTACGCCGCCGGCTACCGGGATCTGCTGCCGGACCAACGCGCCGATCAGTTTGTCGAGGGCGTTGTGCCGGCCGATGTCTTCGCGACCCAACAGCAATTCGCCTTGGGCGTTCATGAACAACGCGGCGTGGACTGCGCCGCAGTATTGACCCAGGGGCTGGAACTGGCTGATGCGGTCACGCAGGCCATCGAGCCATTGGGCGGGTGGCAGCGGCGCGCCGGGCAGCACATTGAGGTTTGGCAATGCCTGTTCCACTGCCTCTACGCCGCACAAGCCGCAGCCACTGGTGCCCGTCAATTGCCGGCGTTGCTGCTTGAGGTTCCAGAAGGCGCGGTTGGCGATGGTCACCTCGGCATGGTGCGCAGCACCCGTGCCGCTCAGTTGCAGGTCATAGATGTCCGATGTGTCTTCAATGATGCCGCTGCCGAGGCTGAAGCCGACGATGAAGTCTTCAAGGTCGGTGGGGGTGACCAGCATGACTGCCTGGCTGATGCCGTTATAGGCAATCGCCAGCGCCACTTCCTCGGCCAGCGCGGTGCTGTCCGATTGGGAGTGGTCCAGATTGCAGTAGCGATAGCTCTGGCTGGCGGCCGGCGCGGATGTTTCCATCGCTGGCGCTGGACTGACCGGAGGCTTGTCGTTCATAGGCATCACTGAAAGTAGGAATAGTGTTAAGACTAAATGCGGCAATCTGCCACGTCTAATCGCTATTACTGATCTCTCAATAGATGACGTCGATCAAGATGTTGTCGATGATTTCTGGTAAAGGGCAAAACAGGCCTCTGCCAAGGCCGAACGTGGGGCGCCGCGCCGCATGATCAGGCCCAGCGGGACTAAGGTCTGCGCGCTTTCGATGGGCTGGATGCGCAAATCTTCGGTCAGCACATTCAGGCCGCTGTCCAAGGGCATCACCGCGCAACACAGTCCACCGTGCACCGCTTGTAACAATTGATGCACTGCGTCGGTTTGCAACAGCGGTTGAGGTGTGAGGCCCCGGCTGTGGAAGTTGTGGTCGATGGATTGGCGAAAATGCATGCCGCTGGTGAGCATGCCCAGGGGCAGCTCGATCAGCGCTTCCCAACTCAGCGGTTGTTCGCCGAAAAAGAAATAGCGCTGGTCGTAGAGCAGGCCCATGCGGGTGTGGCTGAAGGGCAGGGCTTCGAAGCGCTCGTTGTCCAGGCGTTCCAGGTAGGAAATACCCAGGTCGATACGGTTGTTCGCCAGCTGTTCGAGGATGCGTTCGGAGCTCAGGGACGACAATTCGAATCGCAGGTTGGGGTGCTCGGCGTGCAAGCGCTGCATCATCGCCAGGGGGTCGAAGTCCGACAACGGCACCACGCCCAGGCGCAGCGTACCCACCAGGTTGCCACGACAGGCCGCCGCTTCGGCCTGCAGCCCGTCATAGGCCGCCAGCACCGTACGCGCCCAGGCCAGTACCCGTTCCCCCGGCGCGGTGAAACCTTCAAAGCGCTGGCCGCGATTGACCAGCGGCAGGTCAAGTTCTTCTTCAAGACTGCGCAGGCGCATCGACAGGGTCGGCTGGGTGATGTGGCAACGTGCGGCGGCTTGGCCGAAGTGGCGGGTTTCGTCGAGCGCGATGAGAAATTTCAGCTGCTTGATGTCCATCTTCGCTCCAGGGCGCAGGAAGGTTCGGATTCTAGCGCTTGCGCGTGGCGGGGTCATTGGTCGGTTGGGAACCGGGTTCGTCTCGCCTGGTCTAGTCTTTGCGTCTGGACACTTAAATCAAGGAGCGTGTGCCATGAGTATTTTTAGCTTTGTGAAGGAAGCAGGAGAGAAGCTGATCGACCTGCTGACCCCCGGCAATGCCAATGCCAGCGAACAACTGAAAGCGCATATTGAAAAGGTCGGCCTGGGTAATCCGAATGTTCAGGCGACCCTCGACGGCGACAAAGTCATCGTCACCGGTGAAGTAGCGAGCCAGGAAGAAAAGGAAAAGATCCTGTTGGCGGTGGGCAATATCGAAGGTGTCGGCAGTGTCGACGACCAGATTACGGTGACTGGCCCGGTAGCACAGGCGGCGCGTTTCGTGACCGTGAAGAAGGGCGACACACTCAGCGCCATCTCCAAGGCCGAGTACGGCGACGCGAACAAGTACAACAAGATCTTCGAGGCCAACAAGCCGATGCTGTCGCACCCGGACAAGATCTATCCGGGGCAGGTGCTACGTATTCCCGAGTAGCCGGTTTCCTGTGGCGAGGGAGCTTGCTCCCGCTCAAGTGCGCAGCACTTGTCTGGAAAAAAAGGGGCCGCTTCGCGGCCCAGCGGGAGCAAGCTCCCTCGCCACAAAGGGTTTTTTCAGAGCCCTTCGATCAGCGTCCGGTAATCTATCAACGCTTCAAACTCCGCCGTGTCCTTCGGTCCCTTGCGGCTATCCGGCTCGCTCACGGCCAGCAAGTGCGCCACGCCGAAGTCCCGGGCGCTGCGCAACACCGGCAGGGTGTCGTCGATGAACAGGCTGCGGGCCGGGTCGAAATTCAAGTCGGCTTGCAGTGCGTCCCAGAACTGCGGGTTTTCCTTGGGAAAGCCGTAGTCGTGGGAGCTGATCAGGCGGTCGAAGTAAGGGGCCAGCTCGATGCGCTCCAGCTTCAGGGACAATGAGTCGCGGTGGGCGTTGGTGATCATCACCACGCGCTTGCCGGCCCGCTGGATCGCCGCCAGGAAGGTATCGGCGTCCGGGCGCAAGGCGATCAGGTGCGCGGTTTCCAACTTCAGTTCGCGTACCGGCAGTTTCAGCTCGGCGCTCCAGAAATCCAGGCAATACCATTGCAACTGGCCGGCGTTGCGCTCGAACAGCGGTTGCAGCTCCATCTCGGCCATCGCCCGGCTCACGCCATGCAGTTCGGCGTAGCGCTGTGGCAGGTGTTCGAGCCAGAAATGGTTGTCGTAATGCAGGTCCAGCAGGGTGCCGTCCATGTCCAGCAGAACCGTATCGATCTCATGCCAGGGCAGCAAAGCCATAAAACTTCTCCAGCGGTAATCGGATATCCGACACAAACAATCAGAATAGGCCGGGTATAGTAGCCCGCTATCGCCCAGGGAGCCGTTTATGCGCCAGAAACCCACCATACTCGATCGCCAGATCGTCGCTACCAGCCGCCTGTTTTGTGTGGAAGAACTGAAATTGCGGTTTTCCAACGGTGTGGAGCGCACCTATGAACGTCTGGCGAGCAAGGGGGCGGGCTATGGCGCGGTGATGATCGTGGCGATGCTCGATGCCGACCACGCTGTGTTGGTGGAAGAGTATTGCGGGGGCACCGACGCCTACGAACTGTCCCTGCCCAAGGGCTTGATCGAGCCAGGTGAAGATGTGCTGGCGGCGGCCGAACGGGAACTCAAGGAAGAGGCCGGTTTCGGAGCGCGTCAATTGGAACACCTGACCGAACTGTCGCTGTCCCCCGGCTACATGAGCCAGAAGATCCAGGTGGTGCTGGCGACCGATCTGTATGAAGAACGGCTGGAGGGTGACGAGCCCGAGCCGATGCGCGTGGACAAGGTCAACCTGCGTGAGCTGTCGGCCCTGGCACAGAACCCGCTGTTCACGGAGGGCCGGGCCTTGGCAGCGCTGTACCTGGCCCGTGACCTGCTGACCCAGCGTGGAGCGTTCCTGTCATGACTTTCCCTCATCCGTTGATGGCCCCTGTAGTCGAGCTGGCGCTCCAGGCCGGTGATGCGATCCTGCCGTTCTGGCGCGCCAACGTGCAGGTCAACCACAAGGCCGACGAGTCGCCGGTGACCGCTGCAGACATGGCCGCTCATGATGTGATCGTGGCCGGGCTGATGGCGCTGGCCCCGGATATTCCGATCCTCTCCGAAGAAGACGCCGATATTGCCCAAAGCGTGCGCGCCGGCTGGCATCGCTGGTGGCTGGTAGACCCGCTGGATGGCACCAAGGAGTTCATTTCCGGCAGCGAGGAGTTCACCGTCAACATCGCGTTGGTGGAGCAGGGCCGTGTGGTGTTCGGTGTGGTGTCGATGCCCACCAATGGGCGCTTTTACGTCGGCGGTGCAGGGCTGGGCGCCTGGCGTGGTGATAAGGGCGGCGTGCCTTTGCCTATTGCGGTTCGTGACGTCCTGGCCCCGGGTGAAGCTTTTACCGTGGTCGCCAGTCGTCGGCACACCAGCCCGGAGCAGGAACGCCTGCTGGATGGTTTGAGCGGGAGCCTGGGTGAGCTGCAACTGACCAGTATTGGCAGTTCGTTGAAGTTTTGCCTGGTGGCCGAAGGCGCGGCGGATTGCTATCCACGGCTGGCGCCGACCTCCCAGTGGGACACCGCTGCCGCCCAGGGTGTATTGGAAGGTGCGGGTGGCGAGGTGTTGGATTTGAACGGTGAACCGTTCTGTTATCCACCGCGGGAGTCGCTGTTGAATACATCGTTCCTGGCGTTGCCGGCGAAAGCGGCATGGCGGGGCAAGCTATTGGAGTTGGCCCGTTCCTGAACCGTACCTGCTTTCCTGTGGCGAGGGAGCTTGCTCCCGCTCGGTTGCGCAGCAACCGCAAAATCTTGGGGCCGCTTCGCAGCCCAGCGGGAGCAAGCTCCCTCGCCACAGGGGGGCTGCGTTGCTTCAGCGGTGCAACACGTACTGCCCCTCGAACTGCACTGCCACTTCCTCACTTCCGGTATTCAACACTTGCGTCTGCAAGGCCAGTCGCGCCCGGCCATAGCGCCGATAGGTGGCCAGGAAGCGTTTCCAGACCTTTTCCTCGGGCGCATCGCAGACGACGGTCGCATCGCGGGTCACCGGCAGCGGATAACTGATCTGCCCTTCCTGAATCACGATATGCCCGTCTTCGATGCCTTCCTCGCGCAGGGCCAGGTGCAGCCAGCCCCAGCCGCCGAGCACCGCGCCGCAATACAGGCTGCCACCGAACATGGTGCTCTTGTGGTTGACGTTGGCTGCAAGCGGCAAGGACAGGCGTAGTTGCCGGGCCTGCCAATCGAGCACCTTGAGGCCCATGTCCCGGGTCAAGGGGATGTCGTGGTGCAGGATCGATTCCAGGTAACGACTGTCGCGGTTCATTGCGGGGCCTTTTGCTTGAACGGGAAATGACGATAACTCAATCGGACTCATCGGCCGAACCATGGCTGCTGTCGCCGAAGTGCAGCCCATGTTTGCGTAACTTGTCGTGCAATGTCTTGCGTGGAATGCCCAAGGCTTCGGCCAGGCTGCGCACCGAGCTGTGGGGGCGTGCCAGTTCGGCGGCGATCAGGGTTTTCTCGAAGTTTTCCACCTGCTCGCTCAAGCCTCCACTGACCAGTTCCACCGGTGCGCCGGGGTTGCCGTCTGGCGCGCTGTTATCCAGGGCCAGTTCCAGTCCCAGGGCAAAGCGTTCGGCGGCGTTCTGCAATTCCCGCACATTGCCCGGCCAACTGTGGCGCAGCAGCAGCGCCCGTTGTGCCGGTTGCAATTCATGGGGCGGCAGCCCGTGGCGAGCACTGGCTTCGTCGGCGAAATGCTGGAACAGCATCAGCGTATCTTCACCCCGTTCACGCAAGGGCGGTATGCGCAGCGGCGCGACGTTCAGGCGGTAATACAGGTCGGCGCGAAAACGCCCTTGGTCGGCGGCCTGGCGCAGGTCTTCCTTGGTGGCGGCGATTACGCGGATATCCAGCGGGATCTGGTGATTGCCCCCCAGCCGCTCCACCACGCGCTCCTGCAGCAGGCGCAGCAGCTTGACCTGGACATCCAGGCTCATGCTTTCGATTTCATCCAGGAACAGCGTACCGCCGTTGGCGAATTCGAACTTGCCGATGCGGCGCTTCTGCGCGCCGGTAAAAGCGCCGGGTTCGTGGCCGAACAGCTCGCTTTCCACCACCGACTCGGCCAGGGCGCCGGCGTTGATGGCCACGAACGGCCCGTTACGCCGGCTCGAAAGGTCGTGCAGCGCCCGAGCGACCACTTCCTTGCCGGCACCGGTTTCACCGAGGATCAGCACGTCGGCGCGGGTGGCGGCCAGTGCGCCGATCTGCTCGCGCAGGCGCAGCATCGGCGTCGATTGGCCGACCAGGCGGGCGCTGAGTTCATGCCGGTCGCTGAGGGCCAGGCGCAGGCTGCGGTTGTCCAGCACCAGGCGGCGCAAGGCCAGGGCCCGGCGCACGCTGTCGAGCAGATGATCGCTGGCGAAAGGCTTTTCCAGGAAGTCGTAGGCCCCGGCGCGCATTGCCTGCACCGCCAGTGGCACGTCGCCATGGCCGGTGATCAGCAGCACGGGCAGCTCCGCGTCTTGGGCGTGGAGTTCGTTCAGCAACTCGAGGCCGTCCATGCCGGGCATGCGAATGTCGCTGACCACGACACCCGGCCAGTCACGGGGCAGTTGCCCGGCCACGCCCTTGGCTTCGGCCAGGGGCAGGATTTTCAGGCCGGCCAGGTCGAGGGTCTGGCTCAAGGCCTGACGTAGATGGGGATCGTCGTCGATCAGCACCACCTCAATCCGGTTGTCGATGGTCATACACTTCGGTCCTCGGACGGTTGCAAGCTCACCCCGGGGGCTCCGGCGCGCAGTTTCAGGGTAATCAGGGCGCCACCTTCCTTGTGGTTGGCGAACGACAGTTCGCCGCCGAAGGCGCGCATCAGGGTGTCGCAGATCGCCAGTCCCAGGCCAAGGCCTTGGGTGCGCGTCTTGGTGGTGTAGAAGGGCTCGCCGGCGCGGCCCAGGGCTTCCATGCAAAACCCCGGGCCGTTATCGCGGATGTACAGGTTGACGCCGGTTTCGGTGGCCTGGGCACTGAGCCAGAGTTTGCGCGGTGGGCCTTTCTCGGTGAGCGCATCAAGGGCGTTGGCCAGCAGGTTGCCGAGTACCTGGCGCAAGCGGGTTTCGCCAGCCTCGACCCACAGCGTGGCGGCCGGCAAGTCGCGGATCAGTTCCACTTCCATGCTGCGCCGGCGTTTGGCGAGCAGCGCCAGGGCGTCGTCCAGCGCCGGTTGCAGGGCGACGCTTTCCGGCGCATGTCGGTCGCGGCGGGCGAAGGCGCGCAGGTGGGCGATGATCGAGGCCATGCGCCCGGTCAGTTCGCTGATCAGCTTGAGGTTGCCCCGGGCATCTTCGGTACGTTGGTGATCGAGCAAAATCTCGGCGTTTTCCGCGTAGCTGCGAATCGCTGCCAGCGGTTGGTTGAGTTCGTGGCTGATGCTCGCCGACATGGTGCCCAGGGCAGACAACTTGCCGGCCTGCACCAGGTCATCCTGGGCACGGACCAACTCTTGCTGAGCCTGTTCGCGCTCCAGCACTTCCTGCTTCAACCGTCGGTTCAGTCCTTCCAGGTCGCTGGTGCGCTCGGCCACCCGGCCTTCCAATTCTTGACGGGCCTTGGCTTCGAAGGCGATTCGATCCAGGTAATGGCGCCTGCGCTGCATCATCAACCCGAGCAACAGCATCAAGACCAGCAAGGCCGCGCCACCGATGGCGACAACGGTGCGCACCGGACGATCAATCAGCGTGCGCGGGGCGAGGATGCTGACGCTCCAGCCGGTTTCCTCGATGGACTGGGTCTGGGTCAGCCAGGCGTTGTCGTTCAGGTTCAGCGGCTTGGGCTCGCGGGTCGGATACGGTTGCACCGCACTGATGGCCTCGCGCTCGGCGTCATTCAAGGGTCGGGTCGCGCGAAATCGCCACTCTTGTCGCGACGTGAGGATGACCACGCCATTGTGGTCGGTCACCAGTAATTGTTCGGGAGTCTTGCCCCACAGGCTTTCGGTGTGGTCGAGATCGACTTTGACCACCAGCACGCCAATGACTTTTTCGCGGTCGTGCACGGCGGCGGCGAAGAAATAACCGCGCTTGGCCGACGTGGTGCCCAAGCCGAAGAAGCGACCCAGGCGTCCGGCCATGGCTTCGATGAAGTACGGCCGGAAGGCGAAATTGCGTCCGACGAAACTGTCGTGTTTGTCCCAGTTCGACGCGGCCAGGGTTTTGCCGGAAGGGTCCATCAGGTACATGACTTCGGCGCCGGTCTGGGCGCTGATGTTTTTCAGCAGCCGGTTGGCATTGCCTTGGGTCACGCCATCGTCGGGTGCCGACAAAGCGGCGCGCAAGGCCGGCAGGTCGCCGAGAATCTGTGGCAGTACCTCATAACGGTGCAGTGTGCCCAACAGGTTGGCGACGTAGAGGTCCAGGGTCTGGCGATTTTGCCCGGCCAGTTCGCTGCGGTAGTAACGTTCGGCCAAGTGCTCCAACGGCCACAGCAACGGCGCCAGGCACAGCGCGAGCAAGGCCAGGCTGCGCCAACGGGGTCTGCGGGGAAGGGTGGAATTCATGAGCCTCGGACGCCTGTGGTGACAGGCGTATTATGCCTAGTTGCCTTGCAAATACTATTTGTAAGGCAGTACTAGGCTTGTCCGGCGAGGCACTGCTGCAACGCGTCTCGCCAGTCCGGTTGGCTCACTGCCCACTCCTTGAGCAGGCGCGTGCAATCCAGGCGCGAGTTGAGTGGCCGCGGGGCTGGAGTCGGATAGGCGCTGGATTCAATCGGCTCAAGCAGTGCACACGGCTTGTGTCGCTCAAGCAGGTTTTCGCCGATGGCCTGGGCGAAGCCGAACCAGGACGTCTCGCCCCGGGCTGTCAGGTGATAGGTGCCCCAGGCGCCGGGTTGGCCGGCCTGCCAGCGCTCGATCAATTGCGCGGTGCTGTCGGCAATGGTGCCGGCCCAGGTCGGTGCGCCGACCTGGTCGGCGACCACCCGCAACTGCGGTTTTTCCTGCAACAGGCGCTGCATGGTCAACAGGAAGTTGCGGCCCTCGGTGGAGTACACCCAACTGGTGCGCAGAATCAGGTGCTGGCCGCCAGCTTGGCGGATGGCATTCTCGCCGGCCAGCTTGCTGCGTCCGTAGACACTCAGCGGGTTGGGCGTGTCGTCCTCGGTGTAGGGGGCGGATTTGAGGCCATCGAAGACGTAGTCGGTGGAGTAATGAATCAGCGGGACGCCCAGCGCAACCGCTGCCTGGGCCAGGATGCCCGGTGCCGTGGCATTGATGGCGAACGCCCGCTCCGGTTCACTTTCGGCCTGATCGACGGCCGTGTGGGCGGCGGCATTGATGATCAGGCCGGGCTTGAGGGCTTCGATGGGGGCACGCAGGCAATCCGGTTGTGCCAGGTCGAGCTGGTCGCTGCCGCGTACGGTCAACTCGCCCAGGCCGCTCAGGCGCGATTGGAGCGCCCGGGAAACCTGGCCATTCTGGCCGATGATCAGGATACGCAAGGGGGCACTCATGGGAACAGGTCGGCCTCGTGCAGGGCTTTGCCATTCAGGTCCTTGGCCGAGAGGATCGGCGTGCCTTCGAACTCCCAATCGATGGCCAACTGCGGATCGTCCCAGCGAATGCAGCGTTCGGCCGAGGGGGCGTAGTAATCAGTGGTCTTGTAGAGGAAGTCCGCTGATTCGCTCAGTACGACGAAACCGTGGGCAAAACCTGGCGGGACCCACATCTGCCGGTGGTTCTGCGCCGACAGGCGTACGCTGGCCCATTGGCCGAAGGTCGGCGAGCTGCGGCGGATGTCCACCGCGACATCCAGCACTTCCCCCGCCGTGACGCGCACGAGTTTGCCCTGGGTTTGTTCGATCTGATAGTGCAGGCCCCGCAGCACGCCCCGGGTGGAGCGTGAATGGTTGTCCTGGACGAACTGCAGGGTGCAGCCAGTCGCTTCGGCAAACGCCCGGGCATTGAAGCTTTCGTAGAAAAACCCCCGGTCGTCGCCAAAGACTTTCGGTTCGATGACCAGGACGTCTGGCAAACGGGTGGCGATGACATTCATCGTGTTTCTCCGGCGATCTTGAACAAGTACTGGCCGTAGCCGGTCTTGCCAAAATACTGGGCGCGCTCCAGAACGTGCTCGCGGCTGACCCAACCTTGCTGGTAGGCAATTTCTTCCAGGCACGCCACTTTCAGGCCTTGGCGATGTTCGATGGTCTGCACGTATTGCGAGGCTTCCAGCAGGCTGTCGTGGGTGCCGGTGTCCAGCCAGGCGAAACCACGACCGAAGCGCTCGACGTGCAGGTCGCCGCGTTGCAGGTAGGTATTGTTGACGTCGGTGATTTCCAGTTCGCCGCGCTTGGACGGCTTGATGGCCTTGGCGATCTTGATCACGTCGTTATCGTAGAAATACAGGCCGGTGACCGCGTAGCTGGATTTGGGTGCGGTGGGTTTTTCTTCGATGGACATCGCCCGTCCTTCTGTATCGAAGTCGATCACGCCAAAACGCTCAGGGTCCTTGACCCAGTAGCCGAACACGGTCGCGCCACTCTGCCGGTTGACGGCGGTCTGCAATTGTTCACCAAAATGCTGGCCGTGGAAAATGTTGTCGCCCAGGATCAGGCACACCGAGTCGCTGCCAATGAACTGTTCGCCAATCAGGAACGCTTGGGCCAAGCCATCGGGCGACGGCTGCTCGGCATAGCTGAACCGTACGCCAAACTGATGGCCATCGCCCAACAGGTTGCGGTACTGCGGCAGATCATGCGGCGTGGAAATCACCAGGATGTCCTTGATGCCGGCGAGCATCAGCACCGAGATCGGGTAATAAATCATCGGCTTGTCATAAATCGGTAAAAGTTGCTTGGAAACCCCGAGGGTGATCGGGTGCAAGCGTGTGCCGGAACCGCCGGCCAGGACAATGCCTTTCATCATGCCATTGCATCCTTGTTGTCGAGCGAGCCCAGGCGCTCGCCTTGATAGCTGCCGTCCTGGACACGTTGGCACCACAGCAGGTTTTCGAGGTACCACTGCACGGTCTTGCGCAGCCCGGTCTCGAAGGTTTCCCGTGGTGTCCAGCCCAGTTCCCGTTCGATCTTGCTGGCGTCGATGGCGTAGCGCAGGTCGTGGCCGGGGCGATCCTGGACGAAGCTGATCAGGTCGGCATAGTGCTCGATCCCTTCGGGCTTGCGTGGCGCCAGTTCTTCGAGCAAGGCGCAGATGCTGCGCACCACGTCGATGTTTTTCTGCTCGTTGTGACCGCCAATGTTGTAAGTCTCGCCGACCATGCCTTCGGTGACGACCTTGAGCAGTGCACGGGCATGATCCTCGACAAACAGCCAGTCGCGCACTTGCTGGCCGTCGCCATAGACCGGCAACGGCTTGCCGGCCAGCGCGTTGAGAATCACCAGTGGAATGAGCTTCTCGGGGAAGTGAAACGGCCCGTAGTTATTGGAGCAGTTGGTCAACAGCACGGGCAAGCCGTAGGTGCGTTGCCAGGCACGGACCAGGTGGTCGGACGCTGCCTTGCTCGCCGAGTACGGTGAGCTTGGGGCATAGGCGGTGGTCTCGGTGAACAGGTCATCCACACCGTGCAGGTCGCCATACACTTCGTCGGTGGAAATGTGGTGGAAGCGAAACGCACGCCTCTGCGGCTCGGGCAGGGCCTGCCAGTAGGCTCGAGTGGCCTCCAGCAGGCTGTAGGTGCCCACGATGTTGGTCTGGATGAAGTCCGCCGGGCCATCGATGGAGCGGTCTACATGGGACTCGGCCGCCAAATGCATGATGGCGTCAGGTTTGAATCGCGCCAGCACCGCACTGACGGTTGGTTGGTCGACGATATCGGCCTGGACGAATTCGTAGCGGCTGTCGTGATCGATGCTGCTCAGTGATTCGAGATTGCCGGCATAGGTCAGCTTATCGAGGTTCAGAACCTGGTGTCCGGTATCAAGAATCAAGTGCCGTATGAGAGCCGAGCCGATGAAACCGGCACCGCCAGTGACGAGAATGCGCATCCGGGTAAGCCTTTTTCCGTGAGACGACAGAGCTTTAGGAGCATAGCTTGTAGGCATGGCGAGGGGCGGTGCAAGCGAATATCCCATGGACATGCCCTCCCATATAGCCTCTCAGGAGAGCTGTGCATATTTTTGAACAGGAGGGGTTGCTTATCCTCCGGCTCAGTGGCGTGATAGGCATCCGAACAAAACCACCTCAGGGGTCGTTGTATGCCACTCGCTACGTTGGTTCACCGTGCCAGTTTGCCAAGCCCACAGATCAGCGCCGAGCAAGCGCTGGTGCTGCTGCGCTCGAATTACGGACTCAGCGGCGACCTGCGACCCCTTGGCAGCAACCAGGACCTCAATTACCGCGTCGACAGCGAACGTGGGCGCTTTGTGTTGAAAATTTGCCACGGCGACTACGCTGTCCAGGAACTTCAGGCCCAACACGCGGCCCTCAAGCAGTTGGCCGGGCACGGCGCGGTGAAGGTGCCGCGGGTGATTACCGCCAGCAACGGCCAGGACCTGCTGACTTTGGACGTCGACGGCCAAGCGATCCATATGCGCCTGCTTGAGTACATCGACGGCCAGTCCCTCACGCAGCTCAAACACCTGCCGCTTGAGTTGGTGACCGGCCTGGGCCGCCTGTGCGCGGAAATGGACCTAGCCTTGGCAACATTCGACCACCCAGGCCTGGAGCGCACCCTGCAATGGGACGCGCGCCACGCTCCCGCCCTGGTCGATCATCTGCTGCCTGTCATCGACGACGATCAGCGGCGGCAACTGATCGCCGAGGTCGCGCAACAGGCCGAGCGGCGCTTGCAGTCGCTCAAGGCCAGCCTGCCGGTGCAGGCGATCCACATGGACATCACCGATGACAACGTGGTCTGGCAGCGCGATGCCCAGCGCCAATGGCAATTGCAGGGCGTCATCGATTTCGGCGACCTGATCCGCACCTGGCGCATCACGGACCTGTCGGTAACGTGTGCGGCCCTGCTGCACCACGCCGACGGCGATCCATTCTTCATCTTGCCGGCGATCAAGGCCTACCAGGCGGTCAACCCCTTGCAACGCGAAGAACTGTTGGCGCTGTGGCCATTGATCGTGGCGCGCGCCGCGGTGCTGGTGCTCAGCGGTGAACAGCAGGTTTCCATCGACCCGGACAACCAATACAGCCGTGACAACCTGGCCCATGAGTGGGAGATTTTCCGGGTCGCCCACTCGGTGCCCTTCGAATTGATGGAGGCGGCGATTTTCACCGCCGTCGGCCACAGCCTGCCGCCCATCGCCAGCGAAGGCTTTGCGCCGCTGTTGCCGACCCTGGTGGGGCGTGAGTTCGCGCTGATTGACCTGGGTGTACTGAGCCCGCATTTCGAGGCCGGCAATTGGGAGCAGCCGGGGATCGACCAGCGCCTGCTGAGCGAGGCCGCGGGCGTTCATGGCCTGGCCGCCAGCCGCTATGGGCAATACCGGTTATCCCGCACTCGGCCGGACAGCGCCGTCGAACCCGATACTTATCCACTGCACGTGGAGTTGAGCGTTCCTCGGGGGACGCCGCTCGAATCCCCGTTCGCTGGGGTCGTGCACAAGGCTGCCGACGGCCTGTTGCAGCTGGACAGCGCGCAGTTGAGCGTGCGGCTGTGGGGCGTGACGTCGCCGCTGCATTCCGGCGCGGCACTGGTCAAGGGGCAGGTGCTCGGTGAAGTGACGGGGCCGTTGCGGGTCCAGTTGTGCCGTGGCGCCCAGGTGAATCCACCGCTGTTCTGCACGCCCTCCAGGGCAGCGGCCTGGCAGGCGCTATGTCCTTCGCCGGCGGTGCTGCTGGGACTGGCTTGCGATGCCGAACCGGAGATCGATCCCCAGGTGCTGCTGGCCCGTCGCGATGCGAGCTTTGCCCGTTCGCAGAAGCACTATTACGTCGATCCGCCGCGCATCGAGCGCGGCTGGCGCAATCACCTGATCGACATGCAGGGCCGCTCGTACCTGGATATGCTCAACAATGTCGCGGTGCTGGGCCATGGACATCCACGCATGGCGGCAGTGGCTGCCCGGCAGTGGTCGCTGCTCAATACCAACTCGCGTTTCCACTATGCGGCGATCGCCGAATTTTCCGAACGCCTGCTGGCGTTGGCGCCGTCCAACATGGACCGGGTGTTCCTGGTCAACAGCGGCACCGAGGCCAACGACTTGGCGATCCGCCTGGCCTGGGCCTACAGCGGCGGGCGGGACATGCTCAGCGTATTGGAGGCCTATCACGGCTGGTCGGTGGCCGCCGATGCGGTCTCGACGTCTATCGCCGACAATCCCCAGGCCTTGAGCAGCCGCCCGGACTGGGTGCATCCGGTGACCGCACCGAACATCTATCGCGGCGAATTCCGTGGTCCCGACACTGCGCCGGACTACGTGCGCAGCGTTGAACACAACCTGGCGAAAATCGCCGAAAACAACCGCCAGCTCGCCGGTTTCATTTGCGAACCGGTATACGGCAACGCCGGTGGGATCGCGCTGCCGCCCGGTTACCTGAAGCAGGTCTACGCGATGGTGCGCGAGCGCGGTGGGGTCTGCATCGCCGACGAAGTCCAGGTCGGTTATGGGCGCATGGGCGAGTTTTTCTGGGGCTTCGAAGAGCAAGGCGTAGTGCCGGATATCATCACCATGGCCAAGGGCATGGGCAACGGCCAGCCACTGGGTGCGGTCATTACCCGCCGGGAGATCGCCGAGGCGCTGGAAGCCGAGGGGTATTTCTTTTCGTCGGCCGGAGGCAGCCCGGTCAGTTGCCAGATCGGCATGGCGGTACTGGATGTCATGGAAGAAGAACATCTCTGGGAAAACGCCCGGGTGGTGGGTGGGCACTTCAAGGCGCGGCTGGAGGCCTTGATCGACCGCTACCCATTGGTCGGTGCGGTGCATGGTTCCGGGTTCTACCTGGGCGTGGAACTGATCCGCGACCGCGACACGTTGGAGCCGGCCACTGAAGAAACCACGGCGCTGTGCAACCGCCTGCGAGCGTTGGGGATTTTCATGCAACCGACCGGCGATTACCTGAACATCCTCAAGATCAAACCGCCGATGGTCACTACGCGCCAGAGCGTGGATTTCTTCGTAGATATGTTGGTGAAAGTCTTGGACGAGGGGTTGTAACCAATCTGGAACGCCAAGCTGTTCCCCTGTAGGAGCGAGCGTGCTCGCGATGACGGTGTCCAAGCCTATATTGATTTGGCTGACCAACCGTTATCGCGAGCACGCTCGCTTCCACAGGGGTTGCATTAATTTATAAAATCGATTTTTGTCGATGTTTGGCGCTATTTTTTGATGGGTGTTGGTTTTTTTGGCTTTATTAGTCGATATTTATCGTTTATAAGGTTGCCACTGCCCATCGCCCAGGAGATGACCCATGACAACGTTGCACAGCACTCCCCGCGCGGATGGTTTCCACATGCCTGCCGAGTGGGCGACCCAGACCCAGGTCTGGATGATCTGGCCCGAGCGCCCGGACAATTGGCGCCTGGGCGGCAAGCCCGCCCAGGCCGCCCACATAGCGGTCGCCAAGGCCATCGCCCGTTTTGAACCGGTGACCGTGGCGGTGTCTGCGGCCCAATACGAAAATGCCCGGGCGCGTCTCGATGTGCCGAATATCCGCCTGGTGGAAATGTCCAGCGACGACGCCTGGGTTCGCGACACAGGGCCGACGTTCGTCATCAATGACAACGGCGAAGTGCGCGGTGTCGATTGGGATTTCAACGCCTGGGGCGGTTTCGACGGCGGCCTGTACGCACCGTGGAACCGTGATGCGCAAGTGGCCGGCAAGATTCTTGAGATCGAGCGCAGCCCGCGTTATCGCACCGAAGGTTTTGTGCTCGAGGGCGGCTCGATCCATGTGGATGGTGAAGGCACCCTGATCACCACCGAAGAGTGCCTGCTCAACCGCAATCGCAACCCACACTTGAGCCGTGAAGAGATCGAGGCAGTGCTCAGCGCGCAGTTGGCTGTGGACAAGATCATCTGGCTGCCGGACGGTCTGTTCAATGACGAAACCGACGGTCATGTGGATAACTTCTGCTGCTACGTGCGGCCAGGTGAAGTCCTGCTTGCCTGGACTGACGACCCGCAAGACCCGAACTACACCCGCTGTCACGCGGCGATGAACGTGCTGCAAAACAGCACTGACGCCAAGGGACGCCCGTTCACAGTGCACAAAATGCCGATTCCGGGGCCGTTGTACGCCACCGAGGAGGAGTGTGCCGGTGTCGACGCGGTGCAAGGGTCCCAAGAGCGCAACCCAACCGTGCGGCTAGCCGGTTCCTATGTGAACTTCCTGATCGTCAACGGCGGCATCATCGCCCCAAGTTTTGACGATCCGCTGGACGCACCGGCCAGGGACATCCTGCAGAACCTGTTCCCGCAGCACGAAGTGGTCATGGTGCCAGGGCGCGAACTGTTACTGGGGGGCGGCAATATCCATTGCCTTACTCAACAGCAACCTGCACCGCGCGCAAAATGAGTGGCGATGTAACAGCTGGGTGATATCGACCGCGCCGGCTCTAGGTCGGCGGTTTTGGATCCATGCCGGCAAGCCCGCGGCCCGATTGGCGCGCGGGTTTTTTTGTGCCTGTTTATTGGCGTGGCGGATACATTGGCATAGCTCTTGTATCTGTACTTCGGCAGTTCTGGGGAGAGAACTGAGTTGTTTTGTCATAAACCTTGGATAAATTGGCCGCTCATCAACCAGGAGAGGGCGCTGGAATGAATATGATAAGCGAGCGCACATGCCATCCCTTGGCCGTTAATGGTGAGTCGCTTCAAGCCTTGGCGCAGTGGTTGAAATCCAACGGAACGCGTCAGATCAGAGAACCTGATCCGCGCCAGGTAATCGTTGAGCGTTACCCCGTTGGCCTGTTCAGCGAGGCGGAGCTGGAAGCGTTGTGGGATGTGATGCAAGGATAGAGTTCGACGGATTGATAAAAAGCGCTGGCCGGGATGGCAGCGCTTTTTTTGTATCCGCTGGCTTTCACATTGATTCGCACAAATCCTATGGGAGCTAGCCAACTCCCATACAGGGTGGTGTTCAAATTCAGTGGGATATTCGACCGATCCACGAAACACACTGAAAACCGTTTCAGCGTTTTTCCGCAGCGCTTTCAAGACTACCCTGCTGCCATCCAATTCCCATGGTTAGCGGAGTCCTCATGGCCACTCTTCATTATATCTACGACCCGCTGTGCGGCTGGTGTTACGGCGCCAAGCCGCTGGTGCAGGCTGCCCGAAGTGTATTGCCGGTGATTGCTCATGGCGGCGGCATGATGACCGGTGCCAATCGCCAGCAGGTTTCGCCGCAATTGCGCGATTACGTGATGCCCCACGACCGGCGCATCGCCGAATATTCCGGGCAGCCGTTTGGCGAGGCCTACTTTGAAGGTTTGCTGCGTGACCACAGCGCCGTCTTCGATTCGGCGCCGCCGACCGCCGCCATCCTCGCTGCCGAACAGCTCGGCGGCCACGGTCTGGAATTGCTCGGGCGCCTGCAAACCGCGCACTACGTCGAGGGTCGGCGCATCGCTGACGAAACCGTCCTGCTGGAGTTCGCTCAATCCATGGGCCTGCCGGCCCAAGCGTTCCTGGCGGCGTTGCGCGCGGTTGACGTGCAGGGGCATATCAAGGCCAGTCGTACCTTGCTGGCTCAGGTCGGCGGCCAGGGTTTCCCGACCTTGGCCCTGGAGCAGGACGGCCAGTTCACGCTGATCGACATCGGCCCCTGGCTCGGCAAGCCCGAGGCATTCGCCCAATGGCTGACGCAAGCCACGCCGGTTCAGGCCTCCACGCCAACAGCGGCCTGCGGTCTGGACGCTTGTTCGCGGTGAGCAGTTCTTAGACATTTTTTGCCTGATTACAGACGTTTCACGAAATTGACACACCGTTGAGGGCGCGACTAGGATTCGTCCTACGCCTGTGGCTAACAGCCATGACTCTTAAATAATAAAAAGGCCCGACACGATCACTCGTGGGCGGGCCTTTTCATTATTTCCAGGAGCAAGAGTCCGAAAAAGAGCGCAAAAAGCGCCATTTCGGTTGCCCGCCACAGTGCGTATCAACCCGTACAAGGAAAATAAACATGTTGAACAAGCGCATTAGTATGATCGCACTGGGGATCTTGAGCACGACACACGCCATGGCCAATGACCAGGCTGAGTCCAAGGGGTTCGTTGAAGACAGCAGCTTGAAAGTGCTGTTGCGCAACGCTTATATCAATCGCGACTACAAAGATGGCAACCAAGACAAGGCCGAGTGGGGCCAGGCGGCCATAGGTACCTTCTCGTCCGGTTTCACCCAGGGCACCGTGGGTGTCGGTGTGGATGCGTTCGGCCTGTACGCGCTGCGTCTGGACGGCGGTAAAGGCCGCAGCGGTGCGGGTGGCATCGACTTCTTCAAGCAAGGCGACAGCGGCAACGCGGCCGATGACCTGTCCAAGTTCGGGGCAGCGGTCAAGTTCCGCGTCTCCAACACCGTGCTGGCCTACGGCGACCAGATGCCGGCCCTGCCGGTGCTCAGCTATGACAACTCGCGCCTGTTGCCGGAAAGCTACACCGGCACATTGATCACCTCCAAGGAGATCAAGGGCCTGGAACTCAATGCCGGCCGTTTCACCGCCGAATCGCGCAAGAGTGCTGAAGGCCGCGACAGCGGTGGCCTGAAGTCGATCAACGTCTTGGGCGGCAGCTATCAGTTCACCGAGCAGTTCAAGGCTTCGCTCTACGCTTCGGATGTCGAAGACGTATTGAAGAAGCAATACGTGAACGCCAACTATGTGTTCCCGCTGGCCAAGGATCAGTCCCTGACCCTGGATTTCAACGGTTATCGCACCAAGCTGGACAACAGCTACGTTCGTGAAAACAACGTCACCGGCGATGACAACAAGATCTGGAGCCTGGCAGCCACCTTCGCCACGGGGCCGCACAGCTTCACGCTCGCCCACCAGCGCAGTACCGGCGACAGCAACCTGGGTTATGCCTACGGGGGCTATCAGCGCGAGCAGAATCGGGTGGGTGATGGCGGCAATACGATCTACCTGGCCAACTCCTACTGGTCCGACTTCAACGCTGAAGACGAACGCAGCTGGCAGTTGGGCTATGGCCTGGATTTCACCACCTTCGGCGTACCGGGCCTGACTTATAACGTTGCTTATGTGCGTGGCGATAACATCACCACCTCGACCAGCGAAGGCGGCACCGAGCGCGAGATCTTCAACCAGTTCAAGTACGTGGTCCAGAGCGGTCCGGCCAAGGACTTGAGCGTCAGGTTGCGCAGTTCCGTGCTGCGGGTGTCGCAGAAGTCCAGCGAGTACAACGTCAGCGGCAATGAGCTGCGGGTGTTCGTGGATTACCCGATCAACGTCTTCTGATGCCTGATCAGGTTGTAAGTCTATAAAACCGTGGCGAGGGAGCTTGCTCCCGCTGGGCTGCGCAGCAGCCCTTCTGGTGTGAGCGCTGCGCACTCAAGCGGGAGCAAGCTCCCTCGCCACAATTGATCACGCCTGCCTGCAATAAATAGCGTTGCGACCTCAAACTCGGGTCTTTTTGGCTTTCAGCACAAAAAACACCGCTGGAACCGCCTGTTTTCCCGAACAAAAGTCGTACTCATGCAATTTTTGCCAGCGTTTCAAGCGCCGCTTGAAATGCCTCAAATACTTTCTCATGGACGTAAATCCTGCACCTACTAGATTAGGCCGCTCAATGCAGCGGAGACCTATGAAAAATGATCGTTCTGAACAGGGAAGTGGGCGAAGCGCTAAGACGTGACAAATACGTCAATGTTCGCGGTGGAGACTTCAACCTCTACGGTCATTTCGGCGATTTTGTCCGGCTGACCAAAAGCTGGGAAAACATGGAGCCCGACAGCTACTACGGCCAGGCCGAGTCAGGCATGCGTTTTCGCCGCTACAGCGACTTCGAATACAACCCTACGACCCGCGAGCTCACGCAGCTCGAACACCGGGCCTACATTCAGTCCAAGGCCAACAACAGCTATGTCGGTGGACTGGAACGGCACTTTCAGGACTTCTCCAACGAAGTGATCAATTCGCCGGTGATGCGCAGCCTGATCGACACGGACTTCGAGGTCTACAAGAACGTCCTGCCGCAGGAGCTGCACGATGAAATCTGGCAGTGCCAGATCCATCAGATCCGCATCGAGATCAAGCCGGGCAAACAACTGGAAATCACCCCCGAAGGGATTCACTGTGATGGCTATCCGTTCAGCGGCGTGCACTTCTGGGGCCGTCAGAATGTGGCGGGTGCGGAAAGCCGTTTGTACAGCGCCCAGGAAGAACAGCTGGCGGCGACGACCTACGAGGACATCCTCGACACGACGTTCTTCCTGGATCGCGACATGCGCCATTACGTGACCCCGGCGCGCAACACCCATAGCCATGACATGGCGTACCGGCAGATCCTGGCCATTTCCTTCTCGCGGCCCGGGACCGCTTTCGACATTGTTCGCTGAACGGCTCGAACCCATGGACGACCCGACGCAGCAGGTCCTGTTGCGCCGGGCCATGGTCCGGGACGCCGAGCGACTGGAGCGGTTTTTTCGCGGTTTCGACGAAGTGTCGTTCTGCGAATGGCAGGACGCCCGATTCTTGCGCGGTGTGTTGTTGCAGGAAACCACCACCGCGTACCTGGCTATCGATGCGAGCGGTGACGTGGTGGGCGCCGTGATCGGCGGTATGCTCGGTACCCGTGGCACGATCAATCACCTGGCGGTCAGCATGCAGCATCGCGCCAAAGGCCTGGGCCAGCGCCTGGTTGAAGCCGCGTCGGCTGACATGAAACGGGTCGGCGTGCTGCGCATGTTCCTTTTTGTCGACGATGCTAATCTGGCCGGCAAGCGCTTCTGGGCGGCCCAGGGCTTCTGTGAGCCCCGGGGCGAAATCACCTTCGAGAGGGATTTATGAACAAGACTTCCAGCCAGCCGCTGGCGGTCGAACCACAAGCCTCGCGTACCTTTGCTGAAGCCAGTCCGGTGGTAGCGGGTTATTTCACGGTTTCGTTTGTGTTCGGTCTGATGGCGGTCAACGCCGGGTTGCCCCTGTGGTTGCCGGTGGCGATGTGCCTGTTCGTCTACGCGGGCGCTTCGCAATTCGCGGCGCTGGCGCTGATTTCCAGCGGCGCGTCGCTGACCACCATCGTGCTTACCACGTTCCTGATCAATGCCCGCCACATGCTGATGTCGGTCTACATGGCCAAGGCCCTGCGTGCGCTGGGGCTCAGCCGTTTCGAGCGCTGGTGCTACGCGGCGGGGCTGACGGACGAGTCGTTCGCGTTCCACAGCGTCAAGCTCGGCAGCGGGGCGCCGGTGAGTGTGCGCTACCTGGTCGGCTTCAACCTGTTCTGCCACACATCCTGGGTGCTCGGTGGCTTGCTGGGTGCCGTATGTGCGCAATACGCGGCGCACCTCATCAAGTACCAGCTCGACTATGCGCTGACCGCGATGATGCTCTATGTGCTGGTTTCGTTGTGCAACACCCGCAACAAACTGATCGCAGCCCTGGCGGCTGTCGTCTGCATGGGCGGGCTGAGCCTGCTGGGCAGCTCGCCATTCAATGTCTTCATTGCCACGTTCGTTGGCTGCGGGGTAGGCGTATGCCTGACCAAACGTTCCTGATCCTGGTCGTGGTCCTGATGATGGCCGTGACCTTCCTGCCGCGCGCCCTGCCGTTGCAGATCAATACCGAACACTGGCCGCCCTTTATTGCCCGCGCCCTGGAATACCTGCCAGTGGCGATCGTCGCTGCCATCAGTCTGACTCCCTTGTTGATCAAGGATCAGCAGATACAGCTCGACCGCCCTGAGTTTTATGCCGCGATTCCGACGCTGTTATGTGCGTATTTCAGCCGCAACCTGTTTCTCAGTGTGGCGGTGGGCACGGCGGCGTACATCGCGCTCGGTTCGTTCCTGTAGCGTCAGGTCCACCACATCGTGCAGTGCCTGGCCGGACAACTCCGGATTGTTCACCGCCAGGCGGACTTCAAGGAAATCCTCGAAATCCGGGAAAATCGCCAGGCCGTTGCGCAGCGCGGCTTCCCGGGACACCAGCCCCAAGCCATCGAGCTGAGTGATCAATGACAGCGTCAGCGTTTCACTGCAGGAATACACCATGCGCTGGCTCGACCCGTATTCACCCAGGCCGGCGTCGAGAAAGCGCAGGAAGCTGCGGGAGTACGGGCATTCTTCTGCCGGACGCACCTGAAACTTGTCACCGAGCAGGCCAAGGGAATCGTCTGCATCGCCACAATGGGCGCCGACCACCCGCACCTGCACATCCGGCATGGTGATGCTGGTAAAACCGCCCTGTTGCTGGCCGATCAGGACCGCCAGGTCAAAATCTTCATTCCTGAGTTTGCTCAGGTTCTCCATCGACTCGGCGTAGCTGAATTCCAGCTGATACTGGGGGAACACAGCGATCAACCGATCGATCATTCGCCGGTTGAACTCCGCCGGCAGGGTGGTATTGAGCGCCATTCTGAGGATGCGCTGTCGCGGGCTCTTGAGCGCCGCGACTTTCTCCTCCAACTGCCGGGTGGCAATCAGCACCTGATCCATGAAGGGGGTCAGTTCCGAGCCTTGGCTCGTCAACGTCAGGCCCTTGTTCGAGCGCCGGAACAACCGGAAACCGAACTGTTCCTCGACCTTGTTCAACTGCGCCGCCAACGCCTGCACCGTGAGGCACGAATGCTCGGCCGCTGCCGACAACGAGCCGGTCTGCACGATACGCATGAGGTTGCGTAGGGTTCTGCTATCCATGAGGTAATGCCCTCTGCTTAAGTGGGCTCGCTATTGTTGTGCACCTGGTCCGGGCCAGGCAGTGCATGCCGGCTATCATCATGCACCTTGCCACGGTTGTCGCGATTTTGGGCCGAAAAGCGCCGGCAGGCGATGGTTGGAGCTTATGCGGAATTTGGGGATTTTGCCTAACAGATGCTGGCCAAGACCTGTTAGTGGGAAGCTGGTTACGTTTGTTGACCTGCAAAGCCATGCCGAATTGTTCGAATAGAACATCGATGGAATCCGTTTGCGAATAAAAACTTAAAAATAATCCACATCTGTACTATCCTCTAAGCACCACCCCGCGATAAAGGAGCCCAAACCATGGCGACTTCCTCCATCACTCTCAATGCGCAGCAACAATTGGATTCCCCGGATGCGGGTCGAGTCGCGTTGAAGTTTTTCTTCAACCTCATGGCGCTCTGGGGCTGCAGCGTCGAGCAGCAGCGCACATTGCTGGGCAAGGTGGGAAACACGACCTTCTACAAATACAAACAATTGCCGGAAAACGTGAAGCTGCCTCGCGATACGCTCGAGCGCATTTCCTACCTCATGGGTATCCACAAGGCACTGAGCATTATCTTCAGCAACAGCCGGGACCGTGCTTATCAATGGGTCAGCAGCCCGAACACCGCGGCACCGTTCAACGGCCAGTCGGCACTGTCCTACATGCTGACCGGCCGCGTGGTAGACATCGCCGATGTGCGGCGATACCTCGACGGAGTACGCGGTTGATGATGCCACCACTGGCGGACCCGCAATGGAATCGGGCCTATCGGATCGTCAACAGCAGCTTCCCGCCGATTTCGCTGTTTGAAGACGTACTCGACCCTGAAGACCTGCCCACGGCCTACGCCCTGGAAGCGTTGACCAACGATCGGCTGATGGAGCAAGCCGGCGTGCTGTCCCGGGTCCGCCCAGAGGACCGCATTTCCGGGCCCGGCTCCTCGCCGGTGATGGCGGCGTTTACCCACATCGGCAAAAGCAGCCGCTTCAGCGACGGCACCTTCGGCGTCTACTACGCCGCCAGCAGCCAGGAAGCGGCCATTGCCGAGACCTGCTACCACCAGGCGCGATTCCTTGGCGCGACCAACGAGCCAGACCTGGAGCTGACCATGCGCACCTACATCAACAAGGTGGTCAAACCTCTGCACGATATCCGCCACGACTACCCCCACCTCCACAACCCCGACCCTACAGCCTATGGTCCGTCCCAAGTGTTCGCCCGACAACTGCGTGAAACCTTGTCGTGGGGGCTGCTGTACAACAGCGTCCGGCTGCCCGGCCACGAATGCGTGGCCGCGTTTCGCCCTCCGGCAGTTTCGATTCCGGTGCAGGGCAAGCATATTCGGTACGTCTGGAGCGCCCAGAAGCGGGAGATTTCGTTTGTGTTCGAGGTGAGCGAGGTTTGAAAAGGGCTGCTAGGCAGCCCAGCGGGAGCAAGCTCCCTCGCCACGGGTATCCGATCAAACCTTGAACTGCTGCACCGAAGCCTGCATCGACCCCGCCGCATTGTTCAATTGATCCGCCGTTTGCGTCAGGTTGTGAATCGAGCGTGTGTTCTCACGGGACTGCTCGGCAATCGACTCCACCCGCTGTGCCATCTCATCACTGGCCTTGGATTGCTCGGCAATGGTCTGGGAAATTTCCTCCACCACTTCGGCCGCATGCCGGGCACCGGTGCGGATTTCGCTGATGGACACCCCGGCCTGCTGGGCCAGGTTGACGCCTTCGTCCACACGGCTGACACACGCCTGCATGTTCGCCACCGCGTCCCGGGCGCTGGACTGGATGCGCTCGATCATCGCGGTGATTTCCTGGGTGGACTGGGTGGTGCGCGCCGCCAGGTTGCGCACCTCATCGGCCACCACCGCAAAACCACGCCCCGCCTCACCGGCGCGGGCGGCTTCGATGGCGGCGTTGAGCGCCAGCAAGTTGGTCTGTTCGGCGATGCTCTTGATCACTTGGATGATGGAATGAATGTCCTCGGACGATGCGTCCAGCGCCGTGATCTTGCTGGAGGACTGGTTGACCACCTCGGCGATCCGGTTCATGCCTTCCACCACCCCGAGAATCACCTGGCCACCGCTGCTCGCCAAATGCTCGGACTGCGCGGAAATCGTTCGGGCGCTGTCGGCGTGCTGATGGATCTGGCTGATATTCGCCATCATCTGCTCCATGCTCGCCGCCATGCTGGTTGCGCTCTGGGCCTGCTGATCGGCGCTGGACACAATCTGTCGCGCCGTATCGCCCAGATGCCGGGACGTGCCGTGCAACTCATCGCTCTGGCCGCGGATCGTGGCGATCATCTGTCGCAGATTGGTCTGCATCTGCTCGATCACACCTTGCAACTGACCCAACTCATCCTTGCTCTGAGCCCCCATCGAGCGCTGCAAATCCCCTTGGGACATCGCCTGGGCATTGAGGATGATCTTGTTCAGTGGCGTCAGCACAGCCTTGAGCAGGCTCCACGACAACAGCGCCAGCGCCACGCAAGTGGCCAGTAGTGTCGCGATCAGCCAGCGCTCCGAGGTGTGAATGCTGTGGTCCTGATGCTCACGCGAGGATTGCGCCTGGTTCTCGATCAGCTCACTCACTGCCTCGTTGCGCTCCTCCAACGCCGAAAACGCCCCGTCGAACTCCGCCCGCAACGCCTGGCCATCCTGGGCACCGTTCAGTGCCTTGCCGATTATTTGCTTGGCTTTGTCGATATAGGTTTCGACCTGTGGTTTAAGCTCGCCAATTGCCTTGGCGACATCCCCCGGTAACTTGGCCTCGGCGTTTTCGGCGATAACCTTGCGCATCCGCTGCGTATGCTCATCGAATGCCTCCGTCACCTCCTTGGCCGCCTGAGTGTCCCCCGGTGCCACCAGCAATGCGGCCAACACATCGGCACGAATGGCGTCGTGCATCATGTCCGCCTCCATGTGCTTGCGCATGGCCGAAATACTGGTCTCGTTCTGCACCAGGGCCTCGGTCATGGAGTGATAACCCCACAGCCCGATACCGCCGAGCAATAGCGCAAAAGAAAGACTGACCAACCCCGAGCCTATGACTTTGGTGCGGATCTTCATCGCTTACTGCTCCTGGAGCGGGGGAATTCTGGGAAGTGTAGTCGAGCGCCAGCAGAGCCTTGGGGGAGCCCAGGCTCTTATCTGAGGCTATCGGCGGGGGAAATGATTAGATGAATACAGCGCCAACTGTTTGGGCCTGGGACAGAGTGAACCTGTGGCGAGGGGATTTATCCCCGATGGGCGTGAAGCAGCCCTTCTTTAATCTGCTCCGGCAGATAAAATCCAAGGCTGCCCCGCTCGTGAGCAGCATTGGGTTTGCAGCTCTTAAGCCGGATTACTCCCCGGCGCCTCCAGCACCTTCACCACGTCATCGATGACGGCCTTGCTCATATCCTGCAAATAACACGAAGACCAGGCATACCGATCCGTACCGCGGATCATCGCCGCGTCCTCGGCCAGGACCTTGGCTTTGTGATGGGCGCTCTGCGCGGCTACGTCGAGTACGAGAAGGTCTTGAACACACAGATCGAACGGGCTGTAGATGTCGCCGATCAAGGTAAGTTCGCCTCCAATGATCAGGTGGCAGCGATGCGTGCCCGGCGCTGGAGCAGGGACGCGGGCTAAACAGTTAAGAGCCCTCAAAAACTCCTCTGAAGAAGCCAACGTAGGGACAGTCCAGTCCATCCTCCAGTAATCGTGGTCTGTCCCCGAATTCCCTTGGTATTCGTAGGGGGAGTTACTTGCAAGCTTCGATGAGTGCTTTGGCTTTTGCTTGCTCGGCGGCGTCTGGGGAAGCTGCAAGCTTGGCTACTGCGCTGGATATTGCGGTGACGCAGCCGCGTGAGGCATTGAAGTCACGCGACACATTCTGCGCCGCCATGCCCGTGGCGAAGACTTTGCCCACGCCGATTGACTCCCGAAATATTGACTTCGTATCGATTACGGAGAACACGGATAGCGCGTCTTTACGGTCAATGGATTTGATTAATGCTTCGGAAATTGTTGCCATGACTTCTTGCTGCGCCTGCATTTGTTTCTTTAACTGAGGTTTGTCTGCATCAGTTGCCTTTTCGTATAACTCCGTCGTTTGATTAAGAGTCTCTGATGCTTTGACAAGCTGGGTAGCAAGGGTTGATGCAATTGGAGTTTGTTGCTCGATGGTGGTGTTCTCGGTGCTGGCTATTTTTTCGGACATGGCGGCAACAATTTCTTTTTGTTTTTCTAAATCAGCAGCAGCTTTTGCCTGGTTTGTTATGTTGTTGAAATTAGTAGCATTGTTTACCAGTAGGCTTACTTGTTCTTTGAATGCTCTGGAAAGGGTTGGTGTCGCTGAAGATTGTTGTTCAGGTTTAATGCTTTCTGTACTGAAAAATTGCTCGGAGAAATCAGTAACCTTTTTCCCCTGTTGCTTTAGTTCGGCAACAGCTGCGGGCTCATTCGCTTTGCCGGTCTTCGCGAGGGTTTCGGATTTTTCAACAAGTAAATCTACTTCCTCTTTGAAATTTTCGGCAAGAGGGGTGGGGGCTGGGATTTGTTGTCTGGCTGTTTCGGAGTCGCCTGATAATATTTGATGCAGCACCTTACCTTCTTTATCAATGATCTCAACAACTGGTACGTACGCCGCGTCGATGGACTTCCAACCAAAGTTGACGCTGAGTTCGGTACTACCCGTAGTGGGTGTTGAAACATCAAGACCCACCGAGGATTTTGAGACAAAAAGCAAGGGCGATTCGTTTGTGCAGGCTGTCACCAGCGCTGCCGATACGATCAGTGAGGTTAACCTTAGTGCCTTCATAGTGCTTCCTTGTCGTTGGTGCAGGCATGCTTGAGGGCATCCCCCAGGATCTGTTTCGCTCGTTCGAGCTCTTGGTGATTTCTAACTATGAGGATGAGTTCACACCCGGCAGCATTGGGGATAACAACTACTTCTTGGTCGACATAGCCGATGTTGGTGGTGCCTTGAAAGTTTGTTGCGCCCACGCCGAGCGTAGAAGTGACTATCGCGCGTGCGGGCTGATCGGTTTTGAGTAACACGGGACCGACGTTGATAAAGCGTTCGGTTGTTGTGGCACCAGTGATCGAGACAAACGAACAACCAGATAAGCCCAAGCTCAAGCCCAACAGAGTGAGAAGTAAGCGCATATCAAGTCCTTTTTGAGCGGGCTTTTGATCTATAGCTGCTCGTTTGCATGCTGTCAAATTAGTGGCTCGCATCTATCAGGGCGGATGCCCTGCGGTGGCGCTTGGTATGCGGGTGTTGGTTAGTCGTTCGTGCTCGGGACGGTGTCGTGAAGACCAGCGAAGAGATTTTTTTAAAAAACAATGGTTGGAAAACAACCTCGCCCATCTAAATGACCCGGTGATCAATCTGTTGTATTCGCGTCTGGCGTCCATGCTTCAGGACGATGCTCTGGACCCGGACGAGTCTCTTGAGCTGCTTAATATTCTGCGTAGCTTTTCTGGCCTGGGCATTGAGAGATCAAAGGTTGGCGGAGCTTTTGCCGTTGCGCCAACGGACCTTCCCTTCAATTCACCAGCCCCTGATTTGCTATGGGATGGCCGAATGTTTGTATTCACAGGCGTCATGGCTTTTGGATTCGAGGGGACAGACCACGATTTTTGGCTGGAATGATGAAGCAGGGAATTAACCGCAGTCTGTTTCGAGTTTCTCTACGCTAGGCGCCATTGCTGTTGATCTTTCCAATCATTTGGAAATCCCATGAGCCTCAAATAATCCAGTTCCTGCTGATCCATGATTTCGGCCAGGCGAAGCTTCCACTGGCTGTCAGGGCTGATCAGGTCGGTTAGGTAGGCCAGCATCGTCAATACGACGTATAGACGCTGTTTGGGCTGAGGCTGGTCGGCGGGGGCAGTGGGAATGGCCCATTCTTTAGGTAAGGATGGTCGAATCGAGAGCTCTCGGTTCCATAGCCGTGAGTGGTGGGCACAGCAGTTGCGAATGAAGGTCAGCGTGTGTAGCCAGGAGGCCAGTACTTCGAAGGGCAGGCTGAATCTGGTGGCGATAGCTTTCTTGTCGGCGCTTCTGCCTATGGCATTGAAGAGGGCAGATACCGTCCCAAGGCTGAGTTCTTCCAGGACCGCCCAAGCGGGCGGCAACTCCGGGTGGGCATAGGTTGCACCGTAATATCGGAAATAATTGTCACGCATGCGGTTTTCGATCCGCTGTTGCTGGAGCCCATCGGCTTGTCGGCCCTTTCTGATGCGGTCGATATCACGTTTGAGTTTACTGCGCTCCTTATTCATTTGCTCCCGCAATGGACGCAACAAATCGGTGTGTGAGTATGACGAGGAGAAGACGGACGCGTCAGCTATCCAGTCAGGCCCGTACTTGGGGCACATATGATTGCTGATAGTCGCCCGTATGGCGACTTCGACACGTTCGATGGCATCCATGGTGATGCGCCGCAACGTACCATCGAAGCGGTAAATATCGACGATTGCCTTCAGTGTGCTGCCGGGCTTGAAGGGATGTTCAGGGTCTGGCTCCTGAAAGGGGCGCATGTAGGGACTCAGGCGAAACAGCGTGACCACTTCGAGAAAACGCATGGCTCGATCATCGTTGGCGATGTGCAAACCTCGTTGCTTTAGCAGTTCCAATTGCTGTTCTACGCTGAGAGCCGGCTTGTCGAAGGGCCTCATGTAGTTTTCTCCAGGCAAAAAAAACCCGCACGATTTGAGCTTGCTGACTGGGTCAACCTAGGCTTGGCGGGTGTGTTGGGGCGTATTATAGGTCGGTGTAAGAGACCGTCAACATTGTCCTGACGTGAAATTGTAACGGGTAGGAGCGCAGGAAAGGTTTGGTCTGTGGATGCTGATTAAGGCGATATCGGTCTTATCTAGCTCCTAGGAAGGTTCAACCTCCAGAAACAACAAAGCCCCCGCATTTCTACGAGGGCTTCGTTTTGTATGGTGCCGGCACCAGGAGTCGAACCCGGGACCTACTGATTACAAGTCAGTTGCTCTACCAACTGAGCTATACCGGCGTGTGGGCGACGATTATAGCGATTGGGTGCGTTCTGTAAACCCCTGAATTCTGACTATTTTTGCACTGCCCATACTCAAGCGCGGTGCAGCAGGTTGCGCAGTTTGTTCAGGGCGCGCCAGGTGCGGCTGTTTTGCATGGCGTGGAGTTGGGCTTCGGCCTGTTCGGCGCGTTGCAGGGCGGCGCTGAGTTGTTGGTCGGTGTCGTCGATGGGGTGGCTGAATTTGTGGCCTTTGCAGAGTTGGAAGCCGTCGAGGTTGCACGGGGGGATGTCGAAGGCGGGTTTGAGGGCCAGGTGTTCTTCGGCGAGGTAGTAGGTGTTGATGCCGTCGAACAGGATGGGCTGGTAGCTGGCGTCGGTCACCAGGGTTTCCCAGGTCTGGTCGCGGGCCCATGGGGTTTCGATGAGGATGATCCAGGGGCGCCAGCGGCCGAAGTCCATGCCGCGCAGCACGGTTTCTTCGTGGCCTTCGACGTCGATTTTCAGGAAGTGGATGGGGCGATCCTGGGCGTATTGCTCGCAGATGGAGGCCAGGGTGCGGGACTGGACGGTCTGGGTGCCCACGTCCATGCCGGCGTCGCGGTGTTGTTGGGCGACGCTGGCTTCTACCGTGGACAGGCCGGTGTTGGCGATGGTGTAGAAGGTCAGGCTTTCGGCGTTGTCGCCGGCCACGCATTGCAGGTTGATGTCGTGGGGGCGTTGTTGGCAGAGGGCGTCGTAGTAGGCCGGTACGGGTTCGATGTTGATGCCGCGCCAGCCGCGGTCGTAAAACGCTCGGGTGACTGAATCATCTGTCGGATGGTTGGCGCCGACGTCGAGGTAAAAGCCGTTTTCCACCGACTTGAGGGCGCGCCACAGCCGTATGTCTTCGAAGTTTTGTGCGTAGGAAATGAACGTCACGGCCAGTCCTTGAGTGTGTCGGCGTTGTGTCAATCACGATACGTTTGGCTGTTGTATAGCACGGGCGCGGTGGACGCAATTGTTGGCGCGGAGCAGCACTGAATTCGGCGGTTATGTCGTTTTGCTTAGACGCTTATGCACAACGGGCAGGATGAGACGCAGGGCATCTTGCGATTTTGTGACCGCCTTCGCGTTTCGTCGCAAATGCCTGTTTTCATGGTTTTTTATCCATATGAACAAAAAATGACCAATGCTGATTCGCTCAGGAAATCACGAATTTCTTGGATCCGAGTTTATTTCATCAACAGAGTTATCCACAGGCTGTTTCGTCTCGGCAACGCTCTGCCAGCAACAGCAGGTTGCGCGGCGTCAGCGGGGTTTCGCAGAAGGTGCCGAGGCGAACGTCGTAGCCTTTTTGAGTGAGGAAAAGCGCCCGGTCCAGTACCAGCCAAAGCTCCAGCGGCCGTCGGAAAAGACCTCGCAGTAACTCCAGGTTGCGCACCTCGGCCAGGCGCTGATGGCCTGCTGCTTCCAAGGCGAGCCAATCAGGCGTGCCGACTGTGGATAAGTCTTTCAGGGTTGCCAGATCGGTGCAGTATTGGGCGAAGGATTTTTCCAGCCAGGCGCTGGGCAGTGAGGGGGTGGACAGGTAGTCGTCGCACCCTCTGATGTGCCGTTGCAGCAGGTCGAAGCCCAGGCGCCGGGCCATGGATTGGTCCCGTTGTCTTCTGACGCGCGCGCCAGCGGTGACGGTTTCGGTCAGCGGCAGGCTGAGATCGTCTAGCGACAGCTGTAGGGCTGAACCCTTGGCCGCGTCGGACAGTGCTTGATAACGCTCGCTGCTGATGCGGTTGTAACAGCAGGGCGCGATCGCCAGTTGTGCACAGCCAGCGGCGCTGGCCAGGTGTATCAAGCGCACATGCAAGTCGCCGCAGGCGTGCAGGGCCACAGGCGTGTGTCCGGAATGGAGCGCCTGGATTGCGTCAGCCGCCAGTACGTCTTGTTGCAGGTGCGTGGCGTGCAGGTGATGGCGCAGGCTCAGTTGTTGGCCGCTGGCGACCAGTGCGGGGTCATACTCCAGGCAAGTCAGTTGTTGCTCACCCTGCAGCAGGCGTCGACCGAGGTGGCCTTTGCCGGCGCACCAATCGAGCCAATGGGTCGGTTGGGTGGTGAAGTGCAGGCGGCTGGCGAAGGCTTCGATCTGCTGCCATTTGCGCCCGGGCACGTCGACGTTGAGGCGATGGCTTGGCGCTTCGAGCGTGCTGGCCGGCAATTCTGCGACTGCGCTCAATGCTCGGGAGATAGCGGCCAATTCCGGGAATGGCGCAGGCGCATCTTCCATCAACCACGGCTGATGATGGTCGTTTTCCGCAGCTTCCAGCGAGCGCTGGCGTAGCCATCGGGACAATTCCGGGTGGGACGTTTCCCAAGGCAGTTGCAGATGGGTGAACGGACGCGGTTTCCACAGTGCCTGGTGCGCCGTGAGAAAAGTATCCAGCGCCGTGAAGCGGGCGAGCAGAGCCTCGCCCGTCAGCACGCCGCAGTCAGCGCCCTTGGCAGGCATCGACGCGCAACCAGCGCTCCAGCTGTTTGAAGCCTTGCACCAGTAGGTAGGACATCAGCAGGTAGAACATGCCGGCTGCAAAGAAAATCTCCACCGGCAAGTAGGTCCGGGCAATGATGGTGCGGGCCATGCCGGTGAGTTCCAGCAAGGTCACGGTACTCGCCAGGGCACTGGCCTTGAGCATCAGGATCACTTCGTTGCTGTAGGCCGGCAGGCCGATGCGCGCGGCACGGGGAAGCATGATGTAGAACAACGCCTTGGGCCGCGACATGCCCAGGGCCCGTGCGGCTTCGATCTCGCCACGGGGGATGGCCTGGATCGCACCGCGCAGGATCTCGGCGATGTAGGCAGCGGTATGCAGGGTCATGGTGGCCGTGGCGCACCAGAACGGGTCCCGCAGGTACGGCCACATTGCACTGCTGCGCACGGCTTCGAATTGCGCCAGGCCGTAGTAGACCAAAAACAGCTGGACCAACAGCGGCGTGCCACGGAAAAAGAAGATGTAGGCATAGGGCAATGCCCGCACTTGCCACAGGCGCGAAGAGCGCGCGATGCCCAGTGGAATCGCCAGCAGCAGCCCGGCGAGCACGGCGATGGCCACCAGCTCCAGGGTCAGTGTCGCGCCTTGGGCCAGCTTGGGCAGCCACTTGATGATGACGTCCCAGTTCATTGGGTACTCCTGGTAAATCCACGGGCAGCGCGTCGTTCCAGCAGGTGCATGCCGATCATGGCAAGCACCGTCAGGCCCAGGTACATGAATGCCGCGACCATATAGAAGGTGAACGGTTGCTTGGACACGGTCACGCCGATTTCCGCATGGCGCATGATTTCTTCCAGGCCGATCACCGAGACCAGCGCGGTGTCCTTCATCAGGATCATGAACAGGTTGCCCAGGCCGGGCAGGGCAATGCGCCACATCTGCGGCATGATCAACCGGGTGAAGATCCGCCACTTCGACAGGCCCAGGGCGACGCCGGCTTCACGGTGGCCTTTGGGGATCGCCAGGATCGCGCCGCGAAACACTTCCGTGGCGTAGGCGCCAAAGCACAGGCCCAAGGCAATGACGCCAGCGGCGAAGGCATCGAGGGTGAGGTCGGGGTTGCCGAAATACTCACCCAGGGCACGCAGCAGGTTGACGGTGCCGAAATAGATCAGCAGCACCCAGAGCAATTCCGGGATGCCGCGAACCAACGTCGAATAGGTGCCGCCCAGCCATTGCAGCGGCTTGTACGGCGAGGTCTTGGCCAAGGCGCCGAGCAGGCCGAGCACCAGCCCCAGGCAGAGGGCCGTGAGCGCCAATTTGACGGTCATCAGCGCGCCGGCGGCAAGCGCCGGGCCGAATCCGTAGAGATCGATCATCATGGGTAAGAATTCATATCGCGGCAGGCTTTGCTAAGGGCCGGCGCTGCCAGACGGCTGCGCCGGCCAGGCACGTCAGTATCAATAGATACTGAACGGGAAGTACTTGTCGTTGATCTTTTTATAGGTACCGTCGGCAAGGATTTCCTTGAGTGCGGCGTTCAGCTTGTTACGCAGTTCGTCGTTACCCTTGCGCACCGCAATGGCGATCTTGTCACCTTCCACCACCGGGTCCCCCTTGAATTCGTAAGCACGGCCAGCTTCGGTTTTCAGCCAGTCGTAGTTCACGTATTTGTCGGCCAGGATCGCGTCGACGCGGCCGGAGGTCAGGTCCAGGTAGGCGTTTTCCTGGGTGTCGTAGAGCTTGGCGGTGATATCGCTGCCCAGTTCGTCTTCCAGCCAGGTGCCGGCGAGGGTAGAGCGCTGTGCCCCGATGACCTTGCCCTTGAGAGACTCTTTATCGACTTTGAAGTCGACGTTTTTCGGTGCGATGAATTGCAGTTTGTTGGAGTAGTACGGATCGGTGAAGTCCACGGCTTGCTTGCGCTCGTCGTTGACCGACAGCGAAGAAATCAGGAAGTCGAACTTCTTGGCCATCAGGGCGGGAATGATGCCGTCCCAGTTGGAAGTGACCACTTCACACTCGACTTTCATCTTGGCGCACAGGGCATCGCCGATGTCTTTATCGAACCCCACGACCTGGCCGCTGGCGTCCTTGTTGTTGAACGGCGGGTAGGCCGCTTCGATGCCCATCTTCAGTTTCTCGACCGCCATGGCGCTGGTCGAGAAGACCAGGCTGACGGCTGCGGCCAGAAGAAATTTCCTATAGGTCTGCATGTGTACTGCTCCGTTAGCGGTTGCTGGACATGAATTGTTTGCAGCGCGCCGAAAGCGGGTTCTCGAAGACCTGCTGTGGCGATCCTTGCTCCTCGACCAAGCCTTGATGAAGGAACACGACTTCGCTGGAAACCTGACGGGCGAAGCCCATTTCATGGGTGACCAGCAGCATGGTGCGTCCTTCTTCGGCCAGGGCGCGGATCACACTAAGTACTTCCTGGACCATTTCCGGGTCAAGGGCGGAGGTGGGTTCGTCGAACAGAATCACCTTGGGCTGCATCGCCAGTGTGCGGGCGATGGCCGCGCGTTGTTGCTGGCCACCAGACAGTTCGGCCGGGTAGGCGTGACGCTTGTCGGCGATACCGACCTTTGCCAGCAGGGCTTCGGCCACTTCGACGGCTTCGGCCTTGCTTTGGCCAAGCACCCGGCGCGGCGCTTCGATGATGTTATCGAGCACGCTCATATGCGGCCAAAGGTTGAAGTTCTGGAAGACAAAACCGATCTCGCTGCGCAGGCGGTTGATCTGTTTGCCGTCGGCGGCCACCAGCTCACCGTTTTTAGCGGCCTTGAGCTTGAGCTCTTCGCCGGCCACCAGGATCTGGCCCTGGTTGGGGTTTTCCAGCAGGTTGATGCAGCGCAGGAATGTGGATTTGCCGGACCCGGAGGATCCGAGGATCGAGATCACATCGCCGTCGCGGGCGGTCAGCGAGACGCCTTTGAGCACCTCCAACTGTCCGTAGCGTTTGTGCAGGTTGCGGATTTCAAGCGCGGGCGTGGCCTGGGCCATGTGCGGTCCTCATGGTATGTGCTCCCTTGCTGTTGGCTGCCTTCCTTGGCGAGGCGGCCAAGCTAGCATGCGTCCGAATGGCAGCCAACAGCGCTTCGGCTGGTAAACCGGGGATGTGTGGCAGGTTGTCGCATCGGCACAGCAGTCTGTCGCGCCATCAACAACCGAACGGCCGTTTGAACCCTGTCTACCGGTGAAAAGCCCGGGGAGTCGCGTGAAAAAAGGCGCGATGGTGCCAGCTTTGGGCGGGGGTTGGAAGGGTTAACCGGATGAGCGTGTCGCTGTGCTTTGAGTGGTTACTCGGTTTCGGTTCATAGCCAATAGATCTAAACCTTGTCGCGTAATCAAAATCAAAGGAGAACTCATGAGCTGTTTCCAGTACTTGGAGTCCTCGCCATGAAGCATAACCATTACTTTTTGCTGCCCTTGCTTCTGCTCGGCGCGCTGTTGTTCCCCATCATGCTCAACGCCACGAGCCTGGCCCCGGTAGACAGTGCCGGCGTGCAGGTCCAGCCGCAGCAACAGAACGGGATCACCTACTTGTCCGGTGGCATTGGCGAGGATGAAGCCCGGGCCATCGGACAGGCCCACGGATACAACCTGCACATGACGTTCGCGGTCGGCCCTGAAAACAAGTACATCCCGGATGTGCATGTCGTCGTCCAGAACGCGGCGGGGCAAGCGCTGCTGACGCTGGACGAGGCGGGACCGCTGGTTTACGTGCAGTTGCCGCCGGGCAAGTACACCGTGGTGGCGACACGCAACGGTGAGGCGCGGCGCGACACCGCCGACGTCGGCAGCGGCGCCGCGCGCAACCTGGTGTTCCATTGGAACGGTGACGAATAACCGGCCGGTTATTCGCTGGCCGGTTCTTCCATCGACTGGCGATAACGGTCCAGCGCCTCGCTGAAGTCCTGGATGAGCTCCGGGGTGCTGAGCCAGCGCTGTGCCGTCTCGCGGTCCATGTCATCGACCCACATGCGGTAGTCCACCAGCATGTCGGCCGCCAGGTTGGTGGCGGCCATGCTTTCGTTTTCGGCGTTTTTCAGGTCGAGCAGGCCTGGGCGTTCGATGATCATCACGCTCAGGGACGCGAGCAACGTATCGAGCATTTCACTGCGGCTGATGGCCTCGGCTTCGCGCAGCTTGGCGAACAGTTCCAGCACGTAGACCGGTGGCTGGGCGGTGGCGTGGGCCGGGTCGCCATACATTGGGATCGATTTGCGCCCGCTCATGCGGATCTGCTTGGCTTTGTCTTTGGCGCGCTTGGCGCGTTTTTGCTGCTTGTTCAGTGAGGCCATTGGGCTTCGGTTTCCAATTCGTTAGGGGGCAGTGCCCGGCTCAGTCGATTTTCGGCACGCTAAAGCGGAATTCGCTGCCCTGGCCTGGCTGGCTTTCGGCGTGCAGTTTACCGCCATGGGCCTGGACAATCCCCTTGGAAATGTACAACCCAAGCCCGGTGCCGTTCGGATTGCCTTCCTTGGTCGTCCAATAGCGCTCGAAAACATGAGGCAACTGCTCTGGCGCGATCCCTTCACCAGTGTCGCGGACGCTGAAGACGATCTCATCGCCGACGGACATCGCACTGATGCCCACGGAGCCCTGCTGCGGCGTGAACTTGATGGCGTTGCCGATCAGGTTCGACAGCACCTGGAACAGCCGCTCGGGGTCGGCATTGATCCTCAGGTTGGGTTCGGCGTGGAAGGAAATGTCGATGGCCTTGGCAGCGGCCAGCGGCGTCAACAGCGAGCAGGCGTCTTCGAAGATCTGGCTGACGTCCATCGGCTGGGGATTGATGGTGTAGCGCCCGGCGTCGATGCGCGAGGTATCGAGCAGGTCCTCCAGCAGGGCATTCATGCGGCTGGTAGCCTGTTGCATGGTGTCGATGGCTGAGGCGATACGCTTGGAGCTGTGGGAGCCGTCGGAACTGAAGGCCTTTTGCATCATGCCGCACAGCATGGAAATGACCGTCATCGGGCTGCGCAAGTCATGGGACACCACGGCCACCAGCTCATCGCGGGCTCGCACGGCCTGGCGCTCCTTGCGCACCTGACGGGCCAGGTCGTTTTCCAGGGCCGAGCGTCGCAGGTCGTTGGCGGCGAACAGGTCGCCATGGGTCCATTTGGCGCTGATGCCGGCCATTTCGACTTTCCAGATCTCGAAAGACGTCCGGGGCCGCAAGCGCAGGCCGGTCTCGCTGTTTTCCAGGTCCAGGGGTTTTTGCGGGTCGCCGCTCCATTGCAGGGTTTGCTTCACCTCGGGGCGGAACCACAGCACACCGTTTTCCACCGGCTTGGGCAGGTGGATCGCCAGCACTCCGCTCGCCACGTCCTGATAAGCCTGGGCAGGCGCGAAGACGCTGCTCAGGTTGTGGTGGGAGAACACCGGTTTGCCGGTTTCCAGGATCCATTTATGCAGCTCGCGGATCTGCTCCGGTTCCGGGCACTGGCCATGACGGTGCAGTTTGTTGTCTTCGAAAATCGCGACGCCACTGGCGCCGGTCAGCTCCATGAGCCGTTGCGGCTCTTGGGACAGGCCATCGAAGACATTGTCGCTGGACTCGGCCATGACGTTGGCGAGGACCTTGAGGTCCTCCAGCTTGGCGTCCCGTTGCCGAGTCAGTTCCAGGGCCTGCATGGCGCTGATCTGCAAGGACAGCACCTGGCCGATGGTCTGGCAGGCCATGCGCATTTCGTGGGGCACCAGCAGCGGCTGGCGATTGCCGCAACTGATCAGCCCCCACAAGCGTTCGCCCTCCATCAACGAGATGCTCATGGACGACAGCACGCCCATGTTTTTCATGTACTGGCGATGGATCGGCGAGACGCTGCGCAGCGTGGCAAAACTCAGGTCCAGGGGCGCCTGGGTGTCGGGACGCAATTGCGGAACCAGCGGCACTGGCGTGTAGTCGGCGTTGGGGATGATCCGCAGCCAGTTGATGCGATACAGTTCGCGAGCCTGTTCGGGAATATCCGACGCCGGGAAAAACAGCCCCTTGTAGAGTTCCATCGACGGCGCGCTGGCCTCGGCAATCACTTGGCCGTGGCCTTCTTCCTCGAAGCGATAGATCAGCACCCGGTCGTAACCGGTCATGGCCTGGATTTCCCGCACGCTGATTTCGTACAGGGCCTGGAGGGTTTTCGCACTTTGCAGGCGTTGCAACATGCGGCCCATGTTGGCCTCGCCGCTGACCCCTTCGGGGCGATAGTCGCTCAGGTGCTGTTCCAATTCGACGATCAGGGTGCCCTGATGGCGATGCACCAGGGCGTCGAAGCGTTGCTGGTTCACGACAATGGCCACGGGCACGTTGTCGCTTTCCGGGGCGGCGCGACAGGCGATGAGGATCGCCTCGGCCTGTTCCAGCCCCAACAGGGCGTCCAGCGTCTGGCCCAACAGCCTGTGGGGATCCTGCGCCATCAATTGCAACACGTTGGCGCTGACCTGACGGATCACGAAATCGGGCTCGGACAGCATCAGCAGCACGCCATGAGGCTGGATGGTCCCGGGAAAGCGAATCGGTTCGTCTGCGCAATTGGCCAGCAATTCTTCGAAGGCTTCCTGGTTTTCCGTGTTCATAACAGTACCTTTTGGCTGTCCAGCCAGTGTTCAAAATGAGAGAACGTCGCCTTGGCGGCGCGTGTGACTTCGAACACCTGGGCCTCGCCAAGGTTCCTGTCGTCCAGGTATTGGAGGAAATCCTTCCAGCGTCGGCCGGTAAGTTCGCCATACACGTTGAGGAAGGCTGCTCCGCTAGAGGCGTCAAGCTCCAGCTTCTCGGCCACCCTGCGCCGCAGGATCTGCCCCCCGAGCGTTGCACCTTCCAGCACATAGGATATGCCGAGTGCGGCGGCACGGGAGTCGATCAGCGGCAACGCCTGGCAGGTAGGCAGCGCTTCGATAGTGGCTTCTTCCAGACCCAGTGCCGTGAGATCCGCCCGCAGCACCGGAAGTTTGATCCTCAGGGATTGGTCCAGCCCGATCGGCGTCAGTGCAAGTACATGAAGACGTTGTTCCAACGGTTGATAGAAACCGTAGTAGGCCGCCATCAGGCGTCGGTACAGATCCAGGTCCAACTGTGGCGAGAAAAACGGCAGGCGTTTTTCCAGGGCGACGTGCAGTTCAGCGGTTTCGGTCCGCAATGCCTGGATCAGTGAAGGGTAGGGTGCGGCCGATGACATGCAGGATAGAGTTCTTTGACTGGAGCGTTGCTGAAAAAAACGCATAAATCTTACATGGGTTTTGGGGAATGCAGTCATCGGGTATCGGCCCTCATTTCCTCAAGTCGCTGCGCCTGTTTGCTGCTCCCCAAGTCGTGCCCGTTCGCGATTCAGCTCATTACACAGCTCTTCTTCCGAGGGGAGCACCAGTTTGTATTGACTGGCGAACAATTGCTCATTGCCCTGCAATACGGAGTAACGCACCACCGATTCGTCTTTTTGGGCGCACAGAATGATGCCGACGGTGGGTTTGTCATCGGGGCCGCGCTTGAGGTCGTCGTAGAGGCGCACATACATGTCCATTTGCCCGATGTCCTGATAGCTCAGCTCGCCACGTTTCAGGTCGACGATTACAAAACACTTGAGCAGATAGTTGTAGAAGACCAGGTCGAGGTAGAAGTCTTTGCTTTCGGTACTGATGCGTTGCTGGCGGGCGATGAAGGCGAAGCCCTTGCCCAACTCAAGCAGGAATCCCTGTAATTGGTCAATCAGGGCCTGTTCCAGTTCTGTTTCCAGGAGCGTGCCGGCATTGGGCAGCCCGAGGAACTCCAGGACCACCGGATCCCTGACGATATCCCTGGGGCCGAGGTTCAGTTCCTTGAGATTGACGAGGGCCTCCTGCTCCACCGCCGGCCTGTCGCGGCTGGCCAGCAGGCGTTCGTAATAGAAGGTGCCGATCTGGCGTTCCAGGGCGCGGGTGGACCAGTTTTGGATGGCCACTTCGTTCATGTACCAATGTCGGGCGTTGTCGTTTTCTACGCGCAAAAGCGTGCGGTAATGGGTCCAGCTCAATTCGGTACGCACTGCGTTCCAAATCGGGAACTTCTGATAAAAGTCTCGCGTGTGTCGCAGGTTGCGTTCATCAAACCCCTTGCCAAACCGCGCCGTCAGCACTTTCGCCAGCGACGGTAGCAGACGTTTCCCATAAGCCGCTCGCTCGGCGCCTCCTTGCTCGAACTCAATGATATGTCGCCCGATTTGCCAGCACGTTTGCACCTGCAGGGTGTCGACGGCGCGCAAGACCTTCTGGCGTGCCTGCTGGATCAATTGGCCGAGTTCACTGATCAGTGGCGCGAGCTGCGGGTCGTCTTGAGGTGAAATTGAAGTCATCGATGTGTCCAGCCATTGAGAGGGGGTGGACCCAAAGCATGCTCCAGAGGAAGTTTTGATGATGCAGGACCGGGCTGATTGGCCTGGAGGATTAAAAGGTGATTCATGCAGGACGGATTTGACGCCGCCCTATGTCGATTGACCCTGGCTTGTAGGAGCTTTCTCTGAGGGTTGTCGTCCATCGCAGACGCTTTCATCACAAAAGCGCTTGGCGGGATGACGGTCAGATCGAGCCTTGGGCCAGCGCCTGGGACGCGGCCACATAATCGGCCTGGAATGGCTTGCTTTCCACCCAGTCCAGCGCGGTCTGTTCATCCACGCCCGTGGTCAGACGGCGGTATTCGATCAATGCGGTAATGATGAAGTCGGTCGCTTCTTCCTCGCCTTCCTGTTCCAAAACCAGCGCCAGCAGTGGATGGGCCAGGAACGCTTCGCACATCGCTTTCTGGCTGACCTTTTCGGCGGCACTCATGAGTTGGAACAACTCCGTCAGGTCCACGGTTTCCAGATCGATGCGCTCGTCGTTCGGGTCGAGGAAATCGTTCGGCGCAGCAGCACGCCGGGTGCGGTTCTGCTTGGCTTTCGCCTTGGCGCGCTGGCTGCGCTTGTGCTGTTTGTTCGCCGATGACATGGCCGGATTCCTGATGGATAAGGCCATCTATCCTACAGCTTCAACGCCGACGCTTCGAATCTCAATCCACTATGAAGAGCGTAGCCCCCGATGAAGTGGAGGATCGATGAGGCTCGGCCTGGTCTGCTACTTGGTAGCTCATGCCGGGCCTGAGCAAGAATTGCCGGCCATCTTCAAGTTCAGTATTGAGTTCGCCCTTGAGGCAAAACAGGATGTGGCCTTTGGTGCACCAATGGTCGGCCAGGTACCCCGGCGTATATTCCACCATTCGCACGCGAATGCTCCCGAACTGTTGGGTGCGCCAATAAGCGGTTCCGGTGACGCCTTTGTGCTCGGTAGGTTCGATGGTTGACCAATCGGTGGTGCCAAAGGGGATGCCGGTGATGTCCATGTCGACTCGCTTGCTGGAGGGGAGTGGACGAATGTAGCCGAGTCGATCAGGCGGAGAAAGAAAATCCCAGCCAATAAAAAACCCCGATCAATTGCTTGATCGGGGTTTTCGGTATTTGGTGCCCAGAGACGGAATCGAACCGCCGACACGGGGATTTTCAATCCCCTGCTCTACCGACTGAGCTATCTGGGCAACGGGGCGCATTAAACGGGTTTTTCAGGGGGGCGTCAAGCACGTTTTCAAAAAATATTTAATTATTACCGTCGCTTACGATCCGCCCCCACGCGGGACAGCTTATTCGGACGGCGGTACGTAGCCTTCGGCCTTGGCGTAATCTTCGCCGGAAAAGTACTTGTCCATCTCGCCCTGAAGGTATTTGCGATCTTCAGCGTTCATCATGTTCAGGCGTTTTTCATTGATCAGCAGGGTCTGGTGTTTCTGCCAGTCGGCCCAGGCCTTGGCCGAAACATGGTCGTAGATATCCTGGCCCTTGGCACCCGGGAACGGTGCACGTTCCAGGCCTTCCAGTTCTTCTTTGTACTTGCGGCACATGATGGTGCGGGTCATTGCAACTCTCCTGCGTTCATTACGGCGGCCGCGCGTTCGAGCAAGGTTTTGACCGGGGCGGCAAGGCCCAGGCGCGGCGGGGTGGCGAGGTTATACCAGAGCCAGTCGGCCTCGGCCACGTGATGGCCGGTTTCCCGGACCCGGACCAGCCAGGGTTCGATCGCCAACTGGAAGTGGCTAAAGGTGTGCACCAGGCTTGGCATTTCCTGTTGGCTGCCCAACTCCAGCGAGTGTTGCAGGGCCAGATGCTGCAGGTCGTCGAGGTCGTCGAGTTCCGGCAGGCTCCACAGACCGCCCCACAGCCCCGTGGAAGGGCGACGGTAAAGCAGGATTGCGCCTTCGTTGTTCGCCAGCATCGGCATCAAGGTGCGCTTCTTGGGTACTTCCTTGCGAGGCTTGGGAATCGGGTAGCGGGTTTCCAGGCCCAGCATGTGGGCCTCGCAGCCTTGCTTCAGCGGGCAGAGCAGGCAACTGGGCTTGCTGCGGGTACAGAGTGTCGCGCCCAGGTCCATCATCGCTTGGGTGTAGGCGTTGACCCGGTCTTGCGGCGTGAAGCGCTCGGCGGTGGCCCACAGCTGTTTCGCCACCTTGGGTTCGCCCGGGTAGCCTTCCTGGGCGGTGAAGCGCGCCAGCACCCGCTTGACGTTGCCATCAAGGATCGGCGCTCGCAGGCCCATGCTGATGCTGGCGATGGCGCCGGCGGTGGACAGGCCGATCCCCGGCAACTCGGTGAGTTTTTCCACGTCATGGGGAAATTCGCCGCCGTACTGCTCGACGACGATTTTCGCTGTTTTCTGCAAGTTGCGTGCACGGGTGTAATAGCCCAGCCCGGTCCACAGGTGCAGCACTTCGTCCTCCGGCGCGGCGGCCAGGGCTTGAACGGTAGGCAGCGAGGCCATGAACCGGTCGAAGTAGTTGAGCACCGTACTGACCTGGGTCTGCTGCAGCATGATTTCCGAGACCCATACCCGATAGGGCGAGATGGCCTGCTGCCAGGGCAAATCGTGGCGCCCGTGGCGGTCGAACCAGTCCAGTACGGCGGTGGAAAACTGCTCGGCTCTCATCGCTTGAACAGCCCCTTGAGCGCATCTTTGAGTTCGGGGCTGACCTTGTCGCCCAGCTTCTCATCGATCTTGTCGCCGAGACGGTCGCCGGCCAGTTTCGCCGCGACCTTGCCCAGCCCGTCGTTGTCCAGGCGACAGGCCTTGGCGCCCAGTTCCAGCGGGCCGCGGCAGCGCAATGGCCATTCGACGTCGACGTAGCGTTCGTTGACCTGGCAGGCCGGGTCGGGCATATCGCTCTTGTCGCCTTCGACGATGACGCCGACGCGATAATCCATGCCCAGTACACGCAGGTCGATGTCGCCGTTGCCGTTGACGGTCATGCCGGGGATGCGGACTTTCAGGTCCGGGTTGTTGGCAACGCCATTGTTGAAGGTGAGATTGCCGTTGAGTTGCTGGAACGGCGTGTCCTTGCCCCGGGGGTCGCCGCTGAGGCTCTTGCGATTGAGGGTGGCGATGCCTTTGCACAATTGCTGTTCGAGGTTGGCATTGAGCAGCACGCCGTCGTTGATGACGAACCCGGCGGTGCCGTTGAGGCTGTCGATCAGGGCTTTCTGGCTATTGCCGCTGGCGGTGATCGCGCTGTTGACGGTGACGAGGCCTTTGACCGGCGGATTCTTGCCTTGGCTTTCGATGATCTTCTCGGCAGGGACCCGATTGATGCGCGTTTGCAGGCTCAGTTGCGGCGTAGGCTGGCGCACGTCCAGGGTGCCCTTGGTTTCGAAGTTGCCGCTGTACAGGTCGCCTCGCAGGTTCTCCAGGGTCAGCAGGCCGCCTCGGCCGGTGGCCTTGAGCGCAGCGTTCTGGATTGGCAGTTTATCGAGGGTCAGTTGCCCGAAGGCCAGGTCAGCATCGAGGTCCAGCTTGCTCAGGCGTTCCACTGGAAACAGTCGATCGTTACTCCAGGCGCCCTGGGTCGGGGCGCTTGGCAGCGGTGTACTGCCGGCACCGGCCATGGCGCTGGCTTCGGTGTTGCTGACTTCAGCCTCACGGGCCGCCTTGGAACTGTCGGCTTCGGCGGACTTTGGCTCCAGGTAGCGGTCGACGTTGAACGTGTCGGCCTTGAGCTGCGCGCGCAGGGACTGCTTGGCGAAGTCCTCCACGGCGATGCGACCGCTGAAGTTGCTGTCGTCCACTTTCAGGTTGATGTCGTTGAGCTCGACACTGGTTGGCGTACCGGCAATGCGGCTGGACAGCTCGACCTTGCTCAGGCTGCCTTCGGCCATGGCTGGGAGTTTCTGGCCGATGCTTTCGACGAACTTCGCCAAGTCGAACTGGGCGATGGACACGCCGCCATTCAATTGCGGGGTCTTGTCGAGGTCGTTGACCTTCAGTTCACCCAGGGCGCGCAGTTGATTGAGCGACAGCTTGATGCCGGTCCACTCGGCGACGTTTGCGGCTTTGTCCAGGAACAGTTGGCCTTGGATGGCGAAGTTCAGGGTCTTGCCCTGCAAGGGATCGCCGGTGGCTTCGCCGGACAGTTTCAGGTCTTCGAACTTGTAGCGCTTCAAGGCACGTTCGAAGCGCAGTTCCCCCGTCACTTCGGTGCGTACGCGTACGGCCGGCTGGTTGCTGGACAGAAATGCGGTCAGGGTGACTGGAATGTTGGTGGAATCGTGAACCGGGCCGGTGCTCAGTTGGATGCTCTCGGCCGTGAACAGCTTGCCGGTCTGCTCGTCGGTGTATTCGACCCGGGCGTTGTTCACGGTCAGGCTATCGATATCCAGTCGGGTCGGCTGGGCAGGTTTTTCTGCCGGGGTACTGACGGGCGGGGTCGGTTGTTGGGATGGCACGGGGGCCGGCGCGTTCGCCGTCGACGCAGAGGCCGGCACCTTGCCGATGTCTTCCCAGTTGCCGTGCCCGTTCTTGTCACGATTGAGCCGCAGGTTCAGGCCTTCGACCCGCACATCGCTCATTTGTACTTCCCGGCGCAGCAGCGGTATTACCCGGACCGAAAGGCCGAGCATCTGCAGGTCAGCGAAAGGCTGGGTCGGACTGGCCAAGGTCGCGACGCTGGCATCGTGCAACTCAAGGCCCAGCCACGGAAACAGGCTCCAGCCAATGTCGCCATTGAGGGTCAGCTCGATGTGGGCCTTGTCGCGGGCTATCTGGCGGATCTCTTCTTTGTAGTCGTTGGGATCGAACAGGTGGGTCAGGGCAAAGCCCAGGGCCACAATGATCAGCAACAGCCCGAGAAGTACCAGACCCAGGATTTTGCCGAACGCTTTCATGGGCGAATCCTTGTAGGTTGAGTTCAAAATTTAGCCGGGAGTATAACGCCCCGAATTAGTGGCGCGTTGGGTGATCGTGTCTCACTCCCTCGCAGTCAGGCCGGCAGGTGTGATCCTGTGGCGAGGGAGCTTGCTCCCGCTGGGCTGCGAAGCAGCCCCAAACCGGGCGAATCGGTGTGCCTGAACACACCGAGGCGTTGGGTTTTGGGGGGACTGCGCCCCCCAGCGGGAGCAAACTCCCTCGCCACAGGGATTTGTGTTCGGCTTTAACTAGCATTCGTCCAGCGGCAATTTCAATTTGGCCGCCAGCGCCTGGGCTTGCAGATGCCCGGCCGGGGCCAACAAGTGCAGCTCGGCACCGCTTGGTGCGGCCATTCGCCGAGCTTCGCTCACCAGCCGTTCAGCCACGCCACGGCGACGGGTAACGTTTCGTACGCACAGGTGGGACAAGCACCAGGCGTTCTGGTGCCGTTGCAGGCGTGCTGCACCGAGCAGTCGGTCATTGAAGCGTGCCGCGATCAGCGAGCCTTCCTCGAGGCATTGCGCAATCAGTTGCGTGGCATCGCTAAACGGTTCGAACAGCCAGGCCGGGGCATCCCGGTAGATTTTCTGCAGGTCCTGTTGGTCCTGACAGCTGGCGTCGGTGATGAGCTCGACAACGATGGGCATGGAAATTCCTGAAAAAATAAATCGTTAGCCCCCTACAGAAAACGAGTGGGCGTGCGATAAGACAGATGGCACGAAAAAGGTGATATCACTTTGGTTTTTCTGCCGCGAGCAAATGGTAACCTTTGCCCGTTCGTCCGTCCTTCTGCGACTTGATGTCGCACACTATGGAGCTTCACCAGAAAATACAGCCATGCCTGCGTGCAATGAAGGCTGAGGGTGACGCGTGGCTGACGGACCATTCCAATAACTGGGGGATACACAATGAGCACGAGCATCACGGCTGGCGGCATCGCCGACCAGCCAGCGTTCCTCTCCAAAGAGCGCATCATCGCCAAGCCCGGTTTCAACCGGTGGTTGGTTCCACCGGCCGCACTGGCTATTCACCTCTGCATCGGCATGGCCTACGGCTTCTCGGTGTTCTGGCTGCCACTGTCCAAAGCCTTGGGTATCACCAAGCCTGTGGCCTGTGCACCGGATATGAGCTTCATCTCGCAAGTCTTTTCGTCCCAATGTGACTGGCCGATCTCGATGCTCGGTTGGATCTACACCCTGTTCTTCATCTTCCTGGGTTGCTCGGCAGCCATCTGGGGCGGCTGGCTGGAACACGCCGGGCCACGCAAGGCCGGGGTTGTATCGGCCTTGTGCTGGTGCGGTGGCCTGCTGATTTCCGCGTTGGGTATCTATACCCACCAGATCTGGCTGATGTGGATCGGTTCCGGCGTGATCGGCGGTATCGGCCTGGGTCTGGGCTATATCTCCCCGGTGTCGACCCTGATCAAGTGGTTCCCGGACAAACGCGGCATGGCCACTGGCATGGCGATCATGGGCTTTGGCGGCGGTGCGATGGTCGGTGCTCCGCTGGCCGCGGCGCTGATGAGCCATTTCGCTTCGCCAACCGGCGTGGGCGTATGGCAGAGCTTCCTGGTCATGGCCGCGATCTACTTTGTGTTCATGATCGGTGGCGCCTTGTCGTACCGCGTCCCGCCAACCGGTTGGAAGCCTGAAGGCTGGACCCCGGCACCGAAGAAAGCCGCGAACGCGATGATCACCCATCGCCACGTTCACGTGAACGTGGCCTGGAAAACCCCGCAGTTCCGTCTGGTATGGCTGGTGCTGTGCCTGAATGTATCCGCCGGTATCGGCATCCTCGGCATGGCTTCGCCACTGCTGCAGGAAGTGTTCGGTGGCAAGTTGCTCGGCAACGACCTGCCGTTTGGCCAACTGGACGCTACGCAACTGGGCCAGATCGCGGCCATCGCGGCTGGTTTCACCGGTCTGTTGAGCTTGTTCAACATCGGCGGTCGGTTCTTCTGGGCATCCTTCTCGGATTACCTGGGTCGCAAAAACACCTATTTCGTGTTCTTCGCCCTGGGCTTTGCCCTGTACGCGCTGATCCCGAACCTGGGTCACCTGGGTAGCGTCGCGCTGTTCGTGGCGGCGTTCTGCATCATCCTGTCGATGTACGGCGGCGGTTTCGCCACTGTGCCGGCGTACCTGGCGGACCTGTTCGGTACGCAAATGGTCGGCGCGATCCACGGTCGGTTGTTGACCGCCTGGGCGGCGGCAGGCGTGCTGGGTCCGGTCCTGGTGAACTACCTGCGTGAATATCAGCTGAGCATCGGCGTTGAACGTGCCGCGGCCTATGACATCACCTTGTATATCCTCTCCGGCCTGCTGGTGCTGGGCTTCCTGTGCAACCTGCTGGTCCGCCCGGTCGCCGACAAGTACTTCATGACCGACGCCGAACTGGCCGCCGAACAGGCGCTGGGCCATGACAAAGGCGCCGACAGCAGCACTTCGCTGGAGTGGAAAGCCGCGCCGGGCACCAAGCCCCTGGCGATCGCCGCCTGGCTGGTGGTGGGCATTCCGTTGGCGTGGGGTGTGTGGGTGACCCTGCAGAAGACAGCGGTGTTGTTCCGCTAAGACCGTTGCCCTGTGTCATCGGCTCAGGGCAACCCTTATGGGAGCGAGCCTGCTCGCGATGGGGGCGTGTCAGTCGACATCATTGTCTGCTGACCCACCGCCATCGCGAGCAAGCTCGCTCCCACAGTCGTTTTGGGTGATGGCAAAGACTTGTATGGACATGTCTATCGCCGACAGCCCGGGAGACAACCCGTCAGGGATATCACCTCCCGTGTTTCTGTTTGCCGCTCGCGCCCCTATAATGGCTGCCTTTTTCGCCCAATGATTTTGCGGAGCTGGTGATGGCCGAACGTAAGGCGTCTGTCGAGCGCGACACTCTGGAAACCCAGATCAAAGCCTCGATCAACCTGGATGGCACCGGAAAGGCCCGGTTTGATATCGGCGTGCCTTTTCTTGAGCACATGCTGGACCAGATCGCCCGTCACGGGCTGATCGACCTGGACATCGTCAGCAAGGGCGACCTGCATATCGACGACCACCACACGGTGGAAGACGTCGGTATCACCTTGGGCCAGGCCTTTACCAAAGCCATCGGCGACAAGAAGGGCATCCGTCGCTACGGCCATGCCTACGTGCCGCTCGATGAGGCGCTGTCGCGTGTGGTCATCGACTTCTCCGGCCGTCCGGGCCTGCAGATGCATGTGCCGTACACCCGTGCCACCGTCGGCGGCTTCGACGTCGACCTGTTCCAGGAATTCTTCCAGGGCTTCGTCAACCACGCCAACGTGACCTTGCACATCGACAACCTGCGCGGGCACAACACTCACCACCAGATCGAAACCGTGTTCAAGGCTTTCGGCCGCGCCCTGCGCATGGCTGTGGAGCTCGATGACCGCATGGCCGGCCAGATGCCTTCTACCAAGGGCGTCCTGTAATGCAGACGGTCGCGGTTATCGACTACGGCATGGGCAACCTGCACTCGGTGGCCAAGGCCCTCGAGCACGTGGGGGCCGGCAAGGTGCTGATCACCAGCGATGCCGACGTGATTCGCGAAGCTGACCGGGTGGTGTTTCCAGGCGTCGGTGCGATTCGCGATTGCATGGCCGAGATTCGTCGCCTGGGTTTCGACAAGCTGGTGCACGAAGTCAGCCAGGACCGTCCGTTCCTTGGTATCTGCGTGGGCATGCAAGCCTTGCTCGAGCGCAGCGAAGAGAACGACGGCGTCGATTGCATCTCCATGTTTCCAGGTCAGGTGAAGTTTTTCGGCAAGGGCCTGCATGAAGACGGCGAGCACCTGAAAGTCCCGCACATGGGTTGGAACGAAGTGAAACAGACGGTGGATCACCCGCTGTGGCACAACATCCCGGACCTGGCGCGCTTCTACTTCGTGCACAGCTACTACATCGCCGCCGGCAATGCGCGGCAGGTGGTGGGCAGCGGTCACTATGGCGTCGATTTCGCCGCGGCCCTGGCCGATGGCTCGCGCTTCGCCGTGCAGTTCCACCCCGAGAAGAGCCATACCCATGGCCTGCAACTGTTGCAGAACTTCGCAGCGTGGGACGGGCGCTGGTAATGGCCCGCAAGAAACCGCCGATCCTCACCCTCACGCCCGAGCAGGAGAGTGAGGCGAACCGCAAGATCCAGCGGTTCATGGAGGAACGTTTCGAGCTGGACCTGGGCTCGTTCGAAGCGGCGGAAATTCTTGACCTGTTTACCCGCGAAATTGCTCCGCACTATTACAACAGGGCGATTTTCGATGTGCAGACGCACCTTAAAGAAAGGTTCGAAAGCATTGAAAGCGACTTGTGGGCGCTCGAGAAAAATTGATTTTCGAGCCAAGCTGAATATTCGTATTTGAAGGTTTGCCAGATGCTGATTATCCCCGCTATCGATCTCAAGGACGGCGCTTGCGTACGTCTGCGTCAGGGCCGCATGGAAGACTCCACGGTGTTTTCCGATGACCCGGTGAGCATGGCCGCCAAGTGGGTGGAGGGCGGCTGCCGTCGCCTGCATCTGGTCGACCTTAATGGCGCCTTCGAAGGGCAGCCGGTCAACGGTGAAGTAGTCACGGCCATCGCCAAGCGTTATCCGAACCTGCCGATCCAGATCGGCGGTGGCATTCGCTCGCTGGAAACCATCGAGCACTACGTCAAGGCCGGCGTGAGCTACGTGATCATCGGCACCAAGGCGGTGAAGGAGCCTGAGTTCGTCGCCGAAGCCTGCCGCGCCTTCCCGGGCAAGGTTATCGTTGGCCTCGACGCAAAAGACGGTTTCGTCGCCACCGACGGCTGGGCTGAAGTCAGCACCGTGCAGGTGATCGACCTGGCCAAGCGTTTCGAGGCCGATGGCGTGTCTGCCATTGTCTACACCGACATCGCCAAAGACGGCATGATGCAGGGCTGCAATGTCCCGTTCACCGCCGCGCTGGCTGCCGCCACCAGGATTCCGGTGATCGCCTCCGGTGGCATCCACAACCTGGGTGACATCAAGGCACTGCTCGACGCCAAGGCGCCGGGCATCATCGGTGCGATCACCGGTCGCGCGATCTACGAAGGCACCCTGGACGTCGCCGAGGCCCAGGCCTTCTGCGACTCCTACAAAGGCTGAGGACTCACCATGGCGCTGGCCAAACGCATCATCCCTTGCCTGGACGTGGACAACGGCCGGGTGGTCAAGGGTGTGAAGTTCGAGAATATCCGTGACGCCGGCGACCCGGTGGAAATCGCCCGTCGCTACGACGAACAGGGTGCGGACGAGATCACCTTCCTCGACATCACGGCCAGCGTCGATGGCCGCGATACCACGCTCCATACCGTCGAGCGCATGGCCAGCCAGGTGTTCATCCCGCTGACCGTGGGCGGTGGCGTGCGCACCGTGCAGGACATCCGCAACCTGCTCAATGCCGGTGCCGACAAGGTGTCGATCAACACCGCGGCGGTATTCAACCCGGAATTCGTCGGCGAAGCGGCCCAGCACTTCGGCTCGCAATGCATCGTCGTTGCCATCGACGCGAAGAAGGTCTCCGGCCCGGGCGAAACCCCGCGCTGGGAAATCTTCACCCACGGCGGCCGCAAGCCCACGGGCCTCGATGCCGTGGAGTGGGCGAAGAAGATGGAAGGCCTGGGCGCCGGTGAAATCCTGCTGACCAGCATGGACCAGGACGGCATGAAAAACGGCTTCGACCTGGGCGTCACCCGCGCCATCAGCGATGCCCTGGGCATTCCGGTCATCGCCTCCGGCGGTGTCGGCAACCTGCAGCACCTGGCCGACGGCATCCTGGAAGGCCATGCCAGCGCGGTGCTGGCGGCGAGCATTTTCCACTTTGGCGAGTACACCGTGCCGGAAGCCAAGGCCTACATGGCGCATCGTGGTATCTGCATTCGCTGATCGCTGGACACTATGGCGGGCCCAAGGCACTCTTGGGCACACCATGGATTGCGGTAGCCCGACATGCTCAAACGCCTCGTTCTTGCCTTTGCCGGTGCCACGCTGTTGCTCGCAGGCACCGTCCGCGCCGCTGATACATCGCTGGTGTTGCTGACGGAAAACTTCCCACCGTACAACATGGCCAAGAACGGCAAGAACTTCGCCCAGGACGAGAACATCCATGGCATTGCCGTGGACGTCGTCCGTGAAATATTCAAACGTGCCGATATCTCCTACAGTCTGACGCTACGTTTCCCTTGGGAGCGCATCTACAAACTTGCCCTGGAAAATCCGGGTTACGGGGTGTTTGTCATGGCGCGGTTGCCGGAGCGTGAAAAGCTTTTCAAATGGGTCGGCCCCATCGGTCCGGACGACTGGATCATGCTCGCCAAGGCCGACAGCAAGATCGCTCTCGACTCGTTGGAGCAGGCGCGTCAGTACAAGATCGGTGCCTACAAGGGCGACGCGATTGCCGAGACGCTGGCCAAGCAGGGACTGAAACCGGTGGTCGTGTTGCGCGATCAGGACAACGCCAGGAAATTGGTCAACGGCCAGATCGATCTGTGGGCCACTGGCGATCCTGCCGGGCGTTATCTGGCGCGTCAGGAAGGGGTGACCGATCTCAAGACCGTGCTGCGCTTCAACAGTGCCGAGCTGTACCTGGCCTTGAACAAGGACGTGCCTGACGATGTGGTTGCCCGGCTTCAAAAGGCCCTGGATGAATTGCGCAAGGAAGGTGAAGTGGACGCGATCATGGCGCGGTATCTCTAAGGGCTGTACCCGCCGCATTGCCGCCATCGCGAGCCTGCTCGCGATGAAGGCGACGCGGTTTGAGATCGAGCCCAGCCGCTACCGATAAACCCCATCCTTCCCATGCCCGACCATCGCCCGATTGCTGCGCAGGCTGATCATCGACTTGATGTCGATCCACTCGATGCCCTGGCCCTTGAGCTTGGGTAGTTCGCGTTCGAGCACTGCCAGGGTCTGTGGGTAGGGGTGGCCGATCATCACGGCCGAGCCTTGCCGGCGGGCCAGATCGATGGCGGTCTGGAGCTGGTGGGCGATGGCCGCTTCGGTGCGCTCGTCGTCCAGGAACACGTCCCGCGAGACACTGGCGAGGCCGATCTTCTGGGCCTCGGCGGCGGCGACTGTCTGGGCGCTGGTGCGGCTGTCGACGAAAAACTTGTGTCGCTGCTGCAAGTTCGCCATCAGCCACGCCATGGCCTGGGGCTGGGCAGTCATGCGGCTGCCCATGTGATTGTTGATCCCGCTGGTATAAGGCACGGCAGCGAACGCGGCGTCGAGGCGCTTGCCCAGCTCTTCGATGGGCAACTCCGGATGCCAGGCGAACGGCCCGGTGGCCGGGTCCATGGGCATGTGCAGCATGACCAGTTTGCCGGCGCGATGGGCTTCGCGGGCGAATTCGGCGGCGTGGGGCGTGTCAGGCATGATCGCGGTGGTGACCGGGCCGGGGAGGGCCAGTACCCGGCGATCCCGGGGCAGGTTTTGCCCCAGGTCGTCGATGATCAGGCTCAGGTACGCCTTGTGCGGCGAAGAGGGCGTGGCGGGCGCCGCGTTAACGGCTCCCGCTAGCAGGCACAGCAGGACGAAGGTGAAACGCAGGCCCATCTCAGCGGCCGGACGTGATGTTCAACCCTTTGAGCAGGCTCAAGGCCTGGGCCAACTGATAGTCGTCATCCTGTGGCATTGGCTTGGCCTTGCCACCGGAACCGGTCGGTTTGTCGGCGCCGCCGTTGCCATTGCCCAGGTGACCTTGCAGGTCGGCTTCCTTGAAGTATTCGCTGTCCTGCTCGTTGGTGATCTTGGCCTTGCGCACCTCGATGTCCGGGACGATGCCCTGGGCCTGGATCGAGCGACCGTTGGGCGTGAAGTACAGCGCGGTGGTGATCTTCAGGGCGCGGTCGTTGTTCAGCGGCAACACGGTCTGTACCGAGCCTTTGCCGAAACTGGTGGTGCCCATGACCACGCCACGCTTCTGATCCTGCAGGGCGCCGGCGACGATTTCCGAGGCCGAGGCGCTGCCGCCATTGATCAGCACCACCAGTGGCACGGCTTCGCTCAGGTCGTTGCCGGTGGCCGAGAAGCGCAGCTCGGAATTGGCGATGCGGCCCTTGGTGTAGACGATAAGGCCCTTGGTGATGAAGTGGTCCACCACTTCCACCGCCGATTGCAGCACGCCGCCGGGGTTGTTGCGCAGATCCAGGACCAGGCCGTTGAGCTTCTTGCCGTTGTCCTTGCGCATCTTGGCCAGGGCCTTGGCGACTTCTTCGCCGGTCTTGACCTGGAACTGGGTGATGCGGATGTAACCGTAGCCCGACTCCAGCAGCTGGCTCTTCACGCTTTTGACCTGGATGACCGCACGGGTCAGGGTCACGTCGAATGGCGTACCGCCGTCGCGCACCAGGGTCAGGGTGATCTTCTGGCCGATCTTGCCGCGCATCTTGTCCACGGCTTCGGTCATGCTCTGGCCGCGCGTTGGCTGGCCATTGATCTTGACGATGAAGTCGCCGGCCTGGATGCCGGCCTTGGAAGCGGGCGTGTCGTCGATTGGCGAGACCACCTTGACGAAACCGTCTTCGCTGCCGACCTCGATGCCCAGGCCGCCGAATTCGCCGCTGGTGCTTTCCTGCAGTTCGGCAAAGTCGTCCGGCCCCAGGTAGGCCGAGTGCGGGTCAAGGTTGCTGAGCATGCCTTTGATGGCGTTCTCCAGCAGCATCTTGTCATCCACAGGTTCCACGTAGGCGGCCTTGATCCGGTCCATGACCTCGGCAAAGGTGCGCAGTTCGTCCAGCGGCAGCGGGGCCTTGGTGGTCGCGGCTGTGGCGGCGGGTGCCGACGGGGCCGGTTCGGCGGCGAAAGCCAGGGGTGCACCGATCACCAGGGCGATCGTCAGGGCCAGCGAGGTAAGGCGGGACAAATGCAGCATGTCGAACGAACTCCTTAATAGGATGGGCGCGCTTATCCTTGCGCACGACACCATTGGGCCGGGTCACTGGGGCGACCCTGCTGACGAATAGCGAAATACAGTGCTGGCGTATCCTGCCCGCCACTGTTGCCGACCGTGGAGATGGACTCACCGGCCTTGACCACATCCCCCGCCGACTTGAGCAGCGTCTGGTTGTGGCCGTACAGGCTCAAATAACCGTTGCCGTGATCCAGGATCACCAGCAGGCCGGCGCCGCGTAGCCAGTCGGCGAATACCACGCGCCCGCCATGAACCGCATGCACCTGGCTGCCAGCGGAGGCGCTGATCATCACGCCGTCCCACTTGGTGCGGGTGTCGTCGCCACGGGTTTCACCGAAGCGCGCTAGTAATCGACCATTGACCGGCCATGGAAGTTTGCCCCGCGCCGACGCAAAAGCACCGCCGAAGGTTTCGCCGTCACTGGAAACCAGGGCGCCGGGGCTGGATTTTGCCGGTTTGCGCGGTGCATCGCCGGAGTCTGCTTCGGCCTGGGCTTCACGCAAACGCTTTTTTTCGGCTTCCTGCTGGGCGATCAGCGCTTTCTGGCGCGCTTCTTCCGCCTCTCGGGCCTGGCGGGCCAGGGTCTCTTCGATGGTTTTCAACACATTGGCCAGTTCGGCCTGGTCCTGCTCGCGGGCCTTGAGCTTGCTGTCGCGGGCCTTCACGTCGTCATTGAGCTTGGCCAGGGCCACCTGGCGTTCCTTGCGAACTTTCTCGAGTTCTTCGCGCTGGGTGTCGAGGCTGCTTTTCTGCACCAACAACTGGGCTTGCTGCAATTCGATGTCTTTTTCGACATTGGCCAGTTGGCGCAGGGTTTCGTTGAAGCTCTTGAGTTGTTCCAGGCGGGCCTGGCTCAGGTAATCGTAATAGGTGAGGGTGCGGGCGAACTTCTCGGGATTCTGCTGATTGAGCAGCAGCTTGAGGTATTCCTGGCGACCGTTCTGGTAGGCGGCCCGGGCCTGGATGGCGATCAGCTTTTGCTGTTCAGTGCGCGCGCTCTGGAGTTTTTTTTTCTCTCCATCGAGTCGTTGCAGCTCGGATTCGCTTTTCTTCAGCTCTTTTTGCAGCGCGTCGACCTGTTTCTCCAGATTGCCCATCTCGGTTTCGGTGCCGCGCAGGTCTTTCTGCACGCTGGATTTCTCTTCCTGCAACTTGCCCAGCAGTTTTTTCAGCTCGGCAATGTCCTGGCGCGTGGCTTCCAACTGTTGTTGGGTTTGCGCGCGCTCGTCGGCAAAGGCCGGTTGGAGCAGGCAAGTCAGAGCGAGGGCTATCAGGACGCGAAGCATAGAGGCGGGCGACACCAGGGAAAGGGACGGCCTAGTATGCCCGCCCCACGCTGCAAAAAAAACGCCCATTTGGGGCTGTGTGATAACTGGCCGGAAAAACACTGCAAACCCCATGTGGGAGCGGGCTTGCTGTTCACTTGAGGCAATGACAAGCCCGTGGCGAGGGAGCTTGCTCCCGCTGGGCCGCGAAGCGGTCCTAAAACCTGCCAGATGCGGAACATCAGACACACCGCACCCGCCAGTTCACGACTGCTTCGCAGCCGAGCGGGAGCAAGCTCCCTCGCCACGACAAGCCCATGCTCGGTGACTACGTGTTGGTCAGACCAGGATCGAAGTCCCGGTCATCTCCGCCGGCTTTTCCATGCCCAGCAACATCAGCATGGTTGGCGCCACATCAGCCAGTACGCCGCCCTCACGGACCTTGAAGTCACGCTTGCCGACATAAATGAACGGCACCGGCTCGGTGGTATGGGCGGTGTGGGCCTGGCCGGTGGATTCGTCGGACATCTGCTCGACGTTGCCGTGGTCAGCCGTGATCAATGCTTCGCCGCCGACCTTTTCCAGGGCTTCGACGATGCGGCCAACGCAGGTGTCCAGGCATTCCACGGCCTTGACCGCCGCCTCGAACACGCCGCTGTGGCCGACCATGTCGCCGTTGGCGTAGTTGACCACGATCACGTCGTAACGCTGGTTTTCAATGGCCTCGACGATGCGGTCGGTCACTTCCGGCGCGCTCATCTCCGGTTGCAGGTCGTAGGTGGCGACTTTCGGCGAGGGGATCAGGATGCGTTCTTCGCCCGGGAAGGGTTCTTCGCGGCCGCCGGAGAAAAAGAACGTCACGTGGGCGTACTTTTCGGTCTCGGCGATGCGCAGTTGGGTCTTGCCGTTTTTCGCCAGGTAGTCGCCCAGCACGTTTTCCAGGCTGCCGGCGGCGAAGGCCGATGGCGCGGGGATGCTGGCGGCGTATTGGGTCAGCATGACGAAACCGGCCAGTTTCGGCTGGCGGGCGCGTTCGAATTCCTTGAAATCGTCTTCGACAAACACGCGGGTCAGTTCGCGAGCGCGGTCGGCACGGAAGTTCATGAACACCACGGCATCGCCGTCCTCGACCTTGACCGGCTCGCCAATGGTGGTGGCCTTGACGAACTCGTCGCTTTCGCCGCGCTCGTAGGCGGCTTGCAGGCCTTGCTGGGCGGTGGCGGCGTTGAATTCGGCGCTGCCGTCGACGATCAGGTTGTAGGCCTGGGACACGCGGTCCCAACGGTTGTCACGGTCCATGGCGTAATAGCGGCCAATGAGGCTGGCGATGCGCCCCTTACCGAGTGCCTGGAACGCTGCGTCCAGCAGTTCGATCGACGACGTGGCGCTTTTCGGCGGGGTGTCGCGGCCATCGAGGAACGCGTGCAGGTAGATCTGCTCGGCGCCGCGCTTGAAGGCCAGTTCGGCCATGGCAATCAGGTGGTCCTGATGGCTGTGCACGCCACCGTCGGACAGCAGGCCCATGAAGTGCACGGCCTTGCCGGCGGCCACGGCTTTATCCACGGCGGCGCAGATGGTCGGGTTTTCGAAGAACTCACCGTCGCGGATCGATTTGGTCACACGGGTGAAGTCCTGATACACCACGCGGCCAGCGCCGAGGTTCATGTGGCCGACTTCGGAGTTGCCCATCTGCCCGTCCGGCAGGCCGACGTCCATGCCGCTGCCGGAAATCAGGCCGTTCGGCACGGTGGCCCACAGGCGGTCCAGCACGGGCTTGTTGGCCGAATACACGGCATTGGATTCGTGGCTGTCACTGTGACCGAAGCCGTCGAGAATCATCAGGACCAAAGGTTTAGGCGTGGTAGTCATGGAATCCACTCGTGGCGGGTTAAAAGAAGACGATGGAAAAGGGACGGGCAGTTTAAAGGTAAGTTCCGACGGCGTCACCGCCGGGCGGGGTTTGGCCGGCCTTGCGTGCTGTGTATACTGGCCGACATTTTAACGCCCTGGAACCTCCTTCGATGGTTGCTCACCTGATTGAATTTGCCACTAACCACTACATTCTCGTCGGTATCTTCGTCGTACTGCTGGCGTTGCTGGTCGCCCATACGATGCAGGGTGGCGGTCGTAGCCTGAGCACCGGCGAGCTGACGGCGCTGGTCAACAAGGATGCCGGTGTGGTGGTGGACATCCGCCCGAGCAAGGATTACGCCGCCGGTCACATTGTCGGGGCATTGAACATTCCCCAGGACAAACTGATCGCGCGCATCGGCGAGCTGGAAAAGCACAAGGCCAAGACGCTGATCCTGGTGGATGCCCAAGGCCAGCACGCCGGTACCCTTGCCCGCGAGTTGATGAAATCCGGTTTCACCACCGCCAAGCTCTCCGGTGGCGTTACGAGCTGGAAAGCCGACAACCTGCCCCTGGTGAAGTGAGATGGCCCACGTCGTTGTCTATTCCAGCGATTACTGCCCCTATTGCTCTCGAGCCAAGTACCTGCTCCAGAACAAAGGCGTGGCTTTCGAAGAGATCAAGGTCGACGGCAAGCCGCAACTGCGCGCCGAAATGACCCAAAAGGCCGGACGCACGTCCGTGCCGCAGATCTGGATCGGCAGCACCCACGTGGGCGGCTGCGATGATCTGTTCGCCCTGGAGCGCGCCGGTAAGCTCGACGCGATGCTCAAGGCCTGAATTTCCCACTCAAGAACCTGAAAGTAAGAAGGATCTGCGATGACTGACCAACAGAACACAGCTGCCAGCGAAGAAGAAGCCGCACCGCAATTCTCCTTGCAGCGCATTTATGTCCGTGACCTGTCCTTCGAGGCCCCGAAAAGCCCGGCGATCTTTCGCCAGCAGTGGGAGCCGAGCGTCGGCCTGGACCTGAACACCCGCCAGAAGGCCCTGGAAGACGACTTCCATGAAGTGGTGCTGACCCTGTCGGTGACTGTGAAGAACGGTGAAGAAGTGGCGTTCATCGCCGAAGTGCAGCAGGCCGGGATCTTCCTGATCAAGAACCTGGATGCGGCTTCGATGAGCCATACCCTGGGTGCGTTCTGCCCGAACATCCTGTTCCCCTACGCCCGCGAAACCCTGGACAGCTTGGTGACCCGCGGTTCGTTCCCGGCCCTGATGCTGGCTCCGGTGAACTTCGATGCCCTGTATGCGCAAGAACTGCAGCGCATGCAGCAAGAAGGCGGCGCGACCGTTCAGTAATTCGACGCAAACCCTGTGGGAGCGGGCTTGCCCGCGAAAGCGGTGTGTCAGGCGACATTGATGTCAACTGACACTCCCTATTCGCGAGCAAGCCCGCTCCCACATTTGTTATCAGGTGTTATAGAAAGTCGTTCTGCCGCCACGCCTCATAAACCGCCACTGCCACGGTATTGGACAGGTTCAGGCTGCGACAGCCTTCGCGCATTGGCAGGCGCAAGCGCTGGTCGGCGGGCAAGGCGTCCAGCACCTCGGCCGGCAGGCCACGGCTTTCCGGGCCGAACAGGAACGCATCGCCAGCGACGAAGCGGGCGTCATGGAACGGCCGCGAACCCTTGGTGGTAAAGGCGAACAGGCGCGGATGCCCGAGGCTTTCCAGACAACTGGCGAGGTCTGCATGGCGCTGCAAGGTGGCATACTCGTGGTAGTCGAGGCCGGCACGGCGCAGGCGCTTGTCGTCCATCTCGAAGCCCAGCGGTTCGATCAAATGCAGGTGGCAGCCGCTGTTGGCGCACAGCCTGATGACATTGCCGGTATTCGGCGGAATTTCCGGTTGAAAAAGGATGACGTGAAACATGCACGGCTCCGCAGATGAAGATGAGCGGCATTCTACGCTTCAAACCGACCGACGTTCGAAGCTAATGCCTCGGGTGATGGGCTCGTTGGCGATCTTCGGCATGATGGTCGGATTGATGATCGGACGCCTGACCACGCCTGAACCGAGCGTGCTGCAGCAGGTCGAGGTGATAGACGGTGGGGTGGTGGCCTGGTTCAACACCGAACCCAAGCTGCACGGGGAAGTCATCGACGGCTCGGTGGCGCTGTTGTTCGAAGCAGAAGGGCGATCGCAGAACGGCCAGTTAAAGCTCAACGGCAAGGACGTGAACTGGCGGGTGCGGTTGAGTGACAAGGGGTTGTTGCTGACGTTGGTGGCGGCGCGTCCATTGCGCGGGGCGTGGACCGGCAGCGAGGTCGATGACCGCTGGCGGCTGGAGGTCCGTCTCCAGGAGCAATAAAAGAGGGAATCCCCGGCCTGCCTGTACCAAGGTCCCCAAAACGGGAGGGCTTACCGCGAAGGTCCAGCCCTGGTGTAAAGAAGGGAAACCTTGACCTGCCTGTATCAAGGCCCCCAAAACAGTGGGCTCGATGAGCCCGGTATAAAATGGGGAATCCCCGGCCTGCCTGTACCAAGGTCCCCGAAACTGGGTAGTGATTGAGCTATTGCAGGGGGCGTGCCAGTTTTAAATGGCTTGTCACAAAAAAACTGCTGCTGAGTCGAGAAGCCCCGTATTCCGGGGCTTTTGTCTTGTTTGTGCGGTTTTTTTCGAGCTGGGCCGATTGGTTTTGGCCGGTGGTGCATGTGCCATTGCGGTTCGCAGTGCATTGATGCGGTGCATGAAGCCTTTAAAAGCATCGCGAGCAAGCTCGCTCCCACAGGAATTGTTTCCCCTGTGGGAGCGAGCTTGCTCGCGATTGGCCCTACTGATCAGCGAAGAACTAAGGCCTTTCAGCCCTCATCCCCGTCATCATCATCCCCGCCATCGACCTTCATCCCCAATTCCTTGATCTTGCGGGTCAAGGTATTGCGGCCCCAACCCAGCAGCACCGCGGCGTCGCGGCGGCGGCCAGCGGTGTGCTTGAGGGCGGTCTCGATCATGATCCGCTCGAAACTCGGCACCGCGCTGTCCAGCAGGCTCGACTGGCCACGGGACAGGGCCTGGTCGGCCCACTGGCGCAGGGCTTGCTCCCAGTTGGTCACCGGAGCCGAGTCCTGCGGCAGGCTCAACAGCTCTGGCGGCAGGTCGCTGATGTGCACTTCGCGACCCGAAGCCATCACCGTAATCCAGCGGCAGGTGTTCTCCAACTGACGCACGTTGCCCGGCCACGGCAGGTTCTTGAGGTATTCCTCGGTTTCGCTCTTGAGCAGCTTTGGCTCGACCGCCAATTCCTGGGCCGCGCGGCTGAGGAAGTGCCTGGCCAGGGTCGGGATGTCTTCGCGACGATCCGCCAGGCGCGGGATATGAATGCGGATCACGTTCAGGCGGTGGAACAAGTCCTCACGGAACTTGCCGGCGTGAACCAGGGTTTCCAGGTTCTGGTGGGTCGCGGCGATGATGCGCACGTCCACCTTGACCGGCGTATGCCCGCCCACCCGATAGAACTCGCCATCGGCCAGTACGCGCAGCAAGCGGGTCTGGGTGTCCGCCGGCATGTCGCCGATTTCATCGAGGAACAACGTGCCGCCGTCAGCTTGCTCGAAGCGCCCGCGCCGCAGGTTGGCCGCGCCGGTGAACGCACCTTTTTCGTGTCCGAACAGCTCGGACTCCATCAGGTCCTTGGGAATCGCCGCCATGTTCAGCGCGATGAACGGCGATGCCGCTCGTGGACTGTGACGGTGCAAGGCGTGGGCCACCAGTTCTTTACCGGTGCCCGACTCGCCGTTGATCAGCACGGTGATGTTGGAGTGGCTCAGGCGCCCGATGGCGCGAAACACTTCCTGCATCGCCGGCGCTTCACCGATGATTTCCGGCGTGCGGGCCAGGGCCGGCACCTCTTCCATGCCCTGTTGTTCCTGGGCATGTTGATTGGCGCGTTTGACCAGCGACACGGCTTCATCGACGTCGAATGGCTTGGGCAGGTATTCGAAAGCCCCGCCCTGGTAGGACGCCACGGCGCTGTCCAGGTCGGAATGGGCGGTCATGATGATCACCGGCAGCCGCGGATGCTGTTCGCGGATCCGCGCCAGCAGGTCCAGGCCGCTGGCGCCAGGCATGCGGATGTCGGAGATGATGACGTCCGGTTGCTGACGCGCCAGGCGGCTCATCACCCCATCGGCGCTGTCGAAGCTCTGGGTGGTCATGCCTTCCTGTTGCAAGGCTTTTTCCAGGACCCAACGGATAGAACGGTCGTCATCGACGATCCACACGGTTTCACTACGGCTCATGTCGATGTGGCTCCTTGTTCCAGTGGCAGGAAGATCGAGAAGGTGGTGTGGCCGGGGTGGCTTTCACACTCGATCAAGCCCTGATGCTGACTGATGATGTTCTGGGTAATGGCCAGGCCCAGCCCGGTACCGTCCGGACGGCCGCTGACCATGGGAAAAAAGATGGTTTCCTGCAGCTCGGCAGGGATGCCCGGGCCGTTGTCGATGATCTCGATCTTGGTCACCAGGCGATGGCGCACATGGCCGATGGTGAACTGGCGCATGGCCCGGGTGCGCAGGCTGATGCGGCCCAGGCGCAGCTCGTTCTGGCTGCTGATGGCCTGCATCGCATTGCGCACGATGTTCAGCACTGCCTGGATCATTTGCTCGCGGTCGATCAAGACGTCGGGAATGCTCGGGTCATAGTCGCGCACCAAGGTGATGCAGCCCTGGCTTTCGGCTTCCACCAGGCTGCTGACCCGCTCCAGCACCTCATGGACGTTGCACATCGCCAGCGATGGCAGCTTGTTCGAGCCGAGCATGCGGTCCACCAGGTTCCGCAGGCGGTCGGCTTCTTCGATGATGACGTTGGTGTAGTCCTTGAGGCTTTCTTCCGGCAGTTCGCGGGCGAGCAACTGCGCCGCGCCACGAATCCCGCCGAGGGGGTTCTTGATCTCATGGGCCAGGCCGCGCACCAGCATCTTGCTGGTTTCCTGCTTGGACAGCTGGGCCTCTTCCTTGGTGATACGCAGCAAGCGATCACGCGGGTGGACTTCCAGCAAGAGCAGGGTGGCGCCGTTGTTCAGGATCGGCGTCACAGCGTAGTCCACGGTCAGGGTCTGGCCGGTCAGCGCGGTGAGCATCGCTTCGCGCTTGGTGAACGGATGGGCCTGTTCCACCGCCTGGCGCAAGGAGTTGAGCGCTTCGGCGGACTCGGTGAACAACTCGCTGATGAACTGCCCGTGGCTGCGCTGGCCACTGACGGCCAGGAGCATCTCGGCCGCCGGGTTCATGTACTCGAGGCGCAGTTCGGCGTCGAGCAGGATGGTCGCGGTGGTGAGGTTGTCGAGCAGCAAGCGGTGTAGTGCGTCGCTAATGGTCATCAGGACCTCTTTTGGAGCGTAGCAACTCGGGACCGGTCCCAAATTGCGCGCGCGATTAATGCGCTGTTACAAAGGAAAATGCAAAAACCAAACCAAGGCTCCGAAAAGAAGCGTTTAGAGCCTCAAAAGGGTGTTTTTCGCCCAGTTGCGTGGCGTTCTGCCAGCTTTTTCGGGTACTTTCGAACCAAAATGGGTTTGGAAACTGAGTAGCGTGCAAATGTTTGCACCAATATAGTGCGCCAACCTGAACGGCATCAGAAGAACGGCAAGATGCTGCTTTTTTCTTCTTCAGGCTTTTCGGCGAGGGGGCACTCGGGGCGTTGACCGTAATCGGCCGTGGCGCAGGGTTTGATGCGGCGCTTTTGCGCCAGGGACATGCGTTGCATATGGAAGGGCTGGTTGGCGGTGCGTTCGACGATGCGGTCTTGCTCATCGAGGATTTCTACCGCCAGTTGATGGGTGCCTCGATCGATGTTGCTCAAGGCAAACACCGGGCTTGGTCCCGGCGCGCCTGTTGGCTGGCCGTCGAGCAACAAGCGATAGCGGTGGCCTTTTTTCAGGCCGGGTTCGCTGGTGACGCTGACGATCAGTTCGCCTGCGGTGCTGCGTATCGTCGCGTCCGGCTCCGGGATCAGCAGCCGGAGCATTTCGTAATGGAACAGTGGCTTGGACGGGACTTCTGCCGCGGGCGGAGGGTTTGTGCTGGCGGGCGGCGTTGGCAGGCGGTTGGCGGGGGGCAGCTGTACCTTCTTCGCATTGCCGGGGCGCGGTTGATCGGTGAAGACGCGATTGCCCTGGGCGTCGATGTAGGTATAGACCTGTGCCATGCCCGGCAGCGCGGCCAGCGAAAGGCCAAGGGCGATCAGCCAGCGGATCACGGCTGGTGCACCCGCTGCACGGTGAACGTCACGGTTTCACTCTGTTGCACGAGATTGTCCCCGTCGATGACTTGAACCGCCAGGCTGTGCTCGCCCCGATCGATGTTCACCAATTGCAGGCGCGGCACGTTGGACGCCTGGCCGTAAGGTTGGCCGTCCAGCAACAGCCGGAACAGATGCGGGCTCTGCAGGCGTGGTTGCGCCCGGACGCCAACGGTGAAGGTGCCATTGTTGGCGCGCAGGGCCTCGTCGGTGGGGATGTCCGTCAGTTCCAATATCTCGTAGGCATTGCGCGGCTCGTCGCTGTTGGCGGGGGCTGGCGGTGTTTTCGGGCTGGCCGGGGATTGGCGTTCGATGCTGTTGAGCGGCGGCAACTCCACCGCCTGGGCCGGCACGCCTTGGGGCGGCTGGTTGCTGTAGGCGGTGTTGCCGTCGGCGTCGGTGTACTTGTAGATCTGCGCGGCGGCGGGCAGCGCCAACAGCAACAACAGGATGATTGAAAAACCGCGCCCCATAAAATCGACCGAAAACTGAAAGTGTTGAGTTGCAGCATAGGTCAGGGAGGGGCATTGGCCCAAGTTGTTGCACGTAACGTCTGTGGGAGCGGTGTCGTTTGCCTCAGGCTTTTGGGGAGATGCACAGCTCACCGGTCGCTCGGATCAGGGCGAGGCGGTGCACCGGGTGCTGCTTGTTGTGATGGGTGGCCCGAGCCAGCCATTGCGGGCACTGCGGGTCTGTGCGGTAAGGGGCGAAGTCGGCCAGTTGTTGCAGCAGGCGTTTTTGCAGGCGATCGAGTTGCGGGCGGATCTCTCCTACCAGGTCCGGGCGTGGGAGGTCCGGGGCCTTGCCTTCCAGGGCCCAGTCGGACAGGTTGATGTACTGCACCATTTTGTTGGCTTCTATCTGGGCGGCGAAAAACGCTTCCACGGTTTCGCCACTCAGCTTGTAGGCCGGTGCCTGGGCAACGGCGGCGGCAATGACTTCACGCTCGCGCTGACGGTCTTCTACCGGTTTATGGCTGTCCCATTTGCTCAACGCCACTTGATCGCCAAGGGCCAGGCGTTCGCCAATGGCGTTAAGCAACGGGGTAAGGGCCTCAGGGGCGCGAGCCGAGGCGGCTTCGGCGGTGGAGGCCAGCAGTGCGGCAGACAGGGCAAGGCAGAGCTTGAGGCGCAAAGTCATGGGCAGTCTCGTCTTATATGGGGGAGCGACGAGGCATCATGCACGTAACCTGCGCCCATAAAAAAGGCCTCCCGAAGGAGGCCTCTCTTTATTCACGCCGTGCGTGGCGGCGTTTACTGGATCAGCAGCTGTAGTACAGCTCGTATTCCAGTGGGTGTACGAAGGTGCGAACCTTGATTTCTTCTTCGCTTTTCAGTGCGATGTAAGCGTCGATGAAGTCATCGCTGAATACGCCGCCCTTGGTCAGGAAAGCACGGCCCTTGTCCAGCTCTTCCAGGGCTTCTTTCAGGCTGCCGCAAACCTGTGGGATTTCCTTGGCCTCTTCAGGCGGCAGGTCATACAGGTTTTTGTCAGCGGCATCGCCAGGGTGGATCTTGTTCTGGATACCGTCCAGGCCGGCCATCATCAGAGCAGCGAAGGCCAGGTATGGGTTGGCAGCCGGATCCGGGAAGCGCGCTTCAATACGGCGGGCTTTAGGGCTGTTCACGTAAGGAATACGGATCGAGGCGGAACGGTTGCGAGCCGAGTAGGCCAGCATGACCGGTGCTTCGAAGCCTGGTACCAGACGCTTGTAGGAGTTGGTCGACGGGTTGGTGAAGCCGTTCAGGGCCTTACCGTGCTTGATGATACCGCCGATGAAGTACAGGGCGGTGTCCGACAGGCCGGCATAGCCTTCGCCTGCGAAGGTGTTCTTGCCGTCTTTGGAGATCGACATGTGAACGTGCATGCCCGAACCGTTGTCGCCGTACAGTGGCTTAGGCATGAAGGTCGCGGTGCGACCGTAGGCGTCGGCAACGTTGTGTACGCAGTACTTCAGGGTCTGGACTTCGTCAGCCTTCTTGACCAGCGTGTTGAACTTCACGCCGATTTCGTTCTGGCCGGCAGTTGCCACTTCGTGGTGGTGAACTTCGACGGTCTGGCCCATCTCTTCCAGTGCGTTGCACATGGAGGTACGGATTTCGTGGTCGTGGTCGAACGGTGGAACCGGGAAGTAGCCGCCCTTGATGCCTGGACGGTGGCCTTTGTTGCCGCCTTCCACGTCCTGGTCGGACATCCACGAACCTTGTTCGGAGAAGATCTTGAACATGGAGCCGGAGATGTCGGACTTGAATTTGACCGAGTCGAAGATGAAGAACTCAGGCTCAGGACCGAAGAAAGCGGTGTCGCCGATACCGGTGGACTTCAGGTATTCCTCGGCGCGGTGGGCGATGGCGCGTGGGTCGCGGTCATAGCCTTGCATGGTCGAAGGTTCAATGATGTCGCAGACCAGGATCAGGGTCGGCTCTTCGGTGAACGGGTCCAGGACGGCAGTTTCGTCGTCCGGCATCAGGATCATGTCGGAGGCTTCGATGCCTTTCCAGCCGGAGATGGAGGAGCCGTCGAACATTTTCCCGATTTCAAAGAATTCGTCGTCCAGCGCATCACGGGCCGGCATGGTCACGTGATGTTGAGTACCTTTGGTGTCAGTGAAGCGCAGATCAATCCACTTGACGTCATGATCTTTGATGAGTTGAACCGACTTCGACATATGTCCTCCGGGTGGCTTCGGGCGGGTAGTGGAGTGCCCTTAGATATGGGTGATGCCGGCGCGAATACTCTGCCAAGGCAACCTGCCTCACAAGGGAGCAAATTGCATGCCAGTGCCCCAGCATGGGTTTTTTGCACCAAATCCACGCTTTTAAGGGCGTAAATCAAAGATTGTCAGACAATAACGCACTGCAATGTGGCGTCGTCAATCGATAATGACCTGTTTTGGTGCATGTAAAACCATCTGCACATAAACTGGTTAAACCTTGAGCAATTTCCGCTATAATCCGCGCCCCCCTTTTTCGGCTGGCCGTTCGCGCGCTGTTTTCATGAAACTAATCGTAAAAGTCTTCCCCGAGATCACCATCAAGAGCCGCCCGGTACGGATGCGTTTCATCCGCCAGTTGGCCAAGAACATCCGTGCCGTGCTCCGAGACCTGGACCCGGCCGTGGTGGTGAATGGCGTGTGGGACAACCTCGAGCTGGAAACCCGTGTCAGCGAACCCAAGGTCCTGAAGGAAATGACCGAGCGCCTGAGCTGCATGCCGGGCATCGCGCATTTCCTGCAAGTCGATGAATACCCGCTGGGGGATTTCGACGACATCCTTGCCAAGTGCATGCTCCATTATGGTGATGCCCTGGCCGGCAAGATTTTTTCGGTGCGCTGCAAGCGTGCCGGCAAGCACCCGTTCAGTTCGATGGATGTGGAGAAGTACGTCGGCAGCCAGTTGCGCCGACAGTGCGGCGCGGCCGGTATTTCGCTGAAAGATCCGCAGATCGAAGTGCGCATCGAAATTCGCGACCAACGGCTGTTCGTGATCCACAGCCAGCACAACAGCATCGGCGGTTATCCGCTGGGTTCGCTGGAGCAGACCCTGGTGCTGATGTCCGGCGGTTTCGACTCCACGGTGGCCGCCTACCAGATCATGCGTCGCGGGTTGATGAGCCATTTCTGCTTCTTCAACCTCGGCGGACGTGCCCACGAACTGGGCGTGATGGAAGTGGCGCACTTCATCTGGAAGAAGTACGGCAGCTCCCAACGCGTGTTATTTGTGAGCGTGCCATTCGAAGAAGTCCTGGGCGAGATTCTCGGCAAAGTCGATAACAGTCATATGGGCGTCATTTTGAAGCGTATGATGTTGCGCGCCGCTTCTCGAATTGCCGATCGCCTGCAGATCGATGCGCTGGTGACCGGCGAGGCGATTTCCCAGGTGTCGAGCCAGACGTTGCCGAACCTGTCGGTGATCGACTGCGTGACCGAGAAACTGGTCTTGCGTCCACTGATCGCCAGCCACAAGCAGGACATCATCGACCAGGCCAATGAAATCGGCACCGCCGAGTTTGCCCGGCACATGCCGGAGTACTGCGGCGTCATCTCGGTCAATCCGAAGACGGCGGCCAAGCGCGGGCGGGTGGAGCACGAAGAGAAAGAATTCGACATGGCGGTGCTCGAGCGTGCGCTCGAAAACGCCAGGCTGGTGCCGATCGATCGAGTCATCGATGAGTTGGGCCAGGACATTCAGATTGAAGAAGTCGGCGAAGCGCTGGCCGGTCAGATCATCATCGACATCCGTCACCCGGACGATGCTGAAGACGACCCGCTGGAGATCGCCGGCATCGAGGTAAAAACGATGCCGTTCTATGCCGTGAACGCGCGTTTCAAGGAACTGGACCCTACTCGCCAGTACCTGCTGTATTGCGACAAAGGCGTGATGAGTCGCCTGCATGCCCACCATTTGCTCAGTGAGGGGCATGCCAATGTGCGCGTTTATCGACCGAGCTAAGTGCCCGGGGCTGTTTGCCTGTGGCCTGCGTCACCGGCCCCCCGACGCCGCCGACAGGCTGTAACGGCCTTGTCGGACTCAACGTAAATCGCTGCCACGACCTGTCAGCACACCGAATCCTCTGATCGAGATACACAAGTGATCGAAAATCTACGCAACATCGCCATCATTGCTCACGTTGACCATGGTAAGACCACCCTGGTAGACAAACTCTTGCGTCAATCCGGCACCCTGGAGCGCAACGAGCTCAACGACGAGCGCGTGATGGACTCCAACGACCAGGAAAAAGAGCGCGGTATTACCATCCTGGCGAAAAACACCGCCATCAACTGGAATGGCTACCACATCAACATCGTGGACACCCCGGGCCACGCCGACTTCGGTGGTGAAGTAGAGCGCGTGATGTCGATGGTCGACTCCGTGCTGCTGCTGGTTGACGCCCAGGACGGCCCTATGCCGCAAACCCGTTTCGTGACCAAGAAGGCTTTCGAAGCTGGCCTGCGTCCGATCGTGGTGATCAACAAGGTTGACCGTCCAGGCGCGCGTCCGGACTGGGTTCTGGACCAGATCTTCGACCTGTTCGACAACCTGGGTGCCACCGAAGAACAGCTGGACTTCAAAGTCGTCTACGCCTCGGCCCTGAACGGTATTGCCGGTCTGGACCACACCAACATGGCTGAAGACATGACCCCGCTGTACCAGTCGATCGTCGACGACGTACCAGCGCCGAAAGTCGACCGTGACGGTCCGTTCCAGATGCAGATCTCGGCACTGGACTACAACAGCTTCCTGGGTGTGATCGGTGTTGGCCGTATCGCCCGTGGTCGCATCAAGCCGAACACCCCGGTGGTTGCCATCGACGCCGACGGCAAGAAGCGCAACGGTCGTATCCTGAAGCTGATGGGTCACCACGGCCTGCACCGCATCGACGTTGAAGAAGCTGCGGCCGGTGACATCGTCTGCATCAGCGGCTTCGAGCAACTGTTCATCTCCGACACCCTGTGCGACCCACTGAACGTCGAAGCGATGAAGCCGTTGACCGTCGACGAGCCTACCGTCTCCATGACCTTCCAGGTCAACGACTCGCCATTCTGCGGTAAAGAAGGCAAGTTCGTGACCAGCCGTAACATCAAGGAACGCCTGGACAAAGAGCTGCTCTACAACGTTGCACTGCGCGTTGAAGAAGGCGACTCGGCTGACAAGTTCAAGGTCTCCGGCCGTGGTGAGCTGCACCTCTCGGTACTGATCGAAACCATGCGTCGCGAAGGCTTCGAAATGGGCGTGGGCCGTCCTGAAGTGATCATCCGCATGGTTGATGGCGTCAAGCACGAACCGTACGAAAACGTGACCATCGACCTGCCGGAAGAATCCCAGGGCGCGATCATGGAGCAAATGGGCCTGCGTAAAGGCGACCTGACCAACATGGTTCCGGATGGCAAGGGCCGTGTGCGCCTTGAGTACAACATCCCGGCTCGTGGCCTGATCGGTTTCCGTAACGAGTTCCTGACCCTGACCTCCGGTGGCGGCATCCTGACTTCGATCTTCGATCGTTACGACGTGATGAAGTCCGGTGACATGTCCGGCCGTCAGAACGGCGTGCTGGTATCGGTTGCGACCGGCAAGGCACTGACCTACTCGCTGGAAACCCTGCAAGCGCGCGGCAAGCTGTTTGTCGAGCACGGCCAGGATATCTACGAAGGTCAAATCGTCGGCCTGAACAGCCGCGACAACGACCTGGGCGTGAACCCAACCAAAGGCAAGAAGCTCGACAACATGCGTGCTTCGGGCAAGGACGAAACCATCGCCCTGGTTCCGCCGGTCAAGTTCACCCTGGAGCAAGCGCTGGAGTTCGTGCAGGAAGACGAACTGTGCGAAGTGACGCCGAAGTCCATCCGTCTTCGCAAGAAGATCCTGGGCGAAAGCGAGCGTACCCGCGCTGCCAAGAAAAGCGGCAACTGAGTTTCGACTTAGTTAGCAGCTAAAAAAACGCCCCCGGTCGTTAGATCGGGGGCGTTTTTTTATGCCTGGAAGTTATGTGGCGGCTGTCAGGGCCCTATCGCGAGCAAGCTCGCGATAGGGCCGGCTCAGGCACCGCTGAATTACCAATAGATCAGAACTTATCCAACGTCCGCGGATTGCGCTCGCGCTCCACTTCCTTGGGCTTGTAGGCACAGTACCCCGGCCGTGGCCCGACCCGCGGATGGTTGCGGCAAGTGTCCGGGCGCTTCTCATAAATGGTGCACAGCCGGCTCTTGCGGTCCAGATAAAGGCAATCGTTGTTGCTCATGCGCTGGAGCGTGAAGATTTCCGACTTCTGGTTGTAGCGCTCGACGATCCCTTCCTTTTGCAGGCGCTTGGCGATGTTCTTCGGCGGGTCGCCCAGTTCGAACTCATCGACGATGCCGATGCGGATCAGGTCCTTGATCTTGACCTCCACCGGTAGCGTGCAGCAGCTCGACACGCAGGAACCGCACATCGGGGCGGAGTATTTGGCCCAGGTATCGAGTCGGTCGATCTCCGCGGCGGCGATCAGGTTGGGCTTCATCATCACGGTTTACCAGCATGCATCAGGGCGCGCGATCATACCGGGACTGGTGAAATTTTGAACGACCATCCGCCAGTTTTTTTTCATCCCGGCCAAACCCGCCCGGATCGGCACGGCCCCTGCATTCATTCGACCATCCGGCAATTCCATGGCGGCGATTCTCCGACACTCGGGGAAATCCACCGAACCAAGAGCCTGTACCGTCTGTCAGACCGTCTAGGCTCAGACAATTCCATGCTCGTTCGAGGTCTTATCAATGACTCAAGAACCACTTGTTCGCGAAGCTGAAGTTGCCGCATTTCGCGACGCCGTGTTGACCAAACTCACTTATGCCGTCGGCAAGGACCCGGATCATGCGTTTGATCACGATTGGTTCGAAGCCATCGCCCTCGCCGCCCGCGACCACATGGTCGATCACTGGATGGACCACACGCGACAGATCTACCGCAAGGGCCAGAAGCGCGTCTATTACCTCTCCCTGGAATTCCTCATCGGTCGCTTGCTCTACGACAGCCTGAGCAACCTCGGCCTGCTGGACACGGCGCGCGAGGCGCTGACCGAGCTGGGTGTGGACCTGGAGCGCATTCGTCTGCTCGAGCCGGATGCAGCATTGGGCAACGGTGGCCTTGGCCGCCTGGCGGCGTGCTTCATGGAAAGCATGTCGACCCTGGGTATTGCCGGCCATGGCTACGGCATCCGTTATGAGCACGGCCTGTTCCGTCAGGCCATCGTTGACGGCTGGCAGCAGGAGCAGACCGAGCATTGGCTGGATTTCGGCAACCCTTGGGAGTTCGAGCGCCCGGAGGTGGTCTACCCGATCGGTTTTGGCGGCAGCGTCGAAACCGTGACCGATGAGGCCGGCAAGACCCGGCAAGTCTGGTCCCCGGCCGAAACCGTGCGGGCCATTGCCTACGACACGCCGGTGGTGGGCTGGCGCGGTGCCAGCGTCAATACCCTGCGCCTGTGGCGCGCCCGCGCTGTGGAAGACTTGCACCTGGAACGCTTCAACGCCGGCGACCACTTGGGCGCGGTAGCCGAAGTGGCCCGGGCCGAAAGTATTTCCCGCGTGCTGTACCCGGCCGACAGCACCGAGGCTGGCCAGGAACTGCGTCTGCGCCAGGAATACTTCTTTGTGGCCGCCTCGCTGCAGGACCTGCTGCGTCGCCATCGCAACATGCACACCTCGGTGCTGACCCTGGGCGATCACGCGGCGATCCAGCTCAACGACACTCACCCATCCATTGCCGTGGCCGAACTGATGCGGCAACTGGTGGACGTCTACGACGTGGCGTGGGATGCGGCCTGGCAGATCACCCAGGACACGCTGTCCTACACCAACCACACGTTGCTGCCCGAAGCCCTGGAAACCTGGCCGGTGGGGCTGATGGAGCGCATGTTGCCCCGGCACATGCAGATCATCTACCTGATCAACGCCCAGCACATCGATTCACTGCGGGCCAAGGGCGTGCACGATTTCGATGTGCTGCGTTCGGTTTCGCTGATCGAAGAGGACAATGGCCGCCGGGTGCGCATGGGCAACCTGGCGTTCCTCGGTTCCCACAGCGTCAACGGCGTGTCCGGGTTGCATACCCAGTTGATGCGCAGCACGGTGTTTTCCGAGCTGCACAAACTCTATCCGGAGCGGATCAACAACAAGACCAACGGCATCACCTTCCGCCGCTGGCTGTTCCAGGCCAACGCCGAATTGACCTCGATGATGGTCGATGCCCTCGGCCCGAGCGTGCTCGACAATCCCGAGGAACGCCTGATCGAACTGGAGCCGTTTGCCGACAAGCCAGCGTTTCGCAAGCTGTTCGCCGAGCAGCGCCTGCACAGCAAGAAGGCCCTGGCTTATCTGATCCACGAGCGCCTGGGCATCGCTGTGAACCCGGCGGCGATGTTCGACGTGCAGGTCAAGCGGATCCACGAGTACAAGCGCCAGTTGCTCAACTTGATGCACACTGTGGCGCTGTACCAGGCGATTCGCGCCGAGCCGGAGGTGGACTGGGTGCCGCGGGTGAAGATCTTCGCCGGCAAGGCCGCTGCCAGTTACCACCAGGCCAAGCTGATCATCAAGCTGACCAACGACATCGCCCGGGTGGTCAACAACGACCCGACCGTGCGCGGCTTGCTCAAAGTGGTGTTCCTGCCCAACTACAACGTCAGCCTGGCCGAAAGCATCATTCCGGCGGCGGACCTGTCGGAGCAGATCTCCACGGCCGGTTTCGAAGCGTCGGGCACCAGCAACATGAAGTTCGGCCTCAACGGCGCACTGACCATCGGTACCATGGACGGCGCCAACGTGGAGATGCATGAGCGCGTCGGCGGTGAGCACATGTTCATCTTCGGCCTGACCGCCGAGCAGGTGGAGGCCCGCAAGCAAAACGGTGAGTTCAGCGCCGCGCCGGACATCGCCGCGTCCCATCGGCTCAACGACGTGCTGCAGGCGATTCGCGGCGGAGTGTTTTCGCCGGATGATCCGATGCGCTACGCCGGGCTCGTGGACTCATTGATCGATTACGACCGCTTCCTGGTCTGCGCCGACTTCGACTCGTACTGGAACGCCCAGGCCAAGGTCGAAGAGCGTTGGCACGACTCCAAGCAATGGTGGCGTTCGGCGGTGCTCAACACCGCGCGCATGGGCTGGTTTTCATCGGACCGGACCATTCGTGAGTACGCCACCGACATCTGGAAAGCCCTGGAGTAGCATTTGCTGTCAGAAATGTGAGCGAAGCCCAACGGCGGTTGGGCTTCGTCGATATACTAGGCGCCAGTTTCGCCGGGCTATGTAGCCGGGCTCAGCACTGGAAGTGCCAACAATCCAATGTGGGAGCGAGCTTGCTCGCGATAGCGGTGTATCAGTCAACCTTGAGGTGTCTGTCATGTCGCTATCGCGAGCAAGCTCGCTCCCACAGGGTTTGGGGGTTTCCACTAGACTGATCCAGGCACCGCATCACCCCGGTTACGCCCGCAACGGGCCGCTTAGGGATATCGACCATGCAATGGATCTTGACGCTGTTGGGCCTGGCAATCGGCTGGGTGGTGGACGAGTCGTTCGCCGATGCGCTGATAGGCGCCTTGGTGGGGCTTGGCATCGCCCAGGCGTTTCGATTGGGGCGCCTGGGTGTCCAGGCGGCCAAGCAACAGATCTTGTTGCAAGAGGCCCAGCAGAGCTTGCTCACGTTGGAGGCACGCCTGGCGGTACTCGAACGCGGCAAGGTGGCCGAACCGAGTGATCCGGCCCCTGTGCCCGAGGTTGTCGCGCCCCAGGCCGCGAAGCCCGCGACGCGCACCGAACCGGAGCTCGTCTGGGAACTACCGTCAGACCTCGAACCCGCACCCGCTATGGTCACCCAGGCCAGCCAGCCGTTGCCCGATGACATTTGGAAGCCCGCACCAGAGACGTCCAGTCGACGTGCCGAGCGTGATTTTGCCCCTTTGCCTCTGGAACCAGTGATTGCGGAGCCGGCGGCCCCGCGTGGTCCGAATCTGTTCGACCGCGCCATCATCGGCGCGCGCAACTGGCTGTTCGGCGGCAACACGGTACTGCGGGTCGGCGTGGTGCTGTTGTTCCTCGGCCTGGCGTTTTTGCTGCGCTATGCCACCGAAGGCATGGTGGTGCCGATCGAGTTGCGTTACGCCGGCGTCGCGGCCAGTGCGTTGGGCCTGTTGGGCCTGGGCTGGTGGTTGCGCCAACGCAACAGTAACTATGCGCTTATGCTCCAGGGGACTGGCATCGCGGTGCTGTACCTGACGGTGTTCGCGGCCATGCGCCTGCATCCGTTGCTCGACTCCAAGGCGGCCCTGGGCTTGCTGGTCGCGGTGACGGTGTTCTCGGCAATCCTGGCGATTACCCAGAACGCCCTGGGCCTGGCCGCGGCTGCGGCGCTGGGCGGGTTTGCCGCGCCGATCCTGACTTCCACCGGCAGTGGCAACCACGTTGCCCTGTTCAGCTATTTCATCCTGCTCAATGCCGGCATCCTCGCGATTGCCTGGTTCAAGGCCTGGCGCCTGCTCAACCTGATCGGCTTTGTCGGCACCTTCGGTATCGGTTTCGCCTGGGGCATGCGTTCCTACACACCGGAACTGCTCTGGAGTACCGAGCCGTTCCTGATTCTGTTCTTCCTTATCTACCTGGTGATTGGCTTGCTGTTCACCCGGCGCAAGCTGCTGGAAATGAACGACGCCCCCGAAGAGGGCAGCCGCGACGCGTTGTTGCGCTGGTCGGCGCGCAAGGGCGATTACGTCGACGGCACCATGCTGTTCGCCCCGCCGCTGGTGGGCTTCGGCTTGCAGTTCCCGTTGGTGCAGCACCTGGAGTTCGCCGCTGCCTTCAGCGCCCTGGCCCTGGGCATGATCTACATGGGCCTGGCGCGGCTATTGATGGGCGGCCGCGCCTTGTTGCTGGCGGAAACCTGCCTGGCCCTGGGGGTGATTTTTTCCAGCCTGGCGATTCCCTTGGGGCTCGACGCCCGCTGGACCGCCGCTGCGTGGGCCGTGGAGGGTGCGGGGATCTTCTGGCTGGGCCTGCGTCAGCAACGACCTTTCGCACGAGCCTTTGCTTTGTTGCTGCAATTGGGTTCGGCGCTGGCCTTCCTCAGCGAATTGCGATCTGGCGAAAGCAGCCTGCTCGACGGCTCACCGTTGGGGGCGTTGATGCTCGGCGGCGCTTTGTTGTTCACGTTCTACCAACTGCGCAAGGCAGCCCCTGAACACACGGCGGCTTGGGAGCGCCAAGGCCTGCCGGTGCTGGCAGTGCTGGGCTTGAGTTTCCTCTATCTGCTGGCACCGTTGTTCTTCTTCACTCACGGCACGGCCATCGCCTGGGCCTTGGCCGGATTGGCGACGTTGTTTGTCGGCCTGCGCCTGCAATCGCGCAGTTTCCTGTTCACGGCGTTCGCGGTGCAATTGCTCGGCGGAGCCCTGTTCCTGTTGCGCTTGCAAGGTGCCGAGGGCGATTCGGCGGCGGTGTTCAGCGCGGGCTGGAGCGGTTTGCTCAGTGCTTCTCTGATCGGTCTGGCGTTGATCGGCGGCATGTTGCTGGCGGCGCGCGACGATATGGTGCGCAACGATGTCCGGTTGCTGCGCGGCTTGTCGGTGGTGCTGCTGGCGGGGCTGGTGCTGATCAACCTCGCGGTGCTGTTCGTCCTGCCCTGGCAAACCGCGAGTGGTGTGTGGGCGGCCAGCGGGCTGTTGATCATCTGGCTGAGCCTGTACCTGAAGCAGCGCGTGAGCTTTGTCTTCGGTCTGCTGCTGCAACTGCTCGGCGGTGCGTCGTTCCTGATGGCGGGGCCAGCACTGTTGGGGCCGCTCAACGCCGAGGGACTGCGACCGCTGGCCCATAGCGGGTTCTGGACGCCGCTGGTCCTGGGGCTGGCAGCGCTGGTGGGCGCATGGCGCCTGCAACGGGCGCACGCGGCGCAGGAGCTGGACGCCTTGAGCTTGCAGCGCCTGTCCGAGCTGTTGCTGATCTGGGGCGCGGGTTGGTGGGCGCTGGCGTGGGTCAGCGAAGTGCTGCGTTTTGCCCCGGAGAACCTGCAAGGCAGCTTGCTGTTGTTGGTCGCGGCCATCAGCGTGGTGGTGTGGAGCCTTTTGTCGCTGCGGTTGAAATGGCCGGCGCTGGGGCTGCTGTGCACCTTGCTGATTCCGGCGGCGGGCTGCGTGCTGGTGGCGACGTGGCACAGCCACTATCATCCGGCCGCGAATTTCGGCTGGCTGGCCTGGCTGGCGGTATTTGCCGTGCACTTCCTCTCGCTCAAGCGCCTGGCACCGATGCTGCCGGCCCCGGCGCGCAGTACGGCCCATGTGCTCGGTTGCTGGTTGCTGATGGCGGTGTTGATGCTGGAGTTGCGTTACGGTCTGCTATTGCTGTCCGAGCAGTACAACGCTTGGCGCTGGCTGGGCTGGGCGATCCTGCCAGGCCTTTACCTGGTGCTGATGGCCACGCCGCGTACCCTGCCATGGCCGGTTTCGGCACAACCACGGGAATATCGGGTCTACGCGGCGGCACCCATGGCGCTGTTGATGCTCGGTTGGTTCTGGCTGACCAACACCTTCAGCGATGGCAACTCAGAGCCACTGCCTTATGTGCCGTTGCTCAACCCCTTGGAGCTGGGCCTGCTGTTCGCCTTGTTCGGTATCTATGTGTGGGCTCGCAACGCCGTGGAACAATCGACGAATGGCTGGAATCGCGTCGGGCACATCGCCCAGTTGATCGCCGGTGTGTCGCTGTTCGCGTTCTTCACCGCCCTGGTGATGCGCACGGCCCACCAGTGGATGGGGGTGCCATACGCGCTGGACGCGCTGCTCGAGTCGATGTTCGTGCAGGCCGGGTTGTCCATTGTCTGGACCCTGATCGCCCTGGGGCTGATGATCGGTGGGCATCTGCGCCATCGCCGTGAAGTGTGGCTGATCGGTGCTGCGTTGATCGCCGTGGTCGTGGCCAAGCTGTTCTTTGTCGAATTGAGTAACCGTGGCGGTCTGGCGCGGATTGTTTCGTTTATCGGTGTAGGCGTGTTGCTGCTGGTAGTGGGCTATTTTGCGCCGCTGCCACCCAAGCGCCCGGAGACGGTCGCCCAGGATGAGCCGCCTATGCCTGTCAGTGAGGGAGTGTCGTCTTGAGTCGCAAGTTGAGTCGGATCGGGCTGGGCGTGGTGGGGTTATGGGCGGCATTGTCGGCCGTGGCCCAGGAGCAACCGGCGGATTTCGCCCATCAGGTGCCATTGGCCTTGAGCGGCGAGGGGCCGTGGTATCGCTTGCCGTTGCCGTTGGACGTGCAGTTGCAGGCGCGGCAGACCGACCTGAGCGATCTGCGGGTCTTCAACGCGGCCGGTCAGGCCCAGGCCTACGCCTTGGTCCGTGAGTCGGCCCAGAGCCGGGAAAACCGCACCCTCACCGACGTGAAGTGGTTCCCGCTGTACAACGCCGCCGATGACAATGAACGCGCGCCCAGTGTGCGGGTGCAATCGAACGCCAACGGCACCTTGGTGGAAGTCCAACCCTCCAGCCGGCTCGAAGCTGGGGAGGAGGAGCTGCGTGGCTGGTTGTTGGATGCCAGTGCGATCAAGGCGCCGTTGCAGCAGTTGGTCCTCGACTGGACCAGTGAGCGCGACGGCTTCCAGCGGTTCACCATCGAAGCCAGTGATGACTTGCAACACTGGCAGTCGTGGGGTGAAGGCCAGGTGGCGCGCTTGACCTTTGCCGATGAGCGAGTCGAGCAGCATGAAGTGAGCTTGCCGGGGCAATCGGCGCGTTACCTGCGATTGTTGTGGGATTCGCCATCCTCCGCGCCGATCCTGACCGCGGCCCAGTTGCAAAGCGCCAGCCGCGAAAGCCTGCCGTTGCCGCTGGCCTGGTCGCAGCCGTTGGCCGGCAGCATCACGAAGGCCGGTGAATACACCTGGCAGTTGCCCATGGGGCTGAACATCGAGCAGGTGCAGGTCGAGCTGAGCCAGGCCAACAGCCTGGCGCCGGTGACCCTGGCCGGTCGCCGTGAAAGCAGCCATCCGTGGCAACCGCTGGGCAGTGGCTTGCTCTATCGCCTGACCCAGAACGGCCAGGATGTGCTGCAAAACCAATTGCAACTGTCCGGCCAGACCGTGCAGCAATTGAAATTGACCGTGGACGAGCGTGGCGGTGGCCTGGGTAGCGAAGCCCCGGCCCTGCGCTTTGCCGTGCGTCCGACGCAGGTGGTGTTCCTGGCGCGCGGCGAAGGGCCTTACCGCCTGGCCCTGGGCAGCGCGACAGTGAAAGCGGCCAGCTTGCCCTTGACCACGCTGGTGCCCGATTACAAACCGTCGCGCCTGGCGACGCTGGGTACGGCGACCGTGAACGGCGCGGCCACGTCAACCCCGGTTGCGGCCACGGCAGCCACGCCTGCGACGGTCGGGACCAACTGGAAGAAAATCGGCTTGTGGGCGGTGCTGCTGCTGAGCGTACTGTTCCTCGCGGCGATGGCGTTCAGCTTGCTGCGCAAGCCACCGGTCAAGGGTTGAGGTGAATTCATCGCGAGCAAGCTCGCTCCCACAGTAGGCCGCGTTCGTCGAAACAACTCGGTCAAACTGTGGGAGCGAGCTTGCTCGCGATTCGGTCTCCCAGCGACCCAAAATCCACAAGCGAGCCGCCACCCCGTGAACTCAATCCGCCATTCCCCGTCTCATAGGAGGAATTAAGTCCCGACTCGCGCTAAACTGCGCTGGTTTTTCCGTCCCCTATTCTTCGGAGCCGTCCATGTCCCGCGTTACCTTGAGTCGCTATTTGATTGAGCAGACCCGCAGCAACAACACCCCTGCCGATCTGCGCTTTTTGATCGAAGTGGTGGCGCGTGCGTGCAAGGAAATCAGCCACGCCGTCTCCAAAGGCGCGCTGGGTGGTGTCCTGGGCAGCATGGGCACCGAAAACGTGCAGGGCGAAGTGCAGAAGAAGCTCGACGTGCTGTCCAACGAAATCCTCCTCGAAGCCAACGAATGGGGCGGTCACCTGGCCGGCATGGCGTCCGAGGAAATGGACAATGCCTACCAGATCCCGGGCAAATACCCCAAGGGTGCCTACCTGCTGGTGTTCGACCCACTGGACGGTTCGTCGAACATCGACATCAACGCACCGGTTGGCACCATCTTCTCGGTACTGCGTTGCCCGAACGAATACCTGAGCCAGAACGAAGCCTTGAATGAAAAGGCCTTCCTGCAGCCAGGCACCGAACAGGTTGCCGCCGGTTATGCCATCTATGGCCCTCAGACCATGCTGGTGCTGACCCTGGGCGACGGCGTCAAAGGCTTCACCCTGGACCGCGAGATGGGCAGCTTCGTATTGACCCACGAAGACATCACCATTCCTGAAACCACCCAGGAATTCGCCATCAACATGTCCAACCAGCGTCACTGGGAAGCTCCGGTAAAACGCTACGTCGAAGAATTGCTGGCAGGCGAAGAAGGCCCGCTGAAGAAGAACTACAACATGCGCTGGGTCGCCGCGATGGTGGCCGATGTGCACCGTATCCTGACCCGTGGCGGTCTGTTCATGTATCCGCGCGACAGCCGTGAGCCGTCCAAGCCGGGCAAACTGCGCCTGATGTACGAAGCCAACCCGATGTCGTTCCTGGTGGAACAGGCGGGCGGCGCTTCCACCGACGGCCACCAGCGCATCCTTGATATCAAGCCCGAAGGCCTGCACCAGCGCGTGGCGGTGTTCCTCGGTTCGAAGGAAGAAGTGGCGCGCGTTACGGCCTACCACAAGGAATAAATCATGGCCGAGCCCTGGCAGCCGTTGCTCGATTGGTGGTTTGGTTCAGCCAAGACACCGGACGAAATATCGGCTGACAGAGGCAAGCTGTGGTTCGGCAAACGCCATGATCGCCAGGCCAACGAGCGCTTCGGCGATCTGGTCGAGCTGGCACTGGCTGGCGAATTGTCCGACTGGGCGCAACGCCCGGAAGGTTGGCTGGCCCTGGTGCTGCTCCTCGACCAACTCCCGCGAATGATCTTTCGCGACACCCCCAAAGCCTTCTCCGGTGACCTGCGTGCCCAAGCGCTGGTAGCCCAGGGCATGGCAGCAGGTTTCGACCGGCAACTCAAACCGATCCAGCGCGTATTCATCTACCTCGTGCTTGAACACTGCGAAAACCTTGCGGTACAGAACGAGGCCGTGTCGCGCTTCATCGACCTGGTTCGAGAGCAACCGGAGGCGCAGCGGGCGGTGTTTGAAGACAACCTGGATTATGCCGAGCGGCACCAGAAGATCATTGCGCGGTTTGGACGGTTTCCCCATCGCAATGCGGTGTTGGGGCGCGAGTCCACGGCTGAGGAAATGGAATTTTTGAACAGGCCTGGGTCCAGGTTCTGATTCTTTCGGTGTAGCTGACGCCGCTATCGCGAGCAAGCTCGCTCCCACATTTGACCCCGTTCGCAATCATTAATGTGGGAGCGAGCTTGCTCGCGACGGGGGCAGTCCAGGCACTAGATCCGGAAACTACCCACCAACTGCTTCAACCGCGCCGCCTGCTGCTCAAGATCGGCACAGGCGCGCAAGGTGGCTTGCAGGTTTTCCACGCCTTCCTGGTTCAGGGTGTTGATCTCGGTGATGTCGACGTTGATCGACTCCACCACGGCGGTCTGTTCTTCGGTGGCGGTGGCCACGGATTGGTTCATGCCGTCGATTTCACCAATACGCTGGGTCACGCTGCCCAGGCGTTCGCCGGCCTGGTTGGCGATGCCGACGCTGCTTTCGCTCTGGCGCTGGCTGTCGGTCATGGTCAGCACCGCTTCCCGGGCGCCCACTTGCAGTTCTTCGATCATCTTCTGCACTTGCTGCGCCGAATCCTGTGTGCGGTGGGCCAGGTTGCGCACTTCATCGGCGACCACCGCGAAGCCGCGCCCGGCTTCACCGGCACGGGCCGCTTCGATGGCGGCGTTGAGGGCGAGCAGGTTGGTCTGCTGGGAAATACTGGTGATCACCTCAAGAATCTGGCCGATGTTCACCGTGTTGCTGTTCAAGGTTTCGATGTTGCCGCACGAATCGCTGATCTTGGCCGACAACTGCTGCATGGCCGCGATGGTTTTATCCACCACTTGTTGGCCATCTTCAGCCAGGCTGCGCGCATCGCTGGAATGCTGCGAGGCGAGGGCGGCGTTCTGGGCGATTTCCTGGGCGGCGGCACCGAGCTGGTTGATGGCAGCGGCTACGCTGCTGGTGCGTGAAGCCTGCTGGTCGGAGTTGAACATCGACGAGTTGGACGCGCTGACCACGCGCAGGGCTACTTCGTTGACCTGGCCGGTGGCCGAGGCCACTTCACGGATCGAGGTATGAATGCGTTCGACAAAGCGGTTGAATGAAGTCCCCAGCGCGCCGAATTCATCGTGGCCGTGGATGACCAGACGCCGGGTCAGGTCGCCTTCGCCTTCGGCGATGTCGTGCATGGCGCGGCCCATGGTCAGCAGCGGTTGCATCAGCACGCGGATCAACATGCCGAGCAAGGCGATGATGAACACCACGGCGATGACCATGGCGATCAGCGCCGAAGTACGGAACTCACTGAGCATCGCCAGCGCGGTGTCCTTGTCGAGCACCAGCGCCACGTACCAGTCGGCTCCCGGCACGCCGTTGACGTGGGTGAAGGAGATGAATTGGGTTTTGCCGTCGAGGTCGACTTCTTTCACGCCCGGGCTGATTTGAGGCGCGCCGTTAGGGTAGGCCTCGGCCAGGGTCTTGAGCACGCGCTTGCTGTCGGGGTGGATCAGGATCTTGCCGTCGGCACTGACGATGAACGCGTGGCCGTGGCCGCCGAAGTTCAGCGAATTGATGATGGCGCTGACGCTGGACAGGTCGATGTCCGCACCGGCCACGCCGATCATCTGGTTCTGGTGCTGCACCGGGGTGGCGACGGTGATCACCAGCTTGCCCGACGAGGCGGCGATGTAGGGTTCGGTGACGATGGTTTGCTGTGCGCTGTTGGCGGCCTTGTACCAGCCACGGGCGCGCGGGTCGTAATCGGCAGCGCGATTGCCGGCCGGTACCGAAAACATCACGCCGTCGGTGCCACCAAAATAACTGAGCTGGAAATTGCTGGTGTAGGCCGGCAAGCCAACTGCGCGCTTGAGGCTGTCGGCACTGCTGCCGTCCGCTGCAATCTGCTGGGCCAGCGATTGCAGCAACTGGATGCGACCGTCGACCCACGTCTGGATGTTGCGACTGGTCAGGCTGCCGAGTTCCTGCATGGAGGTTTCGGTGCTGGCGTTCAAGCTCTGGCGTTGACGATAGTCGTTGAACAGGATGAAACAGGCGAATGCAACGGCCACCACGAGGGCGGCAGCCAACAGGATTTTATGGCTGAATTTCATGTTTCTGGTCATTAATAACACTACCGCGGAGGGACGGGTCAGGACGGGCTGTCAATTTGCCATAGCGCGTTCCTTTGCGCTGTTTCTTTTTATCGGCGTGCCAGAGCGCCCCATCAGCCGGTAGCGGTTCAATTCCGACGAAATGCACGACGCTGTCACAAAGTGAGTGTTTCACCGATGAAACACCAGGCCAGACCCAATAAATACCGGGGGTGTCGGGGAACCAGATAGGGGTTTTCTCTTCTAAGCTTCTGGTTGGCACCTGCCACCCCCCTTCCGTTCCAGGAGTACACCATGTCGCTGCGATCTATCGCCTTGTTGTTTGTGTGTGTCGTATTGACTGCATGCAGCAAGGTCAACCAGGAAAACTATTCGAAGCTGTCGGCTGGCATGCCCAAGTCCGAAGTCGAAACGTTACTGGGGAAACCGACCGATTGCTCGGGCGCGCTCGGCATGTCCAGTTGCACCTGGGGCGACCAGAAAAGCTTTATCAGCGTGCAGTACGCCGGTGACAAAGTGTTGATGTTTTCCGGCCAAGGCCTGAAGTAAACCGGGGATGGTGGCCAGTATGGTTAGTTCGTCAGTTCTACTTCGGCGCCAGAAGTAGAACTGACGAACTAACCATGCTGGCCACAGTGCCCGCGGGAGAAAAATAATGATGCGGTTAGTTTTTGTGCTTTTGGCTGGCCTGATTTTGGCTGGCTGTGCCACTTCTGGCGAAGATCCGCTGGCACCCAAGACGGTCAACAGCGTCAATCTCAAGCGCTACCAAGGCACCTGGTATGAGTTGGCCCGCCTGCCCATGTATTTCCAGCGCAATTGCGCGCAATCGGAAGCTCACTACACCCTCAAGCCAGACGGCAGCGTGGGCGTGCTCAATCGCTGCCTGACCTCGGACTGGCAGTGGGAAGAAGCCAGGGGCACTGCCACGCCGCAGGTGCCGGGCAAGACCGACAAGCTCTGGGTCGAGTTCGACAACTGGTTTTCGCGGATCGTGCCGGGCGTGGCGAAAGGGCAATACTGGGTGTTGTACGTCAGCGATGACTACAAGACCGCCATCGTCGGCGACCCGAGCCGTCGCTACATGTGGCTGCTGTCCCGTACACCGACCGTCAATAGCGTCGTGCGCGAGGAACTGCTGAGCATGGCACGCCAGCAGGGCTATGACACGACACGACTGATCTGGCGCGCGTCGGATCGACAGATGGCCAAGACTTCGGACTGACTGCCTGCAAGTATTCAATGTGGAAGCGGGCTTGCTCGCGAATTCGGTGTATCAGCCGACATAATCGTTAGCTGACAAACCGCCTTCGCGAGCAAGCCCGCTCCCACACTTTTTATCTGCGTCAGCCTAAGAGCTCGCGCAAGACCTGGGTAAACGCGCGGGCGCTTTCTTCTTCGCCGGCATGCCGCCCATCGCGCACCACCCACCGGCCGCCGACCATCACATCGCGTACCTGGCGATCGCCACCGGCAAACAGCCAGCGATTGAGGATTGCGTCGCCCTGGGCCGTGGCCAAATATGGGTCGCTGCCATCGAGAACCAGCCAGTCGGCGCGCTTGCCGATGTCGAGGGCGCCGATCGGTTGCCCCAGGGCCTGGGCGCCGCCTTCCAGCGCCGCATCGAACAAGGTGCGACCGACCATAGGCTGATCCGCCCGATACAAGCGGTTGCGCCGTTGATCCCGCAGGCGCTGGCCATATTCCAGCCAGCGCAATTCTTCGACCACGCTCAGCGAGACATGGCTGTCAGAGCCGATTCCCAGGCGCCCGCCCTGGGCGAGGAAATCCACGGCGGGGAAAATCCCGTCCCCCAGGTTGGCTTCGGTGGTCAGGCACAGGCCGGCAATCGCCCGGCTCCTGGCCATGAGGCTGACTTCCTGGGCGTTGGCGTGGGTAGCGTGGACCAGGCACCAGCGCTGGTCGACTTCGGTGTTTTCGTATAGCCATTGCAGCGGACGGGCGCCGCTCCAGCTCAGACAGTCGTCGACTTCCTTCTGCTGCTCGGCAATGTGAATGTGCACCGGGCACTCGCGGTCACTGGCGGCCAGCACATCCTGGATCTGCCCGGGCGTCACGGCACGCAGCGAGTGGAAGCACAGACCCAGCGCCTGGGACGGCTGCCCGGCCAGGATCGGCTGCAAGCGCGACTGAAGCTTCAAGTAGTTTTCGGTGCTGTTGATGAACCGGCGTTGCCCGTCATTGGGCGCCTGGCCACCAAACCCCGAGTGGCTGTAAAGCACCGGCAGCAGCGTCAGGCCGATGCCAGCAGCGCTGGCGGCGTGGCTGATGCGCAGGGCCAGCTCCGCCGGGTCGGCGTAGGGTGCGCCATCGGTGTCGTGGTGCACATAGTGGAATTCGGCGACTGAGGTGTAGCCGGCCTTGAGCATTTCGATGTACAGCTGGCGGGCAATGATGCCGAGTTGGTCGGGACTGATTTTTCCGACGAGGCGGTACATCAAGTCGCGCCATGTCCAGAAACTGTCGTTGGGATTGCCCGCCACTTCCGCCAGCCCGGCCATGGCCCGTTGGAAGGCATGGGAGTGCAGGTTCGGCATACCCGGCAACAGCGGGCCGCCCAGCCGTTCGGCGCCGTCTGCGTGGGAACCGGCCTGGATATGGGTCAGGACGCCTTCGGCATCGACCTCAAGACGTACATCATGGGCCCATCCACTAGGCAGCAGCGCGCGTTCGGCAAAGAAGGCGGACATGGTTCAACCTCATCGTGCGTAATTTGTATATACATATACAGACGTTTGCCTGGCCGGTAAACTCCGGCAAGCTAGCATTCTTATCCGCAGAACAAGGAACCGCCGTGTCGACTCCGCCTGCCAAACCGCCGCTGGCCGCAAACATGGGTGACAGTCCGGCACCCCTGTACGCCCGCGTCAAACAGATGATCACCCAGCAGATCGACAGTGGAAACTGGCCGCCGCATTACCGCGTGCCGTCGGAAAGCGAACTGGTCAGCCAACTGGGCTTCAGTCGCATGACCATCAACCGTGCGCTGCGGGAAATGACCGCCGACGGCCTGTTGGTGCGCATGCAGGGTGTCGGCACCTTCGTGGCCGAGCCCAAGAGTCAGTCCGCGTTGTTCGAAGTGCATAACATCGCCGACGAAATCGCCTCCCGCGGTCATCGCCACACGTGCAAGGTCATCACCCTGGAAGAAGAGGCGGCCGGTTCCGAGCGGGCACTGGCCCTGGATATGCGCGAAGGCCAGAAAGTGTTCCATTCGCTGATCGTGCATTTCGAGAACGACATCCCCGTGCAAATCGAGGACCGTTTCGTCAACGCGCTGGTGGCGCCTGACTACCTCAAGCAGGACTTCACCGTGCAAACGCCCTACGCCTATCTGAACCAGGTCGCGCCGCTGACCGAGGGCGAGCATGTGGTCGAGGCGATCCTGGCCGAGCCAAGTGAATGCAAGCTGTTGCAGATCGAAAGGGGCGAGCCGTGTCTATTGATCCGCCGCCGTACCTGGTCCGGGCGCCAGCCGGTGACCGCTGCGCGCCTGATCCATCCGGGTTCCCGTCACAGTCTGGAAGGGCGCTTTCATAAATGAGCCATTTGAAGGTTTTACGCGCGACAGACTACCCACGCATGCCGTGGAAAAACGGTGGCGGCAGCACCGAAGAAATCACTCGCGATGCCGGCACCGGCCTGGAAGGTTTCGGCTGGCGGCTGTCGATTGCCGACATCGGTGAGTCGGGCGGTTTCTCCACCTTCGCCGGTTACGAGCGGGTCATCAGTGTCTTGCAGGGGAGCGGCATGACGCTGAACGTCGATGGCCAGGCCACGCGACCTCTGCATCCGCTGGACCCTTTTGCGTTCAGCGGCGAGAGCCATGTGTTTTGCACGCTGCTGGGCGGACCGATTCGTGACTTCAACCTGATCTACGCGCCGCAACGTTACCGGGCGCGGTTGCAGTGGTTGGGCGGCCAGCAGCGGTTTTTCAGTGACGCGGAAACGGTGCTGGTGTTCAGTGCCGCCCCGGGGCTGGCTATCAAGTTCGGTGAGTCCGCTGTGGACTTGGGCCTCTACGACTGTTTGCAACTGAGCGGTAACACCGGGTTGGTGGATGTCTCCACTCACGGTCAATGCTGCGTGATTGAGCTGACGGCCCATTGATTTCCGGCTAACACACTCTTGTGGCGAGGGAGCTTGCTCCCGCTGGGGCGCGCAGCGCCCCTAGAACCCGGCGACACGGTAGATCAGGTTGATTGAGTGAGCTTGAGAGGGGCTGCTGCGCAGCCCAGCGGGAGCAAGCTCCCTCGCCACAAAAGCATCCCGGTCAACCAACCGATTTGCTCTTGAAACTGACACCGATTCAAGGCATTCCCCTAACCCACTCCGTGCCCAATTCCCCGTGGCGAGGGAGCTTGCTCCCGCTGGGGCGCGCAGCGGCCCTAAAACCCGGCAACGCGGTGGAACAGGTTGATTGAATGAGCTTGAGAGGGGGCTGCTGCGCAGCCCAGCGGGAGCAAGCTCCCTCGCCACAAAAGCATCCCGGTCAACCAACCGATTAGCTCTTGAAACTGACACTGATTCGAGGCATTCCCCTAACCCGCGCCATGCCCAATTCCCGTGGCGAGGGAGCTTGCTCCCGCTGGGGCGCGAAGCGGCCCTAAAACCCGGCGACGCGGTGGATCAGGTTGATTGAGTGAGCTTGAGAGGGGGCTGCTGCGCAGCCCAGCGGGAGCAAGCTCCCTCGCCACAAAAAGCCTCGTCCTCGCTGTTTCCTCTTTTCGCACCAATTTGTTACCGAATGCCCCAGCGTGGCGCAACACCATGCTTCTGTGAACCTCCGATTCTCCCCTCGAAAACCCTCTTAAAAAATTTCATGCCGCTCAGCAGCCCTGAAATCACAAGGCTTTCAGCCAATTCCCCAACCGTTTCTGAACACCACCTCCAACAAGTTGGCCGCTTGATTGCATATGCTTGTACATACAAGTAAAGACGTATGCGTATGAGTCACTGATATTCAACGCAACGTTCGCTAAATCGCTGCCCACTGCCCGGGCTGGTCTGGATTGATCGCTGAGGAGTTTTTGCTGTGACCGACGCTACCCGCAAACCTGAAAAATACCGTGACGTTGAAATCCGTGCCCCTCGCGGTAACACGCTGACCGCCAAGAGCTGGCTGACTGAAGCGCCGCTGCGCATGCTGATGAACAACCTCGACCCGGAAGTGGCCGAGAACCCCAAGGAACTGGTGGTCTACGGTGGCATAGGTCGCGCGGCGCGCAATTGGGAGTGCTACGACAAGATCGTCGAAAGCCTGACCAACCTGAACGACGACGAAACCCTGCTGGTGCAATCCGGCAAGCCGGTGGGTGTGTTCAAGACCCACAGCAACGCCCCTCGCGTCCTGATCGCCAACTCCAACCTGGTGCCGCACTGGGCCAGTTGGGAGCACTTCAACGAACTCGACGCCAAGGGCCTGGCCATGTACGGCCAGATGACCGCCGGCAGCTGGATCTACATCGGCAGCCAGGGCATCGTGCAGGGTACCTACGAAACTTTCGTCGAGGCTGGTCGCCAGCACTACGACTCCAACCTCAAGGGGCGCTGGGTCCTGACCGCCGGCCTGGGCGGCATGGGCGGTGCGCAACCCTTGGCCGCGACTCTGGCCGGTGCGTGCTCGCTGAACATCGAGTGCCAGCAGGTGAGCATCGATTTCCGCCTGAAAACCCGCTATGTCGACGAGCAAGCCACCGACCTCGACGACGCCCTGGCGCGCATCGAGAAATACACCGCCGAAGGCAAGGCGATTTCCATCGCCCTGTGCGGGAACGCTGCCGAGATCCTGCCGGAAATGGTCCGTCGTGGTGTGCGTCCGGACATGGTCACCGACCAGACCAGCGCCCACGACCCGCTCAACGGCTACCTGCCGGCCGGCTGGACCTGGGACGAGTACCGTGCCCGCGCCAAGACCGAACCTGCCGCCGTGGTGAAGGCCGCCAAGCAATCGATGGCCATCCACGTCAAAGCCATGCTGGCCTTTCAGAAAATGGGCGTGCCGACTTTCGACTACGGCAACAACATCCGCCAGATGGCCCAGGAAGAGGGCGTCGAAAATGCCTTCGACTTCCCTGGTTTCGTCCCGGCCTATATCCGTCCGCTGTTCTGCCGCGGTATCGGCCCGTTCCGCTGGGCCGCGCTGTCCGGTGATCCGCAGGACATCTACAAGACCGACGCCAAGGTCAAGGAACTGATCCCCGACGACGCTCACCTGCACAACTGGCTGGACATGGCCCGCGAGCGCATCAGCTTCCAGGGTTTGCCGGCACGGATCTGCTGGGTCGGCCTGGGCCAGCGCGCCAAGCTGGGCCTGGCGTTCAACGAGATGGTGCGCAGCGGCGAATTGTCGGCACCGATCGTGATCGGTCGCGACCATCTGGACTCCGGTTCCGTGGCCAGCCCCAACCGTGAAACCGAATCCATGCAGGACGGTTCCGATGCGGTCTCCGACTGGCCGTTGCTCAACGCCTTGCTCAACACCGCCAGCGGCGCGACCTGGGTGTCGCTGCACCACGGTGGCGGCGTCGGCATGGGCTTCTCCCAGCACTCGGGCATGGTGATCGTCTGCGACGGTACCGACGAGGCGGCCGAGCGCATTGCTCGCGTACTGCACAACGATCCGGGTACTGGGGTGATGCGCCATGCCGATGCCGGTTACCAGATCGCGATCGATTGTGCCAAGGAACAGGGGCTGAACTTGCCGATGATCACCGGCAAGTAACCCCGGCCCCCTTGTGGGAGCGAGCTTGCTCGCGATGAGGGCGTGTCAGTCAACAGCATTGTCTGCTGACCCACCGCTATCGCGAGCAAGCTCGCTCCCACAGGGAAGCAGCGGCGAAAATGAATTCCAGAACAATCCACAGAGGTTGAACCATGGCTGTCAGTAGCACACGCGCAAGCAGCAAGCCGTTGATCGAGAAACGTTCGATCGACTACATCCCGGAAGCGGAGCGACACGGTCGGCTGTTGAGCCAGTTCACCCTCTGGATGGGGGCCAACCTGCAAATCACTGCCATTGTCACCGGTGCATTGGCGGTGGTGCTTGGCGGTGATGTGTTCTGGTCGTTGATCGGTTTGCTGATCGGCCAAGTGCTCGGCGGTGGCGTCATGGCCCTGCATGCCGCGCAAGGGCCCAAGCTTGGCCTGCCGCAGATGATCTCCAGTCGGGTGCAGTTCGGTGTGTATGGCGTGGCCATCCCGATCGTGCTGGTGTGCCTGATGTACCTGGGTTTCACCGCGACGGGCACCGTGCTTTCCGGTCAGGCGCTGGGCCAGTTGTTTGATGTCAGCGACAGTGTCGGCATCCTCATTTTCGCCAGTGTCATCGTGTTGGTCACGGTGCTTGGTTATCGGGTGATTCACTTCATTGGCCGTGTCGCCAGCATCCTGGGTGTGATCGCCTTCGTTTACCTGTTCGCTCGCCTGATCAGCCAGACGGACGTTGGCGCACTCCTGCAAATCCGCCATTTCAGTTGGAGCAGCTTCCTGCTGGCGGTGTCGCTCGCGGCCTCCTGGCAGATCGCTTTCGGCCCCTATGTGGCGGACTATTCGCGTTACCTGCCGAGCCAAACTTCCTCGGTGAAAACCTTTTTTGCCGCAGGCGCAGGTTCAGTCATCGGCGCGCAGGTGGCGATGATCCTCGGCGTGTTTGCCGCGGCCTCGGCCAATGGGCAGTTCGCCGGTCACGAAGTGGCCTACATCGTGGGCCTGGGCGGTGCCGGCGCCACGGCTGCGCTGCTGTACTTCAGCATCGCATTCGGCAAGGTCACCATCTCCACGCTGAACTCCTACGGCAGCTTCATGTGCATCGCGACCATCATCAGCGGTTTTCGTGGTCACCTGAACGTCACGCGCTTGCAGCGTCTGGTCTTCGTGCTGGTCATCGTCGGCGCTGCGACGCTGATCGCGCTGCTCGGCCAGCACTCGTTCCTCGGTGCGTTCAAGTCCTTCATCCTGTTCTTGCTGGCGTTCTTTACGCCTTGGAGCGCGATCAACCTGGTGGACTACTACTGCATCACCCGCGAGCGCTATGACGTGCCGGCACTGGCCGATCCGAATGGCCGCTACGGTCGTTGGAACGCCTTGGGTATCAGCGTCTATGTCTTCGGTGTACTGGTTCAACTGCCATTTATCGCCACCAAGTTCTATACCGGTCCGCTGGTGGGAGCCATGGGCGGTGTGGACATTTCCTGGATCATCGGTCTGGTGGTCCCGGCGGGGCTGTATTACGTCGCCGCCAAGAAATGGCACAGCGCTGTACCCGATCAATTGATCCTGCCGCTCGAGCAGGACGCGGTTGACGCACAACCGAGCAGGGCGGGCCGCATCCAAGCGGTCTGATGGGACGTTGACAGGGCTGGATGCCTCTTGACTGCCGTAAGCCAATCCAACTGATTAGGAGCGTCACATAATGAAGTCGAACAAGACCCTGCTGACCACACTGCTTTCCATGGGCCTGCTGGCCGGCGCCGGCGCCACACAAGCGGCGGGTTGGTGCGAGTCGGGCAAACCGGTGAAGTTCGCCGGCCTGAACTGGGAAAGCGGCATGCTGCTGACCGACGTCCTGCAAGTGGTGCTGGAAAAAGGCTACGGCTGCAAGACCGACAGCCTGCCAGGCAACTCCATCACCATGGAGAATGCCCTGAGCAGCAACGACATCCAGGTGTTTGCCGAAGAGTGGGTCGGCCGCAGCGAGGTGTGGAACAAGGCCGAGAAGGCCGGCAAGGTGGTCGGCGTCGGCGCCCCGGTGGTGGGGGCCATCGAAGGCTGGTATGTGCCGCGCTACGTGGTTGAGGGCGACGCCAAGCGCAAGCTCGAAGCCAAGGCCCCGGGCCTGAAGAACATCGCCGACCTGGGTCAATACGCTGCCGTGTTCAAGGACCCGGAAGAGCCGTCCAAGGGCCGTTTCTACAACTGCCCGGCCGGTTGGACCTGTGAGCTGGACAACAGCGAAATGCTGAAAAGCTATGGCCTGGAAAAAACCTACACCAACTTCCGTCCAGGCACCGGCCCGGCCCTGGATGCGGCGGTGCTGTCGAGCTACAAGCGTGGCGAGCCGATCCTGTTCTACTACTGGTCGCCGACGCCGCTGATGGGCCAGGTGGACCTGGTGAAACTGGAAGAAAAACCGGGCGTGGATAAAAGCGTGAGCATCAAGGTCGGCCTGTCCAAGACCTTCCACGACGAGGCACCTGAATTGGTGACGGTGCTGGAAAAGGTCAACCTGCCCATCGATATCCTGAACCAGAACCTCGGGCGCATGGCCAAGGAGCGGATCGAGTCGCCGAAACTGGCGAAGATCTTCCTGAAGGAACATCCTGAAGTCTGGCACGCCTGGGTCAGTGAAGACGCTGCCAAGAAAATCGACGCGGCTCTGTAGGTCGAATCCCCCGGCCAATCCTAGGGTTGGCCGGGACGTTCACTGCATCCACCTGATCGAGAGTCTCTTATGTTTCCCGAAAGCTTTACCTTCTCCATCGCCGACTGGGTCAACGGTTGGGTCGACGCCCTGGTGACCAACTATGGCGATGTGTTCCGGCACATCTCCGACACCTTGCTGTGGGCCATCGTCAACCTCGAAGGCCTGCTGCGCATGGCGCCCTGGTGGCTGATGCTGGCCATCGTCGGCGGCATTGCCTGGCACGCCACCCGCAAGGTCGTGGCCACGGCAGTGATCGTCGGCCTGCTGTTCCTGGTGGGCGCGGTGGGCCTGTGGGACAAACTGATGCAGACCCTCGCCCTGATGCTGGTGGCGACGCTGATCTCGGTGTTGATCGGCATTCCCCTGGGCATCCTCTCGGCGCGCAGCAATCGCCTGCGTTCGGTGCTGATGCCGCTGCTGGACATCATGCAGACCATGCCGAGCTTCGTGTACCTGATTCCGGTGTTGATGCTGTTCGGCCTGGGCAAGGTCCCGGCGATTTTCGCCACGGTGATCTATGCCGCGCCGCCATTGATCCGCCTGACCGACCTGGGCATCCGCCAGGTAGACGGCGAAGTGATGGAAGCCATCAACGCCTTCGGCGCCAACCGCTGGCAACAGTTGTTCGGCGTGCAACTGCCCCTGGCCCTGCCGAGCATCATGGCCGGGATCAACCAGACCACCATGATGGCCCTGTCGATGGTGGTCATCGCCTCGATGATCGGCGCCCGTGGCCTGGGTGAAGACGTGCTGGTGGGCATCCAGACCCTCAACGTCGGCCGCGGCCTGGAAGCCGGGCTGGCGATCGTGATTCTCGCCGTGGTCATCGACCGTATTACCCAGGCCTATGGTCGTCCTCGGCATGAGGTGAGCAAATGAACAACGCAGCCATCAGCAAAATCGAAGTCAAGAACGTCTTCAAGATTTTCGGCAATCGCTCCAAGGAAGCCCTGGAGCTGATCCGCCAGAATAAGACCAAGGACCAAGTGCTGGCCGAAACCGGCTGCGTGGTCGGCGTGAACGACCTGTCGCTGAGTATCGGCACGGGTGAGATCTTCGTGATCATGGGGCTGTCCGGTTCCGGCAAGTCCACGTTGGTGCGCCATTTCAATCGGCTGATTGATCCTACCAGTGGTGCGATCCTGGTGGACGGTGAAGACATCCTGCAACTGGACATGGACGCCCTGCGCGAGTTTCGCCGGCACAAGATCAGCATGGTGTTCCAGAGCTTCGGCCTGCTGCCCCACAAGAGCGTGCTGGACAACGTCGCCTATGGCTTGAAAGTGCGCGGCGAGAGCAAACAGGTGTGCGCCGAACGGGCGCTGCACTGGATCAACACCGTGGGCCTGAAGGGCTACGAGAACAAGTACCCGCACCAGCTCTCCGGCGGCATGCGCCAGCGCGTGGGCCTGGCCCGGGCCTTGGCGGCGGACACCGACATCATCCTGATGGACGAAGCCTTCAGCGCCCTCGACCCGCTGATCCGCGCGGAAATGCAGGACCAGTTGCTGGAGCTGCAAAAGACCCTGCACAAGACCATCGTCTTCATCACCCACGACCTCGACGAGGCCGTGCGCATCGGCAACCGCATCGCGATTCTCAAGGACGGCAAGCTGATCCAGGTCGGCACGCCCCGGGAGATCCTGCATTCGCCGGCGGATGAGTATGTCGATCGGTTTGTGCAGCGGCGAGCGGCGGTGGTGTGAGGCTGTGGTGGTCGGTGTGCTTTTGTGGCGAGGGAGCTTGCTCCCGCTGGGTGGCGCAGCCGCCCCAAAAATCTTGTGAGCGCTGCGCACTCAAGCGGGAGCAAGCTCCCTCGCCACAAGGGCTATGCCTTGAGCCAGATGTGCTGCTGAGATGAATTTTCCATGAGGTTGAAGATGTCCCAGGCTGAAAAAATCGTAATCGCCGACGCCCCGTTGCGTTGGCAGGATGTGGTCGCCGTCGCCCGCTTCGGTGCCGAGCTTGAGCTGTCGGCCCAGGCCTGGGCGCGGATCGACAATGCCCAGGCCATCGTCCAGCGCATCGTCGAAAGCGGCGAGCGCGCCTATGGCGTCAACACCGGCCTGGGGGCCTTGTGCAATGTTTCGCTCAAGGACGAACAGCTCAGCCAACTGTCGCGCAACACCCTGCTCAGCCATGCCTGTGGCGTCGGTGCGCCGCTTTCCGATGAACAGACCCGGGCGATTATCTGCGCCGCCATTCTCAACTACAGCCAAGGCAAGTCCGGCATCCATCGCCGGGTGGTCGAGGCGTTGCTGGCATTGCTCAACCGGGGTATCACACCGCAAGTGCCGTCCCAGGGTTCGGTGGGTTACCTGACCCACATGGCCCACATCAGCATCGCGCTGCTGGGCGTTGGCCAGGTCAGCTATCGCGGGCAAATCATGCCAGCTCAGCAGGCCTTGGCCGCCGAAGGCTTGCAACCGGTGCAGTTGGGCGCCAAGGACGGTTTGTGCCTGGTCAACGGCACCCCGTGCATGACCGGCCTCAGTTGCCTGGCCCTGGCCGATGCGACGCGGCTGGTGCAATGGGCCGACGTGATCGGCGCCATGAGCTTCGAGGCCCAGCGCGGGCAGATTGCCGCGTTCGATGCCGAGATCATCGCCCTCAAGCCGCACCCGGGCATGCAGCAGGTCGGGGTCAACTTGCGGGCCTTGCTCGACGGCAGCGAAGTCATCGCCTCGAGCTTGGGCATTCGTACCCAGGACGCCTTGAGTATCCGCTCGATTCCGCAGGTGCACGGTGCCGCTCGCGATCAGCTGGCGCATGCGCGGCAACAGATCGAAACCGAACTCAACGCCGCCACCGACAACCCGCTGTTGCTCGGCACGCCTGAGCATTTCCGGGTGATGTCCCAGGCCAACCCCCACGGTCAGTCGGTGGCGATGGCGGCGGACCTGCTGGCGATTGCCATGGCTGAGATCGGCTCCATCGCCGAGCGTCGTCTCGACCGCTTGATCAACCCCCACGTCAGCGGCCTGCCGGCCTTCCTGGTAGCCAACCCCGGGGTGAACTCGGGGATGATGATCGTGCAATACGTCGCCGCGTCGCTGTGCGCGGAAAACAAGCAACTGGCGCAACCGGCGGTGCTCGACAACTTCGTCACCTCGGGCCTGCAAGAAGATCATTTGAGCATGGGCACCAACGCGGCCTTGAAGCTGCACAGGGCGCTGGAAAACTGCACGCAGATCCTCGCCATCGAATACCTGCTGGCGGCCCAAGCCTTTGAATTTCTCAAGGCCCAGCGCTTCGGCACCGGCACCGACATCGCTTGGAAACTGCTGCGCGAGCGCGTGCCGGCCTACGACCAGGATCGCTGGCTGGCGCCGGACATCGCCAGTGCCGCCGGCTTGCTTAAAGACCCGAGCGTGCTGCACCGCGTATTACCGAATTTGAATTGATCAAAATAGCGCCAGCGTGCCAAGGCACCTATTGCCCATAAAGCATCGCCCAAAAGGCGAAGGTGACGGATAACGGAACATTCCGGAGCGACTGGCGGGTAAAAACAAAACTCTCAAAAGGAGCAATACATGACTGCCTTAAACCTGATTCCCGGCCAATTGAGCCTGGCTCAATTGCGTGACATCTATCAGCAACCGGTGACCTTGAGCCTCGACGCCAGCGCGTCGGCGCAGATCGAGGCCAGCGTCGCCTGCGTGGAACAGATCCTCGCCGAGAACCGTACCGCCTACGGCATCAACACCGGTTTCGGCCTGCTGGCCTCGACCCGCATCGCCAGCGAAGACCTGGAAAACCTGCAGCGTTCCCTGGTGCTGTCCCATGCCGCCGGCGTGGGCGAGCCGATCAGCGATGCGCTGGTGCGGCTGGTCATGGTGCTCAAGGTCAACAGCCTGAGCCGGGGTTTCTCCGGCATCCGTCGGCAGGTGATCGATGCGCTGATCGCGCTGATCAATGCCGAGGTCTATCCGCACATACCGCTTAAAGGTTCGGTCGGTGCTTCCGGCGACTTGGCCCCGCTGGCCCACATGTCCCTGGTGCTGCTGGGCGAAGGCAAGGCGCGCTATAAAGGCGAATGGTTGCCGGCTGTCGAGGCACTGAAAGTGGCCGGCCTCGCGCCGCTGACCCTGGCCGCGAAAGAAGGCTTGGCGCTGCTCAACGGCACTCAGGTGTCCACCGCGTTTGCCCTGCGTGGCCTGTTCGAAGGCGAAGACCTGTTTGCCGGTGCCCTGGCCCTGGGTGGCCTCACGGTGGAAGCGGTGCTCGGCTCGCGTTCGCCATTCGATGCACGCATCCATGCCGCCCGTGGCCAGAAAGGCCAGATCGACGCCGCCGCTGCCTACCGCGATCTGCTGGGCGAGCGCAGCGAAGTCTCCGATTCGCACCAGAACTGCGACAAGGTCCAGGACCCGTACTCCCTGCGCTGCCAACCGCAAGTGATGGGTGCCTGTCTGACCCAGTTCCGCCAGGCCGCCGAAGTGCTGGTGATCGAGGCCAACGCGGTGTCGGATAACCCGCTGGTGTTCGCCGCCGAGGGTGACGTGATTTCCGGCGGCAACTTCCACGCCGAACCGGTGGCGATGGCCGCCGACAACATGGCCTTGGCGATTGCCGAAATCGGCTCCCTGAGCGAGCGCCGGATTTCGTTGATGATGGACAAGCACATGTCGCAGTTGCCGCCGTTCCTGGTGGCCAATGGCGGGGTGAACTCCGGCTTCATGATCGCCCAGGTCACCGCGGCGGCCCTGGCCAGTGAAAACAAAGCGCTGTCCCATCCCCATTCGGTGGACAGCCTGCCGACCTCGGCCAACCAGGAAGACCACGTTTCCATGGCCCCGGCTGCCGGCAAGCGTCTGTGGGAAATGGCCGAAAACACCCGTGGGATCCTCGCAGTGGAATGGCTTGCGGCTTGCCAGGGGCTGGACCTGCGTGGCGGCTTGAAGACCTCCACGAAGCTGGAGCGGGCCCGGGGGCTGTTGCGTGCGCAAGTGCCGTTTTACGAGAAGGACCGCTTCTTTGCGCCGGACATCAATGCGGCCAGTGAATTGCTGGCGAGTCGGTGCCTGAACGAGCTGGTCACGGCGCAGTTGTTGCCGAGCCTGTAAGGCTGATTCGATCGTCCCCACGCTCTGCGTGGGAACGCCTCATGGGACCCTCTGCGTTCCGCTCTACGAGGGACGCGGAGCGTCCCGGACTGCATTCCCACGCGGAGCGTGGGAATGATCCTGACGGAGGACATCAATGAAAACCCTCTGGCAAAACTGCCACGCCGCCACCATGGCCCAGGGCGTCTACTCGATCATCGAAGACGCCGCCATCGTCACCCAGGGCAAGCACATCCAATGGATCGGCCCGCGTGCCGAATTGCCGACGGGTGACTACCCGGCGGTCAACGACCTCAAGGGCGCCTGGGTCACGCCGGGGCTGATCGACTGTCACACCCATACGGTATTTGGCGGCAACCGCAGCGGTGAGTTCGAGCAGCGCCTGCAAGGCGTCAGCTACGCCGAGATTGCCGCAGCCGGCGGCGGCATCGCCAGCACCGTACGCGCCACCCGCGCCGCCAGTGAAGACGAGCTGTTCGCCAGCGCCGCCAAGCGCCTGGGAAGCTTGATGCGCGACGGCGTGACCACGGTGGAAATCAAATCCGGTTACGGCCTGGACCTGGCCAGCGAGCGCAAGATCCTGCGCGTCATCCGCCGCCTCGGCGCTGAGCTGCCAGTCAGCGTACGCAGCACCTGTCTGGCGGCCCACGCTTTGCCGCCGGAATACAAGGATCGCGCCGACGACTACATCGAACACATCTGCAGCGAGATGCTTCCGGCCTTGGCAGCCGAAGGACTGGTGGATGCGGTGGATGCCTTTTGCGAATACCTGGCGTTTTCCCCGGCGCAGGTCGAGCGGGTGTTTATCACGGCGCAACAACTTGGGCTGCCGGTGAAGCTGCACGCCGAGCAATTGTCGTCGCTGCACGGTTCCAGCCTGGCGGCGCGTTACCAGGCGCTGTCGGCCGATCACCTGGAGTTCATGACCGAGGACGATGCCAAGGCCATGGCCGCTTCCGGCACCGTGGCGGTGCTGCTGCCGGGGGCGTTTTATTTCCTGCGGGAAACCCAGCTGCCGCCCATGGAAGCCCTGCGCAAGCACGGTGTGAAAATCGCCGTGGCCAGCGACCTCAACCCCGGCACTTCGCCGGCCCTGTCGCTGCGCTTGATGTTGAACATGGCGTGTACGTGCTTTCGGATGACCCCGGAAGAAGCCCTGGCCGGGGTAACCATTCATGCGGCCCAGGCCCTGGGCATGGCGCAAACCCATGGTTCGCTGGAGGCCGGCAAAGTGGCGGATTTTGTCGCCTGGCACATCGACCGGCCGGCCGATCTGGCGTACTGGCTCGGTGGCGATCTGGAAAAACGCGTCGTGCGTCACGGCGTGGAAATCGATTGAGGAGAACGGTTGTGGAGAAGGTCCTGAATTTCATGCAAGGGCGCGTGCCGCTGTTGATCAGCATGCCTCACGCCGGCCTGCGCCTGACTCCGGCGGTACAGGCCGGGCTGATCCCCGAGGCGCAAAGCCTGCCAGACACCGATTGGCACATTCCCAGGCTCTACGAGTTCGCCGCTGAGCTGGGCGCCAGCACCCTGGCCGCCGAGTACTCACGGTTCGTCGTCGACCTGAACCGCCCCTCCGATGACAAGCCGATGTACGTCGGCGCCACCACCGGTTTGTACCCGGCGACGCTGTTCGATGGCGTGCCGTTGTTTCGCCAAGGGCTGGAACCGTCGGCCGAGGAGCGGGCGAGGTATCTGCAACAGATCTGGATGCCTTACCACCAGGCGCTGCAGCAGGAACTGGCGCGGCTCAAGGCCGAGTTCGGCTATGCCTTGCTGTTCGACGCCCATTCGATCCGTTCGGTGATCCCGCACCTGTTCGACGGCAAGCTGCCGGACTTCAACCTCGGCACGTTCAACGGTGCCAGTTGCGACCCGACCCTGGCCAGCCAGCTCGAAGCCATCTGCGCTCGCCATGGTCAGTTCACCCACGTGCTCAACGGGCGGTTCAAGGGCGGACACATTACGCGGCACTACGGTAATCCGGCCGAAGACATCCACGCGGTGCAACTGGAACTGTGCCAGAGCACCTACATGGAAGAGTACGAACCGTTCAACTATCGCGCCGACCTGGCGGAGCCGACGCAAGTGGTGCTCAGGCAATTGCTGGAAGGCTTGTTGGCGTGGGGGCGGCAGGCTTACAAGCATTAACCTGTGGTGAGGCAGCTTCTGTGGCGAGGGAGCTTGCTCCCGCTCGAGTGCGTAGCGCTCGCAAGTTTTTGGGGCCGCTGCGCAGCCCAACGGGAGCAAGCTCCCTCGCCACAGAGGTCTTCAGTGCCCTCAACCTGTCGCCACCGTGCAAAACCGAGTCGCCACAGTTCATCTTCAGCCCCTCGGCGCTGCGTAATGTTTTGGGCACGGTGCAGCAAGACACCGACCTACAATAATCCGCTGCCGCACGAGACCTTCCCGATGAAAAGACTGTTCAAACGCTGTCTGTCGATCCTCTGCGGTACCACCCTCTTGAGCGCCGGGGCGATGGCCGCCGAGCCTGCGTCGTGCCAGACCGTGCGCATGGGCGTGGTCAACTGGACCGATGTGATCGCCACCAGCGGCATGGCCGATGTGCTGCTCACCGGTCTGGGCTACGACAGCAAGCAGACCAGCGCCGTGCAGCAGATCATCTTTGCCGGCATCCGCGACAAGCGCCTCGACATCTTCCTGGGCTACTGGAAACCGGCGATGGACAAGAACATCGCGCCATTCCTGGCCGCCAACCAAGTGAAGGTATTGGACAAGCCAAGCCTGGCCGATGCCCAGGCCACCCTGGCGGTACCCGACTACGTGGCGGCGGCAGGGCTCAAGACCTTTGCCGACATCGCCCGGTTCAAGGATCAGCTTGGCGGCAAGATCTACGGCATCGAGCCGGGCAGCGGTGCCAACACCACCATCAAGACCATGATCGAGACCAACCACTTCGGCCTCAAGGACTTCAAGCTGATCGAATCCGGCGAAGCAGGCATGCTGGCGGCGGTGCAGCGCGCGGTGAATCGCAAGGAGTTCGTGGTCTTCGTCGGCTGGACCCCGCACCCGATGAACATCAACATGCACATCACCTACCTGACCGGCAGTGAAGATGTCTATGGCCCGAACGAAGGCGCCGCAACGGTCTCCACCGTGACCGCGCCGGACTATGCCCAGCGCTGCCCGAACGTGAACCGCTTGCTGGAGAACCTCACCTTCACCGCCGCCCAGGAGAGTCAGTTGATGGTGCCGATCATGGAGCGCAAGACGCCCCAGGACGTCGCCCGGCAATGGCTGCGCGAGCATCCCGAGGATCTTCAGCGCTGGTTGGCTGGTGTCATGAGCTTCGATGGCAAGGATGGCGTGGCGGCGGTGCAGGCCAGTCTCAAGAACTGAGGGCATTTTCCGGGCACTGATAACCCTGTGTGGCGAGGGAGCTTGCTCCCGCTCGAGTGCGTAGCGCTCGCAAAATTTTGGGGCCGCTGCGCAGCCCAGCGGGAGCAAGCTCCCTCGCCACAGAAGCCTTTGAGCCACACCACGATGACCTACCCACTCTCCCAGGCAATGTCAGCCTTCATCGACAAAACCCTGAGCTTCACCAGCCTGGACGACAGCCTTGCCGGTTCGCGCCAGGCCTACAGCCAGATGTGCCGGGCGTTCACGGCGCCTTGCCCGCCGACGCTGGCCGTCGAGGATTTCGAACTGGCCGGCGTGGCGGTGCGGGCCTATTACCCGCAACGTGCGGCACCGCTTGCCGGCTGGCCATGCATGTTTTACCTGCACGGTGGCGGTTGGGTCGTGGGGGACCTGGATTCCCATGACTTCATCTGCATGGAGCTGGCCGCTGAGTTGGGCGCGTTGGTGGTGGCGGTGGATTACCGGCTGGCCCCGGAGCATCCGTTTCCGGCCGGTTTCGAAGATTGCCTGGCAGTGTGGCGCCACTTGGCGGACGCCCCGTTTGCCATCGACCCCCGTCGACGGCTGGTGGTCGGTGACAGCGCCGGCGGCAATCTCGCCGCCGCGTTATGCCTGGCCTTGCGCGATGCCGGGCAACCGTTGCCGCGGGCCCAGGTCTTGATTTATCCGGCGCTCGGTGGCCCTGCGGATCTGCCGTCGCGTCACGAGTGCTTCGATGCCCCGCTCCTGAGCCGTCGCGAGTTGGAGCGCTATGAGGCGCTGTACCTGGGTGGCGCTCGCCCCTCGCTTTATGCCATGCCGTTACTCGCCGACAGCCTGGACGGCTTGCCGCCAGCGCTGGTTGCCGTCGCGCAATGGGATCCGCTACGCGACGACGGCGTCCTTTATTGCGAGCGGCTGAACGCCGCAGGGGGAGACGCCGTGCTGTATGTCGGCAATGGGCTGGTCCACGGTTGCCTGCGTGGCCGCGGCCAGGTGCCAGAGGTCGATCAGATGTATCGCACGCTGCTGGCGTACCTGGCTGACATGCTTTGACTGCGCAGGGGACATGCTCATTAAGGTAATTCGGGTTTATGATGCCGGACGGCAGACTAAATAGACGTCCCCACAGGGATGACTCGACCCCTTACGGAGCGCGCAATGCAGACTTTGTACCCGCAGATCAAACCCCATGCCCGGCACGATCTGGCTGTCGATGACACCCACACGCTCTATGTCGATGAAAGCGGTTCCCCCGAAGGCCTGCCGGTGGTGTTCATTCACGGCGGCCCGGGTGCCGGCTGCGATGCGCAGAGCCGGCGTTACTTCGATCCGAACCTGTACCGCATCGTCACTTTCGACCAGCGCGGCTGCGGTCGGTCCACCCCCCATGCCAGCCTTGAGAACAACACCACCTGGGATCTGGTCGAAGACCTGGAGCGCATCCGCAAACACCTGGGCATCGAGAAGTGGGTGCTGTTTGGCGGTTCCTGGGGTTCGACCCTGGCCCTGGCCTACGCCCAGACCCATCCCGAGCGGGTACACGGCCTGATCCTGCGAGGGATCTTTCTCTGCCGTCCGCAGGAAATCGAGTGGTTCTACCAGACCGGCGCCAGTCGCCTGTTCCCCGACTACTGGCAGGACTACATCGCACCCATCCCTTTGGACGAACGCGACGACCTGCTCAGCGCTTTCCACAAGCGCCTGACCGGCAACGACCAGATCGCCCAGATGCATGCGGCCAAGGCCTGGTCCACCTGGGAAGGTCGTACCGCGACCCTGCGTCCGAACCCGCTGGTGGTCGATCGCTTCTCCGAGCCGCAGCGGGCGCTGTCGATCGCCCGGATCGAATGCCACTACTTCACCAACAACGCTTTCCTCGAACCCAACCAGTTGATTCGCGACATGGGCAAGATCGCCCATTTGCCGGGCGTCATCGTGCATGGCCGTTACGACGTCATCTGCCCGCTGGACAATGCCTGGGAGCTGCATCAGAACTGGCCCAACAGCGAACTGCAGGTGATTCGCGACGCCGGCCACGCCGCTTCGGAGCCGGGGATCACCGACGCACTGGTGCGCGCCGCTGCGCAAATGGCCCGGCGCCTGCTCGACCTGCCGCCTGAAGAAGCATGAAGGGGCTGTTGCAACGAGTTCGCTGCGCACGGGTCGAAGTATCAGGTGAGATCGTCGGCGCCGTGGACCAGGGCTTGCTGGTGTTGGTGGCCGTCGAGCCCGGGGATACCCGGGCCAGCGCCGACAAACTGCTGCATAAGCTGCTTAACTATCGAGTGTTCAGCGACGCCGACGGCAAGATGAACCTGTCCCTGGCGGATGTCGGTGGTGGGTTGTTGCTGGTGTCGCAGTTCACCTTGGCGGCCGACACCAAAAGTGGTTTGCGCCCGAGTTTTTCGACAGCCGCACCTCCGGCCCTGGGAGAAGAGTTGTTCAACTATTTGCTCACCCAGGCAAAACAGGTGCATGGCACTGTGGCATCAGGTAGATTCGGCGCCGACATGCAGGTGCATTTGGTCAATGATGGCCCGGTAACGTTCCTGTTACAGGTTTGAAAGCGCTTGAAACATCTTTTCGGACCTGTTTCGAGGAAAAACTGGGAGTTTTCTCGATAAATACTTTGCTACCCCTGATGCGTTGTCACGCGGGCTACTAGATAATCGCGCGCTACGGGGGATCAGCGTTCGCTGGTCCATTTGACTTAGGTAGAGACTTGTCCTGGACCGTTTGGGGAATCATTTTGTCCCATCGGAGTCGGAACAATGCTCGCCAACTTGGCAAGAGTGGTCCGCAGGGACGGTTTTTCAGTGCCGTTACCGTGCAGATACTTTATCTGGCCGTTGGTTTTTTGATCAGTTTTCGGCGAGGGTTGCTCGTGATTGTTAGTCCCTGTAATGCACCAAAAATGACTGCCAAACGGTTTAGAAACGCTCTGGTAGCGGGCTCGGCCCTGCTGTGCCTGTTCGGCGCGGGCCAACTGTGGGCATTCAGCCTGGATGATGTATCGGCGAAGGCACAAGAATTGGCCGGGCAAAAGTTCGAAGCCCCGCGCAGCAATTTGCCGAACGAATTCCGCGAAATGAAATTCGCCGATTATCAGAAAATTCGTTTCCGCACCGAAAAAGCTGAATGGGCCGACCAGAAGACCCCGTTCCGGCTGTCGTTCTATCACCAGGGCATGCATTTCGACACGCCGGTGAAGATCAACGAAATCACCGCGACCACCGTCGACGAGATCAAGTACGACCCGACACGTTTCGATTTCGGCGACGTGAAGTTCGATCCCAAGGCCACCGAACAGCTGGGCTACGCCGGTTTCCGCGTGTTGTACCCGATCAACAAGGCTGACAAGCAAGACGAAATCATGACCATGCTGGGCGCGAGTTATTTCCGCGTCATCGGCAAGGGCCAGGTCTACGGTTTGTCCGCTCGAGGCATGGCCATCGACACCGCGTTGCCTTCCGGTGAGGAATTCCCGCGCTTTCGCGAGTTCTGGATCCAGCGTCCGAAACCGACCGACAAGCACCTGGTGATCTTCGCCCTGCTGGATTCGCCACGGGCCACTGGCGCCTATCGCCTGATCGTGCGTCCCGGCACCGACACCGTTGTCGACGTGAAATCACGGGTGTTCCTGCGTGATCGTGTCAACAAGTTGGGCATCGCCCCGTTGACCAGCATGTTCCTGTTCGGCGCCAACCAGCCGTCCAAGGTGCTGAACTACCGTCGTGAACTCCACGATTCCAGCGGCCTGTCCATCCATGCCGGCAACGGCGAGTGGATCTGGCGTCCGCTGAACAACCCGAAACACCTGGCCGTGAGCAACTTCTCGGTAGAAAACCCGCGTGGTTTCGGTCTGCTGCAACGTGGTCGTGACTTCAGCCACTACGAAGACCTGGATGACCGTTACGAAAAACGTCCAAGCGCCTGGATCGAACCGAAAGGCGATTGGGGCAAAGGGACTGTCGATCTGGTTGAAATCCCGACCGCCGACGAAACCAACGACAACATCGTTGCGTTCTGGAGCCCGGAAAAACTGCCTGAACCAGGCCAGCCACTGGACTTCGCCTACCGTCTGCACTGGACCCTCGACGAAGCCAACCTGCACTCGCCAGACAGCGCCTGGGTCAAGCAGACCCTGCGTTCGACCGGTGACGTGAAGCAGTCCAACCTGATCCGTCAACCGGACGGTAGCGTGGCCTACCTGGTGGATTTCGAAGGGCCGTCCCTGCAAGCGCTGCCTGAAGAAGCCGAAGTGCGTAGCCAGGTGAGCGTTGGTGACAACGCCGAGATCGTCGAGAACAGTGTGCGCTACAACCCTGAAACCAAGGGCTGGCGCCTGACGCTGCGCCTGAAGATCAAGGACCCGAGCAAAGCGACCGAGATGCGTGCCGCCTTGGTCAGGCCGCTTGTTCCTGTCGAACTCCCAGCCACCGCGCATTCCGTGGCCACGCTGGCCAAGGCCGACAAGGTCGCCAAGCAGCAGAGCGAAAAAGAGCAAGCCAACGAGCAAGCCGGCGAGCAGAAAGAAACCAAGGCCGTCAAGGCATCCACCGCCGTCGCCGAGCCGATCCCAACCCAACAGGAACCGGAACAGACTGAACAAGTCCTGACTGAGACCTGGAGCTACCAGTTGCCTGCCGATGAGTAATACGTCCGTACGACCAGAGACTCTCAGTGAGTATCTGGCCCACTTGCCGATGACCGACGAGCAGCGCGCCGAGCTGGCGGGCTGCACGTCATTCAGCCAATTGCATGAACGCTTGGCTTCCTCGACATTCGACGCACCCAACGAGGCGGCGCAAGCCTCGGTGGGCCGACGCCTGACGCTGAGCACCGCCGAGGAACTCGAGGACGCCGAAATGCTGGCCCTCGATGCCAACGGCCGGGTGTGCTTGAAGGCGACGCCGCCGATTCGCCGGACCAAGGTCGTGCCGGAACCGTGGCGCACCAATATCCTGGTGCGCGGTTGGCGGCGCCTGACCGGGCGTACCAACCCGCCGAAGCCGCCCAAGGATGAGCGCGTGCTGCCCCATGCACGCTGGCGTACCGTGGGTTCGATCCGCCGCTACATCCTGTTGATCCTGATGCTCGGCCAGACCATCGTTGCCGGTTGGTACATGAAAGGCATCATGCCGTACCAAGGCTGGTCGCTGGTGGACCTGGACGAAGTCCTGCACCAACCGCTGTTGCAGACGGCCACGCAAGTGCTGCCGTATGCGTTGCAAACCAGCATCCTGATCCTGTTCGGGATCCTGTTCTGCTGGGTGTCGGCGGGTTTCTGGACGGCGCTGATGGGCTTTCTCGAATTGCTCACCGGTCACGACAAGTACCGCATCTCCGGTGCCAGCGCCGGCAACGAGCCGATTCCCAAGGACGCCCGCACCGCACTGGTGATGCCGATCTGCAACGAAGACGTACCGCGGGTATTCGCCGGTTTGCGCGCAACCTTCGAGTCGGTGGCTGCCACCGGTGACTTGGATCGTTTCGACTTCTTCGTGCTCAGCGACAGTAACGAGACCGATATTTGCGTAGCCGAGCAGCAGGCCTGGCTGGATGTCTGCCGTGAAGCCGGGGGCTTCGGCAAGATCTTCTATCGCCGCCGTCGCCGTCGCGTGAAGCGCAAGAGCGGCAACCTCGACGACTTCTGCCGTCGTTGGGGCAGCGACTACAAGTACATGGTCGTGCTCGACGCTGACAGCGTCATGAGCGGTACGTGCCTGACCAGCCTGGTGCGCCTGATGGAAGCCACGCCGGACGCTGGCATCATCCAGACCGCGCCACGTGCCTCGGGCATGGACACGCTGTATGCGCGCATGCAGCAGTTCGCCACCCGGGTGTACGGCCCGCTGTTCACCGCCGGCCTGCACTTCTGGCAGTTGGGTGAATCCCACTACTGGGGCCACAACGCGATCATTCGCATGAAGCCGTTCATCGAGCACTGCGCGCTGGCGCCGCTGCCCGGTAAAGGCGCGTTCGCCGGTGCCATCCTGTCCCACGACTTCGTCGAAGCGGCGCTGATGCGCCGTGCCGGCTGGGGCGTGTGGATTGCCTATGACCTGCCGGGCAGCTACGAAGAACTGCCGCCGAACCTGCTGGACGAACTCAAGCGTGACCGTCGCTGGTGCCACGGCAACCTGATGAACTTCCGGCTGTTCCTGGTCAAGGGCATGCACCCGGTGCACCGTGCGGTGTTCCTGACTGGCGTGATGTCCTACCTGTCGGCGCCGCTGTGGTTCTTCTTCCTGGTGCTGTCCACTGCGTTGTTGGCGGTGAACACGCTGATGGAGCCGCAGTACTTCCTCGAGCCGCGTCAGCTCTATCCGTTGTGGCCACAATGGCACCCGGAAAAAGCCATCGCCCTGTTCTCCACCACCATCGTGCTGCTGTTCCTACCCAAGTTGCTGAGTATCGTGCTGATCTGGGCCAAGGGTGCGAAGGAGTTCGGTGGCAAGTTCAAGGTGACGCTGTCGATGCTCCTGGAGATGCTGTTCTCCATGCTGCTGGCGCCAGTGCGGATGATTTTCCACACCCGTTTCGTGCTTGCCGCATTCCTGGGCTGGGCTGCAACCTGGAACTCGCCACAACGTGACGACGACTCCACGCCATGGAGCGAAGCGGTCAAGCGCCACGGTCCGCAAACCTTGCTGGGCTTCTTCTGGGCCTTGCTGGTGATCTGGCTGAACCCGAGCTTCCTGTGGTGGCTGGTGCCGATTGTCGGCTCGCTGATGCTGTCGATTCCGGTATCGGTGATTTCCAGCCGCGTGGGCCTGGGCTTGAAGTCCCGCGATGAAAGCCTGTTCCTGATCCCTGAGGAATACGCACCGCCACAGGAACTGCTGTCGACGGACCAGTACACCCATGAAAACCGTTGGCATGCGCTCAAAGACGGTTTCATCCGGGCGGTGGTCGATCCACAACAGAACGCCTTGGCGTATGCGTTGGCAACCTCGCGTCACGGCAAGGCCGAGCCGATCGAATGGCTGCGGGTCGAACGCGTTCGTCACGCCTTGAAGACCGGCCCGGCCGGTCTCAGCAACGCCGAGCGACTGGCTCTGCTGAGCGACCCGGTGGCCTTGTCCCGCCTGCATGAGCAGGTCTGGAGCGAGGGGCATCCCGAGTGGCTGGCGGCGTGGCGTGAGTCGGTCAAGGCCGATCCTCATGCACCGCTGCTACCGCTACAGCCGGTGAGCGTGCAGCCTCAAGTGGCCTGATACGCAAAAAGCCCCGCTTCTGAAAGGAAGCGGGGCTTTTTGTTGGGCGCTGTTGTGAACACGACTGTTTGGTCCGGGGACAGGGTTAACACCTGTGGCGAGGGAGCTTGCTCCCGCTCGGCCGCGCAGCGGACGCCAAAAAGCGGGGGCGGCTGCGCCACCCAGCGGGAGCAAGCTCCCTCGCCACATTTCGTGGTGCGGTTAGGGTTGTATGTTGACGTTGTCCAGCGCCCGATTCGCCAACAAAGCACTCAGCTCGATCAGTTGCTGAATACCAAGGGCGATGTGGCGTCGCGAGCCTTCCAGGTCGAACGCAAGGTCACTGACCATGGCGTCGGCTGAGGCCAGGTTTTCGCTGAGGTTGGCCAACAGGCTTTCAGTGTCGATGCCGTCCACGATGGTGAAGAGCTGGCCCGATGGCTGTTTTTCTTCGGGGTTGGGCTGTTTGGGCTTCAGGTAGTAATCGAGCGCGCGGTCGGTGGCTTCCTGGAGTTTCTTGGGGTCGGTTTCGGGTTCTGGTGGGTTGGGTGTGGCCTTGAACATGGTTGACGCTCCTTGATTGATGGAGCCGCCAGACATCGCTGCTAAACGAAAAGGGTGGCGACTGTGCGCGGGTTAGCAGACCAGGAATCAAGGAACCCGGCGCACCGAAGTGCCCCACGCACAGCCGCCATAAAGCGGACCTGCGTGCCTTGATATTGTGCCGAGCTGCTAAACCCGATCGCTGAACTGACAGCGACCTGCAAACGTTAGAGCCCGGGGGCAAGGCGCACAAGCCGGCGGATTCTGGCGTAGTTGTAGGCAATGGCGCAAGGCTCCGTAGCCTTGGGATGACGGATTGTGGGGCTCAGGTATTTTTGTATGTATATCCGTTATTTAGGTAACGGCTGCTTACGGTTCCGCTCTTACAGCCAGCCCTTTCAAGGTCTTTGATAAAATCCCCCAAAACCAGTCAGGGTGACGAAAGCAGTGTGGGCAGAAGTTCTAGCGCGGTTTGAGAAAAAAGCACCGGCCAGTGTCATGACCAGAGTGGTATTGGAACAGGCTGTTCCTGCTGAATGGATCGATCAGGTGTTCGAAGAGCACCGTCAGCGGCAGTACCCACGTGAGCTTTTGTTTTCAACCATCGTTGAACTGATGTCCCTTGTTTCATTGGGCTTGCGACCTTCGCTGCATGCCGCCGCGCGGCAGATGGAAGATCTTCCTGTCAGCTTGGCGGCGCTGTATGACAAGGTCAGTCGTACAGAGCCTGCGCTACTGCGCGCCCTGGTCACCGGCAGCGCAGAGCGCTTGGTACCAACGATAAAAGAACTGGGGCACTCAGCCATTTTGCCTGGCTGGCAACTACGGGTCGTTGACGGTAACCACCTGCCTTCCAGCGAAAAGCGTCTGGGCGCTTTGCGCCGTGAACGGGGCGCCGCCCGGCCTGGTTTTTCCGTTGTGGTTTACGACCCCGATCTGGACCAGGTCGTTGATCTTCAGCCTTGTGAAGATGCCTATGCCAGCGAACGCGTCAGCGTGCTGCCGTTGCTGGAAAAGGCCAGTGCGGGGCAACTGTGGATGGCTGATCGACTCTACTGCACGCTCCCGGTCATGGAGGCCTGCGAAGACACCGGGGGCTCGTTCATCATTCGCGAACAGAGCAAACATCCACGCCTGCTTAAGGAAAGCGACTGGCAGGGGCCTGTCGCGGTCGCGGCAGGCAGCGTGCGCGAGCAAATCATTGAAGTAAAAGGTGGACGCCAGTGGCGGCGAGTCGAACTGAACCTGCAAACCCCCACCGAATCCGGCGATGCCACGCTGCTGTTCTGGAGCAACTTGCCCGACTCCATCAGTGCTGAGCAAATCGCCGATTTGTACCGCCGTCGCTGGAGCATCGAAGGGATGTTCCAGCGCCTGGAAGCGGTGTTGGACAGTGAAATCGAAACCTTGGGCAACCCTAAAGCAGCCCTGTTGGGATTTGCGTCGGCCGTGTTGGCTTACAACGTTCTGTCCGTGCTCAAACGCAGCGTCGAGCAGGCTCATCGCCAGAACCTGCCCGATGATTGGGAAGCATCGATTTTTCACCTAGCGGTACAGGTACGCAGCAGTTACGAGGGGATGCAAATAGCCTTGCCAGAATATCTATGTATCCTGATCCCCGCTGCCGGACTGACTCAGTACCTGCTTGCACTCGCTCGAAATATCCAGCCCAAAGCGGTCGCCAAGAGCAAACGAGGCCCGAAAGTGCCCAGTCAAAGGAGTGGCTTGAAGGCAAAGCTGCGAATGCCCATGTGTCAACGGATCGGGTGCTCAAGGCAGCTAAAGCCAAAAGACCTTGAAAGGGCTGGCTGTAAGAGCGGAACCATAAGCCGCCGTTACCCAAAAAATGGATATACACACAAGACCCAAGTCAAACGCATCAAACCCGGAACCGCCCCACCAACGTCTGCAAATGCACCCCCAAGCGCGCCAATTCAGCACTCGAAGCGGCAGTCTCCTCACTGGATGACGCCGTTTGCTCTGACACATCACGCACATTCAGTACGCTACGGTTGATCTCCTCAGCCACAGCACTCTGCTGCTCAGCCGCAGCGGCGATCTGCTGATTCATCGCCTGGATCGCCGAGACGGTACGTGTGATGTTTTCCAGCGACGCACCGGCACGACGGGTCAGCTCGACGCTGCTGTCGGTCAGGCTGCGGCTGTTGTCCAAGGTCGCCGCGACCTGCTCAGTGCCCGACTGCAGGCCAAGGATCAGTTCCTCGATCTCTTCAGTGGACTTCTGGGTGCGCTGGGCCAGGCTGCGGACTTCATCGGCGACCACCGCAAACCCACGCCCGGCTTCACCGGCCCGGGCCGCTTCGATGGCGGCGTTGAGGGCCAGCAGGTTGGTTTGCTGGGCGACGGACTTGATCACATCCAGCACACTGCCGATCTTGTCGCTTTCTCGCTTCAGCTCGCCCATGGCGGTGGTGGAATTACCCACTTCGAGTGCCAGGCGCTCGATCTGGGCAATCGCTTCGCCGACGACTTTATCGCCTTCGCGTGCCTGGGCATCGGCGGCGACGGCCGCTTCGGAAGCCTCTTCGGCATTGCTGGCCACTTCCTGCACCGTGGCGGTCATTTCGTGCATGGCGGTGGCGACCTGGTCGGTTTCCGCTTTCTGGCTGTTGACCCCGGCGCTGGTCTGTACGGTAACGGCCGATAGTTGTTCGGCGGCGCTGGCGATTTGCGTGACGCCTTCGCTGATGCCGCCGATCAATTGCCGCAGGCCCACGGTCATGTTCTGCATGGCGCGCTGTAGCTGGCCCAGTTCGTCGCGGCGCTCGGAAGTGAGGTTGTGGGTCAGGTCGCCGGCAGCCACGCGTTCGGCGATTTTGAGGGTCTGGCCCAGAGGACCGACGATCTGCCGGGTGATGACCAGGGCGGCGATGACACCGAACAACAGGGCCAGTACGGCAGCCGAGACCAGGAAGGTCTTGGCCTTGGCGGCATCAAGGTCGCGCACAGCGGTCTGGGAGACCGTCAGTTTTTGGCTGGCGTCGATCAATACGTCGCCTTGCTCTGCCATGCGCTTGAGTGCGGCGGCGTTGTCGATCTGGGAGTCGCGGAACTGGCTGACCGCTGCGCGATAGACATTGATCGAGTCGTTGGCCTGTTGCAGGTTGACGGCATGTTCTTCGGGTAACTGCTCTGGCAAGCGTGCGAGAAGCTTGAGGACATTGTCGATGGCCTCAAGGGCCGGTTGCTGGGCTTCGTTCTTGCCGCTGTAGGTATAACCGCGAACTTGATAGCGTGCTTGCTGGATCGCCTTGCTCAGGGTCACAGCGTTGTTGAACTGGGCGACGCTGTCGCCTTGCAGCAACGACTTTTCTACTTCAGCGACGCGAGCCACGGCATTGTCTGCACTGGCACCGAGTTTGCTGCGGGCATCTTCTCGGCTGGCGGTAGCGCGTGTCATCTCGGCGAAGGCTTTTTTGTACTCGGCCACGGCGGCCAATTGTTTATCGATCAGTGCGGCATCGGCCGGTTGTTCGATCTGTTGGCGGGCGGTTTTCAGCCCGGCGTCGAGTTTGCCAATCAGGTCGTTGACTTGTTGGGGGCCATTCTCGCCCCGCGAGGTGTCGTAGTTCATGCGTGCCAGGCGCAAGTCCTTGGTCAAATCGTTCAGGCTGGCGATGAACCCCAGTTTGTCGCCACGGCTGATGACGTTACCCAGGCCGGTCCAGCCCGTGAAGGCGATTATCACGGTCAGGAACAGCACCAGGCCGAAGCCGAAACCGAGTTTGCGATTAACGCCTACATTACCTAGCCATCGGAACATGCTGTTACTCCCTGCAGCGCTGAGTTTATGTGCTGGGAGCTATATCGACCGTTTGGAAGGGATCTGTAGAGAATAGATGTCACCGTAGTGGCCGCTTCGCGCCCAAGCGCGAGCAATCTCCGGCCACGGTTTTTAATACCTGCCTTCTGGTTAGACCTTGAAGCGACCTACCAGCGTCTGCAAATGAACCCCCAACCGTGCCAGTTCGGCGCTGGAGGCGGCGGTTTCCTCACTGGAGGAGGCGGTTTGTTCGGAGACATCGCGAACGTTCACGACGCTGCGGTTGATCTCTTCGGCCACGGCGCTCTGCTGCTCGGCGGCGGCGGCGATCTGTTGGTTCATCGACTGGATCGCCGAAACCGTGCGGGTGATGTTTTCCAGTGAGCCACCGGCCCGGCGGGTCAGTTCGACGCTGCTGTCGGTCAGGTTGCGGCTGTTGTCCAGGGTGGTCGCAACCTGTTCGGTACCCGATTGCAGGCCGAGGATCAGGTCTTCGATTTCTTCGGTGGACTTCTGGGTGCGCTGGGCCAGGCTGCGCACCTCGTCGGCCACCACCGCAAAACCACGCCCGGCTTCACCGGCCCGGGCTGCTTCGATGGCGGCGTTTAGGGCCAGCAGGTTGGTTTGCTGGGCGACAGACTTGATCACGTCCAGCACGCTGCCGATCTTGTCGCTCTCGCGCTTGAGGTGGCCCATGGCTTCGGTGGAGATGCCCACTTCCTTGGACAGGCGTTCGATCTGGGCGATGGCTTCGCCGACCACTTTTTCGCCTTCGCGAGCCTGCTGGTCAGCGGCAACTGCCGCTTCGGAGGCTTCCTCGGCATTGCGCGCCACTTCCTGCACGGTGGCGGTCATTTCGTGCATGGCAGTGGCGACCTGGTCGGTCTCCGTTTTCTGGCTGTTGACCCCGGCACTGGTCTGTTCGGTAACGGCCGAGAGCTGTTCGGCGGCGCTGGCGATTTGCGTGACGCCGTCGCTGATACCCCCGATCAGTTGCCGCAGGCTGATCACCATTCGCTGCAGGCTGGCTTGCAATTGGCCCATGTCGTCACGGCGGGTAACCACCAGGTTATGGCTCAAATCGCCCGAGGCGACACGTTCGAGGGCCACCAGGGTCTGTTGCAGAGGCACGACGATCTGGCGGGTTATGATCCACGCAGCCAGCAGACCAAACGCTAACGCCAGGACGGCAACGGTAATCAGGGCCTCTTTCGCATGAATCGTCTCCAGGTCGCGCTTCTCAATCTGTGAGGCCGTCAAATGTTTGTTCAGCTCATGCAAATGGGTGTCCTGGTCGACCATTCTCTTGAGGGCTGAGGCGCTGGCGACCTGCGAATCGCGGAACTGGTTGACGGCTGCGCGATAGGCTTTCATTGATTCGGCGGCTTGTTGCAAGTTGGTTGCGTGCTGCTCCGGTAACTTGCCCGGCAGGCTCTCGAAGTTTTTCAGGACGTTTTCGATGGCATCCAGCGCCGGCTGCTCGGCGTCGGCCTTACCGCTGTAGGTGTAGCCGCGAACTTGGTAACGCGCTTGCTGGAGCAGTTTGCTCAGCTCGACCACGTTGTTGAATTGCGGGACGCTGTCGCCTTGTCGCAAGGCATTTTCGACGTCTGTCACCTTGGCCACGGCGTTGTCGGCGTTGGCGCCAAGCTTGGACCGGGCCGACTCGCGGTTCTGCGTCGCTTGAGTGAGGTCGACAAAGGCGCGCTTGTATTCATCGACATTAGCCAATTGCTGATTGAGCAACTCCTGGTCTGCCGGGCGCACAAATCGTTTGAGGGCAGCTTGGATGCTCTCTTGAAGTTTGCCCAGGAGCTCGTTGACGGCTGTCGGCCCTTGTTCGCCGCGTCGCATCTCGTAGTCGAGACGGGCGACGCGCAAATCCTTGGCCGCCTCGTTGATACTGGCGATGGAAGCTTGTTTATCTGAGCGGCTGATCACACTGCTCAGGCTGTTCCAGCCGGCGAGAGTGCTCAAGAGGGTCATGAGCAGGACCAGGCCAAAACCGAAACCCAGCTTGCGATTGACGCTGACGTTTCCCAGCTTTTCGGTTAACCAACTGAACATGCCGATACTCCCTCAAACCTGTTATAGGCCTTATGAAGAGAGTATCGACCATATGACAGGGATCTGTAGAAATCGTCAGGGAGTCTAGCGGTGGAGAGGGCAAGCGTTGCAGCCAGCGAGGATGAATCGCCTGTGGTCACGTTGCACAAGCTACGAGGATCAGAACAATCGCGCGAGCAAGGCAGTTACCGCAGTCTCGACCCGCAGGATTCGCTCGCCCAGTTGAACCGGTTGCAGGCCGGCCTTGCCCAGCAGTTCGATCTCGTAGGGAATCCAACCGCCTTCGGGGCCAATGGCCAAGGTCACCGGCTCTGTTAGCGCTCGCGGGCAGGGCGGATAGTTGCCAGGATGGCCGACCAGCCCCAGGGTGTCATCCGCCATGGCTGGCAAGCGGTCCTCGACGAAGGGCTTGAAGCGTTTTTCGATGATGATTTCCGGCAGCACGCTGTCCCGGGCCTGCTCCAGGCCCAGGATCAATTGCTCGCGGATGGCCTCGGGCTCCAGGAACGGCGTCTGCCAAAAGCTCTTTTCCACGCGATAACTGTTGACCAGCACCACGCGCGGCACGCCCATGGTGGCGATGGTCTGGAACACGCGACGGAGCATTTTCGGGCGAGGCAGGGCCAGCACCAGGGTCAGCGGCAACTTGGCCGGCGGCGGCTGGTCGAGGGTCACTTGCAGTTCGGCCTCGCGGGCTTCCAGGCGCAGCACCTGGGCGGTGCCCATCAGCCCGCCGATGCGCCCGACGCGCAGGCTGTCACCGACGGCGCTGCGATGGACTTCCTGCATATGGGTCAACCGGCGATCGCTCAGGATTACCCGGTCAGGCCCGATGAAATCGGCCTCTTCGAGCAGCAGCAGGTTCACGCTTGGGTCGCTGGCGGCTGGTCGTTGTGGTCATCGACCGGCTGGTCCTCGGGTTCTTCTTCCCGGCGCTTGCGCACCAGGCCACCGAACAGGATGCCGATCTCGAACAGCAGCCACATCGGCACCGCCAGCAGGGTCTGGGAGAAGATGTCCGGTGGGGTCAGGATCATGCCGACCACGAAGCAGCCAATGATCACGTAAGGACGGATCTTCTTCAGGTAGGCCACGTCGACCACGCCGATCCATACCAGCAGCACCACGGCCACGGGGATTTCGAACGCCACGCCGAAGGCGAAGAACAGCGTCATGACGAAATCCAGGTAGCTGCTGATGTCGGTCATCATTTCCACGCCCGCCGGGGTGGCGGCGGCGAAGAATTTGAAGATCAGCGGGAACACCAGGTAATAGGCGAAGGCCATGCCGGTGTAAAACAGCAGGATGCTGGACACCAGCAGCGGCACGGCGATGCGTTTTTCGTGCTTGTACAGGCCCGGTGCGATGAAGCCCCAGATCTGGTGCAGGATCACCGGGATCGCCAGGAACAGCGAGACCATCATCGTCAGCTTCAGCGGTGTCAGGAACGGCGACGACACGTCGGTGGCGATCATTGTCGCCCCTACCGGCAGGTACTGGCGCAGCGGCGTGGAGACGAAGGTGTAGATCTGCTGGGTGAAGGAAAACAGCCCGGCGAAGATGATGAAAACCGCCGCGACGCAACGCAGCAGGCGTGTGCGCAACTCGGTGAGGTGCGATACCAGCGGCATCGGCTGGTCGTTTTCAGGGATATCGCTCATGGGGCTCGCGGCGGCAAAGTAGGGTCGTTAGGCGCAGGGACAGCAGGGGACGCTATATCCGTTACCGTCGGTGTCACTGGTGCCGGTTCAGCCAGTGGCTGCGCACCATCCACCGGCGCCTGTGGCGCAATCGTCGGTTCGGCCACGGGCTGAACCGGCGTCGGTTCCTGTTGGGTCGGCGTGAAGATTTTCCGCGCTTCCTGCTCCAGGGACAGAATATGTTCGTTGTGAAGTTGCCGACGGATGTCGTCGGCCCCGATTTCACGTTCAACTTCCTGTTTGATCGCATTGAAGCTGCGCTTCAGGCGGCCGATCCACAGGCCGGCGGTGCGCGCAGCACCCGGCAGACGCTCGGGGCCCAGTACCAGCAGGGCGACGAGGCCGACGAGCAGCAGTTCAGTGAAGCTGATCCCAAACATTAGTCAGTGCTCACGAGTCTTTGCGGACGGGCTCTTCGACTTTCTGTGCCTGCACGTCGATGGTGTGCGGCGCGTTCACAGGCTGGCTGGCCTGGGGGTGTACCGGTTGGGTCGGCTGCGCCGGTTGGCTAGCAGCCGCCGACGGGTCGGCCGGTTTTTCGTCGTCGTTCATAGCCTTGCGAAAGCCCTTGATCGACTCGCCGACATCGGTGCCGAGGTTTTTCAGTTTCTTGGTACCGAACACCAGCACCACGACGACCAGGATGACGACCCAGTGTTTCCAGTCAAAGATACCCATGTGGCTACTCCTCTCAAAAATTGATCAGGCGGACGGGCGCGAGGCTTTCTCGACGTGCCCGGACAGACCGAAGCGACGGTCCAGTTCATCCAGTACGGCCTGCGGATGCTGCCCCAGTTGGGCCAGCATGACCAGGCTGTGGAACCACAGGTCGGCGGTCTCATAGATCACGTCGCTGCAATCGCCACTGATGGCGGCGTCCTTGGCGGCGATGATGGTCTCGACCGACTCTTCGCCGACTTTCTCCAGAATCTTGTTCAAGCCCTTGTGGTACAGGCTGGCGACATAGGAACTGTCGGCCGCGGCGCCCTTGCGCTCTTCCAGCACCTGGGCCAGGCGGGTCAGGGTGTCACTCATGCGTATGTCCTGAATAAATGGCGTGCGGGTCCTTGAGCACCGGGTCGACGATTTTCCAGTCGCCGTTCTCGAAGACGCGATAGAAGCAGCTTTGACGGCCGGTGTGGCAGGCAATCTCACCGACTTGCTCGACCATCAGGATGATGACGTCGCCGTCGCAGTCCAGGCGCATCTCATGCAGGTGCTGCACGTGCCCGGACTCTTCACCTTTGCGCCACAGCTTGCCACGGGAACGTGACCAATAGATGGCGCGGTTCTCGGCGGCGGTCAGGGCCAGCGCTTCGCGGTTCATCCAGGCCATCATCAGCACACGCCCGGTCTTGTGATCCTGGGCGATGGCCGGCACCAGGCCGTCAGCGTCCCATTTGATCTCGTCCTGCCAGTTTTTCATCTTGAGTCCTGACGGCAGCGGCAAGCTTTAAGCTTCAAGCTGCAAGTAAAAAGCAGATTTATGTATGTATGGAGCTTGTGGCTTGCAGCTTAAAGCTTGCGGCTGATTCCTGCTATCGGCGAACGACCAGATACAGACCGACCACCATCATGATACCGGCGGGCCAGTGACCCAGCTGGCTCAGCGGCCCGCCGGTCGCCAGCACGGCGCCGCCACCCAGGTGAGCTGCGCCCAGCAGGCGCAACAGCCAATCGTCCTTGCGTCGTTGCCACGGGGGCGCCGGGTCGTGGGCGTGGGGCTGTGACATGCGTTCGAGCAGGTCGCGGGTCATGTTGGCCAGGTGCGGGAGCTGCTCGAACTGGCTTTGCACGTTGCCCAGCAAGGTTTTGGGGCTGACGCGCTCGCGCATCCAGCGTTCGAGGAACGGCTGGGCGGTGTTCCACAGGTCGAGGTCCGGGTATAGCTGGCGGCCGAGGCCTTCGATGTTCAGCAGGGTTTTCTGCAACAGCACCAACTGTGGCTGGACTTCCATGTTGAAGCGTCGCGCGGTCTGGAACAGGCGCATCAGTACCTGGCCGAAGGAAATGTCTTTTAACGGTTTTTCGAAGATCGGTTCGCACACGGTACGGATCGCCGCTTCGAATTCGTTGAGCTTGGTCTCGGCCGGCACCCAGCCCGAATCGATGTGCAGCTGGGCGACGCGACGGTAGTCACGCTTGAAGAAGGCGAACAGGTTACGCGCCAGGTAGTCCTGGTCTTCAGGGGTCAGGCTACCGACGATGCCGCAGTCGATGGCAATGTACTGCGGGCTCCACGGCTGCACGGTGCTGACGAAGATGTTGCCTGGGTGCATGTCGGCGTGGAAGAAGCTGTCGCGAAACACCTGGGTGAAGAAGATTTCCACGCCGCGTTCGGCCAGCAGTTTCATGTCGGTGCGCTGGTCGGCCAGGGTCGCCAGGTCGGTGACCTGGATGCCGTAGATACGCTCCATCACCAATACTTTCGGCCGGCACCAGTCCCAATAGACTTGCGGCACATAGAGCAGCGGCGAGCCCTCGAAGTTACGACGCAGCTGGCTGGCGTTGGCGGCCTCGCGCAGCAGGTCAAGTTCATCGTAGATGGTTTTTTCGTAGTCCTGGACCACGTCCACCGGGTGCAGCAGGCGGGCATCGGCTGACAACCGCTCGGCGGCGCGGGCGAGGATGAACAGCCACGCCAGGTCTTGGGCAATGATCGGCTTGAGGCCTGGGCGGATGACCTTGACCACCACTTCTTCGCCGCTCTTGAGTTGTGCGGCGTGAACCTGGGCGACGGAGGCCGAGGCCAGGGGTTCGACGTCGAAACGGCTGAAGACTTCGCTGATCTTCTTGCCCAGTTGTTCCTCGATCAGCGCCACCGACACCTTGGAATCGAACGGCGGCACGCGGTCTTGCAGGCGCATCAGTTCATCGGCGATGTCTTCGGGCAACAGGTCGCGACGGGTCGAAAGGATTTGCCCGAACTTGATGAAAATCGGCCCCAGGTCCTGCAAGGCCAGGCGCAAGCGCGCACCGCGACTCAAGTCCAGCGTTCGCCGGGGAAACCAGCGCCACGGCAGCACGAAGCGCAGGGCCAGGAGAAACCAGGGCAACGGCAGGGCGAACAGCAGGTCATCGAGGCGGTAGCGGATCACGACGCGCTGGATGCGCAACAAACGGCGGACGGCAAGCAGCTTCATGCGTTATCGCTTGGTTTCAAGGGATCGGGAAAGGCGCTCGAAACGCGCCTCGAGACGTTCCAGGTCAAGTTTGATCTGGTCCAGTTCATTAAAACGGGCTTGTGCTTCGCGTTGGCCTACGAGGGTACGCGATTCTTCGGCCAGGTATTCACTCAGATTCTGCCCCAGGCTGGCGAACCCTTGCCGATACCAGCGGCTGCGGCTGCGCAAATGGCCGCTGAGCAATTGGGTCGCCACCGGACCGATCCAGCGAGACACTTCGTATTCCCAGTCCAGTTCCAGGTCCTGGAGAATCGCCGCCAGCTCCAGCAGTACGCCGCTGTCGCCGTCGAGCTCCACGTCGGGGCTGTGCAGCACCGCGGTCTTGTCCTTGCCCAGGGCCAGGTTCAGCAGGCTCGACGCCGGTGCGCGCAGCGTGCAGTCGGCCTCGGCCTCCCAGTGCGCAGCGAGCATCAGGCCCTCGTCGCTGGGCAGGATGAACAACCGCAACGTCGGGCTGCGGCAGTCCACGGCAATCACCTTGCCGCTCAAGTGCGCCAGGCGCGCGAGCGCCGTGCTGTCCAGGCGCAACACCCGGTTGAGGCCGAGTTCAACGCTGGCAAGCAGGCCGGTGAGCAGCATCAGGGCTTGATACCGCGGTGCAGGGCGACAATGCCTGCGGTCATGTTGTGGTAGGTCACGCGGTCGAAACCGGCCTCGACCATCATCGACTTCAGGGTTTCCTGGTTCGGGTGCATGCGGATCGATTCGGCCAGGTAGCGATAGCTTTCCGAGTCGTTGGTGATCAGCTTGCCCATCAGCGGCATGAAGGCGAACGAGTAGGCGTCATAGGCCTTGGACATCAGCGCGTTGGTCGGTTTGGAGAACTCCAGCACCAGCAGGCGGCCACCGGGCTTGAGCACGCGCAGCATCGAGCGCAGGGCATCTTCCTTGTGGGTGACGTTGCGCAGGCCGAAGGCGATGGTTACGCAGTCGAAATGGTTGTCGGGGAACGGCAGCTTTTCAGCGTCGGCCTGGACGAACTCGACGTTGCCGGCCACGCCCAGGTCCAGCAGGCGGTCGCGACCGACCTTGAGCATGGATTCGTTGATGTCGGCCAGGACGACTTGGCCGGTCGGCCCGACGATGTGGGAAAACTTCTTCGTCAGGTCGCCCGTGCCGCCGGCGATGTCCAGTACGCGATTACCACTGCGCACGCCTGACAGTTCGATCGCGAAACGCTTCCACAGGCGGTGCATGCCGCCCGAGAGCAGGTCGTTCATCAAGTCATACTTGGCGGCTACGGAGTGGAAAACCTCAGCGACTTTTTCCGCTTTCTGGCTTTCCGGCACGTTCTTGAAGCCGAAGTGAGTGGTGGGTTCGGCATCGCTGCCTTTGCGCTGATCAGTCATATCGCGGTCACCAAAAAAGAATGCGGGACATTCTAATCCCGGTGGAGGGCTTTGTCTTGGCAAGGCTGAAGGTAAGATGGGCGACCGCCGGGACGTTTTGACGCAGGCAGGGTCTGAAACGTTCAGGCAAGTCCCGATAAAACAGGAGTCACCCGATGGCCCGTATAACGGTTGAGCGTGCCCATGGCCTGGGCAAGGAAGCGGCACGAGAGAAAGCCGACAAGCTGGCGCAGAAGTTGTCCGATAGCTATGGCCTGGAGCCGCAGTGGGAGGGCGACACCCTGAAACTCAAGCGTTCCGGGGTCAAGGGCGAAGTGCATGTTGGCGAGGACTCGATCCGCGTCGATGTGGAACTGGGCATGTTGATGTCGGCCATGAGCGGCACGATCAAGACGGAAATCGAAAAGGCGCTGGATAAAGCGTTGGCTTGATCGACGAAAGAAGGGAAGTACAGCACTCAAGATCACCACCTTTCCCTGTGGGAGCGACTTTGCTCGTGATTACGCAGTATCAGTCAACGTCGATGTGACTGACCCAATGCAATCGCGAGCAAGCTCGCTACCACAGGGAAAGTCATCGCCCTCAGGTTTGTGTCAGTTGTTAGGGTGCCGTTTCTAATTATTGTCACTACTTTGTGCCTGAGCCCGACCGTGTGCGGGCAGTTCCTCAAACCATTTTCGAGTGAGGTGCACCATGGCCAAAGTTATTCTGAAGAAAAAAACCGACGTTGAATCTTCCACGCTCAGCGACGTGAAAACGTACGCGCGCAAGATCTGGCTGGCGGGCCTGGGCGCCTACACGAAGGTCGGCCAGGAAGGCAGCGAGTACTTTCAGGAGTTGGTAAAGGCTGGCGAAGTTATTGAAACCAAAGGCAAAAAGAAAATTGCCGGAAAACTTGAAGCGGCCAACAGCGAATTGATTGAAGCCAAGAGCGACGTCAATACTTTCAAGGCCCGGGTTGAAGTACAACTCGATAAAGTCGAGAAGGTATTCGATGCCCGTGTTGCAAGTGCCTTGAATCGTATCGGCATTCCGTCTAAACATGACGTTGAGACACTCTCTGCTAAGCTCGATGAGCTGACAGCATTGCTCGAACGTGTCGCGCGTAAACATTAAGGAGAACGGGATGGCTGGCAAAAAAATCACAGAAAAAGAGGGCAGCTCGTGGGCCGGGAAGATTGAAAAGTATTCCCGCAAAATCTGGCTTGCTGGTTTAGGCGTGTACTCGAAGATCGACACTGACGGCAGCAAGCTCTTCGAGTCCCTGGTTAAGGACGGCGAAAAGGCCGAAAAACTCACCAAGACGGCCGTCGGCAAACAAGTCGATGCAGCCAAGGGCTCTGCCGAGTCCGCCAAGTCGCGAATCGGTGGCGTGAAGGATCGTGCACTGGGCAAATGGGACGAACTGGAGGGGGCTTTCGACAAGCGCCTGAACAGTGCGATCTCGCGCCTGGGTGTGCCGAGCCGTAATGAAGTCAAGGCACTGCACAGCAAGGTCGACACCCTGACCAAGCAGATCGAAAAACTCACCGGCGCCAAAGTCGCACCCGTGGCGACCAAGACTGCAGCGGCCAAGCCGGCCGCTAAAACGGCGGCCAAGCCATTGGTCAAGGCTGCGGCAAAAACCGCCGCCAAACCTGCGGCGAAAGCAGCAGCCAAGCCCGCGGCTAAAACTGCTGCGGCCAAGCCTGCTGCCAAGGCGGTGGCCAAACCGGTAGCGGCCAAAGCGGCAGCCAAGCCTGCGGCCAAACCCGCGGCTAAAACGGCAGCGGCCAAACCGGCAGCGAAACCCGCGGCCAAGCCTGCGGCAAAAGCGACCAAACCTGCTGCGGCGAAAAAACCGGCCGTGAAAAAACCGGCCGCGCCGAAAGCCGCTGCACCGAAGGCGCCAACCGCGGCCGCCAAACCGGCGACCCCGACGAGCACGGCGAACTCCGCCGCCGCTCCGACCCCGGTCGCCACGCCAACTCCAGCGCCGGCTCCAACGACGCCTACCACCCAGTCCTGATTCTGCGGGACATGCAAAAACGCCCGGCCTGTGAAGGCCGGGCGTTCGTTCCCACGCTCCCGCGTGGGAATGCCTCCAGGGACGCTCTGCGTTCCGCTGTTTGAGACGCGGAGCGTCTCGGGCTGCATCCCCCGCAGAGCATGGGGCGAGCGTCACACTGCGTTACTCGTGTTCTTCCAGGTAGCGCAACGCCAGTTGCTCAGTCGCCACCTTGGTCGCGGGCGGCAGGTGCGGGGCCACCAGCATCATGATCTGGTAGACCACCAACCGAACCTCGCCTTCACGGTCGAGGATCCGCTGATAGTCCAGGGAGAACAGCAAGGTCATGGTGATCTGCTCCACCAGCTGCCCTAGGGCCTGGGTATCGCTGATCAGCAAACCCTGGGCCTTGAGCTGCGCCAGCAGTGAGGCGAGGGTGCGCTTCAGGGCATTGAGCAACTGGCGGATACCCTTGGCCAGCTTCGGCAGGCGCCCGGCCAGGTTCGACAGGTCCTGGAACAGAAAGCGGTACTGGGCCAGGCGTTCGACGATCAAGTGCAGGAACAGCCAGTAGTCTTCTGGCGCCAACTGCACGTCCGCCGGAGGGTCCAGCAGCGGCGCCAGTTCGCCCTGGAATCGCTCGAATAGCCCGAGGATCAGCGGTTCCTTGCCATGAAAGTGGTAATAGAGGTTGCCCGGGCTGATGCCCATTTCGTTGGCAACTTCCATGGTGGAGACGTTCGGCTCGCCCTTTTCGTTGAACAATTGCAGGGCACATTCAAGGATGCGGTCGCGGGTTTTCATCCGGTCTTCTTAATGATCAAGTCATGCCACGGCCAATCGCCTGGCCGTGGGGTAAGGTGCTTCAGCGCACGCGAACATAGGTACCGGGAGCTGCGTCCAGAGGCGGGTAGTTCGCGTTGCCCAAGGTCATCTGGGTTTCGTGCTGGGCGCCGGAACGCTCCTGGATCCAGCCCAGCCATTGGGTCCACCAGCTGCCTTCGACGTGTTTGGCGTCGTAGTACCAGGCCCGTGGGTCGCTGCTCAATTTTGCGCTTTCGATGAAGTTGGCCTTGGGGTTGCCCGGCGGGTTGAGGATGCTCTGGACGTGGCCGCTGTTGGAGAGCACGAAGCGTTTTTCGCCACCGAGCAACAGGGTCGAGCGATACACCGCGTCCCACGGTGTGATGTGGTCATTTATGCCGCCCACACTGAAGCTGTCCACCGTCACTTTCTGCAGGTCGATAGGTGTGCCGCACACTTCCAGACCGCCGGGATGGGTCAGTGGGTTGTGCTTGAAGAAGTCCAGCAGGTCGCCGTGGTAAGCCGCCGGCAGGCGGGTGCAGTCGTTGTTCCAGTAGAGGATGTCGAAGGCCGGCGGCTCCTTGCCCAGCAGATAGTTGTTGATGAAGTAAGTCCAGATCAGATCGTTGGGGCGCATCCAGGCAAACACCCGGGCCAGGTCGCGGCCATCGAGGATGCCTTTCTGGTAGGAACGGCGCTTGGCGGCTTCGAGAGTCTGCTCGTCGATGAACAGCGTGGCCGGGCTGTCGATCTGGCTGTCCAGCAGGCTCACCAGGTACGTGGCACTGGCGACCCGACGCAACTGGCGCTTGGCTTGCAGGTGGCCTTGCAGGGCGGCGATGGTCATGCCTCCGGCGCAGGCGCCCATCAGGTTGACCTCGCGGGCGCCGGTGATCGCCCGGCAGACGTTCATGGCCTCTTCCACGGCCTCGACGTAGCTGGACAGGCCCCATTCACGGTGGCGTACGTCAGGGTTGCGCCAACTGATGATGAAAACTTGCAAACCGTTTTTCAGGGCGTACTGGACGAAGCTGTTGGAAGGGCTCAGGTCGAAAATATAGAACTTGTTGATCTGCGGCGGCACGATCAGCAACGGCTTGGCGTATTGCTTTTCGCTCATGGACCGGTACTGGATCAGCTCGAGCAATTCGTTGCGAAATACCACCGCGCCAGGGGTGGTTGCCAGGGTCTTGCCGACTTCAAAGGCATGGGGCGTGGTTTGTCGCGGCAACCCGTCGTTGTGCAGCAGGTCATCCACCAGATGGCTGAGGCCTCGAACCAGGCTGGTGCCGCCGGAGTTGAACAGCTCCTTGACCGCCAGCGGGTTGAGCAAGGTGTTGGACGGCGAAACGGCGTCGTTGAGCAGGGCGAAGGCGAAGTGGGCGCGGGCGCGGTCATCCTGGCTCATGGTGCTTTCGTCGATCCAGCTCGTCACCTGTTTCTGCCAGCTCAGGTAGGCCTGCAGGCTGCGGCGGTAGAACGGATTGAGCTGCCAGGTGGGGTCGGCGAAACGCTGGTCGTTGGGGTTGGTGGGGTGCAGGGTCTCCCCCAGCAGCACTCGGCCCAGTTGACCGCCCAGCTTCAGCGCATGCCGGGCACTGTGCACCGGGTTGCGCAAGCCGTGTACGGCAACGCTGCGCAAGGTGGACAGCAGGTCCCTGCCACGCAGGCCGGTGACCGCACTTTGTGCGTTGATGAAGCTGGCAGGGGCGGGCATGGAACCCTTCGCCGGTTTGTCGCGCATGAGTCAACTCCTTCGTCATCAGGCTAAAAACAAACACACCGAACCAGACAACATAGTCGCTGTTTCGGGTCGCTGCGCGGTCCGGCGTCCTGCCAGGCGCTAATGGGCGGTTTCAGCCGCCCAGTGGTGAGGGGTGCGGATGCATCACCGCACGCTGACGTTCTTCCTCCAGGAATTTCATGATGATCGGCGCCACCGCCTCGGCCCGGGTGATCAGGAACAGATGGCCGTCATCGATGATGTGCAATTGGGCGTTGGGAATGCGCCAGGCCAGCATGCGCATGTTGATCAGCGGGATCAGCGGGTCATCGTCGCCAGCCAGCACCAGGGTCGGCTGGTGGATCTTGTGCAGCCAGTGGATGCTGGTCCAGCCCAGGCCGGCGAACAGTTGCCAGTAATAACCGAGCTTGCCCGCCGAACGAACCTTGGCCGCATGGCTGGCCGCCAGGCTCGGGTCGCGACGGAACGAACCGCCGTAGATCAGTGGGGCGATACGTATCACATGGGAAGGTTGAACGTAGCGCCGGGGGCTGGCCATCATCCACAGCACCTTCGGTTTACCCGGCACCATCACCGCCCCGGCCGCCGTGGCCGCCAGTACCAGCTTCTTGCAGCGCTCGGGGTAGTCATGGGCGAACTGCTGGGCCAGGGCGCCCCCCCAGGACACGCCGATCACATTGACCTGCCCGTAGTCCAGGTAATCGAGCATTCGCGCGGTGAGTTTGGCCAGGCCAGGAAAACGATACGGCCGGTTGGGCGTCGATGAGCCGCCGACACCGGGTACGTCAAAGGCGATGACTTCCAGGTCCGGGTCCAGGGCCTGGATGAACGGGAACACCAGCTCGAGGTTGGCGCCGATGCCGTTGAAAATCAGCAGCGGCGTCAAGTGAGGCTTGCCGGGACGTACCGCGGTGCGCAAGGTCTGGCCATCCAGATCGACGGTACGGAAGATGTACGGTTGCGGCATGCTCAAGCCCTGGGGTGGAGAAGTGGAAAAGCAGCATCAAGCTTCAAGTTTCAAGCTGCAAGTTAAGGCGCTTGAAGCTTGCAGCTATCTTTCATGCACATAAGTGCCGGGCGCCGCTTCACCGGCCGGGTAGGCCTTGTTGCCCAGCACGGTCGGGGCTTTTTTCAGTTTGCCCGAGCGCTCGGCCTGCCAGGCCTGCCAGTGCAGCCACCAGGAGTCGGTGTGCTTGGTTGAATTCTCCTGCCAGTCCTCGGCCTTGGCTGGCATGTCATCACTGGTCATGTAGCGCGACTTGGGGTTGCCTGGCGGGTTGAGGATGCTCTGGATATGGCCGCTGCTCGACAGTACGAACTCCACCTTGCCGCCAAACAGCTGTGCCGACTTGTAGCAGGACTTCCACGGCGTGATGTGGTCGTTGGTGCCGGCCAGGGAGAAGATGTCGGCGGTGACCTGCTTGAGATCGATGGGCGTGCCGCACACTTCCAGTGCATTGGGACGGATCAGTGGATTGTTCTTGAACATTTCGATGAGATCGCCGTGGAACGCCGCCGGCAGCCTCGTGGTGTCGTTGTTCCAGAACAGGATGTCGAACACGGGCGGCTCGTTGCCCAACAGATAATTGTTGACCCAGTAGTTCCAGATCAAGTCGTTGGGGCGCATCCAGGCGAACACCTTGGCCATGTCGCGACCTTCGAGTACACCGGCCTGGTAGGAATGGCGCTTGGCCGCTTCCAGGGTCTGTTCGTCGACGAACAACGCCACGTCGGTGTCCAGGGTGGTGTCGAGCACGCTGACCAGCAGGGTCAGCGCATTGACCTTTTTCTCGCCGAGGGCGGCGTAATGGCCCAGCAGCGCGGTGCAGGTGATGCCGCCCGAGCAGGCGCCGAGCATGTTCACGTCCTTGCTGCCGGTGATGGCCGTGACCACGTCCACCGCTTCCTTGAGCGCCTCGATGTAGGTCGACAGGCCCCACTCGCGCTGTTCCTTGGTGGGGTTGCGCCAACTGACGATGAAGGTCTGCACGTTGCTGCGCAGGCAGAAGCGCGCCAGGCTCTTGTCCGGGCTCAGGTCGAATACATAGAACTTGTTGATTTGTGGCGGCACCACCAGCAGCGGTCGCTCGTGGACCTGCTCGGTGATGGGGCGGTACTGGATCAGCTCCAGCACGTCGTTGCGAAACACCACGGCGCCTTCGGTCACGCCCAGGCTCTTGCCGACCTCGAACGCGCCCATGTCGACCTGGCTCGGCATCCCGCCGTTGTGCACCAGGTCCTTGGCCAGGTGGGACAGGCCATCGAGCAGGCTCTTGCCGCCGGTTTCGAAGAAGCGCTTGACTGCTGCCGGGTTGGCCGCCGAGTTGGTCGGGGCCATGGCTTCGGTCATCAGGTTGATCACGAAATGCCCGCGGCTGATGTCCGCGGGCGAGAGGTTGCTGTCGTCGATCCAGGCGTGCAGCTCCTTGCGCCACGCCAGGTAGGTTTGCAAGTAGCGTTTGTAGAGTGGGTTCTGGCTCCACGCCGGGTCAGCGAAGCGACGGTCGTCGCCGGCCGGCTGCAGTTCGGATTTGCCGAACAGGACATTCTTGAGTTCGACGCCGAAATGGGCGACGTGCTTGACGCTGTGCAGCGGTTGTTTGATGGCCTGGGTCAGCACCATGCGGGCAGAGGCCAGCAGATCTTTCCTGCGCAAGCCGACGACGGGATTCAACCCCAGGGTATTTTCCGAGGCTTGATACTTCAGGTCATCGTTGTTCTTGTTGCTCATCTACGACGCTCCATTGTCCTTCAGACGAGTACCCGGATCGTGCCATGAAGCCACACAGCCAATACCAGGTACGCTGCTCGGGTGACCATTAATTCCGCATCGAGGGCCAATGAGGAAACGTATGCCAGGAACTCGGCGGTTCCTTTGCAGGTAACTTGCCAGCTCCATTGGTTACCCGAGTTTAATTTTTTTCGCAAGCAGGCCAGTCATTGACGTTGCTGCGCGGGCATTCAAGCAGATGAGTCTAGAAAAATCGCCCTAAAGCGCCAGCCCCTGAGTTAGAGCATCAGCTTGACGACGGACTCGTCCGGGTCGCGGGTTTTTCCGGCGGCCTTGAGTTCGCCAAGATAATCGTTCCACAAGTCTTCCTGACGCACCGCCAACTGGTAGAGATAGTCCCAGGTGAACAGCCCGCTGTCGTGGCCGTCGTCGAAGGTCAGTTTCAGTGCGTACTGGCCGGCCGGTTCGACCTTGATCAGTGCAACGTTGAGCTTGCCGTATTGCAGGATGGGTTTGCCGTGGCCCTGGACTTCGGCGGAAGGCGAGTGCACCCGCAGGAACTCGGCGGGCAAGTGATACTCCTCGTCCGGCGCGTATTTGAGCGTCAGGGTCTTGGAGGCTTTGTGCAGGTTGATGGCGGTGGGGAGTTTGGTCATGGCAGATCGTCCGTTTCGTGACGCCTTGCATGAGCGATCCGTGGCGAGGGAGCTTGCTCCCGCTGGAGGGCGAAGCCCTCCCAAAAGACTCCCGATAATCCGCCGGATAAGCGGCGGCGTCGGGTTTTTGGGGCCGCTTCGCGACCCAGCGGGAGCAAGCTCCCTCGCCACAGGAGCCCGCTCACACATCGTGTGGCCTACAGGATATACCGCGACAGATCTTCGTTTTGCGCCAATTCACCCAGGTGGCTGTTGACGTACTCGGCGTCGATGAGGATCGGCGCTTCGTTGTGGGCGCTCGCCAGGTCGCCGGCGCTGAACGAGACTTCCTCGAGCAGGCGTTCGAGCAACGTGTGCAGGCGACGGGCACCGATGTTCTCGGTCTTCTCGTTGACCTGCCAGGCGATCTGGGCCAGGCGCTTGATGCCTTCCGGGGTGAACTCGATGTTCAGGCCTTCGGTCTTGAGCAGCGCGCAATACTGTTCGGTCAGGGACGCGTGGGGCTCGCTGAGGATGCGTTCGAAGTCTTCCGGCGTCAGCGCCTTGAGCTCGACACGGATCGGCAGGCGACCCTGCAGCTCTGGCACCAGGTCGCTCGGCTTGCTCAGGTGGAACGCACCGGAGGCGATGAACAGAATATGGTCGGTCTTGACCATGCCCAGCTTGGTGTTGACCGTGCAGCCTTCGATCAGCGGCAGCAGGTCGCGTTGTACACCTTCGCGGGACACATCGGCACCGCCGACATTGCCGCGCTTGGCGACCTTGTCGATTTCATCGATGAACACGATGCCATGTTGCTCGACCGCCTCCAGCGCCTTGGCCTTCAACTCTTCTTCGTTGACCAGGCGGCTGGCTTCTTCGTCGCGCACCAGTTTCAGCGCTTCCTTGACCTTGAGCTTGCGGTTTTTCTTCTTGCCCTTGCCCATGTTGGCGAACAGGCTCTGCAACTGGTTGGTCATCTCTTCCATGCCTGGCGGCGCGGAAATATCGACGCCGGCCATTTCGGCCACTTCGATCTCGATTTCCTTGTCGTCCAGCTGGCCTTCGCGCAGGCGCTTGCGGAACAGTTGGCGGGTGTTGGAGTCCTGGGTCGCGGCGGCGTCGGCGTTGAAGCCCATGCGCGCTGGTGGCAGCAGGGCGTCGAGGATGCGCTCTTCGGCGGCGTCTTCGGCGCGGTGGCGGACCTTGGTGATTTCCTGTTCGCGCAGCAGCTTGATGGCGGCATCGGCCAGGTCACGGATGATCGACTCGACGTCGCGGCCGACATAGCCGACTTCGGTGAATTTGGTGGCTTCGACCTTGATGAACGGCGCGTTGGCGAGTTTGGCCAGGCGCCGGGCGATTTCGGTTTTACCGACACCGGTCGGGCCGATCATCAGGATGTTCTTGGGGGTCACTTCGACGCGCAGTTCTTCGGGCAATTGCATCCGGCGCCAGCGGTTACGCAGGGCGATGGCGACGGCGCGCTTGGCATCGTCCTGGCCGATGATATGGCGGTTGAGTTCGTGGACGATTTCGCGGGGAGTCATGGACATAATAATGGGTGGTCCTCAAGCAAGAATGGGCCGTGGCGTGGTTCGCCTGGGCAGGCTTATTCCGCGAGGTCCTGCTCCTCAATGGTCTGGGTGTGGTTGGTGAAGACACAGATGTCGCCGGCAATGCCCAAGGCAGTCTCGACGATCTCACGAGCCGACAGGTCGGTTTTTTTCAGCAGGGCACTGGCCGCAGCCTGGGCGTAGGCACCGCCGGAACCCATGGCGATCAGGCCGTCTTCGGGCTCAACGACGTCGCCGTTGCCGGTGATGATCAGGGAGGCGTCCTTGTTGGCGACCGCGAGCATGGCTTCGAGGCGGCTCAGGGAGCGGTCGGTGCGCCATTCCTTGGCCAGTTCCACGGCGGCTCGGACCAGGTGGCCCTGGTGTTTCTCAAGTTGGCCTTCGAAACGTTCGAATAACGTGAAGGCGTCGGCAGTGGCCCCGGCGAAACCGGCGATGACTTCGCCGTGATACAGGCGGCGGACTTTCTTCGCGTTGCCTTTCATCACGGTGTTGCCCAGTGAAACCTGGCCGTCGCCGCCCATGACGACTTTGCCATGACGGCGGACTGAAACGATGGTGGTCAAGGGAGAGTCTCCACGCAGCGGGGCGAAAATGCCCGGATGGAACTCATATGGGGGTGGCGCGGGGTTTTTCAACTGTGGGGTGGGGGAGGGGACGAGTGGTGTCCCGGGTTGCCGATCAGGTTTGTGGCAAAGGCATTCACTGTGGCGAGGGAGCTTGCTCCCGCTGGAGCGCGTAGCGGTCCCAAGCTGTTGGGGCTGCTGCGCAGCCCAGCGGGAGCAAGCTCCCTCGCCACAAAAGCCCCACAGCCACAGGTGTCCTTGACGAGATCAGCGGCTCTGGCGTTGTTGTAACAACAGGTTGCTGAAACCGCTGCCGGCCAATTGTTTCTGGGCCTTGGTCAGTTCTTCGCGGTTGCTGAACGGCCCGACCAGTACCCGGTACCAGGTTTCGTCCTTCACGGTGCCGGACTCCACCGCCACGGACTGACCCAGCAGAATGATCTGCGCGCGGACCTTGTCGGCGTCGGCTTCCTTGCGGAACGAACCGGCCTGCAGGAAGAACTTCGTCACCGGCGCGGCTTTCTGCACCGGTGGGGCGGGCGGCGGCGTGATGCCGGCCAGGGCCGCCTGGGCGCGGGCGGTGTCGATCTTCGCCGCTTCGGCCGGGGTCACCGGCGTGGTGGGCACTTGCGGCGTCGGCAGGGTTTTCTCCGGTACGGCTTCGGGCGGCACGATGACTTCCGATTCCGGCAGCAAGGTGTAGAAGTCGTACTTCGGCTTCACCGGTTGCGTTGGGCTCGGCGGAGTCTTGTTGGCCTCGGCGATCCGCGTGGCTTTCTGCTGCTCTTGCCGGACGCGCTTGACGTCATCGCCCTGGCCCGGCTCCAGCTTCATCAGAAACACAATGAAAGCGCCGACGGTCAGGCCGATGGCCATCCACAACCAGCCCGGAATCGGTTTTTTGGCTGGAGGCTGGTAACGACTGGCGCCGCGTTTGGGTGCAGGTTTTTTCTTGGCTGCCAACTTACATGCGCTCCAGGGTTTCCAGGCCCAGCAGTTCCAGGCCTTGCTTGAGCGTACGCCCGGTCAGCGCGGCGAGGCGCAGGCGGCTCTGCATTTGCTCTGGGGTTTGCGCGTTGAGGATCGGGCAGTTCTCGTAGAAGCTGGAGAACAGGCCGGCGACATCGTACAGGTAGGCGCACAGGGTGTGCGGCGTGCCCTTGTCGGCGACGTTATTCAACACTTCACCGAACTGCGCCAGCTTCGCCGCCAGCTCCTGTTCGTGAGGGGCCTCGAGCACAATCTGGCCGTCCACTTCATTGAAGCTTTTGCCGAGCTTGCGGAACACCCCCGCCACGCGGGTGTAGGCGTACAGCAGGTACGGCGCGGTGTTGCCTTCGAAGTTGAGCATCAGGTCGAAGTTGAAGCTGTAGTCGCTGGTGCGGTGCTTGGACAGGTCGGCGTATTTCACCGCGTCGATGCCCACCACCTTGGCGATGTTGCGCAGTTCGTCCTCGGCCAGGTCCGGGTTCTTGCCCTTGACCAGGGTGTAGGCGCGATCCTGGGCTTCGGTCAGCAGGTCGATCAGTTTTACCGTGCCGCCATCGCGGGTCTTGAATGGGCGGCCGTCGGCGCCGTTCATGGTGCCGAAGCCCATGTGCTCCATCTCCATTGGATGGGTCACGAAACCGGCCAGGCGTGCGACTTCGAACACTTGCTGGAAGTGCAGAGCCTGGCGCTGGTCGACGAAGTACAGCACCCGATCGGCCTTGAGCACGCTGTTACGGTAGCGCACGGCTGCCAGGTCGGTGGTGGCGTAGAGATAGCCACCATCGGCCTTGACGATGATCACCGGCAACGGCTCGCCATCGGCGGTCTTGAACTGGTCGAGGAACACGCACTGGGCGCCGTTGCTTTCCACCAGCATGCCCTTGGCCTTGAGGTCGTTGACCACGTTGATCAGGTCGTCGTTGTAGGCGCTTTCGCCCATCACGTCGGCCATGGTCAATTTGACGTTCAGCAACTCGTAGATTTTCTGGCAGTGGGACAGGGAGATGTCCTTGAACTTGCTCCACAGCGCCAGGCACTCGGCGTCGCCGGCTTGCAGCTTGACCACCAGGCCCCGGGCACGGTCGGCGAACTCGGGCGACTCGTCGAAGCGTTGCTTGGCGGCGCGGTAGAAGTTCTCCAGGTCCGACAGTTCGTCGCTGGTAATGGGGTTTTCCTGCAGGTAGGCCATCAGCATGCCGAACTGGGTGCCCCAGTCGCCAACGTGGTTCTGACGGATCACGGTGTCGCCGAGAAACTCCAGGACCCGCGCCACGCCGTCGCCGATGATGGTCGAGCGCAGGTGGCCGACGTGCATTTCCTTGGCCAGGTTGGGGGCCGAGAGGTCGACCACGGTGCGCTGCAACGGACCGGCCTTGCGCACGCCAATGCGCTCGTCAGCCAGGGCCGCGTCCAGGCGCGAGGCCAGGGCCTGGGTGTTCTGGAAGAAATTGATGAACCCGGGGCCGGCAATGTCGGCCTTGCTGACGTTCTCGTCGGCCGGCAGCGCGGCGATGATTTTCTCCGCCAAGTCCCGCGGTTTCATGCCGGCCGGCTTGGCGAGCATCATCGCGATGTTGCTGGCGAAGTCGCCGTGAGTCTTGTCGCGGGTGTTTTCGACCTGAATCGCCGGCGACAGGCCTTCTGGCAGCACACCTTCAGTGACGAGTTGGGCGATGGCTTGCTGGATGAGCTGGCGAATGGTGTCTTTCATGGTCTTCTCTTTCAACCGCAGGCGCGGCGGCGCTTCGATGCGCTGGTGGAAAAACTGGGCATTATCCGTGGCCCGGACGAGCTTGCCAACTGTAGCGGGTCGGTTGGGGCTCAGTGGTGATTATTCTTGCTGGCCTGGATGCACTCGGTCCCTCAGGGGACAAAGCTTGCGATCTGCTTATTCAGTACAAATCCACCGGATCCACATCCAGCGACCAACGCACCGCGCGTCCACTGGGCAGCTGCTCCAGCACCAGTAGCCAGGCGCTCAATAGCCGATGCAACGGCGCCCGGGCATTGGCTTGTAATAAAAGCTGGGCTCGATAGCGTCCCGCCCGCCGTTCCATCGGCGCCGGCACCGGGCCCAAGAGTTCGATGCCGGTGAGGTTCTGCTCCGCCAGCAAACGCTCGGCCTCGCTGCAGGCTTCATCAAGGAACGCTTCGGCCTGCCCCGGCTTGTGGGCCTCAGCCCGCAACAGCGCCAGATGGGCAAAAGGCGGCAGGCCGGCGCTGCGCCGTTCACTCAAGGCCTGTTCGGCGAAGGCGAAATAACCTTGCTCGGTCAGTTGGATCAGCAACGGATGATCGGCCAGGTGGGTCTGGATGATCACTTTGCCCGGCTCCTCGGCCCGCCCGGCCCGGCCTGCGACCTGGACGATCAACTGCGCCATGCGCTCGCTGGCGCGGAAATCACCGGAAAACAGTCCGCCATCGGCGTCGAGGATCGACACCAGCGTGACCCGTGGGAAGTGGTGCCCCTTGGCGAGCATTTGCGTGCCCACCAGGATGCACGGCTGGCCCTTCTGGATCGTCGCGAACAACTGGTTCATCGCATCTTTGCGCGAAGTGCTGTCGCGATCCACCCGCAGTACCGGGTAATCGGGGAACAGAATGCCCAGCCGTTCTTCGGCACGTTCGGTGCCGGCACCGACCGGGCGCAAGTCCACTTTGCCGCACTGCGGGCAATGCCTGGGCACGCGTTCGGCGTGGCCGCAGTGGTGGCAACGCAACTCGCCATGGCGTTGATGCACGGTCATCCGCGCATCGCAACGCTCACAACCAGACATCCAGCCGCAGTCGTGGCACAACAGGGTCGGGGCAAAACCGCGGCGATTGAGGAACACCAGGACCTGTTGCCCGGCAGCCAGGGTCTGGCCGATGGCTTGCTGCATCGGCCCGGAAATACCGCTGTCCAGCGGGCGGCTTTTCACGTCCAGGCGCAGGAAGCGCGGTTGCTTGGCGCCGCCGGCCCGCTCATTGAGGCGCAGCAGGCCGTAGCGGCCGGTGTAGGCGTTGTGCAGGCTTTCCAGCGACGGGGTTGCCGAGCCGAGCACGATGGGAATGTTTTCCTGGCGGGCGCGCACCAGCGCCAGGTCGCGGGCGTGGTAGCGCAGGCCTTCCTGCTGTTTATAGGAACCGTCGTGCTCTTCGTCGATGATGATCAGGCCGGGGTTCTTCATTGGCGTGAATAGGGCCGAGCGGGTGCCGATGATGATGTCGGCCTCGCCGTCCCGGGCGGCGAGCCAGGCCTCCAGGCGTTCGCGGTCGTTGACCGCTGAGTGCACCAGGGCGATCCGGGCGTTGAAGCGCTGTTCGAAGCGCGCCAGGGTTTGCGGGCCGAGGTTGATTTCCGGAATCAGCACCAGCGCCTGCTTGCCGGCCTCCAGGGTCTGACGGATCAGTTGCAGGTAGACCTCGGTCTTGCCGCTGCCGGTGACGCCCGCCAGGAGAAAGGCGTGATAACTGTCGAAGCCTGCGCGAATGGCCTCGCAAGCGGCCCGCTGTTCGGTGTTGAGCGGCAGTTCCGGCTGGGCCAGCCAATGTTCATGGCGGGCGCCGGGGGCGTGCCTGCGTATTTCCACCTGGACCAGGTCCTTGGCCAGCAACAGGTCCAGGCTGTCCTTGCTGAGCATCAGTTTGCTCAACAATTGGTGTGCCACGCCGTGGGGATGTTGGGCCAGGGTCGCCAAGGCCTCGCGCTGGCGCGGGGCGCGGGCGATGCGTGGATCGTCCAGCGAGGCGCCGGGCGCCACCGACCAGAACCGCTCCTGGCGCGCCTCGGCCGGTTCGCCCTGGCGCAGCAGCACCGGCAGCGCCCAACTCAGGGTGTCGCCGAGGCTGTGCTGGTAATACTGGGACGTCCACAGGCACAACTTGAACAGCGCGGCGGGCAGTGGTGGCGTGGCATCGAGCAGGGCCAGGGCTGGTTTGAGCTTGTCGACCGGGACCTCGCTGTGGTCGGTGACCTCCACCAGGATGCCGATCATCTCCCGCCGGCCGAACGGCACCCGCAGGCGCATGCCCGGCTGCAACTGGGCGCGCAGGACTCCGGCCGGGGCGCGGTAGTCGAACAGGCGGCGCAGCGGCGAAGGCAGGGCGAGGCGCAGGATGGCGTCGGGCACGCGGGGGATCTCGATAGGCGGACAAGTTCGCAAGGCTGAACACGATTCAATGTGGGAGCGAGCTTGCTCGCGATGGCCGTGGCACAGCCAGCATCACTGCAACTGGCCCACCGCTATCGCGAGCAAGCTCTCTCCCACAGGGATTGTGCTTGAGGCCGCGAGCCTAGCAGACGGTTGGTACAAGTCATAGCTTGCGTGATTGATGTTGTCTGGTAGAATCCGCGGCCTAATTACGTGCGGTATTCAACAATAGTGTTGGGTGGCGGCACGCTAGCCTGAGGAAAACAGCATGAAAACCGATATCCATCCGGAATACCCAGTAATTGCCGTAACCTGCAGCTGCGGCAACAAGTTCGAAACGCGTTCGACCTACGGCAAAGCCCTGGCGATCGACGTTTGCAACGAATGCCACCCGTTCTACACCGGCAAGCAAAAGACTCTGGATACCGGCGGTCGTGTTCAGAAGTTCGCCGATCGTTTCGGTGCTTTCGGCAAAGTTACTCCAAAAGCCTGAGGCTGATCATTTTGGATGGTCGTCCCGACCGCTCCAGATTGATGAAAAAGGCGTCCCTTGCGGGCGCCTTTTTTGTGTCCGCGATTTGCCTCGGTGGTGCCCAGGCGTCCTGTCCTTCGCCGGGCAACCTGCCCCAAGTGGCGGTGCAACGGGTGGTGGACGGCGATACCTTGTACCTGGAGGATGGCCGGCGCATTCGGATGATCGGTCTCAACAGCCCTGAGCTGGGCAAGCGAGGCCGCGCCGACGAACCGTTCGCCGTGGCGGCACGTCAGCGACTCGAAGCCCTGGTAGCCGCCAGTGATGGCCGGGTGGGCGTGTTGCCTGGCAAGGATGACCACGATGATTACGGTCGCACACTGGCCCATGTCTACAACGCCCAGGGCGAGAACCTCGAGGAACGGTTGATTGCCGAGGGGCTGGGGTTTCTGGTGGCGGTCGCGCCGAACGTCGACCTGGTCAGATGCCAGCAAATGGCTGAACGTCATGCGCGGCAAGCCGGATTCGGCCTCTGGAAAAAATCGCCCGTCGTGCGAGCGGAGCAAATCAATGCGCCCGGTTTTGTGCTGATGAGCGGACGTGTCGAAAACGTGCAGCGCAATCGCGGAGGCATCTGGATTGAATTGCAGGGGGCAGTTGTCTTGCACATTGCGCCCGGTGTGCAAAGACGCTTCGACGCCTCGGCCCTGAAGCGGCTAAAGGGCCGAAAAATCGAGGCCCGTGGCTGGGTCGTCGATCGCGCCCGACGCGGCGGCCACAAGGCCGGGCAGGCGCGATGGATGTTGCCGCTGACCGATCCTGCCATGCTGCAAGCGGTCTTGTGAGAAAAAATTGTAGACATTTAGTCGGTGGATTGTATGCATGTGGCCCTTGTGTTTCGTGGCTCTTGGCCCAAAGTCGTAGGGCAGGGCGCTTGACAGCAGTGACTGGTCAGTCTTGTGGGGACTTTGCGAGGCGCGTATCCTCGGCGGTCCGTCTGTCCAACACAGTAAAAAGCGGAATGCCCACATGTCTGATCTGAAAACTGCCGCTCTCGAATATCACGCTAATCCTCGTCCAGGGAAGCTGAGTGTCGAGCTCACCAAGGCCACCGCTACTGCTCGCGACTTGTCGCTGGCCTACAGCCCCGGCGTAGCCGAACCAGTCCGCGAAATCGCTCGCGACCCTGAACTGGCCTACAAATACACCGGTAAAGGCAACCTGGTTGCAGTCATTTCCGATGGCACCGCGATTCTCGGCCTGGGTAATCTCGGCCCATTGGCTTCCAAGCCAGTCATGGAAGGCAAGGGCGTGCTGTTCAAGCGCTTCGCCGGTATCGACGTATTCGACATCGAAGTCGATTCCGAGAGCCCGCAAGCCTTCATCGACACCGTCAAGCGCATCTCCATTACCTTCGGCGGCATCAACCTGGAAGACATCAAGGCACCTGAGTGCTTCGAGATCGAGCGCGCCCTGATCGAACAGTGCGACATTCCGGTATTCCACGATGACCAGCACGGCACCGCGATCGTTACTGCGGCCGGCATGATCAACGCCCTGGAAATCGCCGGCAAGACCCTGCCGGAAGCCAAGATCGTCTGCCTCGGCGCTGGCGCTGCGGCCATCTCCTGCATGAAGTTGCTGGTGAGCATGGGCGCCAAGATCGAAAACATCTTCATGGTCGACCGTACCGGCGTGATCCACTCCGGCCGTGACGACCTGAACCAGTACAAGGCCGTGTTTGCCCACGCGACCGACAAGCGCTCCCTGGCGGACGCGCTGGACGGTGCCGACGTGTTCGTCGGCCTGTCGGGTCCGAACCTGCTGAGCCCGGAAAACCTGCTGCGCATGGCGCCGAACCCGATCGTGTTCGCCTGCTCGAACCCGGACCCGGAAATCGCCCCGGAACTGGCTCACGCCACTCGCAACGACGTGATCATGGCCACCGGCCGTTCGGACTACCCGAACCAGGTCAACAACGTACTGGGCTTCCCATTCATCTTCCGCGGTGCCCTGGACGTTCGCGCCAAGCGCATCAACGAAGAAATGAAAGTCGCGGCCGCCAACGCCCTGCGCGAACTGGCCAAGCTGCCGGTGCCTCAGGAAGTGTGCGACGCCTACGGCGGCATCAAGCTGGAATTCGGTCGTGAGTACATCATCCCGAAACCAATGGACGCCCGCCTGATCACCCTGATCTCCGACGCCGTGGCCAAGGCCGCTATCGAGACTGGCGTGGCGACCCTGCCGTATCCGAAGAACTACCCGCTCAAGAGCGTGGATGATGTGTTCAACGGCTAAGCCGTTGTAGCGCTTCAACGAAAAACCCCGGCTCTTGCGAGTCGGGTTTTTTTTTGTCTGGATTTTATGGATGGAAACCCGTTGCTGGGCAAGCCGACAACCTGTGGCGAGGGGATTTATCCCCGCTCGGCTGCGTAGCAGTCGTAATTTGGCTGACGCGGTTTCATGTATTGTTCCGCGCAGTCTGGATTTGGGGCTGCTGTGCAGCCCAGCGGGGATAAATCCCCTCGCCACAGGGGCCTTGCGCGGCATAAAAAAAGCCCCGCACTTCTTTCGAAGGCGGGGCTTTTGGATGAGACCGGTCAGAACAGATCGATCGGCGCCGCTTCGTCCGCTGGCAGCGGGCTGCCCGGTGCGACGCCATTGCCCAGCTCGTTGACCGATGGCGGGGTGTCTTCGCTCTTGAACAGTTCGAAGTACGCCCCTGGGGTGCCCGGCGTGGCCGCTCGGCCGCTGACCGGATCGACCCGCAGGCTGAGGATGCCTTCCGGCTCCGGCTGGGTGTGCGGCGGCTTGTCCTTGAGGGCGGCGCCCATGTAGCTCATCCAGATCGGCAGCGCCACGGTACCGCCGAACTCGCGGCGACCCAGGCTTTCGGGTTGGTCGAAACCGGTCCAGACGGTGGTCACGTAATCGGCGTTGTAGCCGGAGAACCAGGCGTCCTTGGATTCGTTGGTGGTACCGGTCTTGCCCGCCAGGTCGGTGCGGCCCAGGGCCAGGGCGCGACGGCCGGTGCCGAGCTTGATCACGTCCTGCAGCATGCTGTTGAGGATGTAGGTGGTGCGGCCATCGACAATGCGTTCCGCGATGGCGGGCGCCTGGGGCAGGCCTGGGGCCGTGGTGGCTTCGCCCGGCGTCGCATTGACCGTGAACGTCTCGGTGGATGGAGCGGCGAGGCCATCGCTGGCCTGCTCACCCGTGGGAACGCGTGGCGGGTTGGCGACGAACAGCGTCTCGCCGTTGCGGCTTTCGATCTTGTCGATGATGTACGGAGTGATCTTGTACCCGCCGTTGGCGAACGTACTCCAGCCGGTGGCGATTTCCATCGGCGTCAAGGTCGCGGTGCCCAGGGCCAGGGACAGGTTTCGCGGCAGGTCCTGCTTGTTGAAGCCGAACTTGCTGATGTAGTCGATGGTGCGGTCCACGCCCAATGCCTGCAGCAGGCGGATTGATACCAGGTTGCGGGATTTGTACAGCGCCTCGCGCAGACGAATCGGGCCGAGGAACGTATTGGTGTCGTTCTTCGGTCGCCAGACCTTGTCCAGGTATTCATCGACGAACACGATCGGTGCGTCGTTCACCAGGCTGGCGGCGGTGTAGCCGTTGTCCAGGGCGGCGCTGTAGACGAACGGCTTGAAGCTCGAGCCCGGTTGGCGCTTGGCCTGCAACGCGCGGTTGTAGTTGCTTTGCTCGAAGGCGAAGCCACCTACCAACGAACGGATGGCTCCGTCCTGCGGGTCGAGGGACACCAGGGCGCCCTGGGCGGCCGGGATCTGGCTGAACTTGAGCGTGTTGTCCGCCTGGCGCTGGACGCGGATCAGGTCGCCGACCTGGGCAACGTCGGACGGTTGTCGTGGGTTGGCGCCCATGCTGTTGGTATTGAGGAACGGCCGGGCCCATTTCATGGTGTCCCAGGCCACGTGTTCCTCCTGTTCGCCGTTACGGGTCAGCACCTTGATGCCGTCCTTGTCCACCGACGTGACAATCGCCGGCTCCAGGCTGCTGATGGTGCGCTGCTTGGTCAGCTCCAGGGCCCAGGCTTCCTTGGTCTTGCCCGGCAGGCGCGATTCAGGGCCACGGTAGCCGTGGCGCTGGTCGTAGGTCATCAAGCCTTCGTGCAGCGCGGTGTTGGCCATTTCCTGCAAGTTGCTCGGCACCGTGGTGGTCACGCGGAAACCTTCGGTGTAAGCGTCGCTGCCATAGCGCCCAACCATCTCGGCACGGGCCATCTCGGCGATATACGGGGCGTTCACTTCCGGGGTCGGTACGTGATAGCTGGCGTTCAGCGGTTCATTGATCGCGGCGGTGTAGTCGGCCTCGCTGATCTTGCCGAGCTTGTACATGCGCCCCAGGATCCAGTCGCGACGTTCCTTGCTGCGTGCCGGGTTGGCCAGCGGGTTGAAGCGCGAGGGTGCCTTGGGCAGGCCGGCAATCATCGCCATCTGTGCCAGGCTCACGTCGCGGATCGACTTGCCGTAATACACCTGCGCCGCCGCCTCGATGCCGTAGGCGCGGTTGCCCAGGTAAATCTTGTTCACGTACAGCTCGAGGATTTCATCCTTGGTCAGCTGCCGCTCGATCTGCAGGGCCAGGAGGATCTCGGTGGTCTTGCGCGAGAAGCTGCGCTCGCTGGTCAGGAAGAAGTTCTTGGCCACCTGCATGGTGATGGTGCTGCCGCCGGACTGGATGTGGCCGCTCTTGATCAACTGGCTGGCGGCGCGCATCAGGCTGCCCGGGTCGACGCCGTAGTGATTGGCGAAGTTATCGTCTTCAGCACTTAGTAACGCATTGATGAAATTGGGGGGAATGTCGGCGAAACGGATCGGCGTGCGGCGCATTTCGCCAAATTCGGCGATCAATTTGTTGTCGCTGCTGTACACCCGCAAAGGAATCTGCAACTGAATACTTCTCAGTGCCTCCACGGACGGCAATCCCGGACTAAGGTAAAGAAAGGCGCCGCTCAGGCCCAAGAGCAGTCCGCAGAAAACGGCGACGATGGACCATCCGAAAAATTTCAGCAGACGAATCAAGGCTTTTGGATATCCAGGCAAAGAATGAAAAAGGCGCCAGGTGCAGGGATGGACCCGTGCTTGCAACAAAGCGAAAAAAAACGCTGGGCATTATAAGCATTTTTTTTCGTCGGGAATGCCATCCGGACGTCCGTCGGACCGGTGTGATTGAACGCAATGCATATTAGAGAGTCCGTAACTCACGGATAGTCATAGGGAATTGGTAGTGCTACGACTCTTCAATAAAAAAGCCCATGCGCTTCTGGGGATCGACATCAGTTCGACGTCGGTGAAGCTGCTGGAGTTGAGCCGCCAGGGCGACCGATACCGCGTCGAGTCCTACGCGGTCGAACCGTTGCCAGCCAACGCCGTGGTCGAGAAGAACATCGCCGAGCTCGAAGGGGTGGGGCAGGCGTTGTCGCGTCTGTTGGCCAAGGCCCGGACACCCTTGCGTGGCGTGGCCGTGGCCGTTGCGGGTTCGGCGGTGATCACCAAGACCATCGAGATGGACGCCGGGCTGTCCGACGATGACATGGAAAACCAGCTCAAGATCGAGGCCGATCAATACATCCCCTATCCCCTGGATGAGGTGGCCATTGATTTCGAAGTCATGGGTGTTTCGCCACGCAGTGCCGAGCGCGTCGAAGTGCTGCTGGCGGCGTGCCGCAAGGAAAACGTCGAGGTCCGCGAGGCCGCGTTGGCGCTCGCCGGGCTGACGGCCCGGGTGGTTGATGTGGAAGCTTATGCGCTGGAGCGTGCTTTCGGCCTGCTCGCCAAGCAACTGGCTGCCTCTCAGGAACGGCTGACTGTGGCGGTTGTCGACATCGGCGCCACCATGACCACCCTTAGCGTGCTGCACAACGGGCGCATCATCTATACCCGCGAACAATTGTTCGGCGGTCGCCAACTGACCGAGGAAATTCAGCGTCGCTATGGCCTGACACCCGAACAGGCCGGCCTGGCAAAGAAGCAGGGTGGTCTGCCGGACGACTATCTCAGCGAAGTGCTGCAACCTTTTCGCGAGGCCCTGGTACAGCAGGTCTCGCGGTCCTTGCAGTTCTTCTTCGCCTCGGGCCAGTACAGTGCGGTGGACCACATTTTGCTGGCCGGGGGCACGGCTTCGGTGGCCGGCCTGGATCGGCTGATCGAGCAGCGCCTGGGCACGCCGACCCAGGTGGCCAACCCGTTTACCAACATGGCCCTGAGCAGCAAGGTCAATGCCGGCGCCCTGGCCGGTGATGCGCCGGCACTGATGATTGCCTGTGGGCTGGCCCTCAGGAGTTTCGACTGATGGCGCGGATCAACCTGCTTCCATGGCGCGAAGAGCTGCGTGAAGAACGGCGTAAACGCTTTTTGCTGGCCTTGGTGGGGGCGCTGGTCGGTGCGGTCGGCGTGGTCCTGGTCGCGGTCCGGTACTTCGATAGCGCCATCGACCATCAGGTCGCTCGCAATAGCCATCTCTCCGAGCAGATCGCCGTGCTGGACGAACGCATCAAGCAGATCAGCGAATTGAAGGCCCGTCGCCAGCAATTGGTGGAGCGCATGCGCATCATCCAGGACTTGCAAGGTAACAGGCCGGTCAGCGGGCGCATCTTCGACCAATTGGTGCGGACCCTACCGGACGGGGTGTATTTCACTGAAGTGAAGATGGAAGACCGGACGCTCTTGATCAAGGGGGCCGCGGAATCGAACAACCGGGTCTCGGACCTGATGCGCAACCTGGACTCGTCGGACCTGTTCGACACGCCCAGCCTGACGGAGGTCAAGGCCACCACCGCTGGGCAGCTCGACCAGGCCAACGTCTTCCAGCTGACGGTTCGCCAGACTCGCCCGGCCGATGCGGAGGACGCCCAATGAAGCCAGGGGAGTGGTTCGACGCACTGCGCAAGATCGATCTCAGTGACCTGGACACCAACAACATCGGTTCCTGGCCCGCACCGATCAAGTGGCTGTCGGGTGTCCTGCTGGTGGTCCTGGTGCTGGGGCTGGGCTATAACTTTGCCTTGAGCGACCTGGAGAACCAGTTGCAGCAGGTGCGCGAGGAAGAAAACACCCTCAAGGCGCAATTCGCGGGCAAGGCCCACATGGCTGCGAACCTGGAGCGCTACACCGAGCAGATGAAGCAGATGGAAATGTCTTTTGGTGTGCTGTTGCGGCAATTGCCCAGCGATACCGAAGTGCCAGGCCTGCTGGAAGACATTACTCGCACCGGCCTGGGCAGTGGCCTGGAGTTCGAGGAAATCAAGCTGCTGCCGGAAGTCACCCAGCCGTTCTACATCGAGTTGCCGATCCAGATCACCGTGACCGGTGGCTACCACGACCTGGCGACGTTCGTCAGTGGGGTGGCGGGGCTGCCCCGGATTGTCACGCTGCACGATTTCGAGATCGCACCGATGGAGCCCGAGGCCGGCGCGAAGCTGCGCATGAGCATCCAGGCCAAGACCTACCGGTACAACGAGCAGGAGGCGCAACCATGAGGCCGCTGTGTCGTATCTGCCTGCTGGCAGGCCTGGTTGCGCTGGCGGGCTGCGATAACGACAACGGTTTCAGCGACCTGGACGCCTACATGAACGAAGTGCGTCTGCGGCCACCCGGCAAGATCGAGCCGACGCCGACGTTCAGGCCCTACGAAACCTTTACCTACAGTGCCGCCAACCTGCGCAGCCCGTTTTCCCGGCAGGTCCGCGTGGACCAGGCTGAACGGCAGCGGGGCTCGCGCAATGTCCGGCCCGACCCGAACCGGGTCAAACAGTACCTGGAAGGCTTCAACATCGAGCAGTTCGAAATGGTCGGTACGATCTCCAATGTCAGTGGCTCCTTCGCGCTCCTGCGGGGCGCGGGCGGGGTGCATCGGCTCAAGGTCGGTGACTATCTGGGGCGCAACGACGGGCGGATCGTCAGCATCAGTGCCACCCAGGTCGATGTGGTCGAAATCGTTCCCGATGGCGAGGGTGCCTGGCTGGAGCGACCACGGACCATTCCTTTGAAAGAGCATTCATAGTGGAATTCGAACAATGAACAGGTTTTTTTCAGCCCTCGGTATTTCGCTATGGATAGCGCTGTTGTCGCCGATGGTTCTTGGGGCCAGCCTGAAGACGCTGGATGTGGCGGCGTTGCCGGGGGACCGTGTCGAGTTGAAGCTCACCTTCGACGGGCCGCCGCCACCACCCCGGGGCTACACCACCGAACAACCGGCACGGATTGCACTGGATCTGCCGGGCGTGACCAATCAACTTTCCAGCAAGCGCCACGACCTGGGCGGGGGCAATGCACGCAGCGCCACTGTGGTCGAGGCTGGGGATCGTACTCGGTTGATCATCGGCCTTACCCAACTGGCGCCGTATGACACCCGGATCGAAGGTAACAACCTGTTCGTGGTGGTTGGCAAGGGCGCCGCCCCGAAGAGCACTGCCCCGAAGAACTCCACCACTCAGCCCCCGCGCCCGGCGGTTGCCAGCGCTGCGCCTGCGAGGGCCAGTGGGCCGGTGGGCAAGGCGATCCGTGGGGTGGACTTCCAGCGCGGGACCCAGGGCGAAGGCAACGTGGTGATCGATCTGTCTGATCCGTCCATCGCCCCGGACATCCAGGAGCGCGAAGGCAAGATCATCCTCAATTTCGCCAGGACGCAGTTGCCCGAGCCGCTGCGGGTGCGCCTGGACGTCAAGGACTTCGCTACCCCGGTGCAATTCGTCAATGCCAGCGCCGGCAGCGACCGAGCGACCATCAGCATCGAACCCAGCGGGACTTTCGACTACTCGACCTACCAGACCGACAACAAGCTCACCGTCAGCGTCCGGCCCATGACCGTCGACGACCTGCAAAAACGTAACGCCGACCGGGCGGCCTACAGTGGCGAGAAGCTCTCGCTCAACTTCCAGGACATCGAGGTGCGTTCGGTCCTGCAACTGATTGCCGATTTTACCAACCTGAACCTCGTGGCCAGCGACACGGTGCAGGGTGGCATCACCCTGCGGTTGCAGAATGTGCCCTGGGACCAGGCGCTCGACCTGGTGCTCAAGACCAAGGGGTTGGACAAACGCAAGGTCGGCAACGTGCTGTTGGTGGCTCCGGCCGATGAAATTGCCGCCCGTGAGCGCCAGGAACTGGAGTCGCAGAAGCAGATTGCCGACCTGGCGCCGCTGCGGCGTGAGCTGTTGCAGGTCAACTATGCGAAGGCGACGGACATCGCCAAGCTGTTCCAGTCGGTGACCAGCGCCGAGGCGAAAGCCGATGAGCGCGGCACGATCACGGTCGATGAGCGAACCAACAACATCATTGCCTACCAGACCCAGGACCGTCTCGACGAACTGCGCCGGATCGTGGCGCAACTGGATATTCCGGTGCGCCAGGTGATGATCGAGGCGCGGATTGTCGAGGCTAACGTCGACTACGACAAAAGCCTGGGCGTGCGTTGGGGCGGTTCGATTCAAAACAAGGGCAACTGGAGTTCCTCGGGGGTTACCACGGGCGATTCAACCACTATCGGCACGCCGGGTAGCACCAGCACCAACCAGCCGTTCGTCGACCTGGGCGCCTCGGGCAATACCTCGGGCATTGGCATTGCCTTCATCACCGACAACGTATTGCTGGACCTTGAACTGACGGCCATGGAGAAGACCGGCAACGGGGAGATCGTCTCCCAGCCCAAGGTGGTGACGTCCGACAAGGAGACGGCAAAGATCCTCAAGGGCACGGAAATTCCTTATCAGGAAGCCAGTTCCAGCGGTGCGACGTCGGTGTCGTTCAAGGAGGCTTCGCTGTCGCTGGAGGTGACCCCGCAGATCACTCCAGACAACCGGATCATCATGGAGGTCAAGGTCACCAAGGATGAGCCGGACTACCTGAACAAGGTGAATGATGTGCCGCCGATCAAGAAAAACGAGGTCAATGCCAAGGTCCTGGTCAATGATGGCGAGACCATTGTGATTGGCGGGGTTTTCTCAAATACTCAGAGCAAGGTTGTAGATAAGGTGCCATTTCTTGGCGATGTGCCGTATCTTGGCCGCCTTTTCCGGCGTGATGTGGTTTCGGATAGCAAATCCGAGCTGCTGGTGTTCCTCACTCCGCGTATCATGAATAACCAGGCGATTGCTGTGAGTCGTTGATTCTGTGCGAAATTTGATTCTTGTTGGGCCGATGGGCGCTGGAAAAAGCACCATCGGCCGTTTGCTGGCCAAAGAGCTGCGCCTGCCGTTCAAAGATTCCGACAAGGAAATTGAATTGCGCACGGGCGCCAATATCCCATGGATTTTCGACAAGGAAGGCGAGCCGGGCTTTCGTGACCGTGAGCAGGCGATGATCGCCGAGCTGTGCGCGTTCGATGGCGTGGTGCTCGCCACCGGTGGCGGCGCGGTGATGCGCGAAGCCAATCGTCGGGCGCTGCATGCCGGCGGACGAGTGGTCTATCTGCATGCTTCTGTCGAGCAGCAGGTGGGTCGCACCGCTCGGGATCGCAACCGCCCGCTGTTGCGCACCGCCGACCCGGCCAAGACCCTGCGGGACCTTCTGGAGCTGCGTGATCCGCTGTATCGGGAGATCGCCGACCTGGTGGTGGAAACCGACGAGCGGCCGCCGCGTATGGTGGTGCTGGACATTCTCGATCGCCTTCAGCAACTGCCTCCCCGTTAATGCGCTTGGCGAAATGCGCTATCCTCGACGTCCCGTCGGAACCCGTCCGAGGCGTGGCGGATAGCCATTAATGACGGCAAGCCAAGCTCTTGGGACCTGTGGCGAGGGGATTTATCCCCGTTGGGCATTTCGTTAATCGCAGGCAGGACGCCTGATTCCATCTTCACTGTGGGGACACATGCAGACACTTAAGGTCGACCTGGGCGAGCGCAGCTACCCGATTCATATTGGCGAGGGCCTGCTGGACCAGCCCGAACTGCTGGCGCCGCATATCGCCGGGCGGCAAGTAGCGATCATTTCCAATGAAACCGTCGCGCCCCTGTATCTGGAACGTCTGACCCGCAGCCTGTCGGCCTTCTCGGTCATTTCCGTGGTATTGCCCGACGGCGAAGCCTTCAAGAACTGGGAAACCCTGCAACTTATCTTCGATGGCCTGCTGACTGCGCGCCACGATCGCCGCACCACGGTGCTTGCCTTGGGTGGCGGTGTGATCGGCGACATGGCCGGTTTTGCGGCCGCCTGTTATCAGCGCGGCGTCGATTTCATCCAGATCCCCACCACGCTGCTGTCGCAAGTCGACTCGTCGGTGGGCGGCAAGACCGGGATCAACCATCCGCTGGGCAAGAACATGGTCGGTGCTTTCTATCAGCCCAATGTGGTGCTGATCGACACCGCCACCCTCAATACCTTGCCGGCCCGCGAACTGTCTGCCGGGTTGGCGGAAGTCATCAAGTACGGGCTGATCTGCGACGAGCCGTTCCTGGGCTGGCTCGAAGAGAACGTCGACCGCCTGCGCGCGCTCGATCAAGCAGCCCTGACCTACGCCATCGAACGCTCCTGCGCCGCCAAGGCCGCCGTGGTGGGGGCCGATGAGCGTGAATCGGGAGTGCGTGCCACGCTCAACCTGGGCCACACCTTTGGCCATGCCATCGAAACCCACATGGGCTATGGTGTCTGGCTGCATGGCGAGGCCGTTGCGGCCGGTACGGTCATGGCCCTGGAGATGTCTGCGCGCCTGGGCTGGATCAGCGAACAGGAGCGCGATCGCGGTATCCGTCTGTTCCAGCGCGCCGGGCTGCCGGTGGTTCCGCCTGAAGAAATGACCGAGGCGGATTTTCTTGAACACATGGCAATCGACAAAAAAGTGATCGACGGTCGTCTGCGTCTGGTGCTGCTGCGCCACATGGGCGAAGCGGTGGTGACCGACGATTATCCGAAAGAAGTTCTACAGGCCACGCTGGGAGCGGACTACCGCGCCCTGGCTCAGCTTAAAGGTTAATAAGATCCGATGACTAGTTTGCATGCCGACGAGGCTTTCCTCGGCCATTTCCAATTGAGTCATGACCCTTTCGCACCGCGGGTCCCGGGCTTCAAGTTCTTTCCTGCACAGCGCAAGCCGGTACTGGGCCAGTTGCATCACCTGGCGCGCTACAGCCAGTTGCTGCTGGTGGTCACCGGTCCCCAGGGTAGTGGCAAGACCTTGCTGCGCCAGGCCCTGGTGGCCAGCACCAACAAGCAGTCCGTGCAAAGCGTGGTGGTATCGGCCCGTGGCGCCGGCGATGCAGCCGGTGTATTGCGTCAGGTGGCCCAGGCGCTGAACGTCGCGCAGGCCGAAATCGGTGCAGTTCTCGATCAGATCGTGCAACTGGCGCTGACCGGGCAGGAAGTCTATCTGCTGGTGGACGATGCCGAGCAACTCGACGAGTCGGCCCTCGAGGCCCTGCTGGCCTTGGCGGCCGGAGCGCCGGAGGGTCGCCCTCATGTGTTCCTGTTCGGTGAGTCGTCGCTGATCGCTGATCTGGAGCAATTGAACCTTGAGGAAGAGCGCTTCCACGTCATCGAGTTGGCACCCTACACCGAGGAAGAAACGCGTGAATACCTGGCCCAGCGTCTTGAGGGGGCGGGCCGGGGTATCGAACTTTTCACCGCCGATCAGATCTCTGAGATTCACGAAAGCTCCGACGGTTGGCCTGGCAACATCAACCAGGTCGCCCGCGATGCTCTGATTGAAGTCATGATTGCCAGCCGCTCAGCGGTGAAGCGTCCAAGTATGGGGTTCAACATGCCGAAGAAACACGTATTGGCAATTTCCGCCGTCGTCGTGGTCGCGGTTGCCGCCGCCTGGCTGATGCCGGGGCGCACCAAGGCGCCCACCACGGGTGCCCCTGCCAACGAACAGGCGCAACTGCCTCTCGGCCAAGGGACGCCGCAACCCAACGGGGGTGCGCCGGCAGTGGAATTCGCCGGCAACACCCAGCCGATGCCACTGCCGCTGGTCGGCCAGTCGCAACCGGTCATGCGCGGCCCGTTGGCTGAAGCGGCCGGTGGCATCACCGAAGGCGACGACGGCGCAGCGCCACCGGTCGACGACAGCAGCGACGTGCCGCCGACCGTGACCACCACCGCACCGCCTGTGGGCGTGCCGGCCGGCCCTGCCCCGACGCCTGCCCCGGCCGCCAAGCCGACTCCGGCACCCACCCAGGTGGCCACCGCCAAGCCTGCCCCGGTTCCAGCGCCTGCCGCCAAGCCGGCGGCACCAGCGCCCGCAGCCAAGCCTGCTGCTGCCCCGGCCAAGACCGCGGGCGGTAGCTGGTACGCTGGCCAGGCACCGGGCAACTACGTAGTGCAGATCCTCGGCACCAGCTCCGAAGCCGCGGCGCAGAACTTCGTCAAGGAGCAGGGCGGCGAGTACCGTTATTTCAAGAAAGTGCTCAACGGCAAGCCGCTGTATGTCATCACCTACGGCAGCTTTGCCAACCGTGATGCAGCCGTTTCCGCCATCAAGGCCTTGCCAGCGAAGGTTCAGGCTGGTAAACCTTGGCCTCGCACTGTCGCCAGCGTCCAACAGGAACTGGCAGCAACTCGCTGAAGATTCGGCGGCCTTACCCAGGCCGCCTCTCCCGGCAACCTCAAAATTTCCGCAGGGGCGGGCGACCTTTCAGGCCGCGCGCCTTGTGGTGTCTGCGTCACAGTAGTGTTTGAGTCGTAGCGGTCGAACCCAAAAAAGTTTTGACTAGCACAGCATATAGCTTTAAACCTTTCACAAATGCGACATGGATTTGCGACAGTTCGTCGTCAAATTTGTGAGCCTCTGTGTCGGTGTGTACAATGACCTCCCTTTTGCCCCCGCAAAGCTGGCGTACGTTCGGCGCGGCATGCAACTGGTTGAATTGAAAAGAAATTTGCCTCGATTAGAGGCAGCCTGGTGAGAAAGTGTCTATGAAAGCAGGTCTGTACCAACCAGATGAATTCAAGGATAACTGCGGTTTCGGCCTGATAGCTCATATGCAGGGCGAGCCCAGCCACACCCTTTTGCAAACGGCCATTGAGGCCCTGACCTGCATGACCCACCGTGGTGGGATCAACGCCGACGGCAAGACCGGCGACGGTTGTGGCTTGCTGATTCAAAAGCCCGACGAGTTCCTGCGTGCCATTGCCCAGGAAACGTTTGGCGTGACCCTGCCCAAGCAGTACGCCGTGGGCATGGTGTTCTTCAATCAGGACCCGGTGAAGGCCCAGGCGGCTCGCGAAAACATGAATCGCGAGATCCTGGCCGCCGGCCTGCAACTGGTCGGCTGGCGCAAAGTGCCGATCGACACCAGTGTCCTCGGCCGCCTGGCGCTCGAGCGCCTGCCGCAGATCGAACAGGTGTTCATCGCGGGCGAAGGCCTGAGCGACCAGGACATGTCGATCAAGCTGTTCAGCTCCCGTCGTCGTTCGTCCGTGGCCAATGCCGCCGACACCGATCACTACATCTGCAGCTTTTCCCACAAGACCATCATCTACAAAGGCCTGATGATGCCGGCGGACCTCACCGCCTTCTATCCGGACCTGAGCGACGAGCGCCTGAAAACCGCGATCTGCGTGTTCCACCAGCGCTTCTCCACCAACACCCTGCCGAAATGGCCGCTGGCCCAGCCATTCCGCTTCCTCGCCCACAACGGCGAGATCAACACCATCACCGGCAACCGCAACTGGGCCGTGGCCCGTCGCACCAAGTTCGCCAACGACCTGATGCCCGACCTCGAAGAACTCGGCCCGCTGGTCAACCGCGTGGGTTCGGACTCCTCAAGCATGGACAACATGCTCGAGTTGATGGTGACCGGTGGCATCGACCTGTTCCGCGGCGTGCGCATGCTGGTGCCGCCGGCGTGGCAGAACGTCGAGACCATGGACCCGGACCTGCGGGCCTTCTACGAATACAACTCCATGCACATGGAACCGTGGGATGGCCCGGCCGGTATCGTCATGACCGACGGTCGCTACGCCGTGTGCCTGCTGGACCGTAACGGCCTGCGGCCGGCGCGTTGGGTCACCACCACCAACGGGTTCATCACCCTGGCTTCGGAAATCGGTGTCTGGAACTACCAGCCCGAGGATGTCATCGCCAAGGGCCGCGTAGGCCCGGGCCAGATCTTTGCCGTGGACACCGAAACCGGCCAGATCCTCGACACCGACGCCATCGACAACCGTCTCAAGTCCCGTCATCCATACAAGCAATGGCTGCGCAAGAATGCCCTGCGCATCCAGGCGACCATGGAAGACAACGACCACGGTTCGGCGTTCTACGACGTCGATCAGCTCAAGCAGTACATGAAGATGTACCAGGTGACGTTCGAAGAGCGTGACCAGGTGCTGCGTCCGCTCGGCGAGCAGGGCTACGAAGCGGTCGGCTCCATGGGTGACGACACGCCGATGGCCGTGCTGTCGCAGCGCGTGCGCACGCCTTACGACTATTTCCGCCAGCAGTTCGCCCAGGTGACGAACCCGCCGATCGACCCGCTGCGCGAAGCGATCGTGATGTCCCTGGAAATCTGCCTCGGTGCCGAGCGCAATATTTTCCAGGAGTCGCCGGAGCATGCCTCGCGGGTGATCCTCAGCTCGCCGGTCATTTCCCCGGCCAAATGGCGCTCGCTGACCAATCTCGACCGTCCGGGCTTCGCGCGCCAGGTCATCGACCTGAACTACGACGAAAGCGTCGGCCTGGAAGCGGCGATCCGCAACGTTGCCGATCAGGCGGAAGAAGCCGTGCGCGCCGGTCGTACCCAGATCGTGCTGAGCGACCGTCACATCGCGCCGGGCAAACTGCCGATCCACGCCTCGCTGGCCACCGGCGCGGTGCACCATCGCCTGACCGAAAAAGGCCTGCGCTGCGACTCCAACATCCTGGTAGAGACCGCCACCGCCCGCGATCCGCATCACTTTGCGGTGCTGATCGGTTTCGGTGCCTCGGCGGTGTATCCATTCCTGGCCTATGAAGTGCTGGGCGATCTGATCCGTACCGGTGAAGTGCTGGGCGACCTCTATGAGGTCTTCAAGAATTACCGCAAGGGCATCACCAAGGGCCTGCTCAAGATCCTGTCGAAGATGGGCATCTCGACCATCGCCTCGTACCGTGGCGCGCAACTGTTCGAGGCCATCGGCCTGTCGGAAGAAGTCTGCGAGCTGAGCTTCCGTGGCGTGCCGAGCCGCATCAAAGGGGCGCGTTTCGTCGACATCGAAGCCGAACAGAAAGCCCTGGCGGCCGAAGCCTGGAGTCCGCGCAAGCCGATCCAGCAAGGCGGCCTGCTGAAGTTCGTCCATGGTGGCGAGTACCACGCCTACAACCCGGACGTGGTCAACACCTTGCAAGCCGCCGTGCAGCAGGGCGACTACAGCAAGTTCAAGGAATACACCTCGCTGGTGGACAACCGTCCGGTGTCGATGATTCGCGACCTGCTCAAGGTCAAGACCCTCGACACGCCGTTGGACATCAGTGAAATAGAACCGTTGGAGTCGGTGCTCAAGCGCTTCGATTCGGCCGGTATTTCCCTGGGTGCCTTGTCCCCGGAAGCCCACGAAGCCCTGGCCGAAGCCATGAACCGCCTCGGTGCGCGTTCCAACTCCGGCGAAGGCGGCGAAGACCCGGCGCGCTACGGCACCATCAAGAGCTCGAAAATCAAGCAGGTGGCCACCGGCCGCTTCGGTGTGACGCCGGAATACCTGGTCAACGCTGAAGTGCTGCAGATCAAGGTCGCCCAGGGCGCCAAGCCCGGCGAAGGCGGCCAGCTGCCTGGCGGCAAGGTCAACGGCCTGATCGCCAAGCTGCGCTACGCGGTGCCTGGCGTGACCCTGATCTCACCGCCGCCGCACCACGACATCTACTCGATCGAAGACTTGTCGCAACTGATCTTCGATCTCAAGCAGGTGAACCCCAAGGCGCTGGTCTCGGTGAAACTGGTGGCGGAAGCGGGCGTTGGCACCATCGCGGCCGGCGTGGCCAAGGCCTATGCCGACCTGATCACCATCTCCGGCTACGACGGCGGCACCGGCGCATCGCCGCTGACCTCGATCAAGTACGCCGGTGCACCGTGGGAACTGGGCCTGGCCGAAACTCACCAGACCCTGCGCGGCAACGATTTGCGCGGCAAGGTCCGGGTGCAGACCGACGGCGGCCTGAAAACCGGCCTGGACGTGATCAAGGCCGCCATCCTCGGCGCCGAGAGCTTCGGCTTCGGCACCGCGCCGATGATCGCCCTGGGCTGCAAATACCTGCGCATCTGCCACCTGAACAACTGCGCCACGGGCGTGGCGACCCAGAACGACAAGCTGCGCAAGGACCACTACATCGGTACCGTGGACATGGTGGTGAATTTCTTCACCTACGTGGCCGAAGAAACCCGTGAGTGGCTGGCGAAGCTGGGCGTGCGTTCGCTCGAAGAGCTGATCGGCCGTACCGATCTGCTGGAAGTGATCGAAGGCCAGACCGCCAAGCAGCATCACCTGGACCTGACCCCATTGCTGGGCAGCGATTACATTCCGGCAGACAAACCACAGTTCTGCCAGGTTGATCGCAACCCACCATTCGACAAGGGTGAGCTGGCCGAGAAGATGGTCGACATGGCCGCTGCGGCGATCAACGACCTGAGCGGTGCCGAGTTCGACCTGGATATCTGCAACTGCGACCGTTCCATCGGCGCACGGATCTCCGGCGAAATCGCCCGCAAGCACGGCAACCAGGGCATGGCCAAGGCGCCGATCACCTTCCGCTTCAAGGGCACCGCAGGCCAGAGCTTCGGCGTCTGGAACGCCGGTGGCCTGGACATGTACCTGGAAGGCGATGCCAACGACTACGTGGGCAAGGGCATGACCGGCGGCAAGCTGGTCATCGTTCCGCCCAAGGGCAGCGTCTACAAGACCCAGGACAGTGCCATCATCGGCAACACCTGCCTCTACGGCGCCACAGGCGGCAAGCTGTTCGCCGCCGGCACCGCAGGCGAGCGTTTCGCTGTGCGTAACTCCGGGGCCCACACTGTGGTGGAAGGCACCGGCGATCACTGCTGCGAGTACATGACCGGTGGTTTTGTCTGCGTGCTGGGCAAGACCGGTTATAACTTCGGCTCTGGCATGACCGGCGGTTTCGCCTACGTGCTCGACCAGGACAACACCTTCGTTGACCGGGTCAACCACGAACTGGTGGAAATCCAGCGGATCAGCGGCGAGGCGATGGAAGCCTATCGCAGCCACCTGCAAAACGTGCTGAACGAGTATGTCGCGGAAACCGACAGCGAGTGGGGTCGTGAGCTCGCCGAGAACCTCGATGACTACTTGCGCCGTTTCTGGCTGGTCAAGCCGAAGGCTGCCAACCTGAAGTCGTTGCTTTCCAGCACTCGTGCCAACCCGCAGTGATATGCGCCTGAAGAGTTTGATGAGGTTTTAACAATGGCTGAACGTCTGAATAACGACTTCCAGTTCATCGATGTCGGGCGCAAGGATCCGAAGAAGAAACTGTTGCGTCAACGCAAGAAAGAGTTCGTGGAAATCTACGAGCCTTTCAAACCCCAGCAGTCGGCCGACCAGGCCCACCGCTGCCTGGGTTGCGGTAACCCGTATTGCGAATGGAAGTGCCCGGTGCACAACTTCATTCCCAACTGGCTGAAACTGGTGGCCGAGGGCAACATCCTCCAGGCCGCCGAGCTGTCCCACCAGACCAACACCCTGCCGGAAGTCTGCGGCCGGGTGTGCCCGCAGGATCGCTTGTGTGAAGGGGCGTGCACCCTCAACGACGGTTTTGGCGCGGTGACCATCGGTTCGGTGGAGAAGTACATCACCGACACTGCGTTCGCCATGGGCTGGCGTCCGGACATGTCCAAGGTCAAGCCGACCGGCAAGCGCGTGGCGATCATCGGTGCCGGCCCGGCGGGCCTGGGCTGTGCCGACGTGCTGGTGCGCGGTGGCGTGACCCCGGTGGTGTTCGACAAGAACCCGGAAATTGGCGGCCTGCTGACCTTTGGCATCCCCGAGTTCAAGCTGGAAAAGACCGTGCTGAGCAATCGTCGCGAAGTCTTCACCGGCATGGGCATCGAGTTCCGCCTGAACACCGAGGTGGGCAAGGACGTGACCATGGAGCAACTGCTCGAAGAATACGATGCCGTGTTCATGGGCATGGGCACCTACACCTACATGAAGGGCGGCTTTGCCGGAGAGGACTTGCCGGGTGTCTACGACGCCCTCGATTTCCTGATCGCCAACGTTAATCGCAACCTGGGCTTTGAAAAGTCGCCGGAAGATTTCGTCGACATGAAAGGCAAGAAGGTGGTGGTGCTCGGCGGTGGCGACACGGCGATGGACTGCAACCGCACCTCGATCCGCCAGGGCGCCAAGTCGGTGACCTGCGCCTACCGTCGTGACGAAGCCAACATGCCCGGTTCGCGCAAAGAGGTGAAGAACGCCAAGGAAGAAGGCGTGAAGTTCCTCTACAACCGCCAGCCGATCGCCATTGTCGGCGAAGACAAGGTCGAAGGCGTGAAGGTGGTCGAGACCCGTCTCGGCGAGCCGGACGCCCGTGGCCGCCGCAGTCCCGAGCCGATCCCCGGTTCCGAAGAGATCATCCCGGCCGACGCCGTGGTCATCGCCTTCGGCTTCCGCCCAAGCCCGGCGCCGTGGTTCGAGCAGTTCAGCATCCAGACCGACAGCCAGGGCCGCGTGGTGGCTCCGGAGCAGGGCCAGTACAAGCACCAGACCAGCAACCCGAAGATCTTCGCCGGTGGCGACATGGTTCGTGGTTCCGACCTGGTGGTAACGGCGATCTTCGAAGGCCGCAATGCGGCGGAAGGGATTCTGGATTACCTGCAAGTCTGACCGCTGTTGATCGTTCCCACGCTCTGCGTGGGAATGCAGCCCGGGACGCTCTGCGTCCCCCTTGGAACGCGGAGCGTCCCTTGAGACATTCCCACGCAGAGCGTAGGAACGATCAGTTAAACCGCGACAAATTGCCCCGATAGATAAAAGGCACGGCTCTTGCCGTGCCTTTTGCGTCGCGCTCTGAGAAAATGCCCGCACTTTTTTTCCGGATGCCGACATGACTGCCCTGAAGAACGACCGTTTCCTTCGCGCCCTGCTCAAGCAACCCGTTGACGTCACCCCGGTGTGGATGATGCGCCAGGCTGGTCGCTACCTGCCGGAGTACCGCGCCAGCCGCGCCAAGGCCGGTGACTTCATGAGCCTGTGCATGAACCCACAGTTCGCCTGCGAAGTGACGATGCAGCCGCTGGATCGCTATCCGCAGCTGGACGCGGCCATCCTGTTTTCCGACATCCTGACCATTCCCGATGCCATGGGCCAAGGCTTGTACTTCGAGACCGGCGAAGGCCCGCGCTTCAAGAAAGTCGTCAGCACCCTGGCCGACATCGAGGCCTTGCCGATTCCCGATCCGCAGAAAGACCTGGGCTACGTCATGGACGCGGTCAGCACTATTCGTCGTGAACTCAACGGGCGCGTGCCGCTGATCGGTTTCTCCGGCAGTCCCTGGACGCTGGCGACCTACATGGTCGAAGGCGGTTCGTCGAAGGACTTCCGCAAGACCAAGGCGATGCTCTACGACAATCCGCAAGCCATGCACCTGCTGCTGGACAAGCTGGCCCAGTCGGTCACGTCCTACCTCAACGGGCAGATCCTGGCCGGTGCACAAGCGGTGCAGATCTTCGATACCTGGGGCGGCAACCTGTCGGCGGCGGCGTACCAGGAATTCTCCCTGGCCTACATGCGCAAGATCGTCAGTGGCCTGATCCGCGAGCACGAGGGTCGCAAAGTCCCGGTGATCCTGTTCACCAAGAACGGCGGCCTGTGGCTGGAAAGCATCGCCGATGCCGGCGCCGACGCCCTGGGCCTGGACTGGACCTGCGACATTGGCAACGCTCGCGAGCGTGTCGGTCACAAGGTTGCCCTGCAAGGCAACATGGACCCGACCGTGCTTTACGCCAAGCCTGAAGCCATCCGCGCAGAAGTCGGGCGCATCCTGGCCAGCTACGGCAGCGGCAGTGGTCATGTGTTCAACCTCGGCCATGGCATCACCCCGGAAGTCGACCCGGAACACGCTGGGGCCTTCCTGCGGGCGGTGCATGAGTTGTCGGCGCAGTACCACCAGTAATCGTTTTCCAGCGTCACCCAGCCTGTCCGGACCCGTGCCGGACAGGCTTTTTTTTTCGCCTGTTTTTTATTTGTTAAATGTAAAGCGTCAGTTGTTTTGTCTGATGTGTCTGTTTGTTTTTGTTTGATAGTTATTTCTGTTCGTAAGAAGTTTCTCAAGCTATGTAAGAGAAATAGCTTCAGAGATCATTCCTTCTATTTTGAGAGATTTTTCCTACATAGGAACTGTTCAACTTTCTATAAGGTTCGGCGCTTGTTAGGTCTGGCGCTGAACGATCCGGCGCGCCTTTCAAGATGACGGTGATTCGTCTTTTCAATCTCGATGAGTAGTCTGGAACTTATATGAAAAATAACTTCAATAAGGGCAATGTATTAACGGGGTGTGCTTCGTCGTTAGTGCTGTTGTCGGCCATGGTGGCGTCCCAAGGTGTGCATGCACATGGTTTCGTCGAAGTGCCGCCTTCTCGTGCGCTGTTGTGCCAGAAAGGTGTCAACCTAAACTGCGGTGGCGCGCAATACGAGCCGCATAGTACCGGCGAGACCTTCAAGGGCTTCCCGAATGGAGCCGGTGGTGGGCCACTGCAAGGCCCTATCGACGGCAAGATCGCCAGCGGCGGCAACGCCAACTTCTCCGCTCTTGATGCGCAATCGGCTTCGCGCTGGCACCTGACCGAAATCAGGGACCGCAACATTGCCTTTCAATGGCAATACGTCGCGGCGCACCGGACGAGCAAACACGAATACTTCATTACCCGCGATGGTTGGAAGCCGAACCAAGCGCTCAAGCGCTCCTCGTTCGACAGCACGCCGTTCTGTACGGTGGATGGCGGTCATCAAATTCCGGTAAGCGGTGCCCCGCACAACTGCGTCATTCCTGACAGTAAATCGGGTCATCACGTCATCCTGGCCGTCTGGACAGTGGGCGACACGGATAACGCGTTCTACAACCCGGTGGATGTGAACATTCTCGCCGAAGCCGCATTGCCGGGCGGCTGGTTGCCGGTGGGCAGCATTACGCCATCGACTCCGTTGCTGGCGGGTGACAAGGTCAAGGCCCGTGCATTCTCCGCCACCGGCGAAAATGCTGAGTACAGCGTAGAAATCAGTATCGACAACGCTGAAGAAGGCAAGCCTGAGAATTGGTCGTTCAAACTGGCCGAAGCCATTAACACCCATGCCCTGATTCGTGCCGGTATTCGTGGTGAAGACGGCAATATCGCGCCGGTCAAAGGTACCAACAGGCTGTACGCCCAGAAAGAAAGCGGTGTGACTGGCTATCAAGTGCAGTTGGACATGCAGGAAGACGCCAGCGCCAGCATGGAAATTTCTTCCCTGCAGCCAGAGTACGTGCTCGATAAAGGTCGGGTCAGCATGGCGTTCACCGCGCAGACAAACCGTCGAATGAACCTCGAAGCCGCACTGTTCGATGAGAAGAACAAGCAGGTCGGTACCGTCAGCCAGGCCGTGGGTGAAGGCAGTACCGGCCTGAGCCTGGACGTGCGCAGCGCCCCGGGCGCCCACACCCTGACGCTGGTGGGCACCACCGAAGATGGGCGTACCACGCGCCAGGAGACCCAGACCGTCACCCTGACCGGTGAAGGCGCGGGCATCGAGTACGACTTCGTGTTCCCTGAAGGCATCAGCGAATACACCGTTGGTACGAAAGTGCTGCAGCCCAAGACTGACGAAGTCTTCGCGTGCAAGCCGTTCCCCGCGTCCGGCTACTGCAAGCAGTACAGCCCGACCTCGAACGGTTTTGAACCGGGTGTCGGTGCCTCCTGGCAAAGCGCCTGGGACAAGCTGTAAGTCCTGACAGGCACGGCTTCAGGCGGCCCGCAGGGGTTGCCTGAAGCCTTCAAGCGAGGGCGCGATGATGCATTCCAATTATTCCAAGCGACGGGTGCTGCTGCACTGGCTGTCGGCGGTGATTATTTTATGGACGTTGGTGTCCGGTTTTTATGTGGCTTTCAACCCGGTGTCAGCTTCGACCGAACACTGGATCGGCTCACTCAATGTGTCGTTGACCACGCTGTTCATTCCGTTTTTCGTGTGGCGGGCCTGGCTGTTTTTTTGTGAGCTGGAGCCCCGTGGGGCAGCGCTTTCATTGAACAAGAAGCTGGCCTTGGTGGTGCATGCGCTGATCTACCTGACCATCGGCGTCGTGCTGGTGACCGGCGTACTGATGATGAAAAGCACCATCAGTGTCTTCGGCCTTGTTCGCTTTCCTCAACCATTGGCTGATCCGGCGCTGATCGAACTGGCCAACACCCTCCATAGCCTGTCTTGCGTGGTGCTTTCGATGCTGATTGCGCTGCACCTGTGCGCGGTGCTCTGGCATGAGTTTTCCGGGCGCAGGGTGGTACGACGAATGTCTTTCGCCAAGCCAGCTGGCGCGATGAGCCGGAGAGCGCAAAGGTGAGCCTGTCTTTCCTTGGCCGCCGCCTGCCGAGACTGCTGCTGGTGCTCGTGCCGCTGCTTTACGGGATATTGCTGGCCGGACAAGAGTGGCGCTTTCACCAGGGTTTGGGTCGTGATGTGCCGGTGCCGGCGGACCCGCCGATGGTTCCGGTTCGTGACCTGCTCAACGTGCAAGCCGTGGCGACCGTGCTTGGCCTGGCGCCTGAAGGTGCCCAGGCGCCAAGCGCCGAACCGATTACGTTGCAGGCCAGTTTTGTCGCCGGCCAAGGTTTGTCGCGGGCATTGTTGGCGGACGCCGCCGGCCCGCGCATTTACCAGGTGGGTGAGCGCTTGCCCGGTGGCAGCGTGCTGCGTCGGGTCGAAGCCGGCCATGTGACGTTGTGGCGCAACGGACGTGAAGAGCGCCTTTCCCTGCAACAAGACGCCAAGCCCTTGCTGCGCCGATTGACCCCCGAAGACGGGCACCATGCCACGCTTGTTTCCACGCAATACCTACGCCCGGTGGCCGGGCAATCAGAGTGATCGAATTCATGAACAGCTTTATCCGGGGCCGTGTAGCACGCGTCCTGTTCGGCCTTGCAGTGGTGTGTCCACTGACGTTTCCCGTTTCGCTGCGAGCCGAGGAGGCCCAGTGGCAACTGGCGATGAACAACGCGGAACTGCGCGACGTGGTCGAGGAATTCTCGGCGATCCTGGGCAAGACCGTGGTGCTCGATCCCCGGGTGTCAGGGCGCATTACGGTCATGTCCCGTCAAGCGCTGGACCGCGAGGGGGTACGTCGGTTGTTCTATTCGGTACTCGATGCACACAACTTCACCGTGATCGACGAAGGCGAGCGGATCCTGATCACCCCGGTCAGCGATGCCAAGACGCGTGCCGGTATCGCCGACGAACAAAGCGCCACACCGTCGCAGTTCATCACCCGGGTCCTCGACCTGCAATCGAGTGTCGCTGCCGACGTCGCCGGGCTGATCCGCCCCTTGGTATCGGCCAATGGTTACGTCGGCCCTTCGGTCTCGTCCAACGCCTTGGTGGTCACCGACACGGCGGCCAACGTCCAGCGCATCGCCGGCGTGGTGCAACGGTTGGATTCAGGACGCAACCGCAATCACGTGGTGGTGCGCTTGAAGCACGCCCAGGCCGGGGACATCGCCCCACTCGTGGAAGCCTCCGGCGGCAAGCGCGAGGGGGAAACGGCGGGCGTGGTGATCGCCGATGCCCGCAGCAACCGGCTGGTGATCATCGGCGCGCCAGCGGTGCGTCAACGCCTGGTCGACCTGGCCCGGACCCTGGACGTGCCGGCAGCCGCTTCCCAGGACAACGCGCGGGTCATCCGTCTGCGTCACAGCGATGCCAAACAGTTGGCCGAGGTCCTGGAAGGTGTCGGGCAGGATAGGAAAACCACCCCGGTCCTTGCTGGCCAACGGGAAACCGCGGGGTCCAGCCCCTTCAGGATCAAGGCCGATGAAAGCCAGAATGCCTTGGTCATGATCGCCGAGCCGGCCCAGGTCCGCATCATCGAGAACATCGTCCGGGAGCTGGATCAACCCCGGGCCCAGGTGCTCATTCATGCGGCCATCGTCGAGGTGAGCGGAGATATTTCCGAAGCGCTGGGGGTGCAGTGGGGAGTCAAGAGCGGCAGCGCGACAGGTGGCATCAATTTCCCGGGAACTGACATTCCGATCGTCGGCCTGGACTTCAATAAGCTGGATAAAAAGACTGAAGGCGCATTCCTGCGGCTGGGCGGTGACCGCTTCAGTGCACTGGTTTCGGCGCTGGCGAGCGATACTCACAGCAACCTGCTTTCCACCCCCAGCCTGCTCACCCTGGATAACCAGGAAGCGGAAATCATCGTGGGCCAGAACGTCCCGTTCAAAACGGGTTCCTATGCCACCAGCGGCAACGGTGCGGACAATCCGTTCACCACCGTGGAGCGCAAGGACGTCGGCATCAGCCTCAAGGTCAAGCCCTACATCAACGAAGGCTCGACCTTGCGCCTTGAAGTCGAGCAGGAAGTTTCGGACATCGCACCGTCTGTTTCCGGAGTCGATTCCTCCGATCTGATCACCAACAAGCGCGCCTTGAAGAGCACGATCCTGGCGGACGATGGCGAGATCATCGTGATCGGCGGCCTGATCCGCGACAGTGTCCGCAGCCAGCAAAGCGGTGTGCCGCTGCTGCGCAGTATTCCCTACTTGGGCGCGTTGTTTCGCTGGAACCGCGACACCCAGACCAAAAGCAACTTGATGGTGTTCCTGCGCCCGACCATCGTGCGTAGCAGCGAAGACCTGGCCGATGTGAGTCGCCAGCGCTACGACGCGCTCCGGGAACTGAGCAAGCCCGGCTCGCGGAAAAACAACTCGCTGCTCTTGCCCCGGGATGCCCGCCAGTTGTTCGACTCATCCAAGGATGCATCAGCGGCCGATTCGCAACAGCGTGCGGGGGCCTTGTGACTGAACCGCAGGCCCCGTTGCCCTTTGGTTTCGCCAGACGTTTCGGTGTGCTGCTCGAAGGCGAGGGGCCGACCTTGAGCCTGGTGATGCGCGGCGACACGCCCCTGACCGCCGTGGCCGAAGTGCGGCGCCTGTGCGGGCGGGATTTGCCCATCCAGGTGCTGGAACCGACGCTGTTCGCCGCGCGCCTGGCCAGCGTCTATCGCCAGGGCCAGAGTGCCGCCGAGCAGGTGGCCCAGGGCCTGGACGAAGAGCTGGACCTGCTCAGCCTGGCCGACCAAATGCCGCAGACTACCGACTTGCTGGAGCAACAAGGTGATGCGCCGATTATCCGGCTGATCAACGCGCTGCTCAGCGAGGCAGTCCGCGAACAGGCCTCGGACGTGCACCTGGAAACGTTCGAGCAATACCTGTCGGTGCGCATGCGCATCGACGGGCAGTTGCAGGAAATGCTGCGCCCGCGCCGGGAACTGGCGAACTTGCTGGTGTCGCGGATCAAGGTCATGGCCCGTTTGGACATCGCCGAAAAGCGCGTACCCCAGGATGGGAGAATGGCCTTGCGCCTGGCCGGCCATGAAGTCGATGTACGGGTCTCCACGTTGCCTTCGGCCCATGGCGAGCGCGTGGTGTTGCGCTTGCTCGACAAGCAGGCCGGGCGTTTGGACCTGCATCGCCTGGGCCTGCCCGACGACACCCTCGCCGACCTGCGGCTATTGCTCGGCAAACCCCACGGCATCGTGTTGGTGACCGGTCCCACGGGTTCGGGCAAGACCACCAGCCTGTACGCGGCCTTGAGCAGCATCAACGACCAGAGTCGCAACATCCTCACCGTCGAAGACCCCATCGAATATCACCTGCCGGGCATCGGCCAGATGCCGGTCAACCCGAAGGTCGACATGACCTTCGCCCGAGGCTTGCGGGCTATTTTGCGCCAGGACCCGGACGTGGTGATGGTCGGCGAGATACGCGACCGCGAGACCGCCGAAATCGCCGTGCAGGCGTCGCTGACGGGCCACCTGGTGCTCTCGACCCTGCACACCAATACCGCCGTCGGCGCGGTCACGCGGCTGGTGGACATGGGCGTGGATGCGTATCTGCTGGCGTCGTCCCTGGCCGGCATCGTCGCCCAGCGCTTGTTGCGGGCCTTGTGCCCGTCCTGCAAGACGCCTTATGTGGCCGACGCCGCTACGTGTCGGCGCCTGGGCCTCGATGCCGGTGCCGCGCCCCGGTTGTTCAAGGCCCAGGGCTGCGAGCAATGCCAGAAGGGTTATCGCGGACGCTTTGGTATCTATGAGTTGGTGAATGTCGGCGCCGCCCTGTCGCAACTGATTCATCAGGGCGCCACCGAGCAGGCGCTGGCCGCCGAGGCGCGCAAGACCTCCCGCAGCCTGTTTCAGGACGGTCGCCAGCGGGTGCTGGAAGGCCTGACCAGCGTCGACGAACTGCTGCGCATTACCCAGGAGGATTAGCACCATGCCGACCTTCGACTATCGGGCCGAAGACGCCCAGGGCCGCCGCTGCAAGGGCCGTGTGGAAGCCGACAGCCCGCGCCATGCTCGCCAGTTGCTGCGCGAGCGCGGCCTGCTGCCCTGCGAACTGCTTGCAGCGAAGGAACCGCGAACCCTGGGCGGGTGGCACGCCGGAACGTGGTTGAGCCCGGCAGATCTGGCATTGCTGACGTTGCAGTTGTCCACCTTGATCCAGGCCGGCCTGCCCCTCGAAGAATCCCTGGGAGCGGTGGCGCAACAGAGCCAGAAGCGCCGTGTCGCCCACCTGCTGGCGGCGGTGCGCAGCCGGGTGATGGAAGGCCACGCATTGGCGACGGCCCTGAGGGCCTTTCCCCAGGCGTTTCCCGAGTTGTTCTGCGCCACCGTGGCCGCCGGCGAGCAATCCGGCCACTTGGGCCGGGTGCTGGAGCAATTGGCGACCTACACCCAGGCGCGCCAGGCGTCGCGCCAGCGCATTCAACTGGCGTTGGTGTACCCGCTGATTCTGATGCTGGCCTGCGTCGCGATTGTCGCGTTCCTGCTGGGCTACGTGGTGCCGGATGTGGTGAAGATTTTCGTCGACAGTGGCCAGCCGTTGCCTTGGCTGACTCAGGCGCTGATTGCGATGAGCGACGGCTTGCGTCGCTACGGTCTGCTGTTGCTCGGGGCCCTGGCCGGGCTGCTCGGGCTGTGGCGCTGGAGCCTGCGCCAACCGGCGTGGCGCCTGCGTTGGCACCGCTTGTTGCTCAGGCTGCCGTTGTTGGGCGAGGTGCTGCGGGCAATGGAAGCGGCCCGTTTCGCCAGCACCTTGGCGATCCTGAGCAAAAGCGCGGTGCCGCTGGTGGAGGCCTTGCACATTGCCGCCCAGGTGATCGGCAACCTGACCATTCGCGCACGCATGGCCGACGTGGCCCGTTCGGTCCGTGAGGGCGGCACCCTGACCCGTGGCCTGGAACTGGGCGGGGATATCCCGCCGCTGATGCTGCACATGATCGCCAGCGGTGAACGAGCCGGCGAACTCGACAGCATGTTGGCCCGCGCCGCCGAACAACAAGAGGCCAGCCTCGCGGCACGCATCGCGCTGGTGGTGAGCCTTTTCGAACCGGCCATGTTGGTGCTGATGGGCGGCGTCGTGCTGCTGATCGTCATGGCCATTCTGCTTCCTATCTTGAGCCTCAACCAATTGGTGAATTGACCCATGACACTTCAAAACAACCGACCGGCACGCCCCCAGCGTGGTTTCACCCTGATCGAAATCATGGTGGTGGTGGTCATTATCGGCATCCTCGGCGCCATCGTCGTGCCGCAGTTTATGAGCCGGCCTGACCAAGCCAAGGTCACGGCCGCGCGCACTGATATCCAGGCGATTGCCACGGCCCTGGAAATGTACCGTCTCGACAATGCTCAATATCCTTCGACCCAGCAGGGCCTGGAGGCGTTGAGCAAGCGTCCTTCCGGTACGCCAGCCGCGAAAAACTGGAACCCCCAGGGGTATTTGAAGAGCCTGCCGGTCGACCCTTGGGGCACGCCCTATCAGTACCTCAATCCTGGCCTCAAGGCGCTCGATGGCGGTTACGACCTGTACTCGCTGGGTGCTGACGGCCTGCTGGGCGGCGAGGGCTTTGCTGCCGACATCGGCAATTGGGCTGAGTGAACATGAGCCGTGATTCTCGGGGTTTCACCTTGCTGGAACTGATGGTCGTCATTGTGTTGATCGGGAGCGTGATGGGCATGGTCAGCCTGGCTATCGGCCCGAGCCCGACGCGTGAGGCCCGGCAGCAAGCCCAGGACTTCATCCGCGTGGTGCAGCAGTTGCGCGAACGCGCGGTATTGGATGGGCTGGAATATGGGGTACGTGTACAGCCTCGCGGCTATCAGGCGTTGCGACTCGAGTCTCAGGGTTGGACAGCGGTGTCGGCGTCGCAACGGCTGCCTGAAAGCCTGACGCTTGGGTTGGAGCAGGACGGCCATGTCGTGGCGCTCGATGATGCCCGAGGTCCACCACAATTGCTGATGCTCAGCAGTGACGAGATCAGTCCGTTCAGGTTGCTCATCAAAGTTGCTGGCCAGACGATTTCCCAGGTCGTGAGTGACGGCTTGGCGCAGCCGCTGATCGATGGCTGACGCTCGCAGGCTGGCCGCCGATTGCCAGGGGTTCACCTTGTTGGAAGTCATGGTCGCGCTGGCGATTTTCGCCACGTTGGCGGCTGCGGTGCTGTCGGCCAGTCAGTTCGTGCTCAAGCAAAGCTCCGGGCTTGAGGACCGTCTGTTCGGCGCCTGGCTGGCGGACAACCAGCTCAGCGAGCTCCGTCTGCAAGCCGCTACGCCACTGGGCCAACAGCGCTTGGCCCGGCGCCTGGATCAGCGCGATTGGATTTTGCAACAGCGTGTCGCCGCGGCCCGCGACCCGCGTCTGCTCCGGGTCGAGATCCAGGTCAGCCGGGCCGGCAGCCCAGCAGTCGTGCACCGCACCACGGGATGGGTCCGCGACCGTCATGAATAGACAATCGGGCTTCACCTTGTTGGAGCTGGTGATTGCCATCGCCATTTTTGCCTTGCTCGGCCTGGCCAGTTGGCGCCTGTTCGACGGCGTGGTGCGTACCCAGCAGGGCGCCGGGCAGCATGAGCGCGAAGTCAGGGCCTTGCAGCGTGCGGTGGGGGTGATCGAACGGGATGTGTGGCAGGCCGTTGCCGGTTCCACCGTGCTCGCGTCAGGGCGCCTGCAATTGCAGCGTAGCCATTGGCCCAATCCGCTGGACCAGCCACGCAGCGAGCGGCAAACGGTGAACTATCGACTCGAGGCAGCGGTGTTGTGGCGCGACAGTCGCGGTGAAGGGCCGGTCATCGTGCAACAGCAGAAATTGCTTGAGGACGTACGCAGCCTGGGCTGGCGTGTATTCGATGCGCAACGAGGCTGGCATGACGAAACCGTGCGCGGCAACGCGCCACTGGCGTTGGAGCTGGTGATTTCCACGGGGCGTTTCCAGCAGATCCGCCGCGTGCTGTTGTTGCCTGGGGCGTTGCCGTGAGCCGGCAACGAGGCGTGGCGCTGATCAGTGTGTTGTTGGTCCTGAGCCTGGCGCTGCTTTTCACCGCTGGCATGCTGCGCAGTCATCGCCTGTTGTTGCAGAGCAGCGCTCAGCAGTTGCAGCACGTCCAACTGCGTCAATTGGGGCTGGCCGCTGAAGCCTGGGCGCAGGCGGTGTTAGAAGGCAGCGCGATAACTTCGTCCGGGCCGGTAGACCTGAGCCAGGATTGGGCTCGGCTCAAACCTGCATTCGAGATGGAGGACGCCGAGGTTCACATCGATATCGAGGATTTGTCCGGGCGCCTGAACCTTAATGCGCTGCTGGCTCAGGGCCAGACCGATCAAGTTACCCTCGGTCGCTGGACGCGATTGTTGGCGTTGCTGGAGCTACCCGCGCTGTCATTGCCCCAGGTCGGCTCGGTGCAGGAGTTGAGTCAACTGCGCCTGTTGCCGGGCATCGACGGTCAGACGCTGCGGCGCCTGGAGCCTTGGGTGGTGGTGTTGCCCAGGGACGCCCTGGTGAATATCAATACCGCGCCGCTGCCAGTGTTGATGAGCCTGGACGGCATGGAGGATGAGGTGGCCAAGGTGTTGATCAACCAGCGTCGCCATCGGCCATACGCCAGTGTGCAGGCCTTCACCAATGACCCGCTTTTATCCGGGGTGGGCATCGGCAGCCATGGCCTGGGCGTGAGCAGCCGCTGGTTCCGAATCACCGTGAGCGTGACCCGTGCCGATAGCCGTCTGCGCCTGGCCTCGGACATCGAGCGCGACCCCGTTAGCGGACGCTGGACGGTGGCTCAGCGTCGTTTTTTACCCATCAGCCCCAGCGAGTCCCTGAGATGAAAACCTGGCTTTACCTGACAGCCGACGGCATGGATGCGCCTTGCGTCAACTGGCCGTGTTGCGTGTGGTCGCCCACGGGCGAACGACGCAGCCTGCCCTTGCATGAAGCCGCCCGCGAGTTGAATGGGCGAGTCGTCGATGTGCTGTTGCCGATGGAAATGTGCAGTTGGCTGCGCAGCGATCCGTGGCCCTCTGGACGCCAGCCGCGACCCCAGGCCCTCGCATTCGCCATCGAAGAACAGCTGAGTGAAAATCTGGAGGCGTTGCACATCAGCGTTGGCGCGCGGGACCGACAGCAGCGCTACCCGCTGATGGTGACCGAGCGAGGCCGGTTCCAGGCACTGCTGGCGCTGCTGGCTGCGCAAGGCGTCGATGTACGGGCAATGCATGTCGACGCGGACCTGCTTCCCCATGACAAGGCTTTTGCGGTGCGTTGGTTCGGTCGCTGGCTGTTGGGCGGGGCATTACCGGCGCGAGTGTCGCTGTCGGCCCGAGCCCTGGCAACGCTCAAGCCGGACTTGCCCGAAGAGATTCACTGGCTGGACGAGGGACGCGATCGTGAAGGCATCGATGATTGGCTGCTCTGCGCTGGCGGACATCCCATCGACCTGATGCAGGGTGAGTTCCGTCGACGTCGCCAGCCGCTGCCGTGGCGTGGCGTGGCGGTTACTGCGTTGGGATTGCTATTGCTCACCTGGGCATTCAGCGAGGGCCGCATACGATTTCTTGAAAGCGAAAGCCGTCATCTGTATGCCCAGGGCGAGCAGCGATTCAGGTCGCTGTATCCCGAGGAAACGCGGATTGTCGACCTGGCGGCGCAGTTCCAGGCGTTGCAAAGTCATCGCGGGCGAAGCCAGGACACACAGGTCGCTCGTCTGGTCCGTCTGACGGAGCAGGTCATTGGTGCGAGCAGCGTCGAAGTGCAGCGCATCGATTTTCGTGAAGACGAAGGTTGGAAAATCCAGCTCACCGCCACCAGTTTCGTCGAGCTTGAGCAACTGCGCGAGCGGGGGCAGCAAACCGGACTGCCCGTCACCCTCGGCAGCGCCAGCAAGCAGAACAACCGCGTGCAGGCCATCCTCACCCTGGAGAACAGTTGATGAACTTCAATAGCTTGATACAGGCCTGGGGGAGGCTGTCACGCCGTGAGCAACAATTGTTGCTGGGCCTTGTCGGGCTGCTGCTGGTGGTCGTGGTCTACACAACGATCTGGCAACCTGTCCGGCAACGGCTGGATGTCGCCGAGCGACAGTACCGCCAACAGGCCGAGCTGCACGCACGAATCCAGCGCGCCGAGCCCGCCCGGGATCTAACCACCGCCACACGGCCCTTGTCGGTGCGCGTCAATGACAGTGCGGCCGCGACGGGGTTGGAAATAGCTGAAATGGAGGTCGATGGCGATTCGTTGCGACTGGCCGTCAGTGGCGATGCCAATCAATTGCTCCAGTGGCTGGATCAACAAGAGCGGGAGGGCGCGACGCTGCAGTCGTTGACTCTGGAAGCACGCAATAGTGTGTTGGAGGCGCGGGTGGTGTTGCGTCAATGAGCGATCGAGTACACAGCCATTTGGCCTGAAGCATGGGGGTTTTTGTGGCGAGGGAGCTTGCTCCCGCTCGACTGCGTAGCAGTCGTAAAGCGGTTTGCAGGGTTCACCTGTCGCTCCGCGGCGTCTGGTTCTGGGGTGGCTGCGCCACCCAGCGGGAGCAAGCTCCCTCGCCACAAAGTATTTGCTCTGTCCCTGGTTTGGGTCGTGAATTCGTGACGGCTAAACCTGAACATTCCCCGGCAACAACGGTAACTTCGCCAGTTTCACCGCCACCAGCAACGCCACCACCAGCAAGGTGCCGATGAACAGACCGACACCGTTCCACCCGCCCAAATGCCAGGCCACGCCGCCCGCCGTACCTGCGACACTCGATCCGGCGTAATAGCTGAACAGGTAAAGCGACGACGCCTGGCCCTTGGCTTTGAGGGCGCGGCGGCCGATCCAACTGCTGGCGACCGAGTGGGCGCCGAAGAAGCCGAAGGTGAACACCAGCATGCCCAGCACGACCAACCACAACGGCGTGGCCATGGTCAGCGCGAGGCCGGCCAGCATCAGCGCGATGGTCGCCCAGAGCATTTTGCGTCGGCCGAGTTTGTCCGCCAGTGCGCCGATTTTTGCCGAGCTGTAGATGCCCGACAGGTACACCACCGACAGCAACCCGACAAAGGCCTGATCCAAGTGATAAGGCTCGGCCAGCAGGCGGTAACCGATGTAGTTGAACAGGGTGACGAACGCGCCCATCAAGACGAAGGCCTCAAGAAACAGCAGCGGCAAGCCGGCGTCGCGAAAGTGCATGATGAAACCGTCCAGCAGGCTACGCGGGTGCAGCGAGCGAGGACGGAAGTTGCGCGACTCGGGGAGAATCCTCCAGAACACCGCCGCCGCGATCAAGGCCAGGCCACCGATCACCAGCATCGCGGTGTGCCAGCTGACAAAGTCGATCAAGACCCCGGTGATCAGGCGCCCGCACATCCCGCCGATGGCGTTGCCGGCGATGTACAGCCCCATCGCCAGGCCGATGTGCTTGGGATGGATTTCTTCGCTCAGGTAGGTCATCGCGACTGCAGCCAAGCCGCTCAAAGACAGCCCCACCAGGGCGCGTAGCAGCAGCACGCCGTGCCAGGTCGGCATCATGGCACTGGCGATCGTGCACACCGATGCGGCGAACAGCGCCGCGACCATCACTGGCTTGCGACCAATGCGGTCGGAAATCGGGCCGGTGATCAACAGACCGATGGCGAGCAAGCCGGTCGCGACCGACAGGATCAGGCTGCTCTGCGCCGCATTGATGGAGAACTCCGTGGACAACAGCGGCATCATCGGTTGCACGCAATACAACAGGGCGAACGTTGCAAAGCCGCCGCTGAACAGTGCCAGCACCGTGCGCATGAACATCGGCGTGCCTTTTTCGATGTAGATGTCCTTCAGTTCGGCGACGACCTCATCTTGCACACGAGGTGGTATTTCATGGGCCAGTGGAGCAACAGCAGTTTTCACGTTGAACCTCGAACGAGCACGGCCAGGCAGGCAATGAAAAAAGCATATAGCCGGCTAACGTTTCTATCCAATATATTGTTCGACCTGTTTAAGACGTTTTACGACCTATTGGATTGCCCATGGAATTGCGCCACCTGCGTTACTTCATCGCCGTTGCCGAAGAACTGCATTTCGGCCGCGCCGCCTTGGCCCTGGGTATCTCCCAACCGCCCTTGAGCCAGCAGATCCAGGCCCTGGAACAGGAGATCGGGGCGCGGTTGTTCGAGCGTACCAATCGTCGGGTCGAGCTGAGCGAGGCCGGTCGACTGTTTCTCGAGGAGGCGCGACGGGTTTTGGTCCAGGTCGATAAGGCCGCCGACGTAGCCCGTCGTGCCCAACTGGGGGAACTGGGAGAACTGAAAATCGGCTTCACCTCTTCGGCACCGTTCAACTCCACCATTCCCCAAGCGATCTTCTCGTTCCGCCAGCGCTTTCCCGCGGTGCACCTGAACCTGCGGGAAATGAGCAGCACCCAAGTGGCCGATGCGCTGGTGGACGAGGTAATCGAGGTGGGCATCATGCGTCCGTTGCCACTGCCCGACGCCTTGAGGGAAATCGAACTCAGCCGCGAACCGCTGGTGGCCGTGCTCAGCGCCAAACATCCGCTGGCCCAGGGCAACGAAGAAGGCCTGTTTCTCTCGGCGTTGGCCCAGGAACCGTTCGTGTTCTTCCCGCGCAGCTACGGCAGCGGCCTGTACGCGCAACTCCTGAACCTGGCCCGCGACGCCGGCTTCAGCCCGCACTTCGCCCAGGAAGCCGGCGAAGCCATGACCATCATCGGCCTGGTGGCGGCAGGCCTGGGCGTTTCGGTCTTGCCAGCGTCTTACCAACGCATGCGAATCGATGGCGTGGTCTACCGGCCGCTGCTCGATCCGGCGGCGGTGTCAGCGGTGTGGCTGGTGCAGCGCAAGGACCAGCGTTCGCCGATGGCGAAGGGGTTTGTGGAGTTGTTGACTGAAAATATAGACACCCACAGGTCGGCGTGATGAATAAAAAACTTGCCTATATGTGAAGGGGCGCCGCAAGGCTAATGCTGGTCATGAGAAAAGTGATGGACCTGTGGCGAGGGAGCTTGCTCCCGCTCGGCTGCGAAGCAGTCGTAAACCGGCGGGTGCGGTGTGTCTGATGCTCCGCATTTGGCAGGTTTTGGGGCCGCTTCCCGGCCCAGCGGGAGCAAGCTCCCTCGCCACGGGTGTATCGATTGCCTTAGGTGAAAAATGTGTTTTGCTGTTTTTAATGTACTACCCGCCTATGGCGCCAGGGCGTTGTTTAGGAAGTATGTAACCGGTGCCCAGCCTGCATAAGAGTTCAATGGGCTATTGCCTCATAGCCCATTACCCTTCGAGCGTTGTGCCTATAAATCCAGTTTTGTCTTCAGGCTGTTCATGATCTCCACCCGGTTTTCAAGGTAGTGGCTCAGGCCCTTTGCGCGCAGATGACAGGCGGCGCAGTCACCGCAGCCTCTGCCCTTGATGCCGTTGTAGCATGTCAGTGTCTGTTGATCGATGAACTCCAACCACCCGTGATAATCAGCCAGCGCCCAGGTTTGGGCTTTGTTCAGCCACATCAAGGGCGTCTCGATGCGCAAGGGATAGTCCATGCCCAGTTCAATGGCGTTGTTCAGCGCCTTCACGAACGCATCGCGGCAGTCCGGATAGCCCGAGAAGTCGGTTTCACACACACCGGTGATAAGAGTTTTTGCACCCACCTGATACGCATAGATAGACGCCAGGGTCAAAAACAGAATGTTGCGCCCAGGCACGAAGGTGCTGGGCAGGCCATCTCCATCGCTGTTGGCCGCGGGCACTGGAATGTTGTCGCGGGTGAGGCTGCTGATGGCCAGTTCGTTGAGCAGGGTGGTGTCCAGTATTTTATGAACGGTCACGCCAAGGGCCTTGCAGAGTTGTTGCGCCACTTCGATTTCTTGACGATGGCGCTGGCCGTAGTCGAACGTGATGCAATGAACTTCGTCGTACCGGGGTAAGGCGTGAATCAGGCAGGTAGTCGAATCCTGGCCGCCGCTGAAAACGATGACTGCTTTTTTTGTCATTTCATTCATTTGGACCTGTCCCAATAGGTGCTGAAGGAGTGACCCTAGCCCGAAGTTCAACACCTTGTTGTGGGAAGTTTCCGAATTTACGTGCTCCGCTTTCTCTATTTGGTTTTTCAGTCGCAAGTGAAGCCGCTAGAAGATCGCTGCCACGGCGGGTGCCGCACACCCGGAGAATCCTCGCCAATTGGAATTGTCCGTGCGCGGCGGCGCTTGCCGTGGCAGGCGGTACTCACCTCGATCCTTTATTTTTTCACTTGGCCTTACCAGACCGTCGCAGGTTTATTGGCGTGGTAATCATAAAAACCCTGGAGTATCCAGGTATCGCCCTTGCGTTCGAACGCGGCGCGCCATGCGCTTCTGCCGCCACCGGGGGATAGCTGGGCCATGTCGTACCAGTAATATTTGTTGATTCGTTTTGTCGTGGCCCTGCCGGCTCGAATGTCATCCATGATTTCGTTGATCTTGGCTCGGGCCGCTTCGGGAAAGTTGTCATAGGACATCTGTGTTTCAGCCAGCGTGCTGAGAGTCACCGTAAACTTGTCTATTGCGGTGGATGCTTCCCCCAGTACTGGTGAAGTGCTGGTGGTAGGTGATGTGCCAGTGACCTTCTTCGTCGGGACTTGGGTCACGACCTCGATATCAAACGCGTCGTAGTTCGAGAGATTTTTTGCGAAGTTGGTAATGTCCTCTCCGGTGACCAGTAACGTCTTGCGCTGCGACTTGCCCTTGTTGGCGATGACGTAAGGAATCTTGTTGTTGCGGATTTCCGTCAGGAGCCCGGGTTTGTGTCTTTTTTTCATCTCGTCCCGGAACGCGCCGAGCTTTTTCTTTTTGTACTCCGCGAAGTTTGCAGGGTTCGTTTTATAGTCCTCCCTGGCAGCCTCTACCTCGGGACCTTCTCCTGAAAACCGGACGCCCAGGTCCTCCCAGACGCGCTTTTCCGCGACTTTGACCACCTCATGAATATCGTCCTGTATCTTGGTCATGGCGGCTTTCTTCTTTCCCTGTTCGGGGACGATGGTGATGAATAATGCGCCGGTGAGGTTGTCTGGCAAGGAGGACATCATCATCTTGAAGTTGCCTTCGTTGTCGAAAAGCTCCTTCTTGAGTGGCAGGGTCATGTCGAAAACTTTTATTTTTTGCGCGGCCGTCAGCTGGATCCCCTTTACCTGGGAGTCGATGTCTCGGGTGCAGTAGTCGACGGCCTGCCATACGTTGAATTTGTACAGCAGGCTTTCGTGGGGCTTCTTATGTTGCCCGAGGCCGTGGAGGCCCTTGTTGATCTGGTTGATTCGTGAAAGGTAAGTGTCTATATCGGGCGCGTCGATGTCATTCATGCTCTCGCGCAAGGTGCGTTCGGCCAGCTCCTCGGGCATCGAGTGGATGACCTTCTTTACCGTATTCACCACCTGTCGAGAAGGCCAGTGATGGTCGACCAGGATGCCCTCCACCAAGGCGTTATAGGTTTTCTGTTGCGCAGTTTCCGGGGCCCGACTGAACAGACTATGCAGGACTCCGCCACCGAGCAGGCGTTGCGGTTCTTCGATGTGCCAGCGACCGTTTTTCCACGTCACCGTCCGTTGATGGGTACGATTGTTGGGCGCGTAGATAATCCGCAGGCTTTCCTGGATCGCGGTTTTGCAGTAGTCATGCCCCATCTTCAAATAGGCTTGGCCGGACGCGTCCCTGTACAGGTTGCGACCCTCGGGGACGAGCCCTTTGCTGTCAAAACCTTTCAGGAGAAAAGGGCCTAGCTCGGGGTCGGGCATACGGGGCAGGGAAGACAGCTCCGGGCGGGTCTTGTCCCGGCGTCGTGCCGCGCGCGCCATGATCAGGTCCTGCCCGGCCTCTGCCACGACCTCACCCAGCCCGCTGATGAAATCACTGGCCCACTGGCTGAAGCTGCCACCCTCGTCTTTTATGGCCGACACCGCGGCGCCCCCGGCCATTGTCGGCAGGATCGCACGGCCCAGTACCCCGCCCAGGCGGCCCGCGTAGAACATGGCCATCGCACCCGCCAGCAAGGTGACGCCATTCCTGCGCCCTTCCTGGGCCGCTGCGCTGTCGCGCTCGGCGTTCGTTACCATCAGTGCGTCAGCCGTCTTGAGCGCGTGGCTGATCTGCGTTTCGTGCAGTGCTTTGAGCAGGTCGCCTTTGACCACGGGGGAGGCGACCTTCAAGGCGAAATCATCCTGAACCCGATGCTTGATCCATGAGAAGGTGGACTGCGTGACTTTCTTTATCTTCTCGTTGAGCGTCAGGTTTTCCGCGGCCGGCACCAGGCTGGCAAGCTGATCGGCTTGTTCCATCAGCGGCAGTTGGGAAATCAGCCAGCGGGTCATTTCCAGCGTGCTGATGAGTGTCTTGACCAGGACCGCTTCCAGCTCCCTTTCGCTTCCTGCGTGGATGTCCCTGAACACTTTTCCGTCCGGCGCACCCGGCGTGTACAGCGTCAATGAAGGCCGGCTGGATAGTTTCCTGACGCCAAAGGCCAGCAGCTCTTTCAGCACACTGTCGCCCCACTGGATCTGCCGCACCACCACCTCGTGCCCGTTGACCTTGCGGCGCGCCTCAGGCATTGCGCTGTCCAACGCCGCCAGCACCAGGTTCAGGCCGGTGTTGTCCTTATCGTGTGTAAAGTCTCCCGATATATGCGCGGCCCACGCCTGCGCCCGCATTTGTTTGGCTTTCAGAGCCATCCATTGTGCCTGGCGCTCCCGGGCCGCAAGCAGCAACGCGGGCGGGATACGGGCACCCACATTTGCCCTTTCAATGATCTCCACGATCTGCGCAAAGCTGAGCGGCCCCTCTTCGGTGTGGTGGGAAGCGTTGCGTTCGTCCGGTGTCAGGTTGGACATTGCCCACTGCGTCATGGAACGGCAATCGTCGAATATCGCCTTCGCACTGCCTAGCGACACCCCGGACCCGAACGGTGACTCGCCCGTGGGCGCGTGCGAGTCGATGGTCTGCTTGCGGATGCACAGGGATACCTGGTCAGGATCGACCGGGGCGTATTTGTCCTTGATGAAGCCGGCGAGCAACGTGCGGGTCCGGTCCTGGAGGGCGTCAGGGGACGCCAGCATCACGGGATCTGGCGGGGGTGGGGTATCCGCCAGGGTTATCTGCAGGTCCTGCAGCGCGTTCCACCAGGCCACGCGGTCGCTGCCGATCACGTTCGGGTTGGCGTGCAGCCAGTCGTCCAGTTTTTTCTGGTAGAGCCGTAGCGCGCGCTCGTCCATGGCGCCCGCCAGGTCCAGCTGGTCCTTGAGGTTCGCCGCGATATCCAGCCTGGCGATCCAGGCGCTGATTTCCTCATCATCTCCCGGCCCGTTCAGCAATACGTCGCTCACGGCGGTTTTTTGCGCCGCTCGCAGATCCATAACCAGGTAGGCAAGGAAGTCCCCGGCGATGGGGGCGATTGTCACGTCATACTGAACGTTATCGTCGGCCTCCAGGCTGGCCTTCAGCGCCGTCAGGTCCGCGTACACTTCCAGCGGCTTGCCCAAGCTGTACAGCACCGCGCTTGCCGGGTAGTCGGTATTGTCATGTCGGGTCAGTGCAACAGCGCCTGACACCGGCACGCTGAACCCCCATCCTTCGGGGGTGATACTGAGGCTGTAGACCCCGGGCCGGTCACGCTCCGCCAGCCTGGCGCGAGACGTTGCGTCCGGTGCCGACAGTGCATGTTCCGTCAGCGCCTTGTGCAGTGGCGGGCTCAGGGTTCCATCCAGTTGGTGGAGATCGGCCTGTGCCTTGAGTTGCCTACCGAATTCATCGGCCAGCCATTGGCTGACGCTGCGGTCCTGGCTAACGTCGGGCGGGGTGTCCCAGAAGTTGTCCAGTGCCCGCGCCAGCATTTGTTCATACGACGTTGGGGTGACGCTTATCAGTTGCTTGATTGCTTGCTTGGCGTCACGGCTATTCAGGGCTGCCGGCATCTCCGTGACGCTGTTCAGCTCGGTGACGATGTCTATATTGCCCAAATCGTCGAAGAACTCGTGGGCATTGATCTTTCCTGCCACCGCACGCCAGAAGAGCGTGTCGAGGGGGACTGTTTGCGCCACCTTTTTAAACGCCGGCTCGTTGGCTGCGCGTTCAGTTGGGGGGACGGCTTCATCTTGCAGTCGGCACACGCGTATTTCTTTGACGGCCAGCTTGTTCACCAGCGTGGGGAAGGCTTGCCTGAACCCATCATCCAAGTGCCGCGCAGCCACTTCCGAGGCGCGCGGAACGGCATCGTTCAGACGGATCATCTGCTGCTGCGAGGCATTGAGTTGGTGTATCAGCAGGGCGCTAGCGGTTTGTAAGGGGGTGTTCTCCAGCATGTTCTCTTCCTGAAAGTTTTTCGGAAGGAACAACCTATTGAAGGTGCGCGAAGAGGGGGCGGTATATAGATACCGCATGGAGCGGCGACAGGCGGTGTACCGGTGTTGTGGATACATAATCGATGTGGCAGCGAGACTGTTCGCGATGCGCCTTGACGGGGCATGCTAACGGTCATGTTTTATCACGCAGAAATACCAGGATCGCCTCGCAGGTTGCCTGTGTTCTTTCTTCCAGTACCCAATGTCCGGTGTTGTGCAATATAAAAGAGTACGGTTGCGTGGTGATACATTTGACTTGCTCGGCCAGGGTACTTCCTCTCGAATGGTCCCCGCCGATAGTGAGCACAGGCACTGTCAGTTTATTGTTGGCGTATGCTTGATTATCACCCACATCATGCTCTATCCAGGCTGAATAAAGCTTGAAGGCTGCCTCCATGCGTCCGGGCTGGGAATAATCTTTCACCAAAGCCACACGCACCTCGTCCGGCATTGTGTCGTTGCCGGGGAATACAAAGTCGTCAAAAAACATGTCCAGGTAAGTTTTTTCCTGACCTTGGATCATGCTGAGAGCTGTCTTGCCAAAGAAGCGGAAATGCCACTTGCTGGCAATGCGGGCTTGCGGGTCTCCGTTATAAGCCGTTTCCCACCCTGGGATGCCAGGAATGAATCCGTCCATCAGGATAATACGTTTGGTTTCATCGGGATAAAGGGCTCCGTAGGCATAGGCAATCATTAAGCCCATGTCATGGCCGACAATATCAACCTGTTTGATATTCAGGTGGGTGACCAGCTCGTGCAGGTCATGCGCCATATTTTTTTTATCATAGCCGCTTTCTGAAATATCGGTTTCCCCAGCACCGCGATAATCAGGAACGATAGGCGTATAACCGGCACGCACCAATGGCCCCATCAATACCGTCCAATTGCGCCAGCTTCCCGGGAACCCATGCACCAGCAACACAGGGTTTGCGCCATCACCGCTTATAAGATAGTGCATGCGGATGCCGTTCACGTACACGTAGGCCCGTGTGAACGATGCCCCCCCTACAACGATATTTTGTTCTACAGAAGGCGATGTGGCCTGGTGTCGAGAAGATAAGGCGATGGCGCCCGACCAGGCTATTGTGTCCATCATTTTCTTGTCCATTTTGGGAGCCGAGTTAATTTCATGAGCTACGCCGTGCAGCTCATAAGTAACGGCGAACTGTTTATCGAGCGTTAACTTCTAAGGTGTTTTTAAGGCGTTTAGAGCTTGTGGTTTTCCGCATGTCATCGATACTGTCGAAGTTGACAGTTCCGACAAACGGCAATTGTTCCGATTGAGCCCCGGCAGAGCAGTTGCAGGTGAAAAAAAGCAGGGCGGAACTTGCACAGGACTTCTGTTGGCTGTAGGAAAAGTCACGTTTCTAGTTGCGATGTTTCCTATTCGCTCCAGATGCCCACGATGTTGGGGTTGCGATTCGCCTGTGTTGCAACGTTTTATTCATCATTCCGAATTGTCTGGCTCAGTGCTCTTTCCCGGCGGAAAGGGGACCCGCCTGAAGCCCGTGAATAAGGCCTTGGAAATGCACTCATCTTTGTACGCCCCCTACACCAACGAAGTCTCCTGTGACTATCTCCGTCATTTGGACGATCTGTACTTGGCGCAACAGCAACTCGATGGTGTTGACGAAAAAGTCATCACATTTATCAATCGACAAAAAGCATTCGTCAAAGCTCATCCCCCAATCGCTATTTACCGAGTGGCCACCGAGGGCAGCCAGACCCGTAACGGCGCAACGGTCCAGCAAGTGTCATCGTCGTTGACGTTCACCTTGGATAATGGCTGGAAAGTACGAGCCGCGCGGAAAGGTGACCAGGTTGTGTATGCCGATGGCAGTACCGCGCGGATCGTAACCGCCGCGGGGGCAGCCAACAGTCATATCGCCCTGGTCGGCAGCCGTTTGAGCAATGGCGACGAGATCATCAATACGCTTCAGAGACGTTTTCTGATCATCGTGCGTGAAGGCGTGCCGATGGCAGAAGACTTTTTGCCCGCTCTCAAACTGGCGGATGTTCATTACTTGCGCTCGGGTGAGGTGAAGGAGAACATCCAATGAGCGTACAGCATAGATCCACTGTGGGAGCGAGCTTGCTCGCGATTGCGGTGGATCGGTGCCACAGCCGTTCCGGGCTTATTGCACCTTCGCCAAATCTCCCTTCAACGCAACGCCCGCCATGATCGCGCCGGCGTGGCATTCATAGGTGGTCGGGTCCTTGCGTTCGTTGCTCTTGTAGAAGCTGACAATGTTGGTGACGGCGTTGGCGCCGGCGTTCTTGGCGGCTTGGTGCAGGCTGATCAGGGCCGATTGCAGCACCCATTCGCAGGCGACTTCATCGGACTTGTTGAACGCGTTGGTTTTCTTGTTGGTCACGGCACCCGGGCTGACGACGGTGACGTTGCCGGCCGGTTTATTGCCGGCCAGGTAGAACTTCACGCTGCCGTCGATCTTGCCGGTGCGGATGGCTTCGGCCACGACTTTGTCGAACGGCAGGAACAGCGCGGTATCACGGGCCTGGCTGAGGCTTGGCAGGGTGCTGAGCAAGAGGGCGGTGGTCACAGCGATTTTCTTCAACGACATCGTGGTCTCCTTGACGAGGGGCAACAGGGTTTTGAATCCGATTCAGTGCCAGCGGCGGAAAATCAGCGAGGTGTTGACCCCACCAAAGGCGAAGTTGTTGTTCATCACGTATTCGTTGCTCATCGACCTGAACTCGTTACGCAGGTAATCGAGCTTGCCGCATTGGGGATCAACCTCATCGAGGTTGAAGGTGTGCACGTAGAGGTCGCGGTTCATCATTTCGATGCTGAACCAAGACTCCAGCGCCCCGCAGGCACCCAGGGTATGGCCCAGGAAACTCTTCTGTGAGCTGATGGGCATGTGTTCGCCAAACAGGCTGCTGGTGGCCAGGGTTTCGGCAATGTCGCCCTGTTCGGTGGCGGTGCCGTGGCCGTTGACGTAGCCAATGGCTGAGGGACTGAGGCCTGCGTCTTCCAGGGCCAGTTCCATGGCTCGGCGCATGGTGACCAGTTCTGGGCGGGTGGCATGCTGGCCGTCGGCGTTGCTGCCAAAGCCGACAATTTCGGCATGGATCCGCGCACCGCGTGCCAGGGCATGTTCCAGTTCTTCGAGCACCAGCATGCCGGCGCCTTCGCCGATCACCAGGCCATCGCGGTCCTTGTCGTAGGGGCGCGGGCTGGTTTGCGGTGCTTCGTTTTTCAGGCTGGTGGCGTAGAGCGCATCGAACACCATCGCTTCGGTCGGGCACAACTCTTCGGCGCCACCGGCGAGCATCAATGGCAGGCGCCCGAACTTGATGGCCTCGTAGGCATAGCCGATGCCATGGCTGCCGCTGGTGCAGGCGCTGGAGGTGGGGATCAGGCGCCCGGTCAGGCCGAAGAAGATGCTGATATTGGCCGCCGTGGTGTGGGGCATCATCCGCACGTAGGAGTTGGCGTTCAGCCCTTCGGCCACGCTGTTGAGCAGCATGTTGCCAAAGGCCTTGATCTCGTCGGTGCTGCCGGTGGACGAACCGCAAGACACGCCCATGCGCCCGTCTGTGATCGACTCGTCGCCCAGCAGGCCGGCGTCGGCCAGGGCCTGTTCCGCCGACGCGACCGCCAGGCGCGAAACCCGGCCCATGCTGCGCAGTTGCTTGCGGGTCCAGTGGGCCGGGACCTGGAAGTCGTCGATGGGACCGGCCAGGCGGGTGTTCAGTTCGGTGAAACGGTCCCACTCATCCATGCGCCGGATGCCGCTGCGGTTGGCGGCGAAGTTGGCGGCGATGGTGTCCCAGTCGCTGCCGATGGAGGTGATGCCGGCCATGCCGGTAACGACGACGCGCTTCATCAGCACAAGCCTCCATTGACGGCCAGGACCTGCCGGGTGATGTAGCCGGCTTCGGCCGACATCAGGAAATTTACCGCACCCGCCACTTCTTCCGGGGTGCCCATGCGCTGGGCGGGGATCATTTTCATCAGTTCCTCCACCGGGACGTTTTCATCGAGCATGGCGGTATCGATCAGCCCGGGCGCGACGCAATTGACGGTGATCTTGCGCTTGCCCAACTCGATTGCCAACGCCTTGGCCGCGCCGATCAAACCAGCCTTCGACGCACTGTAGTTGACCTGGCCGCGATTGCCGATCAGCCCCGAAACCGAGGTGATGCAGACGATCCTTCCGGCGGCGCGACGACGGATCATCGGCATCATCACCGGGTGCAGCACGTTATAGAAACCGTCGAGGTTAGTGCGCATCACCACATCCCAGTCGTCTTCGCTAAGGGCTGGGAAGGCACCATCACGGGTCAGGCCGGCGTTGAGCACCACACCGTAATAGGCACCGTGGGTTTCGACATCGGCTTCGAGAATGGCCTTGCACGCGGCACGGTCGGCCACGTCGAATTGCAGCACCCGGGCGTTGCGGCCCAGGGCCTGGATTTGCGCCTGGACCGTCTCGGCCTCGGCGCGGCCGCTACGGCAGTGCAGCACGATGTCGTGCCCGGCCTGGGCCAGGCGCAGGGCGATGGCGCGGCCGATGCCACGGCTGGAGCCGGTGACCAGTACGGATTCAGTCATGACGGGTTTCCTGTTGCGGATGGTTCATGAAGGTAATGGGCGGCCTGGGGCGGACGGAATACGTTGAGCCGGGCCGTGGCATGGATGCCGGGGGCGTGGATGTGGCATTCGAACACGCCCATGCCGTTGTCGTCTTCCAGGGAGCGCACGCCGTGGATGGTCAGCTCGACGCCGACGGGAAAACACTCGACATTGCATTCGAACTTGCGGGTGCCGAGCAAAAAGCCCAGGGCCACGGCATCACCCCGTTGGCGTGCATGGCAACCGGCAAAGGCCGCGACGCTTTGCGCCATCAGCTCGATGCCGACCCAGGCCGGCAGCGTGCCATCGTCGCGGCTGAACAAGCCGCCGGGCTTGACGGTGGCGTGGGTATGGATCTGTTCGTCATCGAACGACAGGATCCGGTCGATGAGAATCATGTCGCCGGCATGAGGCAGCAGTTCGGCGAGCGGCCAGTCAATCATGGGGCGTCTCCGATAATCAGGCTGACGTTGTTGCCACCGAATGCAAATGAATTGCTCATCAGGCAGCGCGGGGTGGCCGGGCTCAGGTGGGTGCCGGCGGTGACCCAGTTCAGCGCCGGCAGGGCCGGATCGGCCTGGCCGTCCCAGACATGCGGCGGCAGGGCCAGGACGGTATTCTCCGAGCTCAGGGCCAACCAGCAGAACGCCGCTTCCAGCGCCCCTGCCGCGCCGAGGGTATGGCCGGTCATGGGCTTGGTGGACGAGCAGGGCACGCCCGCCGGAAACAGCCCGGCCACCGCCTGGCTTTCCATGGCGTCATTGTGCTGCGTGGCGGTGCCATGCAGGTTCAGGTAGTCGATCTGGCTGGCCTCGAGGCCGGCGCAACGCAGGGCTTTTTCCATGGCCTGGCGGGCGCCGCGACCACTGGGTTCAGGGGCGGAAATATGGTGGGCATCGGAACTGGCGCCGTCGCCGAGCAAGGCAATCGGTGTCCCGTCGCCTGGCGTCTTGCTCATGAGAAACAGCACGGCTGCTTCGCCAATGTTGATGCCGCTGCGGTTCACCGAAAACGGATTGCAGCGTTCGTTCGACACCGCTTCCAGGGCCGAAAAACCGTTGAGGGTCAGTTTGCACAGGCTGTCCACGCCACCGCACAGCACGGCATCGCACAGGCCCAGGTCCAGCAGGCGCCGGGCGCTCATCAAGGCGCGGGCGCTGGAGGTGCAGGCCGTGGAAATCACGTAGGACGGGCCGCTCAGGCCGAGCCAGTCGGAAAGAAAGTTGGCCGGCGCGCTGAGTTCCTGTTGCTGGTAGTCGTAGCCGTCGGGGAAGTGTTGCTCGCGCAGGTAATGGGCAATGCCCTGGCTGGCCTCGTCGATCCCCGAAGTGCTGGTGCCCAACACGATGCCGATGCGGGCGCGACCGTAGGCCTGGATGGCCTGGTCGATCTCGGCGCGAATCTGCAGCCCGGCTTCCAACAGCAGTTGATTGTTGCGGCTGCGGTGCGCCAACAGGGTTGGGGGGATGGGGGCGAGTTCACCCGGCACCGCGGCAACCGGCAACGCACGTTCGGCGACCCAGCCGTCCTTGATACGCACGCCCGAGCAGTCGCCGGCAAACAGGTTGCGCGCGACGCTGGGCTTGTCGCGGCCCAGGGCACAGATCACCCCGAGGGCATTCAAATAGGCGGTCATGGGGCGTTCTCGGTCAACGGTGTGATGCGGTAGCGGGGGCCCTGGGGCAGGCTCATCTCAAAATCCAGCGGCTGCGTGTAGCGCACCTGCCAGCGACTATCGAGGGTCCGTTGCGACGCCTGTTGCCGGGCGGCCGGGTAGTTGTCCGGCAGTTCGGCTTCGGGGGTCAGGGCGAACAACAGCGCGGCGAACAACTCCCGGGCCTCGGCATTGGGCGGCAGCAGACCGTCGGCCTGCCACTGACCTGCGACCAGGCGCTGGCGGGCCACGGGAATGCCCAGCGGGTCCATCATCGACCAACGGATGCCGGTGTCTTCGCGCTGGATCACCAGCAACCAGTCCTGGCGTTGGCCGACCAGGGTCCGCTCGATGTGCAGTTGCATCGGCAAGGCCAGGGTTGGCGTGCGCTCGGGCAGCGGCGCATGGCTGGCGCAGGCACTGAGCAGCAACAGGCAGCCGATAAGCAGGGCTCGAATCATCCGATGGCCCCTTCGACGGGCTTGCGCGCCACCACATTGACCAGGGTTTCCTCTCGCTCGCCGAACGGTTTGGCCCGGCGCAGGCCAAAACGCTCCAGCAAGCCGAAGTCCTTGGCGCGGCTCCACCACAGGTACGGATAGGACACGTTGCGGGCTTCGAACTGGAAACCCTGCCCACGGATCATCTCCAGGTACTGCGCGGCACTTTTCTGCACGTGCATGGGATGGCGGAACAGCCAGCGGATCACCCAGGTATCGATGTAGGCCTCGGTGGATTCGGCGAACATCAGGTAACCACCAGGCTTGAGTACGCGGTAGAACTCGGCGAGGGCTTTTTCCTGCTCCACCAGGTGATGGAAGGTCTGGTGGCAGAACAGCAGGTCGACGCTGGCATCCGGCACTGCCAATGTCGCGCAGTCGCTGCCGATCAGCTCCACGGTCATGCCCTGGCGCGCGGCCTCCTCCCGGCTCAGGTCCAGGCTGTGGGGGTCGGCATCCACGCCGATCAGGTGGTGTGGCGCGAACACCTGGCGCAGGTACTGGAATGATTTGCCCTGGCCGCAGCCGGCATCCAGCAGTACCGGGTTGCTCGGCAGCGGGGTGCTGAACAGGCTGCGCAGGTCGTTGATCGCCACGCGCAACACATGGTGCTGCCAGGTGTGGCTGCGCAGGAACCAGAAACCGAAGCGGGTTTCTTCGACGTAGTTGTCGCTCAAGTAGCTCATGGTTGCTGACTCATGGCGCCGGGCTCGCGCAGATTTCCGAGAGCATGCGCAGGCGCCGCTTGGGTTCGCTGACGAACGGGTTGCGCTGATCCCAAGCGTAGCCGGCCAGGATCGAGCTGATCATGCGGCGGATGTCGTCCGAGCCTTCGGTGTAGAAAATCACGTCCTGGAAGGTGCCGGCGTACCAGCCCTCGACATAGCAGCGGAAGGTGTCGACGCCGCGCTTGAGCGGCTCGGCGAACTCGCTTTGCCAATCCACGCTCTCACCTTGCAACTGACGGTGGAGCACGTCGGCGGCCATGCTCGCCGAACGCATGGCAATGGTCACGCCGGAGGAGAACACCGGGTCGAGAAATTCCGCAGCGTTGCCCAGCAGGGCGAAGCCTGGGCCGTGCAGGGTCTTGACGTTGGCCGAGTAGCCGCCGATGGTCCGCGCCGGGGTGTCCCACACGGCATTCTTCAACACGCCGGCCAGGCTTGGGGTTTCGTCGATGAAACCGCGCAGGCAGGCATCGAGATCGTCGGTGCGGCCGGCGAAATGTTCCGCCGCCGCGACCACGCCCACCGAGCAGCGCCCGCCGCTGAACGGAATGGTCCAGAACCACACGTCGCGCTTGCTCGGGTGGGTGGTGATCAGAATCTTTTCTCGATCGAACGCTGGGGCGTCGATGCGATCCTCGATGTGCGTGAACACTGCTTGGCGCACCGGGAAATTCGACGGGGCTTCGAGGTCCAGCAGGCGCGGCAGGACTCGGCCATAGCCGCTGGCATCGAGCACGAAGTCGGCCTCGACACAGTACTCGCTGCCATCTTCGCGCTGCACGCCCAGTTGTGGTTTGGCGAGGCTGAAGTCGGCGCTGGTGATCGCTTGGCCGTAGCGGATCTCCACGCCTTGCAGGGCGGCCTGGTCGGCCAGCAACTTGTCGAAGTCGGCGCGTTGCACCTGGAAGGTCGTGGGCTTGCCGTTGCTGAAGGTATCGCCGAAATCGAAGGCGCTGTAGCGCTCGCCCCAGGCAAACGCGGCGCCGTTCTTGCGCTGGAACCCGGCGGCATTCACCGCGTCGAGCATGCCGGCTTCTTCGACGAAATCCAGGCAATGGGACAACAGGCTCTCACCGATGGAGAACCGGGGGAAATGCTGGCGCTCGATGACCAGCACCTCATGGCCCTTGCGCTTGAGCAGCGCGGCGGCGATGGCGCCGGAAGGGCCTGCGCCAATGATGACGACCTGTCGACGTTCCATTTCAACTGTTGGCACTGGAGCTCCTGGCCGGGACGGCAATCGAGGGAATACTGTGCAAACCGGTCACGGCCGGCAGCAATGTGGCGATCAGCCCCATCAGCATCAGCGTGAAATACAACGCGGGGCTGATGAGCTGTTGTTGCAAGAGCAGATTGAGGAACACGATTTCACTCAAGCCGCGAATGTTCAGCAGGATACTTTCGCGCCAGCGACTGGCGCCGGCGAATGACGCGGCGGCCCAACCCAGGCCCAGCCAGTTGCCCAATAGTTTGCTGGCAATGGGCAACAGCAGCAACGCCGTCAATTGCACCCAGTCGAGGCTGCTCATGGCGCTGTGGACGTCGATCTGCACAATGCCGAACGTGAGAATCAGCGGGATCGCCAGGTACGTCTGCAAACCCTGCATCCAGGCGATATTGAACGGCAGCCTCAAGGGCACTTTGAGCGCGGCCATGCACAGCAGATAGCCGATGCCGACGATCAGTGCATTGAGCCGGTAGTGTTCGGCCACCACCAGCAGGGCAAAAAACACGCCGCTGTACAGCAACGGCTGGCGCAGGCCAACCAGGCGCAACAGCAGCGGCACGCAGGCGCCGGCCATCGGCAACAGCAGGCTGCCCAGGTGGAGACTGCCCTGGGCCAGGCCGAACAGGCTCCAGCAGGCCAGGTCGATCAGGATCGCCGTTTGCACCAGTCGCCGAGTGGCGGCGGGTGGGTAATCGATGTGACGCAGATACAGATACAGCACAGGGATCGCTGTGATCGCAAACAGCAGTCCCACCGCCAGGGAGCTGATCCAGGGCTGGGGCGGCAGCAACCAGAACGCTGTCGCCAGACCGCAGGCGAACGGAACGACGAAGCTTGGCAGGGCGATTTTCACGCTCTGGCGGTCCAGGCGCAGGTCGATCACGTCGCTGAGGATATGCCCCAGCAACAGCGCGAACGCGAGGCTGTAGAGGTTCTTCAGCCACACCGGCGACACCAATTGCGCGCCGCTGAGCTGCCAGCCCGGCTCGATCCAGAAATACATCAGCAGCGGCAGGCCGAAGGTCGCCAGCAACAACTGGCTGACAATCGGGATCAACCCGAAGCGAGCGCCCAGGCGTGTGGCAACTGCGAACAGCCCCAGGGCCATGAGCCAGAACAGCAGGGTCATCATTGGGCGGGCTCCGCGACCGTCGCCGCGTGGGCTTGTTGTCCGGCCCAGGGCGCCAACATGAAGCTGAAGGCCAGCCCCAGGCTCACCGCCAGGCCGAAGTTACTCACCGCCGGTGTGCTGGACAGCGCCAGCAGGCCGAACGACAGCCAGGTGGTGACCGCCGCCAGGAACGTGCCCAGCAGGCTCACGGCGGCACCGCCGATCTGTTCGCGCATCAGGATCGCGTAGTCGACGCCGATGGCCGTCACCAGCAACAGGCCGAACAGGCTGAACAAGGTCAGTGGCTGCCCCAGCCAGCCGAGGCTCGCCAGGCTGCACAGCGCAGCCAGCAGCGGCAGTGCCACGATGCGCAAGGCGCCGCCGACGCCAAACGGCCAGATCAGCACCAGCACAATCAGCACGCAGGAGGCCAGTTTCAACTCGGCGGCGCTGACCTGCGTGGCGGCGAAGACCCGGTTCAGGTCGCCCAGGCGATCCACCAGTTGTACGCCTGGCAGATCCACCGCCTGTATCCGCAGCAGCGCCGCATCGTTCAAACCTTGCAAGCTGACCACCGCCGCGACGCCTTGCGCTGTTGGTCCGAGCCAGAGTGTGCGATACGGCTCGGCCAGCGGACCTGCCAGTGCGGCGTCAATGTCGGTCACCGGCAGGGCCTGTAATTGCGCCAGTTCCGCTTGCAGCGCAGCGACCGGGACGCCCAGGTCCAGTAGCGGTTGCCAGACGGCTGGCAAGCGCCCCAGGGCCTCACGCACTTTCTGTTGTTCGGCGGGTGGGCTGACCAGTTGGTTCAGCGACAGGTAGCCCTGGAGCTTTTCCAGGCCGATCAACTGATCCAGCCGCTCGTTGAGGGCGGTCTGGCGCTCCAGCAGTTGGGATTGATCGTCGGCGCGGATCAGGAAGAACTGGCTGGTGGGCTGGAAACCGGTGATGCGCGCGATGTCGCGGGCTTCGTCGGTCAGGTGCTGGGGCGTGCCGATCCACTGGCGGATGTCGTTTTTCGGGGTCAGGTGCCAGAGCCCACCCGCGCAGAACATCAGCAACAACATCAGCAGGGCCGGCGTGCGTACCCGTTTCAGCAGGGCTTCGCGGGCCTTGAGCAGGTATTGGCAGACTTGGAGCGGCCATTGGGCGGGACGCAACTCTGCGCCCTTGAGCAGCGCCGGTAGCAGGCAGACGGCGCTCAGGTAAGCGCCGACCAGGCCAGCGGCGGAAAATATCGCGATCTGGGTCAGGGCCGGAAAGGGCGTCCAGGCCAGGGCCAGGTAGCCAATACAGGTAGTCACAAGGCTCAGGCTCAGCCCCGGCAGGGTCAGACGCAAGGCCGGCCAGCTGCGCCATGGCTTCAGGCTCCAGCTCTTGGACAGGTAGTGCAGCGGGTAATCCACGGCCACGCCAATCAGGCTGGAACCCAGGACCAGGGTCATGACATGCATGCGGCCAAACAAGGCCACGCAGGCCACCGCGCCGAACAGCACGCCCACCAGCACCGGCACGAACGCCAGCCACACTCGCAGGCGCCGGAAGGCCAGCAACAGCAACAGCAAGATGCCGACGGTCGCGCCACCGCCGACCCAGGTGATTTCCCGCGACGCCTGTTGCTGGCCGCTGGCGGCGTACAGCAGGCCGCTCGCCGCCAGCAGTTGACCTTGGGCCTGGCTCGCCTGGTCGCGGCTGCGTTGCAGCAGCTCGGCCACTTGCAGCGGCAGGTTCATGTCGAAGGCGTTGCCCTGGGCGCGGGCCCGCAGCATCACCCAGCTTTTACCGTCGGCATCGGCGACCAACGCACCGCTGCCGATGTCGAATTTGATCGCGCCGCGTTGTGGCTGGCTGTTCTGGATGCGCCCGGTCAGGCCCAGCCAGTCGTCCTGGTTCGGCACCAGGCTGAAGCCGCTGAACGGGTCGAACAGGGCCTGCACCCGTTGTTGGATGAACGCCTGGGGCTGCTCGATCAATTGCTGCCGGTCCGCCGCCGAGAGCATCGCCAGCCGCCCGTTGAGCAATTGCGTGCGCAGCGCCGGCAAGTCGGCCTGCAACGTCCACTGCACCTTGTCGAACAGACCGCTGGCCTGCCATTGCTCGCCGAGGGTTTGCGCCAAGGCGATGGCCTGCTGGCGATCGGTGTGGCCGACCAGTACCAGCATCTCGCGATTGAGCGGCTCCTGCATGCGTTGTTCGGCGATCAGTTCCAGGGCATCGGGCGACGTGCCCGGCACCAGCTCCATGAGATTGGCCGACAACGGCGCGCCGTTGCGCCATTGCCAACCGGCGAGCGCCAGCACCGCCAGCAGCAGGATCAGGAACAGCCGGGGCAGCATCCGTTCACTCGGCAAAATCATGTTGCTCCGCTTCGCTCAAGGGTTGTGCGCTGTTGCTGTCCTGCATGCGTAGCACGGTACTGTCGCCTTGGGTTTCCAGCAGTTCGATGCGCTGCACCAGTTCGCCGCCGTCGATGTTGATCTGGTTGAAAACCTGCTTGAGCAGCACCGAGCGCGGGGTCAGGGTGAGCTTCCATTGTTGCGGCTCGCCCGACAGGCTCAGTTCGAAATCCCGTTGCAGGCCTGTGCTGTCTCCCTGCAATACCGCCAGGAACAAGCGGTTCTGCTCGGCGCCGGCGCTCTTGTTCGGCAGCATCTGCCAGGCGTTGCCATCCCGCCGGGCGATGCCCTGGGCGGTGATGCGGTAGTCCTGTTGCAGCGGGGTTTGCAGCAGCCACAGCAGTCCATGGTTTTTCGCCAGCACGAAGCGTCCCTTGCTGGTGAGGGGCTGGGGCAGGGCGCGCAGGTGTTTTTCCTGGATAAACTGCCCGTGGATCACTTCCGGGCGGGCCAGTTGGTCGCTCAACTGTTGCAAGTCGAACGCCTGGGCCAGGGGTGCCAGGCAGCACAGCAACAGCCAGACTGACAGGCGCTTCATGGCAGTTTCCTTTCCACGGCTTCGACAAAGACCCGGGGCGAGGCCAGCAGCATTTCGCGACTGGCGAGGTCCACGGCCACTTGCACCGAACTGGCACGGGTCAAGCGCTCGCCCGTGGTTGCGTCGCTGATCAGGTAATTGATCTTCAGCCGGTTTTCCCACTCCACCAGACTGGCACGCACGGTCAGGGCCTGGCCGAACACGGCGCTGCGCACGTAGCGCAGTTGCAGGTCGATGATCGGCCATGCGTGGCCGGATTCGAGCATGTCGTTGTAGTTGTGGCCGATCAGGTCGAGCAAGGCGCAGCGGGCCACTTCCAGATATTTGATGTAGTGGCCGTGCCAGACCACGTTCATCGAATCGACATCGAAGAACGGCACCACGATGTGTGTGTCGACGTGCAAAACACCTTGGCTACGCATGCAGCCTCCAGTGTTGCTCGGCGATGCGTTGCAAGCACAGGCGCAGTTCGCCTTCCAGGGCGCGGTCTTCGATGACTGGGGCGAAATCCTCGGCCAGTTGCTCGTGCATGGCGGCCAGGGCCGGCGGCAGTGGGCGGGCGTCTTCGGCGCGGCTGCGCAGCCATACGCCCTGGTTGGCGGCCAGCAAGGTCGCGGCGGCGACTTGTTCGGTCAGCTCCAGTACGCGGATGGCGTCCCGGGCGGCGATGGTGCCCATGCTCACCTTGTCCTGGTTGTGACACTCGGTGGAGCGCGAGAACACACTGGCCGGCATGGTGTTTTTCAGGGCTTCGGCGGTCCAGGCGCTGGTGCCGATCTGCACGGCCTTGAAGCCATGGTTGAGCATCGCTCGGTCGGCGCTGGCGCCGGACAGGTTGCTCGGCAGGCCATGGTTGTAACGCTCGTCCACTAGCAGCGCGAGCTGGCGATCCAGCAAGTCGGCGACGTTGGCCACCAGGTTTTTCAGGCTGTCCATGGCGAAGGCGATATGCCCGCCGTAGAAATGCCCGCCGTGCAGTACGCGCTCGGCTTCGGCGTCGATGATCGGGTTGTCGTTGGCACTGTTGAGTTCGGTTTCGATGAACGCGCGCAGCCAGCCCAGGCTGTCGGCCAATACCCCAAGCACATGGGGCGCGCAGCGCAGGGAGTAGCGATCCTGGAGGCGATGCAACGGCGCGGTCGGCGCGTCGATGGCCAGGTCCTTGCGCAGCCACGCGGCGACTTGCATCTGTCCCGGGTGCGGCTTTGCGGCGAACAGGCGCTCGTCGAAATGTTCCGGGTTGCCCTGCAGGGCGACGACGTTCAGCGCAGTGATGCGGGTTGCCAGTTGCAACAGGTAATCGGCCCGGGCGAAGGCCAGGCAGGCCAGGCCGGTCATCACGGCGGTGCCGTTCATCAGCGCCAGGGCTTCCTTGGGCCGCAGCACCAGCGGGGTCCAGCCCAATTCGCGGTGCACATCGGCGGCCAATCGCCGTTCGCCACGGAACATCACTTCCCGTTCGCCGGACAGCGTGGCGGCGACGTAGGACAGCGGCGTCAGGTCGCCACTGGCGCCCACAGAGCCTTCTTCCGGAATCAACGGCAGGATGTCGTGTTCAAGAAAGGCCTGCAGGCGTTCCAGCAGTTCCACCCGCACCCCGGACACGCCGTGGCACAGCGACTGCAGACGCGCCGCCAGCACCGCACGGGTGGCCTGGGCGTCGAGCAGCTTGCCCAGGCCGCAGCCGTGGAACGTATACAGGTGACGCGGCAGGGCCTCGACGTGGTGCAACGGCACGGCCACCACGCAGGAGTCGCCGTAACCGGTGGTCACGCCGTAGATAACGCCTTCCTTGTCCAGCAAGGAATCGAGGAATTGCGCACCCTTGGCGATGCGCTGGCGGAACGCCGGGTCATCCTGCAACTGCGTCGGTGCCTGACGGTTGGCCAGGGCCAGCACATCTTCGATGCGCAAAGGGCGTTCGCCGAAGGTTACCGGCTCAAGAGTGGGCATCGTCATCGGTCTTCCAGAAAGGGTAAAAGTTGAACCACTGTTGGGGGGCCTGGAGGCAGTATTGCGCCAGGCGCTCGGCGTAGCGGCCAGCCCAGTGGGCAATCACTTGCTCGCGGTCGTTGCGTTTCCACACCACGGCATCGGCGAAGGGTTCGAGGGTGACGCGATAGCGCCCCTCGTGCTTGAGGCACATCAGCAGGTTGACCGGGCATTTCAGCAGGCCGGCCAGCAGCCAGGGGCCCTGGGGAAAAGCGGCCGGCTGACCCATGAAGTCCACAGTCACGCTGCGCCCGCCGTGCAGCGGTACGCGGTCGCCGGCAATTGCCAGCCACTCGCCGCGCTCCAGGCGTTCGCTCAACTGCAACATGATCACCGGGTCCAGCTCGCTGACCTGGATCAGCCGCAGGTGCGTGGCACCGGCTTCGCCCAGCAAGCGGTTGAACTGCTCGGCGTGCTTGGTGTGCACCAGCACGTTCATGGTGACTTTCTCGCCCAGCTCGGCCAGGGCCCGGCACATTTCCAGGTTGCCCAGGTGAGCGCCCACCAGCATTTGCCCGCGGGTGTCTCGCAAGTGATTGCGCAGCAGTGCCTTATCGACGATTTCGATCTGGTCGATGCTCAGCTTGCCGTTCCAGACGTCGAGCTTGTCCAGCAGGGAGTCGGCAAACGCCATGAACTGGCCGAACACCCGCCAGTGGCTCGGGTGCAGCTCGGGACGTGCGCTCCAGTCGGTCAGGCGCTGCTGATATTGCCAGGCCGCCTGGCGCGCGCTGCGGCCGAAAATGAAGAAGTACAGGACGATGCCGTACAGCACCGGAGTCAGCAAGCGCCGGCCTAGCACTTTGGCAGCGACTGCGGTGAGTTTCATCAGCCAGAAACTGCCGCGCTCCTGGCGGTCGGCCCAGTGTTGCTTGTCTTCCTGAGGGCTCATGCTCGCCACCGTCGCCAGAGAATCAGGGGAAAGCGCACGAGCATGCCGAAGAACAACCGGGTGTGCATGCTGGAAATCAGCACGTTGTCGTGGAACAGGCGAAAGTGCGAGACCCCGTCCTGGGGGTAATGGACCCGCGTGTGCAGCCAGCGCATCGGCTGATTGCGCCAGGCCAGGCGCACGAGAATGTCCGAATCGAAATCCATGCGCTTGCCGATATTGGCCGAGTCGATCAGCGCCAGGGTCGGTGTCAGGGGATAGACCCGAAAGCCGCACATGGAATCGCGGATTTGCAAGGATAGGCTGTTGATCCAGACCATCACGTGGGTCAGGTAGCGCGCGTACAGGCGACCTTTCGGCACACTGGCGTCGTAGCGCGGATAACCACAGATCACCGCGTCCGGGTGGGCACGGGATTGTTCGATGAAGGCTTTCACGTCGCCAAGGTCGTGCTGCCCGTCGGCGTCCACCTGCAAGGCGTGGCTGAAACCCAGGCGCGAAGCCTCGCGCAGGCCAGTCATCACCGCGCCGCCCTTGCCCTCGTTGACGGCTAGCCTGACCAGATGAACCCGCTCGCCCTCTGCCAGCCGGTCGAGCACGGCGGCACACGCCGGGCTGCTGGCGTCATCCACCAGCACGCAGGGCAGTCCGTTGGCGAGCAACGCCTGGACCACCGCCGAGATGGCGGTTTCGTGGTTGTAGACCGGGATGACGGCGCAGGGGTTATGCATGCGGCATGTCTCGGTGGCTAAGGTGCACTTTGTGGCGAGGGAGCTTGCTCCCGCTCGAGTGCGAAGCACTCGCTCTTGTAGCACCAGGGGCTGCTTCGCAGCCCAGCGGGAGCAAGCTCCCTCGCCACAGTGATCTGTGCAGATGCCTAGGCATTGTTTTCCCCCAATACAATCCGCCCGCTGGAGCAGGCCGCCGTGTCATTGCGGTAGGCGAAGTACAGCTTGCCGCGCTCGCGGTCGAAGCGCAGGTGCAATTGGATGTCATCGCCCGGGCGCACCAGTTGCTGGAATTTCAGCACTTCCATGCCGACGAACCGAGGCGGCAGGTCCAGCAGTTGGCGCCCCAGGCTCAAGGCCCAATCGACTTGCACCACGCCCGGCAGTACCGGCGCGGTGGGGAAGTGGCCGCTGAAGTACGCCAGATCGGGCGGCACGACCAGTTGCAGGCTCCACTCACCATCGGTTTCGACTTGCGCCAACACGTCGGGGGCCTTGGGGCGTGGCGCCATCAGCAGCGCCTCGACCTCGGCCTGGGGCAGCTTGCCCTGGGCGTTGAGCGGCAACTGCCGCAGCCAGCGCCAGCGCCGTGGCAGGGCGAGGGTTTCGCAATGTTCGCTCAGGTGCCGGCGCAGGCCCTCGGTCACGGCGCGCCGACCCTGGTTGCGCAAGGCGCCCAGGCCGGCATCGCTCAACACCAGTAGCGCGCCAAGGGAGGCGCGATTCTCCTGCACCACGCCCAGTCGCGCTTCGCTGACCCAGTCGTGGGTCACCAACGCGTGTTCCAGCATGGGCAGGGAGATGCGTTTCTCTTCTAGCTTGACGATACGGTCCAGTCGCCCGAGTAGCTCGAAACGGCCGTCTTCGGCGATCCGCGCCGCGTCGGCGGTGTGTTCCACATGCCCAACCGGCAGATAGGGCGATGCGATCAGCAAGGCGCCGTCGCTGTCCTGGCTCAGCTCGACGCCGGCAAAGGGCTGCCACAATCCGCCACCTTGGCGCCAGGCAATGCCGCCTGTTTCCGAGCTGCCGAAAATTTCCGTGGGCCATTGCCCCAGGCGCTGCTGCAAGCTTTGCACTGCCTCGGGGGGCAAGGCGCCGCCAGAGGAGAACACCCGGCGCACGCTGCTCAGGGCTGGCCAATCGAGGTTATCGCCCATGCGCTTGAGCAGCGCCGGGCTGGCGACCCAGGCGAAGGCCAGTTGCTCACGGCTGGCACGTTGCAGGTCTTCCGGGAAGGCCAGTTGCCGACGCACGAACGCACGCCCGGCGCACAGCGGCCACAGCACCCGGAACAGCAACCCGTAGATGTGCTGGGTAGCAACGCTGCCGATCATGCAGGCCGGGCCCAGGTCGGCGCCCCACAGGTGTTCCAGGGCCTGGACCTCGTTGCTTAACTGGCGCAGGGTTTTCTCGATGCGCTTGGGCTCGCCGCTGGAGCCCGAGGTGCACAGGCTCAGCCAGCAGTGATCGAGGTCCAGTTCGGCGGCGTCCATCGGCGCTTGTTGCAGGTCGCCGGGATGTGCATCGCCGGGCTGGTCGGTCAGCCACAGATCCACGTCCGCCGCCCAACGCTGACGTGTCTGCGCTTGCAGGTCGGCGGGCAGCAGGACCCGGACCCCGGCGCGCCAGGCACCAAGCAGGGCGACGGCCAGGTCGGCGGCATCTTCCAGGTGCACCGCCACATGCCGCACCCCCCGAGCTTGCAGGCCGGCCGCCAGGCGCAACGCCGCGTCCCGCAGTTGCGAGTGATTCAGCGCCGGATCGACCGCAACGGTGCGTTCCGGCTGAGTCTTGAGCAGCATCTGCTCAAGCGTTATCCAATTCATGGGCGGCCTCTTACCCGTTGTCGTATGAGCCATTCAATGGCAAACAGCAGCCCCATCAATCCGTAGGAAATCAGGCCGGTGTACAACATCCACCAGCTCAGCGGCGCCCAGAGGGTGAGGGCGGCGGCGAGCAAACCGTTACACAGGAAAAACACACTCCAGGCCACCGTGACCTGGCGCGTATACACCACCGCCTTGGCCGGCAACTGCGGTTCGCGCAGGCGGGCCAGGCGTTCGATCATTGGCGGGCCGTATTTCAGGCTCAGCACGAACAGCCCAAGCATGAACGCGCTGATCAGCACCGGGTACCAGCGCAGCAGGAGCGGGCTGTCGAACAGCGCGAGCAATATGCAAAACACGATCGCCGTGGCCGCCATCCAGCGGCTGCCGGCCCCGCCTGTGCCAAGCAACGCCCGGGCCAGCCACAGGCTGCCCAGCAGCAGTCCGAACTGCCACGGGGCAAAGTGCTCCATGCCGAAATACACCGCAAAGGGGTAGAGCAGGCCCGCCAGCAGCAGGCCAAGGCCAATCAGCCGGGTCATGCGGCCGGTTGGACCAGTCGATAAACCGCCTCGACCACGTCATTGACGGTGCGCACCGACTTGAATTCTTCGGCGGCGATTTTCTTGCCGGTCTGACGCTTGATATGGTCGATCAGGTCGACCGCATCGATGCTGTCGATTTCCAGGTCCTGGTACAGGTTCGATTCCAACGTCACACGCTCAGGGTCCAGCTCGAAAAGCTCGACCAGAGCATCGCGCAGGGTGTGGAAAATATCGTCACGAGTTTGCATGGTCTGGTCTCAGGCTACGCTTTTTGCAGTGACGAAGGCCGCAAGGCTTGCCACATTGCTGAAATGGTTACGGGTGTCCTTGGCGTCGGCGTCTATCTTGATGCCGTACTCCTTCTGGATCGCCAGGCCTAACTCCAGGGCATCCACCGAGTCCAGGCCCAGGCCTTCGCCGAACAGCGTCTGGTGGTCGCCGATGTCGTCGATGTCTATGTCTTCCAGGCCGAGGGCGTCGATGATCAGCTTTTTGATGTCACGGTGCAGATCGCTCATCTTCGGCGAGCTCCTTGATGTAATAGTGATGCAAAAAATCGTTGAGCCTGCGCGAAGCCTGGGGTGGCGGGCCGAGCGCGGCGAACGCCTGTGGGTCTATATCGGCTCCGACGTGAAAACTGAAGTGCACGCGGCGCAGGGGGATGCGATACCAGGGTTCAGCCTTGGTCAGGGTCGTGGGGCAGACCTTGATCGTGACGGGCGTGAGGATTTTCGCACCCCGCAGGGCGATGGCCGCCGCCCCCCGATGAAAGGCCGGCACCTGGCCTGGCTGGGTGCGTGTCCCTTCGGGGAAGACGATCAATGTCTGGCCCTCTTGCAAGGCGTCGCTGGCGGCATCGAGCATGTCCATGCTGCCGTCGTTGCTGATGTATTGGGTCGAATGCAGTGGGCCCCGGGTAAAGGGGTTGTCCCAGAGGCTTTGCTTGACCACGCAGTTGGCGTCGCGCACCAGCCCGATCAGGAACACCACGTCGATCAGCGACGGGTGATTGGCAATGATCATCTGCCCAGGGCGACCGAGTCGTTCGGCGCCATCGATCTGATAGGTGAGCACGCCGGTACGGGCCATGAACCGGATAAAGAACCAGAACAACCGCCCGACCGTGCGGCGCGCCCGTTGCCGGTGGGCCTGGGCATCGCCGGGCCACCAGGCCAGCAACGGGAGCACCAGCAAACGCAGGCACAGCCCGCCCAGCCCGAACAGGGCGAAGCTTGCGGCGGTCGCGATCAGGCGCCAGTAATAGGCGTCGCGATATTTACCCGTCACCGGTTGCGTTGCCAGGTCCATACACGATTCTTCCAGGCATGTTGGCAGGTGGTTTCATTGTTCAGCAGGGTACGCAACAGATCCAGGGCATGGGGCCAGTCGCTGCCAGGCGATTGGCCGGCCTGCGCGCAGAGATCCAGTTGCCAGTCATCGCCCGGGGTCAGTAGCAGGCCCATGGCATAGGGAAACGGAACGTCATCGACCCAGGGTGCATAGACTTGCGGAGGTTGCTCTTCGGTGATCACCAGCAGCACCGCAGGCGATCCTTCGTTCAGCAGCGCGACGGCCTCCAGCACGCCGTGTTCCAAGCCGTCGCCGGTAGCGGCCAGGGCGGTCATTTCGCTGGTTTCGCCGCGCATGATCGACCACAGGCCAATCACCGCGTTGTGCACCGACAGGCTGAATTGGGTCGGCGACAAGGGCTGGTCGGCTGCCAGGTCCTTGAGAATCTCAAAAGTGCGCGGGGTTTCGCCGTGGCGGGAAATAAAGACCAACGGTAGGTCCGGCCGGCCCTCGGCCAACGGCCAGCCAACACTGAAGGCCATCCGCGCCAGGCGGCTGAGGCGCCGGCGCTGCATGGCCGGCAGGAACGAAACGTCAGGGGCGGCATCGCTGGCCGGCAATACGACCGGCTGTCGGCTCCATGCCTGCCAATCGTCCACGCTTTCGAGCCCAGGGGCCCACGCGCGCCATTGGGCGATATTGAAATTGATCACAAACTTCACCCCACCCCTGCGGGCTTTTATTGTCACGGTTCAGTGGTTTGACCCGCGTCCAACCCTGCATGGCCTTGCGACCCAAGTGGCGCGCATTATCCCGGTGCGATTGGCTTGTAGCAAATGCTGGTTACATTTTGTCCAGCGAAATGTACGAGTTGGTCCGCTCAAGGCCAGGCTTGGACCATTGTCGCGATCATCATGAGTCTGTCTGTCGGTTGTTTCTGTCACGGTCTGGGCGAATTGACGTCTGAATCGTGGGAAAAGCCACTGTGGCTGTAGTCCTTCTACGCGGAAGGTAGCTAAGCGGTGTCGCTGCCTACTACACTCGGGAATCTTTGATACACGGAGGTTTTGACATGCGGCGTGTGGTGTTCAATCAGAAAGGTGGCGTGGGCAAGTCCAGCATCGCCTGCAATCTGGCGGCAGTCAGCGCCAGCGAGGGCTATCGCACGCTGTTGGTCGACCTGGATGCCCAGGCCAACTCCACTCAATACCTGACTGGCTTGACCGGCGATGACATTCCCATGGGTATTGCCGATTTCTTCAAGCAAACCCTGTCGTCCGGGCCGTTCTCGAAAAAGAACAAGGTGGATATCTACGAAACGCCGTTCGACAACCTGCACGTCATCACCGCCACGGCGGAACTGACGGATCTGCAGCCCAAGCTTGAGGCCAAGCACAAGATCAACAAGCTGCGCAAACTGCTCGAAGAGCTGGAGGAAGATTACGACCGGATTTACCTGGATACCCCGCCAGCACTGAATTTCTATGCGGTTTCAGCATTGATCGCCGCCGATCGGGTGCTGATCCCTTTCGACTGCGACAGCTTCTCCCGACAGGCGTTGTACGGACTGCTGGCGGAAATCGAAGAGCTCAAGGACGACCATAACGAAGGCCTGGAAGTCGAAGGCATCGTGGTCAACCAGTTCCAGGCTCGGGCCAGCCTGCCACAGCAGATTCTCGACGAATTGATCGCCGAAGGGCTGCCGGTATTGCCGGTGTACCTGAGCAGCTCGGTGCGCATGCGCGAATCCCACCAGGCCAGCCTGCCGCTGATCCACCTGGACCCGCGACACAAGCTGACCCAGCAGTTCGTCGAGTTGCATGGGTTGCTGGAAAGCTGAGGGCGGCCCTTCGCGATCAGCTGATTTTGCTCAGGTAGGGCGGCAAGTCTTGCTCCGGCACCACAGACAGCACCTTGAGGCGCTGCAACATGCGTTGCCGGGCGCGTTGCAAATGCTCCTTGAGGTTCAGCGCGGCGGCGTCGAAGGCGCCGTGTAACAGCAGCTCCAGGATCAGGCGGTGCTCGGCCAGCATGGCGGGGTCCGCGCCGATTCCCAGCAACCGGGAAAAAATCCGGCTGATGATCATCGGGCTCTGGGCCTGGCGAATCAGTGCGGCCATCTTGCGATTTTGCAGGCCGCTGAGGCAGTGTTGGTGCAGGTCTTCCTCGATGCGCTGGATCGTCTCTTCCGGGCAATGCTCAGCCTGTTGCGCCTGGGTCACCCGCTCCAGCATGGCTTGCAATTGCTCGCGGCCCAGCCCTGGCGCGCTCTGACGCAGTGCCTCGGGCTCCAGGCAGGCGCGCAATTCATAATCTTCGGTGACTTCACGGGCGGTGAGCGGGCCGGCCAGCCATTGGGAATAGGGTTCTTTTTCCAGCAAGCCCCGATCCCTCAGGCGCATCAAGGCTTCTCGCACCACGGCCCGGCTCACGCCGTAATGCTCGGCGGCGGCTTGTTCATCGAGGCGGTAGTGGCCGAAGGTAATGCAGGTCAGCAGCGCGCTGCCGATTTCCTCGTGAATCCGCTCGCCCAATGGCCGCGTGTCCACCAGTTCTTCGCCGCTCGCCAGGCCCAGGTGAACATGGCTCAAGGGCAGGCGCAGCGGCTCGATATCCAGGCCCAGGGGATTGATCAAGTACCCACGCCCGTCAAAACGACTGATCAATCGCTCTTCATGCAACAGATCCAGCGCCTTGCGCACCGGCACACGGCTGGTGCCGAACAGCTCGGCCAGCGGTGCTTCCAGTAATACCAAGCCTTGCAGCGCGGTGCCCTCGGTGATTGCGTCACGCAATACTTGATGAATCATCGCGTAGCGCGATGCGGTGCGCGGGTCTTGGGCTGGCGCTGCTTTCATCGATTCCTCTGGGCGTGACGGTGATGGCGGGATTCTCTCACAGTGTCCTGTGTCACTGAGGGTCACATTGGCGCGCCCTTTCGTGGGGCCCGCTCCATCAAAGCGTTACTTTTGTGCACCTAAATGTATCTTTTCTTAAAACATACATTAGATAAGCATTCCATTTCGGTTTTGACCAGGGGCGTGGTCGTCCAAGACATGGACGCGGCTCTAACCCGGTTATCTTGGCCCATTGGTGAGCCTGGGAACTCAATGAGTATCTCCGGCTCAAGCGTAGCTGGCACGGAATCTGCTCCGCATAAATGTACATTTTAATAATTGATACGTTTTATCGGATGCCGTTGCCCATGAATGCATTTTCCTCGCCGGATGCCATTGCGCTCGCCGAAGCTTTCGCCTCGGGGCGTACCGACCCGGTCCAAGTGCTGGAGCAAGCGCTGGAGCAAGCCTCGCGTGCTGAGCACGTGTTCGTGTCGCTGACCGAAGCCCGAGCTCGGCGCGAAGCGCAGGCCTCGGCGGCGCGCTGGCGTGCCGGGCAACCGTTGAGTGGCTTCGACGGCGTGCCGCTGGCTTGGAAGGACTTGTTCGACGTGGCCGGCAGTGTCACCACCGCGGCAGCGGCGGTGCGTCGGGATGCACCGCCCGCGCTGTTGGACGCCGCCAGTGTCAGCCTGCTCAGCCGGGCCGGTATGGTCTGCCTGGGCAAGACCAACCTCAGCGAGTTCGCCTATTCAGGGCTCGGCCTCAACCCGCACTTCGGCACGCCGGTCAACCCGTTCAGCGATGCACAACCGCGGATCCCCGGCGGCTCCTCCAGCGGTTCGGCGGTAGCGGTCGCGGCGGGCATCGTGCCGATCGCCATGGGCACCGATACCGCCGGTTCGATCCGCGTCCCGGCGGCTTTCAACGCTCTGGTGGGGTTTCGCGCCAGTTCCCGTCGTCACAGTCGTGACGGGGTATTTCCCCTGGCCCACAGCATCGACAGCATCGGCCCGTTGACTCGCAGCGTGCGTGACGCCTGGATGATCGACGAACTGCTTCAGGGGCGCGACCCACGACAAGCGCCACCGGTGCGCAGCCTGGCCGGGCAGCGTTTCTGGGTCGAGCAAGCGGTGCTGGAGGATGCCAGTGTCGAGGCCGCGGTGCGGGCCAATGTGCTGGCCGGTGTCCAGGCGCTGCGCACCGCTGGGGCGCTGGTGGAGATTCGGCCATTGCCGGCTTTCCAGGCCAGCCTTGCGCTGATCCGCGACCACGGCTGGCTGGGGGCCGCCGAGGCGTTCGCCTTGCATGAGGCCTTGCTCGACAGCGCCGATGCCGAACGACTCGACCCGCGGGTACGCCGACGGCTCGAAGCGGCGCGGCCGATGACCGCCAGCCAGGTGCTCAAACTCTACGACGCCCGCTCGGCCTTGCAGCGACAGCTCGTCGAAGAACTCGACGGCGCGGTGCTGATCACGCCGACTGTGGCCCACGTCGCCCCGCCGCTGGCGCCTTTGGAAGCCGATGACGAACTGTTTGTCCGCACCAATCTCGCCACCCTGAGGCTGACGATGCCCGGCAGTTTGCTCGACATGCCCAGCGTCAACCTTCCCAGCGGCCGTGACAGCCAGGGGCTGCCCACAGGCCTGCTGCTCAGCGTGCCCCAAGGCGAGGATGCGCGGCTCCTGCGAGTCGCGCGCTCGGTCGAGGCGACGCTGGCCAATTCCTGATTGATGTTTAAACCACCACCACAACCGGAGGCCGATCATGGCTAAAGATATTCTTTGTGCATTTGGGGTCGATGTAGACGCCGTGGCGGGCTGGCTCGGCTCCTACGGCGGTGAAGATTCGCCCGACGATATTTCCCGCGGCCTGTTTGCCGGTGAAATCGGCTCGCCGCGGCTGCTCAAATTGTTCGAGCGCTACGGCCTGCGTACCACCTGGTTTGTGCCCGGGCATTCCCTGGAGACCTTTCCCGAGCAGATGAAAGCCGTGGCGGATGCGGGCCACGAGATCGGCGTGCACGGCTATAGCCACGAAAACCCCATCGCGATGACCCCGCAACAGGAAGAAGCGGTGCTTGATAAATCCATCGAGTTGATTACCCAGGTGACCGGCAAGCGGCCTACCGGCTATGTCGCGCCCTGGTGGGAATTCAGCAAAGTGACCAACGAGCTGCTGCTCAAGAAAGGCATCAAGTACGACCACAGCCTGATGCACAACGACTTCCACCCCTACTATGTTCGCGTCGGCGACAGCTGGACCAAGATCGACTACAGCCAGCACCCGGACACCTGGATGAAACCGTTGGTGCGTGGTCAGGAAACCGATCTGGTGGAGATTCCGGCGAATTGGTACCTCGATGATTTGCCGCCAATGATGTTCATCAAGAAATCGCCCAACAGCCACGGTTTCGTCAACCCACGGCACCTTGAGGAGATGTGGCGCGATCAGTTCGACTGGGTCTATCGCGAACACGAGCATGCCGTGTTCACCATGACCATCCACCCCGACGTCTCCGGGCGTCCCCAGGTGCTGCTGATGCTTGAGCGCCTGATCGAACACATCCAGGGCCATGCCGGCGTGCGCTTCGTCACGTTCGATGAAATTGCCAATGACTTCATTCGTCGCAACCCCCGCAGCCGCTGAGCCGGCATTTAATCGAGGCGTGTTCTCATGTCCATCTACAACAAACTCGACCTGACTGGTTGGAAACCCGAGCAATTGACTCCGGCCCAGGTGCGCTTCGCCACCTGGATCGCTTTTTTTGCCTGGGTGTTTGCGGTCTACGACTTCATTCTGTTCGGCACGTTGTTGCCGGAAATCGGCCGGCACTTCAATTGGAGCGAAGTCGAGCAAGCCGAAATCGCCACCTGGGTAGCGGTCGGCACGGCGGTGGTGGCGTTGGCCATCGGCCCGCTGGTGGACCGCTTGGGCCGGCGCATGGGGATCATCTTCACCGTCAGCGGCGCGGCGATCTGTTCGGCGCTGACGGCCATCGGCGGTGCCTGGGGCAAGTCCCCGTTGATCCTGATCCGTTCTCTCGGCGGGTTGGGTTACGCGGAAGAAACCGTCAATGCCACCTATCTGAGCGAGCTCTACGCCGCCTCCGATGACCCGAGGCTGGCCAAGCGACGTGGCTTCATCTACAGCCTGGTGCAGGGTGGCTGGCCGGTGGGCGCGCTGATCGCCGCCGGATTGACCGCCGTGTTGCTGCCGACCATCGGCTGGCAGGGCTGTTTTATCTTTGCGGCGATCCCGGCCATCGTCATTGCGATCATGGCGCGCAAGCTCAAGGAAAGCCCGCAGTTCCAGATCCACCAGCGTATCGGCCAGTTGCGCAAAAGCGGCGCGGTCGCCGATGCCCAGGCAGTGGCGTCCACCTATGGCGTCGACTATGAGGAACACAGCAAGGCCGGCCTCGCGTCGGCCTTTCGCGGCACGTCGCGGCGCGCGACACTGGTGATCGGCGCGGCGATCCTGCTCAACTGGGCGGCGATCCAGGTGTTCAGCGTGCTCGGCACGACGGTGATCGTCAGCGTGCACCATATCTCCTTCGAAAACTCGTTGATCATCCTGGTGCTCTCCAACCTGGTGGGCTACTGCGGTTACCTGAGCCATGGCTGGATGGGCGACAAGATCGGCCGGCGCAATGTCATCGCGTTGGGCTGGATGCTGGGCGGGCTGTCGTTTGCCGGCATGCTCTACGGTCCGAGCAACCTGCCGATGGTGGTCGGTCTCTACAGCCTGGGCCTGTTCTTCCTGATCGGGCCCTATTCGGCGGCGCTGTTCTTCATCGGCGAGAGTTTCCCCACCAGTATCCGCGCCACGGGCGGCGCGATTATCCATGCCATGGGGCCGATCGGCGCGGTAGTGGCGGGGTTCGGTGCCACCCAGGTGCTGGCGGCGGGCGGCAACTGGCAGACCTCGGCGCTGTACTTCGGCGCGCTGCCTTGTTTCCTCTCCGGTGCGTTGATGTTCGCGGCGCGCCATGTCCGTCCGGAAACCGTGAAGTAAGGAGGCCCCCCATGACCCGAAGAGTTGCATTGATTACCGGTGCCGCCAGCGGCATCGGCCAGGCCCTTGCCGTGGCGTATGCCCGCCACGGTGTGGCCGTGGCCGCAGGCTACTTGCCAGCGGACCCTCACGACCCACAAGACACCCGCCGACAGATCGAGGCGTTGGGTGGCGAATGCCTGATGCTGCCACTGGACGTCACCGACACTCGCTCGGTGGATAACCTGGCCGAGCAGGCGTTCAGCACCTTCGGGCGTCTTGATTACGCGGTGGCCAACGCCGGCCTGCTGCGCCGCGCGCCCCTGTTGGAAATGAGCGACGAGGCCTGGAACGCCATGCTCGATGTCGATCTGACCGGGGTGATGCGCACCTTCCGCGCCAGCGTTCGCTACATGACCGAGGGCGGTGCGTTGGTGGCGATTTCTTCGATCGCCGGCGGCGTATATGGCTGGCAGGACCACGCCCACTACGCCGCGGCCAAGGCCGGTGTGCCGGGCCTATGCCGTTCGCTGGCGGTGGAGTTGGCCGGGCAGGGCATTCGCTGCAATGCGGTGATCCCGGGCCTGATCGAGACGCCGCAGTCCTTGGACAGTCAAAATTCCCTCGGGCCCGAAGGCCTGGCCAAGGCGGCCCGGGCGATTCCGCTGGGGCGAGTCGGCCGGGCCGATGAGGTGGCGTCGCTGGTGCGGTTCCTGACCGGCGATGAGTCCAGCTACCTGACGGGCCAAAGCATCATCATTGATGGCGGCCTGACCGTGCGTTGGCCGGATTGAAGAGGGCGTCACGGGTTTTGTTTTCCATGGATGGTAATCCATGTTTGTCCTGGATCTGGAGGGTTCTCCCATGCAGCAACTGTTCAACCGCCGCGCCGTGATCACCGGCGCCGGCAGCGGCATCGGTGCCGCTATCGCGCGAGCCTATGCCGAGCAAGGCGCGCGCCTGGTACTGGCCGATCGTGATGCAGAACGCTTGACCGCCACCGCAAATGACTGTCGCGCGTTGGCGGTCGAGGTGCACGAGTGCGTGGCCGATGTCGGCACGCTCGAAGGGGCCCAGGCTGGGGTCGATGCGTGCGTCGAGCACTTTGGCGGTATCGATATCCTGGTCAACAACGCCGGCATGCTGACCCAGGCGCGCTGCACCGAGTTGAGTATCGAGATGTGGAACGACATGCTCCGGGTCGACTTGACCAGCGTGTTCATCGCCAGCCAGCGAGCCTTGCCACATATGCTGGCGCAGCGCTGGGGGCGGATCATCAACATCGCCTCGCAATTGGGCATCAAAGGCGGGGCCGAGCTCAGCCACTACGCGGCGGCCAAGGCCGGTGTGATCGGTTTTACCAAGTCACTGGCCCTGGAAGTGGCGGCCGACAACGTGTTGGTCAATGCCATCGCCCCTGGGCCGATCGAAACACCGCTGGTGGCCGGCATCAGCGAAAGCTGGAAACAGGCCAAGTCCGCCGAACTGCCTTTGCGACGCTTCGGCTTGGCCACGGAAGTGGCGCCCACCGCCGTCCTGCTGGCCAGTGACCCAGGGGGCAACCTGTTCGTGGGGCAAACCCTGGGACCGAACGCTGGCGACGTCATGCCATGAAGGAGTGCTGAAGCATGTGTGGCTTGTGCGGTCTATTGGGCGAGGACGTCCACTGGAGTGATCCGCTGGGTGATGAACTGCCCCGGCGTCGTGAGCGGTTGCGGCGGATTTCGGCGATTAACCGTGTGTTGGCGCCGTTACGGCTCAAGGTCGAGGATTTCCAGGGCACGGCCTATCTGCTGCTGGGCGCCACCGGGCGGCAGGAACTGGCCAGTGGGCTCGACCAGCTGTGGAGCCTGGCCGAGTCGATGTCGGGCCGCGCGGCGGACCCTCTCGATCCGGCCCTGCTCCAGTCTTTGGAGCAGGGCTCATGAGCATCGCCTTGAACGTCATGACCGGGTTTCTCGGCAGCGGCAAGACCACCTTGCTCAACCGTCTGCTGCAAGACGAAAGCCTCGGTGACACAGCGCTGCTGATCAATGAGTTCGGCGACATCGGCATCGATCACTTGTTGGTCCAGGAAGTGGCGCCGGACACCGTGTTGTTGCCCAGCGGATGCGTCTGCTGTTCCATCCGCGGCGAGTTGAAAGACGCGTTGCTCGATCTGCTGGCACGGCGTGACCGAGGAGAGATCCCGGCTTTTCGACGGGTGATTCTGGAGACGACCGGGCTGGCCGATCCGGCGCCGATCCTGGCGACACTCAACAACGACGTGCAGTTGCGCGGGCGCTTCCACATTGGCTTGGTGGTGACGCTGGTAGACGCCTGTCACGCCGAGTTGCAGGCGCGTATTCACCCGGAGTGGCTGGCCCAGGTGGCCGCCGCGGATCGCCTGCTGCTGAGCAAGACTGATCAGGTCGCTGCGCCGGTTGTCAGCGCGTTGCGTCAACGGCTGCAAGCGCTGAACCCGGGGGCGCCGCTGCTCGACACTCACGACGTGCTCAGTGGCGATCAATTATTGTTGGGCGAAGGTCTGCGTGGCGCCACGCCTGAAGTCGAGGTGGCCCGTTGGCAATTGCATCGTCCGCAGGGCCAGGTCACGCAGCATGGCCAGGCACAGGTTTGCTGCCTGACCTTCGATCAGCCGCTGGACTGGATCGGCTTCGGAGTCTGGTTGTCGATGCTGCTAAGATGCCACGGCGAACGCATTCTTCGCGTCAAGGGATTGCTCAACGTGAACAGCCTCCAGGCCCCAGTCGTCATCCATGGCGTGCAGCATTGCCTGCACGCACCGGTACACTTGCCCCACTGGCCCTGTGCCGAACGCCAATCGCGGTTGGTATTTATCGTCAGGGGCCTGGATCCGGAGCGGTTGCGGCATTCGTTCGATGTCTTCGCCCGTTGCTTCGCACCGGCGGTTGAGGTGAGCGCCTGATGACCCGCGGCACGCCCATCACGTTGCGGGTGCTTGGCACCTCCGTCACGCTCCTCGAATCCCTGCGGGTTCGCGCCGAACAGGACCTTGGCATTCGCCTGGTCTATCAGGTCCACAGTGTCGAGCAGGCCCAGCGCATTGCGGTGATGCAACCGGACAGCTACGACCTTTACGACCAGTGGTTTCACAACGTTGATTTCGTCTGGCCAGCACGCGCGATCCAGCCCATCGACACACGGCGCATCGCGCTGTGGCACGAGATCAATGACCTGCCCAAGCGCGGCCGGTTGTCCGCCGCGGATCGCCCGGTCAGCGGCAGCGTGCCCAATGAGCGCCTGTACGTGCAACACGACGGCAGCCTGGGCAGCACCGTCAGCGACTACATCAGCATGTTGCCGTTGACCCACAACGCCGACAGTTTTGCCTACCGCCCGGAACGCTTGCCGGCGGGTTTTTCCCGTGACAACGAAAGTTGGGGCTGGCTGCTCGATCCGGCCTGGAGCGGGCGCACCGCGCTGCAAAGCGACGCGGCAATTGGCGCCATCGATGCGGCGCTGGCGATACAGGGCATGGGGTTGGCGTCGTTCAAGGACATCGGCAATCTCAGCATCGAAGAGATCGACAGCCTGGCCGACGTATTGGTGCGCAAACAGCGCGAAGGCCATTTCGCGGCGTTCTGGTCAGATGACGAACAGGCGGCGCAACTGATGCTCAGCCCGACCATCGACATCGAGAGCCTCTGGTCACCGACCCTCATGCGCCTGCATCGGGCCGGGATCAAGTACCGCCTCGCCGTGCCCCGTGAAGGCTATCGCGCCTGGTTCGGCGGGCTATCCGTGTCACGCCATGCCCGGGGAGCGGTGCTGGATGCTGCCTATGCGTTCCTTAATTGGTGGCTCTCGGGATGGCCTGGCGCGGTCATGGCGCGCCAGGGTTATTACATCAGCAACCCACCCCGCAGCCGCGATCATTTGAGCGATGCCGAATGGGACTATTGGTACGCCGGCAAACCGGCCCGTGAAGTGTTGCCAGGCAGCGATGGCGAACCCTTGATCGACATCGGCGAAATGCGCGACGGCGGTTCGTATGAGCAACGCATGGGCCATATCGCCGTGTGGAACTCGGTGATGGACGAGCACAACTACCTGGTGCGGCGTTGGGGGGATTTTCTGCGTGCGGCCAACAAAGGCCGATGAACATCAAATCCCCTGGCTGCGCAACCAGCTCATCAATTGCGGCAACGGAAACGCACCGCTCTGACGTGCCACTTCCCGGCCATCCTTGAACAGAATCAGGCTGGGAATCGAGCGGATCCCCAACTGTGCCGATAACTGCTGATTGGCCTCGCTGTCGAGCTTGGCCAAGCGGCATTTGCCCGTCAGTTGCGCGGCGGCCTGTTCGAACACCGGGGCGAAGGACTTGCACGGCCCACACCAATCGGCCCATACATCCACCAGCAATGGCAGGTCGCCTTTGATCTGGCTGGTGTAGTCGCCTTGCTTGAGTTCGAACGGTTTGTTCAATAACACCTGGGCTTTGCAGCGCCCGCATTTGGGTTGGTCGCCCAGGCGTTCGGCGGGTATGCGATTGAGCCCGTTGCAATGGGGGCAGGGGATCAGCATCAGGTCGGTCTCCAGAAAATCATGGGCACAGATTGAACACTATATAGAAACCACCACAAAAACCCCTGTGGGAGCGAGCAAGCTCGCTCCCACAGGGGGGGCTGCGTCGCGGGTTATTTTGCGCTGGTCAGCGTGTTGTAGCTGGTCATCAGGTTGCGGTAGTCCGGGATGTGGTTGGAGAACAAGGTCGCCAGCCCTTCCACGTCGTTGCGCCAGTCGCGGTGCAGTTCACAGGCCAGGCCGAACCAGGTCATCAGTTGCGCACCCGAGGACGACATGCGGTCCCAGGCCGATTGACGGGTCAGCTCGTTGAACGTGCCGGACGCATCGGTGATCACGAACACTTCGAAACCTTCGGCCAGGGCCGACAGTGCCGGGAAGGCTACGCAGACTTCGGTGACCACACCGGCGATGATCAGTTGCTTCTTGCCGGTGGCCTTGATCGCCTTGACGAAATCTTCGTTGTCCCAGGCGTTGATCTGGCCAGGACGGGCGATGTACGGCGCATCCGGGAACAGGGTCTTGAGCTCGGGCATCAACGGGCCGTTGGGGCCGGTTTCGAAGCTGGTGGTGAGGATGGTCGGCAGTTGGAAGTACTTCGCCAGGTCGGCCAGGGCCAGCACGTTGTTCTTGAAGCGGTCCGGGTCGATATCGCGTACCAGAGACAGCAGGCCGGCTTGGTGATCGACCAGCAGAACGGCGGCGTTATCTTTGTCGAGGCGGTTGTAGGAAGTGGTCATGGCGTAGTCCTCATTAAGTTTTGTTTGCCGAAGGTGTCGGCGTGGTTAAGGTTTTCAATATCGGTGCAGCGATTGATCGGTGGCTCATCCGGTCGAAGCGCCCCGGCTTCAATCCGTGTTGCGTTTCGATGGGTGTAGATTAAAACTGGCACCTTTGATGCGCTAGACTGCAAAAATCCGCCTTAGCGTTCTATTTGGAGAACGATCATCGAAGACCTCAACACGCTGTACTACTTCACCCAGGTCGTGGAACACCGTGGCTTCGCCGCCGCGGGACGGGCGTTGGACATGCCCAAGTCGAAGCTCAGCCGGCGTATCGCCCAACTGGAAGAGCGACTCGGGGTACGCTTGCTCCATCGCACCAGCCGCCATTGCACGTTGACGGAGATCGGCCAGGCCTATTACCAGCGCTGCCTGGCGATGCGGGTCGAGGCCGAGAGCGCGGCGGAGGTGATCGAGCGCAACCGTTCCGAACCCCAGGGGCTGGTGCGCATCAGTTGCCCGACGGCGCTGCTCAATAGTTGGGTCGGGCCGATGCTGACCCGCTACATGCTCAAGTACCCGCGAGTGGAGTTGTTCATCGAGAGCACCAACCGCCGGGTCGACCTGATTCATGAAGGGTTCGATATCGCCTTGCGGGTGCGCTTTCCGCCGCTGGAAAACACCGACATGGTCATGAAGGTGCTGAGCAATAGCACCCAATGCCTGGTGGGCAGCCCGGCTTACCTTGAGCGCTTATCTTCACCCGCTTCGCCGGCGGACCTCAACGGCCTGCCGAGCGTGCATTGGGGCGGGGCGCAACGGGAATATCAGTGGGAATTGTTCGGCCCGGACGGCACCCGCGCATTGATCCGCCATGAACCGCGCATGGTCACCGACGACCTGCTGGCCCTGCGTCACGCCGTGTTGGCCGGCATCGGCATCGCTCACCTGCCCACCGTGGTGGTGCGTGAAGACATCGCGGCTGGCCGGCTGGTGGAACTGGTGCCGGGCTGGACGCCCAAGTGCGGGATCGTCCACGCGATCTTTGCCTCACGACGCGGGTTGCTGCCGTCGGTGCGTACGCTGATCGATTTTCTGGCTGAGGAATTCAGTCACAGCGACATGGCGTAGGGCCGGCCCCGTTGGTTTTTTGCCTGCGGTGAAGGGCGGCTAGCCAGGCTGCCATTCATCAGGTGCGTTGCACTCAACGCACGCCAGGCCCTCAAAAAAACCACAACGTACCTGTTCGCAACCCGGAGGTCCCATGAGCAATCCTCAAGACCCAGACACCCCACAGGCCGTGGACAACCCCAATGACGACGGCTTCGTCCTCGGCACCGCTGGCCGCGACGAAGACCCCAACGCCGCCCCGGCCTACGCCACCGACCGCCGTCATGAACGGGATGAACTGACCCCCGAAGACGCCCGCGGCATGCCCGGCTATCCCGAGGAAAAACCACCGGCAAAACCCACTGACAAGGACAATGCCGAAGCCGAGCCGGGCATCGAGACGCCCGAGCAGGGGAACGATAAGGTGGGGTGAGCTGGGCTCACATCCGTTCACATTTCTTACCGAAGCCTTAAGGGTTGGCTGGCTAGGCTAAAACGCAGTCAGGCAACCCTTAGTCTGGCTGTTACTATCGCAATTTGCGATAGTTGCAATCTATGTTTAAATCCTCCACAGCAAAAAGGAGGAAAAGGGATGAGTGCACTGATTGAACAAGTCGCTGCCCATTGGGAATTTGTGTCGCCCCTGCTGCGAAAACCCAGGAGCGAAGAGGATTATGACCGCTTGGCGAGTGCTCTTGATGAGCTGTTGGCGTTGGTGGGCGAAGACGAAACCCATCCTCTCATGAGCCTGGTGGATATTATCGGCGAATGGATCGAGGCATGGGACCAGCAGCACCGGCCAATACCCAAGGCGAGCGGCGTCGAGGCGCTTCGTTACCTGATGCGTGAACATGGCATGAGCCAGAGCGACTTGCCAGGCGTTGGTACCCAGTCGGTGGTATCGGAGGTATTGAGCGGTAAGCGTCAGCTCAATTTGAGGCAGATCCGCTGGTTGGCCGGGCGCTTCGGTGTATCGGTGGAAACCTTCATTTGATGGTTCGGTGTAGCGCTGCGAAATACCGACCTGCTTTTGTGGCGAGGGAGCTTGCTCCCGCTCGGCGGCGTAGCCGTCGTAAAACCGGTTGACGCGGTCTGCCTGGAAGACCGCGTCAGTCCTTCTTGGGGCGGCTGCGCCGCCCAGCGGGAGCAAGCTCCCTCGCCACAGGGTTAACCCTGCTCCCAAACAGTTATGTGTTGGGCGAGAAGGTGATTTCAGCCGAGGGGCTGGGTTACGACGAGCAACTGATCTCCGGGTGCTTGCCACATTCCGTGAACATGGCATGAGCCAGAGCGACTTGCCGGGCGTTGGTACTCAGTCGGTGGTATCGGAAGTTTTGAGCGGTAAGCGTCAGCTCAATTTGAGGCAGATCCGCTGGCTGGCCGAGCGCTTCGGTGTATCGGTGGAAACCTTCATTTGATGGATCGGTGTAGCGCAGTGAAATACCGACCTGCTTTTGTGGCGAGGGAGCTTGCTCCCGCTCGGCGGCGTAGCCGTCGTAAAACCGGTTGACGCGGTCTGCCTGGAAGACCGCGTCAGTCCTTCTTGGGGCGGCTGCGCCGCCCAGCGGGAGCAAGCTCCCTCGCCACAGGGTTAACCCTGCTCCCAAACAGTTATGTGTTGGGCGGGAAGGTGATTTCAGCCGAGGGGCTGGGTTACGACGAGCAACTGATCTCCGGGTGCTTGCCACATTCCGTGAACATGGCATGAGCCAGAGCGACTTGCCGGGCGTTGGTACTCAGTCGGTGGTATCGGAAGTTTTGAGCGGTAAGCGTCAGCTCAATTTGAGGCAGATCCGCTGGTTGGCCGAGCGCTTCGGTGTATCGGTGGAAACCTTCATTTGATGGATCGGTGTAGCGCAGTGAAATACCGACCTGCTTTTGTGGCGAGGGAGCTTGCTCCCGCTCGGCGGCGTAGCCGTCGTAAAACCGGTTGACGCGGTCTGCCTGGAAGACCGCGTCAGTCCTTCTTGGGGCGGCTGCGCCGCCCAGCGGGAGCAAGCTCCCTCGCCACAGGGTTAACCCTGCTCCCAAACAGTTATGTGTTGGGCGGGAAGGTGATTTCAGTCGTGGCGCCGCGTTACGACGAACAACTGATCTCCAGGTGCTTGCCCCACTCCGGCGGACGTTGCGCGTAGCTGTCCATGCCCGGTTGCTCTTCGAACGGCTTGCTCAGCACGGTATGCAGGCGGCGGACTTCGTCGTAGTCGCCTGATTCGGCGGCGTCGATGGCTTTTTGCGCCAGGTAGTTGCGTAGCACGTACAGCGGGTTGACGGCGTGCATGCGTGCGCGGCGTTGGTCTTGATCGACGGGGCCTTCGCGGTTGACGCGGGCAACATACAGTTGGCCCCAGGCATCGAAGCCCTTCAGGTCGACGAAGTCATCGCGCAGGGTCGCGACGGCCTGCTCGGGGGCTTGGTCGCCCAGTCGCCGGAAGAACAGGCTGTAGTCGACGCCGCTGTTCTGCATCAATTGCAGCAAGCGCTCCAGCAGTTTCTGGTCGTCTTCTTCGGCGCGGGTCAGGCCGAGGCGGCGGCGCATCAGGTCCAGGTAGTGGGCCTGGTACAGCGGCAAGTACAAGCCGAGGGTCTCACGCAGGGCTTCGACGCTGATGAACGGCGTCAAGGCCTGGGCCAGGGCGCTGAGGTTCCATTGGCCGATGGGCACCTGGTTGCTGAACGAGTAACGGCCTTGGTCATCAGAGTGGTTGCAGATGAAGTTGGCATCGAAGTCGTCGAGGAAGGCGAACGGCCCGAAGTCGAAGGTGATGCCCAGGATCGACATGTTGTCGGTGTTCATCACGCCGTGGCAGAACCCGTAGGCCTGCCATTTGGCAATCAGCTCGGCGTTGCGCTCGACGATTTCGCGAAACATCGCCAGGTACGGCTCCGGCTGCTCGCGGCACTCGGCAAAATGCAGGTTCAACACGTGCTCGGCCAGGGCTGCATGCAGTTCGGGTTTCTTGGTGTAGTAGAAGTATTCGAAATGCCCGAAGCGCACATGGCTGGGGGCCAGGCGCAGGACCATGGCGGCGCGTTCCTGCTTTTCACGCCACACCGGGGTGTCCGAGCCGATCACGCACAAGGCCCGGGTGGTGGGGATGCACAGGGCGTGCAGGGCTTCGGAGGCGAGGAATTCGCGGATCGAGGAGCGCAGCACCGCGCGCCCGTCGCCCATCCGTGAGAACGGCGTCTGGCCGGCACCCTTGAGGTGCAGGTCCCAGTGCTCGCCGGCCTCGTTGTACACCTCGCCCAGCAGCAATCCACGACCGTCGCCCAATTGTGGGTTGTAGTGACCGAACTGATGCCCGGAATACACCATCGCCCGAGGCTCGGTTTCAGCCCACAGCTTGTGGCCGCCAAAGATCTCGGCAAACAGCGGGGCCTGGGCTTCGTTCGGGGCCAGGTCCAGCAACGCCATGGCGGCCGGGCTGGCGACCACCAGCCGCGGGTTGTCGATGGGCTCGGGCAGCACGTGGGTCGATAAACCGTCGCCCAGGCGGGCGAAACGGTTATCGAAGGTCAGGGTTTCCAGCGTTTTCATGGCCGTCTCCGGCGGGACGCCCGCAGGCAACCCGCAATCAGTCGAGTGTGCCTTGCGGCGGCTCAGGCACCGGCTTGATGCTGGCGACAGCCGACGGCACGGGCGGGATGGTCTTTTTATCAGGCTCGGCGGGTACCAGTTTGTACTCCTGGCCTTGCATGTTCTTCAGATAGATTTCCATCTGCCGGAAGGAGATGTTGATGTGCTCCTTTTTGAACTCACGGTTGATGAAGCGGTTGATCTCGTCCAGTACCGGGTTGCGGTCACCGAGGTCGCGTACGTGCATGCGCAGCTCATGGTCGAGAGTGCTTTCACCAAAGTTCAGGAAGTACACGATCGGCTCCGGTTCCTTCAGCACCCGTGGATTCTCGCGGGCCGCCTTGAGCAGTAACTCACGCACCCGGTCCAGGTCCGAGCCGTAGTCCACGCCCAGTTTCAAGGTTACCCGGGTGACGGTGTCGGTCAGCGACCAGTTGATCAGTTGCCCGGTGATGAAGGTCTTGTTCGGGACGATGATGTCCTTGCGGTCGAAGTCGGTGATGGTAGTCGCACGGATGCGGATCTTGCTGACCGTGCCCGACAGATTGCCGATGGTGATGGTGTCGCCGATGCGCACCGGACGCTCGAACAGGATCATGATGCCGGAGATGAAGTTGGCGAAGATCTCCTGCATGCCGAAGCCCAGGCCCACCGACAGCGCGGCCACCAGCCATTGCAGTTTGTCCCAGCTCACGCCGAGGGTGGACAGGGTGGTGACGAAACCGACGCCGGCGATCACATAGGACAGCAACGTGGTGGTGGCGTAGGCGCTGCCCTGGGCCAGGTTCAGCTTCGACAGCACGAACACTTCCAGCAGGCCCGGCAGGTTGCGCGCCAGGGCGAAGGTGATGCCGATGATGATCAGCGCGCCGAGCATGTCGCCGATGCTGATAGGCACCATGCTCATGTTGGCGCCAGTGCCGCTGGTATATTCGTAGAGGGTGATGTTGTCCAGGTACGAGAACACGCTGATCAGGTCCGACCAGACCCAGTACAGCGCGGCGATGAAGCCGCCCAGCAGCGCCAGGCGAATCAGGCGCAGGGACTGTTCGTTGATCTTCTCGATGTCCAGGGTTGGTTCCTCGACCACTGCTTCGCCATCGCCGGCCTCCTTGGCAGCCTGGCGCTTGGCCAGGGCGCGCTGGTAGGCCAGGCGCCGCGCTGCCACCGACAAGCCGCGCACAAAGGTGGCTTCGATCACCAGCCAGAACATCAGCAGGTACAGGGTGTTGATCAATCGATCGCTGAGTTTCAGCGCGGTGTAGTAGTAGCCGAAGCACACCGCCACGAACAGCGCGATCGGCAGCGCGGTGAACAGCACCCCGACCGCCTTGCGGAACAACGAAGTGTTCTTGTGGGTCGGGCTGCTCAGCAGCAGACGGCTGAGTAACCACGCCATCAGCGCGTAGCAGGTCAGCACCACCGGCATGCCGAGCACGTCATCGGCCAGGGTCGAGGGTTGCAACTCGGCCACGGCCACCACAGCCACCAACGCCAACACCACCAGCCCGAGCCGGCGGATCCAGCCCTGGAGGAATTCGACCTGGGGTTTCTCCCAGCGGAAATGCAACTCGGCCACGCCGCCGGGGGCCAGCACGCGATAGGCCGTGTAGAACACCAGCCAGGCCTGGCCGATCTGCAGCAGCGCCGCACCGAGGTTGGCGTTCTGGCCGCGGGCGTCGATTTGCAAGGCGTAGCCGCAGAGGGTCAGTGCCAGGGCCACCGGCATCGCCAGCAGGATATTGATCAGGATCGCCTGGGGGGTGTGCCACTGGCTGTCGCGCTTGAAGTGACCGACGTCCTGGTGAACCTTGTTCAGGCGAGCATAGAGATTCTTGCGCCGCCACAGCAACGCCCCGATCAGCAGCGCCAGGGGCAGGAACAGCAGTGGCCGCTGGGTCAGGCCATCGGCCAGTTCACTGAGGCTCGAAGCCCAGGGCAGCGAGTCGATCTGTTTTTCCAGGCGCGTCGGCACCGCACGCATCCATTCGAAATCCAGCGGTTTGTTGCTGGGAATCCAGAACATCTGCTCTTCGAGGGTCGCCCGCAGGTTCTGGGCGGTGCTGAGCAGCTGTTTCTGGTTGAGCTGCAAGGTGATCGATTCGTTGAGCACTGCGCTCAACTCACGGTTCAGCCGTTCCAGCAGGTCGACACGGGTCAGGGCCAGTTCCAGCAAGGTCTTGCGCAGTTGCGGGGTGACTTGTTCCGAGGGCTGGGAGGCCAGCAGGCTGTCGACGTAGGCGCTGGGGTTGTTCAGCAGTTCACGTTGCTGGCTGACTTCAAACTGGTACAGGCGGATGTCGGCGATCTGGTCGGCCAGGTTCTGGTCCAGCTTGAGGCGCGGCAAGGTCTGGCGCTGCTTGTAGAGAATCTTGGAGAGCAGCAGGCTGCCCTTGAGCACGCTGATCTGTTCATCCAGGGCGGCGTCGGTCTGGGTGACGCTGTCCAGCAGTTGTTTGGTCTGCAGGTTCTGCTGGGTGACTTCGTTGAGGCGGTCGGTGCTCTTGAGCAAATAGTCGGAGAGCTTCAGGTTGGCCGCGCTCTCGGTCGCCAGCAAGCTGCTGCCACCGGCCTTCTGGGCTTCGATGGATTGCTGGGTCACCGTCTCCTGGGACTGGGCCAGGCGCTTCTGGTTGATCAGGTTTTGCAGGTCCTGGATTTCCTGCTCCATGCGGGCGATTTTTTCCATCAGCAAGTCGTGCTGGCCGTTGCCCAGATCCTGCAGTTGGCTGTTGCCGGCCAGTTCCTGGCGGCGTAGCGGAATCAGCGCATTGAGCGCCAGCAGCTCGGCGTTGAGTTGGTCGCGCTGCTCGCCGCTCAGGGTCTTGCCGGCGTCTCGGCCGGCCTTGAGGATGGCGTTGATCTGCTGGATGCGGGTCTGGCTGCTGGAAATTTCCGCCTGGGCCCGCTCGGGACGGGTCTGGGCGGTGATGATCAGGCTGTTGGCGTCGGCCAGGGCTTTTTGCAGATCGCCCTGCTGGGTGGAGCGATCCGTGAGCATTTGCTCGAGCTGGGGAATCGGCAGGTTGGCGTAGCGTTGCGCCACCGGCACCACCGCGGTGCCTTTGAGCCGCGCCAGTTCGCGCTGGTTTTCGATGTTCTGCTTGGGGGCGGTGGCCAATTGCTGCTTGAGGGCGAGCAGCTTCTGTTCGTAGTCGGCCTTATTGTTGAGCTGGGTCAGGGTGTTTTGCAGCACCGCCTGCAAGGCCTTCTGCTCGGCTTCCGGCAGTTTGCGGTCGGCGATCTTGTCCAGGCTGGCTTCTACCGAGGCGCTGGTCAGCGGTTCAGCGGCTTGCAGCGTGCAGATGGAAAGACTCAGGCCCAGCAGGGCGATGGTGATAAAGGAGCGCAGGGTAGGCATAGAGACCGGTCAAGCAAGTGAGAGTGGGAGCAGTTTAGAGGAACAAGCCGGGACCCGGGCGACTTCCTTCGGGGAATCTGACGCCCACTTTGCCTATCTTGTTCCCGTCCATGACCGCGACGGTCCACAGAGTGTTATTCCATTCCACCTGGTCGCCCACCACCGGCGCGCCACCGACTTTCTGGGCAATGAAGCGCCCCAGGGACATGTCCGGATCGATGCCGTCCAGTTGCAACCCGTACAACGCCGCAACCGCGGCCAGCTGGGCGTCTCCTTCGAGTACGAAGTCGCCGAAGAAACGCAGATCCAGGCCCCGCTGCGGCGCTTGGCTGAACAGTTTTCCAAGGGCTGGCAAGTCGTGTTCATGGCCGATAACACACAGCAAATCACCGACTTCCAGCACCGTACTGCCCGACGGATGGAGCAGTTGCTGGCCCCGAAACAGTGCCGCGATGCGGGTGCCATCGGGCATTTTCAGGTCCCGCAGGGGCGAGCCGATGCACCATTTTTCCGCGCCCAGGCGATAGATGAATAGCTCCCACTCGCTGGTGACATGGACTTCCAGCGCCGCCCGGGAAATCGGCAGGGGCTCCGGCGGGACGGTCACGTGCAGCAGCTTGGCGACCCACGGCAGGCTGGTGCCCTGCACCAGCAGCGAGACCAGCACGATAAAGAACGCCAGGTTGAAATAGAGCTGGGCGTGAGGCAGGCCAGCCATCAACGGGAACACCGCGAGGATGATCGGCACCGCGCCGCGCAGGCCGACCCAGGAGATAAAAGCTTTTTCGCGACCGTGGAATGCCTTGAATGGCAACAGGCCCACCATGACCGACAGGGGCCGTGCAAACAGAATCATCCACAGCGCCAGGCCCAGGGCGGGCAGGGCGATGGGCAGCAGGTCATGAGGCGTGACCAGCAGCCCTAGCACCAGGAACATGCCGATCTGTGCCAGCCAGGCCATGCCATCGAGCATGTGCAGGATGCCGTGGCGGCTGCGCACCGGACGGTTGCCGATCACCAGGCCGCACAGGTAGACCGCAAGGAAGCCGCTGCCGTGCAGGGCGTTGGTCAAGGCGAATACCGCCAGGCCGCCGCTGATGACCAGGATCGGGTACAGGCCGTTGGCCAGGTTGATGCGATTGACCAGTTGCAACATCAGCCAGCCACCGCCCAGGCCGATCACCGCGCCGATGCCGAACTCGCGCACCAGATGCCCCAGCAGGCTCCAGTGCAAGCCGGTTTCGCCACTGGCGAGCATGCCGATCAGGGTGACAGTGAGGAACACCGCCATGGGGTCGTTGCTGCCGGACTCGATCTCGAGGGTGGCGCTGACCCGTTCGTTCAGGCCCTTGCCGCCCAGCAGCGAGAACACCGCCGCGGCATCGGTCGAGCCGACGATGGCGCCGATCAGCAGGCCCTGGATCAGGTTCAGGTTGAACAGCCACGCCGCCGCCAGGCCGGTCAGCCCGGTGGTGATCAACACACCGACCGTGGCTAGCGACAACGCTGGCCACAGTGCGACGCGAAAGCTCGAGACTCGCGTGCGCAAGCCGCCGTCCAGCAGGATGACGGCCAAGGCGAGGTTGCCGACCAGATAAGCCGTGGCGTAGTTATCGAAAAGAATACCGGCGCCGTCGACACCGGCCACCATGCCCACGGCCAGGATGATCACCAGGATCGGGATGCCCAGGCGGGACGAAAGGGAACTGACCAGGATGCTCGCACCTACCAGCAACGCGCCGATCAAGAACAGGCTGTTGATGGTCGTAGCAGTCAATGGCAGTACTCCGGGAAAGCTAAGGGCGGGCGCAGACTGACCATGCAGTCTGCGTGCCAGCGATTCTAACCTGTTGAAATGTGATGCTGTCAAAAAAGGTTGGGAGGGAGGGGAGCTGATCATACCGTGGCGAGGGAGCTTGCTCCCGCTCGGCTGCGAAGCAGTCGTCGCTTTTGAGGTCCTGGGGCCGCTTCGCAGCCCAGCGGGAGCAAGCTCCCTCGCCACAAAAGCTGGAGGGTTGATCGCTCACGGTCTGTGGACGATCAACCGTTAGTGGGTTACAGGCTGAACCGCCCAACCATGTTGTTCAAGTCCACGGCCAGGCGCGACAGTTCGGCACTGGCGGCGCTGGTCTGGTTGGCGCCGGTGGCCGATTGCACCGACAGGTCGCGGATGTTCACCAGGTTGCGGTCCACTTCACGGGCCACTTGGGCCTGCTCTTCGGCGGCGCTGGCAATCACCAGGTTGCGTTCGTTGATCTCGACGATGGCGGTGTTGATGGTGTCCAGGGACATGCCGGCGCCGCGGGCGATGTTCAGCGTCGACTCCGCGCGCTCGGTGCTGTTGCGCATCGAATCCACGGCGTGTTCAGTGCCGCTCTGGATGCTGCCGATCATGCGCTCGATCTCGCTGGTCGACTGCTGGGTGCGATGGGCCAGGGCGCGGACTTCGTCGGCCACCACGGCAAAACCACGACCGGCCTCACCGGCACGGGCGGCTTCGATGGCGGCGTTCAGGGCCAGCAGGTTGGTCTGGTCGGCCAGGCCACGGATCACGTCCAGCACCTTGCCGATGTCACGGGATTCATCGGCCAGGTTGCCGATCAACGCCGCGGTGCTTTGCACATCGGCGCTCATGCGTTCGATGGCGCTGACGGTTTCCTGCACCAGGTCGCGACCGTCGCCTGCGGAGGTGGTGGCGTTTTTCGATGCTTCGGAGGTGCTCACTGCATTGCGCGCGACTTCTTCCACGGCGCTGGTCATTTCGTTGACTGCGGTGGCGGCCTGCTCGATTTCGTTGTTTTGCTGGGTCAGGCCACGGGCGCTTTCATCGGTGACACTGTTGAGTTCTTCGGCGGCGGAGGCCAGTTGTGTGGCCGAGCCGGAGATCCGCTGCAAGGTGTCGCGCAGTTTTTCCTGCATGGTCGACATTGCCCGCAGCAGGCGACCGGCTTCGTCGCTGCCATCCACGGTGATCGGCCGAGTCAGGTTGCCCTTGGCGATTTCTTCGGCAGCGTCCAGGGCGTTGGCGATCGGTTTGGTGATGCTGTTGGTCAGCAGCCAGGCGAACAGCAGGGTCAGGCCGGTGGCGATGAGCAGCAGGGTGACCACCCAGTTGAAAGCGCTTGAATATTGTTGCGCCGCGCCCTTATTGAGAGCCTCGGCTTGCAGGTTGTTGATCTCCACCAAGCGGTCGATTGCGGCATTGATGGCATCTGAGTTGCTCAGCAGTTCAGTGTTGAGCAGCGCCCGCAGTTCATCGACCTGATTATTTCGCGACAGGGTCTTCATGCGCTCTTCGAGCTGACGGTACTGCCCGAGCAGTTGCACGAGTTGGTCGTAGGCGGCCCGTTCGTCCGAAGCGCTGATGAGCTTTTCGTAGGTGGTCTGGGCCGCGCGGATCTGCTGGCTGCGTTGTTCGACCAGATCGTAGGTTTTCTGTTGGATGTCCGGCTCGCGGTTGACCAGCAAGCGATAGGACAAGACGCGCAGGCGCAGGGTGAGCTGGGTGAACTCATTCAGGGCCTTGATGCTGGGTACGCTGTTCTGGGCGATGTTTTCGCCGGACGTGCGGATTTTGCTCATCTGGGTCAGGGCAAATACCCCAAGGGCCAGCATCAGGGCGCCGATCAGGGCAAACCCCAGGAACGCCCGCGGCGCGATGTTCATATTACGTAGGGACATGGAAAGTACCGGAAGTAGATGCGTCCGTGCGGGGCTGTGACTGCTGTTCCCTGACTTATCGGTCATACGACTAAAGTCTTGAGTGACATGCGTGTTTTTGTCACGGAGCAAAGGTGGCGGTGCGACGAAGGGTCGGAACCAGATTCTCCATTCGCAGTCTCTAAAACTCGCTGGAAAGCCCTGCCACCCCGTAAAGCGTGGCATTGGCAGTGACTTTTCTTTATCGTACGCGCCCCTTGAAAAAGCCTGGAAATCAATATGTTGGAAACATCCCTCAGCCAACTTGAGCAACTGGTCAATGACCTGGTGCAACAGAACCGTCACCTCACCGGCCTGAACGAAACCCTGAACACCGAGCTTGCCAAGGCCAAGGATGAAAACGAAAGCCTGCAACTGAGCCTGATGGAACAGGAAGAACTGCACGGCACCACCGCGGCCCGCATCCAGGCCCTGATTGAGCGCGCCAGCGCCGGTCCTGTCAGCGCATGAAGCACGGCGCCGATGGAGTGACAGTCATCTCGATCCTGGGAGAAGACTATTCAATCAAAGCGCCGGCCGGGCAGGAACAGGCCCTGTTGGACGCCGCTTCGATGCTCAAGGCCGCACTGGCCGATACGAAAAGGAAGTACCCGACGCTGATCGGTGATCGCCTGCTGGTGCTGGCGGCCATGAACCTGTGTTCGCAGCAGATGGAAATGCAGAAGCAACATCAAGCGGAACTCGACCGTTACCAAGAGCAAGTCAGCGCCACGGTCGATGTGATTGCCAAGACGATCCAGCAGGCCTGAAACCGTTAACGAATGTTGACTGTGGGGTTTGTGTGGGAGCGAGCTTGCTCGCGACGGCGTCAGCACAGTTGCCTGTGTGTTGGCTGAAACACCGCTATCGCGAGCAAGCTCGCTTCCACAATGGATCGGTGGTGAGCGCAGATGTCGCGTCCACTTGGAACCCTTGTGGGAGCGAGCCTGCTCGCGATTGGATTTCAGCGGCGCCGCCCTGGATCAGAACCACTCATCCCGCATCCCCAGGCACGTATCATCCCGCGCTTCGAGAATTGCCAGCTCATGATGACAACCCGGCACTTCCCAGGTCAGGAAGTAGCGCGCCGCTTGCAGCTTGCCTTTATAGAAGTCGCTGTCCGCGGTATCCCCCTTGGCCAAGCCCTCCTCGGCACGGATCGCCTGTTCCAGCCAGCGCCAGCCAATCACCATATGGCCAAACACCTTGAGGTACAGGGCCGAGTTGGCCAGGCTGCTGTTCACCTTGCCCTGGGCCAGGTCCGTCAGCAGTCCGAGGGTGACGGTTTGCAGGCGTGCCACGAGGGCTTCCAGTGGTTGGCGCAACGGCGTTAACGATGGGTGCGCCTGGGCGCGTTCGGTGGTGTCGGCCACCAGGCGGACCAGCTGCTTGAGCCCGGCACCGCCGTTCTGCGCCAGTTTTCGCCCCAGCAGGTCCAGGGACTGGATGCCGTGGGTGCCTTCATGGATGGGGTTCAGGCGATTGTCGCGGTAATACTGCTCCACTGGGTATTCGCGGGTGTAGCCGTGGCCCCCCAGGATCTGGATCGCCAGCTCGTTGGCCTTCAGGCAGAACTCAGAGGGCCAGGATTTGACGATCGGGGTCAGCAGGTCCAGCAGCTCATGGGCGCGTCTGCGCTCGGCTTCGCTTTCCAGGGTGGTGGTGTCGTCGAACAAGCGCGCCGCGTACAGGCCCAGGTCAAACGAACCTTCAACGTAGGCCTTCTGGGTCAGCAGCATGCGGCGCACGTCGGCGTGCTGGATGATCGTCACCGGGGCGGTGGTCGGGTCCTTGCTGTCGGGCACCCGGCCCTGCGGGCGTTCGCGGGCGTATTCCAGGGAATACAAGTAGCCGGCGTAACCCAGCATTACTGCGCCCATGCCGACGCCGATCCGCGCCTCGTTCATCATCTGGAACATGTAGCTCAGGCCGTGGTGCGGTTTACCTACGAGGTAACCGACACACGCGCCGTTGTCGCCGAAGTTCAGCGCGGTGGAGGTGGTGCCACGCCAGCCCATCTTGTGGAACAGCCCGGCCAACAGCACGTCGTTACGCTGGCCGAGGCTGCCGTCATCGTTGACCAGGAACTTGGGCACGATAAACAGCGAAATGCCTTTCACACCCGGCGGCGCGTCCGGTAATTTCGCCAGGACCATGTGCACGATGTTTTCCGACAACGGATGATCGCCGCCGGAAATGAAGATCTTGTTGCCCTTGAGTCGATAGGTGCCGTCGGATGCCGGCTCTGCACGCGTACGAATATCCGCCAGCGAAGAGCCTGCATGGGGTTCGGTCAGGGCCATGGTGCCGAAGAAACGACCGTCGATCATCGGTTGCAGGAAGCGTCTTTTCTGTTCTTCGCTGCCGAAGCTTTCGATCAGGTTCGCCGCGCCCATGGTCAGGAACGGATAAGACGTGGACGCGGCGTTGGCCGACTGGAAGTGCGCGAAGCAGGCCTGGGACAGCAACGTTGGCAGTTGCATGCCGCCTGCCTCGAAACTGCGTGCGGCGTTGAGAAAGCCCGCCTCGAGGAAGGCATCCACCGCCGGTTTCACCTCGGGAATCAGAATCGCCTCGCCGTTCTCGTAGCGCGGTTCGTTTTCGTCATTCTTGCGATTGTGGGGGGCGAAAAATTTCTCGGCGATGTTTCGCGCCGTCGCGAGGGCCGCGTCGAAGGTTTCGCGATTGTGTTCGGCGAACCGCTCGCGCTGGGTCAGGCCCTCGGCATCGAGGACTTCATACAGCTCGAAAGCCAGATTGCGGGAACTGAGCAGCGTCTCGGACATGGCGGCTTACCTTTTTTTGGGATGGGCCGAGTCTAGGCGTGCTGATAAAGGCTGAACAGGATGATTGATGGTAGTGATGCAGAGGTGCGGGCGACACTAATCCCAATGGGGGGCGAGCTTGCTCGCGATAGCGGTATCTCAGTCGACAACATTCCTGACTGAACCACCGCTATCGCGAGCAAGCTCGCACACAGGGATTGGATTGCCAGGCACCCATTGCAGGTGCCTGGGTTGCAGCGGTTTAACCGATAGTCATCAAGCTGGCGTTACCACCCGCGGCCGCGGTGTTGACGCTCAAGGCTCGCTCGATCACCAGACGCTCCAGCGCCACGCTGGTCTCGCCCTGGGACAGGCCATGGACCCCGACGATAGCGCCGGTGCGCTTGGCTACCTGTTGGCAAACGCCGCGCAGTTGATCCGAATCGCCGTGGTGCAGGACCGCGTCGAACAGCACCTCGTCCTTGCTCCAGTCAGCCACCCGCTGGATGCGCGCCTGAATCTCCTTCGGCAAGCGTGCGAACAAAGCCTTGCTGGTGTCGGTTTCCGGCCACACAGCCGAGCCGCCCACCGCCAGTACGGCCGCCAGTTGTGTCAGCAGGTCGCCTTCCACGTCGGCCAGGCACAACACGTGCTCGCGCGGCAGGATGGCATAGCTGTTGCGCTCGCCGGTCGGGCCGGTCAGAGTCCGGGTAATACCGCTTTGCGATTGAGCCGCGAACTGCACGCACAGGGCGCTCAGCTCGGCGAGCTTCTGGCTGTCGGCCCAGGCTTGCAGGGCGGTCAGCGGTTTGCTCATGGCGTCGCGCAAACGCAGGTCCGGCGCGGTGAGGGCATCACCACGGGCGAAGGATTGCTGGATCGCATCGGTAGGACGTGTCGACAGCAGGCGGTACAGGTACAGCGGACCACCGGCCTTGGGACCGGTGCCCGACAGGCCTTCGCCGCCAAACGGCTGCACGCCGACCACAGCGCCGACAATGTTGCGGTTCACGTAGACGTTACCGGCATGGACATTGTCGATCACCTTGGCGATGGTCTCGTCGATGCGCGTATGCACGCCCAGGGTCAGGCCATAGCCGGAGGCGTTGATCTGGTCGATCAGCTGGCCCAGTTCCTTGCGCTTGTAGCGCACCACGTGCAGCACCGGACCGAAGATCTCGCGCTGCAGCTCGTCGAAGCTTTCCAGCTCGATCAGGGTTGGCATCACGAAGGTGCCGCGCTTGCACTCGTCACTGTCGGCGATTGCCATCTGGTACACGGTGCGACCCTTGTCGCGCATGGCCTGGATGTGTTTCTCGATGCCAGCCTTGGCTTCGGCGTCGATCACCGGACCGATGTCCACGGACAGGCGCTCAGGGTTGCCGAGGCGCGATTCGGCCATGGCGCCCTTGAGCATTTCGATGACGCGGTCGGCGGAATCTTCCTGCAGGCACAGGACCCGCAGGGCCGAACAACGCTGGCCGGCACTGTCGAAGGCCGACGACACCACGTCGATGACCACTTGTTCGGTCAGCGCCGAGGAGTCGACGATCATGGCGTTCTGGCCGCCGGTTTCGGCGATCAGCGGGATCGGACGGCCCTGGTTGTCCAGGCGCCCGGCTATGTTGCGTTGCAGCAGGCGCGCGACTTCGGTGGAGCCGGTGAACATCACGCCTTTGACCCGCTCGTCACCCACCAGGCGGGCTCCGACGGTTTCGCCGCGCCCCGGCAGCAGCTGCAGCACGCCTTCCGGAATGCCGGCTTCAAGCATCAGGCGCACCGCCTGGGCCGCCACCAATGGCGTCTGCTCGGCGGGCTTGGCCAATACCGGGTTACCGGCGGCCAGGGCAGCGGCGACCTGGCCGCTGAAAATCGCCAGCGGGAAGTTCCACGGGCTGATGCAGACCACCGGACCCAGTGGGCGGTGGGCATCGTTGGTGAAATCGTTGCGCGCCTGCACCGCGTAGTAGCGCAGGAAATCCACCGCTTCACGCACTTCAGCAATGGCGTTGGCGAAGGTCTTGCCGGCTTCGCGGGCCAGGAGGCCCATCAGCGGCTGGATCTCGCCTTCCATCAGGTCGGCGGCACGTTCGAGGATCGCGGCGCGCTCGGCTGGCGGCGTGGCTTGCCAGATCGGTGCGGCGTTGAGGGCGCACTGGATGGCGTTGTCGACATCGGCGACCGTGGCTTCCTGCACATGGCCAACCACGTCGCGGTGATCGGACGGGTTCAGTACCGGGGCCGGGGTTTCTTCGCTGGCGGCGCAGCCGAGCATCGGCACGGCTTTCCAATCGTTATGGGCAGTGGCAAGCAGGGCGCAGGACAGCGACGCCAAACGATGTTCGTTGGCCAGGTCGATGCCGCTGGAGTTGGCCCGGTCGCTGCCATACAGGTCGCGCGGCAGCGGGATGCGCGGGTGCGGCAGGCCGAAACCGCCTTCCAGCGTCGCCATCTGCTCGATGCTGGCCACTGGATCGGCCACCAGCTCCTGAATCGAGATGGACTGGTCGGCGATACGGTTGACGAACGAAGTGTTCGCGCCGTTTTCCAGTAGGCGACGTACCAGGTACGCCAGCAGTGTTTCGTGAGTGCCGACCGGAGCGTACACGCGGCACGGACGGTTCAGCTTGCCTTCGGAAACCTTGCCTACAACCTGTTCGTACAGGGGTTCACCCATGCCGTGCAGGCACTGGAATTCGTACTGGCCCGGGTAATAGTTCTGACCGGCGATGTGGTAGATGGCTGCCAGGGTATGGGCGTTGTGCGTGGCGAACTGCGGGTAGATGACTTCCGGCACCGACAGCAGTTTGCGGGCGCAGGCGATGTAGGACACGTCGGTGTACACCTTGCGGGTATAGACCGGATAGCCTTCCAGGCCTTCGACCTGGGCGCGCTTGATTTCGCTGTCCCAGTACGCGCCTTTTACCAGGCGAATCATCAGGCGATGACGGCTGCGACGAGCCAGGTCGATCACATAGTCGATCACGTACGGGCAACGCTTCTGGTAGGCCTGGATCACGAAGCCGATGCCGTTCCAGCCGGTCAATTGCGGCTCGAAGCACAGGCGCTCGAGCAGATCCAGCGACAGCTCGAGGCGGTCGGCCTCTTCGGCGTCGATGTTCAGGCCGATGTCGTATTGCTTGGCCAGCAGGGTCAGCGACAGCAGGCGTGGGTACAGCTCGTCCATGACGCGCTCGTACTGGGCGCGGCTGTAACGTGGGTGCAGGGCGGACAGCTTGATGGAAATGCCTGGGCCTTCATAAATCCCACGACCGTGGGACGCTTTGCCGATCGAGTGGATGGCTTGTTCGTACGAGGCCAGGTACTTCTGCGCATCGTGTTCGGTGAGTGCGGCTTCACCTAGCATGTCGTAGGAATAGCGGAAGCCTTTGGCTTCGAACTTGCTGGCGTTGGCCAGGGCCTCGGCGATGGTTTCACCGGTGACGAACTGCTCGCCCATCAGGCGCATGGCCATGTCGACGCCCTTGCGGATCATCGGTTCGCCGCTCTTGCCGATGATGCGGCTCAGGGAAGAGGTCAGGCCCGCTTCGTTATGGGTAGCGACCAGCTTGCCAGTCAGCAGCAGGCCCCACGTGGCGGCGTTGACGAACAGCGACGGGCTGTTGCCCAAGTGTGGCTGCCAGTTGCCGGTGCTGATCTTGTCGCGGATCAGGGCGTCACGGGTGCCTTTGTCCGGGATGCGCAGCAGCGCCTCGGCCAGGCACATCAGTGCTACGCCTTCCTGGGACGACAGGGAAAATTCCTGCAGCAAACCCTGAACGATACCGGCACGGCCGCCGGCACTTTTCTGGTTGCGCAGTTTTTCAGCAATCGAAGCCGCCAGTTTGTTGGTGGCTTCGGCCATTTGTGCCGGCAGGCGGGCCTGCTCGATCAGCATCGGCACCACTTCCGGCTCTGGGCGACGGTAAGCGGCCGTGATGGAGGCGCGCAGGACCGATTGCGGCAGGATGCTCTCGGCAAATTCGAGGAAGCATTGGTGAGCATGGTCGACTTGCACATCGCCAGCATCGTCGCTGTCGGTGCGAGGTGAACCGTTCAGCTCGGTCAGGGTTGCACCACCCTCGAGTTTTTCCAGGTAATTGAAAATTGCCTGCTTGATCAGCCAGTGCGGCGTGCGATCAATCGAGGTTGCGGCCGCCTTGAGGCGTTCGCGGGTCGGGTCATCGAGTTTGACCCCAAGGGTGGTGGTAGCCATATTTTTATCCTCATGTTTACCACGTATCGCGTGGCATCAGCTGGCGGCAAGATTAGCTGCGGGATGATTGAGGTGCAACCGGGTGCAACCCTTTTTTTCTCGAAATGACAGGCAGCTCATCCGGAAGCAAATATCGTCCGGTTGATTCTGCACCGGCTTAGTGCTTTGGCTTCTAGCTGAGCGCTGGGAACTGCACTAAAAGGGAGCAAAAAACACAGATTTTGCGATAAAACCGATCAGGTGCAACTTATTCGAACGAAACTGGTTGCACCTTATTTGATTTGTTGAATAGCATTCGCGGCCAAGGTGCAACCGGTTCAAAGCCGAGGGGCATCGGCTGATGGCTTTCCTGGGGAAACATCAGTCATAAATTCGCGGGACTGCAAATCGTCGCTACAACGTCTGTGTTGTCGACGCTTTCAACTGCCACCGCTACATAAAAACAAAGCCAGGGCGTAACTCATGAGTGTTAGTAATCCCACCTTGATCACTTTCGTGATCTATATCGCAGCCATGGTCCTGATCGGTCTGATGGCTTACCGCTCCACCAACAACCTTTCCGATTACATCCTGGGCGGTCGTAGCCTGGGCAGCGTGGTGACGGCACTGTCTGCAGGTGCTTCCGACATGAGCGGCTGGTTGTTGATGGGTTTGCCCGGTGCAATCTACATGTCCGGCCTGTCGGAAAGTTGGATCGCCATCGGCCTGATCGCCGGTGCCTACCTGAACTGGTTGTTCGTGGCCGGTCGCCTGCGGGTTCAGACCGAGCACAACGGTGACGCACTGACGCTGCCGGACTACTTCTCCAGCCGTTTCGAAGACAAGAGCGGCGTGCTGCGGATCATCTCTGCGGTGGTGATCCTGGTGTTCTTCACCATCTACTGCGCTTCCGGCATCGTGGCCGGTGCCCGTCTGTTCGAAAGCACCTTCGGCATGTCTTACGAGACGGCGCTGTGGGCCGGTGCTGCAGCGACCATTGCCTACACCTTCGTCGGTGGTTTCCTGGCCGTGAGCTGGACCGACACCGTACAAGCCACCCTGATGATCTTTGCGCTGATCCTCACGCCGATCATCGTGCTGCTGGCTACCGGTGGTGTGGACACCACGTTCCTGGCCATCGAAGCAAAAGATCCTACGTCGTTCGACATGCTGAAAAACACCACCTTCATCGGCATCATCTCGCTGATGGGCTGGGGCCTGGGCTACTTCGGCCAGCCGCACATCCTGGCGCGCTTCATGGCGGCGGATTCGGTCAAGTCGATCGCCAATGCCCGTCGCATTTCCATGACCTGGATGATCCTGTGCCTGGGCGGCACCGTGGCTGTGGGCTTCTTCGGTATCGCTTACTTCTCGGCGCACCCTGACGTGGCCGGTCCCGTGACCGAGAACCCAGAGCGGGTGTTCATCGAGCTGGCGAAGATCCTGTTCAACCCTTGGGTTGCCGGTGTGTTGCTGTCGGCCATCCTGGCGGCGGTGATGAGCACCCTGAGTTGCCAGTTGCTGGTGTGCTCCAGTGCCCTGACCGAAGACTTCTACAAGACCTTCCTGCGCAAGGGCGCTTCCCAGCTGGAACTGGTCTGGGTCGGCCGCGCCATGGTGCTGCTGGTGGCCCTGGTCGCCATTGCCCTGGCCGCCAACCCGGAAAACCGCGTACTGGGCCTAGTGAGCTACGCCTGGGCCGGTTTTGGTGCCGCCTTCGGCCCGGTTGTGCTGATCTCCGTGATCTGGAAAAACATGACCCGCAATGGCGCGCTCGCCGGCATTCTGGTGGGTGCGATCACCGTGATCGTCTGGAAGCATTTCGCGTTGCTGGGCCTGTACGAAATCATCCCGGGCTTCATCTTCGCCAGCCTGGCTATCTACTTCGTCAGCAAGATGGGCGCGCCTACCGCCGGTATGCTGCAGCGCTTCGACGCGGCGGAAAAAGATTTTCGCCTGAACCAGTAAGGCCTTCGGCGAGGCCTTGATGGCTCGCAGGACGACTTGCATGAAAACGGCCCGTCTCCAATGGAGGCGGGCCTTTTTTACGGGTGTCAGGTGGGATGGGACTGGCAAAACGTATGGCTCACCGAGCGAATCCAGCCCCTCAATGACAGGACTGTTCGACATCGGCGTACGTGGTGCCGATCTTCAGGCCGGAAATATAGTTCTTCACATCCTCCATGACGCCTGGCTGATGCTTATTGTAAACGCCCCATTTAGGCTCGTTCGCACCTATGTTCGCGCCGTCCCAGGTTCTTCCGGAAAAGCGTTTCTGGCCGTTGCTGAAGGTCTGTGCCTGACCCTCGAACCATAACTGCGTCCAACCGCTGCTTGATTGATTGGAAGTATGGATGGCCAAGACCAGGCAGTACCACTTCAGCGGTTCAATAGGTTGGGTCCAGATCACACCGGATGTCTCGCCTGGCATGCCGTAGTAGAAAAGCCTCAAGTTGCCGTCCTTGGCACTCATCAGGAACGGATAGTTTTGTTGATGCCCCGCTTCATAGGACTTCCACTGGAATGGATGATGATTGCTCTGGGTGTCATTCAACTTGAATGACCAGCCAATAAAATAGGTTCTGTCCTTTTCGAATCGATAGGGTGTGTGATTGGCGCCAGTCCTGATATTGCGTGCTTCGCAGCGGGGCTCGCCGGCGCCTTTATGGAATAACCAGGATTTGCCTCGGTCATCATCGTCTACCACGGTGATGCTGGACGGGGCTGGGCATTCACTCACGGCATTCGCGAATATTTTTTCTTTACCGATAGGATTGGCGGCGTCTCCATTCCAAATCAAGTGGGCCTCCGCGGGGGGGCAAAGATGAAAGGCAGTGATCAGGCTCGCAGCGGCGAGCAGGGGAAATTTCATCAGTGAGTTTCCTGAAGTTCTTGATGTTGTTGACGTGAAACTTTCGACACTTATGGGAAGCGTGATGTGGGCCCGCGATGCTCACGGCGCTCACGCCATGTCGGGATCCGCCTGGTTGAGGAAGATCAGCACGCCCAGGATCGCCATGTAGAATCTGAACGCGGCATCCTGGCCATTCCAGATTTCTGACTGCCACATCAGAAACCATTCGCCGCCAACGACCATGAAGCCGAAAAACCAGACGAAAAAACCCACCGTCAAGCCGGCGATGGCCCACCCCTTGGCACGTGCGAACACCGCGCCCTCGGCCTTGCGCGCCTGCCACAGCAGCAGCGCGCCGTAGCCCAGCAGGCCTGCCGTGATGGCTTCACCGAGGATGATCAGCCAATAGGCGCCGTGCCACACCCAGGGTTGGTCGATCGCACGATACCGGGCGGCATTGTCGGGGAAGGTGGTGTCCATACTCAGCACGTGATGGACGAAATTGAAATTGGAGCTGTAGTCCGTGATGTTGTTGAACACGGTCAGGAAGGCGAATGCGGCGAGCGCCAGGATCATTGCAATCTTTGCGTAGCGAATGGTCATGGGTTGCGTCCTTTGCTTTTTGTAATCGGGTAAAAAACGTTATCACGCGAACTTGCAGTCAGAGTCCTGTTGCGTTGTAAGAAGTTGCTGATTCATTCGTGCGACGGTTTCTGAAGGGCGTGATGCAAGGATTGTCTGTCGGAAAGCGCCACACGTTTTGCAGCTTTTAGCTTTGTGTATGTAAGGAAAATCTGTTTTTCCTGAGCGTCGATCAACTTTCCGATGGCTGATGCAGAATCGCTGGCCTCCACTCAGCAAAGGACATCGGATGTTCGCGCCTGCCAATCCATCACGTTTCACGCTAACGCTCGACAGCGGGCCGAGTGAACTCAAAGTGCTTGAGTTCAAGGGGCAGGAGGCCATCAGCCAACCCTATCGCTTTGACCTGGAACTGGTCAGCGAGCGGTCTGACCTGGCGCTGGAAGAGCTCCTGCATCGCCAGGCATTTCTGGGGTTCGATGATCGGGACAGTGGCGTACACGGTCAGGTCTATAGCGTGGCCCAGGGGGATTCGGGCAAACGCCTGACCCGTTACCAGATCAGCCTGGTGCCCCGCCTGGCCTACTTGCGCCATCGCATCAACCAGCGGATTTTCCAGCGCCTGAACGTACCCGATATCGTCGCCCGGGTGTTGAAGGAGCACGGGATCCTGGCGGATGCCTGCCAGTTCACGCTTGGCGGCCAATATCCCGAACGCGAGTATTGTGTGCAGTATGGCGAAAGCGACCTGGCCTTCATCGAGCGGATCTGCGCCGAAGTCGGTATCCATTATCACTTCAGGCACCGCCCTTGCGGTCATCTGCTGGTGTTCGGTGACGACCAGACGGTGTTTCCCCGCCTGCCTGAGTCGACGCTATACCTGCCGGACAGCGGCATGGCTACCGACGAGCCGGCCATCAAGCGCCTGGCGGTGCGGCTCCAGACCCGTACCACTGCCGTGACGTTGCGCGATTACGACTTCCGCAGGCCCGGTTCGTTACTGCAAACCCAACTCGACAATCGACAGCGTCCTGTGCTCGAGGACTATCACTATCCCGGTGGTTTCTGCGCCCGTGACGACGGCAAGCATCTGACCCGACGCGCCCTCGAGCGCCACGGCGCCGACCACTGCGTGGCAGAAGGCGGCAGCAATGAAAACGCCCTGGTCAGCGGACATTTCATGCGTATCAAGGAACATCCCCGAGAGCCGTGGAATGATCTCTGGCTCCTGACGCAGATCGACCATCATGGCCGCCAACCGCAGGTGCTGGAAGAAACCGCCGCCGGCCCGGATGAATTCCAAGGCTACAAAAATACCTTTCTTGCCACGCCATGGGACGTGTTCTTTCGGCCACCCTTGCATCACGAAAAGCCCCGTGCCCAGGGCTATCAGTTGGCGGTGGTGACCGGGCCGGTGGACAGCGAGATCCATTGCGATGAGTTCGGACGGGTCAAGGTGCAACTGGTCTGGGATCGCGACGGTCAACGCGACGAGCATTCCAGCTGCTGGCTGCGCGTGGCCTCCGGTTGGGCTCACGATCGCTATGGCGCAGTGATGATCCCCCGGGTCGGGATGGAGGTCCTGGTGGGGTTCATCGATGGCGACGTGGACAAGCCGTTGGTCGTCGGTTGTCTGCCCAACGGCGCCAACCCAGTGCCGCTGGACTTGCCTGCGGACAAGACCCGCAGCGTGTTGCGCAGCCAGAGCAGCCCCGGCGGGGGAGGCTACAACGAATTGCGCATCGAAGATCGCAAGGGCGCCGAGGAGATCTACCTGCGGGCCCAGCGCAACTGGACCCAGCATGTGCTGCATGACCAGCGGGTGCAGGTCGATCACGAGCGCAGCATCGTTGTCGCCGGTACGGCACGGCACGAGCTCAAGGCCGATGAGCAGCGCCTCACCCACGGTCAACGCCGGGCAGAAGTGCGGCATGACGATCATCTGCTGGTGAGCGGCGAGCGGCATATTCGTGTCACCAGCCAGGTCCTGAATGCCAGCCAGCAGTTTCATGTCAGCGCCGGCCAGCAGGTAGTCTTGGACGGGGGCGCGAGCGTGACCCTTCAGGCTGGCGGTCATTGGATCAACATCGGTGCCGGCGGGATTTCCAGCAGCGTACCCATCGAGGTCGGTGGCGCGCCGATGGCGGTCATGAGCGCGGCATCCGGCTCTCCAGGCAGCGCCGAGAAGCGGGTCGCTGCGGCGGCGCCTGCGCTTTCCCTTGCGCAGATTCTCAGTTTCCAAGGTTCGGCGCCGTTCTGTGAGGAGTGCGAGCGTTGCAGAAATGGCGCCTGTGCAACGCCTCCGGTCTTTCACAAACCTGTCGATGTCCGGGGGCGTCCATGAACAGCGATCAATCTCCTCGCGCCTGGCTTGAGGAGCACCCCTTGCAGGTCTCCGAGCAACTATTCGCCATTTTCAGCAATGCCAGTAGCGCCGGAGCGTTGTCGGCCTGGAGGCGCTCGATGAACTCGGTCGCCAGCCCGATCTGGGCCGACACGCCGTACGCCGGGTGGGAAGCGGTCATGCCCTATGTAGGGCTGGTCAGCGCAGACAGTGGGTTTCTTGATTGGATAGCCGCCACCGATTCCCTCGATTGGGGTTGGCTGGCGGTTTCGTGCGTGAGTCAAGAAATCCTTGTCGAACACTTGCGAGGGCTCACACAGGTACTGTTGCCCGGTGGCAAGCCGGTCTTCCTGCGCTTTTGGGATGGGCGCTTCATGCGACCGATCCTGCAATCGACCGAGGTGGAGGCCGGGCAACTCTTGCCGGTTATCAAACGTTGCCTGATCAATGGGCGATCCCTTGAGGTCGTGGGAAATGCCCAGCGGCCGGCCCAGGCTTTTCCCTGGTGGCAAGTGCCCATCACCCTGTTGGCCGCAACGGCCGAGGGTCCGACGGACTGTCTGCTGGAAAACGTGCTCACTTGGCTGGGTGAAGAGCATCCGCATGTGTTCGAGCGGGTCGACGGCAGCGTCCTGCGCTGCAAGATTGCCCACTTTCTTGAGCGATCGGCGGTGGTTGAGGCGAAAATGGCGCCATTGCAGGCCTATTTGCTGCGAGAGCTGGGCTGATGGTGACCTGTCCGCTGGGCTGCGAACCCCTGACGTTCGACGCGCTTCAAGGTAAACTCGTCGCCCTTCGCAGGAGCCGCCATGAATTATCGCCACGCCTTCCACGCCGGCAATCACGCCGATGTATTCAAACACCTGACCTTGACCCGCCTCATCGCCTTGATGTCGCGCAAGGAGCAGCCCTTCGCCTACCTCGATACCCACGCGGGCATCGGGTTGTACGACTTGCAGGGTGACCAGGCCAACCGTACCGGTGAGTACCTGGAAGGCATTGCGCGGTTGTGGGGCGAGAGCGATCTGCCGCCGCTGACCGCCGATTACATGAAGGTGCTGCACGAGATGAACCCGGACGGGCAGTTGCGCTACTACCCGGGCTCGCCGGAGTTGGCGCGGCGCCTGACCCGTTCGCAGGACCGTGTGCTGCTCAATGAGAAGCACCCTGAAGACGGCGTGTTGCTCAAGGACAACATGAAAGGCGACCGTCGCGTGGCGGTCCACCTGGGTGAGGGCTGGCATGTGCCGCGGGCGCTGCTGCCGGTGGCAGAGAAGCGTGCCCTGATGCTGATTGATCCGCCCTTCGAACAGCCGGACGAGATGCAGCGCTGCGCCGCCTCCCTCAAGGAAGCCATTGGCCGGATGCGCCAGACGGTGGCGGCGATCTGGTACCCGGTCAAGGACCAGCGGATGTTGCGCCGCTTCTACCAGGACCTGGCCGGCACGGGCGCACCGAAGCTGTTGCGGGTGGAACTGCTGGTGCATCCATTGGCGACGCCCAACAGCCTGAACGGCTCCGGCCTGGCGATTGCCAATCCGCCGTGGGGGTTAGAGGAAGAGTTGCGTGAACTGCTGCCGTGGCTGTCGAAAAAGCTGGGGCAGACCCAGGGCGGGTGGCAGATGGATTGGTTGATTGCTGAAAGCTGAGTTTTGCTGGCGCCTGGAAGGGCGCTATCGCGAGCAAGCTCGTTTCCACATGGGGATCTTAGGCGTACGCAAGAGTTGTGTGCGCCGCCAGACCTGTGGGAGCTGGCTTGCTCGCGAAGCTTTTCAGGGCCGGACAGTCAGATTGGGCAGGTCACGCCGGTCCCGCCAATCCCGCAATAGCCTTCAGGGTTCTTCGCCAGGTACTGCTGGTGATAGGCCTCGGCGAAGTAGAACGTTGGCGCTTCTTCGATTTCGGTGGTGATGGTGCCTTTGCCGGCCTTGGTCAGCTCGGCCTGGAAGACTTGCTCGCTGTGTTTGGCCGCCGCCAGTTGGGCTGGGGTGGTGGCATAGATCACCGAACGGTACTGGGTGCCGATGTCGTTCCCCTGGCGCATTCCCTGGGTCGGGTTGTGCAGTTCCCAGAACATCTTCAGAAGCTGTTCGTAGCTGACTTTGGCTGGCTCGTAGACCACCAGCACCACTTCGCTGTGGCCGGTAAGGCCCGAGCAGACTTCTTCGTACGTCGGGTTCGGTGTGAAACCACCGGCGTAACCCACTGCGGTACTGACCACGCCTTCGCGCTGCCAGAACTTGCGTTCCGCGCCCCAGAAGCAGCCGAGGCCGAAGATCGCGAAATCCACGTCCATGGCGAACGGGCCCAGCAGGGGCGCGTCGAGGACGAAGTGTTTGTCCGGCACGGTCATCGGGGTTTCACGGCCAGGCAGGGCTTGTTCTTGAGTAGGAAGCACGTTTTTATTCACCAGGATTTCCGAGCGCAAGACCATTATCAGTCCTCTCAGTCAGATTGAATTGAGCGCAATAGACCGTCAGTGTGCCTCAGAAAAGCCGCCGCAAGCTATACGCAGCTGTCAGACCAGAGGCCCGCGCGGGTAGCGCTTGAGCTTTTCGATCAGCTCCGCGCCCGGGATTGGCCGGTCGAACAGGTAGCCCTGGCCGACGTCGCAGCGGTGGCGCCGTAGAAACGCCAGTTGCTGGGCGGTCTCGATGCCTTCGGCCACGACCTTGAGTTTCAGGTTGTGGGCCATGGCGATCACCGCCGAGGTGATTTCCATGTCGTCCTGGTTGTCCGGGATTTCGTGGATGAAGCTGCGATCGATCTTGATGATGTCGATCGGGAATTTCTTCAGGTAACTGAGGGACGAGTAACCGGTGCCGAAGTCGTCCATGGCCAGGGTCAGCCCCAGGCGCTTGAGCTGGTCGAGCTGCAAGTGGGTGTCTTCGGTGGCTTCCAGCAACAGGCCTTCGGTCAGCTCCAGCTCCAGCAACCGGGCCGGCAGTTGTTCTTCCTTGAGGATGCTGGCGATGGAGGCGACCAGGTCCGGGTCGGAGAACTGCTTGGGCGACAGGTTGATCGCCACCTGCAGGTTGCCCAGGCCGGCGGCGGTCAATTGCTTGCTCATGCGGCAGGCCTGGCGGGCGATCCATTTGCCGATGGGAATGATCAGGCCGGTTTCTTCGGCCACGCTGATGAACTGGTCCGGGCGGATCATGCCCTTTTCCGGATGGTTCCAGCGCAGCAACGCTTCCATGCCCAGCAGGCGGCCGCTGCGCAGGCACAACTTGGGCTGGTAGAACACGTCCAGTTCGTTCTGGGTCAAGGCGCGACGCAGGTTGTTTTCCACGAACAGCTTGTAGCTGGCCTCGGCATTCAGTGCTTCGGTGAACACCTGGACCTGGTGTTTGCCGTTGGCCTTGGCCTTGTGCAAGGCGAGGCCGGCGTTGCGCATCAGGGTCTGCGGATCGCGGCCGTGCAGCGGCGCGCAGGCCAGGCCCACGGAGCCGGTCACGCTGATCAACTGGTTATCGACGAACATCGGCTTGTCGAGGGTCATCAGCAACTGACTGGCGATCTGTTGCCCGGCTTCCAGGCTCGTGTCGTCCAGCAGGACCGCGAATTCGTTACTGGCAAATCGCGCCAGGCTGCCGCTGGGGCTCAAGCTGTTGCGCAGGCGCCGGGCCAGGCTGATCAGCAGTTTGTCACCGGTCTGGTGGCCGAGGCTGTCGTTGATGCGCTTGAAGTTGTCGATGTCCACCAGCAGCAGGCTGATGGGCGAATCACTGTCCCGGGCGAAGCGTTCATCGAGGTTGCGAATGAATGCCGGACGGTTGCCCAGGTTGGTCAGGTTATCGGTGTACGCCAGGCGCTCGATGCGCTGCTGGGCCAGCTTGGTCTGGGTGATGTCTTCGTAGATGCCGATGTAGTGGGTCAGCTCGCGGTTATCGCCGTAGACCTTGGAAATCGACAGCTGGCCCCAGTAGGGCTCCAGGTTCTTGCGTCGACTCTTGAACTCACCCTGCCAACTGTTGCTCTGGGCCAGCGCCGAGGGGGCGTCGAACAGCAGTTCGCTGAGGTTCTCCAGGGCCGGCAGTTCCGAGAGGCGTTGGCCGTGGACTTCCTCGGTGGTGTACTGGGTGATCGCGGTGAAGCTCGGGTTGACGTACTCCACCACACCGTCGCAATTGACCAGCAGGAACGCGTTGGCGCTCTGTTCCACGGCGCGCTGGAACAAGTGCAGGGCGCTGGTGGCGGTGCGTCGGTTATGGTTGTTGATGACTTGGGCGAACTGGTCCGCGAGCTCGCCGGCAAAGGCGATTTCATCCGACTGCCAGGCGCGGGTGACGCCTACTTGCTCCAGGCACAGCACGCCCACCACCTGGCCGTCGATACGCACGCTGGCGTCGAGAATGGCATTGACGTCACGGGCGCGCAGGTTCTCGGCCATTTCTCGGGTGCGTGGGTCGCGCATTGCATTGTGGGCGTCAATGGCGCGGCAGGTCTGCAGCGCCTCCATGTAGTCGGGAAAGTCGTTGGCGTCGATCACCGCGGGCAGGAAGTACGCCTGGGACGCGCGGTTGTAGGCGGAAATCGGTACCAGTTTGCCATCGTCCAGATTCCAGAGGCTGGCGCAGTCGATCTGGTAGATGTCACAGGCGCTGCGGGTAATGAGTTCAGCGGCTTCGAGCAGGGAGTTGTTGGCGCTGTAGCGTTGACGGGTCAGCAGCAGGATCAAGTCCTGTTGGGCGCGTACCCGGTCCAGGTGCTGGAGTTGCTCTTGCTGGGCGCGCTGGTTCAGTTCCAGGGCGATCTGCAGGCGTGAGTTCTGGGTTTCCAGGTCCAGTGCCGGCACGGCGGGTTCGCTTTGTAGCAAATTGTCCACTGCCAGCAGATAACCGCGCAGCAGATGACGATTGTGTTGCTTATAGGCCTCACCCGTCTCCAGCACGTTCATCGGGCCCTTGGCGGTGTGGAGCGTGTAGCGAATCTGGTAATGCGCGGCCTGGGCCAATTGTTGCTGGATGGCGTCGTGCAACTGATAGCGTGCTTCGGGCTCCATCAAGCTGGCGTAAGGCGCACTGACCAGCGAGCACAGCTCTACCGCCGGCAGGCCGAAGTATCGCTCGCAGTTGGGATCGAGGAACAACAGCGCCCAGCTTGCTTCATTCAGCCGTTCGAAACGCAGCATACCGAGCCGCGAGGGCACCGGTAACTGCGTCACTACCTCGGCCGCCATACGGCTGGCGGCATCGGGTTGGCTTTTCATGGGGAAACTCGCTTCGAAAATGCTGATCGCGCCGGGCTAACGCCCTCGTTATTACGGATTGGCGCAAGGTTGCATCATTGCGGCACCGGCTGACAAGAGAGATGAAGGCCAAGTGCTATAAACCTTTTATCGGCCGACGAGAGGATTTCTCCAGTCGCCGGCCGATCAGAGGGCATGGAAGATCATTGCAGTGGGATATCGACCGTCTGCAAGGGGTTGCCGTCCCGGTCGTGGAAGGTGACTTGAAGGCTCTGGGCCGTGACATGCAGGTAGGCGAAGTTGTCCTGGCTCACCACTTTGCTGGTCAGTTCATAGCGGTACTCACCGCTTTGGGTGCGGGCCATGGGCCTGTGGAAAATAAAATCCGAGGCTTTTGCAAAAGGCAGCAATTTACTGTTGTAGAACGGTGAGGAAACGACGGTGTTGACCTCGAAATCAGGATCCTCGCTGTGACGCAGGCGGCTGGTCATGGAGCCGTGGACATCGCCCGAGACGAAAATCACGTTTTTGATCCGATGGCGGCGTATGGTTTCCAGCAAGCGCAGGCGTTGTTCCGGGAAAGCCTGCCAGGCGTCGCCGTCATCGTGCTTGCTGTCAGGGAAGAACATGACGCTGGTCACGACGAGTTTGACCCTGGCGGGGCTGTCGATGAGCCATTGGAGCAGGGACTGTTCCTGTTCTTCGTCGAGGATGCGCCGGTCATTCGCCGACAGGTTGCGTTGCGTCCGGCTGTCGGTGACGAACCATTGGATATCGCCGTGGGAGAAGGTGTACCAGTAGCGGGTTAACGACTTGTGTAATGTTCCGTCGCTCGACAGTTCATGGGCTGGCCCGTGGCTGGCCTGATAAAGCCCATAAGCGCCCATGGCATTTGCGTAGAGGATGTCGTCGTTGACGGTTTTCCTGGCGGGCCAGTTGTCTTCGATCTCATGGTCGTCAAGGATCATGTAGGTAGGGGTGCCAGACATCAGTTTCCGGATATGCGGCTGGGTAAATACCGATCGGTATCTGAAAAGGATGTTCTGATAGGTTCGGTCCGGTCCGATGACATTCAGGTCATCCAGATAAACCTGATCGCCGGTCATCAATACCGCGCTGATCGGTGGGTTGGCCTGCGCCACGAGGCGGTTGATGCCGGCAAAGGTGCGGTCGCCAAGCCCAGGTAGCAATGGGATGCCGGCGGCGATTCGCAAGTAGCGACAAGAGCCCACGATATAAGCGCGTGGCGCATCGGTTTTGCTGGCCGGCGTGCGTAAGCAGTAGGTGGTCCTGGGCCATTGCAGCGGCAGTTCCTGGACGGTTTCCACGGTATGGGTCGGGCTCAGGGGGCTGAACCAGCCGGCCTGGTACTCGTAGGCGGTATCGGGTTGAAGGCCTTTCAACACGATGACATCGGACATGTCGCGGTAGGCCTTCAATTGGACAAAATGCCCTTTCGACCAGCGTGTATCGCCTTGGCGCCGATGGCGAATACCGGCGAATACCCGGTTGTTGTCGCGATCGCCGCGCAGGAATATCCGGGCGTGGTCCGTTGTCGTGTGGCCGACAATGGGGCCAACGGTAGGTTTGAACATATTCGAATCCATTCGAAGTTTCAGCAGTGGGGGCAAACATCAAGTTGCCTTGAGGCTCCGATGCTAAAGCGCGATGCAGGATAAATATTGATCGAGGAGAGGGCGCAAGTTGTGGGTAATGACTAACAGGGGGCGTAGTCATTTCAAACTTGTGAGGTAGGAAAGTTGCCGCGTTGCCCGATCTTCCGCTATCGCGAGCAAGCTCGCTCCCACAAAGGACTTGTGTTGTTCCTGTGGGAGCGAGCTCGCGATGAGGCCGGCACATCCTGCATCCAGGCAGCCTGGCTGGAATTCCAGGCAAAAAAAGCCCCGCCAAACGGGCGGGGTTGAGGTACGAGCGTGGCGCTCGGAAAACAGTGCTCCGAATGGCCCTCCCCAAGGGAGGGCCGTGCGGTGTTACAGCAGGATGGTGCGGATGTCGCCCAGCAGGTCGCTCAGACGCTTGGTGAAGCGTGCAGCGGCGGCGCCGTTGATCACACGGTGATCGTAGGACAGCGACAGTGGCAGCATCAGCTTCGGCTGGAAGGCCTTGCCGTCCCAGACAGGCTGGATGGTGGCCTTGGAAACACCCAGGATCGCCACTTCCGGCGCGTTGACGATCGGCGTGAAGCCGGTGCCGCCAATGTGGCCGAGGCTGGAGATGGTGAAGCAGGCGCCTTGCATGTCGTCGGCGGTGAGCTTCTTGTTCCGGGCTTTTTCGGCCAGGGCAGCGGCTTCGGCAGCCAGTTGCAAGAGGCTCTTCTGGTCGACGTTGCGGATGACCGGTACCAGCAGGCCTTCCGGGGTGTCGACGGCAAAGCCGATGTGCACGTATTTCTTGCGGATCACAGCCTTGCCACTCGGGGCCAGGGAGGCGTTGAAGTCCGGCAGTTCCTTGAGCAGGTGCGCGCAGGCCTTGAGCAGCAGGGGCAGTACGGTCAGCTTCACGCCGGCCTTTTCCGCCACGGCTTTCTGCGCAACGCGGAAAGCTTCCAGCTCGGTGATGTCGGCCTGGTCGAACTGAGTCACGTGCGGGATGTTCAGCCAGCTGCGATGCAGGCTCGACGCGCCGATCTGCATCAGGCGAGTCATGGCCACTTCTTCGGTTTCGCCGAAGCGGCTGAAGTCCACCGCCGGGATCGGCGGAATGCCCGCGCCGCCAGTGGCGCCTTCGGCCGGTGCGTTCTTGGCCTTCTGCATCATGGCCTTGACGTAGGCTTGCACGTCTTCTTTCAGCACACGACCGTGAGGGCCGCTTGGGCCGACGGCGGACAGCTCGACACCGAACTCACGGGCCAGCTGGCGCACCGCAGGACCGGCGTGGACCTTGGCGCCGCTTGGGGCTGGTGCGGCGGCCGGGGCGGGCGCGGCTTCGGCCTTGGCGGCAGGTGCGGCAGCAGCCGGAGCCGGAGCGGCTTCGGTCTTGGCAGCGGGTGCCGCGGCCTGGGCTGGTGCGGCCGGTGCGGCGGCACCGGCTACTTTCAACTTCAGGATCAGGTCACCGGTGCCGACTTCGTCTTCCAGCTTGATCTCGACGCTTTCCACCACACCGGCGGCCGGCGACGGGATTTCCATGCTGGCCTTGTCGGATTCCAGGGTGATCAGCGACTGGTCGGCTTCGACGGTGTCGCCGGCCTTGACCAGCACTTCGATGATCTTGGCCTTGCCCGACGAACCGATGTCCGGAACGTGAATGTCCTGGACCGTGGCCGCCGCAGGCGCAGCAGCCGGAGCGGGAGCCGCCTCGGCAGCCGGTGCCGCGGCCGGCTTTTCAGCCGCCGGGGCCGCTGCAGGCGCTGCCGCCTCAGGTGCCGCAGCGGCGCCCTCGACTTCCAGCTCCAGCAGTTCGTCGCCTTCTTTCAGGCGATCGCCCAGCTTCACTTTCAGGCTCTTGATCACACCGGCTTTCGGCGCAGGCACTTCCATGCTGGCCTTGTCCGATTCAAGCGTCAGGATGCTCTGGTCGGCTTCGATACGGTCGCCGACCTTCACAAACAGTTCAATTACTTCACCTTCACCGCTGCCGATGTCAGGTACGCGAATGAGTTCGCTCACGAAAATTCTCCTCAGCAGTCCAGTGGGTTGCGTTTTTCTGGATCGATGCCGAACTTGACGATGGCCTCGGCCACCACTTTAGGTTCGATATCGCCACGGTCAGCCAGGGCTTCCAGGGCTGCCAACACAACGAACTTACGGTCGACTTCGAAGAAGTGACGCAGCTTCTTGCGGCTGTCGCTACGGCCGAAACCGTCGGTGCCCAGCACTTTGAATTCCTTGGAAGGAACCCACTGGCGGATCTGCTCGGCGAACAGCTTCATGTAGTCGGTAGACGCGATGACCGGACCTTTGCGGCCGTTCAGGCATTCTTCGACGTAGCTCAGCTTTGGCTTCTGGCCTGGGTGCAGGCGGTTGCTGCGCTCTACGGCCAGGCCGTCGCGACGCAGTTCGTTGAAGCTGGTGACGCTCCAGACGTCGGCGCCGACGTTGAACTCTTCACGCAGGATCTTCGCTGCCTCGCGCACTTCGCGCAGGATGGTGCCCGAGCCCATCAACTGGACGTGGTGCGCCGCTTCGCGGGTGTCTTCTTCGAGCAGGTACATGCCCTTGACGATGCCTGCCTCGACACCGGCCGGCATGGCTGGCTGCTGGTAGGACTCGTTCATTACGGTGATGTAGTAGAAGACGTCCTGTTGTTCTTCGGTCATCTTCTTCATGCCGTCCTGGATGATCACCGCCAGCTCGTAGCCATAGGTCGGATCATAGGTGCGGCAGTTCGGGATGGTCCCGGCCAGCATGTGGCTATGGCCGTCTTCGTGCTGCAGGCCTTCACCGTTCAGCGTGGTCCGGCCTGCGGTACCGCCGATCAGGAAGCCGCGGGTACGGCTGTCGCCGGCCGCCCAGGCAAGGTCGCCGATACGCTGGAAGCCGAACATCGAGTAGAAGATGTAGAACGGCAGCATCGGCTGGTTGTGGCTGGAGTACGAAGTACCGGCGGCAATGAAGGAGCTCATGGCACCTGCTTCGTTGATGCCTTCTTCGAGGATCTGGCCCTTCTTGTCTTCGCGGTAGAACATTACCTGGTCTTTATCGACTGGCTCGTAGAGCTGGCCGACGGACGAGTAGATGCCCAACTGGCGGAACATGCCTTCCATGCCGAAGGTACGGGCTTCGTCCGGGATAATCGGCACGATGCGCTGGCCGATTTCCTTGTCCTTGACCAGTTGCGCGAGGATCCGCACGAAGGCCATGGTGGTGGAGATTTCACGGTCGCCCGAGCCGTCCAGGATCGCCTTGAGGGTCTCCAGTGGTGGGGTCGGAACGCTGAAGCTCTTGGCGCGACGCTGCGGCACGAAACCGCCCAGTGCGGCACGGCGCTCGGCCAGGTAACGGGCTTCGGCGCTGCCTTCTTCAGGCTTGAAGAACGGCAGGTTTTCCAGCTCGCTGTCCTTGACCGGAATGTCGAAGCGGTCGCGGAACAACTTCAGGCTGTCGACATCGACTTTCTTGGTGTTGTGCGCGGTGTTCTTCGCTTCGCCGGCGCCAGTGCCATAACCCTTGATGGTCTTGGCCAGGATGACGGTTGGTTGTTCCTTGTGGTTGACCGCTTCGTGGTACGCCGCATAGACCTTGTACGGGTCGTGGCCGCCACGGTTGAGTTTCCAGATCTCGTCGTCGGACAAGTCGGCAACCATCGCCTTGAGTTCAGGCGTGTTGAAGAAGTGCTCACGGACGAACGCGCCGTCCTTGGCCTTGTAGTTCTGGTACTCGCCGTCGATGACTTCGTCCATGCGACGTTGCAGGATGCCGTCGACGTCCTTGGCCAGCAGTGGGTCCCAGAAACGGCCCCAGATGACTTTGTTGACGTTCCATTGGGCGCCACGGAACACGCCTTCGAGTTCCTGGATGATCTTGCCGTTGCCGCGAACCGGGCCGTCGAGGCGCTGCAGGTTGCAGTTGATGACGAAGATCAGGTTGTCCAGCTTCTCGCGGCCGGCCAGGGAAATCGCGCCCAGGGATTCCGGCTCGTCGCACTCGCCGTCACCCATGAAGCACCAGACTTTCTGCTTGCCTGGCTGGATGAAGCCACGGGCTTCCAGGTACTTCATGAAGCGTGCCTGGTAGATCGCCTGGATCGGGCCCAGGCCCATGGAAACGGTCGGGAACTGCCAGAAGTCCGGCATCAGCCAAGGGTGCGGGTACGAAGACAGGCCGTTGCCGTCCACTTCCTGGCGGAAGTTGTTCATCTGGTCTTCGGAGATGCGGCCTTCCATGAACGCACGGGCGTAGACGCCTGGCGATGCGTGGCCCTGGAAGTAGATCAGGTCGCCGCCGTGTTCGTCGGTCGGGGCCTGGAAGAAGTAGTTGAAGCCGATGTCATACAGCGTCGCGCTGGAGGCGAAGCTGGAGATGTGACCGCCCAGGTCAGAATCTTTCAGGTTGGTACGCATGACCATGGCCAACGCGTTCCAGCGTACCAGCGAGCGAATGCGGCGTTCCATGAACAGGTCGCCAGGCATGCGTGCTTCGTGGGTAACGGGGATCGTGTTGCGGTACGGCGTGGTGATGGCGTAGGGCAGTTGCGAACCGCTGCGGGTTGCGAGTTCGCCCATACGGGTCATCAGATAATGAGCACGGTCTTCGCCTTCTTTGTCGAGAACCGATTCCAGGGCGTCCAGCCATTCCTGGGTTTCGACGGGATCGAGGTCTTGCATGGCTTGCTCCAGGGCGGAAAGGCTACCAGAATCGGTTGCCTGAGTTTGCGACTGGCCTTGTGGGCAGACGATATAAATTCTTGGATTGCCGAAGGTTGTTTCGGCGGCGTGTAGTTTTACTACAAATCGTCGACCGTTTCAGCCTTTCGAATGTATAGACGAGTAGTAAAACTACACATGAGCGGCTTATGGCCCCTCGTTTCGTTGTGAGAATAATCGTTACTGTTGGTCATTAGCCAACTCGTACAGGTAAAAACTTGATGCCGGCTGCCAATAAAATCAGATTTTCAGCTATTTATCATCTTTGTTCGACAGTCGATCAGGTAGTGTATTTGGAAAAAACACTACATCCAGCCTCTCCCGCGCCGATCAAGGATAGACCATGAGCCTGCCCTCGCTTGTCCCAATATCGGAAACGGTGCCGGCCATTCTCCAGTCATTGGTCAGTCGTGCCGAGCAGTCGTTCCGTGCGGTGGTCGCCTTGCTCGACGACGATCACGGGCTGTCGGCCTGGACCCCGCAGCGCTGGGAGGCGTTCAACCGTATTGCCGCCGCCAGCGACTTTGTCATCGAGCAGAGTCTCCGCGACCCGGTAATGCTGCTGGAGCTGGTGCGCAGCGGCGAGCTGGACCGTAGCCTGGCGCCCGGTGAAATGTGCGCGCAGATCGGTGCCGCCGTGCGGGCCGCCGAGACTGAAGAAGAACTGGGCCGCGTCCTGCGCCGCCAGCGAACCCGCCAGCAGGTACGGATCATCTGGCGTGACCTGACCCGCCAGGCCGACCTGGTCCAGACCTGCCGCGACCTCTCGGACATGGCCGACACCTGCATTGACCAGGCCTATCGATGGTTGTACCAGCGCCTCAGCCAGCAATTCGGCACACCCACCGGACGGCGCAGCGGCGAGCCGCAGCAGATGGTCATCCTGGGCATGGGCAAGCTGGGTGCCGTGGAACTGAACCTGTCGTCGGACATCGATCTGATCTTCGCCTACCCCGAGGGCGGCGAAACCGTTGGCGTCAAGCGACCACTGGATAACCAGGAGTTTTTCATTCGTGTCGGCCAGCGCCTGATCAAGGCCCTGGATCCGATGACCGTCGACGGTTTTGTGTTCCGTGTCGACATGCGCCTGCGTCCCTATGGCTCAGCCGGTGCGCTGGTGCTGAGTTTCAATGCCCTGGAGCAGTATTACCAGGACCAGGGCCGCGACTGGGAACGCTACGCCATGATCAAGGCGCGTGTGGTGGCGGGCGACCAGGTGGCCGGTGCCCAGTTGCTCGACATGCTGCGCCCGTTCGTCTATCGCCGTTACCTGGATTTTTCCGCCATCGAAGCGTTGCGCACCATGAAGCAGCTGATCCAGCAGGAGGTGCGGCGCAAGGGCATGGCCGACAACATCAAGCTGGGCTCGGGCGGCATTCGTGAGGTGGAGTTCATTGCCCAGGCGTTCCAACTGATCCATGGCGGCCGCGACCTGAGCTTGCAGCAGCGTCCGCTGCTCAAGGTGCTGGGGACGCTCGAAGGCCAAGGCTATCTGCCGGCCAAGGTGATCGACGAGCTGCGCCAAGGCTATGAATTCCTGCGTTATACCGAACATGCGATCCAGGCCATCGCCGATCGCCAGACCCAGATGTTGCCGGACAATCCGCAGGACCAGGCGCGCATTGCGTTCATGCTGGGTTTTGCCGACTGGTCGGCCTTTCACGAGCAATTGATGTACTGGCGAGGGCGTGTGGCCTGGCATTTCGGCCAGGTCATCGCCGACCCGGATGAAGAGGCGGGTGGCGAAAGCGAAGTCGTGGTGGGCGGTGAATGGTTGCCGTTGTGGGAAGACAGCCAGGATGAAGAGGCGGCGTGTCGTCAGTTGGAGGAGGGGGGCTTCGTCGATGCACCCAAAGCCCTCAAGGCCTTGGCCGCCCTGCGCGGCAGCCCGCAACTGCGCGCCATGCAGCGCCTGGGACGCGAGCGTCTGGACGCCTTCATTCCACGCCTGCTGGCCCAAGCCGTGGAACATGCCGATCCAGACCTGGTGCTGGAACGGGTGCTGCCCTTGGTCGAAGCGGTAGCCCGCCGCTCGGCCTACCTGGTGTTGTTGACGGAAAACCCCGGCGCACTGCGTCGTTTGCTGACGTTGTGCGCGGCGAGTCCGTGGATTGCTGAACAAATCACCCGGTTCCCCTTGCTGCTCGATGAATTGCTCAATGAGGGCCGGCTGTTCAAGCCGCCCTTGGCGCCGGAGTTGGCGGCGGAATTGCGTGAGCGCCTGACGCGCATCCCCGAGGATGATCTTGAGCAACAAATGGAGGCGCTTCGGCATTTCAAGCTGGCGCATCGCCTGCGGGTGGCCGCCTCGGAAATCGCCGGCAGCCTGCCGCTGATGAAAGTCAGTGATTACCTGACCTGGCTGGCCGAGGCGATTCTCGAACAAGTGTTGGCCCTGGCCTGGCGCCAGACGGCCGCCAAGCACGGCGTGCCTTTGCGCACCGATGGCAGTCTGTGCGATCCGGGCTTCATTATTGTCGGTTATGGGAAAGTCGGCGGCCTGGAATTGGGACATGGTTCCGACCTGGACCTGGTGTTCATCCACGATGGCGATCCGCACGCGGAAACCGACGGTCCCAAACCCATCGATGGTGCGCAGTTCTTCACCCGGCTCGGCCAGCGGATCATTCATCTGCTGACCGCGCAGACCAACTCCGGGCAGTTGTATGAAGTGGATATGCGCCTGCGGCCATCCGGGGCGTCGGGGTTGCTGGTCAGTTCGCTCGGGGCGTTTGCCCGTTACCAGGAGAATGAAGCCTGGACCTGGGAGCATCAGGCGTTGGTGCGGGCGCGGGTGCTGGTGGGCAGCCAGGACGTGGGCCAGGCGTTCGAGAAGGTCCGCGGCCAGGTGCTGGGGCGCAAGCGTGACTTGCCGACGCTGCGCCAGGAGGTCAGCGAAATGCGCGCCAAGATGCGCGACAACCTGGGCAGCAAGGTCACCGCCGCCGGAACCGCGCCAAATGCCTTCGAGGCCACGGCGCCCTTCGACCTCAAGCAGGATGCCGGAGGTATCGTCGATATTGAATTTATGGTGCAATACGCGGCTCTGGCGTGGTCCGAGGAACACCCATCGCTGGTGCGCTACACCGATAACATCCGCATTCTGGACGGGTTGCAGGAGGTCGGGCTGATGTCGGCCGAAGATGCCACGCTGTTGCGCGAAGCCTACAAAGCCTATCGCTCCGCCGCTCACCGCCAGGCCTTGCAGAAAGATGCCGGGGTGATCGCAGGCGACCAGTTCGTGGAGGAGCGTCGGCAGGTGCTGCGGATCTGGCGGGAGCTGGGGCTGAGCTGAAGCTTAAAACGTGGGAGCGGGCTTGCTCGCGAAAGCGGAGTGTCAGTCAACTGGGATGTTGAATGTGCCGGCCTCTTCGCGAGCAAGCCTGCTCCCACAGTAGATTGCCGGTGTTTTCGCGACCTGAGCCACAGTGATTCTCGAGGCGGGGAGGCGTAGGCCTCCCCGTAGCGTTTTTGGAAACTACATGAATATTCTGATCGTTGGGCCCAGCTGGGTCGGTGACATGGTGATGGCGCAGACACTGTTCCAGTGCCTGAAACAGCGTCATCCGCAGTGCGAAATCGACGTCCTGGCCCCCGAGTGGAGCCGGCCGATCCTTGAGCGTATGCCCGAGGTACGCAAGGCCTTGAGCTTCCCGCTCGGCCACGGCGTGCTGGAGCTGGCGACCCGTCGGCGCATTGGCAAATCCCTGGCCGGTCAGTACGACCAGGCGATTCTGTTGCCCAATTCGTTGAAATCGGCACTGGTGCCGTTTTTCGCGGGCATCCCCAAACGCACCGGCTGGCGTGGCGAGTTTCGCTACGGCCTGCTCAACGACGTGCGCACGCTGGACAAAGAGCGCTACCCGCTGATGATCGAGCGCTTCATGGCCCTGGCCTACGAGCCTGGGACCGAGTTGCCCAAGCCGTATCCACGACCGAGCCTGCAGATCGACCCGCTCACCCGCGAAGCGGCGCTGGCCAAGTTCGGCCTGAGCCTGGACCGACCGGTATTGGCCCTGTGTCCGGGGGCCGAGTTCGGTGAGTCCAAGCGCTGGCCGGCCGAGCATTACGCCCAGGTTGCCGAGGCGAAGATTCGCGAAGGCTGGCAGGTCTGGCTGTTCGGCTCGAAAAAAGATCATCCGGTGGGCGAGGACATCCGCTCGCGGCTGATCCCGGGCCTTCGGGAGGAGTCGGTAAACCTCAGCGGCGACACGTCCCTGGCCGAGGCCATCGACCTGTTGTCCTGCGCCGATTCGGTGGTCTCCAACGACTCCGGCCTGATGCACGTGGCCGCGGCCCTGAACCGCCCGTTGGTGGCGGTCTACGGTTCCACCTCGCCAGGCTTTACGCCACCGCTGGCCGACCAGGTCGAAGTCGTGCGCCTGGGCATCGAGTGCAGTCCGTGCTTCGACCGCACCTGTCGCTTCGGTCATTACAATTGCCTGCGCCAGCTCATGCCGTCGTCGGTGAACGAGGCCCTGGAGCGTCTGCAGGGCACACCCGTGGAGGTTCGGTAACTTGCGGGTATTGCTGATCAAGACCTCTTCGCTGGGGGATGTGGTCCACACCCTGCCGGCGCTGACCGACGCGGCGCGGGCGATTCCCGGCATCAAGTTCGATTGGGTGGTGGAAGAAGGCTTTGCCGAAATCCCCACCTGGCACCCGGCCGTGGGCAAAGTCGTTCCGGTAGCGATCCGTCGCTGGCGCAAGAACCTCTGGCAAACCATCAAGAGTGGCGAATGGCGACGCTTCAAGCAGAGCGTGCGGGCCGAAAAGTACGACCTGGTCATCGACGCCCAAGGCCTGCTGAAAAGCGCCTGGCTGACTCGCTACGTCAAGGCTCCGGTGGCCGGTCTGGATAAAAATTCGGCGCGTGAACCCCTGGCGGCGCGCTTTTATTCCCGGCGCCTGGCGGTGGCCCGTGGTCAGCATGCGGTCGAGCGCGTACGGCAGCTGTTTGCCCTGGCGCTGGGGTATGACTTGCCGCAGACGCTGGGTAACTATGGCCTCAACGTCGATCGATTGGTGGAATTGCCACGCCCCTATCCCTACGTGGTGTTCCTGCACGGCACGACCTGGGAGTCCAAGCATTGGCCCGAACTTTACTGGCGCCAGCTCACCGAGCGCATGGGGCAGTTCGGCGTGGTGGTAAAACTGCCGTGGGGCAACCCCGCCGAAAAGGCCCGGGCCGAACGCATCGCCAACGGGTTGCGCAACGCCCTGGTGCTGCCGAAGCTGAACCTCGGCGGCATGGGCAAGGTGCTTGCCGGTGCCCAGGCCTGTGTGGCCGTGGACACCGGTCTCGGTCATCTGGCCGCGGCCCTGGACGTACCGACCATTTCGTTGCTTGGCCCGACCAATCCGGTGCTGACCGGCGCCTACGGCAAGGGCCAGATCCATCTCGCCAGCGATTTCCCCTGTGCGCCTTGCATGCAAAAGCAGTGCACTTACCCACCCACCGCCGAAGATGCCCGGCGGTTTGACCTGAAACGCGAGCAGCCCCTGTGCTTCACGCGTCTGAACCCCGAGCGTGTTGCCAGCCACCTGAGCACGTTATTGGCTGAGGAGTCGCGCTGATGCAATTGGCTTTTGTCCTTTATAAGTACTTCCCCTTCGGTGGCCTGCAGCGTGACTTCATGCGCATCGCCCTGGAGTGCCAGCGACGCGGTCACCAGATCCGCGTCTACACGCTGATTTGGGAAGGTGACGTGCCGCCCGGCTTCGAAGTGCTGGTCGCGCCGGTCAAGGCGCTGTTCAACCATCGCCGTAACGAGAAGCTCAGTGCGTGGATGGAGGCCGACCTGGCCAAGCGCCCGGTGGACCGTTTGATCGGCTTCAACAAAATGCCCGGCCTGGACGTGTACTACGCTGCCGACGGCTGCTTCGAAGACAAAGCGCAGAACCTGCGCAATTCGCTGTACCGGCGCTGGGGCCGCTACCGGCATTTCGCCGAGTACGAGCGGGCGGTGTTCGCCAAGGATGCCAAGACCGACGTGCTGATGATTTCCGAAGTCCAGCAGCCACTGTTCATCAAGCACTACGGCACACCGCTTGAGCGCTTTCACCTGCTGCCGCCGGGCATCGCCCAGGACCGGCGTCGGCCCGCCGACGCCGACCAGATCCGCGCGGCGTTCCGGGCCGAATTCGAACTGGCCGATGACGACCTGCTGCTGGTGCAGATCGGTTCCGGGTTCAAGACCAAGGGCGTGGATCGCAGCCTCAAGGCTCTGGCCGCGCTGCCCGCCGAATTGAGAAAACGCACCCGGTTGTTTGTAATCGGCCAGGACGACCCCAAGGTATTCCAACTGCAGAGCGCCGCACTGGGGCTCGGTGATAATGTGCGGTTCCTCAAGGGGCGCAGCGACATCCCGCGTTTCCTGCTGGGTGCCGACCTGTTGATCCATCCGGCGTACAACGAGAACACCGGCACCGTACTGCTCGAAGCGCTGGTGGCCGGATTGCCGGTGCTGGTCAGCGCGGTGTGTGGGTACGCCCATTACATCGCCGAGGCCGACAGTGGCCTGGTGCTGGACGAGCCGTTCGAACAAGCCCAGCTCACCGAGTATCTGGGCCGCATGTTGAACGATGCCGATGCCCGGACGGCCTGGAGCCGCAACGGTCTGGCCTTCGCCGAGACGGCCGACCTCTACAGCATGCCGCAGCACGCGGCCGATGTGATTTTGGCGGAGCACGCACAATGAAGTTGATGCTGGCCGAACCGTTCAAGAGCCTTTGGGCCGGGCGCGATGCGTTCACCGAAGTCGAAGCGCTCAAGGGCGAGGTCTATCGTGAACTGGAAGCCCGGCGCACCTTGCGCACGGAGGTGGACGGTCGCGGCTTTTTCGTGAAGATCCACCGTGGCATCGGTTGGGGCGAGATCTTCAAGAACTTGTTCACCGCCAAGCTGCCGGTCCTCGGGGCAGGGCAGGAGTGGAAGGCTATCCAGCGTTTGCAGGAGGCTGGCGTGCCGACCATGACCGCTGTCGCCTACGGCGAGAAGGGCAGCAATCCGGCGGACCAGCACTCGTTCATCGTCACCGAAGAGCTGGCGCCGACCGTCAGCCTCGAAGACTTCAGCATCGACTGGGTCAAGCAGCCGCCGCCACCGGCACTCAAGCGTGCCCTGGTCGCCGAAGTGGCGCGCATGACCGGCATGATGCACCGCGCCGGGGTCAACCATCGCGACTGCTACATCTGCCACTTCCTGCTGCACACCGACAAGCCGGTGACGCCTGCCGACTTCAAGCTTTCGGTGATCGACCTGCACCGTGCCCAGACCCGTCCAGCCATTACCGCTCGCTGGCGCAACAAGGACCTGGCGGCGCTGTATTTCTCGGCGCTGGACATTGGCCTGACCCGGCGCGACAAGTTGCGTTTTCTCAAGGGCTATTTCCAGCAGCCGTTGCGCCGGATCCTCGCTGAAGAGGCGTCGCTGCTGGCCTGGCTCGAAGGCAAGGCCAACAAGCTGTATGCCCGCAAGCAGCGATACGGGGACGCGCTCTGATGTCAGGTTGGACACTGGAGCCGGCCTACGCCGACCTGGCGCAGGATTTCGGCAGCCTCGAGGCGGTCTTCGCGTTGCAAGGGGAGCGTTTGACCCGTGATCCGTTGTCAGAGGTGATCCGGGTGCAGCGCAACGGTGTGAATTACTACGTCAAGCGCTACGTCGGGGCGGGCAAGGGCTTGCGCCGTTACCTGGGCAGGCCGCGGGTCAAGTCCGAATGGCAGAACCTCAAGCGCTTCGCCAAGTGGGGCATCCCTACCGCCGAAATCGTCGCCTGGGGCCTGGAGCGAAACGGCGCGGCCTATGCCCGTGGCGCGATGATCACCCGCGAACTGCCGCATACAGAAGACCTCTCGGCGCTGGCCGAGCGTTGCGATCCGAGGCTGGCCGACCGCGCCTGGGTTGAAGGCGTGAGCCGGCAACTGGCCGGTTACACACGGACCATGCACGAGCAGCGCTTCACCCATAATGATCTGAAATGGCGCAACCTGCTGGTCGATGACCAGGCGAAGCTGTTCCTGATCGACTGCCCGAATGGCGACTTCTGGCGCGGCTTCTGGCTCAAGTACCGCATCACCAAGGATTTGGCGTGCCTGGACAAAGTGGCCAAGTATCACTTGTCGGCCACGCAGCGCCTGCGGTTCTACCTGCAATACCGCCAGCGCAACCGGCTCAATGCGTGCGACAAGAAACGCATCCGTCACGTGGTGAGATTTTTCGAGGGGCGTGAATGACTGATTTTCTGGCCGCTGAAGACCGGGCGTTGTTGCAACGTCATGGCCTGGACAGCTTCGAGGCCTTGTGGGCGCGGCAACTGGACGCGGTGGACGTTCCCAACACCTTGGGTGACGGCTGGAGCAGTGTGTTCCGGCTGGACCTGGAGGGGCAGGGCTATTACCTCAAGCGCCAGAGCAATTACCTGACCCGGACCTTGTCCCACCCGTTTGGCGAGCCGAGTTTTTCCCGGGAGTTTCGCAACATCAGCCGATATCGCCAGTTGGGGATTCCGGCCCTGCAAGCGGTGTTCTATGGTCAGCGCAAGGTGAATGGCGAGGTGCGAGCGGTCTTGCTGACCCGAGCCCTGGACGGCTGGGATGACCTGGATTCACTGCTGCGGCGCTGGTCGACCCTGACGGCGGCGCAACGCACCACCATTTTGAAAGCCTGCGGCCAGTTGGCGCGGCGTCTGCACGGCATGCATCAGGTGCACGGTTGTTTCTATCCAAAACACATCTTTCTGCAAGCCAGCGATAGCGGTTACCAGGCGCAATTGATTGATCTGGAAAAGACCCGGCCACTGCTGTTCGGCCTGCGAGATCGGATCAAGGACCTGGAGCCGTTGCTGCGTCGCGCCTCGATCTGGAGTCACGACGAGGTGCGCCAATTGCTGTCTGTTTATCTGGACCAGCCGCTCGACGGAGCGCTGGTCGATAGCTGGATGACCCGCCTGACCATCCGGCGCAGCCACAAGGAAGCCCGTTGATGCACTTGTCCGAACTGAAGAACGCCGGCCGCAGTCCCGGCCTGCCCCTGAGCCTGGAGCTGGCCGATGCCGCCGGTCCGGCGAAGTTGCAGCTGCTTTCGCTGTTGCGTGTGTTGCCGGGGCAGCGTTACGTTGGCGCGGGCGTCTGGCGCGGCCGGCCGGTGCTGGCCAAGTTGTTGGTGGGCAGCAAGGCCGCCCGGCATTTTCAACGGGAACTGCAAGGCGTGCGCCTGCTGGCGGAGCAAGGGTTGACGACGCCGCTGTTGCTCGCCGATGGCCTGAAAGAGGGTGAAGGCGGCTGGTTGTTGTTCCAATTGCTCGAAGGCGCCGAGAGCCTGGGGGATGCCTGGAAACAGGTCGAGCACCTGCCATTGCTGGCTGACGAGCAAACGGCGGTATTGGCCGAAGCCCTGGGCGCTATCGCGCAATTGCACAGCAAAGGCCTATGGCAGGAAGACTTGCACCTGGACAATCTGCTGCGGCACGACGGCAAGCTCTACTTGATCGACGGCGCCGGCATCCGTGCTGAAACCCCAGGTCAACCGCTGTCGCGGCAGAAAGTCCTGGAGAACCTGGGAGTGTTTTTCGCTCAGCTTCCCAAAGCCCTCCAGCCGTTCAATGAAGAGCTGTTGGTGCATTACCTGCTGGGCAACGCCGAACACGCGCTGCCCATGGAAGCGCTGCAAAAACAGATCGACAAGGTGCAAGCCTGGCGCCTGAAGGATTTCCTCGCGAAAGTCGGGCGCGAGTGCAGCCTGTTCAGCGTGCAACGCGGGGCGTTTGGCCTGCGGGCGATCCGCCGTGATGAAGAAGCGGCCATGACACCGGTGCTGGAGCAGGCCGATGCATTGCTCGACCAGGGACACCTATTCAAGACCGGCGGCGCGGCCAGTGTCGGCAAAGTCGAGGTGAACGGTCGCACCTTGGTGATCAAGCGCTACAACATCAAGAACTTCGCCCATTGGCTCAAGCGCTTCTGGCGCCCGAGTCGCGCCTGGCATTCCTGGCGCGAAGGCCATCGCCTGGCCTTTCTCGGCATCGCCACGCCCAAGCCCCTGGCTCTGCTGGAAAAGCGTTTCCTGTGGCTGCGCCGCGGTGCGTACCTGGTGACCGAATACCTGTCCGGGCCCGACATCATCGAGCGTTTTGCTCCCTACGTGGAAAACGGTGACGCCCCCGAGACGGAATTGCTGGCGCTGGATCGCTTGTTCGCGGACCTCATCCGCGAACGCATCAGTCACGGCGACTTCAAGGGCCACAACCTGTTCTGGCAGCAAGACCGCTGGGCGTTGATCGACCTCGACTCGATGTGCCAACACCGCACCCACGCCAGCTTCGCCCAGGCCTACGCCCGTGATCGCGCGCGGTTCATGCGTAATTGGCCTGAGGACAGTGCGTTGTATCGGGTGATTGATCAGCGGTTGCCTAGAGAGGCCGATAGCGTCTCTTCCTAGTGGGCAATGTATTTCGGCAGTCGGATACAGCTTTTGTGGCGAGGGGATTTATCCCCGCTGGGCTGCGAAGCAGTCCCCAAATCGGCCACCTGGGTGTGTCAGGCTGATTGCGTTCAACTGGTTTTGGGGTCGCTGCGCAACCCAGCGGGGATAAATCCCCTCGCCACAAGTCCCAGGAGCCGGCTTGCCGTGGTCCCTCTAAGAAGTAGGCCCCAAGCTTGCCGCTTGTCGCTAGAGGCTTAATGCCGCTTTTAAGCTATAATCCCGCCCTTTAGCTGCCCCGTGCCCTGGGCTCGCGGCACATCAATTGTTCGCGGCGCTTGTCGCCCGTATGCAGACATTAAGAGGCTAGACCCCTGTGGCATTGACGATTCTTGGCCTGTCCGGCGCCCTTAGCCATGATCCTTCCGCTGCGTTGTACATTGACGGCAAGCTGATCGCAGCGGCCGAGGAAGAGCGCTTCGTACGCGATAAACATGCAAAGAACCGCATGCCCTACGAGTCGGCGAAGTTCTGCCTGGAGCAGGCCGGTATCAAGCCTTCCGACGTCGATGTCGTGGCGATCCCCTTCGCCCCGATCAGCCTGTTCGGCGAGGCGCGCTGGCACTACGCCAAGCGTTACTGGTACGCCCCGGACCGCGCACTCGATGCGATCCTGATGGGCAACCGTCGCTACAAGCGCTATCGCCGCAAGATCGTCTGGTGCCTGGAGCAACTGGGCTTCGATCCGAAGAAAATCAAGATCGAGCCGGTCGAGCATCACCTGGCTCACGCCTCCAGTGCCTACCACTGTTCGGGCTTCCAGGAGAAAACCGCGATTCTGGGCATCGACGGCAAGGGCGAATACGCCACGACCTTCTTTGGCTACGGCGAAAACGGCAAGATCCACAAGATCAAGGAATTCTTCGACCCGGACTCCCTGGGCGGCCTGTACGGCGCGATCACCGAATTCCTCGGCTTCGAGATGCTCGACGGCGAGTTCAAGGTCATGGGCATGGCGCCCTATGGCGATGCCAGCAAGTACGATTTCTCGCGCCTGGCTTCTTTTGAGAACGGCGAGCTGGTGATCAACACCGACTACGCCAACGTGATCGGCCTGCGTCGCTATAAAGAGAAGGGCAAGGGCTTCTACTTCTCGCCGAAGCTGATCGAATGGCTCGGCCCGAAACGTGAAGGCGACATCGCCGACGAGCCGTACATTCACTACGCGGCGAGCATGCAAGCGCTGTTCGAGAAGCTCGCGCTCCAGATGATCGACCACTACCTGGGCGACGTGCTCAAGGAAACCGGTAAGCTGGCCTTCGCGGGTGGCTGCGCGTTGAACGTCAAGTTGAACCAGAAAATCATCGCCCGTGACGACGTCAAGGAGCTGTTCGTGCAACCGGCTTCCGGCGACGCCGGTACTGCCGTGGGTGCTGCGGCTTATGTGTCCCACGCCCGTGGCGTACCCGTAGAGAAGATGGAACACGTCTACCTCGGCCCGGCCTACAGCAACGAAGATGTGATCGCTGCATGCGCCCGTCATCCGAGCAAGCCTGCGTGGCGCAAGATCGACAACACCCCCGAGCGCATCGCCAGGATCATGGTCGACGGCAACCCGGTGGCCTGGTTCCAGGGGCGCATGGAGTTTGGCCCGCGGGCCTTGGGCGGTCGTTCGATCATCGGTTGCCCAAGCGCCAGCGGCGTGGCCGATCGCATCAACGAGCAGATCAAGTTCCGCGAGCGCTGGAGGCCTTTCTGCCCGTCGATGCTCGACACCGTTGCGCCGCAGATGATCAAGGTCGACCACCCGGCGCCGTTCATGACGTTCACCTTCGAAGTGGCCGAAGAATGGAAAACCCGCGTGCCGGAAGTCGTCCATGAAGACGGCACGTCTCGGGCCCAGGTGCTCAAGCGCGAATACAACCCGCGCTACTACGACATGATGAAGGCCCTGGAAGTCCTGACCGGCAACGGCGTGTCGCTGAACACTTCGCTCAACCGTCGTGGCGAACCGATGATCTGCTCGCCCACCGACGCGCTGAACATGTTCTTCGGTTCCGATCTGCAGTACCTGATCATGGAAGACATCCTGGTGGTCAAAGATGGCGTGGACGCTTATGACTGAGACGTTGATCAGCGTTGTCATCCCTGCTTATAACTACGCCAAGACATTGCCGCGTGCGGTGAACTCTGTTGTGGCGCAGTTGGGAGATGCTCCAGCTGAACTGCTGGTGATCGATGACGGTTCAACTGACGCGACGCCACAAGTGCTGGAACAGCTCCAGGCTGAACATGCGAATTGCTTTCGAGTTCTGCGTAAACCCAATGGTGGTCTATCTTCGGTTCGTAATCGCGGGATCGAGGAGGCACGAGGGCCATACATGATCTTCCTGGATGCCGATGATGAGATGGCTCCAGGCGCGCTGGCTGCGGTGGCCCAACATATCGCCAGTCATCCCGAGAGCCGTTTTATCATCGGTGGGCACTGGTCGGTGTTTGCCGATGGCCGTCGGGTCCAGCATCGCGTAAAGCCCTTGCCTGCCACACCGCGCGAACGTGTGCGTGGCTACTTGCTGGACAAGACGGTGACGCTGTCCAACGGTGCCTGCGTGATGCATCGCGATGTGTTTGCGCCGGGCAATTACCCCGAGCACTTGCGTAACGTCGAAGATATCCCGGTGTTTGCCCAGGTGTTGGCGCGTTTCCCGTGCAGCGTTCTCGATCAGCCGCTGGCGTTGATCTATAAGCATGATGACAGTATGCGGCACGACCTCAAGCAAAGCCTGGCGGCGGGCGTTGGGATGGTTGACGAGGTGTTTTCCCCTGCGCGCTTACCTGAACTGCAGGACTTGCGCCAGGCTTTCATGGCTCAGCGCTGCCTGTCGTTGTTCCGTGATTGCTACACCGCTGGCGACTATGTCAACGCCAGGGCTTTTTATGTTCAAGCTGTGCGCACCGATATTCGTTCTCTCACGCGTTGGCCCTATACCCGCAAGGCCATTCGGTTGTTGTTCAAATGAGTGCGCCGTTGTCCGGCGAAGGAGTGCTCCAGGTTGATGGGTGCTGGGCGCAAAAGGCACGGGAGCTGGATCGTTATCGTTGGAAGTTGCTACGCGAGCGTCATGGTCGCTTTGGCAGCCTGCTGCGCCTGGTTCGTGATGTGCTCGTCGATGTTGCTGTCGGGATACGCGCCAAAGCGTGCTTGAGTGGTTCGGTCGACCCCATGCACTGTGAGGTGCTGTTGCTGCATTCGGCCCCCAAGTCCATGGCATTGCAGCGCAAGAATATTTTGATCGAGGCTCTGCGCGAGCGCGGACACCATCTGAAGGAAGCCGCTTTACGCTCGCCGTCAGATGCTTGCGCGCAGCGAATGCTTGTGGCACCTGCGCAGTCTGTACCGCTGCGATATCTGGTATACGCGGCCCATGCCCAGTGGTTAGTGATGACCTATCAGCCCAAGGTGTTGATCAACGAGCGCAACGGTAGTCTCCATGCGCCATTTCTGCGCCTGGCATTGGCTGCGCGTGGCGCTCGACTGCTGCATCTGGCTCACGCCGCGACGCTGGAGTCTTCTCGGCGGCTGGCGATGAACGACTTTGATTTCTACGGCGTCTTTGGACGCAGTTCGCTTGTTGCCTTGCAAGAGCGAACCTTGCGGTTTGGTGAGTCGACAGTCGTGCTGGTCGGGTCCTACCTGGTCGATGAAACCTATGATCTGCCTGTCGCTGACCCGGCGCTCCGAACGGTGTTGGTCTTGGGGGTTGGTCCTGATCGGGAGAAAGACTCGGGCTACCAGAACACCTATCAGCTACTGTGCGATTGGGCCGAGCGCAATCCGCACTATCGCGTACTGTTCAAGCGTCACCCGCGTAGCAAGGCGCAATTCTGGAGCGCTGCTGCCGAGCGATTGGCCAACGTAGAACTGCTGGATATCACGTGCTCGCTGGCCCAGGCGCTGGCCCAGGCCAGCGTTGTGATCAATATCATGTCCAATGCCGGTATCGAGGCAGGGTTGGCGGGCCGGCCGGTGATCCATGTGAACGCGGGCAGTGATCAGGACATTTTTTCCCATTCGCTTTTTTTTGGACCTCAAGTTCGTGATGAACCTGAATTGTCCCGTCAGTTGCAGGCGCTTGAGTGCGATTACCAGGGGCATGTGGCCCGAGCCCGCCATTTCGCCGATTATCACTTGGTGTACGGTTCTCAGGGATTGGCGAAGACCGTTCAACTAGTCGATAACCTGTTGCACGACGTAGAGCCTGTGCGGGACTTCGAGACCTTCAGGCTGCCTGCAGTCGGTTGACCTCGGGAGGTAGATGGCTCAAGCGTTGAGCGCCAGCCTCACTTCCAGTTCATTGCACAGGCGTTGGTGGGTCAGGTAGTGCTCCAGGAACTGGTTGTCCTTGAGTAGCCAATCGCGCTCCTGCCGATAGCGCAACATATGTTTGAAATTGCGCAGGCGCAGGCCTTTGCGAAGCGGCTTGCGGTAGGTGCGCAGATCGGCAATGTCGATCAGTCCCAACGTGTTTTGCGGCGTCAATACGACGTTGCCCAGGTGCGCGGAGCGAAAGTAGATGCCGTTCTGATGCAACCGTGCAACGAACTCTCCCAATCGTGCCTGAAGATCCTCATTAGTATCCACGTTCAGCAGTTGGCGCAGGGTGTAGCCAGGCAGTGGCGTGTAATGGACGGCATCGCACTTGATGCTGGGGATGCGATAAACCTGGAGAATTTCCGGGCACTCGATGCCGCGTTCGCGCAGCGTTCGGCAGTTATCGGCGAAGCGCTTGGCGTAAGGAGCCCAGAGCGCGGAGGTCAGCAGGCGTTTGCGACGAAACAGCTTGAGTATCGAGCCATCCGTCAGGCGCAGGACTTTATCCCCTTTACCATCGGCTTCGAGAACCTCGGCACCTTCGCGCAGGCTGAGATAAAGTGCATGGTCGAGCGTTTGCATCAGTGCTCCAAAAACTGGCCCGATGGATGAGCCGCCGGCTATGTTACCGCAGTGTGCATGCTGCAAAAAACAGCTGTGGTATAGTCGCGCCAAATTTCAAGGGACCCCGGCCCTGTCTTTGAGGTCGCTCGGACTCTGTCACAGAGTGTTGTTTCTGATCCATATTGCTATTCGCCATACGTCGGCTGGCGTGTAGATGCCGCCTATCTTTTGGACACTCCATGACGACAATGCTGTTCATTTCCTTGGCCGCTCATCAAGGCCTTTATTTCAATCGGTTGCTCGACGAAACTGAACTACAAGGCAAAGTAGTTACCCCTTCACAGATGCCCTGGTTCGGCTCACTGCAGATATCCAGGATCCTTTCTCGCATCGACTGGGCGAGCCTGATCGAAGAGAAATGCGAGGAACGTCGCGTCAAGAACAAGAGCAATGGCCGGCTTTACCGCCTGCTGTTACGTCTTGAACTCTTTGGGATGGCATTGCGGGCGCAGGCTTTGCTCAATCGTGAGCGTCCTGATGCATTGGTATTCTGGAATGGTTCCCATCGCTATTGCCGATTGCTGACGGCGCTGGCCCCGTCGAGTTGCAAGACGTTCTTTTTCGAGAATGGCCTGTTGCCCGATACCACGACGGTGGACCCCAAGGGCGTGAATTACCTGAATGCGGTTCCGCGTGAGGCCGATTTTTACCTCAACTATCCTTACCTCGTGCCTGAAAACCAGGCCGCACCAGTGCTGATCCCCCGTCCGCCTCGTACCACTGGGCCGGCACCCATTGCGCTGCCGCAGCAGTTCGTCTTTGTTCCGTTTCAGGATGACCGAGATAGCCAGGTTCGGCTGTTTTCTCCCTGGATCAGCAACATGCGCGAGATGTTTGCCTTGGGCGAACGACTGGCTAAAGAGACGGGGCTGACAGTGGTGTTCAAGGAGCATCCGTCCAGTCGAGAGACGTATCCAGAACTGCATGAGCGTACCGGTGATCGTGTGCTGTTCGCCAACGGTAACTCTACCCAGCAATTGATCGAGTCCAGTCTTTTTGTGATGACGATCAATTCGACGGTTGGCCTGGAAAGCTTGCTCCTGGGCAGGCCCGTGCTTACCTTGGGCCAAGCGTTTTTCAACATAGAGGGGCTGGTGATGCATGCCGACACCGCTGAACAGGCGGTGGAATTGGCGCGTGCCTTCCCGCGATGGCCGCTTGACGAGCAATTAAGACGTAACTTCCTGCACTACCTTAGCGAGCACTATTGCATTAAGGGGGGCTGGAAGAACGCAGATAAAGCTCAGTTGCAACGAGTTGCCGATCGAATGCTGGGGAAAAGTTAAGTGCTGTCAGAAATGAAAAGGTTTATTAGCAAGGATGTCCTGGCGGTGTGGGCATCCATCGGGTTCCTCATTTTGTTATGTGGCCCGTGGGTACTGCCGAGCAACAAGCTTTATCACCAGATGTTGATTGTACTGCTCTGGCTGCCCGCCTTGCTGGCGCTGTTTCATCGGGATTTTCGCCTGTTACTCAAACAGCCGGAGTGCATTTTTTTCCTCTTGTTCGTTGCCTGGACGTTCCTGGTATTGGCGGTCGAAGGGGGCGATAACGTCTTCGGCAAGGTCAAGGTGACATTCTATGTAGCCTTGACCCTGGCAGGCGTGTTGCTGGCGGCACAGAACCGCAAATGGCGGCTAGAGTCCATGTTGTTGTACGCATCGATTATCGGTGGTGTTTTTGCGGCCGCTTCTTGGGCATGTTTTTATGGTCTATCCGCGCGATCTTTGCACTCCCGGGTGATCGCCATCGGCTTATGGGACACCGCGATCATGGCGGCGCACGCGGTGGGTGCCTTGGCAATCATGGGCGCGTTCACACTGCGAACCAGGCGTTTCCCTCCTGTTGTGATGGCGTTGCTGCTGATCCCAGCGATCGGATATGCGCTGTTTCTGGGTTTCAGCCAAACGCGTGGTGTTTGGATCGGCTTGGCCGTCTGTTTTCTCGTTATGGCCGTAGCGCGACCGTCACGCCTGGGAAGCGGCCTGATCCTTCTGGGGGCGTTGGGAGTGGCGTGCATTGCTCTATTCAAACCCGAGGTTCTATTGCAGCGTGGCGTCTCTTACCGTCCCGAGCTATGGCGAGGTGGTATTCAGTTGATTCTGGACCACTGGGTGACCGGGCTGGGATTCAAAGAGTACCTGATACCGGTCCCTGAAATAGGAAGGTCCTTCAAACATCCCCATAACCTCTTTCTGGACGCCGGAGTGCGTCTCGGGGTGCCTGGTCTGCTGCTGTTCGGCTGGCTGTGGCTGGTGGCTGGCTGGCGCGGCTGGATTTCGCGAGCTCAGCCGCTGGGTCAAGTTTTGCTGGCACTCTGGGTTTTTTCCGGGGCGTCGTTGATGACCGATGGCATCGGTCTCTGGCTCAAGCCGAACGCCGACTGGTTGGTCATGTGGTTGCCGATCGCCTTGAGTATTGTGTTGGCTGCTCGAGAGGGCGCTGAAACCAAAAGCTCCATCTAGAGCGTTTCTGTTTCTTGATGCTTTTGACGCGAAGGCGAATTGCTATCGCTGTGCTGTCCAGTCGTTCAGTCCTGACTGCGCCGGTGTTGTAATTCGTTCGCTGTTACAATCCAGACCTTGTCTCTTTTTCAAACGTCCGAGGCGCACCGAATGGCCAATATCGACCAGCAGTCGAGCATGACGATTTACTTGCGGTTGCTGAAATACGTGCTCCCGTACTGGGGTGCTTTCGCCATCAGTATTATCGGTTTCGTGCTGTTCGCATCCAGCCAGCCAATGCTGGCAGATATGCTCAAGCATTTTCTCGACGCTTTGCAGAAGCCCAACGACACTCAGTTCATGGGCGTTTCGCTGGTGCTCGGCGTGCCGTTGCTGATCGTGCTCATTGCCGTCTACCAAGGCATAGGCTCATTCCTGGGTAATTACTACCTGGCCAAGGTTGCCCGTGGTGTTGTCCACGACCTGCGTTGCGCCCTCTTCGACAACCTCCTGACCCTGCCCAACCGTTACTTTGACAACCATAACTCCGGCCATCTGATATCCCGTATTACCTATAACGTGACCATGGTCACCGGTGCCGCCACCGATGCGATCAAGGTCGTGATCCGTGAGGGCCTGACGGTGGTGTTCCTGTTCGGTTATTTGCTGTACAGCAACTGGAAGATGACGCTGGTATTGCTGGCGATTCTGCCGGTTATTGCCATTCTGGTGAGTAGCGCGAGCAAGAAATTTCGTAAACAGAGCAAGAAAATCCAGGTGGCGATGGGCGATGTGACTCACGTGGCCTCGGAGACGATCCAGGGCTACCGTGTGGTTCGCAGCTTTGGCGGTGAAAGTTACGAAATCGAACGGTTTCACAAGGCCAGTGCCGATAACATGAACCGCAGCCTGGGTATGACCCGGACCCAGTCGATCTATACGCCGATGTTGCAGTTGGTGATCTACATCGGCATGGCCGTGCTGATGTACCTGGTGCTTTATCTTCGCGGCGATGCTTCTGCTGGCGAGCTGGTTGCCTACATCACGGCTGCCGGTTTGTTGCCCAAGCCCATTCGTCAATTGTCGGAAGTCAGCGCCACGATCCAGAAAGGCTTGGCCGCAGCGGATAGCATTTTCGAGCAGCTAGACGAGGAACCGGAAGTCGATACGGGGACCAAGGAGATGGCTCGTGTCAACGGGCGTCTGGAAGTGCGTAACCTGAGCTTTCAGTATCCGGGTACCGAGAAGATCGTGCTCGATGACATTTCCTTTACGGCCGAAGAAGGTCAGATGATTGCTCTGGTGGGGCGTTCGGGCAGCGGAAAGTCGACCTTGGCCAACCTGATCCCGCGTTTCTATCACCATGACCAGGGCCAGATCCTGCTCGATGGTGTGGACGTCGAGCAATACAAACTTACCAACCTGCGGCGCCACATCGCCCTCGTGACCCAGCAGGTCACTCTGTTCAACGACAGCGTCACTAATAACATCGCTTATGGTGACCTTGCCGATGCGCCGTTCGAATCTGTGCGCAAGGCGGCCGAAGATGCCTACGCCGCCGAGTTCATCGAACAGATGCCTCAGGGGTACGACACGCTGGTGGGCGAAAACGGCGTCCTGCTTTCCGGAGGGCAGCGTCAGCGTCTGGCGATAGCCCGTGCGCTGCTCAAGAACGCACCGTTGTTGATCCTGGATGAGGCGACCTCGGCCCTTGATACCGAGTCCGAGCGCCACATCCAGGCAGCTTTGGATCAAGTGATAAAAGGGCGCACCACGCTGGTGATTGCTCACCGCTTGTCGACTATCGAGAAGGCCGACTTGATCCTGTTGATGGACAAGGGGCGCATCGTCGAGCGCGGTACCCATGCCGAGTTGCTGGCACTCAATGGCTTCTATGCCCGGTTGCACGAGAAAGATTTCGTCGAAGGTGCCGAAGAGGCAGCGAAGGAGTCCTTCGTTTGATTTTGAGTTACTGGCGGTCTTGGCGAGAAAGTGGTTGGACCCCCATTGATGCTGTGGCTTACGCCCAGGCCTGGCAACAGTTTGGCGGCAGTGTGGCAACTCATCCCAATGTGGTCGAGCGCCTGGCCGGGCTTGTAGGTATTCCGGTGCGTTACCTGGGGTGGTTCGTTGACGGGCAATTGTGTGCTGCGATCCCGACCTGGGGACGTCATGTGGCCTTATCCAAGGATGTGCTCAAGCGTGAAGGCAAGCGTGGCATGCTCGATCTTGGCAATGCCGAGGTCATCCTGCCGGTTGCCGAAGACGCTCGGATTCGTGTACGACATCGCATGCGCTATGTGTCCGAGCTCAATGCCCGGAACGTGACCGGCCTTGCTGAGCAGCCTGAGGGGTTGGCGCTGGCCCGTGAACCCGAGGAATACAGTAAGAAGTTTCGTTACAACCAACGTCGCGAGCAGCGCTTGTTGGAGGATGCGGGTGGCATTATCCGGCCTATGTTGGAGCTGAGCGCCAGCGAACAGGCGGCCATCTATGCAGACCTGTTCCAACGCCGCTGGAACTTCGAAGCCCCGGGCAAAAAACACCTGGCTGACGTGTTCGGCCTGATGCGAGAGTTCATGACCGGGTCCTTGATTTACCTGAACGACGAGCCGGTGGCTATTCAGATCCTGTACCGGGTCGAGGCACCCAAGTGGACCAGCCTTGAATACATCAACGGCGGCGTCGACCCGCAGAGTCGCGAGTTCAGTCCTGGCAGCGTGCTCAGTTTCGTCAATACCCAAACCGCTTGGGAGCAGGCTCGCGCCCTGGGCAAGCCGCTGCGTTATTCGTTCGGCCGTGCCGATCGCGAATACAAGGATCGCTGGTGTCACCGGGTTCCGGTCTATCAGGTTTGAGCGAGGGTAAACAGCCATGAGCGGACGCAAACAGCAATTGCTCAAACGCCATCGTCAACGCAAACGCCTGATACTGATTGGCATGTTGCTGGTGGCGTCGGCACTGGGTTTTTTTGTGTCGTGGTGGGCGTCGCCGCTTTTCCTGCTGTTGGGCTGGGTCGCCCACGAGGCCTGGTTTTGCGATCATCTGTTCTATGCTCCGGACGATGACTATCGTTATGACTTCCCTGCAGGCACGCTGCAGTTTTCTGCCATTTTGAACGATGGCCTCTTGCAGGTGGCGGGGGCGTTCGAGGCGGGGCAGACTCTGATTCTGCAGGTGCGGGTCAAAAGCCATTGGTTGGGGCGTTTTTTCGATCCTCAGGTATGGATCGGTGACGATCGCCAGGATCTGGAGCGCGGTGTCGCGGGGGAACGTTTCCTCAATCTGTCCGGACAGGATTCGCTACTGGCAAGCGGCGCCCTGAGAGTGCACGGCCGTTTTTGCAGCCTGGCGCCACAGGCGACCCTTCATGTCCTGAGCAACCCGGACTTTGGCCAGCAACGTTTGCTTATCATTGCCCCTCATGCCGATGATGCCGAACTCGCGGCTTTTGGTCTCTATAGTCGGGCGAGCGATGTGGCTATTGTCACGCTCACCCAAGGTGAAATCGAAGCCGATAACTATCGCGATATGGGCCTGGACATGGCTCAAGCCGCTCGTCTGAAGGGCCGCCTGCGTAGCTGGGACAGCCTGGCGGTACCGCTGTGGGGTGGGGTGGGGCAGCAGCAGTGTGTGCAATTGGGCTACTACTGCCTTCAGTTAGGGGCAATGGCGCAACAACCGGAGCGAAGCTTCGGCTCTCTGGAGTCGGGCGATAGTGATACTCGGGACGTGCGCCGGTTCAACGCCCTGAGTCTGCCTGGTGACGTTGACGGCCAACCCAGTTGGCGCAACCTGGTGGCCGATCTGGTAGGACTGCTTGAGCATCACCGACCGGACGCGGTAGTGACACCTCATCCCGAACTGGATCCTCACAGCGACCATGTTGCCGGTACTCGCGCCTTGATGGAGGCAATTGAACTCAGTACCTGGCGCCCACGTACCCTGCTGCTGTATGCCAACCACCTGCACGATAACGACCGTTGGCCAATGGGTCCGGCAGGCTATGGTATCGCCTTGCCGCCAGCCATCGAGCCGTTGCCGGCCGATGGCCTATGGAGTCCGCTGCTGGATGCACCAACCCGCATGGACAAGGCGATGGCCTTAGGCATGCAGCACGATCTGCAGGGGCGTCCACCCTTCAAAAGACAGCTGCGGCGAATGATCCAGCGGTTGTTGGCCGGGCGTCGCTGGCCTCGTACCGGGGAGGATGAGTTTTTCCGCAAGGCGGTTCGTCGACATGAGCTTTTCTGGACGCGCCCACTGGATGTGTCGCCAAAGGATGATTAGCGAGCCGTCGACATGCGGTGTTCAGCCTATGCTTTGCTCTGGGCAATAAGTCGGTATACGCGCCATGCAGCGCGGAGGCCGGTAAACCCCCAGGATTTCGATTTCAGGGAGAGACTCGGTTATGGACAGGACGACAAAGATATCGACATCACGGCCGGCTATCGGGCCTTCTGCGTTGACAGTCTCAGCGCAGGCCCGGGCGGCGATCAAATCCCAGCGACCGCGATGTATTTGGCTGACCGGTTTGTCCGGCGCGGGAAAGTCAACATTGGCCAATGCGTTGGAAGTGCGCTTGCACGAGCTAGGCCTCCACACCTGCCTCCTTGACGGGGACAACCTGCGCCAGGGTTTATGCAGTGACTTGGGTATGAGTCCCGAGGCGCGCAAGGAAAACATCCGACGAATCGGTGAGGTGGCGCGATTGATGGTCGATGCTGGACTGATCGTCATTGTCGCGGCCATTTCCCCGTTTCGGGCTGACCGTGAGGCCGCACGGCAATTGTTCGCCCCGGACACTTTTCTCGAAGTTTATGTGAGCACGCCTTTTGACGTGTGTGCCAAACGAGATCCAAAAGGACTGTATCGGGAGGCGCGCGCGGGTAGGCTCAAGAATTTCACCGGGCTCGACAGTCCATACGAAGTGCCGCTGACACCCGCTTGCGAAATCGACACCGACAAGCTGGAGCTGGGCCAGGCCTGCGACCGGCTGTGGGCGCTATTGCACGACTAACGCATCCCGTCACCGCCATAGAAGAGCCTTGCGCCAACCCTGTGCTAATATCCCCGCCCTGTTCATTTTGTATGTGGGATGCTCCATGAAGTTGTCCATGCCGCGATTCGATCAAGCCCCTGTATTGGTGGTCGGCGATGTCATGCTCGACCGCTACTGGCATGGCGGTACCTCACGAATTTCCCCTGAGGCGCCGGTACCGGTGGTCAAGGTCGAGCATATCGAGGATCGTCCCGGTGGTGCCGCCAACGTTGCCTTGAACATCGCCGCCCTCGGCGCGCCGGCTTCCCTGGTGGGCGTGACCGGCGACGACGAGGCTGCCGACAGCTTGACCAACAGCCTCAAGGGCGCGGGCGTACGTGCGATATTCCAGCGTGTTGCGCACCAGCCGACCATCGTCAAGCTGCGGGTCATGAGTCGTCACCAGCAACTGTTGCGCATCGATTTCGAAGAGCCGTTCGCCACCGACCCCCTGGCCCTTGGTGCCGAGGTCGACAGCCTGCTCGAAGGCGTCAAGGTCCTGGTGTTGTCGGACTACGGCAAAGGCGCGTTGAAAAACCACCAGGCGCTGATCCAAGCCGCGCGTGCCCGTGGCATTCCGGTCCTGGCCGATCCCAAGGGCAAGGATTTTTCCATCTACCGTGGCGCCAGTCTGATCACGCCGAATCTCAGCGAATTCGAAACCATCGTTGGCGGTTGTGTCGATGAGCACGAACTGGTGAGCAAAGGCGCCCAGCTGATGCAAGACCTCGATCTCGGCGCCTTGCTGGTGACCCGTGGCGAGCATGGCATGACCCTGCTGCGCCCCGATCACCCGGCGTTGCACCTGCCGGCCCGTGCCCGTGAAGTGTTCGACGTGACGGGGGCCGGCGACACCGTGATCTCCACCCTGGCCGCCGCCATCGCCGCAGGGGAAGAACTGCCCCATGCGGTAGCCCTGGCGAACCTGGCGGCCGGCATCGTTGTTGGAAAACTGGGTACGGCGGCGATCAGCGCCCCGGAACTGCGCCGCGCCATCCAGCGCGAGGAAGGCTCCGAGCGCGGTGTGCTGGGCCTGGAGCAACTGTTGCTGGCCGTTGACGACGCCCGTGCCCACAACGAACGAATCGTCTTCACCAACGGTTGCTTCGACATCCTGCACGCAGGCCACGTGACCTACCTCGAGCAGGCCAGGGCCCAAGGTGATCGTCTGATCGTCGCGGTCAATGACGATGCCTCCGTCAGCCGCCTCAAAGGGCCGGGCCGACCGATCAACAGCGTCGACCGACGCATGGCGGTCCTGGCCGGCCTGGGCGCGGTGGATTGGGTGATCAGTTTCAGCGAGGGCACGCCGGAAAACCTGCTGCGCGAAGTCAAGCCGGACGTGCTGGTCAAGGGCGGTGACTACGGGATTGACCAGGTCGTGGGTGCGGACATCGTCACCGCCTACGGCGGCACAGTGAAGGTGTTGGGGCTGGTGGAAAACAGCTCGACGACGGCGATTGTGGAGAAGATCCGCAACAACTGAGCCTGTGTACTGCAGCCAGCTTGCTTTTTTGTGGCGAGGGAGCTTGCTCCCGCTGGAGCGCGAAGCGGTCCCGTTTCTAATTGGGCGCTGCGCACCCAAGCGGGAGCAAGCTCCCTCGCCACAAAAGCGCTCTGAGTGGTGTGGTTTCTAACGAGCCGCCTTGCGCGGCACGATCTTCTTGAGCAATTGCCGGGCCTTGCCCTTGAGTCGAGTCAGGCCTGACTCCTTGCCCGGTGGCGTCAGCCCTTGTTGGTGCAGCCAGTCCTTCCAGCGAATCCGCTCGTCTCGCACTAGCCAGCCGTCCTGCTTGGCAAAGCTCTCCGCCAGGTACAGCCCACGCGTGCTGGCCGGGTATAGCTGGTCCTTTTTCAAGGTGTACAGCTCGGGCATGGGTTGGCCGTCCTGTAGCGGCATCAAATAAAGATCAGGTCGCTTGCGGTCCAGGCGCGCCACCAACTGGTCGCCCTCCAAACGCTCATCGACGTGAAACAGGCTCAGGGATTTGGCTTCCTTGGGCACATCCAGACGCAAGTCATAGATCAATTGCAGCGATGCCGTCGGCAGGTGCACGTAGGCCCGTGGTCGCTCGATCAGTTGCAGGTTGGCGCTGCGCACCGGGCGGGCGGAGCCCGAGAGGGGTGTCAGCCGAAACGGCAAGGCTTCGCGGTAATGCAGGGCCGTGGCGTAGGGGGCCGGCAGCCAGGTGTCGTTGAAACGCCCGCCAAGCCAGCCTTCCGGGGTTTCCAGCAGGCATTCTTCGGCAATTTCACTGATGGCGGTAAGCAGTGGCAGGTTCAGCTCGTGGGCCGGGACGTAGCCGGAAATCAGCTTGAGCACCACATCGCCGCGATCCTGTCGACGCTGGCGCACCAGAACCCAATAGTCGCGGTTTTGCCAATGCAGGGTCAGGCGCACAGAAACGCCCAGGTTTGCCAACTCCAGGGAAAAGCGCTCGGTATCGGCCACGGCTACCGGGCGGCGGCGCTGCAAGGTCTGGGCGAAATTCAGCGGCATGCCGACGCTCTGGTAAGTCAGGCCTTCGGGTGTCGCTTCGACGAACAGGGGCAGGGTCTTGAAGTTGCTGGGATTCTTTCTGATGAGCGTACGCGGCATGTCGGCTCCTTCCTTAAGGCCGCGTAGGGCGGCGTCAGTTTTTACGCAGGACCTTGGCTACGGTCGCGACGTTGTGGGCGAGGTGCAGCGGATTGATGGTGCCGACAATAGCACTGGCGACCCCAGGATGCTCAAACAACAGTTCGAAGCTGGCGCGAACCGGGTCCACCCCGGGGCTCAGGCAAACGTGGCCGCTGGCCAGGGCCTTTTTCACCAGGATCGCTTTGCCGTGTTCGCTGGCGTAGTCAATGACAGCCTTTTCGTTTCGTTCGTTCAGATTGTAGGTGACCATCGCACAATCGCCTTGCTCCAAGGCTTTCAAGCCACCGTCGACGGTCTTGCCGGAAAAACCGAAGCCGCCGATCTTGCCCTCGCGCTTGAGCGCCGCCAGGGTCGGGTAGACCTCGCTGTCGTTGAGAATCGCCAGGTCGTTGCCGTCGGAGTGCACGAGCACCAGGTCGATATAATCGGTTTCCAGGCGCTTGAGGCTGCGCTCCACCGAGAATCGGGTATGGGCGGCGCTGAAGTCATGGCGTGACTGGCCGTCGCTGAATTCTTCGCCGACCTTGCTGACGATCACCCAATCCTGGCGTTGGCCGCGCAGCAGCGGGCCGAGGCGCTCTTCGCTGCGGCCATAGGCCGGCGCGGTGTCGATCAGGTTGATACCCAGGTCGCGCGCCAGCTTGAGCAACATGCGCGCTTCGTCGTCATCGGGGATCTGAAAGCCGTTGGGGTATTTGACGCCTTGGTCGCGACCGAGCTTGACGGTCCCGAGGCCCAGGGGGGAGACCCGCGGGCCGTCATGGCCCAGGGGGCGATAGAGGTCATGCAGGGTCGGTTGGCTCATGGCAGCAGTTGCTCCCAGGCAGGGACGCCCATCGGCGGCTTCGGCAGGTCCGGCAGTGGGGCCGGGTGGCTTGGCTGGATGCCATCGCGCTGCAGGGCATCGACCACCCGATCGGCGAAGTCCGGGGCCAGGGCCAGTTTGGTCGGCCAACCCACCAGCAGGCGATCCTGCTCGGCAAGGAAGGCGTTGTCCGGGCGGGTCAGGCCCGACTGCAACGGTTCGGCGCGGTCCACCCGCAGCGTGGCCCATTGCGCCGTGCTCAGGTCAATCCAAGGCAACAACTGGCCGAGTTCTTTCTGGGCGGCGGCGATCTGCGCGGCAGGCTCGCGGGTCACGCCATCGCCTTCGGCCAGATCGCCACCCACGTACCAGACCCATTGGCCATCGGCCGCCGGATGAGTGGTCACGGTGACGCGCGGCTTCGGTCCGCCGCCCAGGCAATGGGCGTAGAGCGGCTTGAGGCTGGGCCCCTTGACCAGGACCATGTGCAACGGTCGGCGCTGCATGGCTGGCTGGTCCAGGCCCAAGGCGTCGAGCAGGTCGGCGGTGCCGGCCCCGGCACTGAGGACAATACGTTGCGCACGAATCTCGCGGCCATCGACCTTGAGTCCGATCAGCTCGCCACCTTCGCGCAGCGGTTCGATGTGTTGCCCGGCCAGCAAGCTGTCGCCGGCCAGTTCCGCCAGGCGTGCGATCACGCTCGGCACGTCCACCACCAGTTCGGCCAGGCGATAGACCTTGCCCTTGAAGCGTTTGTCTTGCAGGGCCGGCGGCAACTGGTCGCCCTTGACCTGGTCGACCCGCCCGCGCACGGCCTTGCTGGCAAAGAAACTGGTGAGGTTGCCGGCCAGGGTGCCGGGGGACCAGAGGTAATGGGCGTCGGACAGCATGCGCACGCCGGACAGGTCCAGCTCACCTTCACCTTTCAGGGCTTCGCGCCAGCGACGCGGCATGTCGGCAATGGCTTCCGAGGCACCGGTCAGGGCGCCATGCAAGGCGTACTTGGCGCCGCCATGGATGATGCCCTGGGATTTGACACTCTGCCCGCCACCGAGGCTGGCGCTCTCCACCAGCACGGTCGAAAAACCCTGGCGACGCAGGCGTGCATTCAGCCAGAGGCCGGCGACGCCTGCGCCGACAATCAGAATGTCGGTGGAAATAACGGATGGCATGAGCGACCTCAGTGTTCAAGACGAGGGCGCAGTATACAGACTCGGTGCAGAGGGAATTTGTTGACGATCAACATCGGCAGCGTGCAGGGAAAGCTTTTGTGGCGAGGGAGCTTGCTCCCGCTGGGTTGCGCAGCAACCCCATTTTTATGGGCGCTTCGCACCCAAGCGGGAGCAAGCTCCCTCGCCACAGAGGTGTTCCAGCTCAAATGATCAGTGTGTTATCAGTGCCCGGCCGTCTTGGAAAACAGCTGGATCACCACCACCCCCAGCACGATCAACGCCATCCCCAGCATCGCCGGCACGTCCAGTTTCTGCCCATAGATGAACAACGCCGCGACACTGACCATGACGATCCCCAGCCCGGCCCAGACCGCATAGGCCACGCCCACCGGTACGGTGCGCACCACCAGCGTCAGCATCCAGAACGCAGTGGCGTAGCCGACGATGACCAGCAGCAAAGGCAGGGGTGTGCTCAGGCCCTTGATCGCTTTCATCGAAACGGTGGCGATCACTTCGGCGCAGATGGCAATGGCCAGGTAGTAGTAAGCGTTCATAGGCGGTTCCTCTTCGACGGTTGCGTCTTTCGATGGGGCCATTCTAGAGATAGGTCAGATGCGGTAAAGTCATTACCTATCTGTAATCAAGATAGGTTGAGCCATGAACGTTCAGTGGAACCTGGAGCAATTGCGGCTGTTTGTCGGGGTCGCCGAGAAGCGTTCGTTTTCGGCCGTGGCCCGGGATCAGCGCAAAGCCCAATCGGCCATCAGCAGTGCGATTGCGTTGCTGGAGACGGATTTGGGCGTGAACCTGTTCGAGCGCAGCAGCGGCCGTCAGCCCAGGCTCACCGACGCTGGCGAAGCCTTGCTCGAAGAGGCCAGGGAAGTGCTGCGTCAGTGCGAGCGTCTCAATGGCCGGGCGCTGGCCCTGATGCGCGGGCAGGAAGCGTCGCTGCGCCTGGCCCAGGATGAAGCCATGCCTTATCAACCGGTCATCGACAGCCTGGCGGCCCTGGCCGAGCAATTCCCCACCCTGGAAGTGCAATTGGCCAGCGCCGCCCAGGGCGACGTGGCGCGCAAACTGGTGGAGCGGCGCGCCGACCTCGGCTTGCTGTTCTATCACGACCAGATCCCCGAGGCCTTGGAGCGCCGGGTGCTGGGCAGCGTCGAGATGGTGACGGTGTGCGGCAGGGGCCACCCACTGGCGAACCATGATTATGTGACCTGTCGGGAAATGGCTCGGCACCGCCAGTTGTTGATGGCCACCCAGTCCAGCGTCTATCCCGGCAGTGAACAGGCCAGCCCGCAGGTCTGGCGAGCCGACAGTTTCTATGTGTTGGCCGAATGGCTGAGGAGCGGCCTGGGCTGGGCCTGGTTGCCACGGCATGTGGTGCAGTACCCGGCCTACCTGGGCGACATGGTCGAGCTCAGCAGCGAATGGACCCCGCCGGCCCTGGTGGTGGAACTGGTCTGGCGCCGCGATGAACCCCTGGGCCCGGCCGCGCGTTGGCTGGCGGAACGTTTTGCCGTGCAGTTGCAGGCGATCGGCTGAAAAACCGATAAACTCCGCCGCCATGAACAGAACTCTCTATAGCGCATTGTTTTACCTGGGGCTGCCACTGGTAGCGATTCGGCTGTGGTTGCGGGCCCGCAAGGCGCCGGCTTATGCCCGGCGCATTGGCGAGCGGTTCTCCTGGGGGCTGCCGGTCATGCTGCCGGGGGGCATCTGGGTCCACGCGGTGTCGGTGGGCGAGAGCATTGCCGCCGCGCCGATGATCCGCGCCTTGCTGCAACGTTATCCACAGCTGCCGATCACCGTCACCTGCATGACGCCCACCGGTTCGGAGCGGATCCGGGCGTTGTTCGCCAACGAGCCGCGCATCCAGCATTGTTATTTGCCTTACGACTTGCCCTGCGCCGCCAAGCGTTTTCTCGACCGGGTCCGGCCGTCCCTGGCGGTGATCATGGAAACCGAGCTGTGGCCCAATCATATTCACCAATGCGCCAGACGCGGCATTCCCGTAGCCCTGGCCAATGCGCGGTTGTCGGAGCGTTCGGCCCGGGGTTATGCACGCTTTCCCAAGCTTACCCGGCCCATGCTTGCCGAGATGAGCCTGTTCGCCGTGCAGACCGACGCCGAAGCCGAGCGTTTCCGTCAGTTGGGCGCCCGGGTAGAAACCGTCGAGGTCACCGGCTCGATCAAGTTCGACCTGACCATCGACCCGCAATTGCTCGAAGACGCCAGCGCCTTGCGCCGCCAGTGGCAGGCAACCGAGCGCCCGGTGTGGATCGCCGCCAGCACCCATGAAGGTGAAGACGAAGTGGTGCTGGCTGCCCACCGCCGGTTGCTCGACAGTTATCCCGATGCGTTGCTGATCCTGGTGCCGCGTCATCCCGAGCGCTTCGACGCAGTGCACCAACTGTGTGTAAGCGAAGGGTTGGCCACGGTGCGACGCTCCAGCGGGCAGCCCGTGACTGCGCAGGTTTCGGTGTTGCTCGGTGACACCATGGGTGAACTACTGTTTCTCTACGCGTTGGCCGACAGCGCGTTCGTCGGGGGCAGCCTGGTGCCCAACGGTGGACACAACCTGCTTGAGCCGGCGGCGCTGGCGAAACCGGTGCTCAGCGGGCCGCACGTGTTCAACTTCCTCGAAATCGCCGCGCAACTGCGCGCCGCCGGTGCACTGGCGGAAGTGGAAGATGCCGAAAGCCTGGCCCTGGCGGTGCAGCGCCTGTTCGAACTGCCCCGCGATGCCCAGCGCATGGCCGAGGCGGGGTTGAAGGTGATGCGCAGCAACCAGGGCGCGTTGCAGCGGTTGCTGGAGGGGTTGGGGCGGTTGCTCGACTGATCACGAGCAGCCCACCTTTTTTGAACTCGGAGCACGCTTTTGTGGCGAGGGGATTTATCCCCGTTGGGGTGCGAAGCACCCCATTCTCAAACGACTGACACACCGCGCTGTCAGGTTTTAGGGCTGCTGCGCAGCCCAGCGGGGATAAATCCCCTCACCACAAAAGCTAATTGCCACACACTATCTCTCTACGTTACTGCGCTGGCCGCGAGCGCAACTGCTGCGCCGCTGCCTGGGCCAGGTCCGGCGGCAGGAAGTCGCGGTCCGGGTTGTAGTCGGGCTTGAGGTAGCGCGACAGGTCCTGCAAGTCCGCCGGGCTCAACGTCCCAGCCGCCTGCTTGAGGCGCAGGTTGTCGAGGATGTAGTCGTAGCGGGCGTTGTTGTAGTTGCGCACCGAGGTGTACAACTGACGCTGGGCGTCGAGCACGTCGACGATGTTGCGGGTGCCCACCTGGTAGCCGATTTCCGTGGCTTCCACCGCGCTCTGGTTGGAGATGATCGACTGGCGCCGGGCCTGGACCTGCTCCACGTCGGTGTTCACTGCACGGTGCAGGTTACGGGTGTTTTCCACCACCTGCCGGCGCAGGGCTTCGCGTTGCTGCTCGGTCTGGGTGAGTTGCGAGTAGGACTCGCGCACCTGGGAGCTGGTCAGCCCGCCGCTGTAGAGCGGGATACTCAGTTGCAGGCCAATGGTGCGTTGCTCGGCATCACCGCCGTAGCGTTGGCCGGTAGGGTTCGGGTTGGTGAAGCCGAGGCCATCGTTATCACCTTTTTTGTATTGGGCGATTGCATCGAGGGTCGGTGCGTGGCCGGCCTTGCGCTGGCGCAGTGTATCTTCGGCGGCGGTCACGGCGTAGTTGCTGGCCAGTAAATTCAGGTTCTGCTTGGCTGCCGTATCTACCCAGGCCTTGGCATCGTTTGGTGCCGGCGGCAGGATTGGCAAGGTGTGGACGATGCCCTGGAGCGAGTTGTACTGGCGATTGGTCAGGGTGATCAAGGCTTCGAAGGCATCGTCGACCTGGCGCTGGGCGAGGATCCGGTTGGCCCGGGCGGTGTCGTAGCTGGCCTGGGATTGCAGCACATCGGTCTTGTCCGACAGGCCCACGTCAAAGCGCTCGTTGGACTGGTCGAGCTGACGCTTGAACGCCGCTTCCTCGGCCTTGGTCGAGGCCAGGTTGTCCTGGCTGCGCAGCACATTGAAATAGCTCTCGGCGCTTTGCAGGATCATGTTCTGTTCAGTGGCTGACAGTTGCAGCGACGCTTGTTCGTCGACGGATTTTGCCGCCTGGAGCTGGAACCAGCGGTCGGCGCGGAAAATCGGCTGGGACAGTGTCGCCTGGTAAACCGTGGAACTGCGGTTGGCCGTCATCGCCGGCTGGTCAAGCTCGGTACGCGTGTTGTTCAGATCGGCACCGGCCGAAAGGTTCGGTAACAACCCGGCGCGAGCCTGGGGCACCACTTCCTTCTGGGCGCCGTACTGGGCGCGAGCCGCGGCCAGGTCGGCGTTGTTATCCACCGCTTCCTGATACACGCTCACCAGATCGGTTCTGGTGGTCAAGGGTGCTTCGGCAGCCCAGGCCATTCCATTGGACGCACAAGACACGGCAAGGGCCAGTGAGAGTTTGCGCAGCATGAGGCGTTCCCTACTTCTCAGATGATTGCGCACAAGAGGCGCGGCGTAGCGAGTGTAGTTGCGCCTGCGCGCCGCAACAATCCTGTATATGCGCCATTCATCACGCCTTTTGTCCTGGTGATGGCGTTCTCCCGTGGTTGTGTCTAGACTGGCCGGGTTCTTGTCGGGGTGCCTTGCTATGAGGCTGAGATCGAATAATTTCGGATCCCGTTGAACCTGATCAGGTTAGCGCCTGCGTAGGGAACAAGATTTCTCGTCACCCGGCGAGTCCTCTTGTGCTTCGTCCGGGATCTTGTTCGACCATCGACTTTCGATTTTCGAACATGCTCGAGCAGCAAGCACAGCGTCCGCACTTTCGTGCAGGGACGCGTCCATTCGTTACAGGTTCGCTCCGACAAAAATCCACTGCCTGGATGTGTGTCTGGAGAGCCCGTGATGACGACAAAATCAAAAAACGCGACCAACCTCAGCGATTCGGCCAAGGTCGATGAGCAATCGGTCCAGCCCTTTACCCGCTCGCAAAAAATCTATGTCCAGGGCAGCCGCCCGGATATCCGCGTGCCCATGCGCGAAATCAGCCTTGACGTGACCCCCACCGACTTCGGCGGCGAAATCAACGCGCCGGTCGTGGTGTACGACACCTCGGGCCCCTACACCGACCCGAACGTGATCATCGACGTGCGCAAAGGCCTGGCCGACGTGCGCTCTTCGTGGATCGAAGCCCGTGGCGACACCGAGCGTCTTGCCGGCCTGAGCTCCAACTTCGGCCAGGAACGCCTGGCCGACCCCGAGCTGACCAAGCTGCGCTTCGCCCACGTGAACAACCCACGTCGTGCCAAGCCCGGTGCCAACGTCAGCCAGATGCACTACGCGCGCAAAGGCATCATCACCGCCGAGATGGAATACGTCGCCATCCGCGAAAACATGAAGCTGGAAGTCGCCCGCGCCGCCGGCCTGCTGGACCAGCAACACGCCGGCCACAGCTTCGGTGCCAGCGTGCCGAAAGTCATCACCCCGGAATTCGTCCGCGATGAAATCGCCCGTGGCCGTGCGATCATCCCGGCCAACATCAACCACACCGAACTGGAACCGATGATCATCGGCCGTAACTTCCTGGTGAAGATCAACGGCAACATCGGCAACAGTGCGCTGGGTTCGTCCATCGAAGAAGAAGTGGCGAAGCTGACCTGGGGCATCCGCTGGGGTTCGGACACGGTCATGGACCTGTCCACCGGCAAGCACATCCATGAAACCCGTGAGTGGATCATCCGCAACTCGCCCGTGCCGATTGGCACCGTGCCGATCTACCAGGCCTTGGAAAAAGTCGGCGGCGTGGCCGAAGACCTGACCTGGGAGCTGTTCCGCGACACGCTGATCGAACAGGCCGAGCAGGGCGTCGACTATTTCACCATCCACGCCGGCGTGTTGCTGCGCTATGTGCCGCTGACCGCCAAGCGCGTCACCGGTATCGTCAGCCGTGGTGGTTCGATCATGGCCAAGTGGTGCCTGGCGCACCACAAAGAGAACTTCCTCTACACCCACTTCGAAGACATCTGCGAAATCATGAAGGCCTACGACGTCAGCTTCTCGCTGGGCGATGGCCTGCGTCCGGGCTCGATTGCCGACGCCAACGACGAAGCGCAGTTCGGCGAGCTGGAAACCCTCGGCGAGCTGACCAAGATCGCCTGGAAGCACGACGTGCAATGCATGATCGAAGGCCCCGGCCACGTGCCGATGCAGTTGATCAAAGAGAACATGGACAAGCAGCTCGAGTGCTGCGACGAGGCGCCGTTCTACACCCTCGGCCCACTGACCACCGACATCGCGCCGGGCTACGACCACATCACCTCCGGCATCGGTGCGGCGATGATCGGTTGGTTCGGTTGCGCCATGCTCTGCTACGTCACGCCGAAGGAACACCTGGGCCTGCCGAACAAGGATGACGTGAAGACGGGGATCATCACCTACAAGATCGCCGCCCACGCAGCCGACCTTGCCAAGGGCCACCCAGGTGCGCAGATCCGTGACAATGCCTTGAGCAAGGCGCGTTTCGAGTTCCGTTGGGAAGACCAGTTCAACCTCGGCCTGGACCCGGACACCGCCCGCTCGTACCACGACGAAACCCTGCCGAAGGACTCGGCCAAGGTGGCGCATTTCTGCTCGATGTGCGGGCCGAAATTCTGCTCGATGAAAATCACCCAGGAAGTGCGCGAGTACGCGGCCAACCAGCGCATCGAGGCGGTGGACGTGGACGTTGCCCAGGGCTTGGCGGAACAGGCCGAGCGGTTCAAGAAGGAAGGAAGTCAGCTTTACAAGAAAGTGTGATCCGGGCGGTGCTTGCAAAAGCACCGCTCACCCTGTGTGGCGAGGGAGCTTGCTCCCGCTCGGCTGCGAAGCAGCCGCAAAACCTGCACCGCGATTCTGACTGACAGGATGCGACGCTTGGTATTGGGTCTGCTTCGCAGACCAGCGGGAGCAAGCTCCCTCGCCACAAGGGGGATCTGCGACCCAAAACAATAATCTCCCTTGAGAATCTCTGTGAACATCCAACCCAGCACCTACTCCCCAGACACCGCGGTCCCCCCGGACAAACGCGTCTTCGGCGCGCGCGATCTGTTTTCCCTGTGGTTCTCCCTGGGCATCGGCCTGATGGTCTTGCAGGTCGGCGCCTTGCTCGCGCCGGGCCTGGGCTTGAGCGGCTCGTTGCTGGCGATTTTCCTCGGCACGCTGGTGGGCGTCCTGCTGCTGGCGGCGGTCGGGGTGATCGGCAGTGACACTGGCCTGTCGGCCATGGCGGCCCTCAAGCTCAGCCTCGGCGGCAAGGGCGCGAGCGTTCCGGCGGTGTTGAACCTGCTGCAGTTGATCGGCTGGGGCTCGTTCGAAATCATCGTCATGCGCGATGCCGCCAGCCTGCTCGGTGCCCGAGCCTTCAGCGAAGGCAGCCTGGGTTCGAACCCGCTGCTGTGGACGCTGTTCTTCGGCGCCCTGGCGACCCTGCTTGCCGTGAGTGGGCCGTTGACGTTCGTGCGCAAGGTCCTGCGCAAGTGGGGCATCTGGCTGCTGCTGGCGGCGTGTATCTGGCTGACCTGGAACCTGTTCGCCAAGGCTGATCTGGTTGCGCTGTGGGCCCAGGCGGGTGACGGTTCGATGCCGCTGGCGGTGGGGTTTGATATCGCCATTGCGATGCCGTTGTCCTGGCTGCCGCTGATCGCCGACTACTCGCGCTTCGGAAAACGCGCCAAGAATGTCTTCGGCGGCACGGCGGTGGGGTTCTTCATCGGTAACGTCTGGCTGATGAGCCTGGGCGTGGCCTACACCTTGGCGTTCGCGCCGAGCGGTGAAGTCAATGCGTTGCTATTGGCCTTGGCTGGCGCCGGGTTGGGCATTCCGTTGCTGCTGATTCTGCTGGATGAGTCGGAAAACGCCTTCGCCGACATTCACTCGGCGGCGGTCTCCAGTGGCATGTTGTCGGGGCTGAAGGTCGAGCACCTGGCCTTGGCGATTGGCGTGCTCTGCACCTTGATCGCCTGCTTCGCGCCGTTGGCGCAATACCAGAACTTCCTGTTGCTGATCGGCTCGGTGTTCGCACCGCTGTTCGGCGTGGTGCTGGTGGATCACTTCATCCTGCGCAAGCGCAGCAGCCAAGTGGTATTAGCCGCGTTGCGCTGGCCGGCCCTGTTGGCCTGGTTGGGTGGGGTGAGCACTTATCACTTGCTGGCCAACTTCCATCCAGACATCGGCGCAACCCTGCCTTCGTTGATTCTGGCAGGGTTGCTGCAACTGTTGCTGGGCCGGGCTTTCAGCTACGGCCGGGGAACAGCTCGGGCTTGAGGATGCCATTGAGGCGTGGGTAAGCGATCTTCAATTCGATGTGGCCCAGGGCGTACGGGGCGATGGTGCTCACTTCGTACTTGAGGATCACCCCGCCGTAGGTCAGTGCCACGTGTGGGGTTTTCTGGAAGGACCACTGCTTCAGGAACTCGGGTTCCTGATCCAGCTTGGTGCTGATCAGCCAACTGTTGTGGGCGACCTGGGCGGCTTTCCAGAAGGCTTCTTCCTGGCCCGGCAGCAGCATGTCCGACAGCGTCAGAACCTTGTGTTGCTGGCGCGAATAGTTGATGAAGCCGCGGCCCGGCGTGCCGTGGGCGCCGCCGGTATCCAGGTAGCTGGACAGTTCGATGATCACCAGGCCGTCATGTTGCTCACGTACCTTGGCCTGAAAATAGCTGCTGTTGCGGGGCGCGGCGCTGCGCAGGAACTGCTCGCGATAGGCGGCAAGCGTCGGTGCAACCGGGGCGTCCGGGGTGGTGCGGGTCATTTGCAGCAGGCGTTTTTCGACGATGCCGTCCAGGGCCGGCTCGGTGGGAAAGTGCAGGGTATCGATGTTCACCAACGGGCAGTCGGCACTGGCGCAGCCGGGTTGCAATTGCTCCGAGGCATCGCGGGTGGTTTCCAGCGGTGCGCGGTAATTGGGTTGGAACAGGCTTTGGCAAGCGCCCAGGGTCAGGGCAATGGCGGCCACGGAGGCAGTTTTGAAAAGCGACATGGGCGTCCTTCATGGAACAGGGAAAGGCGAAAAGTTACCCGCTTCGACTGCCAGCAGGACAATCAGTTCGCCACTAAGCTCATTAGAGTTCTTTCACCTTCTGCCGTCCATCCCGATGAGTGGAAAGGGGCTGCATCAAAGGGTACGGGCGCGTTAGGATGGCGCGAAGCCGAGGTTGGAACCTCGTATTGATCCATTGCACACGAGGATTGTCATGACCGATTTCGCCAACGCCGCACCGAGCACCGTGGACATTGTCAAGCGCGAGAGCTGCTTCCAGGGTTTCTACAAACTCGATCGTGTGCACTTGCGTCACGAATTGTTTGCCGGTGGCATGAGCCGCGAAATCAGCCGTGAATTGTTCGTGCGCCATGACGCGGTGTGCGTGTTGCCCTACGACCCGCAGCGCGATGAAGTGGTGTTGATCGAGCAGTTTCGCGTCGGCGCCATGGACAAGGTCGCCAACCCTTGGCTGGTGGAATTGGTGGCCGGCCTGATCGACAAGGACGAACAACCGGAAGAAGTTGCTCATCGTGAGGCGCAGGAGGAAGCTGGGCTTGCCTTCGCTGCGCTTTGGCCGATGACCAAGTATTTTCCATCCCCGGGCGGCAGCGATGAATTCGTCCATTTGTACCTGGGGCGTTGCGACAGCACGGGGGCGGGCGGGCTGCATGGCCTGGCGGAAGAGGCGGAAGATATCCGCGTCAAGGTCTGGTCTTTCGAAGATGCCCTGCAAGCTGTGCGCGACGGACAAATCTGCAATGCACCGAGCATCATCGCCCTGCAATGGCTGGCCTTGAACCGCGAGGAAGTGAGGGGGTTATGGTCCTGAACAAGCTGCGCGATCGCTATCGCGTCGATCTGGTGGGGTTGCAGGCCGCCTGCGAGGCCAACTACGCCCGCCTGATGCGCTTGTTGCCGGACATGCGCAACGATCCGGCGCCGCGGCGTATCGCCGTGACCCACGGCGACCAGATGCTCGGCGTGCTGGCCCTCGAAGTGCTGCAGACCTGCCCGTACACCACGACCTTGCAAGTGCGCCAGGAGCACAGCCTGCCCTGGCTACCGGTGCCGCAGCTGGAAGTTCAGGTCTATCACGATGCGCGCATGGCCGAAGTCGTCAGTGCCGAACATGCGCGACGCTTTCGCGGCATCTATCCTTACCCCAATGCGTCAATGCACCAGCCGGACGAAAAGGCCCAGTTGAACCTGTTCCTGGGCGAGTGGCTGAGTCATTGCCTGGCGCTGGGCCACGAGTTCGAAGTCGTTCGGTAGTTGTCGTTCAAATACTGGACTCTGGTTGTGAACCGGTTCCGGTTCGCGGGTTTCCCCTTTCGATCTTCCCCAGCATAATTGCGGCGTCATCCAACGGCGTGAGTGCGCCTGGGAGAGAGCGATTTGCCGAACGTATCCATCCTGACCACCGCTGATGCGGCGTTGCTGGTCCAGCTGTCCGACAGTCACCTGTTCGCCGAGGCCGACGGTTCGTTGCTGGGCATGAATACCCGCGACAGCCTGCGGGCGGTCGTTGACCTGGTGCTCGAGCAGCAGCCGAAGATCGATTTGATGCTGGCCACGGGGGATTTGTCCCAGGACGGAACGCTGGAGTCCTATCAGGCGTTTCGGCAGATGAGCGGGCGAATCGATGCGCCGGCGCGCTGGATTCCGGGTAACCATGATGAGCCGCAGGTCATGCTTGAAGCAGCGGTCAAAAGCACGCTGCTCGAGCCGGTGGTGGATATTGGCAACTGGCGCGTCACCCTGTTGGATTCCGCCGTGCCGGGTTCGGTGCCGGGGTTTTTGGCTGAGGAGCAGTTGATTCTGTTGGCCAATGCGTTGAGTGAGGCGCCGGAGCGGCATCATCTGGTGTGTCTGCATCATCATCCGGTGTCGATTGGGTGTGTGTGGATGGAACCTATCGGGTTGCGTAATCCTGAGGCGTTGTTTGCGGTGTTGGATCGGTTTCCTCAGGTGCGGGCGGTTCTGTGGGGGCATGTGCATCAGGAGGTTGATCGGGTCCGTGAGGGGGTTCGGTTGTTGGCTTCGCCTTCGACTTGTATTCAGTTTGAGCCGGGGAGTGAGGATTTTGCGGTGGGCTTGCAGGCGCCGGGGTATCGGTGGTTGCGGCTTTGGCCGGATGGGCGGTTGGAGACGGGGGTTGAGCGGGTGGTTGGGTTTGCTTTTACTCCGGACTATGAGTCCGACGGGTACTGAGGTTTGATTGAGTACATATCCATTGCTGCGGTAACGGCTACTTAGGGTTCCGCCCTGACGGCGTCTCACTTTTGAGGAGCGCAAAAGTAAGCAAAACGCTTTTGCCCCACCACTTGGTGCCTCGCCTAGGCTCGGCATGCCCTCACTCCGGCACTGTTCCGTGGGCCCGCTGCGAAGGGCCATCCATGGCCCAGCGCAGCTATCCCGGCATCCATGCCGGGATGCCCACTCCACAATGCCTACGTTCGGCCATTGTGGTTAACGGGGCGCCGAAATCAACGTCCACCTCGAGGCGGCCTTATAGCCGGCCTGGCTCTTTTGTCGTACTCCGATCCAATTGTGGGAGCGGGCTTGCTCGCGATGGCGGCCTGACAGCCGACCAGGTTTGTGGGAATGGTCGGACACACTTTCTGGTTCAAGTAGATTTTTCCGACGAGTTCTGGCGGTTGCCGGGTGGGAAGGGCTGTCGCTAACCTTTTCCCGTCGCTGAAAATTCAGCGGCCGGGCCTGGAAACCTGAAAAAAAAAGGAGCTTTATTTCAATCCTAATGGAGCGCCAATATGTCTGAAGATAACTCTGGGCCAACAAAAAACGATTCCATTTCTCCCGAAGCCAGCCAGAACCCCAAAAAACTTGATGAGGCAGCCAAGCGAGTTTTGGACTTTTATCTCAAGCCAAAATCGGACACCTCGAATCCTCCGGGGGATTCCCTCCAAGTGTTCACTGTAAACAAAAAGCTCGATACCGAAACCCTCCTAGCCAACCTCAGCGAAACCCTAGCCTCCGCCAACGTCATGCTCAGCGACCTGGCCTTCGACTTGGAAGGCTCGCGCCGGCATTTTGCTTTGGGTGTCCAGCAGATGATCGAACTCAGTGAGTTGTTGGCGAATCGGGCGTTGGATATCGTCGATCCACGCTAGAGCGATCGTTCCCACGCTCCGCGTGGGAATGCATCCAGTGACGCTCTGCGTCACCAAGCGGAACGCGGAGCGTCCCTGGCGGCGTTCCCACGCAGGAGCGTGGGAACGATCAGAAATACACAACCCTGACCACACCGTGCGCAAAAGCGAGCAAGCTTGCACTGGAGAAACGCGATCACCCTAAACCAGGCCGGCTCTCAGGCCGCCTCGCGGTGGACGTTGATTTCGGCGCCCCGTTAACCACGATGGCCGAACGCAGGCATTGTGGAGTGGGCATCCCGGCATGGATGCCGGGATAGCTGCGCTGGGCCATGGATGGCCCTTCGCGGCGGGCCCACGGAGCAATGCCGGAGTGAGGGCACACCGAGCCTAGGCGAGGTGCCGAGTGGTGGGGCATGAAGCGCTTTGGTTACTTTCGCGCTTTTCGAAAGTGACCCGCCGTCAGGGCGGAACCCTAAGTGGCCGTTACCGCAGAAATGGATATGTACCCAATCCAGCTGAAGGGGGCCGCTTCGCGCCCCAGCGGGGATAAATCCCCTCGCCACAGGGTTTTGTGTTGTCTTGTATGAACAGATCACCCCCAACCCCCCACGAACTCCCTGTAAACTCCGGCCTTTGCCCCACACCCAGGGAGTCGGCAATGTCGGGTTCTATCCTTTATATCCACGGCTTCAACAGCGCCCCAGCCTCGACCAAAGCCAGTCAGCTGATCAACGTAATGGCGCAATTGGGCCTGAGCGACCACCTACAAGTCCCAGCCCTGCACCACCACCCCCGCCAGGCCATCGGTCAGCTGGAACAGGCGATTGCACAACTGGGGCGGCCGCTGCTGGTCGGCAGCTCGCTCGGCGGCTACTATGCGACTCACTTGGCCGAACGCCACGGCCTCAAGGCGCTGCTGATCAACCCTGCCGTCAGCCCGCATCGGATGTTCGACGGTTACCTGGGCACGCAGAAGAATTTGTACACCGACGAAACCTGGGAATTGACCCACGACCACGTCACGGCCCTGGCCGAACTGGACGTGCCGGCACCCCGGGATCCGCAGCGGTTTCAGGTATGGTTGCAAACCGGGGACGAAACGCTGGATTATCGCCACGCCCAGCAGTATTACCGTGCCTGTGCCTTGCGCATCCAGGCCGGCGGCGACCACAGTTTCCAAGGGTTTGCCCAGCAGTTGCCGGCGCTGTTGAGTTTTGCCGGCATTGGCGCCGATTTGTACCAGGCGATCGACTTCACGTCGCTGTGAGCCATCGCCCCTTTTTCACTGAACACTGACGACGAGACCCCATGGCCACTCCCAGCGCTAGCTCTTATAACGCAGACGCCATCGAAGTCCTCTCGGGCCTCGACCCGGTGCGCAAGCGCCCCGGCATGTACACCGACACCAGTCGGCCGAACCACCTCGCCCAGGAAGTCATCGACAACAGTGTCGACGAAGCCTTGGCCGGGCACGCTCGTTCGGTGCAGGTCATCCTGCACGCCGATCACTCGCTGGAAGTCAGCGACGACGGCCGCGGCATGCCGGTGGACATTCACCCCGAAGAAGGCGTGTCGGGCGTCGAGCTGATCCTGACCAAGCTCCACGCCGGCGGCAAGTTTTCCAACAAGAACTACCAATTCTCCGGCGGTTTGCACGGGGTGGGTATTTCCGTGGTCAACGCCTTGTCGACCCAGGTACGGGTGCGGGTCAAGCGTGACGGCAACGAATACCAGATGACCTTCGCCGATGGCTACAAGGCCACCGAGCTGGAAGTGGTTGGCACCGTCGGCAAGCGCAACACCGGCACCAGCGTATATTTCGCGCCGGACCCGAAATATTTCGATTCACCGAAGTTTTCTGTCAGCCGCCTCAAGCACGTGCTCAAGGCCAAGGCCGTGTTGTGCCCGGGGTTGCTGGTCAGTTTCGAGGACAAGGCTACCGGCGAGAAAGTCGAGTGGCATTACGAGGACGGTCTGCGCTCTTACCTGGTGGACGCGGTCAGCGGTTTCGAACGCCTGCCCGATGAGCCGTTCTGCGGCAGTCTGGCCGGTAACAAGGAAGCGGTGGACTGGGCTTTGTTGTGGCTGCCCGAAGGCGGCGAAAGCGTCCAGGAAAGCTACGTCAACCTGATCCCTACGGCCCAGGGCGGCACCCACGTCAACGGCTTGCGCCAGGGCTTGCTCGATGCCATGCGCGAGTTCTGCGAGTTCCGCAACTTGCTGCCCCGTGGCGTGAAGCTGGCGCCGGAAGACGTCTGGGAACGCATCGCCTTCGTGTTGTCGATGAAGATGCAGGAGCCGCAATTCTCCGGTCAGACCAAGGAACGCTTGTCGTCCCGTGAGGCGGCGGCGTTTGTTTCCGGGGTGGTCAAGGATGCGTTCAGCCTGTGGCTCAACGCCAACCCGGAAACCGGCCTGGCCCTGGCGGAGCTGGCAATCAACAACGCCGGTCGTCGTCTCAAGGCGAGCAAGAAGGTCGAGCGCAAGCGCATCACCCAGGGGCCGGCCTTGCCGGGCAAGCTCGCCGATTGCGCCGGGCAGGACCCGATGCGTTCCGAGCTGTTCCTGGTGGAAGGTGACTCTGCCGGTGGTTCGGCCAAGCAGGCGCGCGACAAGGAGTTCCAGGCGATCCTGCCGCTGCGGGGCAAGATCCTCAACACCTGGGAAGTGGACGGCAGCGAAGTGCTGGCCAGCCAGGAAGTGCATAACATCGCCGTCGCCATCGGCGTCGACCCGGGTGCCGAGGACATGAGCCAGCTGCGCTACGGCAAGATCTGCATCCTCGCCGACGCCGACTCCGACGGCCTGCACATCGCCACATTGCTCTGCGCCTTGTTCGTCCAGCATTTCCGCCCGCTGGTGGACGCCGGTCACGTCTATGTGGCGATGCCGCCGCTGTACCGCATCGACCTGGGCAAGGAGATCTACTACGCCCTCGACGAGGCCGAGCGTGACGGCATTCTGGATCGCCTGGTGGCCGAGAAGAAGCGCGGCAAGCCGCAGGTCACTCGATTCAAGGGCCTGGGCGAGATGAACCCGCCGCAACTGCGTGAAACCACCATGGATCCGAACACCCGTCGTCTGGTGCAGTTGACCCTGGATGATTTCGAGGCGACCTCGGAAATGATGGACATGCTGCTGGCGAAGAAACGCGCCGGCGACCGCAAGTCCTGGCTCGAATCCAAAGGGGACCTGGCCGAGGTGCTGGCCTGATGCGCAACGGTTTCGCCCTGGCGTTGTTGCTGTGGGCGGGGGTTGTGGTCGCCGGGCCGGCTCCGGAGCTGAAGTTGCTGTCCGAGCATGCCGTCGATGGCATGCGCGGTGGGAATCTGTCCGGGCTGGCCTTGTGCGGCAGCGACATGTGGACGGTTTCCGATCGCGACGATGACCGGATCTACCGCCTCAAGCCCGTCGATGCGCCGGTCTGGCAAGCCGAAGTGGTTGAAATCGAGGTGCCCGAGGTACCCGACAGCGGTTTGCCCTGGGGCTTGAAGTCCCGGACCTGGGCAGCGTCGTTCCTGCGTGGTGGTGAGCTGGATTTCGAAGGCATCAGTTGCGACAGTGCTGGCAATCGTTATGTGGTCAGCGAGTCTCATGCCGCGGTGTTGCAAGTGTCGCCGTCGGGAGACGCCTCCTGGTTGAAAATCGCCCCGACAATGATCCGTCAGGCCCGGGGCAGTGGCATGTTGCTGCATTTCAACGCCTTGTTCGAAGGCCTGGCGATCAACCCGGAGGGTGATCAGTTGTGGCTGGCGGCGGAGCGCGAACGTCGCGGCCTGCTGCTGATCAAGCGTCAGCAGACGGTGTGGGACTGCGATGGCAATTGCGTGTTGCTGAGCGAAGCGGGGCTGGAGATGCAACCGGCGCAATTCCCCAAGGCCAAGGCGGTTTCGCGGGACTTCGCTGATCTGTCATTGTTCAATGGCAAGCTGTTTACCCTGGACCGCAACGCCTTTCAGATCTGTCGGCGTGACCAGCAGACCGCCCAGGTGGAACGGTGTTGGTCGTTCGCCGCCGAGGCGTTGCAGGACAATCGGCGTTATTCCCAGGATTATGGGCTGGCCGAAGCGCTGGTCGTGGACGCCGAGGGCGCCTGGGTCGGCTTGGACAACAACGACGGTGCCCGCGCCGACGGCGAAACGCGGCCGATCATCTGGCGCTTCGCCGCGCCGGACGGTGGCTGGGGCGCCTCGCCATGAGTCAGCCGCCGGGCAAGCGTGCTGGCCGGGTGTTGATGATATTGGCCTGGTGCGCGGCGCTGTTCCTGGCAACGCGATTTTTTGCCCAATGGGAACAGCGCCAGCAAAACCCCAATACCCAGGTGTACTCGCAAAAAGGTGAAGGTTTTATCGAGGTGAAGCTGGTCGGCAATCAACAGGGGCATTTCGTCGCCAGCGGCCAGATCAATGGCCAGCCGGTGGATTTCATGCTCGACACGGGCGCCACCGACGTGGCGATCCCGATTGAGCTGGCCGAGCGCCTCAAGCTGGAAAAAGGTTTCGGCGTGACATTGAGTACCGCCAACGGTTTGAGCGAGGGCTATCGCACCCGCATCGACCGGCTGCAATTGGGTGACATCGTCTTGCGCGATGTGCGTGCCCTGGTGGCGCCAGGCCTGGGTGGCACGCAAGTGCTGCTGGGCATGAGCGCCCTGAACAAACTTGAATTTACCCAGCGCGACGGCACCATGCTGCTGCGCCAGACAACGAACTGATGAGGCCCGCATGAGCGACATTCTTGCAGACAGCTTAGACGGCGTAGAACGCCGATCGCTGGCTGACTTCACCGAAAATGCCTACCTCAATTACTCCATGTACGTGATCATGGACCGCGCCTTGCCGCACATTGGCGACGGTTTGAAGCCGGTTCAACGGCGGATCATCTATGCCATGAGTGAGTTGGGGCTGGACGCCGACTCCAAGCACAAGAAGTCGGCGCGTACCGTCGGTGACGTGCTCGGTAAGTTCCACCCCCACGGCGACTCGGCCTGCTATGAAGCCATGGTGCTGATGGCCCAGCCATTCAGCTATCGCTACACCCTGGTGGATGGGCAGGGCAACTGGGGTGCGCCGGACGATCCCAAGTCTTTCGCGGCCATGCGTTACACCGAGGCGCGGTTGTCGCGTTATTCCGAAGTGCTGCTCAGCGAGCTGGGCCAGGGCACCGCGGACTGGGGGCCGAATTTCGACGGCACCCTCGACGAACCCCTGGTTCTGCCAGCACGTTTGCCGAATATCCTCCTCAACGGCACCACTGGCATCGCCGTGGGCATGGCCACCGACGTGCCGCCCCACAACCTGCGGGAAGTGGCCACGGCGTGCGTGCGTCTGCTCGACGAACCGAAAGCCACGGTGGAACAGCTCTGCGAGCACATCCAGGGCCCGGACTACCCGACCGAAGCGGAAATCATCACCCCCCGTACCGACCTGCTGAAAATCTACGAGACCGGCCGTGGTTCGGTGCGCATGCGCGCCGTGTATCACGTTGAAGACGGCGACATCATTGTCACGGCGCTGCCGCATCAGGTCTCCGGGGCCAAGGTCTTGGAACAGATTGCCGCGATGATGCAGGCAAAACCGTCGAAAGCGCCGCAAGTGGCTGACTTGCGCGACGAATCCGACCACGAAAACCCATGCCGCATCGTGATCATTCCGGTCAACAGTCGAGTCGATCACGACGCGCTGATGCAGCACCTGTTCGCCAGCACCGACCTGGAGTCCAGCTACCGGGTCAACATCAACATCATCGGCCTGGACGGCAAGCCGCAGTTGAAAAACCTGCGGGCATTGCTGGTGGAGTGGCTGGAATTCCGGGTCAAGACCGTGCGCCGGCGCCTGCAATTCCGCCTGGACAAGGTCGAGCGTCGCCTGCACCTGTTGGACGGTTTGCTGATTGCCTACCTCAACCTGGATGAAGTGATCCACATTATCCGCACCGAGGAGCACCCCAAGGCCAGCCTGATCGAGCGTTTTGCCCTGAGCGAAATCCAGGCCGACTACATTCTCGACACTCGTCTGCGGCAGTTGGCGCGGTTGGAAGAGATGAAGCTGCGCGCCGAGCAGGATGAGTTGCTCAAGGAGCAGGCCAAGCTGCAAGCCCTGCTGGGCAGCGAAGCCAAGCTCAAGAAGCTGGTACGCACCGAACTGCTCAAGGACGCCGAAACCTACGGCGACGACCGTCGCTCGCCAATCGTCGAGCGTGCCGAAGCCAAGGCGCTGAGCGAGCACGATCTTCTGCCAAACGAGAAAGTGACCGTCGTGCTGTCAGAAAAAGGTTGGGTGCGCTCCGCCAAGGGTCATGATATTGACGCGACGGGGCTTTCCTACAAGGCCGGGGACGGCTTCAAGGCCCTGGCGGCCGGACGTTCCAACCAGTTTGCGGTATTCGTCGACTCCACCGGGCGCAGCTATTCGGTGCCAGCCCACACCCTGCCGTCGGCTCGTGGTCAGGGCGAACCGCTGACCGGTCGTTTAACGCCACCGCCGGGTGCAACTTTTGAATGCGTGCTGATGCCTGATGATGAAGGACTGTACGTAATTGCATCGGACGCGGGTTACGGGTTCGTGGTCAAGGGCGAGGATCTGCAAGCCAAGAACAAGGCGGGCAAGGCGTTGTTGAGCCTGCCGAACAACGCCAAGGTGATTGCGCCACGGCCGGTGGCCGATCGGGAGAGCAACTGGCTGGCGTCGGTCACTACCGAAGGCCGGTTGCTGGTGTTCAAGATCAGCGACCTGCCGCAGCTGGGTAAAGGCAAGGGCAACAAGATTATTGGTATTTCCGGCGAACGGGTCGCCAGCCGTGAGGAATATGTCACGGATATTGCAGTGTTGCCGGAAGGCGCCACGCTTGTGCTACAGGCAGGCAAGCGCACGCTTTCGTTGAAGGCTGACGATCTTGAGCATTACAAGGGTGAACGTGGTCGGCGGGGCAACAAGCTTCCAAGGGGATTTCAGCGAGTCGATGCGCTGCTCGTCGAAAACCTCAATTAGGCGTGCTAGAGGGCTCGGTCTGCGATTAAATGCCGCAGATCGATACTTTCGCGCTGGAGTCGGCGCGCATATTCACGGATGATAGGCCCTTTCAAGCGCCGGCGTGGCCGAGCGTTCTTCATAATGACCGAGTATTTTTTCATTGTGGTAAGCCTTGTGGCTGCCACCTGGACGGAACGATGACTGCTCTGCGCCTCCCTATTTTGTGGCTCGCCGGCCTGCTTGGCCTGGCGGGCTGCAGCATGAACCAGCCGGTGTCGCTGTACCAACTGGACAGCGGAACCCCGGCCCAGCCTGCGCAAAGCACAGGCATGGCAGTATTGCTGGGGCCGGTCCTGATCGCCGACTACCTGCAACGTGAAACCTTATTGCAACGCCAACCGGACGGCAGCCTGCAGGCCGCCACTGACGGTCGTTGGGCTGGCAGCCTGTCTTCTGACATCGATCAGTTGCTGCTGCGCCAGGTCGCCGGGCATCTGGACAGCCAGCGTGTGGTGCTGGCACCCGCGACCCAAGGCTTCACCCCGGATGTACAGGTGCTGCTGTCGATTACCCGCCTGGACTCGGGTAAAGCCCAGCCGGCTGTGCTCGATGCCCAATGGCGATTGATCGACCGTCGTGGCAAGGTGCGTGAAAACCGCATCGTTCATCTGCAAGAGCAACATGCCGGCAGCACCGCGGCACAGGTCCAGGCCCAGGGCGTGCTCCTGCAACGCCTGGCCGAACAGCTGTCCGTGTCGCTCAAGCCCCTGGCCAACCAGCCACCTATTGCAGAAGTCCCACGCAAGGCCGCTCCTGCCCCGGCCAAGCCGGTAGAAAAGGACAAGGACAAGATCCCCATGGCCTTGCCGATTCGTACGGACATGGAAGTGTTCAGGTTCTGACGGTTGGACCGGATATACGACAAAGCCCGCATTGATGCGGGCTTTGTCGTTTCTGCCGGTTGGATCTCTGGGGCCTGGGCCGGCCCTATCGCGAGCAAGCTCGCTCCACACTGGGTCTGAGGCTTGCAGGCATCTCCCTGTGTGTGAGCCTGCTCGCGACGGTGGCGCTGAAGGCAACAGGCAGGCCCACGGCTTTCCTCAGGACCGCGGTTTTGGGGCCGCTTCGCGGCCCAGCGGGAGCAAGCTCCCTCGCCACAGGTTCAGTGATGTCTTGGATCTTTGCAGAGATCCACTGTGGGAGCGAGCTTGCTCGCGATGGCGACGCTGAAGGCAACAAAAAAGCCCGCAGACCATCACTCATCTGCGGGCTTCGTCATTTCACGTCCTGAGCGTCAGGCCTGGCGTTCATGCATCCGCGCCAACTGCCGCTCCAGCATCGATGGATAAGGCTCCATCAAGCGTTCCACGCAGCATGCGCCTTCGGGGCTGGCGATGGGGCGGATACGGGCGCGCTGGCGGATCAGGGCGTCGTCGTTGATCTTGCGCTCCACCAGCAGCAGGTTGCGGCTGTGTTGCGAGAGTGCCAGGGCGTCCTGGGCGGTTTCGGTCAGCAGCAGGTCGATCTGGCTCAGGCCAAACAAGCCATCGCCCAGGGTCAGGCCCAATTGCAGTTGCAGGGTGATGCCGCTGTCGGCGACTTCGATCTGCAACTGGTGGCCCAAGGCGCGCAGCAACTCACCGCAGCAAATGGCGTTGGTCAGGTAGTCGTCACCGCTGTCTTCGGTGTGAAACAGCATCAGCGTGCTGCCATCGTTCAGGGTGTGCAGTTCGCCCTGATAGAGCGATGCGGCCTGGTCGAGGCAGTCGCGGTAGCGCTCGAGCAATTCCTTCAGGCGTGCCTGGGGCAGGCGGCGCAGTTGGTCCTGGGCGCCCAGTTGCACGGCCAGTACGGCACTGTGTTGGGGCAGGTTCGAAGCCACAGGCTTGACGACCGACCGGGGCGCCCCGTCGACCGACTCGTCACGCAGCTCGGCGAAGGCGTCGTCGTCCTCCTCGTCCTCTACCGTGCGTACCACGTGGCGTGGCGCCGGTTTGGAGGTCGGCATCGGCGGGCTTTCGTCGAAACCCGGGTCGCGCAGGTTGCGCACTTCGAAGCCCGGCTCGGCCTCGTCGTCCATGTAGTCGATGTCTTCAGGTTCCGGCACGGGCTCAGGTTCCGGCGCGAAGCTGGCGTGCAGTTGCCGGGCCAGGTCGCCGATTTCGTCCTGGCGCTGGGTGGCCGGCGTGTGTTCGTCGATGTCCCGCAGCCAGACGCGCAATTGCAGCAACGGCGTGGAGATGTGCCGGCCCAGGCGCAGGCTCAGGGCCAAAGCCAGCGCCAGCAGGATCGCGCTGAGGATGCCCATGCTTTGCAGGCTGATGGTCATCGGCTGCTGGAACTGGTCCATGTCCAGGCTGATGCGCAGTTGCCCGGCGGTCACGTCCTGGAAGGTGATCTTGCTCTGGTACATGCCGCCGGACTCGCCCAGCAGGCCGGGCTTGGGACGCTGGCCGGCCTCGGCGAGGATGCGGTTGTCCACGCTGTAGATGGCGGCGTGGGCCACCAGCTTGTTCTTGGTCAGGTTGTTGAGCAGCACGTTGAGGCTGAGGATGTCGTTGGACACCAGCAGCTCGGTGGCGGACGTGGCGGTCTGGGTGGTCAGGCTTTCACCCAGGGCGTCGGCCTGCTCGTGCATCGCCTGCTTGAATTGCAAACCCATCACGCAGGCATAGATGACCAGGGCCAGGGCGACCAGGATCACGTTATGGCTGGCAATGCGCAATGCAATCGGCACACGACGGTGGCGCAGTGCACGGAAGATCAGCAGGAAGAAGTTGTCGGTTTTGACTGGCGTGGGCCGGTTCACTGAGCTCGGCTCTTTGTCCGTGAAATTGACGCGCAGTATAGCGACAGCCCCATGACCGGCAAAGCACTGGCGGTGCCCGATGGTCACTGAATGTGGGTAGAATGCGGTTTTTTTCCACCTGCGGGGGTGCGCCTTGCGCGAAATCGTCCTGATAAACATCACTGGCAGCGACCGTCCGGGTCTGACTGCGGCCATTACCGGCGTTCTGGCCCAGGGTGGTGTGAACATTCTCGACATCGGTCAGGCGGTGATCCACGACACACTGTCGTTCGGCATCCTGGTTGAAATCCCGGACGCCGAACAAGGCAAGTCGGTGCTCAAGGACATCCTGTTCACCGCCTACAAGCTCGACCAACAGGTGCGTTTCACCCCGGTGTCCGAGGACGATTACCGGCATTGGGTGGCCGGCCAGGGCAAGAAACGCCACATCGTCACTTTGTTGACCCGCAAGGTTACCGCCGAGCAATTGCAGCGCGTCAGTTCGATCACCGCCAAATATGACCTGAACATCGATCACATCGACCGACTGTCCGGGCGCATGCCGCTGGATACCCCGGACGACAAGGGCAAGGGCTGCATCGAGTTTTCGGTGCGCGGCGAGCCGGCCGACCCCCAGGCGTTGCGTGCCGAGTTCCTCAGCGTGGCCCAGGAACTGAACGTCGACATCGCCTTCCAGGAAGATTCGCTGTTCCGCCGCAACCGCCGCCTGGCGGTGTTCGACATGGACTCGACGCTGATCGAAGCCGAAGTCATCGACGAACTGGCCAAGGCGGCCGGCGTGGGCGACAAGGTCTCAGCCATTACCGAGCGGGCCATGGCTGGCGAATTGGACTTTCGCGCCAGCTTCAAGGAGCGCCTGGCGCTGCTCAAGGGCCTGGACGTCAGCGTGCTGGACTCAATCGGCGCTTCCTTGCGCCTGACCGAAGGCGCCGAAACGCTGTTCGCCGAACTCAAGCGCCTGGGCTACAAGACCGCCATCCTGTCCGGCGGCTTCACCTACTTCGCCAAGCAGTTGCAGGCCAAGCTCGGCATCGACTACGTGTTCGCCAACGAACTGGAAGTGGTGGATGGCAAAGTGACCGGCGTGGCCGTCGAGCCGATCGTCGATGCCCAGCGCAAGGCGGACCTGCTGCGTGAACTGGCTGAAAAAGAAGGCCTGCGCCTGGAGCAGACCATCGCTGTGGGTGACGGTGCCAACGACTTGCCGATGCTGGCGATAGCGGGCCTGGGCGTGGCGTTCCGCGCCAAGCCGCTGGTCAAGCAGTCGGCCAGGCAGGCAATTTCCACCCTGGGGCTGGATGGGGTGTTGTACCTGTTGGGCTTCAGGGATCGTGACGGGCAGCTCTGAGCCATACCCCTTTGGGGAGTGAAATACCCCTGTGGCGAGGGAGCTTGCTCCCGCTGGCCTGCGCAGCAGGCCCGATGCGGTCAACCTGACACACCTGGGTGTCAGGTTTTAGGGCCGCTTCGCGCCCCAGCGGGAGCAAGCTCCCTCGCCACAGAGGGTGTGTGTTCGGCCTAGAGCGATTTCCACAACGAATCAAAATTCCCTTCCTGGTCGCCGCCATCCCCGGTTTCGGTTGAGTCTTCCGAGTGATAGGAAAACTGGTTGAAACTGTGGGTGCTGGTCACCCGGCGGTCCAAGCCGGCGCGGCGTTCCTGTCCATTGGTGTTGATCAACACTTGCTGGCCCTCCTGGAAAGGCAGGCGGGGGGCGATCATGGTCGGGGGCAGGTCAATGGCACTGATCTCGGGAAGCAACAGCCCGCGTAGGTAGTGACCGTGCTCGTTTTCTTCCCGGACCAGTTGCAGCCCGCAAGGCTGGGCATGCGGTGCCACCAGTTCGATGCCCATTTGCATGGCGCCGTTGCGCACTTGTCGGATCCAACGCACCACGGCAACGCTCCAGGCTTGGTCGCTGCTGTCCCGAATGCCGATCATTTCTCCCGCTTGCAGCTGTTCCGGTACTTCCTTGGGCCAGCCGAGGCAGTAGCCGCCGGGGCTGTGGTTGATGATCGGCAGGTCGTAGGTGGGGAAGTGATGCTGGTTGTCGGAGTGGCTGCCGTCATCATCGCTCGGGTTGACCGGGTACTCGATTTCTTCATAGGGCAGCAGGTCGCTGTCGCCGGCGGGGGCGGCGTCGAAGGCCTGGCCCCAGGTGTCGTTTGTCTTGCTTGATGAGGCTTCGAAGCGGGCCTTGCGGGTGGTGGGGCTATTCAGTATTTCGTTGAAAGAGCGCTCGCCGCCGAGGTAGTAGTGCAGCGCACTCATGCCCACGCACAGTGTCAGCGTGCCATTGCCCTCGGTGCGCTGGAAACTGCGTTCCGCTGCTTCGCCCCAGGCGGCTTGCAGGTGATGCAAGGTATCGACGCTCATGCCGCCCGGTACCGGCAGGCTTTGCTCGGCAGGTTCTTCCAGGTGCGTGGCGATTGCGCGCACCAGGGGCTGTGGGTCGAAGCCCTGCAAGGTGGGCTGTTGTTCGGCTCGGAACTTGGAGCGGTAGCGTGGCCCGACATCCAGTTGCGGAGCGACCGCGAACAGGCTGGCAGTGCTGCTGGCGGGATCCAGCTTGACCCACTGGCTCCAGGCTTCGAGCACTTCGGTCAGCCGCCCGATCTGGCTCTGGCGCAACTGATTGCTGCGTGACGCTCCCAGCAACAGGGCAACGACATAGGTCTGTTCGGGGGTCAGTTGATGAACCTGACTGGCCAGTTCGTCACTCACGCTCAGGTGCTGCAACCGGTGCAGGCAGGCGATCCGATGCAACTGATGCAAATCGAGCCACAGCCCTTCAGGCACGGGGCTGTATAGCTGACTGGCACGCAGCAGCGGACCATTGAGGGCATGCATCGCCCGTTGTAGCGCGGTGCTCAGCAGGCGGGCTCGGTCCTTGGTGTATTTCGACGCGATACGCGCCACGACCTGTTTGTAGCCCATCGCCAGCTGGGTTTGCAGTGCCTGGCACAGGTTGACGATCTTGCGCGAGCGCTCATCCAGCACGATGGCCTGTTGCAGGAAGTGCCGCTCCAGGTGCTTGCAGACGTAATACACCTCGGGCCGCAGCAGCTCGAGCAGTTGCAGGCGATTGTCGCTGGGCGTGAGCAGTTGGTTGAGTTCGCCAAGGGCTTGGTACAAAAGGCGGGCTGTTTCGCCGATGTTGGCCTTGGGCAGGTTGGCGATCCAGCGCTTGAGGTCCCGTGGCGTAGCATCGCAGAACGACAGACGTGATTGTGTCGGGGTCAGGACGCGCAATAGCTGGAGAGGGCTGGTCTCATTCATGCCGTGTACGGGCTCCGGCGGGAAATAAACGTGATGTTTCCAACTCTAGCAGTTGTAGTCGAAGGAGGTGTGCTATCTATGCTGGATGCCCTGTGGGAGCGAGCTTGCTCGCGATGAGGCCAGGTCAGTCGCCATCAAGGTGGCTGTTGCATCGCCATCGCGAGTAAGCTCGCTCCCACATTTGCTCTTTTACTCAGTCTTTGGGCAGCGCCAGGCCCTGGCCCATCTGCACTGGCGATCCGGCCACCAGGCCTTCGGCCCATTTCACCTGGTCCGGCCCGAACAGCACGATGGCCGTCGAACCCAGCTTGAAGCGGCCCAGTTCGGCGCCTTTTTCCAGATGAATCGGCGCGCGGGCGGCTTCGTCATAACGGAAGGTTTTCAGCTGGCGCTTGGGCGGCGTCACCAGCCCGGCCCAGACGGTTTCGATTGACGCCACGATCATCGCGCCCACCAGCACCACGGCCATCGGCCCGCGTTCGGTGTCGAAAATGCACGCCACGCGCTCGTTGCGGGCGAACAGCTCCGGAACGTTTTCGGCGGTGGTCTGGTTGACCGAGAAAATCCGCCCAGGGATGTAGACCATCTCCCGCAGGGTGCCGGCCAGTGGCATGTGCACGCGGTGATAGTCCTTGGGGGACAGGTAGATGGTGGCGAAATCGCCGCCCATGAACGGCGCCGCGTTGGCCCCATCACCGCCCAGCAGTTCCAGCACGCTGAAGCTGTGGCCCTTGGCCTGGAAGACCCGGCCGTGCTCGATCGGGCCAAGCTGGCTGACGGCACCGTCGGCGGGGCTGAGGATCGCACCCGGGGTGTCGTCCAGCGGGCGTGCACCGTCTTTCAGGGCGCGGGTGAAGAAGGCGTTGAAGTGCTCGTAGGCAGTCAGGTCTTCCACCAGTGCCTGGGACATGTCCACTTGGTAGCGCTTGGCAAACCAAGCGGTGAAGGCGTTCTTGAACCAGCGCACGCGGCATTCGGCAATGCAGCCGGCCAGCCGCGACAGCAGATGGTGGGGCAACAGGTACTGAGAGAGGATGAACAAACGGTTTTTCATTAACTGTCCTTAAGAACCTTCAGAGCTCGATAGGGGTGTCGGGGTGGTTGCCCCATTCGCCCCAGGAACCGGCATAGCCTTTGACCCGCGGATAACCGAGTGCCTTGGCCACCAGGTAGGTGAAGCCAGAGCGGTGGTGAGTCTGGCAGTGGGTGATGATTTCCTTGTCGGGCGTGATGCCCAATTGTTTGAGGATCTGCGGCATGTCCTTGCGAATGCGCAGGTTGCGCGCCGGGTCCATGCCGGCCGTCCATTCGAAATTGACCGCACCGGGAATGTGTCCGCCTCGGGCTGCAACCACTTTCTCGCCGGAATACTCCAGCGGGCCGCGAGCGTCCCAGATCGCCAGGTCGGCAGCACCGAGACGGCTTTGCAGGTACTCACGGGTGGCGGTGGGCGCTTCATGCAGTGTCAGGCTGACCGGGCCTGCGACGGGCACAGGCACGTCGACGGACACCGGCAGGCCTTCGTCCAGCCACGACAGCAAGCCGCCGTCGAGGTAGTGATAGTTGGAGTGACCGATCACGTCCAGCAGCCAGATAAACCGCCCGGCCCAGCCGCCGCCTTCATCGTCGTAGACTACGTAGACCGCGTCCGGGTTGTGCCCGAGCTCGCCGAACAGGGCTTCGAGGTCGGCTTTGGCCGGCAGCAGGCCTGGCGCCGGCGGTTGACCCAGCTGGGTACGCTTGGGGTCGACGAAGCGTGCGCCAGGGATATGGCCGGTGCTGTAGCGGGCGGCGCTGGTCAGGTCCACCAGAATCAGTTCGCGGGCGTCGAGGCGCGGCAGCAGCTCGTTCGGCTCGATCACCAACGGCAAGCCAGAGAAGTCAGGCATGTGAGGTCTCCAGGGGCGCAAAGGGAAAAGATTGTAGCAAGTTCAGCGGCCGCGGTTGGTAAAGGTATGCAGGGCCCTTTCGATGCATTGCACGGTTTTGCCGAAGGCTTGTACGGTCACGTCCGAGAACGGCCCGCCGCCCTGGTCCACCACCACCAGCATGATCACCCGGCCATTGCAGGTCAGCGAGCGCAGCAGCAGGTGCTCCCCACGGAACAGGCTGCGCAGGCCCGGTGGCAGCAGCGCCGAAAACTGCGCGTTGTTGTCCGGGGTCAGGCGAACCTGGGCCTGCTGAGCCAGCAATCGTTGCACTATTTTGCTCTGGCTGATGGTAAAGCTCATGGCCGCGGCTTCTTTGGGCAGGCCGGCGGTCTGGTGTACGCGCACACTGGTCTGGTTGCGGTCGGCCATCAGGATCATCACCCGGCGCATGCCACAGGCCACCAACACGTCCCGTGCCGAGGTGGTCAGGTGCATGGCATTGCTGAAGGGGCTCGGTTCCACCAGCAGCGCGGAGCATTGCTTGCGCCACTGGCTCAGGTCCTCGGCGCTGGGTGGTGGGGGCGCTAGCAAACCGGGGTGGATGCGACGGCTGCCCCAGGGCCAGAGCAACGCCACGGCCGGATGCCAGAGGTCTGGCATGGCGTCATGACGGGCGCTGGTAACGGCTTGTTGGTGCAGTTGTTGCTGGACCTCATCCATCGGCATCTGCAGGTACAAACTGGTGAGGTATTGCCAGCGGGCACTGTGGGGGCCGTCCCAGGCCTGTTGCGCTGAAAGTGCCAGGCCGTTGGCCAGCAACACGGTATTGGCCGGTTGATTGAGCCAGCGCCGCAGGGTTGGGTCGTCGTCCAGGCGATTCTGCTGGCGCAGCGGGTGCTCGCTGTCCCGGGCGATGCGCAGGACCTGCACCAGCTCGCGGCGTTCATTGAGCAGCAGGCGATAACCTTGCATCACCCAGATCGGCAAGCGCCAGACCTCCACCAGCGCCAGGCAGATTTTCAGCAGGCTGACGCCGAACAATTCGCGCTCTACCTTGCGCGCGGGTTCGCGTTTGTGGACGACCCGCAATTCCCACTCCCCCAGCAATCGCGGGTGAGTCAAGGCCAATGGCCAGAGCGGCGAGAGAAACAGCAGGCTGCCCCAGTGAATGTCCTGCCACAGCCGCGCCAGGCGGCTGGCAAAAAAGCCATTGGCCTGTTGCGTGGCGTGTTGGCTGATCAATTGCAGCTGGCGCAAGGCGATGGGGATTTCGTGCCCTGGCAACGACGGTAAGCGAGCGAGCAGTTCTTCGGTACGCTTGAGGCCGAGGCGGTTGATGGCCACTTCGAGATTTTCCGCAGGTTCCGCAAGGCTGCCATGGGTGTGATAGTTGGCCTCGCGGATGACGCTCAGGGCCAGGGCGGGGCTGTCCTGCATCAATTCGGCGATGTCACGTAACGAGCGGCGACTGTCGGCAATGGCCTTGCAGACCAGGTCATGGCTGGCCTGGGGCACCGGCAGGTGCACGCCATCGAGCAGCTTGACCCAGCCTTCGAGGGTGGTCGGTCGTGGAGTTGGAACCTTCGTTTCGTTAGCCATGGTTGGACGTGATCATCGCAAAGGGTATCTACGCCCGGAACGGGGCAAAATTGGCTTTTCGCCGGAACTGACTATAGTCTGGCGCAGTTTTGCCGATAAGTAGAAGAAGAGATTTTTCAGCTTCCGAATATGACCTTGAACCCGACTTAAATAAGTACTTTCTATCTATGGCTAAAATTATCGGCATCATTGTCGTGTTCGCGAGCGTACTCGGCGGATACGTGCTCTCCCATGGCAAGATTGCGGCCCTGGTCCAACCCTTCGAGGTGTTGATCATCGGTGGCGCCGCCCTCGGTGCATTTCTGCAGGCCAACCCTGGCTATATGACGATGCACGTGCTCAAGAAATCCCTGGGCATGTTCAGTTCGCGCTTTAGCCACACCTTCTACCTCGAGGTGCTGGGGCTGATCTATGAGATCCTCAACAAGAGCCGCCGCGAAGGCATGATGGCGATCGAAGGCGACATCGAAGACGCCGCCGCCAGCCCGATTTTCGCCAAGTACCCGGCTGTGCTCAAGGACGCCCGCATGACGGCGTTCATCTGCGATTACCTGCGCATCATGTCGTCCGGCAACATGGCGCCCCATGAGCTCGAAGGCCTGTTCGACATGGAGTTGTACAGCCTCAAGGAAGACCTGGAGCACCCCTCCCACGCGGTCAACGGCATCGCCGACGGCATGCCTGGCTTCGGTATCGTCGCGGCGGTATTGGGGATTGTGGTGACCATGGCGTCCCTGGGCGATGGCGACCAGAAATCCATCGGCCTGCACGTGGGTGCGGCACTGGTGGGTACCTTCTTCGGTATTTTGGCCGCGTACGGTTTCTTCGGTCCGCTGGCCCATTCCCTGGCCCATGATGCCAAGGAAGAGCTCAACGTCTATGAAGCCATCAAGGCGTCCCTGGTGGCTTCGGCCTCGGGCATGCCGCCATCGTTGGCGGTGGAGTTCGGTCGCAAGGTCCTGTACCCGGCGCACCGTCCAAGCTTCGCCGAGCTGGAACAAGCGGTTCGCGGTCGCTAACTCATGGAAAATAACCAGCCGATCATCGTCAAGCGCGTCAAGCGCATTGCCGGCGGGCACCATGGCGGTGCTTGGAAAATTGCCTTCGCCGACTTCGCAACGGCGATGATGGCGTTCTTTCTGGTGCTGTGGTTGCTGTCCACGGCGACCCCGGAACAGAAGATCGCCATCGCCGGTTACTTCAAGGACCCGGTCGGCTTTTCCGAAAGCGGCACGCCCTACATCATCGACCTGGGTGGTTCACCGACCCTGGCCCCGGAAAACACACTCAACCCCGAGGTCAAGTCCCAGCCCCAGCCTGACAAGGTGACGGTGGACTCCGAGCAGGTCGAAGGGATGGCCGAGCAGATCGAGCGCGAACGCCTGGAATTGTTGCTGCAAGAGTTGCAGAACAAGGTCGAAGAGAACCCGCAACTGCAGAAATTCAAGGACCAGATCCTGTTCGAAATCACGCCGAACGGCTTGCGCATCCAGATCATGGACGCCGAGAACCGGCCGATGTTCGATTCCGGCAGCGCGCGCCTGAAGCCTTATTTCGAAGACATTTTGCTGGCCATGGCCGACACCATCAAAGCGGTGCCGAACAAAATCAGCATCAGCGGTCATACCGATGCCAAGCCCTACGTTGGCAAAGGAGACTTCGGTAACTGGGAGCTTTCCGCCAACCGCGCCAACGCGGCCCGTCGCGCCTTGGTGGCCGGCAGTTATCCGGACGAGCAGGTGGCGCGGGTGGTCGGTTATGCGTCCTCGGCGTTGTTCGATCGCAAGGACCCGTTCAACCCGGTCAACCGACGTATCGATATCGTGGTGTTGACCAGGAAGGCCCAGCAAGCCATCGAAGGTTCGCAAACCGACGATCCGCCGCTGGATCCGGCCCAGGGGCAGGGCGCACCGGGTGAAGCACCGACGACGCCTGGCGCGGCGGCTGATCCGAACGCCTTGCCGGCGGACCAGCAACCCGTGCCGGCCCATGAGCTGCGCGAGCGTCTGAACCTGTTCGACGACGCTGCGCCGAAACCGGCCGAGCCGCCGGCGCAGTGATCCATAAAAAAGCCGACATCATTGTCGGCTTTTTTATGAGGCGCTGTTCACCTGAGGCGTGCTTGCCTTTGTGGCGAGGGAGCAAGCTCCCTCGCCACAATGGTGTCCGGCTCACATTCCGGGTCAGTAACTGCTTTCCGGCAAGCTGGCGATGATCGAGCGGTAGCTGTTCATCCGTTGCTGATGCACGCGACCTTCTTCCAGCGCCTTGAGCAGCGCGCAACCAGGTTCGCGGTCGTGCTTGCAGTCGCGGAAGCGGCAGGTGCCGATCAGGTCATTGAATTCGATGAACCCGGCCTCGACATCGGCCCGGCTGACGTGGCCCAGGCCGAATTCACGGATGCCCGGCGAGTCGATCAATTCACCGCCGCCGGGGAAGTGGAACAACCGCGCGGTGGTGGTGGTGTGGGTGCCCTGGCCGGACAGCTCGGACAGCGGCCCGACGCGAGTCTCGACGTCTGGCAGCAGGCTGTTGACCAGCGATGACTTGCCCACGCCAGACTGGCCGACGAACACACTGATGCGCCCGTCCAGTTGCTGTTGCAATTGCTCCATGCCGTTGCCGTGATGGGCCGAGACTTCCAGCACCGGATAACCCAGATCCCGATAGACCGACAGCAGGGCGTTCAGCGCCGGGGCGTTGTGCTCGTCGATCAGGTCGAATTTGTTGAGCAGCAACAACGGGCGGATGCCGGCGTGTTCGGCGGCCACCAGATAACGGTCGATCAGGTTGGCGTGGGGCTCGGGCAGGGGCGCGAACACAATGACGATCATGTCGACGTTGGCCGCTACCGGCTTGAGCTGACCACGGCTGTCCGGACGGCACAGCTCGGTGTGGCGCGGCAATTGCGCCACGATCACACCGATGCCCTGGTTGCCGGCACGCCAGACGACTTGGTCGCCCGTGACCAGGGCCGGCAGGTTGGCGCGCAAGTGACAACGGAACACTTGGCCGGCCAGCTCGCCTTCCCGGGCCTCGACCTCGACCTGCACACCGAAGTGGGCGATCACCAGGCCGGTCTGTTCCGGGCCCAGGTCGCCACCTTCCAAGGCTTCGACAGCACTGGACTCGCGTTTGGCGGCGCGGGCGGCGCGCTCGCCCTGGATCTTTTCGATGCGCCAGTTCTGACGACGATTGAGTTGGCGTTTGGCCATGGGTGTTCCGTATGAAGAAATGCAGCGAATAGGGTAAAACGGCCGCGAGTTTAGCACGCCCAAGGGCCGGCCTAAGCTAAACTGCGCAGCTACGCCGAGGAGCTCCCCTATGCAAAACCCGCAGAACCTGATCTGGATCGACCTGGAAATGACCGGTCTGAACCCCGACACCGATGTCATCATCGAAATGGCCACCATCGTCACCGACAGCGACCTCAACACCCTGGCCGAAGGCCCGGTGATCGCGATCCACCACAGCGACGAGATCCTGGCCGGCATGGATGAATGGAACACCCGCCAGCACGGCGGCTCGGGCCTGACCCAGCGGGTACGCGAGAGCAAGATCAGCATGGCTGAGGCCGAAGCCCAGACCATCGCCTTCCTGGAGCAGTGGGTGCCCAAGGGCAAGTCGCCGATCTGCGGCAACAGCATCTGCCAGGACCGTCGCTTCCTTTATACCCACATGAAATCCCTGGAAAGCTATTTCCACTACCGCAACCTGGACGTCTCCACCCTCAAGGAACTGGCCGCCCGTTGGGCTCCAGAAGTGCGTGACAGCTTCCAGAAGGGCGGCAGCCACCTGGCCCTGGACGACATCCGCGAGTCCATCGCCGAGTTGCAGCATTACCGCAAGCATTTCATCAAGTTCTAACCGGCACCCGGCGACCGGCGAGATTGCTTTTGTGGCGAGGGAGCTTGCTCCCGCTGGCCTGCGCAGCAGGCCCCAACCGTCCTTCAGGTAGACCGCATTGTCCGCTTTGCGACTGCTGCGCAGCCGAGCGGGAGCAAGCTCCCTCGCCACAGGGATCTGGTTGGACTGTGGGCTGGGTATTTTAGGCAGGGATCGTTGCCTTGCCCTCTTTTGGTGCCTGCCCGAAATGGCTAGACTGCGCGCCTTCCTGCAAGGATCGCCACCATGTTGCTGATGCTTTATCTGATCGCCATCACCGCCGAAGCCATGACCGGCGCCTTGTCTGCCGGGCGCCGCGGCATGGACTGGTTCGGCGTGGTGCTGATCGCCTGTGTCACGGCGCTGGGTGGCGGTTCGGTGCGCGACGTGCTGCTCGGTCATTACCCGCTCACCTGGGTCAAACACCCGGAATACCTAGTGCTGACCACCGCGGCGGCGATGCTGACGGTGTTCCTGGCGCGCTGGATGCGCCACCTGCGTTCATTGTTCCTGGTGCTCGACGCCGCGGGGCTGGTGGCGTTCACCCTGATCGGCTGCATGACGGCCCTGGAAATGGGCCATGGCATGCTGGTGGCGTCGGTCAGCGGAGTGATCACTGGGGTGTTCGGCGGTATTTTGCGGGACATTTTCTGCAACGATATTCCGCTGATCTTCCGTCGCGAGCTCTATGCCAGCGTTTCATTTGCCGCGGCGTGGTGCTATCTGCTGTGCGTCTTCCTGCAACTGCCGAGTGAACAGGCGATCCTCATTACCTTGTTCGGTGGTTTCCTGCTGCGGCTCCTGGCGATTCGTTTTCACTGGGAAATGCCGAAGTTCGTCTACAACGACGAGGTTTGACGCTCGGCATGTTGCCGCAACGCCCACTCCACATGCTCGCGCACCAGCTCCGACGGGTAGTCGCGCCGCGCCTCCAGCGCTTGCAGCACGGGAATCGTTGACGGCGCATTACCCAGGCCCACTGCCAGGTTGCGCAGCCAGCGCTCGTACCCGGCGCGGCGCAGCGGCGAGCCTTCGGTGCTGCTCAGGAACGTTGCCTCGTCCCACATGAACAGCTCGGCCAGCCCGGCATTGTCCAGGTTGTGCCGCGGCTTGAAGTCGCTTTCCCCGGACGGCCGGGCGAAGCGGTTCCAGGGACAGACGATCTGGCAGTCATCGCAGCCGAACACCCGGTTGCCGATCAACGGCCGCAGTTCCTCGGGGATGGCGCTTTTCAGCTCGATGGTCAGGTAGGAAATGCAGCGGCGGGCATCGAGCACGTAGGGCCCGACGAAGGCATTCGTAGGACAGATGTCCAGGCACGCGGTGCATTTCCCGCAATGTTCGCTGGCATGGGGCGGGTCCACCGGCAGCGGCAGGTCGACAAACAGCTCGCTCAGGAAGAAATAGCTTCCGGCCTTGCGGTTCAACACCAAGGTGTTTTTACCGATCCAGCCCAGGCCGGCCTGTTCGGCGATGGCTTTTTCCAGGACTGGAGCACTGTCGACGAAGGCGCGATAACCGAAGGGACCGATCACCGCCTGAATTTTTTCTGCCAGTTGCTGCACACGTTTACGGATCAATTTGTGGTAATCGCGGCCCAATGCATAACGCGAGACGTAGGCTTTCTCCGGTTGGCCGAGCAGCTGCGCCATGTGCGTGTCGCCCGACAGGTAGTCCATGCGCAGGGAAACCACCCGTAGCGTACCCGGCACCAGTTCCTCGGGGTGCGAGCGTTTGCTGCCGTGGGCGCCCATGTAGTCCATTTCGCCGTGGTACCCGGCATCGAGCCAGCGTTGCAGGTGTTGCTCATGCTCGGCAAGGTCCAGGCCGCTGATGCCGACCTGCTGGAAGCCCAGTTCGCGGCCCCAGTCCTTGATGGATTGGGCGAGGGCGGGGAGGTCTGTGGGAATGGCAGGCATGAGGCGAGAGAAACCAGAGCTGAGATGCGTATAATTCTGCCAGACATCGGAGCCCGAAGACGCATGCCGCACACTAAAGATGATTTTCCCGACGCGCTGTACAGCGCCGCGCAGGTCCGGGCCCTCGACGCACAACTGATCGCGGCCGGCACCGCCGGTTTCGAATTGATGCAACGCGCCGCCCGCGCCACCTGGCGAGCGATTGTCCGGCGCTGGCCTGATGCCCACGAGCTGACGGTGCTGGCCGGGCATGGCAACAACGCCGGCGATGGCTATCTGGTCGCGACCTTGGCCCGGCGCGCTGGCTGGGCGGTGCGGGTGCTGACGGTGGGCGAGCCCCGGCGCTTGCAGGGCGACGCCGCCAATGCCCACGCCGAAGCGGTGGCGGTGGGCGTGCCGATGGAGCCGTGGTCGGATGAGGCAGAGTTGCGCGGCGTGTTGCTGGATGCGCTGCTCGGCACGGGCTTGAGTGGCGAGGTGCGCGAGCCTTATGTGCGGGCTATCGATACGATCAACGTCAGCGGTCTGCCGGTCGCGGCGGTGGATATCCCCTCGGGCTTGTGCGCCGATACCGGCCGGGTGCTGGGCACGGCGGTGGTGGCCGATCTCACCGTGACCTTTATTGGCTTGAAGCTGGGCCTGTTTACCGGCGAAGCGGCGGACCGGGTCGGCGAACTGGTGTTCAACGACCTGCACGCCGATCCAGATATTGTTGACGCGGCACCGGCCAGTGCCCGGTTGCTCTCACCCCATAATCTGCCACGTCTGACACCTCGTGCCGCCACGTCCCACAAAGGCAAATTCGGTCACGTGCTGTTGATCGGTGGCGACCGGGGCTTTGGCGGCGCCATCCAGATGAGCGCCGAAAGCGCCCTGCGCTGCGGTGCGGGGATGGTTTCGCTGGCGACCCGCAGCGAGCACGTATCCGCCGCGCTGACGCGTTTGCCGGAAGTGATGGTGCAAGGCACCCATTCGGCGAACCAATTGATGGGCTTGCTCCAGCAGGCCAGCGTGCTGGTGGTCGGGCCGGGCTTGGGGCAGGCTGCGTGGGGGCGCAGCCTGTTGTCGGCGGCGGCCAATGCGCCGCTGCCGCAAGTATGGGATGCCGATGCGCTGAACCTGCTCTGCAGCGGCGATGTCCGCCTGCCTGAACAGTGCGTCATCACCCCGCACCCAGGCGAGGCGGCCCGATTGTTGGCGTTATCCACAGCCCAGGTGCAGGCCGACCGTCCAGCGGCAGCCCATGCATTGAGCCAGAAATACGCCGCCACGGTGATCCTCAAGGGCGCCGGCAGCCTGATTGCCAGCCCGGACGGTCGCCTGGCGGTTTGCAGCCAGGGCCATCCGGCCATGGCCACGGCAGGCCTGGGGGATGTGCTGGCCGGCGTGGTCGGCGCCTTGCTGGCCCAGGGCGTGGAGGGGTTCGAGGCCGCGTGCCTGGCGGTCTGGCTGCATGCCAATGCCGGTGCCCAGGCCGGTCGCTCGGGTCGGGGGGTGGCAGCCACCGATCTGATTCCGACCATTCGTCAGTTGTTGGAGGAGCATTCACCGTGTCTGAAGTAACCCTGTACGTGGCGGACGAACAAGCCATGACACAATTTGGCGCCCGCATCGCGCAGATCACCGCCGGCCACGGCCTGATTTTTCTCGAAGGCGACCTCGGCGCGGGGAAAACCACCCTGTCCCGTGGCATCATTCGCGGTCTCGGGCACGTCGGCTCCGTCAAGAGCCCTACGTTCACCCTGGTCGAGCCCTACGAGATCGGCGACATTCGCGCCTTCCATTTCGACCTGTATCGACTGGTGGATCCTGAGGAGCTGGAATTCCTCGGTATTCGAGATTATTTCGAAGATGACGCCTTGTGTCTGATCGAATGGCCCCAGAAGGGGGCAGGCTTTTTGCCAAAGCCCGACCTGACCATTACCATTGGCGCGCAGAACGGCGGGCGTTCGCTGAAACTGACGCCGCAAGGCTCGCGTGGCGAGTCATGGTGTGCCGCTTTGGCATTGGAAAACTAATTGATGATGGGGTTTGGTATGCGCTTTCGCGCGGTGGTTGCTGTCGTAGGACTGTTGCTTACGGCACTGGCCGTCGATGCTGTGGCCGAGACAAAGGTCAACAGCGTTCGCCTCTGGCGGGCGCCGGACAACACACGGCTGGTGTTCGACCTGACGGGCCCGGTGCAGCACAGCGTATTCACCCTGACCGCCCCGGATCGCCTGGTGATTGACATCAACGGCGCGTCCCTGGGCGCGCCATTGAACGTGGCGACCGCCAACACGCCGATTACCGCGATGCGTTCGGCCCAGCGTACGCCGACCGACCTGCGGGTGGTCATCGACCTGAAAAAAGCCGTGACCCCGAAAAGCTTCACCCTGGCCCCGAATGCCCAATACGGCAACCGGCTGGTGGTAGACCTGTTCGACAACCCGGCCGATGCGACGCCACCTCCGCCGCCGACCAATGTTGCCACGGTGCCAGCGGTGCCAGTGACCCCGACCGAACCTGCGCTCAAGCTGCCACCGGCCCCGGCTGGCAAGCGCGACATCATCGTGGTGATCGACGCCGGTCACGGCGGCGAAGACCCAGGCGCCTCAGGCTCGCGCGGGCAGCGTGAAAAAGACGTGGTGCTGTCCATCGCCCGCGAATTGCAACGCCAGGTCAACGGCATGAAAGGCTTCCGCGCCGAACTGACCCGTACCGGCGACTACTTCATTCCCTTGCGTGGGCGTACCGAGATCGCCCGCAAGAAAGGTGCCGACCTGTTCGTCTCCATCCACGCCGACGCCGCACCTTCGGCGGCGGCATTCGGGGCCTCGGTGTTTGCCCTGTCCGACCGTGGCGCTACCTCCGAGACCGCCCGTTGGCTGGCCGACAGTGAAAACCGTTCCGACCTGATTGGCGGTGCCGGCAATGTCAGCCTCGACGACAAGGACCGGATGCTCGCCGGTGTGTTGCTCGATTTGTCGATGACCGCCTCGCTGACCTCCAGCCTGAACGTCGGCCAGAAAGTCCTGAGCAACATCGGTCGGGTCACGCCGCTGCACAAGCAGCGCGTCGAGCAGGCTGGATTCATGGTGCTCAAGTCGCCGGACATCCCGTCGATCCTGGTGGAGACCGGGTTTATCTCCAACGCCAACGAAGCCTCCAAGCTGTCGTCCGCCAACCACCAGCAGGCGCTGGCCCGTTCCATCAGCAGCGGCGTGCGGCAGTTCTTCCAGCAGAACCCACCGCCAGGCACCTACATCGCCTGGTTGCGCGACTCGGGCAAGATTGCCCAAGGCCCGCGGGACCATCGGGTCAGCCCCGGCGAAACCCTGGCGATGATCGCCGTGCGCTATCAGGTGTCGCCCGCCACCTTGCGCAGTGCCAACAATCTCAAAAGCGACGAGCTCAAGATTGGTCAGACCCTGACCATTCCCGGCAACGAAGTGGCGGTCCAGCGATGAGTGACGAAGTGATCGGTAACCCTGCCCGCATCGAACTGCTCAGCCCGCGGCTGGCGAACCAGATCGCTGCTGGCGAAGTGGTCGAGCGTCCGGCGTCGGTCATCAAGGAGCTGCTGGAAAACAGCCTCGACTCCGGGGCCAGGCGCATCGATGTGGATGTCGAGCAGGGCGGCGTCAAGCTGCTGCGGGTGCGCGATGACGGTGGCGGGATTTCCTCTGACGACCTGCCGCTGGCCCTGGCGCGTCATGCCACCAGCAAGATCCGCGACCTGGAAGACCTCGAGCGGGTCATGAGCCTGGGATTTCGGGGCGAGGCGCTGGCATCCATCAGTTCGGTGTCGCGCCTGACCCTTACCTCCCGCACCCGCGACGCCGAGCAGGCCTGGCAGGTCGAGACCGAGGGGCGGGACATGGCCTCCCGCGTGCAGCCTGCAGCCCATCCGGTGGGCACTTCGGTGGAAGTGCGCGACCTGTTCTTCAACACCCCGGCCCGGCGCAAGTTCCTCAAGGCCGAGAAGACTGAATTCGATCATCTGCAAGAAGTCATCAAGCGTCTGGCCTTGGCGCGCTTTGATGTGGCGTTCCATTTGCGCCACAACGGCAAGACCATCCTCAGCCTGCACGAGGCCCACGATGATGCGGCCCGCGCCCGACGTGTCGGCGCGGTGTGCGGCGCAGGTTTCCTGGAGCAGGCATTGCCCATCGAGGTGGAGCGCAATGGCTTGCACCTGTGGGGGTGGGTCGGCTTGCCAACCTTTTCCCGCAGTCAGGCGGACTTGCAGTACTTCTACGTGAACGGCCGGGCGGTGCGCGACAAATTGGTGGCCCACGCGGTGCGCCAGGCGTATCGCGATGTGCTGTTCAATGGCCGGCATCCGACCTTCGTGCTGTTTTTCGAAGTCGATCCGGCCGTGGTCGACGTCAACGTACACCCGACCAAGCACGAAGTACGTTTCCGTGACGGGCGCATGGTCCACGATTTCCTCTACGGCACCTTGCACCGTGCGTTGGGCGATGTGCGCCCGGAAGATCAACTGGCGGCTCCGGCGGCGGTGGGCGGCATGGTCCGGCCAACGGGGTTGGAAGCTGGCGAATTCGGGCCTCAGGGCGAAATGCGCCTGGCGGCCAACGCACTGCTGGAGCAGCCCCAGCCTCAGCCGAGCTACAACACGGCTGGGAGCGGTACCGGCAGCGGCTATCAATACCAATACACTCCGCGTCCGCAATCCAGCGTGCCGGCAGCCGAGGCCCAGGCGGCCTATCGCGAGTTCTTCAAACCCTTGCCGGAAGCCGGAGCGTCGGCGATGCCCGACGGCCAAGGCGATATCCCGCCGCTGGGCTATGCCCTGGCGCAACTCAAAGGCATTTATATCCTCTCGGAAAATGCCCAGGGCCTGGTCCTGGTGGACATGCACGCCGCCCATGAGCGGATCATGTACGAGCGACTGAAAATCGCCATGGCCAGCGAAGGCTTGAGCGGCCAGCCGCTGTTGGTGCCCGAATCCCTGGCCGTCAGCCAGCGCGAAGCCGATTGCGCCGAAGAACATGTGGCCTGGTTCCAGCGCCTGGGCTTCGAATTGCAGCGTCTGGGGCCCGAAACCCTGGCGATCCGTCAGATCCCGGCGTTGTTGAAGCAGGCCGAGGCCAATCGCCTGGTCAGCGACGTACTGGCTGACTTGATGGAATACGGCACCAGCGACCGCATCCAGGCGCACCTGAACGAACTGCTCGGTACCATGGCCTGCCACGGCGCGATCCGCGCCAACCGACGCCTGGCTCTGCCGGAAATGAACGGCCTGCTGCGGGACATGGAAAACACCGAGCGCAGCGGTCAATGCAACCATGGCCGGCCGACCTGGACCCAATTGGGCCTGGACGACCTGGACAAACTGTTCCTGCGCGGTCGTTGATGAGCCAGTTGCCACCCGCGATTTTCCTGATGGGGCCGACCGCCGCTGGCAAGACCGACCTGGCCATCGAGTTGACCAAAGTCCTGCCCTGCGAGTTGATCAGTGTCGATTCGGCCCTGGTCTACCGGGGCATGGACATCGGCACCGCCAAGCCGTCGAAAGAACTGCTGGCCGAGTTTCCCCATCGCCTGATCGACATCCTCGATCCGGCCGAGGCTTATTCGGCGGCCGATTTCCGTCGTGACGCGCTCCAGGCCATGGCCGAGATCACCTCGCGGGGCAAGATTCCGCTGCTGGTGGGTGGCACAATGCTGTATTACAAGGCCTTGGTCGATGGGTTGGCGGACATGCCGGCAGCCGATCCCGAGGTGCGCGCGCAGATTGAAGAAGAGGCCGCGCGCCTTGGCTGGCAAGCCCTGCACGAGCAATTGGCGGTCATCGACCCGGAATCGGCGGCGCGTATTCACCCCAATGACCCGCAGCGCCTCAGTCGGGCCCTGGAGGTTTATCGGGTCAGCGGCCAGAGCATGACGGCCCTGCGCCAGCGACAATCTGCGCAAAGTACTGAAGCAGCCGCTTCGGGACTGCAACAATTGCCCTATACTGTCGCGAATCTGGCCATCGCTCCGGCGAACCGGCAAGTGCTGCATCGGCGAATTGAACAAAGATTCACATTAATGTTGGAACAGGGGTTCATAGACGAGGTCGTAGCCCTGCGTGAGCGAAGTGACCTGCATGCCGGGTTGCCGTCTATACGTGCGGTAGGTTATCGACAAGTCTGGGATTACCTGGACGGCAAGCTGACGTCAGCCGAGATGCAGGAGCGTGGGATTATTGCCACGCGCCAATTGGCGAAACGCCAGTTCACCTGGCTGCGCAGCTGGACTGACTTGCATTGGCTCGACAGTCTCGATTGCGACAATCTGCCACGCGCCTTGAAATACCTCGGGACCATCTCCATATTGAGCTGAGTCCTTGCAATTGCCGTCTATCCTTGGGGGTGTGACGGCCCAAGCCATCTGATTCCGATTTTTATTATTGATCCTTAAAGGAGTGCGGCACATGTCAAAAGGGCATTCGCTACAAGACCCTTACTTGAACACTTTACGTAAAGAGAAAGTTGGGGTGTCCATCTATCTGGTCAACGGGATCAAACTGCAAGGCACGATCGAGTCTTTCGACCAGTTCGTCATCCTTCTGAAAAACACCGTCAGCCAAATGGTCTACAAACACGCGATCTCGACAGTCGTGCCAGTTCGTCCAATTCGTCTGCCTAGCGCAACCGAATCCGAAGGCGGTGACGCTGAACCGGGTAACGCCTGATAGGAGCCTCCTTTGTTCTTTGAGCGCCACGGTGGTGGTGAACGGGCCATTCTCGTTCACTTGGATGGACAGGACCCTGAGGCGCGCGAAGATCCGCAGGAGTTTCAGGAATTGGCACTTTCGGCCGGCGCCGAGACCGTCGCGTTTTTCAACGTGCCGCGTCATCGGCCAACCGCCAAGTTCCTGATCGGCAGTGGCAAGGTCGAGGAGTTGCGCGACCTGGTCAAGGCCGAACAGGTCGATCTGGTGATTTTCAATCACATCCTCACACCCAGTCAGGAACGTAACCTCGAACGTGTCTTCGAGTGTCGCGTGATCGACCGTACGGGGCTGATTCTCGATATTTTCGCCCAGCGCGCCCGCACCCATGAAGGCAAGCTCCAGGTCGAACTGGCCCAGCTTGAGCACATGAGTACGCGGCTGGTTCGCGGCTGGACTCACCTTGAGCGGCAGAAGGGCGGTATCGGCCTGCGCGGCCCGGGTGAAACCCAGTTGGAAACCGACCGGCGCCTGTTGCGGGTGCGCCTGCGCCAGATCAAGGGGCGCCTGGAAAAGGTCCGCAGCCAGCGCGAGCAGTCGCGACGCGGCCGCAAGCGCGCGGACATCCCGACGGTTTCACTGGTGGGCTATACCAACGCCGGCAAATCGACCCTGTTCAATAACGTCACCCAATCCGACGTCTATGCTGCTGACCAGTTGTTCGCCACGCTCGACCCGACCCTGCGTCGGCTCGACCTGGACGACCTCGGGCCGATCGTGCTGGCCGACACCGTGGGCTTCATCCGTCACCTGCCGCATAAACTGGTCGAGGCTTTCCGGGCTACGCTCGAAGAGTCGAGCAACTCCGACCTGCTGCTGCACGTGATTGATGCCGCCGAACCGGACCGGATGCTGCAGATCGAGCAGGTGATGGTGGTGCTGGGCGAGATCGGAGCGCAGGACTTGCCGATCCTGGAGGTATACAACAAACTCGATTTGCTCGAAGGCGTGGAGCCGCAGATCCAGCGCGATGCCGACGGCAAGCCGCAACGGGTCTGGCTGTCGGCCCGTGATGGCACCGGCCTGGACCTGCTCAAACAGGCAGTGGCCGAGCTGTTGGGCAACGATCTGTTTGTTGGCACCCTGAAGTTGCCGCAACGTTTCGCCCGGCTGCGAGCCCAGTTCTTTGAGCTGGGGGCCGTGCAAAAAGAAGAACACGACGACGAAGGCGTCTGCCTGCTGGCTGTTCGCCTGCCTCGGGCGGAGCTCAATCGGCTGGTCAGCCGCGAAGGGCTGCAACCGATGGAATTCATCGAGCAACACACTTTGCAATAAAAGCCTGAGAAAGCTGTGTCAGGCATTCTGTAGCATTGGTCGGCGCGCCGTGGGTGCGTCTTTGCTTTATCAGATGGAGAGCGCTATGGCTTGGAATGAGCCGGGTGGCAACTCGAATAATCAGGATCCTTGGGGTGGCAAGCGTCGTAACAACGGCGACCGCAAGGGGCCGCCGGATCTCGACGAGGCCTTCCGAAAGCTGCAGGAAAGCCTGAACGGTTTGTTCGGTGGTGGTAAAAAACGCGGTGACGATGGCGGCGGTCGTCCGGGCAAGGGCGGCGGTTTCGGCCTGCTCGGCATCGGTCTGGTCGTGCTGGCGGCTGTCTGGCTGTACAGCGCGGTCTATGTCGTGGACGAGCAGGAGCAGGCCGTGGTGCTGCGCTTCGGCAAGTACTACGAGACGGTTGGACCGGGCCTGAATATCTATTTCCCGCCGATCGACCAGAAGTATATGGAGAACGTCACGCGTGAGCGTGCGTACACCAAGCAGGGCCAGATGCTGACCGAAGACGAGAACATCGTTGAAGTGCCGCTGACCGTGCAATACAAGATTACCAACCTGCAGGACTTCGTACTGAACGTCGACCAGCCGGAAATCAGCCTGCAGCATGCGACCGAAAGTGCCTTGCGCCATGTGGTGGGTTCCACCGCCATGGACCAGGTGCTGACTGAAGGACGTGAGTTGATGGCCAGCGAAATCAAGGAGCGCCTGCAGCGGTTCCTCGATACCTATCGCACCGGTATCACCGTCACCCAGGTCAACGTCCAGAGCGCGGCAGCCCCGCGTGAGGTCCAGGAAGCCTTCGACGACGTGATCCGTGCCCGTGAAGACGAGCAGCGTTCGCGCAACCAGGCCGAAACCTATGCCAACGGCGTCGTGCCGGAAGCTCGTGGTCAGGCTCAGCGCATCATCGAAGATGCCAACGGTTATCGCGATGAAGTGGTCTCCCGCGCCAAGGGTGAGGCTGATCGCTTCACCAAGCTGGTAGCCGAGTATCGCAAGGCCCCGGAAGTCACCCGTGAGCGTCTGTACCTGGACACCATGCAGGAAGTCTTCAGTAACACCAGCAAGGTCCTCGTGACCGGCAACAAGAACGGCCAGAGCAATCTGCTGTACCTGCCGCTGGACAAGATGGTCGAGAGCGGTCGCAACACCAGCACGCCACCGGCCAGTTCGGCGGCGGCCAGCAATGAGGCCGGCACCCGCGCAGCGGCGGACCTGCAACAACAGCAAGCACGTACCAGGGAGAGTCGCTGATGAGCAATAAATCGCTGATCGCCCTTATTGTCGGTGTCGTCGTGGCGATCGCTGCCTGGAACTGCTTCTACATCGTGGCTCAGACCGAGCGTGCGGTGTTGCTGCAGTTTGGCCGCGTGGTACAGGCTGATGTCCAGCCAGGGCTGCATGTGAAGGTGCCGTACGTCAACAAGGTGCGCAAGTTCGACGCCCGCCTGATGACGCTGGATGCGCCGACGCAGCGCTTCCTGACGCTGGAAAAGAAAGCCGTGATGGTGGATGCCTATGCCAAGTGGCGGGTGAAGGATGCCGAGCGCTTCTACACCGCGACCTCGGGCCTGAAGCAGATCGCCGACGAGCGTCTGTCCCGCCGTCTGGAATCGGGCCTGCGTGACCAGTTCGGTAAACGCACGCTGCATGAAGTGGTGTCCGGTGAGCGTGATGCGCTCATGGCCGACATCACGCGTTCGTTGAACACGATGGCGGAAAAAGAGCTCGGTATCGAAGTGGTCGATGTCCGGGTCAAGGCCATCGACCTGCCGAAGGAAGTGAACCGCAGTGTGTTCGAGCGCATGAGCACCGAGCGTGAGCGTGAAGCCCGCGAGCACCGCGCCAAGGGTAACGAGCTGGCCGAAGGCATCCGTGCCGACGCCGATCGCCAACGCCGCGTACTGCTGGCCGAAGCCTATCGGGAATCGGAAGAGGTCCGTGGTGATGGTGATGCCCAGGCCGCTGCGATCTATTCCAAGGCCTATGGTCAGGATCAGGAGTTCTACGGCTTCTACCGTAGCCTGCGCGCTTACCGTGAAAGTTTTGCAAACAAATCCGACGTCATGGTCCTGGACCCAAGCAGTGACTTCTTCCGTTATCTGGAAAAGGCCAAGCCTTGATGCGACGTTGACCTGAGGCACTCCGCCCGGCGGCTAAAGCGTCGGGCGGGGTGATCCTTTGGGAAAACGTGTGTATGATGCGGCAGCCGGGAAATTCCCGGCTTTTTTGCGTCTGCACGTTTGATTGTGGTTTTGGTTGCAGGCGTCGGGTTGAACGACTCGACAGGTTTTTCGAGGAAAGTGCTGGGCGAGGCTGGGGTGCTGCTCATTTAAGGCGTTGGATAGAAACTGTGGCGAGGGAGCTTGCTCCCGCTTGAGTGCGAAGCGCTCACAGCAATGGGCCGTTTCGCAGCCCAGCGGGAGCAAGCTCCCTCGCCACAATGATTCAATCGCTCGTAGGTGAACGGCATGACGCCATTCGTCACGTCGCTCTTGCGCGTCTTTTGCTCATGAGGCGCGCCTGGCGCGGGCATTTTCTGCTTCACTCAAGGCCAGCCCGAAAGCTGGCCGCCCGGACCATAGGGGAATGGCGTAATGGCAACGGTAGACCGCTGGCTGCTGCCAGATGGCATCGAAGAAGTACTGCCACCGGAAGCTGCGCGAATTGAAGTCGCGCGTCGGCAGGTGTTGGATCTGTTCCAGAGCTGGGGTTACGAGTTCGTCGTTACCCCGCATATCGAGTACCTGGAATCCCTGCTCACCGGTGCGGGCCAGGACCTGGACCTGCGCACCTTCAAGGTTATCGACCCGCAGTCGGGCCGGCAGATGGGCTTTCGTGCCGACATCACGCCGCAAGTGGCGCGCATCGACGCCCACACCTTGCGCCGTGAAGGTCCGAGCCGCCTGTGCTACGCCGGCAGTGTGTTGCATGCCCAGCCGCGTGCCTTGTCGTCTTCGCGCAGCCCGATCCAGCTGGGCGCCGAGTTGTATGGCGACGCCAGCCCGAGCAGCGACGTGGAAGTCATCAGCCTGATGTTGGCCATGCTGCAACTGGCTGATGTGCCGGATGTCCACATGGACCTGGGCCATGTCGGCATCTATCGCGGCCTGGCCCGAGCGGCCGGTTTGTCCGGCGAAGTGGAGCAACAGCTGTTCGATGCCCTGCAACGCAAGGCCATCGACGAAGTCATCAGCCTGACCGAGGGCCTGCCGGCCGATCTGTCGGACATGCTGCGGGCGCTGGTGGGCCTGTGCGGCGGACGTGAAGTATTGGCCGCTGCCCGTGAACGCCTGGCTCACGCGCCGGCGCCTGTGTTGGCGGCGCTGGACGACTTGCTGGCGATTGCCGAGCGTCTGTCGGTGCGTTTCCCCGATTTGCCGCTGTATTTCGATCTGGGTGAATTGCGCGGTTATCACTACCACACGGGTGTTGTCTTTGCCGTGTTCGTCCCGGGCGTGGGCCAGTCCATCGCCCAAGGCGGCCGTTATGACGACATCGGTGCCGACTTTGGTCGTGCTCGTCCGGCGACCGGTTTCTCAACCGATTTGAAAACCCTGGTGACCCTGGGGCGTGCTGAAGTCGAGCTACCGTCTGGCGGTATCTGGATGCCTGACAGTACGGATGCGGCACTCTGGCAAGCGGTCTGCCAGTTGCGCAGTGAGGGTCAGCGTGTTGTCCAGGCCTTGCCTGGGCAACCTTTGGCCGCCGCCCGTGAAGCGGACTGCGACCGGCAATTGATTCAGCAGAACGGGCTTTGGCAAGTATTGCCGCTGGCTTCTTGAGTTTTCCTGCCGGCTGCGGCCGGCACCAAGTTTGCGCGAATGAGGACAAGTGTTATGGGTAAGAATGTCGTAGTCCTGGGCACCCAGTGGGGTGATGAGGGCAAAGGCAAGATCGTTGATCTGCTGACCGAACATGCTGCCGCCGTAGTGCGCTACCAGGGTGGCCACAACGCAGGTCACACCTTGGTGATCGACGGTGAAAAAACCGTCCTGCACCTGATTCCGTCGGGCGTGCTGCGCGAAGGCGTACAGTGCCTGATCGGCAACGGTGTGGTGGTGGCTCCCGACGCCTTGCTGCGGGAAATCATCAAGCTGGAGGAAAAAGGCGTACCGGTGCGCGAGCGCCTGCGTATCAGCCCGTCCTGCCCGCTGATCCTGTCCTATCACGTCGCGCTGGACCAGGCCCGTGAAAAGGCTCGTGGCGAGCTGAAGATCGGCACCACCGGTCGCGGTATCGGCCCGGCCTACGAAGATAAAGTAGCCCGTCGTGGCCTGCGCATCGGTGACCTGTTCCACCGTGAGCGTTTCGCCGCCAAGCTGGGCGAGTTGCTGGACTACCACAACTTTGTCCTGGTCAATTACTACAAAGAGCCGGCCATCGACTTCCAGAAAACCCTGGACGAGTGCATGGAGTACGCCGAGCTGCTCAAGCCGATGATGCTCGACGTCACTGCCGAGCTGCACGAGCTGCGTCGCGCTGGCAAGGACATCATGTTCGAAGGTGCCCAGGGTTCGCTGCTGGACATCGACCACGGTACCTACCCGTACGTCACCAGCTCCAACACCACCGCCGGCGGCATCGCCACGGGTTCGGGTTTCGGTCCGATGTACCTGGACTACATCCTGGGTATCACCAAGGCCTACACCACGCGCGTGGGTTCGGGGCCGTTCCCGACTGAGCTGTTCGACGATGTCGGCGCCTTCCTGGCCAAGCGTGGCCACGAATTCGGCGCTACCACCGGCCGTGCCCGTCGTTGCGGTTGGTTCGATGCCGTCATCCTGCGTCGCGCCATCGACGTCAACAGCATCTCGGGCCTGTGCCTGACCAAGTTGGACGTGCTGGACGGCTTGGAAACCATCAACATCTGCGTGGGCTACAAGAACCAGGACGGCGCCGTCATCGACGCACCGACCGACGCCGACAGCTACATCGGCCTGGAACCGGTGTACGAGCAGATGCCAGGCTGGACCGAATCGACCGTGGGCGCCAAGACCCTGGAAGAGCTGCCAGTGGCGGCCCGCAACTACATCAAGCGTGTCGAAGAGTTGGTCGGTGCGCCGATCGACATTATTTCGACGGGGCCGGACCGCAACGAAACCATCGTTCTGCGTCACCCGTTTGCCTGATAAGTCGTTGATGTAAAAAACAAAGGCCCCTCGTTTGGGGCCTTTGTCGTATCTGTCTGTCGAGCGGCACGACCTTTGCTATGCATCGTTAACAATAAGTACTTCTTTGAAGTGCCATCAAATTAATGGCGTTTAGTAGAGGGATTCCCCTGTGTCGGCCGTTCTCTCACTGTTACAAAGCCGTCTGTTGCGGCCCGTCTTCGTTACGCTTGGTATCGCCCTTTTGGTGCAGGTGCTGGTGGCTGTCGCGCTGACACGAAGCACTGTCACCGCCCTGGAGGCCGATCTAGGCGCTCGGCTGGGGGGCGACAGTCAGAAATTGTCTGGCGAACTGGAGCAGGCCGGGCGCGAGGTCACCTCGAGCCTGGACAGTTTGTCTGCCAGCACCCGCCAGCGTCTCACTGCCGGTTTGTCCACGCGGCTGAAGGACGAACAGGCGCAATTGCGGACGACGCTGGAGAAAACGCTCAAGGATTCCGCCAACGATATGGCGCAACTCCTGGCCTCGGTCGCGCCACGCGCTATGTGGGACAGCGACATACCGACCCTTTCCGAATTCGCCCGCCGGGCCCAGCGCAACCCTAATGTGTTGTTCGTTATTTATGACGACGCCAGTGGTGAGCACCTGACCCGCTACCTGAACCGGGAAAACCCGATCAACAAGGCGCTGCTGGAAAAAGGCAAGGGCGAGCGGGCGTTGGACAAAGTGCTGGATGCGGCGAAGAGCGACCCCTCGGTGTATTACCTCGAAGCCTCGATCAGCCCCAACGGCGTAGAGATCGGCAAAGTATTGATGGGCGTTTCCACGGCTTCCGTTGACGCTGACCTGAAGGCGCTGGACCAGCGCTTCTCGGCCTTGATCGCCAGCAGCGACCAGTTGGTCGGTGACAGCCTCAAGGGGGCGGCGGCCGACAGCGCCACCGCCATGCGTGGTCGCCTGGAGTCGGCCCAGGCCACCGCCACGCAGATGCAGACCAACACTGCCAGCACCGTGCAGGAAGCGGCAGGCACCTTGCGCTGGCGTATCGGCCTGGGCCTGGCATTGGTGGGCTTCGGTGTGTTGGTGTTGCTGGCCGTGGTGCTGGGGCGTCGGGTGGTCAATCGCTTGAAGTTGCTGATCGCGGCCATGAACGACTTGGCGGCAGGCGAGGGTGACCTGACCAAGCGCGTGCAAATCAACAGCAAGGACGAAATCGGCGACATGGCCTCGGCGGTCAATCGCTTTGTGGATAAGTTGCAGCCCATCGTGCGCGAGGCTGGCGATGTGGCCCAGCGTACCGGTGTGGAAATCGGTGCGATGACCTTGCGTAACTCCGGTGCCGATGCGGCGGCCGGGATGCAGCGTGATGAGGTGGCCGAGAGCCTGCGTGCACTGTCGCAAATGGCAGATGAGGCTCAATCGGAAAGCCAGGCGATGCAGGCGGCTTTGCAGCAGGTCGTGGAAATCCGCCAGGCCACTGATGAAAATACCCGCACTTCGGCCAAGGTCGGCAGCTTGATCGAGGCGTTGGCCGGGCAGGTAGACACCGGTGCGAAAGTGATTGAGCGGCTGGCGCAGCAGAGCGAACAGATCGAAGTGGTGCTGACGGTGATCCACGGCATCGCCGAGCAGACTAACTTGTTGGCCTTGAATGCGGCCATCGAGGCGGCGCGGGCCGGGGAAACGGGGCGCGGGTTTGCCGTGGTGGCGGATGAGGTGCGGGCCCTGGCGAGCAAGACCCAAAGTTCAACGGGCGATATCCAGGCGCATATCGTGGCCTTGCAGCAGGGCGCTCGCGAGGCGGTGGCCGCTATCGGCCAGGCTGGGCGCCAGGCCAGCGAAGGCTTGGTGGTGCTACGAGACAGTGCGCGATTGCAGCAGTCGGTGCAGGCGTCCGTCGAGCAGGTGCATGCGGCTATCGGCCTGGCGACTCAGGCCGCGGCTCATCAGGCCCAGGGCGCGCAAGCGGTGCGCGGGCGCGTGGAAACCATCCATGCCCAGGCCGAGAAGGCGGCCCAGGCCGTGGTCGAGACCACCGCCAGCGGCAAGGTGCTCGACAGCCTGGCTGCGCAATTGAAAGCAAGCCTGGGGCAGTTCCGGGCCTGATCTGGCGGCTGGGCTGGCCTCATCGCGAGCAAGCTCGCTTCCACAGCGGATCTCGTTCACTGCGATCCTTGTGTGCGAGCTTGCTCGCGATAGCGATTTCAGCGACTCAGATATTTCCAGGACCCAGAAACGCAAAAACCCGCTTTCGCGGGTTTCTGTGAGGTTCAAGGTCGTAACCTTGAAGCAAGAATTGGTGCCCAGAAGAAGACTCGAACTTCCACGACCTTGCGGTCACCAGCACCTGAAGCTGGCGTGTCTACCAATTTCACCATCTGGGCAGCATCTTCAGCGTTGCCGCTGTTGATGTGGCGCACTATACGGAGCGCATTTTGATCTGTAAACCCCTGTTTTTGTTTTAGTAATTGCCAAACGCAATTGCAGGGGGCAAAAATGCAAAAACCCGCTTTCGCGGGTTTTTTGTTGAGCTGCCAGGCCAGTGACCTGTTGCTCGAAATTGGTGCCCAGAAGAAGACTCGAACTTCCACGACCTTGCGGTCACCAGCACCTGAAGCTGGCGTGTCTACCAATTTCACCATCTGGGCAATATCGACAGCGTGTGTACGTCGTCGATGGCGCGCACTATACGGAGCGTCTTTTTAACTGTAAACCCCTCCTGAGAAAAAAACCGCTAAATTTCACGAGCGGTGCTTTTCCGGGCTTCCAAGGCAGATCAAATGGCTTTAGAAAAGCGATCGGATGCTTGAAATTTCCCGTTTCATTAAGCCTATGCCAAACTAACCCGCATATAGACAAGGTGAAAACTCTCTAATGGCCGATTGGCAGTCCCTCGATCCCGAGGCCGCTCGTGAAGCGGAAAAATATGAAAACCCTATTCCTAGCCGCGAACTGATCCTGGCGCATCTCGCCGATCGGGGTTCGCCTGCTAGTCGCGAGCAGTTGGTCGAAGAGTTCGGTCTGACCACCGAGGACCAACTCGAAGCCCTGCGCCGCCGTCTGCGCGCCATGGAGCGCGACGCTCAACTGATCTACACCCGGCGCGGCACCTATGCGCCGGTGGACAAGCTCGACCTGATCCTGGGCCGCATCGCCGGTCACCGTGACGGCTTCGGTTTCCTGATCCCGGACGACGGCAGCGACGACCTGTTCATGAGCCCGGCGCAAATGCGCCTGGTATTCGACGGCGACCGTGCCCTGGCCCGCGTTTCCGGCCTGGACCGTCGTGGTCGCCGTGAAGGCGTGATCGTCGAAGTGGTGTCCCGTGCCCACGAGTCCATCGTTGGCCGTTACTTCGAAGAAGGTGGTATCGGTTTTGTCGTGCCGGATAACCCGAAGGTCCAGCAGGAAGTGCTGATTACCCCGGGCCGTAATGGCGCCGCCAAGGTGGGTCAGTTCGTCGAGGTGAAAATCACCCACTGGCCAACGGCGCGCTTCCAGCCGCAGGGCGATATCGTTGAAGTGGTCGGCAACTACATGGCGCCGGGCATGGAGATCGACGTTGCGCTGCGCACCTACGACATTCCTCACGTCTGGCCCGAGGCCGTGCTCAAGGAAGCCGCCAAGCTCAAGCCGGAAGTTGAAGAGAAAGACAAAGAAAAACGCATCGACCTGCGTCATCTGCCGTTCGTCACCATCGATGGTGAAGACGCCCGCGACTTCGACGATGCGGTCTACTGCGAAGCCAAACCTGGCAAGCTGCGCCTGTTCTCCGGCGGCTGGAAGCTGTTCGTCGCGATTGCCGACGTGTCCAGCTACGTGAAGATCGGTTCGGCCCTGGATAACGAAGCCCAGGTGCGCGGCAACTCCGTGTATTTTCCTGAGCGCGTGATCCCGATGCTGCCTGAGCAGCTGTCCAACGGGCTGTGCTCGCTGAATCCGAAAGTCGACCGTTTGGCCATGGTGTGCGAGATGACCATCTCCAAGACCGGCGAAATGACCGACTACCAGTTCTACGAAGCGGTGATCCACTCCCAGGCGCGCCTGACCTACAACAAGGTCAGCACCATCCTGGAAACGCCCAAGACCAGCGAAGCCAAGGCCTTGCGTGCCGAATACGCTGGCGTGGTGCCGCACCTCAAGCAGCTTTATTCGCTGTACAAGGTGTTGCTGGGTGCCCGTCATGTGCGTGGCGCGATCGATTTCGAGACCCAGGAAACCCGGATTGTCTTCGGTTCCGAGCGCAAGATCGCGGCAATCACCCCGACGACCCGTAACGATGCGCACAAGCTGATCGAAGAGTGCATGCTGGCGGCCAACGTGGCCACCGCCGAATTCCTCAAGAAGCACGAGATCCCTGCGTTGTACCGCGTGCACGACGGCCCGCCGCCGGAGCGTCTGGAAAAACTGCGGGCCTTCCTCGGCGAGCTCGGCCTGTCCCTGCACAAAGGCAAGGACGGCCCGACGCCGAAGGACTACCAGGCACTGCTGGCGAGCATCAAGGACCGTCCGGATTATCATGTGATCCAGACCGTGATGCTGCGCTCCCTGAGCCAGGCGGTGTACAGCGCCGACAACCAGGGCCACTTTGGTCTGAATTACGAGGCGTACACCCACTTCACCTCGCCGATTCGCCGTTACCCGGACCTGCTCACGCACCGCGCGATCCGCAGCGTGATCCATTCCAAGCAGAACACCCCGCACGTCAAGCGCGCTGGTGCCATGACCATTCCGAAGGCACGGATCTATCCGTACGACGAAGCGGCCCTGGAACAGTTGGGCGAGCAGTGCTCCATGAGCGAGCGGCGCGCCGACGAAGCCACCCGCGACGTGGTGAACTGGCTCAAGTGCGAGTTCATGAAAGACCGCGTGGGCGAGTCGTTCCCAGGCGTGATCACCGCAGTGACAGGCTTTGGTTTGTTTGTCGAGCTGACCGACATCTACGTCGAGGGCTTGGTGCACGTTACCGCCTTGCCAGGTGATTACTACCACTTCGATCCTGTGCACCACCGCCTGGCGGGCGAGCGCACCGGTCGCAGCTTCCGTCTGGGCGACACCGTGGAAGTGCAGGTCATGCGCGTCGACCTCGATGAGCGCAAGATCGACTTCGGAATGTCTGACAAGCCCGCCGAAGCACCGACTGGCCGTAAAAAGCGTGGCAACGAGACCGCCGCGCCTGCGACCAAAGGTAAAGGTGCTCCTGCAAAAAACGCAGAACCTGAGCCAGCCAAGGCCGGTCGCCGTTCGTCAGTCAAGGACAAGGCTCCCGAAGCCTACCGCCCCAGCGACGCTGCGGCGAAAAATGCCGAGTTGCGCAAGAGCCGCGAGTTGAAGCAGCAGTTGCTCAACGAAGCCAAAAGCGGTGGTAAAGCGGCGTCTGGGGGAAAGTCCCACGGGGCGGAAAAGCCATCGAGCAAGCCAAGTAAACACCGTAAAGGCCCGCCAAAAGCGGGTTCGGCTCCTGCGAAAAGCGGCGGGTCGCGCAAACCTAAGGCCAAGTCATGAGTCTGGAAAAAATCTACGGCGTGCACGCCGTGGAAGCACTGCTGCGTCACCACCCTAAACGTGTCAAGCAAGTGTGGTTGGCGGAAGGTCGCAGCGAGCCGCGTGTGCAAGCGCTGGTCGAACTGGCCACCCAAAACAAGGTTGCCATTGGCCAGGCCGAGCGTCGCGAAATGGACGTGTGGGTCGAAGGCGTTCACCAGGGTGTGGTTGCGGACGTAAGCCCCAGCCAGGTCTGGGGCGAGGCGATGCTCGACGAACTGCTCGATCGCACCGAAGGCGCCCCCCTGCTGCTGGTGCTGGACGGCGTGACCGACCCGCATAACCTCGGCGCTTGCCTGCGTTCGGCAGATGCGGCGGGTGCGTTGGCGGTCATCGTGCCTAAAGACAAGTCGGCAACCTTGACGCCGGCTGTGCGCAAGGTCGCCTGCGGCGCGGCGGAAGTGATTCCGCTGGTGGCGGTGACCAACCTGGCGCGCACCCTGGAAAAACTCCAGCAGCGTGGCTTGTGGGTGGTTGGCACGGCGGGCGAGGCCGAGGTCAGTATCTATGACCAGGACCTGACGGGCCCAACGATCCTGATCATGGGCGCCGAGGGCAAGGGCATGCGTCGCCTGACCCGCGAGCACTGCGATTACCTGGTCAAGCTGCCGATGGCCGGCAGCGTCAGCAGCCTCAACGTTTCGGTTGCGACCGGTGTGTGCCTGTTCGAAGCGCTGCGCCAGCGCAGCGTCAAGGCTGTCGCCAAAAAGCCCTGAGCCAGACGTGTATCAAGTGTGGGAGCGAGCTTGCTCGCGATGACGGTGTATCAGTGCCAGAAATGTTGACTGGCACGCCGCTATCGCGAGCAAGCTCGCTCCCACAGTGTTTTGTGCAAGGGCAAGGATCGGCGGTTGTTCAAATAATCGCCAATTGCCTTGCACCTCCCTCGACCCTTCTCTACAATTGCGCCCCTTGCTGTGATGGCAGGCACTTATGTGTCTAGCGTCCACAAGTCCATAAGTGTCATTCACTCCTTGTCTGACCGTTTTTGAGCGGCAGGCTACAACCCGTAAGGAGCATTCATGCGTCATTACGAAATCATCTTTTTGGTCCACCCGGATCAAAGCGAGCAAGTCGGCGGCATGGTTGAGCGTTACACCAAGCTGATCGAAGAAGACGGCGGCAAAATCCACCGTCTGGAAGATTGGGGCCGTCGTCAACTGGCCTACGCAATCAACAATGTTCACAAGGCTCACTACGTGATGCTGAACGTTGAGTGCACTGGCAAGGCCCTGGCCGAGCTGGAAGACAACTTCCGCTACAACGATGCAGTGATCCGTAACCTGGTCATCCGTCGCGAAGAAGCCGTCACTGGCCAATCCGAGATGCTCAAGGCTGAAGAAAACCGCAGTGAGCGCCGTGAGCGTCGCGACCGTCCTGAGCACTCTGACAGCGCCGATGGCGATGACAGCGATAGCGACAGCGACAACAGCGATAACGCTGACGAGTAATCCACGGACCTTTTAAGGAGCCAATCACATGGCACGTTTCTTCCGTCGTCGTAAATTCTGCCGCTTCACCGCTGAAGACGTGAAAGAGATCGATTACAAAGATCTCAACACTCTGAAAGCCTACGTATCCGAGACCGGCAAAATCGTTCCAAGCCGTATCACCGGTACCAAAGCTCGTTATCAGCGTCAGCTGGCCACCGCTATCAAGCGCGCCCGCTTCCTGGCCCTGCTGGCCTACACCGACAGCCACGGCCGCTGAGACCGGGCAGTCGACGAGTAGTAAGGGATTGAATGCATGCGCGCCTTAGCTGACTTCATCATGCGGGGACGTGTGCAGGCCACGTTGGTTGTGGCCGGATCCGCGGCATTGCCGCTGTTGTTCTGGTTGAGTGCCGCCGCTGGGTGCCTTGTGCTCCTGCGGCGCGGTTCGGACGCCTTGAGCGTCCTGGGTATCGGGTTGCTGTCAGCGTTGGTGAGCTGGTATTTCCTGAAGGACCCGACAACACTCCTGGTGTTGCTCGGGGCTTGTGGCCTGGCGCTGGTTCTGCGCGCCGGACATACCTGGAACCGCGTGCTGCTGTGCAGCGTGGCCGTGGGGTTGTTGTGTGCGGTGAGCCTGGGAGCTGTATTCAGCTCCTTCATCGAGTCACTGGCGCAGACGTTCGAACACGTCCTGCCGCTGGCGATGGGTGAGGTCTACGAGACATTCTCGGCAGACCAGAAGGCGTTTCTCACTGCCCTGAGCGCTCCGCTGATGATCATCTCGATAGCGTCTTCGCTGCAGATCTTTAGCGTGCTGTGCCTGATTCTTGGGCGCTATTGGCAGGCGTCGTTGTATAACCCCGGTGGTTTCGGTCGCGAGTTTCGCGCCATCCGATTCCCCAAGAGCGTGGCGCTGTCACTGCTGGCCGTCATGTGTGTTGCTCCGTTTTTCGGGCTGCATGCACTGATCCTGTTGCCGTTGTGCAGTGTACCGCTGGTCTTCGCCGGCCTGGCCCTGATTCACGGGCTGGTGGCGCAGAAACGACTGGCCACTTTCTGGCTGGTGGGGGTATACGTGACGTTGTTGCCTTTCATGCACTTGCTCGGTCCGTTGCTCGTGGTCTTGGCCATCGTTGACAGCCTGATTGATTTTCGCGGTCGTATGGCGCCGAAAGACGCCGACAACGCGAACGGTGAAGGTTAAAAGTTAGAGGATTTTCACATGCAACTGATCCTTCTGGAAAAAGTCACCAACCTGGGCAACCTGGGTGACAAAGTAAACGTTAAGGCCGGTTACGGTCGTAACTACCTGCTGCCTTACGGCAAAGCCACCGCTGCGACCGCTGCCAACCTGGCTGCGTTCGAAGAGCGTCGTGCCGAGCTGGAAAAAGCTGCCGCAGACCGTAAAACCTCGGCTGAAAGCCGCGCTGCCCAACTGGCTGAGCTGGAAGTGACCATCACTGCCACCGCTGGCGACGAAGGCAAGCTGTTCGGTTCGATCGGCACTCACGACATCGCTGATGCACTGACCGCCTCCGGCGTTGAAGTTGCGAAAAGCGAAGTTCGTCTGCCGAACGGCACCATCCGCAACGTAGGCGAATTCGACGTAGCCGTGCACCTGCACGCCGAAGTTGAAGCCACCGTACGCGTTGTCGTGGTAGCAGCCTAAGCAACACCTGTCGGTTGGCACCTTCGGGTGCTTGCCGGTAACATCGGGCACGATCCTGTTTACAGGTCGTGCCCTTTGTCTTTCTGCAATTCCTGATTTTCATAACCAGAAGTGGCCATGAACGAAATCACCGCTCCCGAGCAATACGATCTGCAAACCGCTGCCCTGAAGGTGCCTCCGCATTCCATCGAGGCCGAACAGGCCGTGCTCGGTGGCCTGATGCTGGACAACAACGCCTGGGAACGCGTGCTCGATCAAGTCTCCGATGGCGATTTCTACCGGCATGACCACCGTCTGATTTTCCGTGCGATCGCCCGTCTGGCCGATCAGAACATGCCGATCGACGTCGTCACCCTGGCCGAGCAATTGGACAAGGAAGGGCAGACGTCCCAGGTCGGCGGCCTCGGTTACCTGGGCGAACTGGCGAAAAACACACCGTCGGTCGCCAACATCAAGGCCTATGCCCAGATCGTGCGCGAGCGGGCGACCTTGCGCCAATTGATCGGCATCAGCACCGAAATCGCCGACAGCGCCTTCAACCCGGAAGGCCGTACCGCCGCCGAGATCCTTGACGAAGCCGAGCGGCAGATCTTCCAGATCGCCGAGGCCCGTCCGAAAACCGGCGGCCCGGTCAGCGTCAACGACCTGCTGACCAAGGCCATCGACCGCATCGACACCTTGTTCAACACCGACAACGCCATCACCGGCCTGTCCACCGGTTACACCGACCTCGACGAGAAGACCAGCGGCCTGCAACCGTCCGACCTGATCATCGTCGCCGGCCGTCCGTCCATGGGTAAGACGACCTTTGCGATGAACCTGGTGGAAAACGCCGTGCTGCGCAGCGACAAGGCGGTGCTGGTGTACTCCCTCGAGATGCCAGGCGAATCGCTGATCATGCGTATGCTTTCGTCCCTGGGGCGTATCGACCAGACCAAGGTCCGTTCCGGCCAGCTGGAAGACGACGATTGGCCCCGCCTGACATCGGCGGTCAACCTGCTCAACGACCGCAAGCTGTTCATCGACGATACGGCCGGTATCAGCCCGTCGGAAATGCGCGCCCGTACCCGTCGCCTGGTGCGTGAGCACGGTGATATCGCACTGATCATGATCGACTACCTGCAATTGATGCAGATCCCGGGTTCCAGCGGCGACAACCGGACCAACGAGATTTCCGAAATCTCCCGTTCCCTCAAGGCCCTGGCCAAGGAATTCAACTGCCCGGTGGTGGCACTTTCCCAGTTGAACCGATCCCTGGAACAGCGCCCCAACAAGCGTCCGGTGAACTCCGACTTGCGGGAATCCGGAGCGATCGAGCAGGACGCCGACGTCATCATGTTCGTGTACCGCGACGAGGTGTACCACCCCGAGACGGAGCACAAGGGCATCGCCGAAATCATCATCGGCAAGCAGCGGAACGGCCCGATCGGCTTCATCCGCCTGGCGTTTATCGGCAAATACACGCGCTTCGAAAACCTGGCGCCGGGTAGCTACAATTTCGATGACGACGAGTAAGCCGTTCGCTCGATTGGATATTGTCTTTGTGGCGAGGGAGCTTGCTCCCGCTCGACTGCGCAGCAGTCGCAAAACCAGCGAATGCGGTTTGCCAGGGTAAAAGTGGATACAGCTGTGGGGCTGCTGCGCAGCCCGGCGGGAGCAAGCTCCCTCGCCACAATTGATTTGTATCTGGCTTGAGTTCTGGGGGCGAGCCACAAAATCGATTTCCGACCATAGCCGTCGGAATTGGTCAAAATTTGTGCTATATTCCGCGCCCGCGATTTTTCATCCTTTATACCGGTCATCGACATGCAAGCAGCCAAGCCGTTATTTGACTATCCCAAGTACTGGGCCGAATGTTTCGGCCCGGCGCCGTTCCTGCCCATGAGCAGGGAGGAGATGGATCAGCTCGGCTGGGATTCGTGCGACATCATCATCGTGACCGGTGATGCCTACGTCGATCACCCGTCGTTCGGCATGGCGATCATTGGCCGTTTGCTGGAAGCCCAGGGCTTTCGCGTCGGGATCATTGCCCAGCCGAACTGGCAGTCCAAAGACGACTTCATGAAGCTTGGCGAGCCCAACCTGTTTTTCGGTGTCGCGGCCGGCAACATGGACTCGATGATCAACCGCTACACCGCCGACAAGAAGATTCGCTCCGATGACGCCTACACCCCGGGCGGCATGGCGGGCAAGCGGCCGGACCGCGCGAGCCTTGTCTATAGCCAGCGCTGCAAGGAAGCCTACAAGCATGTGCCGATCGTGCTGGGAGGCATCGAAGCGTCGCTGCGCCGCATCGCTCACTACGATTACTGGCAGGATCGGGTCCGCAACTCGATCCTGATCGACGCCTGCGCCGACATCCTGCTCTACGGCAACGCCGAGCGGGCGATTGTCGAAGTCGCCCAGCGCTTGTCCTACGGTCACAAGATCGAAGACATCACTGACGTGCGCGGCACGGCCTTCATCCGTCGTGACACGCCGAAAGACTGGTACGAAGTCGATTCCACGCGCATCGACCGTCCGGGCAAGATCGACAAGATCATCAACCCGTATGTGAACACCCAAGACACCCAGGCTTGTGCTATCGAGCAGGAAAAGGGGCCGGTTGAAGACCCGAGCGAAGCCAAGGTCGTGCAGATCCTGGCAAGCCCGAAAATGACCCGCGACAAAACCGTGATCCGTCTGCCCTCGGTGGAAAAGGTCCGTGGCGATGCGGTGCTCTACGCTCACGCCAACCGCGTCCTTCACCTTGAAACCAACCCGGGCAACGCCCGTGCCCTGGTGCAGAAGCACGGCGAAGTCGATGTCTGGTTCAATCCACCGCCCATTCCGATGACCACCGAAGAAATGGACTACGTGTTTGGCATGCCTTACGCACGCGTCCCCCATCCGGCCTACGGCAAGGAAAAGATCCCGGCCTACGAGATGATCCGTTTCTCGGTGAACATCATGCGTGGCTGCTTCGGTGGCTGCACGTTCTGCTCGATCACCGAGCACGAAGGCCGGATCATCCAGAACCGTTCCGAAGAGTCGATCATCCGCGAGATCGAAGAGATCCGCGATAAGGTCCCAGGTTTCACCGGGGTCATTTCCGACCTCGGCGGCCCGACCGCGAACATGTATCGCATTGCCTGCAAGAGCCCGGAAATCGAATCCGCGTGCCGCAAGCCGTCCTGCGTGTTCCCTGGCATCTGCCCGAACCTGAATACTGACCATTCTTCGCTGATCCAGCTGTACCGCAGCGCCCGGGCCTTGCCTGGGGTGAAGAAGATCCTGATCGCTTCCGGCCTGCGTTACGACCTGGCGGTCGAGTCGCCGGAATACGTCAAGGAACTGGTGACCCACCACGTCGGCGGCTACCTGAAGATCGCTCCGGAGCATACCGAAGAAGGCCCGCTCAACCAGATGATGAAGCCGGGCATCGGCAGCTATGACAAATTCAAGCGGATGTTCGAGAAGTACACCAAGGAAGCCGGGAAAGAGCAGTACCTGATTCCGTACTTCATCGCCGCCCACCCGGGCACCACCGATGAAGACATGATGAACCTGGCGCTGTGGCTCAAGGGCAACGGCTTCCGCGCTGACCAGGTGCAGGCGTTCTATCCGTCGCCGATGGCTACGGCCACGGCCATGTACCACTCGGGCAAGAACCCGCTGCGCAAGGTCACCTACAAGAGCGACGCGGTGACCATCGTCAAGAGCGAGGAGCAGCGCCGGCTGCACAAGGCCTTCTTGCGTTATCACGACCCCAAGGGCTGGCCGATGCTGCGTGAAGCGCTGACCCGCATGGGCCGTGCCGACCTGATCGGGCCGGGCAAGAACCAATTGATTCCGTTGCACCAGCCGGCCACCGACAGCTACCAGAGCGCCCGTCGCAAGAACTCGACGCCAGCCGGCAGCCACAAGGTTGGCAAGGAAACCACCAAGATCCTGACCCAGCACACCGGCCTGCCACCGCGCGCCAGTGACGGCGGCAACCCGTGGGACAAGCGTGAGCAGGCCAAGGCCGCGGCATTCGCCCGCAACCAGCAGGCCGCCAAGGAACGCAAGGACGCCGCCAAGGGCAAAGGACCGAAACCGGCGCGCAAGCCTGTCGTGCCGCGCTGATCGCCTAGCCGCATCGCAAAACGCCAGCCTAAGTGCTGGCGTTTTGCTTTCTGGCGACGGTGCTGGCCGTTTGTTATCGTGGCGCCCGCATAGCCCTTGTGGCGAGGGAGCTTGCTCCCGCTGGGCTGCGAAGCGGCCCAAACAATCCCACGCAATGTTTCCAGACAGACCGTGCCGGCCGGTGTACGACGGCTTCGCCGCCGAGCGGGAGCAAGCTCCCTCGCCACAATATTGTGTGTGGATAAAGATTCACTTCCGATTCTCAAGGACGATTCATATGAGCAGCGCTCCAACAGGCATCGGCATGGACCTGAGCTTCTCCCAGGTCATGGCCCGCAAACGCATTGAAAGCCAAATCAACCTGCCACGTCTGTTCGCCGCCATCGATGCCGACCCAGGCATCGTCGGCGCGGGTGTGGTGTACATCGATGCTGAGTTCAATGTAGTGACCCTGCGTGAGTTCAAGCCGATTTGCAGCATCAAGCCCAAACGGATCATCTTGCGCGAGGCGCAGAAGTACATTGCGCCGGCTCAGTTTGCCCAGCAGGTTCAGGACAATCCACGGGAATCGCGATTGGTCGGCGAAGCGATCAACACTTCCTTGTCGTGTGCGGGGGCCGTTATCGGTTGGGTCGTGGTACTCAGCGGCTCTGTGGCTATCCCATTTTCAGCAGGGGCAAGCACCGCGATCGCTGTGTTGGGTTATACCGCCGCCGCGGCCAGCACAGCGCAATGTTTTGCGAGCGGTTATCGCATGCGCAATGAAATCAGTAACCCAGCCCGAAACGATCAGCTCGACGGTGAGGAGTGGTACCAGAACACCATGATTGTGCTGGATGCCGCGGCGTTGGTTGGGGTCGGGGCATCGTCGCTGACGACCCTCAAACTGGTCAGATTGAATAAAGCCGCCACGGGCAAAAGTGTGAGGGAGGTGCTCCGGGGCCTGAATCGACAGGAGCGGGCCAAACTGACCAAAGAGTTGCTGAGTATCAATGACCCTCGCCTGACCTCCAAATTGCTCAAACTCAAGCAACTGTCTGGCGAGTTACCCAAGCGCTTTACGCCCACTCAAATCAGGCATGCCACCGTCACACAGATTCGGGATGCCCTGGGAGCCGCCATCGGCTTCACTGGAAGTGCGATTTCCGGGAATGTCCGGACCGTTGCAGTGGGGTTGTATGAGGAGATCGAAGAATGAATGGACAGCCCGGTGTTCGCGTTTTTCTCATCCAATATTTTCCGGTCTTCATGGGGGCGATATTCGCGTCGGTCTTCGCTCTGGTTTTTGCTATTCCCCTTTTTTTTGACAGCTATTTTCAAGCCCTTTCATTGGCGGATAACGCGAAGTGGTCTTTTTTTGGGGGCGTAGCGCTTACGCTTGTCATAGTGCATTGCAACTTCATGATTGCCCGTGGGCGCCCCGTTTGGGTGTGGCCGATGGTTGCGGTGTTGGGGCTGTGTTTTTTTTGCGTCCTGCCCACGATCGCTTATCGGCCCGATAGGTTGATTTACAGTTTGAGTCTGCTGTTCCCATTGCTTGCTCTGCTGCTGCTTAACAGCAGACGCCACCGGGAGATGCGCCGCAAGCTCGTCGACATCCGCCAGCAACGCGAACTCACCATCCAGGCCGCCAAGGCATCACGCCCGCGTCGCTGAGTCAATTCGCGCTGCCCGCGCCGCATTTATGTGCATTGCTTTGCAGATGAATTCGGGCAGCGCGCGTTTTTAGTGCTCTACTGCCTTGAGTAGACAAAGAAAGTGTCCGACCTGCCTGCATGGCATAAGTCTTGCGCCGCTTTCACCAACGCTCAGGCTCGCAGGAGGCACGTCGTGTCGATCCATGTCGCATTGCACCACGTTACGCATTACCGCTACGACCGCGCCGTCGAACTCGGCCCGCAGATCGTTCGCCTGCGCCCGGCGGCCCACAGCCGCACGCGCATTCTTTCCTATGCGCTGAAGGTTTCGCCCGAGCAGCACTTCATCAACTGGCAGCAGGATCCCCAGGGTAACTACCTGGCGCGGCTGGTGTTTCCCGAGAAAACCCAGGAGATGCGCATCGAAGTCGATCTGCTGGCGGAAATGGCGGTGTTCAATCCGTTCGATTTTTTCCTCGAGCCCTACGCCGAAAAGATTCCGTTCGCCTACGCGGCCGACGAGCGCAAGGAGTTGGCGCCTTACCTGGAAACCCTGCCGTTGACGCCGAAATTCCAGGCCTATCTGGACGGCATCGACCGCTCGCCATTGCCAGCGGTGGATTTTTTGGTGGCGCTCAACCAGCGCCTGAGCGAAGACATCAACTACCTGATTCGCATGGAACCGGGCGTCCAGACCCCGGAGCATACCCTTGAGCACGCGTCCGGCTCTTGCCGCGACTCGGCCTGGCTGTTGGTGCAGCTGTTGCGCAACCTTGGCTTGGCCGCGCGTTTCGTTTCCGGTTACCTGATCCAGTTGACCGCCGATGTGAAAAGCCTCGATGGTCCGTCCGGCACTGAGGTGGACTTCACCGACCTGCATGCCTGGTGCGAGGTCTACCTGCCCGGTGCCGGTTGGATCGGCCTGGATGCGACGTCGGGGTTGTTCGCCGGTGAAGGCCATATCCCGTTGGCGTGTAGTCCCGATCCGTCCTCGGCGGCCCCGATCAGTGGCTTGGTGGAGCCTTGCGAGTGTGAGTTCAGCCACGAAATGTCCGTCGAGCGGGTCTGGGAAGCGCCGCGGGTGACCAAGCCTTACACCGACGCACAGTGGCTGGCGATCCAGGCGCTGGGACGGCAGATCGATGCCGACCTGTTGGAGGGCGACGTGCGCCTGACCATGGGGGGCGAACCGACCTTTGTCTCCATTGATGACCCGGACGGTGCCGAGTGGAACACCGCGGCACTCGGGCCGGATAAACGCCGGCTCTCCGCCGAGCTGTTCCAGCGCATGCGCAATCACTATGCGCCCAAGGGGCTGGTGCATTTCGGCCAGGGCAAGTGGTACCCCGGCGAGCAATTGCCGCGCTGGTCGCTCAACTGCTATTGGCGGCGCGACGGTGTGCCGATCTGGCACAACAGCGCGTTGATTGCCGATGAGCAGGAGGACTACGGCGCCGATGGCGAATTGGCCGGACGTTTCCTGGCGAGCGTCGCCGAGCGTTTGAAAATTCCTGCGCGGTTCGTGTTTCCGGCCTACGAAGACAACTTCTATTACCTCTGGCGTGAAGGTGCATTGCCTTCGAATGTCACAGCCGAGGACCCACGCCTGGAGGACGCCCTGGAGCGTGCACGGTTGCGCAAGGTCTTCAGCCAGGGCCTGGACAAGGTCATCGGCCAGGTCCTGCCGCTGGCCCGTACCGCCAAGGGCGATCAGTGGCAAAGCGGTCGCTGGTACCTGCGCGACAACCACTGCCGCCTGGTGCCGGGGGATTCGCCCCTGGGTTATCGCTTGCCGCTGGCGTCCCAGCCTTGGGTAACGGCGGCCGAGTACCCGTTCATCCACCCCACCGACCCGAACCAGGATTTGCCCGAGCTGCCCGGCACCGAGCAACTGGCGCGTCACGGCGAGCCGGCGGCCGAGCAGGAGCGTGTCCCGGAGATCGACAAATCCGCCGACTGGCTGACCCGCACCGCCTTCTGTGCCGAGGCCCGCGATGGCCGGCTGTACCTGTTCATGCCGCCACTGGAGCGGGTCGAGGATTACCTGGAGCTGGTCAGCGCCATCGAGGCGACGGCCGAGGAGCTGCATTGTCCGGTGCTGTTGGAGGGCTACGAGCCGCCGAGCGACCCGCGCCTGGGCAATTTCCGCATCACCCCCGACCCGGGTGTGATCGAGGTCAACGTGCAACCCTCGGCGACCTGGGATGAGTTGGTCGAGCGCACTGAATTTTTATACGAAGAGGCGCGCCAGACCCGACTGACCACCGAGAAATTCATGATCGATGGCCGGCACACAGGCACCGGCGGCGGTAACCATTTCGTACTGGGTGGCGCGACACCGGCTGACTCACCGTTTCTGCGGCGTCCCGACCTGCTGCGCAGCCTGATCAGCTACTGGCATAACCATCCGTCGTTGTCCTATCTGTTTTCCGGATTGTTCATCGGCCCGACCTCCCAGGCACCTCGCGTGGACGAGGCGCGCAACGACGCGTTGTACGAGCTGGAAATCGCTTTCGCGCAAATGCCACAGCCCGGCGAGCAATGCCCGCCGTGGTTGGTCGATCGCCTGCTGCGCAACCTGCTGATCGACGTGACCGGCAATACACACCGTGCCGAATTCTGCATCGACAAGCTCTATTCGCCGGATGGCGCCACCGGGCGCCTCGGCCTGTTGGAGTTGCGTGCTTTCGAGATGCCCCCCCCACGCCCGCATGAGCCTGGCCCAGCAATTACTGCTGCGGGCACTGGTGGCGCGGTTCTGGCGTGAGCCTTACGCGCCGGCGAAACTGGCGCGCTGGGGCACCGAGCTGCATGACCGGTTCCTGTTGCCGCACTTTATCGAGCAGGATTTTGCCGATGTCATCCATGAGCTGAACGCCGCCGGCTACCCGCTGCGGGCCGAGTGGTTCGCCGCGCACCTGGAGTTCCGCTTCCCCAAGGTGGGCGATTACGCGGTCAGCGGTATCGAACTGCAATTGCGCCAAGCCCTCGAGCCTTGGCATGTGCTGGGGGGAAGAGGGCGCGGTAGGCGGCACCGTACGTTATGTGGATTCTTCCCTGGAGCGCTTGCAGGTCAAGCTCAGCGGCCTGGCGCCGCAACGCTACCTGCTGACCTGCAATGGCGTGCCGGTGCCGTTGCAACCCACTGGTCGGGTCGGCGAGTTCGTCGCCGGGGTGCGTTTCCGCGCCTGGCAACCGGCCAACTGCCTGCAACCGACCATCCCGGTGCATGCGCCACTGGTCTTCGATTTGCTCGACACCTGGATGCAGCGTTCCGTGGGCGGCTGCCAGTATCACGTGGCCCATCCGGGCGGGCGTAACTACGACAGCCTGCCGGTGAATGCCAACGAGGCCGAAAGCCGGCGGATGGCGCGTTTCTTCCGTATCGGACACACACCTGGGAAACTTCCGATACCCAGCCTGGCAATGGATGACGAGTTTCCCCTCACGCTTGATCTACGACGTTTTCAAGGGGCGCCCAAGGTGTAAGTGAGCCCCGTGGCGAGGGAGCTTGCTCCCGCTGGGCTGCGCAGCAGCCCTGAAACCTGACGACCCGGTGTGTCAGGCCAATGGAGTCTGCTGTCTTGGGGCCGCTGCGCAGCCCAGCGGGAGCAAGCTCCCTCGCCACGGTCGTCATGTTCCGCTCCAAACTCAACTATCCGGGCGTCATGCGCTTGCGCTAGTCTCACCTTTTATTGCCGTCTGCCGAGCTTTCCATGCCTGACCTGCTTGACCGTTACCCGCTGACGACGGGCACCTATCACGAACTGTTGGACGACAACGGTGCGGTGCGTCCGCACTGGCGGCGGTTGTTCGATCAGTTGCAGCGCAGCACGCCGGCTCACCTGATCCAGCGTCAGGCGCTGCTGGCTCGGCAGATCCAGGAAAACGGTGTGACATACAACGTCTACGCCGATCCGAAGGGCGCCGACCGGCCGTGGGAGCTGGACCTGCTGCCCCACGTGATCGACCCGCAGGAATGGAAACATCTGTCGGCCGGGATCGCCCAGCGTGCGCGCCTGCTCAATGCGGTTCTGGCCGACCTGTATGGGCCACAGCGGCTGATCAGCGAAGGGCTGCTGCCGGCAGAGTTGGTGTTCGGGCACAACAACTTCCTTTGGCCCTGTCAGGGCATCGTGCCGCCGGACGGCAGCTTCCTGCACTTGTATGCGGTGGATCTGGCGCGCACCCCCGATGGCCGTTGGTGGGTCACGGCGGATCGGACCCAGGCGCCTTCGGGGGCCGGTTATGCGCTGGAAAATCGCATGATCGTTTCCCGCGCGTTCCCCGAGCTGTATCGCGACCTGAGGGTGCGACACCTGTCCGGGTTCTTCCGCACCTTGCAGGAAACCCTGGCACGACAGGCACCCAGCGACGGAGAGTCGCCACTGGTGGTGCTGTTGACGCCGGGGCGGTTCAACGAAAGTTATTTCGAGCATCTTTATCTGGCCCGTCAGCTTGGCTATCCGCTGGTGGAAGGGGGCGACCTGACCGTGCGGGACGCCACGGTCTACCTCAAGACCCTTAGCGGCTTGCGCCGGGTTCACGCCATCATGCGCCGGCTCGACGACGATTTCTGTGACCCCCTGGAGCTGCGCACTGATTCAGCCCTCGGCGTGCCGGGACTGCTGGAAGCGGTGCGCCAGGGCCGGGTGCTGGTGGCCAATGCCCTGGGCAGCGGCGTGCTGGAGTCTCCGGGCCTGTTGGGGTTCCTGCCGAAGATCAGCCAGTATCTGTTCGGCGAGGAATTGATACTGCCGTCCATCGCCACCTGGTGGTGCGGTGAGCCGCCGGTGCTGGCCCAGGCCCTGGAAAAGCTGCCGCAACTGTTGATCAAGCCAGCGTTTCCTTCCCAAAGTTTCACCCCGGTGTTCGGCCGTGACCTGAACGAGGTGCAGCGCGGCCAACTGGCGGCGCGCATGCAGGCTCGGCCCTATGCCTATGTCGCCCAGGAGCTGGCGCAACTGTCCCAGGCCCCGGTCTGGCAGGCCGAAGACGGGCACATCCAGCCTCGGGCCATTGGCATGCGCGTGTATGCCGTGTCCGGGAAGGATGATTATCGGGTGCTGTCGGGTGGCCTGACCCGCGTGGCCGCCGAGGCCGACGCCGAAGTGGTGTCGATGCAGCGCGGCGGCGCCAGCAAGGACACTTGGGTGTTGGGCGAGCAGGTGCCCGGCGGTGAACAATGGACGGCCCAGCGAACCGTAGGCGTCCATGACCTGGTTCGACGCGATCCGTACCTGCCTTCGCGGGTGGTGGAAAACCTGTTCTGGTTCGGCCGTTACTGCGAACGCTGCGACGACAGCGCGCGGCTGCTGCGGATCATGCTGGGACGATATGTCGATGGCGATGACCCGCAGGCCCTGCAGTCGGCGGTGGCCCTGGGCGAAAGCCTGATGCTGCTGCCTGAAGAGGGTGAGCTGCACGAGCGTTTGCTGGCGGCGCTGTTGGGCGATGACTGGTCGTTCAGCCTGCGTTCCAACCTGCAGCGCTTGCAGTGGGCGGCCTCGCAGGTTCGCGGCAAGCTGTCCCGGGAGAACTGGCAGGCGCTGGTGGAGTTGCAGCGCGAAGCGGCGGAGCTGGAAACCGAGGAACCGGATTTCGGTGAGTTGCTGGATTTCCTCAATCGGCTGGTGATGTCCCTGGCGGCGTTGTCCGGATTTGCCTTGGACGACATGACCCGCGACGAGGGCTGGCGCTTCTTGATGATTGGCCGGCGCCTGGAGCGCTTGCAGTTCCTCAGCAGCAGCCTGGCTGCGTTTTTGCGCAGCGATGCAGTATTCGACCAGGCCGGGCTGGAGTGGCTGCTGGAACTGGGCAACAGCAGCATCACCTACCGTTCGCGCTACCTGGCGGTGGCGCAACTGATCCCGGTGCTGGACCTGTTGTTGCTGGACGAGCAGAACCCCCACGCGGTGCTTTTCCAGTTAAAACTGGTGGCCCGCACGCTCAAGCGCCTGAACGACGATTTTGGCGCGCCGAAGGAAACGGCCTTGCCAGAATTGGTGACGCGTCTTTCTCGCTTTGACTTGCGTTGCCTGGAAAATCCCCTGTTTGGCGAAGCCAGCCTGCGCGCAGCACTTGATGGGCTGGCCGACCTGTTGCAGGAAGTGGCCGATGTCGGTGGCCAGGTATCCGATCGCCTGGCCTTGCGTCATTTCGCCCACGTCGATGACGTCAGCCAACGCACGGTATCCGTCTGATGAGCGCTCGTTACCAGATCCTCCACGACACCCATTACCACTACGACAGCCCGGTGTCCCTGGCCCAGCAGCTTGCTCATCTGTGGCCGCGCGCCTGTGACTGGCAGCGTTGCACCGAACAGCAGTTGCTGATCAGCCCGGAGCCGACGACCCGGCGCGATGAGCAGGATGTGTTCGGCAACCCGCTGACCCGCCTGGCCTTCGAACGCCCCCACGACGAGTTGCTGGTCAATGCTCGCTTGAGCGTCGAGGTGCTGTCTCGCCCCTCGCTGGACTTCAACCTGTCCCCGGCCTGGGAGTCGACCTGCAACGCGCTGACCTACAGCGGCCGGCCACTTGCGGCGCCATTGCTGCAAGCATGCCGTTTTCGTTTCGAGTCACCGTATGTGCACCTCAAGCGCAGCTTCGTCGAGTTTTCCGAAAGCTGCTTCCCGCCGGGGCGCCCGTTGATGGTTGGCGTGCGGGCGCTGATGGAAAAGATTTTCGAGGAGTTCACCTTCGATGCCGAGGCGACCCAGGTGGCCACGCCGCTGGTGGAGGTGCTGGAGCGGCGGCGGGGCGTGTGCCAGGACTTCGCCCACTTGATGCTGGCCTGCGTGCGCTCTCGCGGGCTGGCGGCGCGTTACGTCAGCGGCTACCTGCTGACCCAGCCGCCACCCGGCCAACCCCGGCTGATTGGCGCCGATGCGTCCCATGCCTGGGTCTCGGTGTATTGCCCGGTGTTGGGTTGGGTGGACTTTGACCCGACCAACAACGTGCAACCGGCCTTGGAACACATCACCCTGGCCTGGGGCCGGGACTTTTCCGATGTGTCGCCGTTGCGGGGCGTGATCCTGGGGGGCGGCAATCATGATCCCGAGGTGCGGGTGACGGTGATGCCGCTGGAGTCATGACCCCGCTTTGCGGTGAAATACTTGTGGCGAGGGAGCTTGCTCCCGCTGGGTCGCGCAGCGACCCCATTTTTATGGGCGCTTCGCACCCAAGCGGGAGCAAGCTCCCTAGCCACAGATAAATCATTAACTGCGAGGCCTCTTCATGTTCCCGGTTTCCATCAAGGGCGTGCTGCAATCCCCCGAAGGCCTGGTCGTGCTGATGCTCAACGAACGGGATGAATGGGAATTGCCCGGCGGGCGGATCGAGCTGGGCGAAACAGCGCCGCAATGCCTGGCGCGGGAAATTACCGAGGAGCTGGCGATCGAGGTGAGCGTGGGGGAGCCGCTGGATTCGTACTTGTTCGAGGTGATTCCCGGCAAGCACGTCTTCATCTCCACGTACCGCTGCCAGTTGCTGGGCGGTTTCGTGCCGACGATCAGTCATGAACACAAGGAGATTGGGCTGTTCGAACCGGGGCGGCTGCCGGCGAACCTGCCAACGGGTTATCGCGAGTCGATTATCAAGGCATTGGGGTTGTGAGGACCGGCAGCTAGGCTGCCGGCCCTGGACACAAACCGTGGGGCCGGATTACATCATCGGGCCCGGAGGGGCTCAGGCGTCGGGCGCCTGATCTTTCGGTGCATCAACATCATCTTCTGCCGCCACTTCGCCTTCGGTATCCGGGGTCAGTGCGGCTTCTTCTTCAGCTGTGGCTTTCTTGCGCTGCAGCTTTTCCTCTTTCTTCTGCTCCTTGGCCAAGTCTCTTTGACGTTTGGCGAAGGAATAATTGGGTTTGGCCATGGGCGATCCTCTGGGGTCGAAGGTGAGGTTGAGCGGCGCATATTCTGCCCTGTATCGGGGCCGAGCCGTTAGCTGGGTTTTTGTTCGGCCCACTTTGGCTGCACTGACGGTTGCCATTCGTCCAGCGCATCGAGCAGGCTCTGCGCTGATTCGCTCACTTGCAGCATGTCACGATGGGGCGCGCGGACGAAGCCTTCGTCGACGATATGATCGAGAAAGCCGATGAGCTTGCTGTAGAAACCGTTCACTTCCAGCAGCCCCAGCGGTTTGCCGTGGTAGCCGAGTTGGCCCCAGGTCCAGACTTCGAACAACTCCTCCAACGTGCCGAGGCCGCCAGGCAGGGCGATGAAGGCATCGCTGAGTTCGGCCATGCGTGCCTTGCGGGCGTGCATGCCGTCCACCACTTCCAGGCGAGTCAGGCCGCTGTGGCCGATTTCCTTGTCCTTGAGGCTTTGCGGGATGATGCCGATGACCTCGCCGCCGGCCGCCAAGGCCGCGTCGGCGACGATCCCCATCAGGCCGACGGCACCGCCGCCGTAGACCAGGGTCAATTTTCGTTCCGCCAATGCCCGGCCCAGGGCCTGCGCCGCTTCACGATACGCTGGATCGGTGCCGGTGCTGGCGCCGCAAAATACACAAACAGACGCGATGGACATGCTTTACTCCATGATCAGTAACCGACCCAGAGTAAAGCCTGGCCTTGGTGGCGCAAAGCGATTAAACCTCGCGCTGGGGTTTTTCGTAGGTGCCACTGGCGCCGCAGGCGTAGGCGGCGAGCAAGCTGCATAACAGGCTGTTGACGTTCATGATGGGCGCTCCCGAGAGGTGGTGAGGCTGATCATAAGGGGGTGTCATCCCTCTGGCTGGTTGATTGTGTCCATCAGGCTGATAGCCTTAAGTTGTATACAATCTTTGATTCAGGTCATAGGAACTTGTCTGAAATTCAGGCAGTCTTCCCCTTTGACGGATTTTTGTTAACCATGCCTTGGAGATTCACGATGTTTGCCAAACTTGTTGCAGTATCCCTGTTGACGCTGGCCAGCAGCCAACTGATGGCAGCGGAGTGCAAGACCACCATCGACTCGACCGACCAGATGTCCTTCAACACCAAGGCCATCGAGATCGACAAGAGCTGCAAGACGTTCACCGTTGAGCTGACGCATTCGGGCAGCTTGCCGAAAAACGTCATGGGCCATAACTGGGTGCTGAGCAAAGAGGCTGACATGCAGCCGATTGCCACGGCTGGTTTGGCAGCAGGCATCGACAAGAACTACCTGCCGGAAGGTGATGCACGCATCATCGCCCACACCAAACTCATTGGTGCCAAGGAAAGCGACTCGGTGACCTTCGATGTGTCGAAACTGGCTGCCGGTGAGGCGTACGGCTTCTTCTGCTCGTTCCCGGGCCACATCTCGATGATGAAAGGCACCGTTACCCTGAAATAATCACTTCAGGCACAAAAAAGCGCCCCAGGCAGGGTAATGCTGTTCACTTAAGGCAATCGATACACCCGTGGCGAGGGAGCTTGCTCCCGCTGGGCCGCGAAGCGGCCCCAAAACCGGCCAAATGCGGAGCATCAGACACACTGCATCTACCGGTTTACGACCGCTTCGCGGCCGAGTGGGAGCAAGCTCCCTCGCCACAGGTCCATCATTGTTCTTAAATGAACAGCGTTACCCATGCGGGGCGCTTTTTTTATGCCAGGCAACCCCCCTGTGGGAGCGAGCTTGCTCGCGATGGCGGCAGAGCAGGCGCCTCTTGTAGTCATGGGGCGTAAGGCATCACCCGCTTGTGCTCAGTCTTGCGATAGGTCTCGCAAATGATCCTGAACGCCTCGTCCCGTACCGGCTTGCCGTGCAGGAACGCATCGATCTCGGCGTAGGTCACGCCGTGGGAGGCTTCGTCCGGCTTGCCTGGGGACAGGTCCTCAAGGTCGGCGGTGGGGATTTTTTCCACCAGCGACTCCGGCGCGCCAAAGTCACGAGCGATGGCCCGGACCTGGTTTTTCACCAAGCCACTCAACGGCGCCAAGTCGCAGGCGCCATCACCGAACTTGGTGAAGAAACCCATCACCGCTTCGGCGGCATGGTCGGTGCCGATCACCAGGCCGTGCTCGGTGCCCGCGATGGTGTATTGCGCAACCATACGCATCCGCGCCTTGGTATTGCCCAGCACGAAATCCCGCGAGACCGCTGCCTTGCCTTCGAACGCCGCGACTTGATCGGCCAAGGCCTTGACCGCCGGGCCGATGTTGACGGTATGGCGCTCGTCCGGGTCGATGAAGTCCACACAGGCTTGGGCTTCATGCTCGTCGAACTGGGTTTCGTACGGCAGGCGCACGGCGATGAACTTGTAGGCGGTGTTACCGGTTTTCTCCCGCAGTTCGCGCATGGCACGTTGGGCCAGCAGTCCGGCGGTCAACGAGTCAACGCCACCGCTGATGCCCAGCACGAGGGACTTGAGCCCGGAGTTGACCAGGCAATCCTGGATAAAGTCTACCCGACGGGCGATTTCGGCCTTGAGGGCGGCGTCATCGGTGAACGGTGGCTGGACCTTGAGCTGTTCAGCAATCTCACGCTGTACGGCTTGCATGAATTCACTCCTTGCTTGATGTGTCAGAAAGGGCGGCAGGTACTTGGAAAACATGTCGCATGTAGGCGACGAAATTCGGGTCTTTGCAGTGGGTCTTGCCGGGCTCGTCTGAAATCTTGGCCACGGGTTGCCCGTCACAGCTGATCATTTTAAGCACGATGCTCATCGGCTCTACACCTGGAATGTCACACGTCAGGTTGGTGCCAATACCGAAGCTGACATTAATGCGACCACGCAATGCTCGAAAAATCTCCAGGCATTTGGGCAATGTCAGGCTATCGGAGAACACCAGGGTCTTGCTCATCGGATCGATGCCGAGCTTGTGATAGTGGGCAATGGCTTTTTCGGCCCAGATCACCGGGTCGCCGGAGTCATGGCGCAAACCGTCGAACAGCTTGGCGAAGAACAGATCGAAATCCTTGAGGAAGGCGTCCATGGTGATGCAATCGGTCAGGGCGATCCCCAGCAGGCCTCGGTACTCGCGCACCCAGCAATCGAGGGCGGCGATCTGGCTGTCGATCAGCCGCGGGCCCAATTGCTGGTGGGCCATGATCCACTCGTGGGCCATGGTGCCCAGGGGCTTCATGTCCAGTTCCCGGGACAGGTGCACGTTACTGGTGCCGACGAAACGCCCGGGGAAGTCATGCTTGAGCACGTTGACCACTTCTTCCTGGACACGGAAGGAAAAACGACGACGGGTGCCGAAGTCCGCGACTTGCAGTTCGGACAGTTCTTCGGCGCTGGCGTTGGCGCTCAGCCAGTCGAACTTGCGATAAAGCTGTTCCCGCGCCTGTTCCAGGACGATTTCACGATAGCGATAACGATTGCGCACCTCACTGACGATGGCCAGTAGCGGCACTTCGAACAGAATGACGTGCAGCCACGGCCCGCGCAGGCGGATGAATAGCTCGCCGTTTTCGATACCGGTGTGCACGTAGCGCAGGTTGAAGCGAAACAGGCCCAGGAAACGCAGGAAGTCCGGCTTCAGAAAACTGATGCGCTCCAGGAAACCCAACTGGTCGGCGCTCAGGCTCAACTCGGCCAGGCGCTCGATCTGAAAGCGGATCTCCGCCAGGTACGGGCGCAGATCTTCGCTGTTGCGGCAGCGAAATTCCCATTCGACTTCGACGTTGGGGTAGTTGTGCAACACCGCCTGCATCATCGTCAGTTTGTAGAAGTCGGTGTCGAGCAGGTTCTGCACGATACGATCGGCAAATACGCTCTCGCTCATAGGGTTCTCCAGACAGGCCGCTGCGGCGGGCAGCGGGGTGCAGCGGTTTGGGATGAGGGGGTTAGTGGCGCATAACCTGGGTGGGTATTGCCAGTGATTTTTTAGTGTTCACAGGCCTTTGTGGCGAGGGAGCTTGCTCCCGCTCGGGTGCGCAGCGCCCGCACGTTTTTGGGGCCGCTTCGCAGCCCAGCGGGAGCAAGCTCCCTCGCCACAGAGGGAAAGCCAATGGCTACTGCGGCGTACCCGGGCTCTCGATCTGCTCCAACATCCACTCCACAAAAAACCGCACCTTGGGCACTTCCGCCGAATGTTCCGGATAGGCCAGGTAATAGGCGTTGGTGCTGGGCATCGCGTGTTGCCAGGGGATGACCAGTTTACCGTCGGCCAGTTCTTCTTCCACCAGAAACCGTGGCAGCAGGGCGACGCCGCAGCCGACCTGAGCGGCGCGGATGCACATGTAGAAGGTTTCGAAACGCGGCCCGTGATAGCTATGTTCGGTGTGGTAGCCCTGGTGGTCGAACCAGTCGTGCCAGGCCTGGGGCCGCGAGGCGTTTTGCAGCAGCACCAGCTCGGCCAGTTGGGTCGGGTCGGTGAAGGGCTGGTCAGGCAGGCTGCCGGGCGCGCAGACGGGCACCAGTTCTTCGCCAAACAGCTTCAGGGATTCGGTGCCGGGGCGCGAGCCTTGGCCGAAATAGAACGCCAGGTCGCTGCGCCCTTGCAGCAAGTCGTCGGCCTCCTGCTCGCTGCACAGGTCCAGGTGAATCTTCGGATGGCGCAATCGCCAGCCCTTCAAGCGTGGGACCAACCAGCGAGCGCCGAAGGTCGGAGGCGTGGAAACGCGCAGAACTTCAGTGTCGCCGCCGTAGGAGCGCAGGTAATGGGTAGACATCTCCACCTGCGTGAGGATTTTTCGCACCTCCCCCAGGTACAAATCACCGGCAGGCGTCAGCTGCAAGCGTCGGCGCACGCGTCGGAACAGCAAGTGCTGCAGCAGCTCCTCCAGTTGCGCGACCTGTTTGCTGACGGCGCTCTGGGTCAGATTCAGCTCTTCGGCGGCACGGGTGAAGCTCAAGTGGCGGGTCACCGCTTCGAAGCATTGCAGCGCCGTGATCGACGGCAAATAGCGTTTATTGAGCATATGAGGCCTTATTTCTTGTCGCTCTGCTTATCCGGTCATGGCCAGCATGAATAAACGGAATGATATCTCGCTTAAAGGTCGTTTGTTGGCAAGACTCAGGCCAGCTACAACTACAGGTCTGATCAGTCGCATTCGTCCGGCTGCCAATCCTTTGTTTTTCGTGTGAGGAAATTTTCCATGGTTGCTGCATTGCTTGATCGCTTGGGCGTCGACTCGGCCTTGTACCAGAACGGCACACAACCGGTACATTCGCCCATTGATGGCAGCCGTATCGGCGCTGTGAACTGGGAAGGCGCGGCTGAAGTCGAGCAGCAGGTCAGCCGTGCCGAACACGCCTTCGACCTGTGGCGCCAGGTGCCGGCCCCGCGTCGCGGCGAGCTGGTGCGTCAATTTGGCGACCTGTTGCGTGAATACAAGGCCGACCTTGGCGAGCTGGTGTCGTGGGAAGCCGGCAAAATCACCCAGGAAGGCCTGGGTGAAGTGCAAGAGATGATCGACATCTGCGACTTCGCCGTCGGCCTGTCCCGCCAGCTGTACGGCCTGACCATCGCCTCCGAGCGTCCGGGCCACCACATGCGTGAGTCCTGGCATCCGCTGGGCGTGGTCGGGGTGATCAGTGCCTTCAATTTCCCGGTGGCGGTCTGGGCCTGGAACACCACGCTGGCCCTGGTGTGCGGCAACGCGGTGATCTGGAAGCCGTCGGAAAAGACCCCGCTCACCGCCCTGGCGTGCCAGGCGCTGTTCGAGCGCGTGTTGAAGAACTTCAGTGACGCCCCCCCATACCTGAGCCAGGTGATCATCGGCGGTCGTGATGCCGGTGAAGCGCTGGTGGATGACCCGCGCGTGGCCTTGATCAGCGCCACCGGCAGCACCCGCATGGGCCGTGAAGTGGCACCGAAAGTTGCCGCGCGTTTCGCCCGCAGCATACTGGAGCTGGGCGGCAACAACGCCATGATCCTGGCACCGAGTGCCGACCTGGACATGGCCGTACGCGCCATCCTGTTCAGCGCCGTCGGCACCGCCGGCCAGCGTTGCACCACCCTGCGTCGGCTGATCGCCCATGAGTCGGTGAAGGAAGAAATCGTCACCCGCCTCAAGGCCGCCTATTCGAAAGTGCGCATCGGCCATCCGCTGGAAGGCAACCTGGTCGGGCCGCTGATCGACAAGCACAGCTTTGACAACATGCAGGACGCCTTGGAGCAGGCCCTGAGCGAAGGCGGGCGCGTGTTTGGGGGCAAGCGCCAGCTCGAAGACCAGTTCCCGAATGCCTATTACGTCTCGCCGGCCATCGTCGAGATGCCGGAGCAGAGCGACGTCGTGCGCCACGAAACCTTCGCGCCGATCCTGTATGTGGTTGGCTACAAGGACTTTGCCGAGGCCTTGCACCTGAACAATGCCGTGCCCCAGGGCCTGTCGTCCTGCATCTTTACCACCGACGTGCGTGAAGCCGAACAGTTCATGTCGGCCGTGGGCAGTGACTGCGGCATCGCCAACGTCAACATCGGCCCGAGTGGCGCCGAGATCGGCGGTGCATTCGGTGGCGAAAAAGAAACCGGCGGCGGTCGCGAATCCGGCTCCGATGCCTGGCGCGGCTACATGCGCCGCCAGACCAACACCGTGAACTATTCGCTGGAGTTGCCGTTGGCGCAGGGAATTACCTTTGATTAAGCAGCTTCAAGCCGCAAGCTCCAAGCTGCAAGCGACCCCTGCTTGCAGCTTGAGGCTTGAAGCTCGCAGCTGCTCCTGACCAGGAGCTGGCAATGCCGTTACGCGAAGAATGTCTATGGGAAAAACTGACGCCGCAAAGGCCTGAAAACAGCGGGCTCACCGGTGAAGTCACGGCCGACGTCTGCGTGATCGGCGCGGGTTTTACCGGGTTATCGGCGGCGGTGCATTTGCTCGAACAAGGCAAGCGCGTGGTTGTGCTGGAAGCCCATCGGGCCGGGCACGGCGGATCGGGGCGTAACGTCGGGTTGGTCAACGCCGGCCTATGGATCCCGCCGGATGACATCGAGGCCGGGTTCGGCGAGGCGGTGGGCAGCCAGCTCAACCGCATGCTGGGGGCTGCACCGGCCCTGGTGTTCAGCCTCATCGACAAATACAACATCGATTGCCAACTGCGCCGCGAAGGCACCTTGCACATGGCCCATAACGCCCGGGGCGAGGCCGACCTGCGCAGTCGTGAAGAGCAATGGAAGCGCCGCGGTGCCCCGGTGGAATTGCTCACCGGCCAGGCCTGTGTCGATGCCACCGGCACGTCGAAAATCGCCGCGGCGCTGCTCGACCGTCGCGCCGGCACGCTCAACCCGATGGCCTACACCAGCGGGTTGGCCAAGGCGGCCACCGACCTTGGCGGTCAGTTGTTCGACCACTCGCCGGTGACGCACCTGGAACGCCAAGGCCAGCGCTGGTCGGTGCAGACTGCCCAGGGGGCGGTGCTGGCCGAGCAGGTGGTGATCGCCTCCAACGCCTACACCGAGGGCGACTGGACCGAGCTGCGGCGCAATTTCTTCCCCGGTTATTACTATCAGGTCGCCTCGGTCCCGCTGACCGACGAGGCCGCCCGACGCATTCTGCCGGGCGGGCAGGGCTCGTGGGATACCCGCCAGGTGTTGAGCAGCATCCGCCGGGACAAGGACGGCCGTTTGCTGCTGGGCAGCCTGGGCAACGGCAACCGCAAGCCGACCTGGTTCCTCAAGGCTTGGGCCGATCGGGTACAGCAGCACTATTTTCCTTACCTCAAGTCGGTGGAGTGGGAGTGCACCTGGACCGGTTGCATTGCTTTTACCCCCGATCACTTGATGCGCCTGTTCGAACCGGCTCCCGGGCTGGTGGCCGTTACCGGCTACAACGGTCGGGGCGTGACCACCGGCACGGTGGTTGGCAAGGCGTTCGCCGATTACCTGTGTCACGGTAACGCCCAGGCCCTGCCGATCCCGTTCGCCCCCATGCAGCCATTGGCCGGGGTGGGGTTGCGCAGTTGCCTGTATGAAGCGGGCTTTTCGCTGTATCACGCGGGCCAGTGCCTGCGGATCGTCATTTGAGTGTTGAAAATTGTTGCTGGAACCCGCGTTTTCTGGCGTAGCGTCTAGCCTGTTATGGTGCGGGTTGTAGCAATCGTGCACCGACAGTGTGCAGTTCGGTGACGTGGGTTGTTACACAGCGGTTGCACGCTGTTTCGTGCGATGGTTGCAATGATGGCTCACAGAGGGTTTCACTCATTTAAATAAAAGGTTGCACCTCGTGCGGTTTAGACGGTTGCACGCCCTATGAAAAAGGGCTCGAAACAGTCGAAATAACAATAAAGCAGCGACTTTTTTCAGAATAAAAAACCGATGGCACGGCCCTTGCTCTGAGCTTTTCAGTGAAATGAAGTCGCAGTGCCAACTAAAAAAAACCTTGGAGCACCACCTCATGTCCCAGACGTTTTACAAGAAAGGTTTCCTGGCCCTCGCAGTGGCAGCTGCGCTGGGTGTTTCTGCGTTTGCTCAAGCTGATGTGAAATTTGGTGTGGCGGGGCCGATGACCGGCGCCAACGCTGCATTTGGCGAGCAGTACATGAAGGGTGCCCAGGCGGCAGCCGATGCCATCAACAAGGCTGGCGGCGTCAACGGCGAGAAAATCGTACTGGTCGCGGGCGACGACGCCTGCGAACCCAAGCAGGCCGTGGCCGTGGCCAACCGCCTGGTCGACCAGGACAAGGTGATCGGCGTGGTCGGGCACTTCTGCTCGTCCAACACCATCCCGGCCTCCGAGGTCTACGACGAAGCTGGCATCATCGCCATCACCCCGGGCTCCACCAACCCCCAGGTCACCGAGCGCGGCCTGAGCGCCATGTTCCGCATGTGCGGTCGTGACGACCAGCAGGGCATCGTGGCGGGTGACTACATCGTCGACGTGCTCAAGGGCAAGAAAGTGGCCGTGCTGCACGACAAGGACACCTACGGCCAAGGCCTGGCGGATGCCACCAAGGCACAACTGGCCAAGCGTGGCGTGAAGGAAGTGCTGTACGAAGGCCTGACCCGCGGCGAGAAAGACTTCAGCGCCGTGGTCACCAAGATCCGTGCGGCCGGTGCCGACGTGGTCTATTTCGGTGGCCTGCACCCGGAAGCCGGCCCGTTGGTTCGCCAGTTGCGTGAGCAAGGGCTCAAGGACGTGAAGTTCATGTCCGACGATGGCATCGTGACCGACGAACTGGTCACCACCGCCGGCGGCGCGCAATACGTCGATGGCGTGTACATGACCTTCGGCGCCGACCCGCGCCTGCTGCCAGACAGCAAGGCCGTGGTTGAAGAGTTCCGCAAGAATGGCACCGAGCCTGAAGGCTACACCCTGTACGCCTACGCTTCGGTCCAGGCCCTGGCCGCCGGTTTCAATGGCGCCAAGTCCAATAAAGGCGAAGACGCGGCCAAGTGGCTCAAGGCCAACCCCGTCCAGACCGTGATGGGCAAGAAGGAATGGGACACCAAGGGCGACTTGAAAGTCTCCGACTACGTGGTCTATCAGTGGGACAAGGACGGCAAATACCACCAGCTGGAAAAACAGAAGTAAGGGCTGACGCGACCGTCAACGCCTCCTTTGGGGGCCGGGCAAACCCCGGTTTCCAAAGGGTGCGTGCAGGTCGTGCCTGACATTGCTCCGACGTTAATCTGTATTTTCCTTAGAAGAACCGCGCACCCAAAGGTGTGCAGGTTCTCACTGCGTGAGATTGCGTTATGGATGGTATTTTCCTGCAGCAACTGATCAATGGCCTGACCCTCGGGTCGGTCTATGGTCTGATCGCCATCGGCTACACAATGGTCTACGGCATCATCGGCATGATCAACTTCGCCCACGGCGAGGTTTACATGATTTCCGCTTACCTCGCGGCAATCAGTCTGGCTCTGCTGGCTTACTTCGGTATCGAATCCTTTCCACTCATGATCCTTGGCACGCTCGTGTTCACGGTGGTGGTCACCGGGGTATACGGCTGGGTCATCGAACGCGTCGCCTATAAACCCCTGCGCAACTCGACCCGGCTGGCACCGCTGATCAGTGCCATCGGTATTTCGCTGATCCTGCAGAACTACGCACAGATCAGCCAGGGTGCCCGTCAACAGGGTGTCCCGACGCTGCTTGAAGGCGCCATGCGCCTCGACATCGGCAGCGGTTTCGTCCAGCTCACCTACACCAAGATCTTCATCCTGATCGCCGCATTCGCCGGGATGGCGGTGCTGACCTACATCATCAAGTACACCAAGCTCGGGCGCATGTGCCGCGCCACCCAGCAAGACCGCAAGATGGCCTCGATCCTGGGGATCAACACCGATCGGGTGATCTCCTACGTCTTCATCATCGGCGCGGCCATGGCGGCCCTGGCCGGCGTGCTGATCACCATGAACTACGGCACATTCGACTTCTATGCCGGCTTCATCATCGGCATCAAGGCGTTCACCGCGGCGGTACTCGGCGGCATCGGCTCCCTGCCTGGGGCCATGCTCGGCGGGATCATCCTCGGGATTTCCGAGTCGCTGTTCTCCGGTCTGATCAACTCCGACTACAAAGATGTGTTCAGTTTCTCGCTGCTGGTGCTGATTCTGATTTTCCGTCCCCAAGGCCTGTTGGGTCGCCCACTCGTGGCGAAGGTATAAGTATGTCTGCTGCCAATAAACCGCTTGATATCAAACAGAGCGTCATCGACGCGATCCTGGCCGGCCTGATCTCGCTGATCGTGTTCGGGCCGATCGTCGGCGTGGTGCTCGACGGCTACAGCTTCAACTTGCAACCGGCCCGCGTCGGCTGGCTGGTGGCGATCGTGATGATCGGGCGCTTTGCCTTGAGCCTGTTCCTGCAAACCCCCAAGGGACTGAAGATTCTCCAGGGTTTCGAGAGCACCGGTTCCGGCGTGCATGTGCTGCCACCGGACTACAAGTCGCGGCTGCGCTGGATCATCCCGGCGTTGATCGTGATTGCCATCGTGTTTCCGTTCTTCGCCAACAAATACGTGCTCACGGTGGTCATCCTCGGGTTGATCTATGTGCTGTTGGGCCTGGGCCTGAACATCGTGGTCGGCCTGGCGGGGCTGCTCGACCTCGGCTATGTGGCGTTCTACGCCATCGGCGCCTATGGCCTGGCGCTGGGCTACCAATACCTGGGGCTGGGCTTCTGGACGGTACTGCCGCTGGCGGCCATTGCGGCGGCGATGGCGGGGTGCATATTGGGATTCCCGGTGTTGCGAATGCACGGTGACTACCTGGCCATCGTGACCCTGGGCTTTGGCGAGATCATTCGCCTGGTGCTCAACAACTGGCTGTCGTTCACCGGTGGGCCGAATGGCATGCCGGTTCCTTCGCCGACTTTCCTGGGCCTGGAGTTCGGCAGGCGGGCGAAGGATGGCGGGGTGCCATTCCATGAGTTCTTCGGCATCGACTACAACCCCAACATCAAATTCCTGTTCATCTACATCGTGTTGTTCATCACGGTACTGCTGGTGCTCTACGTCAAGCATCGCCTGACCCGCATGCCGGTCGGTCGTGCCTGGGAAGCCCTGCGCGAGGATGAAATCGCCTGCCGCTCCATGGGCCTGAACCATGTACTGGTCAAGCTCTCGGCGTTCACTATCGGTGCGTCCACGGCTGGCCTGGCCGGGGTGTTCTTTGCCAGTTACCAAGGCTTCGTCAACCCGTCTTCGTTCACCTTCTTCGAATCGGCGCTGATCCTGGCCATCGTGGTGCTCGGTGGCATGGGCTCGACGGTTGGCGTGGTGATCGCGGCATTCGTGCTCACCGTGGCACCGGAGCTGCTGCGCAGCTTCTCCGAATACCGGGTGTTGCTGTTCGGCGTACTGATGGTGTTGATGATGATCTGGCGTCCTCGCGGCCTGATCCGTATCAGCCGAACCGGCGTGACGCCGCGCAAGGGGGTTGCGCCATGAGCGAAGTCGTACTCAAAGTTGAAAACCTGATGATGCAGTTCGGTGGCATCAAGGCCCTCAGCGATGTCAGCCTGCAAGTCAAACGCAACTCGATCTTTGCCCTGATCGGTCCCAATGGCGCGGGCAAAACCACGGTGTTCAACTGCCTGACCGGTTTCTACAAGGCTTCGGGCGGCAAGATCGAGCTCAATGTGCGTGGCGAGCAAACCAACGTCATCAAGCTGTTGGGCGAGGCGTTTCGCCCGACTGATTTCGTGTCGCCGAAGTCCTTCGCCAGCCGGCTGTACTACAAGATGTTCGGCGGCACCCACTTGGTGAACCGCGCCGGCCTGGCGCGTACTTTCCAGAACATTCGCCTGTTCAAGGAAATGTCGGTGCTGGAAAACCTGCTGGTGGCCCAGCACATGTGGGTCAACCGCAGCATGGTGGCGGGTATCCTCAACACCAAGGGCTACCGCAAGGCCGAAAGCGACGCCTTGGATCATGCGTTCTATTGGCTGGAAGTGGTGGACCTGGTGGATTGCGCCAACCGTCTGGCGGGCGAGCTTTCCTACGGTCAGCAACGGCGCCTGGAAATCGCCCGGGCCATGTGCACACGCCCGCAGATCATCTGCCTCGACGAACCGGCCGCCGGCCTCAACCCTCAGGAAACCGAAGCGCTGAGCGCGATGATCCGGCTGCTGCGCGACGAGCATGATCTGACCGTGGTACTGATCGAACACGACATGGGCATGGTAATGAGCATTTCCGATCACATCGTGGTGCTGGACCACGGCAACGTGATCGCCGAGGGCGGTCCCGAGGCGATTCGCAACGATCCGAAGGTGATCGCGGCCTACCTGGGTGCCGACGAAGAGGAACTGGTATGAGTGGACCTATCCTCGAACTCAAGGAATTGGACGTGTTCTACGGGCCGATCCAGGCCCTGAAGAAAGTCTCGATGCACATTGGCGAAGGCGAGACCGTGAGCCTGATCGGCTCCAACGGGGCCGGCAAGTCCACGCTTTTGATGTCGATCTTCGGCCAACCGCGTGCCGCCGGTGGGCAGATCATCTACCAAGGCGTGGACATCACCCACAAGTCGTCCCACTACATCGCGTCCAACGGCATCGCGCAGTCGCCGGAAGGGCGGCGGGTGTTCCCCGACATGACCGTCGAGGAAAACCTGCTGATGGGTACCATTCCTATCGGTGACAAATACGCCAGCGAAGACATGCAACGCATGTTCGAGCTGTTCCCGCGACTCAAGGAGCGGCGCAACCAGCGGGCCATGACCATGTCTGGCGGCGAGCAGCAAATGCTCGCCATCGCCCGGGCATTGATGAGCCGGCCAAAGTTGTTGCTGCTCGATGAGCCGAGCCTGGGGCTGGCACCCATTGTGGTGAAGCAGATCTTCGCCACCCTGCGTGAGCTGGCATCCACGGGGATGACCATCTTCCTGGTGGAGCAGAACGCCAACCACGCCCTCAAGCTGTCGGACCGGGCCTATGTGATGGTCAACGGTGAAATTCGCCTGACCGGCACCGGCAAGGAATTGCTCGCCAACGAAGAGGTGCGTAACGCGTACCTGGGCGGTCATTGAGGCGGTTGTTGCAATGAAAAAACCGGCGAGTGATCGCCGGTTTTTTTATTCCTCGAATGCACCACTCATTCCCTGTGGGAGCGGGCTTTGGTCGCTTGGAGAATTGTGGACAACAATCCTTAGCCCTTGCGAAGCCGCGACATAAAGTCGCCGCAAATAGTTGTTTTGCCACGGTTTTGACTTGTCCCCGTTTGCTGTGGAACTGGCTGTGGGTAACGTGGGAGTAGCTGGCTGAAAGCCTTTGAATACGTGGCTTGCAGGGCTGTGATCGTTTTTTGATCAGGCGTTTTTAGTCAAGCGGGAATGGCTGTTGTCAACACTTTTGTGACCGCTGCAATGGGCTCGAAAGTCGCTGGGCAAGCCTGTGGATAAGTCTGTGGTTAAACTCTGGAAAGACGGCGCTGAGCAGCGTCGTTACTGGCTTGGAGCCATCGCCCATCTCGCATTGGCTTATAGCAGATAACTTGCGCTGCACAACCTCACTTGCAGGGTCAAGCGAAAAAATTTTCCAAATACCCCGCAAAGCCTTATGCACAGCGGCTTGCGGGTTTTGCACTTGCCCCCGATTACTGTGGACGTGCCTGTGGATAAGGTGCGGGCAACCGGCTGCGACCCTTGTTCGACAAGGCCTGGCGTTGATTGGTTGTTTTATGAGCAGTCGTTGGGAAAAGCCGCGTGCAAGCCTTGCCCCTGCCGTGCCAGGGCGGGCATGCTGTGGGCCGATTTCCATTCAATGGCTGTTGAAGTTCAAACAAGGAGAACACGATGTCTGACACCCTGTTTATTACCGGCGCGACGTCCGGTTTTGGTGAAGCCTGTGCCCGTCGTTTTGCCGAGGCCGGTTGGAAACTGGTGCTGACCGGTCGTCGTGAAGAACGCCTCAATGCCCTCTGTGCCGAGCTGTCGAAGCAGACTGAAGTCCATGGCCTGGTATTGGATGTGCGTGATCGCAAGGCCATGGAAGAGGCCATCGCCAACCTGCCGCCATCCTTCGCCAAATTGCGCGGGCTGATCAACAACGCCGGACTGGCCCTGGGCGTTGACCCTGCACCCAAGTGCGACCTTGATGACTGGGACACCATGGTCGACACCAATGTGAAAGGGCTGATCTACAGTACTCGCCTGTTGTTGCCGCGACTGATCGCCCACGGTCGTGGGGCCGGGATCGTCAACCTGGGTTCCATCGCCGGCAACTACCCGTACCCGGGCAGCCATGTGTATGGCGCGAGCAAGGCGTTCGTCAAACAGTTCTCCCTGAACCTGCGTTGCGACCTGCAAGGCACGGGCGTGCGGGTGAGCAATATTGAGCCGGGCCTGTGCGAGAGCGAGTTCTCCCTGGTGCGCTTCGGTGGCGACCAGGAGCGCTACAACGCGACCTACGCCGGCGCGGAGCCGATCCAGCCACAGGACATCGCCGATACGATTTTCTGGGTGCTCAATGCGCCAGCGCATATCAACATCAACAGCCTGGAGCTGATGCCGGTGAGCCAGACCTGGGCCGGGTTTGCCATTGAGCGCAACAAGACTTGATGGGGGACATCTGTGGCGAGGGAGCTTGCTCCCGTTCGGCTGCGAAGCAGTCGTCAGCTTTTGGGGCCGCTACGCAGCCCAGCGGGAGCAAGCTCCCTCGCCACAAAAGCTACAGGAGTCACAGAAGCCACAGCAGCGTTATGCCAGGTAGTCGGCCAGCCCGCGATAGCAGGTCAGCAGGTGATACGGCGTAGTGGACGGCATGTCCCGGCGGCTGACGACGCCGGCGGCGTCCAGGCATTCGTTCCAGCCCTTGGCATGCAGAAAATGCTGCTGCAGCGCGCGCAATTGACGCAGCAGCAGCCCCTGGCTGCCCGGGCGCAAGGTGAGTGCCCGCAAGTATTCCGCCTGGGCCCAGATGCGTTGGGTGGCATCGCGCGGGCCTGCCTGGGATCCCAAGGCCAGCGTTGCACACACAGCGCCGGAGTCCGGGGCGACGCCGCGTTGTTCGGTATGGCCGAAGCTGTGCTCCAGGGCCGCATGCAGCTTGCCGTCACGCAGCAGGGGTGAGGAAGCCAGCAGGAAATACCATTCGAACTGGTGCCCCGGTTCGAACCAGTTATCCACAGCCTTGAGCGGCTTCTCCATCATCACGCGTTGCTGCGGCTCGATGAAATGCTTGGACATCCCGTCGCAAAGGCTCAGCAGCGCCTGGCGGACGTTGGCGTCTTCGCGAACCGACAAGGTCGCGAGGAACGCTTCGGCCAGATGCATCAAGGGGTTTTGCAACGGGCCGGATCCGGTCGTTGACCAGTCGCGCTTTAGGCTGGCTTCGTAGAGGCCGTCTGCGCTGGCAAAGCGCCGGGCAATGACCTCCAGGCTCGCGTTGAGTACCGACTCCACCAGCGGTTCGCGGACCTTGCCCCAGTAATGGGCGCAGGCGAACAGGATAAAGGCGTGGGTGTAGAGGTCTTTGCCGGTGTCCAGCGGCGCGCCTTGCGGGTCGATGCTGTAGAACCAGCCGCCATGCTCGGCATCGTGGAAATGACGCTGCAGCGAGCGGAACAGTGCACTGGCCCGCTCCTCGGCCTGGGGCACTTCGCCGATCAGATTGGCGAACACATACAACTGCCGCGCACATGCCATGGCGCGGTAGCGCTGGGGTGGCAGCGGCACATGCTCGGCATCAAGGGATTCATAGGGCAACGCCAGTTCGGCATTCCAGCCCGGGCCTTGCCACATCGGCACGATCACGTCGTGAAAATGCTGACGCACCGTTGCGAACAGGGCGGTCAATTCAGGCTGGGGAGCGGGGCGGGAAGCATCAGGCATCGGCGGAGGTCGTCACGGCTGGGGGCGATTGCGCGACATGGTAGCAGAGTGGCAGGCCGTGGGAGATGGGGCGCCTGTCAGGCCGCCTTCGCGAGCAAGCCCGCTCCCACGTTAGGTGCGGTGTGCACCGATCAAATGTGGGAGTGGGCTTGCTCGCGAAGGGGTCTTTGCAGGCGCTAGAAAATCAACCCGCCAACAACCAAACCCCAGCTCCTGCCGAAGCCGCCCCAGCCAATCGAACCAACGGCGCCGCCGCTCGCGGCAACACCCGCACCAGGGCAAACCCGGCGCCATGCAACGCCGCCGTCGCTGCGACAAAGCCCACCGCATAGGCCCACGGGCTCGACATGTCCGGCAGTTCCAAGCCATGGGCCACGCCATGGAACAGCGCAAACAGTGCCGTCGCACCGACTGCCAGGCTCAATGGTGGACGCACCGCCAGTGCCACCGCCAGGCCCAGGGCGAGCACCGAGGCGGCGATCCCGCTTTCCAGCGCTGGCAGATCCAGGCCTTCAAAGCCCAGCAGGCCACCGAGCAGCATTGTACCGACGAAAGTGCAGGGCAGCGCCCAGCGCGCGGCGCCTTGTTGTTGCGCGGCCCACAAGCCGACCGCCAGCATCGCCAGCAAATGGTCGAGCCCACCGATGGGGTGGCCGAGGCCGGCGATCAGGCCATTGTCGCCATGGCCGGGATGGGCGAAGGCCAAGGCTGGGGTCAGCAGCAGGGCAAGGGCACCGAGGATGCGTTTGAAGTTCATGGATAAGCTTCCTTGTGGTCAGTCGGAAAGATCAGGCGGCGGTCAGCAGACCCTGGCGCTCGATGAAGGCAATGATGTCGTCCAGGCCCTGGCCGGTCTTCTGATTGCTGAATACGAAGGGCTTGCCGTTGCGCATCCGCCGGGTGTCGCTGTCCATCATTTCCAGGGACGCACCCACCAGCGGTGCCAGGTCGATTTTATTGATCACCAGCAGGTCTGATTTGCAGATGCCCGGCCCGCCCTTGCGCGGCAGCTTGTCACCGGCCGAGACGTCGATCACATAGATGGTCAGGTCCGACAATTCCGGGCTGAAGGTCGCCGACAGGTTGTCGCCGCCCGACTCCACCAGGATCAGGTCCAGGCCCGGGAAGCGCCGGTTCAACTGGTCCACCGCCTCCAGGTTGATCGACGCGTCTTCGCGAATCGCCGTGTGCGGGCAACCGCCGGTTTCCACGCCGATGATCCGCTCCGGCGCCAGGGCCTCGTTGCGCACCAGGAAGTCGGCGTCTTCGCGGGTGTAGATGTCGTTGGTGACCACCGCCAGGTTGTAGCGTTCACGTAGGGCCAGGCACAGGGCCAGGGTCAGGGCGGTCTTGCCGGAACCTACCGGGCCGCCGATACCGACGCGCAGAGGTTGTGTATTCATGAGTGTCTCCTAGGAACGGAACAGACGGCTGTACTGGCGCTCATGGGCCATGCACGCCAGGGACAGGCCAAATGCGGCGCTGCCGTAATGATCGGGGTCGATGTTCGAGGCGTCGCGCTGGGCCTGTTGCAGCAGCGGCAGCAGCTCGCTGGTCAGGCGCTGGGCCGCTTGCTGGCCCAGGGGCAGGGTTTTCATCAGCACCGCCAGTTGGTTTTCCAGCCAGCTCCACAGCCAGGCGGCGAGGGCGTCCTGGGGGGCTATCTGCCAGGCGCGGGCGGCCAGGGCCCAGCACAAGGCCAGGTGCGGCTCGCTGCGCTGTTCGAGAAAGTCTCGCGCGGCGCGGTCGAGTTCCGGCAGGCCCGCGAGCAATTGCTGCAACGAGTAGCCCATCTGCCGGCTCTCCTGATACAGCTCGCGGGTTTCCCGGCTGGCGCGGTGTTCTTCGCAACGTTGCAGCAGCACGTCCCAATCGTCAGCGGCGGCTGCGGTGCAGTGCGCCAGCAGCAAGGGCGCTTCGAAACGCGCCAGGTTCAGCAGCAGTTGATCGCTGATCCAGCGACGGGCGTCGTCAGGGTTTTTCACCTGGCCGTTGTCCACCGCCATCTCCAGCCCCTGGGAATAGCTGTAGCCACCAATCGGCAGTTGCGGGCTGGCCAGACGCAGCAGCGCCCAGGCCGGGTTCATGTGCGCACGCCGAACTGATGCAGGCGCGGCGCGTAGTTGAAATCTTCGTCGCCGTGCCGGGAGTGATGGTGACCGCCGCCATAGGCGCCGTGTTCCGGCTGGAACGGGGCTTCGATGGATTCGGCACGGGCGCCCAGTTGTTCGAGCATCGCCTTGAGCACGTAGTCGTCCAGCAGGCGCAACCAGCCATCGCCCACTTGCAGGGCGACATGGCGATTGCCCAGATGGTAGGCGGCGCGGGTCAGTTCGAAGGCGTTGGCGCAGGTGACATGCAGCAATTGTTCGGCGCGGGCGCAAACGCGCACGATGCGCCCGTCTTCAGCTTGCAGGCATTCGCCGTCGTACAGCGGCGGTTGGCCTCGTTCCAGGAACAACCCCACGTCTTCACCCTCGGCACTGAAACAGCGCAGGCGGCTTTTGCTACGGGCGTCAAAGGTCAGGTGCAGCTCGGCGTCCCAGCGCGGTTGAGTGTCGATTCTGCGATGAATCACCAGCATCGGAGTGCTTCCAGCAATGAACAGTGCTGTGTTTAGAGCAAGGGGCTTGCCAACCGAATGAGGTGTAGGAAATAGCTGGGATGGCGTTTCAGGATGGGGCGGATTGCGTGCCATGTTGGTGCGCGACGCGATGGCGCGCACCATTTTGCGGCTGACACAAAAAGAACCTGTGGGAGCGGGCTTGCTCGCGGAGGCGTCGGCTCAGCTTGCATCAAAACAAAGCGCTATCCCTTGGCACCAGGCGCCGCCATCTCCTTGGTTTCCAGATGATCCAACGCCCGCTCAACCAACAACTGCACCCCATCGGCCATCCGGCTGATCGCCAGGGCGACGCAGCGGCGTGAATCGTCCACGTCGTCAGCCAGGTCGGCGGCGATGGTGCTGATGGAGAGCAGGTCTTCGGAGGCGTTGGCGAGCAGGGTTTCGGTGTCGATGTGGGGGGACACGATGAAGAGTTGGTTTTTGTCAGGTTCGGGCGGTGAGGCGGGCTTGGGCTTGAGGTAGTAGTCGAGGGCGCGGGTGGCGGCGTCTTCGAGCTTTTTTTCTTCCTGTGCTTCGACGCGGGATTTGTGGCCGCTTTGCGGGGGATTCGGAGTTGCTTTGAACATAGTGAAAATTCCTGGAAGTGGAGCCGACACCCTCCGATTGCACGTCGAAAAATGGGTGGCAGCTGTACGTAGGTGTGCAAGACCGGTCCAGGAACCCGGCAGACCCGAAGGTCTCCCACGCGCAGCCGCCATAACAGTCGGCGAGCATAGAAAAATGCTCGGCGAATAGCCATAACGAATGCGTTCCTAGATCGGACTTGCACGTCCGTGTCACCGTTTTTTGCGATGACGAACAGAGGTTAGCGGCGCTCGAAAGCACTGCCTAGTTCATGAACAGCCCTGCGTGTTGAAGGAAATGTCCGAGGGGTTGGCAGGGAAAAGCCCCGAAAGGTCACAGCGGTCGGCAGTTCCTACAGAGATGGCCACATCTCCCAGGCGGTTCTTTGGGAGGCGGTGTGTCAGGTGAGCAATCAGGGGGCTGAGACTCCGCTATCGCGAGCAAGCTCCCACAGTGGGTACATCGGGGTTATTCGGTACTGCCCAACCCTTGCCAATGCTTGAGGCCAATGAAGATGAATCGCAGTTGCTGGGTAATCTTCGCCTGGGGCGTGAGATGTTCGGGGAGGGCTTGGGCGGGTGGGTCGATGATGTCCGGCAGGGTGGCGAATACGCTCTTGACGATGAGGTCGGCCATCACGCCCAGGGCGGCAAGGTCCAGGTGCTGCAACTTGGGCATCAAGGCCAGGTCGGCTGCCAGGTCCGAGCTGATGTCTTCGCGCAGTTGGGCGATGGCCTGGCGCACCGGCAGGGAACCGCCGTATTGCTCGCGGGCCAGGAACAGGAACTGCGAGCGGTTGGCCTGCACCACATCGAGAAAGATCCGCACTGACGCGTCGATAATGCCGCCCATGACGAATTCGTTGTGGCGTACCAGGCGGATGGTTTCGCGGAAGGTCTGGCCGACTTCGCTGACCAGTACCAGGCCCAGTTGGTCCATGTCGTCGAAGTGCCGGTAGAACCCGGTGGGGACGATGCCGGCTGTCCGGGCGACTTCCCGCAGGCTCAGGCTGCCGAACCCCCGGCCACACTCCATCAAACGGCGGGCTGCGTCCATCAGGGCAATTCGGGTCTGTTGTTTCTGTTCGGCGCGGGGCAGCATCGCAAGGCTGGCTTCTGATTCACGGGAGCGACGCACTCTAGCAAATCGGCTTTGTCGACGTCGAACGATAGAGAGGGGGGCGGGCGGGGAAAACGAGGGGTTTGAAAAGTCAAAAGCCCGATTGCAGGAATCGGGCTTTTTTCTGGGCCACCATGGGCTCAGCTCACTGTGCCGTTGCGTTCGATCACGCGGTCACCACCGCCTTCGGCCACGGTATCGCCCATTTTAGTGCGAGAAGAACCGTCTTCGGCGAGGGTCTGGCCTGGGGTGCGGTCGGAACCGTCGGCTGCCAAGGTTTGGCCTGGGGTGCGGTCGGAACCGTCGGCTGCCAAGGTTTGGCCTGGGGTGCGGTCGGAACCATCAGCTGCAACGGTATCGCTTTGCTTGGTGCGGTCATAACCGTCCTCGGCCAGACCTTTTTCTTCCAGACGATCACGGCCACCTTCGGCAACAGTCTGGCTGTAGACAGAATGGCTGTCCTTGACCTGTGGGGTAGCTTGTTCGGAGGCTGGCAGTGCGAAGGCAGTGGAGGCCAGCAGTGAAAGGGACAGGCTCATCAGTAATTGGCGTTTCATGATCGTTGCTCCTTGGGAGGGCGATAAAGTGGGTACGAGGGCAATGCTACTCTCGATAAGTCGATATAAAAGTTCATAAAGACAATGGTAATAATCAACGGAATTGATTGTTCGGGGCGAAGGCTCTAGAACGGGCGTTTCCGAGGTGTTGTTTTGCACCGAGGTGGGTATTTTGTACCCACTACTGCCTCGTAAATGTGCGGGGCGGTAACAGTTTGTTGGCTGATCGGTCAGGAATATTGCATTTTTTTGTGCCGTTCATCGGCACCTGCGGGCCGCTTTACCAGTCCAACCCTTCATAACGAACCGACTGCAAGGTCGTGTTCCCAGCGGCGGCGCGGTTGCGGACGCTGACTTGTCATCAGGAGCCTTGTGCATGACGCGCACCTCGAAAATCCTCGCCTGGAGCTTTGCCAGCCTTGTTGTCCTGCTGGCGGTGCTGGTCCTGGTCATCGCGTTCTTCGACTGGAACCGCATCAAGCCCCCGCTCAATGCCAAGGTTTCCGAGGAGTTGCATCGCCCCTTCGCCATCAACGGCAATCTGGCGGTAGCCTGGCAGCGTGAGCCAGAGGAAGGGGGCTGGCGTGCCTGGCTGCCCTGGCCCCATGTGGTGGCCGAGGATTTGAGCCTGGGCAACCCTGACTGGTCGAAAACCCCGCAAATGGTCACGCTCAAGCGTGTCGAGCTACGCGTTTCGCCCCTGGCCTTGCTGGCCCGGAGAGTGGCGATTCCGCGCATCGACCTGACGGAGCCCAACGCCAACCTGCAGCGTCTGGCTGACGGACGCGCCAACTGGACCTTCCAGTTCGATCCGAAAGACCCGGACGCCGAGCCGTCCAGCTGGGTGGTGGACATCGGCGCCATCGGCTTCGACAAAGGCCATGTCACTCTTGACGACCAGACACTCAAGACCCGGCTCTACCTGTTGATCGACCCGTTGGGCAAACCCATCCCGTTCAGCGATATCGTCGGTGACAAGGCCGCGAAAAAGGCCCAGGACCAGGGCGCGACACCGCAGGACTACGCGTTCGCCTTCAAGGTCAACGGGCAGTATCACGGGCAGAACCTGGCCGGCTCCGGCAAGGTTGGTGGTTTGCTGGCATTGCAGGATGCCTCACGACCCTTTCCGCTCCAGGCCCAGGCGAAGATCGCCGAGACCCGCGTCGAACTGGCCGGCACCCTCACCGACCCAATGAATCTCGGGGCCCTGGACTTGCGCCTGAAACTGGCCGGCAACAGCCTGGCTCATCTCTACCCGCTGACCGGCGTGACCTTGCCGGATTCGCCGCCTTACGCCACCGATGGCCGCTTGATTGCCAAGCTGCATGAGCCGGGTGGGGCGCTGTTCCGCTACGAGGCGTTCAACGGCAAGATCGGCGACAGCGATATTCATGGCGACCTGGCTTATGTCGCCAGTCAGCCCCGGCCGAAACTCAGTGGCGCGCTGGTCTCCAACCAATTGCTGTTCAGCGACCTGGCGCCGCTGATCGGTGCGGACTCCAATACCGAGCAAAAGGCCCGTGGCGGCGCCAGCAAGCAGCCAGCCGACAAGATCTTGCCCGTGGAAGAGTTTCGCACTGAGCGCTGGAGCGTGATGGACGCCGATGTGGAGTTCACCGGCAAGCGCATTGTCCATAGCGAGCAGTTGCCGTTCAACGACCTGTATACCCATCTGGTGCTCAACGATGGGCAGTTGAGCCTCGAGCCCCTGCGCTTCGGCGTGGCCGGTGGTCGCCTCGATGCGCAGATCCGCCTCAATGGCCATGCCCAGCCCCTTGAAGGCCGGGCGAAGTTGACGGCGCGCGGCTTCAAACTCAAGCAGCTGTTCCCGGGTTTTGAGCCGATGAAAACCAGTTTCGGCGAATTGAACGGCGATGCCGATATCACCGGGCGCGGCAATTCGGTGGCGGCGTTGCTGGGCACTTCCAACGGCACGCTGAAAATGCTTATCAACGATGGCGCCATCAGTCGTGAGCTGATGGAGCTGGCGGGGCTGAACGTCGGCAACTACGTGGTGGGGAAAATCTTTGGCGACAAGGAAGTGAAGATCAACTGCGCAGCGGCGGACTTCGACATCAAGACGGGCCTGGCAACCACGCGTCTGTTCGTGTTCGACACCGAGAACGCGATCATCTACATCGACGGCACGGCGAACATGGCGAATGAACAGCTGGACCTGACCATCACCCCCGAGTCCAAGGGCTGGCGCCTGATTTCCCTGCGCTCGCCGTTGTACGTCCGGGGTCCGTTCGCCAAGCCCGCCGCCGGGGTCAAGGCGGTGCCGCTGATGCTGCGCGGCGCCGGGATGGTGGCGTTGGGTGTGATCGCTGCACCGGCCGCCGGCTTGCTCGCGCTGGTAGCGCCCAGCGGCGGTGAGCCGAACCAGTGCGCGCCGCTGCTGGAGCAGATGAAAGCGGGCAAGGCACCGGTGACGGTCAAGCCCACCCGATAAGCCAGGCTTGCGGTGAGGCGACGGGCCTCATCGCGAGCAAGCTCGCTCCCACAGGGAGATGCGATTCCATGTGGGAGCGAGCTTGCTCGCGATGGCGGTATCAGTATCAGTATCAGAGGTCGGCCAGGATATCGGCCATGTCATCGGCATGCTCTTCTTCCTGGGCCAGGATGTCTTCGAAGATGCGCCGGGTGGTCGGGTCTTTTTCGCCGATGTACTGGATGATTTCCCGATAGCTGTCGATGGCGATCCGTTCCGCCACCAGGTCCTCGTACACCATTTCCTTGAGGGTGTTGCCCGCCACGTACTGGGCGTGGGAATTGCGGGTCAACAGGTCGGGGTTGAACTCCGGCTCGCCGCCCAACTGCACGATTCGCTCGGCGAGTTTGTCGGCGTGTTCGGCTTCCTGGTTCGCGTGCTCGAGGAATTCACTGGCCGCCACGCTGGCCTTGAGGCCGGTGGCCATGAAGTAGTGGCGCTTGTAGCGCAGCACGCACACCAGTTCGGTGGCCAGCGCTTCGTTGAGCAGGCGGACAACTTCCTGCCGATCGGTGCCGTAACCTTCGGTCACTGCGCCGTTCTGCACGTTCTGCCGTGCACGTTCGCGCAGGGTCGTTACATCGGATAAGTGCATGTCGCTCATCTCGTTCTCCTGGAGGCTGATCCGGTGGGAGCGTCACGCTCTGATGGCGCGATCACTCTAAGTCTGAGTGACACGGTCCTGAAAAAGTTTTACCGAGTTTTTCAGCGCATAGCCGGACAGCCGTGCTTCCTCCCCTAGCCACTGGAAGAACGCCCGCACCGGGGGATGGCGTTCGCGGCCCGGGACGCACAGGGCGCTGTAGCCGGCGCCATTGACCTGGACGTCCGGGCGATAACCCACCAGCAAGCCACTGGCGATGCTTTCGGAAGCCAGGATATTGCTCGCCAGCACCAGGCCCTGCCCGGCGATCGCCGCTTGCAAGGCGTAATGCTCCTCGTCGTACGCGCGCATGCACGGCTGCCGGGTAAGCCAGGTTTCCCCGGCCTGGGCGCACCAGGCATCCCAACCGTGGGCGTACAGCTTGGAATTGTGCCAATGCACGCTGATCAGCGTCGGCACCTGCCGTGCCGCCAGGGCCACCTGTTCAGGCGAGCCATAGACCCCGAAGCTTTCATCGAACAGGCACATGCCGTACAGGTTCGGGTAGGCGTCCAAGCTGTAGCGCACCACCAGGTCGACGCTGGCGTCCTGGTGCAGGTCGATCACTTCGCAGTGGGTGTCCAGGCGCACGTTGATGTTCGGGTGACGCGCATAAAAACGCCCCAGGCGAGGCACCAGCCACAGGGCGGCAAACGCTGCGGTGGTGGACAGTGTCAGGTGGCTGGTGCTGCGTTGCGGGCGCAGGGTGTCGACGCTTTGTGCCACTTCCAGCAACGCCCCGTGCAGGCTGTGGAACAAACGTTGCCCGCCGTCGGTGAGGCGTACCTGGCGTGGCAGGCGTTCGAACAGCGCCAGCCCCAGCCAGTTCTCCAGGGATCGAATCTGATGGGAGACCGCCGTAGGCGTCACCGACAACTCCGCCGCAGCCGCCTTGAAACTGAGCAGCCGCGCGGCAGCCTCGAAGGCGCGTAGGGCGTTGAGCGGCAGGTTGGCGAACATCCTGATTCTCCTGAAATGCAATGGATGAAACTAACTCATCCAGATGAACTAACGCTCATTTGTCTGTCAGCGGCAACGAGCTTCAAGCTGCAAGGCATAAGCAGTGTTGATTGTAGCCGCATAAAAGGAGATTCAGATGAGTAATATTCTTGTGGTGCATGGCAGTCCCCGTGGCGAGCGCTCTCATTCCCGGCGCTTGGCCGAGGCTTTTGTTTCGGCGTGGCAGGCCGCCCATCCACAATCGCAATTGACCCGTCGAGAAGTTGGACGGACGGTAATTGCACCGGTCAACGAAGCGTTCATCGCCGCGGCGTTCTACCCCGAGCCCCAGGCTCGACCGTTGATCATGCAAGCGGACCTGGCTCTGAGCGATGCTTTGGTCGAGGAGTTGCAAGCCCATGACCGACTGGTGATCTCCGCGCCCATGCACAACTTCAGCGTGCCCGGCGGCGTGAAGGCCTGGATCGACCAGATCGTGCGCATCGGGCTGACGTTCAACCACAGCCTGGATAATGGCGTGTCGCACTACGAGCCGCTGTTGCTGGGCAAGAAAGCCCTGATCGTGACCAGTCGCGGCGATTTCGGTTTCGGGCCTGGCGGCCCGTTGGAGAGCATGAACCACGCCGACACGCTGTTGCGCACCGTCCTGGGGTTTATCGGCATTACCGATGTGACGGTGGTGGCGGCAGAAGGCGAGGAGTCGGCCGAGCGCAGCTTTGCGTTGTCCTGCGCCGAGGCCGAGGAGCGTTTGCTGGCGCTGGCGCGGACTTTTTGAAACGCGCTGCTGCGCAGCCTAACGGGAGCAAGCTCCCCCGCCACGGATTCATCTGGGTGTCATAGACTGGTCATCATCAGTACCGATGCTGACCCCTCTTGATCACAAGGATGTCGCCATGTCGCAACGCTGCGCCACTCGTTATCCGCTGGTACTGGTCCCGGGCATGCTCGGGTTCATACGCCTGGTGTTGTATTCGTACTGGTATGGGATCGTCTCGGCGTTGCGTCGCGGCGGGGCAGTGGTCGTGGCGGTGAAGGTTTCGCCGCTGCATTCTTCCGAGGTGCGCGGCGAGCAATTGCTGGCGCGGATCGAGGAGATCCTGCGGCAAACCGGTGCGCAGAAAGTCAACCTGATCGGCCACAGCCAGGGCAGCCTTACCGCCCGCTATGCGGCGGCCAAACGGCCGGACCTGGTGGCGTCGGTCACGTCGGTGGCCGGCACCAACCACGGCTCCGAACTGGCGGATTACCTGCAAGCCCACTACCCCGCCGACAGTGCCAAGGGGCGCGTGCTCAGTGCCGTGCTGCGCCTGATCAACGCCCTGATGAGCCTGCTGGAAACCGGCTATCGTGGGCCGAAGCTACCGGTGGATATTCAGGCGTCCCATGCTTCCCTGACCACCGCCGGGGTGGCGCTGTTCAACCAACGTTATCCACAGGGCTTGCCGCAAACCTGGGGCGGGAATGGACCGGAAGAGGTCAATGGCGTGCGTTACTACTCGTGGTCCGGCACCTTGCAGCCAGGCAAGACCGATAGAGGGCGCAATCTGTTCGACGGCACCAACCGCACTTGCCGTTTATTCGCCCGCACCTTTGTCAGGGAAGCGGGGCAATGCGATGGCATGGTCGGACGCTACAGCTCGCACCTGGGCACGGTCATCGGCGATGACTATCCGCTGGACCATTTCGATATCGTCAACCAATCGCTGGGGTTGGTGGGCAAGGGGGCCGAGCCGATCCGGTTGTTTGTCGAGCATGCCGAGCGGTTGAAGGCTGCCGGGGTGTAGCCCGTTGGGCCGCGTTATCGTTCACCGCGAGCAAGCGCTAGATCAGGCCCTGAGGGTCAACCTGGTGAAGGTGTAACAGGCGTTGTCTACACTGCACCTCATCGCCGTACCCTCGTGCGGCAGCCAGGAGAACCACCATGAAGATGCTGCGTGTCCCTCTGCTGATGATCGGTTTGCTACTGTGTTCCCAGGGCTTCGCCGAGACGGCGCAGCAGACCAAGATGACCACCTGCAACGCCGATGCCACCGCCAAGGCGCTCAAGGGTGACGAGCGCAAGGCGTTCATGAGCACCTGTCTCAAGGCTACCGCTGCACCGAGCACCCCGCAGGAGCGTATGAAAACCTGCAATGCCACGGCCACCACCCAGGCATTGAAGGGCGATGCCCGCAAGGCGTTCATGAGTGAGTGCCTGAAGAAAAAATAAGCGTTGAACCCATGAGCCCTATCGTGAGCAAGCGCGCCCCCACGGTGGGGCTGTGTTGCCCGGTCCAGGGTGGGAGCGAGCTTGCTCGCGATGGGGCCGGCACATCCACCGTAAAAAACCCTGAACTGCGACGAAGGTTGGCCGATACAATCCCTAGTGCTGCTAGTGGAAGGCTGGCAGACTGCCGATCCTTTCACGCCGTTTTGTCCTGAGGCTGTATGCCAACGTTTTCTCAGCGTCATGTGTTGTTGGTGATCAGTTGGGTGATCATTTTTGGTGGGCTGTTGCTGGTGCTGCCGCTGCGCCTGTTGCCGAGCCTGCTGGCCGGGTTGCTGGTGTTCGAACTGGTCAACATGCTCACCCCGCAGTTGCAGCGACTGATCGAAGGCCGCCGTGCTCGCTGGTTGGCGGTGGCGTTGCTGGGCACGCTGGTGGTCAGTGTGCTGACGTTGATCTTCGCCGGCGCTTTCAGTTTCCTGTTGCATGAAGCGGAAAACCCGGGCGCGTCCCTGGACAAGTTCATGACCGTGGTCGACCGTGCCCGTGGGCAATTACCGCCGTTCATTGACGCTTACCTGCCGGCCAGCGCCGCCGAGTTCCGGGTGGCGATCGGTGACTGGGTGAGCAAGCACCTGAGCGACCTGCAACTGGTGGGCAAGGACGCGGCCCACATGTTCGTGACGCTGCTGATCGGCATGGTGCTGGGGGCCATCGTTGCCCTGCAGCGCATCCCCGACCTGACCAAGCGCAAGCCTCTGGCCGCGGCGCTGTTCGATCGCCTGAACCTGCTGGTCAAGGCGTTTCGCAACATCGTCTTCGCCCAGATCAAGATTTCCCTGCTCAACACCTTCTTCACCGGGATTTTCCTGGCGGTGGTGCTGCCGTTGTTCGGCATCAAGCTACCGCTGACCAAGACCCTGATCGTGATGACCTTCCTGCTGGGGCTGCTACCGGTCATCGGCAACCTGATGTCCAACACCCTGATCACCATTGTCGGCTTGTCGCTGTCGATCTGGGTGGCGGTGGCGGCGCTGGGTTACCTGATCGTGATCCACAAGCTCGAGTACTTCCTCAACGCCCGCATTGTCGGCGGGCAGATCAGCGCCAAGTCCTGGGAGTTGCTCATGGCAATGCTGGTGTTCGAAGCCGCGTTCGGCCTGCCGGGGGTGGTGGCGGGGCCGATTTATTATGCGTATCTCAAGAGTGAGTTGAAGCAGGTGGGGATGGTCTGATCGGGGGTATGTGGCGTCTGGTCTGGCGCCATCGCGAGCAAGCTCGCTCCCACAGTTGACCGGGTTTCTTCAGAAAGAATGCGGTCGAATGTGGGAGCGAGCTTGCTCGCGATTCAGGCGCCTCGGTCCTGGATCAGGCCTGTGTGCCGTAGCGCTTCATCGCCTCGATCGCCAACCCGCTGCCGATACTGCCGAAGATATTGCCTTCCACATGCCGCGCCTGGGGCAGCATCGCCGAGACGCTGTTGCGCAGCGCCGGGATGCCGCTGGAACCGCCGGTGAAGAACACCGTATCCACTTGATCGACCCGCACGTTGGCATCGCCCAGCAACTGCGTGACGCTGCCGCGCACTCGCTCCAGCAAGCCGTCGATGGCTGACTCGAACAAGGCCCGGCTCAGGTCCACGCTCAGGCCTGGCTCGATCCGGTCCAGCGGCACGTGGCGCTGGTTGGCGTGGGTCAGCTCGATCTTGGTTTCTTCCACTTCCATCGCCAGCCAGTGCCCGGCGCGCTGTTCGATCAGTTTGAACAGCCGGTCGATGCCGCCGGTGTCTTCGATGTCGTAGCGCATGCTGCCCAGGGCGAGGGTGGATTTTTGCGAGTACACCGCGTTGATGGTGTGCCAGGTCGCCAGGTTCATGTGGTGACTGGTGGGCATGTAGGCGCCACTCTTCATGCGGCTGCCGTAGCCGAACAGCGGCATCACGCCCTGCAGGCTCAGCTGTTTGTCGAAATCGGTCCCGCCGATGTGCACGCCACCGGTGGCGAGGATGTCGGCGTGACGGTTGTCGTGGGTACGGCGCTCGGGGGACAGGCGCACCAGGGAGAAGTCCGAGGTACCGCCGCCGATGTCGACGATCAGCACCAGCTCTTCTTTCTCGATGGTCGATTCATAGTCGAAGGCCGCCGCGATAGGCTCGTACTGGAACGAAACCTCCTTGAAACCGATGGCGCGGGCGACGTCCACCAACGTGTTTTCCGCTTCCTGGTCGGCCATTTCATCGTCGTCGACGAAAAACACCGGGCGGCCCAGCACCACTTCTTCGAATTCCCGACCGGCGGTGGCTTCGGCGCGTTTCTTCAACTGGCCGATGAACAGCCCCAGCAGATCCTTGAACGGCATCGCCGTGCCCAACACGCTGGTGTCGTGCTTGATCAGCTTGGAGCCCAGCAGGCTCTTGAGCGAGCGCATCAGCCGGCCTTCGTAGCCTTCCAGGTATTCGTGCAGGGCCAGGCGGCCATACACCGGGCGGCGTTCCTCGAGATTGAAAAAGACCACCGAGGGCAGGGTGATCTTGTCGTCCTCCAGCGCGATCAACGTTTCCATGCCGGGGCGCAGCCAGCCGACAGTGGAGTTGGACGTGCCAAAGTCGATGCCGCAGGCACGGGCCGGGGATGCGTTTTTCATGTCTTTCGGGTTCCAGTTGAAAAAACGGCCGCGCAGTGTATGTCAGTGCGGCCCGGATTCGAAGGCCGGTTATCTGCTAATTCGCAATCGTTGGCCTTGAAAGACGCCCCGACACCCCCAAACTTGCTGGCATGAGCCTGGCAGCCACAGGGCGGGCACAAGAACCGCCACCGACTGCCGATAAACTTCTGCTGCACCGCCCGGTCACAAACCTTGAGGTCGATCAAACCCCAGGACTTGTATCACGAGCATGCTGCGGGTGGCGGTGCGATATCGATAACGGATGGTGATCCTTCAATGGACTTCAAAGACTATTACAAGATTCTGGGTGTGGAGCCGACGGCCGACGACGCCACGATCAAGGCCGCCTATCGCAAATTGGCGCGCAAGTACCACCCGGATGTCAGTAAGGAAAAAGACGCCGAGACCAAGTTCAAGGACGTTTCCGAAGCCTATGAAGCGCTGAAAAGCGCCGACAAGCGCGCCGAGTACGACGACCTGCGCCGCTACGGCCAGCACGGCCAGCCGTTCCAGGGCCCGCCGGGTTGGCAGAGCCGTGGCGGTTTTGGCGGTGGCCAGGACACCGGCGACTTTTCGGACTTCTTCAGTTCTATTTTCGGTAATCGCGGACCGGGTTTCGGTGGCGGACAGTCGGGTCGCAGTGCCGGCCGTCGAGGGCAAGACGTGGAAATGGAATTACCGATCTTCCTGGAAGAGACCCTGTCGAGCGAGTCGAAGAAAGTCAGCTTCCAGGTGCCGCAATACAACGCGGCTGGCCAGCATGTGAGCAACACCAGCAAAAGCCTGAACGTGAAGATCCCGGCCGGTGTGACGGACGGCGAACGCATCCGCCTCAAGGGCCAGGGTGCGCCGGGCATCGGTGGCGGCGCCAATGGCGATTTGTACCTGACCATTCGCTTCGCGCCGCACCCCAAGTTCGACGTCGAAGGCCAGGACCTGATCATCACCTTGCCCCTGGCTCCGTGGGAATTGGCCCTGGGCACCGAAGTGGCGGTGCCGACCCTCACCGGCAAGATCAACCTCAAGGTCCCGGCCGGCAGCCAGAACGGCCAGCGCATGCGCGCCAAGGGCCATGGCCTGCGCAACAAGGCCGGCGAGCGCGGCTACCTGTTCGTGCAGCTCAAGGCCGTGATGCCCAAGGCCAACGATGAGGCGGTCAAGGCACTGTGGGCAGAACTGGCGAAGAAAGCCGCGTTCGATCCGCGGGAGAATTTCTGATTGTTGCTGGTTGCTGAGGCATTCATTTGATTGGCCAGGCAAGAAACCGTGGCGAGGGGATTTATCCCCGTTGGGCTGCAAAGCAGCCCCAAAAAGGCTGAGCGCAATCAGCCTGACACACCGAGGCGGTGAGTCTTGGGGCTGCTACGCAGCCCAGCGGGGATAAATCCCCTCGCCACAGGTGTTTGTGTCCACAAAGGCAGTCACGGCTAGACTCGACAGTTAACGCATTGGGAGAAGCAGACCATGAACAACCCGATCATCGAACTGACCCTGACGGAGTTCTGCGAGGCCGCCGCGTTGCAGGATGTTCACGTCATCGAAATCGTCGCCCACGGCATCCTCGAACCCCATGGCGCGGCTCCGGCGGATTGGCGTTTCACCGACTACGAACTGGTTCTGGCCCGCCGTGCAGCCAAGCTGCGCCGCGAACTGGAGCTGGAATGGGAAGGCGTCGCCCTGGCGCTGGATCTGCTGGAGGAAGTGCAACAACTGCGCAGCGAAAACCGCATGCTCAAGCAGAGGCTGGGGCGGTTGGTGGAGTAGGCCTGCCCGAGGCTAGGGCCAGGCGCATAACTTGAGTCAGGCACGAAAGCCGAGTCATACACCAACCCTGTGGCGAGGGAGCTTGCTCCCGCTGGGCTGCGAAGCAGCCCTCTCTTTGGCGGTTGCTGCGCAACCGAGCGGGAGCAAGCTCCCTCGCCACAGGGTCAAGTGTTTGGCCAGGTATGCTTTTTGATTCACCTCAAAACAGAAAATACCGCTGCGCCATCGGCAGCACCTCAGCCGGTTCACACCACAGCAACACCCCATCGGCCTTGACCTGATAAGTCTGTGGATCAACGTCGATGCTCGGCAGGTAGTCGTTGTGGATCAAGTCGGTCTTCTGCACATCGCGACAGCCCTTGACCACGGCGATTCTCTTCTTCAAGCCCAATTGCTCCGGTAGCCCCGCCTCGGCGGCGGCCTGGCTGATGAAGGTCAGGCTGGTGGCGTGCCGCGAGCCGCCAAAGCTTGCGAACATCGGTCGGTAGTGCACCGGTTGCGGCGTCGGGATCGAGGCGTTGGCGTCGCCCATCAGGCTGGCGGCAATGGCCCCGCCTTTGAGGATCAGGGTTGGCTTGACGCCGAAGAATGCCGGTCGCCACAGCACCAGGTCAGCCCATTTGCCCACTTCGATGGAACCCACTTCATGGCTGATGCCGTGGGTGATCGCCGGGTTGATGGTGTACTTGGCGATGTAGCGCTTGATGCGGAAGTTGTCGTTGCCTTCGCCGTCGCCGGGCAGGGCGCCGCGTTGCTTCTTCATCTTGTCGGCGGTCTGCCAGGTGCGCGTGATGACTTCGCCGACGCGGCCCATGGCCTGGCTGTCGGAGCTGATCATCGAGAACGCACCGAGGTCATGGAGGATGTCTTCGGCGGCGATGGTTTCGCGGCGGATGCGGCTTTCGGCGAAAGCCACGTCTTCGGCGATGCTCGGGTCCAGGTGATGGCAGACCATCAGCATGTCCAGGTGTTCGTCGATGGTGTTGCGGGTGAACGGCCGGGTCGGGTTGGTGGAGCTGGGCAATACGTTGGGAAAACCGCAGGCCTTGATGATGTCCGGCGCATGACCGCCGCCAGCGCCTTCGGTGTGGTAGGTGTGGATGGTGCGGCCCTTGAACGCGGCGAGGGTGGTCTCGACGAAGCCCGACTCGTTGAGGGTGTCGGTGTGGATCGCCACCTGCACATCGTACTGGTCGGCCACGCTCAGGCAATTGTCGATGGCCGCGGGCGTGGTGCCCCAGTCTTCGTGGAGTTTCAGGCCGATGGCCCCGGCCTTGACCTGTTCGATCAACGGTTCCGGCAGGCTGGCGTTGCCCTTGCCGGTGAAACCGATGTTCATCGGGAACGCATCGGCGGCCTGGAGCATGCGCGCCAGGTGCCACGGCCCGGAGGTGCAAGTGGTGGCGTTGGTCCCGGTGGCCGGGCCCGTGCCGCCGCCGATCATGGTGGTCACGCCGCTCATCAGCGCTTCTTCGATCTGCTGGGGGCAGATGAAGTGGATGTGGGTGTCGATACCGCCGGCGGTGAGGATCATGCCTTCGCCGGCGATCACTTCGGTGCTGGCGCCGATGGCGATGGTCACGTCGGGCTGGATGTCCGGGTTACCGGCCTTGCCGATGGCCGCGATGCGCCCGTCCTTGAGGCCGACATCGGCCTTGACGATGCCCCAATGGTCGATGATCAGCGCGTTGGTGATCAAGGTGTCGACGACCTCGGCGGCCAGCAGCTGGCTCTGGCCCATGCCGTCGCGAATCACCTTGCCGCCGCCGAATTTCACTTCTTCGCCGTAGGTGGTGAAGTCCTTTTCCACTTCGATCCACAACTCGGTGTCGGCCAGGCGGACCTTGTCACCGACGGTGGGGCCGAACATGTCGGCGTAGGCTTGTCTCGAAATTTTCATGTGCTTGCCTTGGAATTCAAAATCGAAATGTGCGATCCACTGTGGCGAGGGAGCTTGCTCCCGCTGGGCTGCGCAGCAGACCCCAAAAACACGGCCGCTACGCGCCCCCGCGGGGGCAAGCTCCCTCGCCACAAAGGCGTGGCAATCCAGGTCGCCCATCACCCGCCCGGCAAACCCGAACACCCGCCGATGCCCGGCCAGTTCCACCAGCTCCACCTCGCGGCTCTGGCCTGGCTCGAAGCGCACGGCGGTGCCGGCCGGGATGTTCAGGCGCATGCCGCGGCTGGCGGCGCGGTCGAAGGTCAGGGCGTCGTTGGTTTCGAAAAAATGGTAGTGCGAGCCGACCTGGATCGGCCGGTCACCACTGTTGGCGACCTTCAGCGTAAGGGTGCGGCGGCCGACGTTGAGCTCGATGTCGCCGGGCTGGACCTGGTATTGGCCTGGAATCATTGCGGTTGTCCCAAAATCTTGTAGTAGATGGTGGTCGGGGTGTAGGTCCCGTCCGGGCTCTGGCAGTAGTCGGGCAACTCGCCGACGCGGGTGTAGCCCATGGCGCGGTAGAACGCCTCGGCCTCGGAACCGGCCTCGGTGTCGAGGTACAGCAGGCCACGCTTGTGCTGGCGGGCGCCGAGTTCCAGGGCACTCATCAATTGTTGGCCGAGGCCACGGCGGCGGGCTTCGCCGCGGACCAGTAGCTTCTGCACTTCGGCGCGATTGAGACCGTTGGGCTTCTGGCACAGGGCAAGCTGGACGCTGGCCTGCACCTGTTCATCCTTGACCACTACCCACAGCAGCAAGTGGCCCTGGTTGAGGCTGGCCTGGACCTCGTCGAAGTAGGCGCGGGCCTGGACGGCATCGAGGTCGGCCATGAACCCCACGCTGGCGCCATAGCCGACGGCATCGAGCAACAGATCGATCAGGCCCTGGCGATAATGCGCAAAGCTTTCAGCGTGGACTCGACGCAACTGGGCGGGGTTCATAGGCATCACTCCTTGTCAAAGGCAGGCGGTTGCGCCCCGGGATCGAGGACCAACTGCATGAAAGTCAGGTCCAGCCAGCGACCGAACTTGGTACCCACCTGAGGCATTTGCCCGGTGGTGATGAAACCGGCTCGCTCGTGCAAGCGAATCGAGGCGGTGTTGCCGCTTTCAATGGCGGCGACCATGACGTGTTTGGCGCAGGCCCTGGCGCGCTCGACCAGCGTGGTCATCAGGCGTGGACCGAGGCCGTTGCCGCGCTGATCGCTGCGTACGTACACCGAATGCTCCACGGTGTGCCGGAAACCGTCGAAAGGCCGCCAGTCGCCGAATGAAGCGTAGCCGAGCACGTTGTCCTCGGCGTCGACCACCACCAGCACCGGGTAGCCTTGGGATTGCCGGGCGCTGAACCAGGCCTGGCGATTGCCCAGGTCCACGGCCTGTTCGTTCCAGATCGCGGTGGTGTTCAGCACCGCGTCGTTGTAGATGTCGCGGATCGCTGGCAGGTCGGTCGGCTGGGCGTCGCGCACGAGATAGGTCATGGCATGGCCTCAGGCGATCGGTTGATGGACGGTGACCAGTTTGGTGCCGTCGGGAAACGTCGCCTCGACCTGGATCTCGGGGATCATTTCCGGGATGCCTTCCATCACCTGTTCGCGGCTCAGCAGCGTGGTGCCGTAGTGCATCAGCTCGGCCACGGTCTGGCCGTCACGGGCGCCTTCGAGCAGGGCCGCGGAAATATAGGCCATGGCCTCCGGGTAATTGAGTTTCAAGCCGCGAGCCAACCGTCGTTCGGCGACGAGGCCGGCGGTGAAGATCAGCAGCTTGTCTTTTTCGCGTGGGGTCAGGTCCATGTGCAATCCATAAGGGCAGATAAATAGTTTTCGCTGTAAACACATCCCCCTGTGGGAGCGAGCTTGCTCGCGCCCACAGGAAAGCAAATTCAGGTGCTCCAGATTCTCGGGGGGACGGCCTCTCGACCGAGCAGCGCCGGGCGCAGGAGCCGCCACAACGCAATCAACCACCCCCGCGCCAGCAACGCCTCGCTCGCCAGGCACCGCGCCACGACCAGGCCGGGCAACTGGGTCAGGTCACCGCGCACGGCATGGCCCAGGGAGCGGCACTGCTCCAACAGCTCGCTGTCGATCTCGCCGGTCACCCATAACGTGGCAAACACCGGATCCCCGCCCAGGCCGATGGGCGAGTCGAGCAAGCCATCACCGCCCACAATGCGCTGGCGCTCATGCCACAGCAACTGGCCGTCGCGGCGAATGTCCAGCCGCGACTGGAAATACCCCAGGTCGAACCGCTCGCCGCTGGCCGGTCGGCCGAGGGCAACCATGTCCCAGTAGAACAAACGCCCGTCGCCCTGCAGGTCTATGCAGGTGCTGAGTTCGGCCTGGGCCGCGCTGAAGACGATGGTTTCCTGGGGCAGCCATTCCAGGGTCGCGCCGGGAGCCACGCTCAGGGTCAACTGCTGGTACGCCGGGCCGGCGGCGCGATACCACTTGGCTGCGCCGGGGCTGGTTAACTGCGCCCAGGCGTCCGGGCCGACGTGGGCCGAAATGTCCAAGCGGTCACCGCCGGCTATCCCACCGGGCGGGTGGACGATGATGTGCTGGCACACCTCGGGGCCTTCGGCATACAAGTGCTTCTGCACCCGCAGCGGGCCTTTATGGCGGCGCTGTACCGGGCGCGTGCAATCGCCGAATCGGGCGTAACCCAGTTCCAGCTCGGCATGCCAGCTGGGGGTGAAGAGGGCCGAAGTTGCCAGTGAACAAACAGGTAGATTCATGATTTCTGATTATCGTCAGGACGCTACAGACTAGATCGTAACCAGCCCGCGCACACCCTCGGCTTCCATATTTTCTCCACGCCCTTGCTGCACGATCTCGCCCCGGGACATCACCAGGTATTGATCGGCCAGCTCGGCGGCGAAGTCGTAGAACTGCTCCACCAGCAGAATCGCCATGTCGCCCCGGGCCGCCAGCTTCTTGATGACCGCGCCGATCTCCTTGATCACCGACGGCTGGATGCCTTCGGTGGGCTCGTCGAGAATCAGCAGGCGCGGACGGCTGGCCAGGGCCCGGCCGATGGCGAGTTGCTGTTGCTGGCCGCCGGACAGGTCACCGCCACGACGCTGCTTCATCTGCAGCAGCACCGGGAACAGTTCGTAGATAAACGCCGGCACCTCCTTGGCCTCGGAGCCGGGAAACCGCGACAGGCCCATCAGCAGGTTTTCTTCCACCGTCAGCCGCCCGAAAATCTCCCGGCCCTGGGGCACGTAGGCGATGCCGGCATGCACCCGCTGGTGCGGCTTGAACGTGGTGATGGCCTTGCCTTCCCAATTCACCGCACCTTCCTTGGCCGGCAACAGGCCCATCAGGCATTTGAGCAGGGTGGTCTTGCCCACGCCGTTGCGACCCAGCAGGCACGTCACCTCGCCGACCTTTACGTCGAACGACAGGCCCCGCAGGATGTGGCTACCGCCGTAGTACTGGTGCAGCTTGTCGACTTGCAGCATCTTCCAGAATCTCCTCAAGTTCCCTGTGGGAGCGAGCTTGCTCGCGATATCGGTGGGTCAGCTTGCTTAGGTGCTGAATGTGTCGCCGCCATCGCGAGCAAGCTCGCTCCCACAGGGAACAGCATTTGTCGCTCTAGCGACCGAGGTACACCTCGATCACCCGCTCATTGTCCTGCACCTGTTCCAGCGACCCTTCGGCCAGCACGCTGCCCTGGTGCAGCACGGTGACGTGGTCGGCAATCGCGCCGACGAAGCCCATGTCGTGCTCCACCACCATCAGTGAATGCTTGCCCGCCAGGGACTTGAACAGCTCGGCGGTGAACTCTGTCTCGGCGTCGGTCATGCCCGCCACCGGTTCGTCGAGCAGCAGCAATTGCGGGTCTTGCACCAGCAGCATGCCGATCTCCAGAAACTGTTTCTGCCCATGGGACAGCAGCCCCGCGGCGCGGTTGACCGACGTGGCAAGGCGGATGGTCTCGAGCACTTCGTCGATACGGTCGTGCTGCTCGCCAGTGAGTCTTGCCCGCAGGCTGGCCCACACCGATTTGTCGGTTTTCAACGCCAGCTCCAGGTTCTCGAACACGCTCAACGCTTCGAACACCGTGGGTTTCTGGAACTTGCGCCCGATGCCGGCCTGGGCGATCTGCACTTCGCTCATGCTGGTCAGGTCCAGGGTTTCGCCGAACCAGGCCTTGCCGTGGCTGGGGCGGGTCTTGCCGGTGATCACGTCCATCAACGTGGTCTTGCCCGCGCCGTTGGGGCCGATGATGCAGCGCAATTCGCCGACGCCGATGTACAGGTTCAAATCGTTCAAGGCCTTGAAGCCGTCGAAGCTGACGCTGATGTCTTCCAGGGTCAGGATGGTGCCGTGGCGGGTATTCAGGCCAACGCCTGCCGCCTGGCCGAGGCCGATGGCGTCGCGGCTGCTGCCGGCGTCCTGGTTGGGTTCCGGCGGAAAGAAAGCAGGTTCGAGCATGAATTCGGCACTCGCTGTGATTCTCATTGTTCACCTCGTTTCTTCAGCAACCCGATCACGCCCTTGGGCAAGTACAGGGTCACGACGATGAACAGCGCACCGAGGAAGAACAGCCAGTACTCAGGGAAGGCCACGGTGAACCAGCTCTTCATGCCATTGACTACGCCGGCACCCAGTAGCGGTCCGATCAGCGTGCCGCGCCCGCCAAGGGCGACCCACACGGCGGCTTCGATGGAGTTGGTCGGCGACATTTCGCTGGGGTTGATGATGCCCACCTGCGGCACGTACAAGGCCCCGGCCAGGCCGCACAGCACCGCGCTCAATACCCAGACGAACAGCTTGAAGCCACGGGGATCGTAACCGCAGAACATCAGTCGGTTTTCCGCATCGCGCAGGGCGGTCAGTACCCGGCCGAATTTGCTGCGGGCCAGACGCCAGCCGATGAACAGGCTCGCCACCAGCAGCAACACCGTGGCGAAAAACAGCACCGCCCGGGTGCCTGGCTCGGTGATGCCAAAGCCCAGGATCGAGCGGAAATTGGTGAAGCCGTTGTTGCCACCGAACCCGGTTTCGTTGCGGAAGAACAGCAGCATCCCGGCGAAGGTCAGGGCCTGGGTCATGATCGAGAAGTACACGCCCTTGATCCGCGAACGGAAGGCGAAGAAGCCGAACACCAGCGCCAGCAACCCCGGCGCCAGCACCACCAGGCACAGGGCCCAGAGAAAACTGTCGGTGCCGGACCAGTACCAGGGCAATTCGGTCCACGACAGGAAGGTCATGAACGCCGGCAAGCCATCACCGGCGGCCTGGCGCATCAAGTACATGCCCATGGCATAGCCGCCCAGGGCGAAGAACAGGCCGTGACCCAGGGACAACAAACCGGCGTAGCCCCAGACCAGGTCCAACGCCAGAGCGACGATGGCGTAGCAGAGGATCTTGCCCACCAGGGTCAAGGTATAGGCTGAAACGTGCAGTGGATGGTCCGCCGCCAACAGCGACAGCAGCGGCAGACTCAGCAGCACCGCCAGGATTACCGCGCCGACGGCGAGGGTGAGTTTGGGACCGGCCTTTTGCGTGGCCGTGAGCATCAGGGGCTGGTTCATCAGTCGATTACCCGTCCTTTGAGCGCGAAGAGGCCTTGCGGACGCTTCTGGATGAACAGAATGATCAACGCCAGGATCAGGATCTTGCCGAGCACGGCGCCGATCTGCGGTTCGAGGATCTTGTTGGCGATGCCCAGGCCGAACGCGGCGAACACGCTACCGGCCAACTGGCCGACACCACCGAGCACCACCACCAGGAATGAGTCGATGATGTAGCTTTGGCCCAGGTCCGGGCCGACGTTGCCGATCTGGCTCAGGGCCACGCCACCCAACCCGGCGATGCCCGAGCCGAGGCCGAAGGCGAGCATGTCGACCCGCCCGGTGGGCACACCGCAGCAGGCGGCCATGTTGCGGTTCTGGGTGACGGCGCGCACGTTCAGGCCCAGGCGCGTCTTGTTCAGCAGCAGCCAGGTCAGCACCACCACGAACAGTGCGAAGGCAATGATCACGATGCGGTTGTATGGGAGCACCAGGTTCGGCAATACCTGAATCCCGCCTGAGAGCCAGGCCGGGTTGGCGACTTCGACGTTCTGCGCGCCGAACACCAGGCGCACCAGTTGGATCAGCATCAGGCTGATGCCCCAGGTGGCGAGCAGGGTTTCCAGTGGGCGCCCATAGAGATGGCGGATCACCGTGCGCTCCAGGGCCATGCCGATGGCGGCGGTGATGAAAAACGCCACCGGCAGGGCGATCAGCGGGTAGAACTCGATGGCGTTCGGGGCGAAGCGCTGGAACAGCATCTGCACCACATACGTGGAATAGGCGCCGAGCATGAGCATTTCGCCGTGGGCCATGTTGATCACCCCCAGCAAGCCAAACGTGATGGCCAGGCCGAGGGCGGCGAGCAACAGGATCGAACCCAGGGACATGCCGCTGAAGGCCTGGCCCAGCAGCTCGCCCACCAGGAGTTTGCGTTTGACTTGGGCGAGGCTGGTTTCGGCAGCGGTGCGCACGTTGGCATCGGTTTCGACGCCGGGCTCAAGCAAACCTTCCAGGCGTGTACGGGCCAGCGGATCGCCGGTTTCCCCCAGCAGGCGGACGGCGGCCAGGCGCACGTTCGGGTTGGTGTCCACCAGTTGCAGGTTCGCCAGGGCCAGGCTCAGGGCGGCATGCACATCTTCGTCCTGCTCGCCGGCCAGTTGCCGATCGAGGAAAGCCAATTGGGCCGGACGGGCAGTTTTTTGCAGCTGCTGCGCGGCGCCCAGGCGTACGCGGGCATCCACGGCCAGCAGTTGATGGCTGGCGAGGGCGGTTTCGATCAGCCCGCGCAAGCGGTTGTTCAGGCGCAGGGTCTTGGGTTGGCCGTCGACGGTCAACTGGCCCTGTTGCAGGGCATTGATCAGTTCGACGCGCTCAGGCTCCGGCTGCGCGGCCCAGGTTTCCAGGAGCTTGGCTTGCTGGGTAGGGTTGGCGGCGACGAAGTCTTCGGCGTCACCGGCATGGGCCTCCAGTGGCAACAGCAGCACCAGGGCGAGGATAAGGCGGTAAAGGGCGGTGGGCATATGCTAGGCCTTGCGCAGTGCTTTTTGTGGGAGCGAGCTTGCTCGCGATAGCGGTGTGTCAGTCACTGTTCTTCTGGCTGATCCATCGCTATCGCGAGCAAGCTCGCTCCCACAGGGGTTGTGTGTCGGCCCGGGGATTGGGGCCGACACCCATGGGCTCAGTTGCTCTTCACCGCATAGTCAGGCTTCTTGTCGTTGCCGGCGATGAAGGGGCTCCACGGCTGGGCGCGGATCGGGCCTTCGGTCTGCCAGACCACGTTGAACTGACCGTCGGCCTGGATCTCGCCGATCATCACTGGCTTGTGCAGGTGATGGTTGGTCTTGTCCATGGTCAGGGTGTAGCCCGACGGTGCGGCGAAGGTCTGGCCGGCCAGGGCTTCGCGGACTTTGTCGACGTCGGTGGACTTGGCTTTTTCCACGGCTTGCGCCCACATGTGGATGCCGACGTAGGTGGCTTCCATCGGGTCGTTGGTCACTGCTTTGTCGGCGCCTGGCAGGTTCTTGGCCTTGGCGTAGGCTTTCCAGGACTCGACGAATTTCTTGTTCGCCGGGTTATCCACGGATTCGAAGTAGTTCCACGCCGCCAGGTTGCCCACCAGTGGCTTGGTGTCGATGCCGCGCAGTTCTTCCTCGCCCACCGAGAACGCCACGACCGGCACGTCGGTGGCTTTCAGGCCCTGGTTCGCCAGTTCTTTATAGAACGGCACGTTGGAGTCGCCGTTGACTGTGGAAATGACTGCGGTCTTGCCGCCGGCCGAGAACTTCTTGATGTTGGCTACGATGGTCTGGTAGTCGCTGTGGCCGAACGGGGTGTAGACCTCTTCGATGTCTTTGTCTGCCACGCCTTTGGAGTGCAGGAACGAGCGCAGGATTTTGTTGGTGGTGCGCGGGTAGACGTAGTCGGTGCCCAGCAGGAAGTAGCGCTTGGCACTGCCGCCTTCTTCGCTCATCAGGTATTCCACCGCCGGAATCGCCTGTTGGTTCGGCGCCGCGCCGGTATAGAACACGTTTGGCGACATCTCTTCGCCTTCGTACTGCACGGGGTAGAACAGCAGGCCGTTGAGTTCTTCGAACACCGGCAATACGGATTTACGCGACACCGACGTCCAGCAGCCGAACACCACCGCGACTTTGTCCTGGGTCAGCAGTTGACGGCCCTTCTCGGCGAACAGCGGCCAATTCGACGCCGGGTCCACGACCACCGCTTCAAGCTTCTTGCCGTTCACACCGCCCTTGGCGTTGATCTCATCGATGGTCATCAGCGCCATGTCCTTGAGGGACGTCTCGGAGATCGCCATGGTGCCGGACAGCGAATGCAGGATGCCGACCTTGATGGTCTCGGCGGCCTGGACGGTCCAGGCCATGCCCATCGCGGCAATGCTTGCCGAGAGTGTAAAAGCCTTGATCAAGCTACGACGCTTCATTGTGCGATCTCCGTGGACTTATGAATTTTTTTTGAGGGCAGATGCAAACGCTGAAAGCGCTTTTGCAAGGGGTGTGCCCGGTCGGAAAAAAGGCCCGGAAACAGGGGGTGGTGGGGGAGGGAAAAGCGTGGTGCACCATGAGTGATCGCGTCATGGGGTTTGGTGCGAGGGATGCGCCACATTGGAGCGCGGGGTTGAAGCCTTGCCGAGACTCTGCTTGTGAATACACCCTGTGGCGAGGGAGCTTGCTCCCGCTGGGCTGCGAAGCAGGCCCATTCGGCAAGTCATCAGCGAACACCTCAGGACTCAGAATCCGGGGGGGGCGCTTCGCACCCCAGCGGGAGCAAGCTCCCTCGCCACAGGTTGGAGTCAGTCTCCTTTTTATCGGCGGCGCATCAGGCCGATGAAGAACAACCCGCCGATGGCGGCTGTCGCCACACCAATAGGCAAGTCCTCCGGCGCGATCAAGGTCCGGGCGGCGACATCCACCCACACCAGGAACAGGCTGCCCAGCAGCACGCAGGCCGGCAGTAACCGACGATGCTCTGCGCCCACCAGGCGCCGGGCAATGTGCGGCACCATCAGCCCGACAAAACCAATCGAACCGCTGATGGACACCAGCACACCGGTCATCAGCGAGGCGATCAAGAAGATCCACAAGCGCACCTTCGCCGCGTTCAGGCCCAGGGTCACGGCGGTCTGTTCGCCGGCCATCAGCGCGTTCAGCGGACGGGCCATGCCCAGCAGCAACACCAGCCCCAGCACCACACTGGCCGCCGGCACCGCCAGCAGTTCCCAGCGGGCCAGGCCCAGGCCGCCGAGCATCCAGAACATCACCGCCGAACTGGCGCGATGGTCACCGAGGAATAACAACAGGTTGGCCGCCGCCATCATCACGAAGGACACCGCCACGCCGCACAACAACAGGCGATCACTTTCCAGACGACCCTGGCGGGCAGCGATGGTCAGCACCAGCAGCATGCTCAACAGCGCACCGATGAACGCCGCCAGCGGCAGGGTCAGCAGGCCGACAATCTCGCCGACATGCAGCACCACGATGACCGCCCCCAGCGTCGCGCCAGAGGTGACGCCCAGCAGGTGCGGGTCCGCCAGCGGGTTGCGCGTGACTGCTTGCAGCACCGCACCGATCAACGCCAGCCCGGCGCCCACCAGGGCACCGAGCAGCAGGCGCGGCACGCGGATCAGCCACACGATGTGTTCCTGGCCAGGCGACCAATAGGCGCTGCCGACACCGAAGGCCTTGTTCAACAGGATGTCCCAGACCACGGCCACCGGCACCCGCGCCGGCCCGAAGCCCAGGGACACCACGCACGACACCAGCAGCAATGCACCGAGGAACATCAGCAGGGCGCCGTAGTGACGACCGTTCATTGGCCGTGAAAACCCTGCGCCAGGGTTTGCACCGCCAGCACGTTATCGATGCCTGGTGTGGCCTGGACGTAGGGGATCACGATGAAGCGCCGATGCTTGATCGCCGCCACCGATTGCAGGGCCGGGTTGTTCAGCAGGAATTGTTGCTTCTGCTCGGCGCTGACTTCGCCGTAGTCGACGATCACGATCACCTCGGGGTTGCGCTCCACTACGTTCTCCCAGTTCACCCGCGTCCAGCTGGTTTCCAGGTCATCGAGAATATTGCGTCCACCGGCCGCGTCGATCAGCGCCTGGGGCATGCCAAGACGGCCGGAGGTCATGGCGCGGTCTTCGCCGCTGTCGTAGAGGAATACGCGGGGTTGACCGGGCGGCAGGTGCTTGCGCACTTGCGCCACTTGGGCCTGCATCTGGGCGATCAGTGCGTTGGCACGATCCTGCACGTCGAAGATCTTCCCGAGGTTGCGCAGGTCGTTGTAGGTATCCTCCAGCGAGGCCGCTGGACGCTTCATCACGAACGCGCAGGATTCGGTCAGTTCGTAGACATTGATGCCCAGCGGTTGCAGGGTCTGCGGCGTCAGGTCGCCGCCCACGCGCATGCCGTAGTCCCAACCGGCGAAGAAGAAATCCACGTTGGCATCGAGCAGGGTTTCCACCGACGGGTATTTGGCGGCCAGCTCCGGCAGGCCGTCGAGGATCTTCTCCATCTCGGGCGTCACTGATTTCCAGCCACTGATGCCGCTGTAGCCGACCATGCGCGGCTTGAGGCCCAGGGCGAGCATCATCTGGGTCATGTTGATGTCATGGCTGACAGCGTGCCGAGGTGCCTCGTTGAACACCACCTGGCGGTTGCAGCTCTGGATCGTCAACGGATAGTGGGTGGCTTCGGCCAAGGCATGGGCGCTGCCCAGCAGCAGGGGCAGCAACAGCAGGGAACGCAAGGTCATGGTTGGGTTATCCAGGTGATTCGTGGGTAGCCGGACAGCGGGTGTTCATCCACCAGGGCTTCGATGCCGAACACCTCGCGCAACAGCTCGACGGTCAGGACTTCCCTGGGCGTGCCGCTGGCGACAATGCGCCCGTGTTCGATCACGTACAGGCGGTCGCAGAAGGCGGCGGCCAGGTTCAGGTCGTGGAGGCTGGCGAGGGTGCCGATGCCGAGGCCCTTGATCAGTTGCAGCAATTGCAATTGATAGTGGGGATCGAGGTGGTTGGTCGGTTCGTCGAGGATCAACAACTGCGGTTGCTGGGCCAGGGCCCGGGCGAGGATCACCCGTTGCTTCTCACCACCCGAGAGGGTCGCGAATGCATGGTCGCCAAAGCCTGCAAGCCCGGCCGATTCCAGGGCCTGGAGCACTAGCCGACGGTCGTCGTGATTGTCGCCGTCGAACAGGCCTTTATGCGGTGTGCGGCCCATGGCGACCACTTCTTCCACCGTCAGGCCGAAGGCGTCGGGAAACTCTTGCAGCACCACGGCGATGCGTTGGGCGCTCCAGCGCGAGGACTGTTGCCAGACGTTGTGATGGGCAAGCTTTACCTCGCCCTGTGCCGGCCGACTGAAGCGATAGGCGCAGCGCAACAGGCTGGTCTTGCCACTGCCGTTGGGGCCGATCAACCCGACAAACTCCCCGGCCGCCACCTGCAACGTCACGTCACGCAGCTGGAACTGGTGATGACAATGGCCATGGCCCAGGGGTGTCCAGGCGAGGTGGGAGAGGGTTAGAGAGGTCATGCGTACACTCAATTATTGGGCCGAAACACAATCCCATTGTGGGAGCGGTGTTCACAGCTCGAAAGGCGGGCGCGATTGTAGAGGTTTCGCGCCGCCTTCCGTTAACGCACTGTCTTCAGTTTGAAGATGAGGCAATCTCAGGCTGGCGATTGAGCCGGGTGACGAGCCGATCCAGCAACCACACCACCACCAGCGACGCCCCCACCATCGGAAACACCACCGCCAGGGCCAGCATGATGAACACCCCGGTCTTCCACGTCGGCAAGTCGTGACGCAGCGGCGGTACGCCGAACTTGCCTTCTGGCCGGCGCTTCCACCAGATCACCAGGCCACTCACGGCGCTGAGCAGGATCATCAGGCAAATCAGCAACACGATGATCTGGTTCAGCGGGCCGAACATTTTGCCTTCGTGCAGCATTACCCCGGTTTCGGTGGCGCGAGCCACGACGCCGTAATGCTCCCAGCGCACATCGGCCAGGACCTTGCCGGTGTATTGGTCCACGTGCAGGGTGGCATCGTTGCGCGGGTCGTCGGCAAACACGGCGACGGTGAACACGCCGGTGGCCGTGGTCGGCAGGGTGATGCTGTAGCCGGGCGTGACCTGGCGTTCGGTGGCGATGTCCTGCACCGCTTGCAGGCTGACAGCCGGGGCGGCGGGGCCTTCGTGCATGCCGCCGTGGCCCATGTGCTCGGCATGGTCGCCGGACATCGGCATCGGGGTGTTTTCCACGGCCCACGGCACGGTCTGGCGATGGGCGTTGTTGAGGCTGCCGGCCTCGACGTCGGACTTGGGCACGTCATTCCACATCGCCGCCGGGAAGCGGTTCCAGAGGTTGGCGTATTGCTTGCCCCAGAAACCGGTCCAGGTCATGCCGCTGAGCAGCATCACCAGCAGCAAGGCTGCGCCCCAGAAACCGACGACCACGTGCAGGTCACGCCAGAACAGCCGACCGCGCGCGCTCCAGCGCGGCCACAGCACTCCGGCTGACGATTGCCCACGGGGCCACCACAGGTACAGCCCCGACACCACCAGCACCACACCCCAGCCGGCGGCCATTTCCACCAGCCGGTCACCGACGGTGCCGATCAGCAGCTCGCCGTGGATGGCCCGGGCCATGGCTTGCAGGTTGTTCTTCGCATCCTGCTCGCCGAGGACATCACCATGGTACGGGTCGATGAACACGTTCAGTTCCCGACCCTGGTCGATCACCACGAATTGCGCGCTGCGCTCGGCATTGGCCGGTGGCAGGTACTGTTTGACCTGGCCCTGGGGGTAGGCCTGGTGGACCTGCTTGAGCAAGTCGTCCGCCGCCAGGGTGTGATGCCCGGCGGGTACATTCAGCAGGCTGCCGTACATCAGGGGATCGAGCTGTGGCTTGAACAAATAAATGATGCCGGTCAGGGACAGCATCACCATGAACGGCGCCACGAACAGCCCGGCATAGAAATGCCAGCGCCAGGCCAGGTTGTAGAAATTGGGTTTCGGTTGGCTCATCAGAAAGCGCTCCGCAGGGCAAATGTGATCGTTATGTTTTTTGCGGTTTGGGCAAAGCCTTGTTTGGACACAAAACCTGTGGCGAGGGAGCTTGCTCCCGCTCGGTTGCGTAGCGACCGCATCAAAGAAGGACTGCTGCGCAGCCCAGCGGGAGCAAGCTCCCTCGCCACAGGGTCAGGTGTCAGGCCTTGCCTGCGATGGTGTTAGAAACTCATGTCCACCTTGGTCCAGAGGGTGCGCCCCGGTTCGTTGATGGCTTGCGGGTCGCTCGCCGGGTAGCCGAACCCGGCGTTGCCCGCCAGGTTCAAGTGCTCGGCGTAGGCTTTGCCGAACAGGTTGTCGACGCCGCTGCTGACCTTCCAGTGCTTGTTGATGCGGTAGGCGCCGTTGAGTGAGAACACGCCGAAGCCCGAACTCTTGCCGTAGTCTTTGCCGACCACGTTGCCTTTGTTCTCGTCGACCCGGTGCTGCGCCGCCACCACACGCCACAGGGCGCCGGCGCTCCAGCGATCTTCGCTGTAGGTCAGGCCCAGGCGTGCGTCCAGCGGCGGCATTTGCGCCAGGGCGCTGCCGTCGCTGCTGTTCTTGCCCCAGGCGTAGGCCAGGGTCGCGTCGGCTTTCCAGCGCTCGCTCAGCTTGTAGGCCGCACCCAATTCACCGCCCATGATCCGCGCGTCGATGTTCTCGGCCCGGGAGGTGGTGCCCATCATGCCGGGGGTGTAGTCGAACAGGATGTAATCGCGTACCTGCCCGACATAAGCCGACGCCCAGGCTTCCAGTGTTTCGGTCTTGTACTGCAGGCCGAAGTCGAGCTGGGTGGTTTTCTCCGGCTTGATCGCATCGAAGGCATTCAGCGAGCCGCTGGGGCCGACGTTCGCCGAGAACAGCTCCCAGTAGTCCGGGAAGCGTTGTGCGTGACCCACGCCTGCATAGAGGGTAGTGGGGCTGTCGTCCAGGTCGTGTTCGTAGCGGACGAAACCGCTGGGCAGCGTGTCGGCGCGAGTGTCATCGGCGGTGGGATTGGGTCGGGCCGACATACCGGAACCGGTGCTCTGGCGATAGTCCTTGGCCGAGGCGCGGTCGAGCCGGGCGCCGGTGATCACCCTGTCGCGGTCGGCGGCGTACCAGGTCAACTCGCCGAACACCCCGTAATTGTGGAAGTCGGCGTCCTTGGTGTACGGCAGGTCCTTGTAGGTGTCGACGCCCATGCTGCTGCGTTGGCGATGCTCGTTGGTCTGGGCGTCCAGGCCGCTGATCAACTGCACATCGGCCCAGCGCCAGGTGGCCTTGATACGCGCACCCAGGGTGCGGCGGTCGACGTTGGAGGCCATGGGCCCGGCCATCATCCCGGTGCCGGATGGCGTGCGCAGGGTGTAGTTGTCCATCACATGGTCGGCGTAGTTGTAGTAGACCTGGGCCTCGACCTTGTCCAGCACCTCGCCGATGTTCGAGCGCTCGAAACGCAGCCCGAGGCTTTCGCGCTTGAACTGCGAGCCGTCCATGCCACGCCCGGCGTAGCGCGCTTCACCGTCGCCCTTGCCGGCCGTCAATTCCAGCAGGGTATCGGCGTCCGGGGTCCAGCCGAGGGTGACGTCGCCGTTCCACTTGTCGTAGCGTGACGGCACGGTATCGTTGTTGCCGTCGCGGTAATCGTCCGAGTGGGCGGTGTTGCCGATCACTCGTACATACCCCAGCGGCCCACCGGCGGCGGCATCCACCACTTTGTCGAAACGGCCGTTGGAGCCGGCCAGCACACTGGCGTTGACCCGGGTGCCCAATTCGCCGAACTGTTCCGGCTCGCGCTCGAACAGCACGGTCCCGGCCGATGCGCCGGGGCCCCAGAGCACGGTTTGCGGGCCTTTGATGACGGTGAGCATGTCGTAGGTTTCCGGCGATATATAGGACGTCGGCGCGTCCATCCGGCCAGGGCAAGCACCCAACAGCATGCTGCCGTTGGTGAGGATGTTCAGCCGCGAGCCGAACATGCCGCGCAACACCGGGTCGCCATTGGTGCCGCCGTTGCGCACCAGGGCGAAGCCGGGGATGGTCTTGAGGTAGTCGCCGCCGTCGCTGGCTGGCACCGGTTGACGCGGGTCCTTGGGGTTGGTGACGACAGTCAGGGGTGAACTGGGGGCGATGGCGGTGATGACCGTCGGGCTCAGCTCTTCGACCTGATGGTCGTGATGGTCGTGCTCATCGGCGAGTGCGTAGGGCGTGAGCAGCAGGCCGCACAGTGCGGCGATAGTTTGGCGTAAACGAACCCGTGGTTCGTTCAGGGGGCAGCGAACCTGGGCAGAGCCCAAAGCGGTGCCAGCAGAAAACCTGGACATGATGATTCCATCGAACAGACGTAGACGACACGGCCGGGCAGCCTAGTGGCATGTGTGGCTAGTTTGTTAGCTCAAATTCGGATGCCAGAAGTCCATAGCCAAGGCGCTGTGACGAGTCATAGCCCGCTATGGCGAGGAACAGCAACGCAGGATATGGGCTTCTGGCGCCCGAAGTTGACTAACACAACTAGCTACACATGCCACTGAGGCTGTCTTGTGCGACCGGGTTGGGTAAGTGTCGGGGGTTACGCGTCGAGGGGCGGTGCGCGAGTACGGGCACCCGGGAAAAACGCGGGCCGGGCATGGCCCAGGCGTGGGGAAGGACTGGTGTAGGTGTTGGTGTGGGGTGTGTCGAAGACCGCGAACGTGTGACCGCCAGGCAGCGCGGGGCAATTGAACAGCAGGCTGCAATAGCCACACTTTTCCCACAGCGCGTGGTGCTCGCTCGGGGGCGGGCAGTGTTCGGTGGCTGGCGCCTCATGTTCGGCGTGGGCTCCCGCCGGCATGTCCATGCTCATGTCCATCGACATGCTCATGCTCACAGGCATGCGCTGATTCATCGGCATCGACTGAGAAATCAGTGGACCGATAAAGATCATCAACATGGCGAACAGGCTGATCCAACTGCCGCGTGCCAGGCTCAAGGGCTGGCGGCGGGGTATGGCGGACCTGTTGCGAGGAAGACCCATGGGCAGGTGCTATCAGTGCATGTGCATTTGGGTTTTGCTGCCGTCGGGGGCTTTTTTCTGCACCGCAACGTCGACCGTGACATCCCCCGCTTTTTCGAAATGCAGGGTCATGGCAAAGCGCTTGCCATCGCTGAGCAGGCTGCGGTCCTTCAGGCCCAACAGCATCACGTGATACGCCATCGGCGCGAAGGTGACGGTCGCACCGGGGGGCGATATCCACGACGGGCACCGGTTGCATTTTCATCAGGTCGTTTTGCATCACATGCTCATGGAGCTCGGCCTTGCCAGCAATCGGCGAGTCGACGCTGAGCAGCTTGTCGGCGGTCGTGCCGCCGTTGTGAATCACGAAATACGCGGCCACGTTCGGTGCGTTGGGCGGCAACTCCTGGGACCACGGATGGGCGATCTCAAGCTCGCCCACCTTGTATTGGTGCGCGTGGGCAAAGCCGACGGGAAGCAGCAGGGCAGCCAGCAGGATAAGTCTGTTCAACATGGGTGATTCTCCAGAACGATTCGAGGCGCAGTCTTGTGCGGAAAGAATCAGGCCAGAGGCGAGGCGCGGGGGTTGAGGCTGGGCCATTGCTGGCGTGGCGTGGGGCTGTCGAGCTTGGAATGGGCAATGCCGCGATGGTGGGGCCGAGCATCCAGATACAACTGCGGGGGCATGGCCGGTGAGTGCCACCAGCGACGCGGAGCCGGCGCAGCACCAGCAATGCTGCATCGTCGAGTGAGTGTCCTTCTGCGGCGTGCCCAGTTCAAGCTTGCCCAGGGACACCGCGACCATTTTCGTGCCGCTGGACGAGCAGAAACTGCCCCACACCAGTTGCTCGGCTGGCGAATTGGCAGCCGCGCCACCGCTGTTGGAAAGCGGCATGGCAAGCATGTTGAACAGCACTGCGAAGCAGGCGATCCAGGCAAATGCAAGCCGTTGTCGGGACATGGGCGAATCCGCTCGGTTGGGCGATCAAGTGGCGGTATTTAGCCTGATCGGGGTTGAGAAGTAAAAAAGGCGCATGCGGTATAGGGTCGCAGGGTTTGCACTAACAGTAGCAACAGTTTTTGTAAGTGGATGCTTTCGTGGCGAGGGAGCTTGCTCCCGCTGGGGCGCGAAGCGGCCCTGAATATCAAGTTGCGAGGTGTGTCAGGAGAATGGCGGCGATCCTTTTTGGGGCTGCTGCGCAGCCCAGCGGGAGCAAGCTCCCTCGCCACGGAGAATGTTGTTGATCAGTCGATATTCGATTGTTCCCAATCTGCATCGTAGTCCATCTGTGTCATATCTTTTGCCCGAGCGATATCGTCAAGGGATGCTCGAATCAGTACCCCGTCCCCCGTGTCTTCTTCGAGACAAGCATCTAGATAAGCCTGCGTAGTTTTTGTGGCGAGGGGATTTATCCCCGCTGGGCTGCGAAGCAGTCCCAAAAGCCGGCACCTCGCAGCATCAGCCTAACCCCGTGCTGTCGTTCAGGGGCTGCTATGCAGCCCAACGGGGATAAATCCCCTCGCCACAGGGGCAGGTTAGTCGACCGGGGAGTCCAGCATTACCGGCGCGCCCGAGGGCGCCCTGCGCACAACCACCATCAAGTGCAGGAGTGGATACCTGACTGGACGGAGCTTGTGAACCTGCTGAAACCACCGAGCGACTAAACCCGATCACTGAAGGGCAGTGACGGGAATCAAGTTACCGGCGGCCTCCAAGGCGCACAAGCCGGCGGATTCTGGCGAAGTTGTAGGCTGCGGCGCAAGACGATGTAGCCTGCTGTCGTAGTTCCTACGGGACAGGGCTGTAGGGATATGTAGGCCTTCAGCGTTGCAGCAAAAAAGACTGTCAGACCAGATGTCGCAAGCCCTGCAATACCTCATCCACGGTCCCAAACTCCCGATCCACCTCCGCCAACACCGGCCGCTGCAAAATCAACACCGGCACCCCCCGCTCCCGCGCCACCTCCAGCTTCGGCTCAGTCGCCGTGCTGCCGCTGTTCTTGCTGACCAACACATCGATCCGCCGACGCTCGAACAGCTCGCGCTCGCCTTCGATGTGGAACGGCCCGCGGGCGCCGATGACTTCGCAGCGTTCATTGCCGGGATAAATGTCCAGGGCGCGCAGGGTCCAGAATTGCTCTGGCGGAATTTCGTGCAGGTGTTGCAGTGGTTCGCGGCCGAGGGTGAACAACGGGCGGTGGAAGGGTTTCAGGGCTTGGATCAGTTCGGCCCAATCGGCCACTTCGCGCCAGTCATCCCCGGCTTGGGGTTGCCAGGCCGGGCGACGCAGGGCCCAGCAGGGGATGGCGCAGGCGCGGGCGGCGTGGGCGGCGTTGTGGCTGATTTGTGCGGCGTAGGGGTGAGTGGCGTCCAGCAGCAGGTCGATGCCTTCGGCGTGGATGAAGTGCGCCAGCCCTTCGGCGCCGCCGTAGCCGCCGACGCGCACCTGGCAGGTCAGGTCGGTGGGGACGCGGCCGATGCCCGCCAGGCTGTAGATGTGTTGGGGGCCGAGGGTGCGGGCGATGGCCAGGGCTTCGGTGACGCCGCCCAGCAGGAGGATGCGTTTCATCGAAGCTCTCCGGCGTGGCCGACAATCCCGCCCTGGCGATCGATGGCGAAGACTTCGACCTGGACCTGGGCCGGCACCACGCTGCGGGCGAAGGCCAACGCGTGTGCGCACACCGCGTCGCCGAGGGCGATGCCAGCGGCGCTGGCCATTGCCAGGGCTTGCTGGCTGGTGTTGGCCGCGCGGATGCCTTGCTGCAACGCCTCATCGGCACCGATAGCGGCGGCCCACTCGGCCAGTTGTGGCAGGTCGATGCTCGAGTGACGGCTGTGCAGGTCCATGTGGCCGGCGGCGAGTTTGCTGATTTTGCCAAAGCCGCCGCACAGGCTGAGTTTTTCCACCGGGACCTTGCGCACATGCTTGAGCACGGCACCGACGAAGTCGCCCATTTCGATCAGGGCGATTTCCGGCAGGTTGTAGACCCGACGCATGGTGTCTTCGCTGGCGTTGCCGGTGCAGGCGGCGATGTGCAGATAGCCGTTGGTTTTTGCCACGTCGATGCCCTGGTGGATCGAGGCAATGTAGGCCGCGCAGGAGAACGGCCGGACGATGCCGCTGGTGCCGAGGATCGACAGGCCACCCAGAATCCCCAGGCGTGGATTCATGGTTTTCAGCGCCAGGGCTTCGCCGCCCTCGACATTGACCGTGACCTCGAAGCCGCCAGCATATCCGCTGTCTTGCGCCAGACGGGACAGGTGATCGTTGATCATCTTGCGCGGCACCGGGTTGATCGCCGGCTCACCGACCTCCAGCACCAGGCCGGGGCGCGTCACCGTACCGACGCCACGACCAGCGACGAAACGTACACCGGGCTCGGCGATCAAGCGCACCTGGGAAAACAACAGGGCGCCGTGGGTCACGTCCGGGTCGTCGCCCGCGTCCTTGATCGTCCCGGCTTCGGCACCTTGTTCGGTCAGCCGGCAGAACTCCAGGCGCATCTGCACGTGCTTGCCCTTGGGCAGTACGATTTCCACGGCATCGGCTTCGGTGCCGCGCAGCAGCAGTCGAGCGGCCGCCAGGCTCGTGGCGGTGGCGCAACTGCCGGTGGTCAGGCCACTGCGCAAGGGGGCGGGTTGTTCGGCGGTTTCGTCACGCATCGAGAGGCTTCGTCAGGTCCAGCAAGGTGATCGGCAAGGCCTGGCGCCAGGTGTCGAACTCCCCCAATGGCTGGGCCTGGGCGATATGGATCCGGGTCAGTTCACCGCCGTGACGTTCGCGCCAGTGCATCAGGGTCGTTTCGCTTTGCAGAGTCACGGCGTTGGCGACGAGCCGGCCGCCGGGCTTGAGTTGAGCCCAGCAAGCCTCAAGCACTCCTTCACGGGTAACACCGCCGCCGATGAACACCGCGTCCGGCCGCTCCAGGCCTTCCAGTGCCTGTGGGGCTTTGCCGCGAATCAGCTGCAGGCCGGGCACGCCGAGGCTGTCGCGGTTACGTTCGATCAAGGCCTGGCGACCTTCGTCGGCTTCGATGGCCAGGGCCCGGCAACTAGGGTGGGTGCGCATCCATTCGATGCCGATGGAGCCGCTGCCGGCGCCGACATCCCAGAGCAGCTCGCCAGGGGTTGGCGCAAGGCGGGCGAGGGTGATGGCGCGCACGTCGCGTTTGGTCAACTGGCCGTCATGTTCGAACGCGCTGTCCGGCAAACCGGCCAGACGAGACAGGCGTAACGTTGAAGGTTCGGCCCGGCATTCGATAGCGATCAGGTTCAGGTCGGCGACGGTGTCATCGGACCATTGCGCGGCGCAACCGTCGATCCGTCGTTCTGCCGCACCGCCCAAATGTTCCAGCACGGTCATGACGCTTGGGCCGAACCCCCGTTCGCGCAGCAACATCGCCACGGCGGCAGGGCTGTGGCGGTCATTGCTCAGCAGCAACAGCCTGACGCCTGTGGATAAGTGAACATGGAGCGCCGCCAAGGGGCGAGCCACCAGCGACAGCGTGACCACGTCCTGCAACGGCCAGCCCAGGCGCGCCGCCGCCAGCGAACAGGAGGAGGGTGCCGGTATCACCAGCATCTGATCGCCAGGCACTTGTTTCGCCAGGCTGGCGCCCACGCCATAGAACATCGGATCGCCGCTGGCCAGCACACACACCGACTCACCCCGTCGCGCCAGCAGCGGTTCCAGGGAAAACGGGCTGGGCCACAGTTCCCGTTCGCCGCGGATGCACACCGGCAACAATGCCAGTTGCCGGTCGCTGCCGACAATGCGCGACGCCCGCAGCAAGGCATGGCGGGCCGTCCGGCCCAGGCCCTTGAAGCCGTCTTCGCCGATGCCCACTACGGTCAGCCAGGGTGTCATCTGTGTTCCTCGAATCGATGGGGTTGATTCCCGGGGGCCTATGCCCGCGAACCGGGCCGCCATCATACCGCGCCCCTTCACTTAAGACTTGTGTGAGTCATTGTGGCGAGGGAGCTTGCTCCCGCTAGGCTGCGCAGCAGCCCTTTTGGTGAGCGCTTCGCCTGGAGCGCCAGCCCGGTCAAGCGGGAGCAAGCTCCCTCGCCACGGGCTCATCTACTTTCAGTGAACAACATTGCCTGTCGTCCGCAATCCGACCGGCAAGCTTTTCATGACCCCCGGCAAAGCAGGCATAATGGCGCTCCTTCGCCGTCGTGGCGTGCCTTGTCTAGCGGTTATCCCTTGAACGAACGTCCATCAACCAACGTCATACGCCCCTCGGGTTGTCCGGGTTTGTTGCGTGTCGTCCAGGCATTGGACGGTGGAATCTGTCGGATCAAGCTCGATGGCGGCTCCATCCGGGCGGACCAGGCCGACGCCGTGGCGGCCGCGGCCGAGCGGTTCGCCGCTGGCGTGATCGAGGCGACCAACCGCGGCAACCTGCAAATCCGCGGCATCGGTCCTGAGCACGGCGCGCTGATCGAACAATTGCTGGCCGCCGGGCTTGGGCCCCGAACCCCGGCTGGCGATGACGTGCGCAACCTGATGCTCAGCCCCTCAGCCGGGATCGACAGGCAGATGTTGTTGGATACTCGTCCGTTGGCCGCGCAGATCCTCGTCACCCTGCAAACCCATGAGCGCTTCCATGAACTGTCGGCCAAGTTCGCCGTGCAACTGGACGGTGGGGAAGCGTTGGCGATGCTCGAACATCACCACGACTTGTGGCTCTCGGCCCTTGTCCGTAACGGCGAGCCCTGGCTGGCCTTCGGCTTGGCCGGCACCCCGCTGGATAAACCGGCGGGCAAGGTGCCCCTGACCCAGGGGCATGCCTTGGTGGTGGCGGTGCTGGAGTTGTTCCTCGACTTGGCCCGCCCGGACCAGATCCGCATGCGCCACTTGCTGGCTGAAGTCTCTGTGGATGAGTTCATGACCCGGCTGGCCCGTCGTGTGCCCCTGCAAGCGTGCCTGGATTGGCAGCGGGATGCGTCCATCGATGGACTGCACCTCGGTGTTCATCCCCAGCACGACGACCGTGTCTACGTCGGCGCGGCGGCGCCCCTGGGGCGGCTCGATGCGGTCATGCTGCGGGGAGCGGCGCAATTGGCGCGGGAGAAGGGCGACGAAAGCCTTAGTTTCACCCCTTGGCAGAGCCTGCTGCTGCCCAATGTGCGCAGCGAGGACGCCGACCAAGTGCTGGCGCGGCTTGAAGGATTGGGCCTGTTGTGCTCGCTCGATCAACCCCTGGCGCAGCTCATCGCCTGCACCGGCTCCAGTGGCTGTGGCAAAGCCCTGGCCGACACCAAGGCCGATGCCCGCCAACTGGCCGAGCTGCTGCAACGCCAGGGCCAGACCCTGAAAGTCCATCTGTCGGGCTGCCCGCGTTCCTGCGCGGCAGCCCATGTCGCGCCTGCCACCTTGCTGGCGGTCGCCCCCGGTCGTTATGACCTGTATTTTCGCGATGCCACGCTGCCGGGTTTCGGCGCGTTGCAGGCACACAATCTAACTATTGAAGCGCTCGGCCACTGGCTCGACGCTCGCTCCCGGAGCCCCCTTGATGCTTGATTACATCCGCGACGGTCAGGAGATCTATCGCAACTCCTTCGCGATCATCCGCGCCGAAGCCAACCTGGCGCGCATTCCGGCCGACCTGGAAAAACTCGCGGTGCGGGTGATCCACGCCTGCGGCATGGTCGAGGCCATCGATGGCTTGCAGTTTTCCGAGGGCGCAGGCACGGCCGGGCGCCAGGCGCTGGCCGCCGGTGCGCCGATCCTGTGCGATGCGCGGATGGTTTCCGAGGGCGTGACCCGGGCTCGCCTGCCGGCCAACAATCCGGTGATCTGCACCCTGCGCGACGAAAGCGTGCCAGCGTTGGCCCTTGAGCTGGGCAACACCCGTTCGGCCGCTGCCCTGGAGCTGTGGCGCCCGCACCTGGAAGGCAGCGTCGTGGTCATCGGCAACGCACCGACCGCGCTGTTCTATCTGCTGGAAATGCTCGATGCCGGCGCACCGAAACCGGCATTGATCCTCGGCTTTCCGGTGGGCTTCGTCGGTGCCGCCGAGTCCAAGGCGATGCTGGCGGCCGACAGCCGTGGTGTGCCGTTCGTGATCATGCAAGGCCGTCTCGGCGGCAGCGCCATGGCCGCCGCGGCCGTCAATGCCCTCGCCACGGAGATTGAATGATGCAGCAGCCTGGACGTCTGATCGGCCTCGGCGTGGGCCCCGGTGACCCGGAACTGATTACGGTCAAGGCCCTGCGCCTGCTGCGTGAATCGCCCGTGGTGGCGTACTTCGTTGCCAAGGGCAAGAAGGGCAACGCCTTCGGCATTATCGAAGCCCATTTGCAGGCTGAGCAGACCTTGCTGCCGCTGGTCTACCCGGTCACCACCGAAGCGCTGCCGGCACCGCTGTCCTATGAACAAGTGATCGCCGATTTCTACGACACGGCCGCCGAACAGCTGGCCGTGCACCTGGATGCCGGTCGCGACGTGGCGGTGATCTGCGAGGGCGATCCGTTTTTCTACGGCTCCTACATGTACCTGCACGATCGCCTGGCCGAGCGCTATGACGCCGAGGTCATTCCCGGGGTGTGCTCGATGCTCGGCGGCGCTTCGGTGCTCGGTGCGCCGCTGGTCTATCGCAACCAGAGCCTGTCGGTGCTTTCCGGCGTCTTGCCCCACGATGATCTCAAGCGTCGCCTGGCCGACGCCGATGCGGCGGTGATCATGAAGTTGGGGCGCAATTTCCCCAAGGTTCGCCAGGTGCTTCAGGAACTGGGCATGGACGGGCGAGCGCTGTACGTCGAGCGAGCGACCATGGCCAACCAGAAAATCGTGCCGTTGGATGACGTCGAGCCGATGTCTTCGCCGTACTTCTCGCTGATCATCGTGCCGGGCGAACGGTGGCAGGGTTGATGGCCGCCAAGACGCCGGCCATCGTCATCCTCGGCCCCGGCAGCCTGGCAACCGCCCGACGGATTCAGCAGCGTTACCCCGACGCCTTGATCCATGGCCTGGCCGGACGGGTCGAGGGTGATCGTCAATACCTGGAGTTTGGCGCGACGTTGCGTGAGCTCTACCAGCACGACACGCCAATCATCGCCCTGTGCGCCGCCGGCATCGTCATCCGCACCCTGGCGCCGCTGCTGCTGGAAAAAGGCGTCGAGCCGCCGGTGCTGGCGGTGGCCGAAGATGGCAGCGCCGTGGTGCCGTTGCTGGGCGGCCTGGGTGGGGTCAATGTCATGGCCCGCGACATCGCGCAAACGCTGCAAGTCGTGCCGGCCATCACCACCAGCGGCGAATTGCGTTTCGGCACTTGCCTGCTCAATCCGCCGAGCGGCTACCGCCTTGGCGATCTGGAGCAGGGCAAGCGTTTCGTCTCCGATCTGCTCGCTGGCGAATCGGTACGCATCGAGGGGGCCGCGCCGTGGCTGGACCAGGCGCAGTTGCCCGAGGATGAACAGGCCCGGCTGGCGATCCGCATCGACAGCGCCGCGGGCACGCCTGCGGCGGATGAGCTGCGTATTTATCCGCGCAATGTCGTCGTGGCGATCAGCGCGGGGGCGTCGCCGGCCATTGGCGAGACTTTGCGTAAGGCCGACCTCGCCGTGCGGTCGCTGGCATGCCTGTTGGCGGCGGACAGCGACATGGCCCGGCCAGAATTGCATGAGGTCGCATCTTCCTTGAACGTGCCGCTGCGTTTCGCGCCGGTCGCTGGTGACGTCGGCCAGTGGCTGAGCGAAACCCTCGACCAACCGGCGTCAATTCGCATATTGGGCGAGCATGCCGTCGCTGTGACCGAGCAGCCCCTCGACCCTCGACAGGTCGGCCGCCTGCGCGGGCGCCTGGCGGTGATCGGTCTTGGCCCAGGGGCGGCCGAGCTGATGGTGCCGGCGGTACGCGCCGAACTCGACCGCGCCACCGATGTGCTGGGCTACGAAACCTACGTGCGCATGGCCGGGCCGTTCCGGGCCGATCAGGTGCAGCACTGCACCGACAACCGCGAAGAAATGCAGCGCGCCCGCCATGCCTTCGAACTGGCGGCCCAGGGCCGCTCGGTCGTGGTGGTGTCATCCGGTGACCCGGGCGTGTTCGCCATGGCCGCCGCTGTGCTCGAAGCGTTGCACGAATCGACGGATGTCCAATGGCACGCCGTCGACCTGCAAATCCTTCCCGGCGTCTCGGCCTCCCTGGCCACCGCCGCCCAGGCTGGGGCGCCGCTGGGCCATGACTTTTGCGTGATGTCGCTGTCGGACAACCTCAAGCCCTGGTCGATCATCGAAAAACGCCTGGACCTGGCCGCCGAGGCGGATCTGGCCCTGGCGTTCTACAACCCGATCTCGCGCTCTCGACCCTGGCAATTGGGGCGGGCGCTGGAAATCGTCGCGCACCATCGTACGGCGCAGACACCGGTGGTGTTGGGACGCGACATCGGACGCCCGGGCCAGACACTGCGCGTCACGACGCTGGGGCAGTTGACCCCGGATCAGGTGGACATGCGCACCATGGTGCTGATCGGTTCTTCCACGACCTGTGTCTTCCCTCGTGCCGAAGGCGGTGACTGGGTGTACACCCCGCGCTGGTACGGCAGTAAACCGCTCTGATGAACTCCGGTGGCCTGCCTGGGCCACCGCTTCCTGATTCCCGCCCCTGAGTGCACCCGGGTATCGGTCTGCGTGCCTGTATCCGGTTTTTTCGGAATGTAATAAGTCCTGACGTTAGTTGGCTGATTTATTGGCTGCAGGTCGAAAGTTCTAATGTTTCGAATGCCAAGTTGTGAGGAAATAATATGAACGTTCGCCGCTGGACATTTATTGAATTCCTTAGTGGTTGAGCGCGGTCTTGATGAGGGTTATGTTCGTTTTGACTTTGCGGGTCGTCACGGCCCTGGATAAGGTCAGTTAATTAATCAGACCACTGATTCATGGGTTGTCAGCGCATGGATGCGTGTCGTTCAACTTGTTGATGTTCAGGCGCCTGAGGGCTGTCCTGGCTATTTACATACAATAAATGGAAGTGTTGTCCATGAGTAAATCTGGAATTTCATCGACGGGCAGCTACGTCGATTTTGTGGGGTTGTTGAGGCTTAAGGATCTTGAACAGGCATTAATAACCCACAAGGGCACCGATGAATATGAAGCGGTGTTGCGCTATTACTTCGGTTGTATCGCCTTGCTCGATTCTCCACAAATGTTGGAGCCATTAGGGTTGCTCAAACAGGCCGTGGGGGCCTTGCGGGGAAACAGCAGGCGGCGGCGTACGCCTGAGTTGCCGGAAGTTGCCGAGGCCGCGGATCTGACGCACGCCTACAACAAGATAGAGGGTTTTGAAACGCGCCTGCGCAATAGCGTCGAACAATTGAAAGTGCCTGCCACCGAGGTGCCAAAAAAACTGCATTTGGTCTGGCTGGGCGGCGGCGTCGGAGCGATCCAGCGTGACTACATCAATGTCTGGAAACAGGTGCTGGGCCCGGAGGGTTATCGCATCAGTCTCTGGTATGACAGCGATGCACTGCTGGCCTATGAAACCAACCGGATCATTGTCGAAGCGGCCAAGGCTGATGCCATGCTCAATGGCGCAGAAAACAGTGTCGATGCCTTGGCGTTGGGCGACCGTTATGAAGAACGCGCGATCGTCCTGAAGCAGCAGATGTACGCCCATATCACCGAGGCGGTGAACAACGGCGGCAGCGCCGATGACGCGAGAATCGATCTGCTGGTTCGGGCTTACGGCCAGGACAAGGCACGACTGGTGGCCCTGAGGCACGATAACCGGCTCAGCCTCGAAGCGTTGGCCGAGGGCAGCCTGGGACTGCGCGATCTGGCCAGCGGTGAATTGCCACTGCATCTGCAGGATGCCTACGAACGCGAGATCAGTCTGCGTGGCATGCTTGCCGGGGGCTCCGATATCGTGCGTTTCGAAGCCTTGTTCGCCGAGGGTGGCAGCTACGCTGATGTCGATGGCCTGCCGCCCTTGGCGGAAAAGCTGGGCGAGGTGGACATCCGGGCGTTCCAGACGGATGCGCGGCTGGGCGTGCTGCAGTTACTGCTGGATCGAAACCCCGAATGGATGCCCGGCCGCCAGGCCCAGCGCAATAAATACACGGACTACGCCAACGAGATTCCAGCCGAGCATCGCGAAGCGCTCGAGCGTTTCGCTAAAAGCGGACCGGCGTTGAATCGCGTCTTTCGCCCCCCGGCGGAGCGCCTGGCCCGACCGGACGAATTGCGTGCTGTCGTCGAACAGCACGTGGTGGGCAACGCATTCCTGATGGCCCACCCCGGGGCGGCGATGCTCAAGAGCGTGATCGAGCGTTTGCGGCTCAACTATGAAATCGTCGACGCCACCGCGCGCCTGGCCGATGAGCAAAACGTCAGCCTAGTCGACGTCAAGGCCATGAGCGATCTGGCGCGCCAGGCCGCGACGCAGGTGTTCGGTGCATTGCATGAGCTGCCGCCGGACATTGAACTGGCCGCGGCTTTTCTGGTGGAGGCGGCCGCCGCCTACTACAGCGATGGCATCCGCCCCCAGAGCGAAGGCACGATCTATCTCACCGGTCCCGCCGCCATGCGCCAGGGGATGGCGGACTACCAACGCACCCACTTCACCCCTCAAACCGCCGAACAGTGGCAGGCGGAGGTGGCGATCAAGGCCGTCGCCACGGTCAACCGGGCGACGGAGGAGGAGTTGGATCACTCCTGGAAAGAGAACGCGCGTGACACCGCGCAATGGCTGATCGACGAAAAAAAACGCTGGCAGGAGGGGCAGTTCAAGGCTCGTTATGCGGGTGATATGGCAGAGCTGCTCAAATACCGCGCCCTCCAGTTCGATGAGGGCTGGCCCGTGATCGAGGGGAGGCATGTACTGTCTACCGAGCTGTTGCAGCATCTGGCCGATGAGCTGGGTGAGCCGTTCATGCAGATGATGAGCCAGCGCCATAACGGTGAGGTGATCTTCGATAAACCCATCCCGCTGAGTTTTGATGAGCGTCAGTCGATCCGCGATCAAAGCGCCTATGCGTTGCCGCCCGCATCGGTGAGCGATTCGCAGACGCGACAGCTGTCGATCGCTGAACTGCTGGAGCGCCTGGCCAGCGACCGTTTCGAAGTCGCTCGGCTGAGCCCCTTGCAGCGTCTGCTGCTGGGAGGCCTGAGTGGCGCGAAGGCGTTGGATAACCGCAGCTTCGACGCGGCTCGCCCGGCGTTGGATAACCTGGCCAACAACCTCGCCACGCACGGAACCGCTGGCCGTTATGCGGCGATCGAACAAGCGTTGCTCCAGCGCCAGGCGCCGGCCTTCCTGGCCGGGTTGGCCAGCGCTACCGATGCGTTACCGAGGCATGGCGAAACCGCCTTGGGCTTGAAGAAAACCGCGTTGGAGCAGCCGTTGACGTTGCGCCAATGGGGCCAGCACGTGGCCCGGATTCGTCAGGTGGCGCAGCTTGAGTACCGCGTCCGGATCATCGAACGCCTTGGTACTGTCCTGAACGGTTTCGAGGCCGCCACGAACAAGCTTGTACCGCAGGATCTGCTGCTCCAGGGTGAGGGTGACAGGGTCGGCGGACGTTGCTATCCCCTGGCCCTCGCCATGGCGGCGGCCGTGTCGCAAGGCAAGGCTGCGGTCAACACCTTGCGTGAGCGTTTCTACCTCGCGGTGCTCGAACCGGGGGCAAGCGATTCGGTGGCCTTCCTCAACAGCGTGGAGGCGTTGCGCGATGTGCAGCTCGGCGATGTGGGCAGTGCGCTGGCGCGCTCGGACCTGAGTGAGGTCGTGGATATCCTGCAAGCCAGGACAACCACCAGCACGCTGATGCTCAACTCCGATAACCACGCCATGCTGGTGGCCAAGACCGTGGAGGGTGAGCGCAGCACCTATCACTTCTACGATCCGAATTTCGGTGTGTTTGAGTTCGAACATCCGACCTTGTTCAGGCAGGCGCTGGAGCGGTTCTTCCTCCAACAGGACATGGCCAGCCATTACGCGGCGTATGGCGATGCGGCGCGGCCGACTTTCGACCTGGTCGAACTGGAAGGTGCACGGGTGTCGAGGCAGGTATTGCCAGGCGCCATTGAGGTTTCGAAACTGCTGCAACCCGGCGCCTTGCCTGGGCAGTCGCAACGCCCTGTGAGACAGCGGTTGGCCAGCGCCCGTGGACAGTCGCTGCAAAACAATCCTCGACTGGGCAGCTGTCTGCTGGCGCTGGATGGCCATTGGTGGAGCCAGCAGATCGAGCAAGCGACGAGCCGCCTCCAGCAGGAAAACCAGCTGGCGGCGCACCTTGTGCCGTTGTTCGATACGCTGGAGGTCTCGCCGGACGGGTCGTACCGGGTGAGCCTGATCGATCCGGCCAATCCAGAGCAACTGGTACGGGTGGTCACGGATGACCATCGGCTCCTGCGGATAAAAAGCTACCTCTCGGAACAGTTTTCAGCCTTGGCCAACAAACCCTTCGTGCCGAGCGACCCCACCGAGGTGGGGAGCGTCCACACGCTGAACGCCGGTTTCGCCATACAAGCGCTGATGAACGCGTTGCGCGGCCAGGAAGGATCGGGTCGGCCCCTGACCCTGGCGGTGCGCTTGCACGCCTATGTCAACTACGCGCAGTTGGTGCATGGCGTCGTGGCGGATATCGCCGGCCTGGTCGGCCTGGTTCGGCAGGCACTGGCCGAAGAGAAACTGATTGCCCGTACCGTCGCGCCAGTGGTCAAGGCGGCGCTGGGGTCCAGTGTCAGTGAAGCCACAGGGGGGCTGCTGCAACTGGCCAATGTCGGGTTTGACATCTACCAGTTGGCGACGGCCCACAACGACGTCGAACGCGCTCAGTTCGGCACCCAGCTGGCTTTCGACTCCGCCAGCCTGGTGTTGTCGGTGAGTGCCTACGCGGTTGGCGCCACGACGGCCGGCGCAATGCTGGGCGGCGCCGCGGTGATGCTCGGTGGGTTGGCGGTGGGGGTCGCGGCATTGGCCCGCGGCTTCGCCACCATTGCCGAAGAAGCCAAAGAGGTCGGGTTGTTATTCGATGAAATCGCCAAGGCTCATCTGCAGGCGTACCACTTTGATGCCAGGCAGGGTGCATGGCTGCCGCGCTCGTCGTTGATCGTCCAGGCGCTGGATCTGACTCGGGGCGCATTGATGCTGGACAGCCCCAAGCTCTATCCGCAACGCGATCATTTTGGGGTGCCGACGATAGAACTCGATTACGATCGGGCCATTAACATCCGTCGAGATCTAGGTCTGCCGGGTCAAGTTGCATTCAAGCCACCAGCCGGCCAAGTCATCGTACTGCCCTGCACACCGCAAACCTGTTACCGCTATGAGTACATCGCCCTGCCATTCGCGACATCGCGTCATGACACCGGGTTCGACACGGCACGGCGCCTGGAGAAAAGAAAAGCGGACGGCAGCTGGCAATTTCAGTTTTCCTTTTATTCGTTTCCCAGTGAATACATCGTCCGGCGCATGGTTCCCGATTATCGGCCAACGGTGATCGACGTATTGCTCGATAGTGCTGACCGTTCACTGGTGGTGCCTCTCATTCCCCCGATTTGGCACAACATGATCGCTTATAAAATCCAGGGGGCCGGCAAACGATGCGCATTGGTCGTTCATCCCGGCGTGAAGCTGAGCCTGGAGTCGACGAGCCTGCAGGTGTCCACTTGGTTTATGGACGCCTCTTGGGCCTCGGAGAAAGAGATCAGGATTGAGCGTCACGATCAGTTCTTCATCGACGATGTTCAGGTAACGATCGTAGGAGGGTGGCGTCACGAAATTTTACTCCGGCTTGCCGACAATCAAGTATTCAAGGTTGATGTGCTCAACCGCACGCTCGTGCTTTTGGAACTGGACGCACCGCCCGACATGGATCAGCAAGCGTTGCAGGATCATTTCAAGGCCCTGGCTCGAGACCACCGTCTAGCGATGGCGTACACACCGATTCACCACCACCTCATTCCGTTTGAGGACCCGGACGAGCCTCGCTACGTCACGGCCTGGTATGACGCGAAGGAGGACCGCTTTCTTTACATTCGCGACGATCTGCTGGGTGTCGAGGACGCGGTGCTGAGGGCAGTGGTCGGCGACTCCTGCTATTTCTACGACCCGCAGAACGTGATCATCTGGCAAGTCGATGCAGTCACTGGGTTGGTGAGCCATCGTTACTGGTTGCGCAGTACGAGCAACCTGGCAAGCACCATCAAGAGCGTCGAGGCGGACGCGCAGGGGGTGATTCATGTCGTCCAGCAAAACACCCGCGCGGACCAGAGCGTCGATGTGCTGGTGTATCTGATCCATGACGGGCAACTGCTGCTCAGTTCGATCACACGAGAGCTGGATCTGGCGATGGAACCGGTCTTGAGTGCCAGCGAGACGCTGGCCGACTGGTCGCAGGTACTGGGTGACAGCCTGCCCTTCACACCGAGTACCCATCCTGAGGACTCGTTCGTCACCGTCAATTGGCAACCGGCCCCCTTCGTTTCGATCTGTTGGAAGTTCGATGCACAGTGGCGGGACATGGCCTGGGTTCGCCGCAGTGACCGCCTGATCATTCGTCCTTCGCCGCGACGAAACCAGCCACATGGATGGCCCGACTCGATCAAGAACATGACCGACCTGACGCTGCTCGCACCGCCGGACGACAGCGATGTATTTGTCATCTATGACCGGCTCAAACAGGAGCTGTGCGGCCGGCGGCGTACGCTGGTAGAGGGCCGGGGGGCATTGGGCCAACCGCTGGGCGCGTGCCCCCGGCCTGGAGGATGTCATCGCCGTTGACAGTGGCTACGTGGCGCTGACCTCGAATGGCGTGTTCTACAACCTGAGTGGCCGAGGCGACCTGGCGCTGGGCGGTGTCAGGGAACAGTGGTTCAAGGACCGGGCACAATGGTGGACGGCCCTGGATGCGCTGGTCCTGCAGCACAGGAACAAAACGCTTGCCCTGATCGGTTTGACCAACTTCAGCGGTGACGAGCGGTTGTGCGCCTGGTACGTCGGCAACCGGTTGCTGCTGGCTGACCTGGGCAGCACCACGGAGCTGCGGCTGCTGGGCGCAACCCCGGACGGCGAGGCCGCCTGGTTGCTCGACGTGGCGAGCGGCGAGGTCTATCGCCAGGCCTTTATCGATCCGCAGAAGCTGGACGCTGCCTTTGGCCAGGGTTCGCAATTGTTGGAGGCGGATGTGCTGCCCCACCCCCAGCGTGAGTGGTCGCCCTGGCAGTTTGTCGAGTTGACGGCCGATGGCGCGGGCCTGCGCGGCGTGACATTCGAAGGCGTGGAGGTCCTGCTGCGTGACCAGGCGCCGGCGCTGGTGACCGGTGTCACTCAGGAGTGGGTCGTCACTCAAGGGGGGGCGGGTGATCGAGGGGCTCAGGCAATTGACCGCCCGTGCGTTCTCCAGCCCACTGCTGTCGGTGGGCGATCCCGATGACCTGAAGTGGTATGTCACCGGGACTGAACGTGTCATCCGGGTTCCCAAGGCCGCCATCCCTGAATCTTTCGAGGTACTGGGGACCCAGCGGCAGACCAACGTCCTGTTGCACGAAAGCAGGAGCGGAACGCTATTGTCCTTGCCAGGCATGGGCCATGGCGGGCCGCTCAGCTATGTCCAGCGTGAAGGTGAGGTGATGGTCGTCGAGGGTCACGAAGCGAAGATCGATGATCTGCTGCCGTTGATGCCGGATGACGTCAAGATCCTGATCCTGCGCATGGGGCAGGGCGCGGTGAGTTACCGGTTGTCAAAAGCAGCCTGGTTGAGAGTCAAGTCGGTGGTCCTCGACTGCCGACATTCCCTGGGCAACGCGGTGACCATCCCCGGCAAGTTGATCTGGGAGCTGGATGAGCCGGACCAGTTATGGCTGAGCAAGGTTCATGAGCACCTGGTGATCATCGATCCGAACAGCGGTCACAGTGTGATTTTTCGAGAGGTGTATGCGGCCGATGTCAATTTGCGTGGCGACGTGTTGCTCAGCTTCGGCGGGGGGCAACACTATGCCGTTTCGACACTGGTGCAGCGCCTGGATGCCCTGCCGGATCTCCAGAATGGTGTCCTGCTGCAAGCGTTGTCGGATGAAACGTATGCGGTGGAGACCAATACGGTGGGTTGAACCAAGGCCGTTATCCAGGGTTAGGTTTTAAGTAAAAAGGAGTTGTCGGTGTGTTAGTCGACAACTCTTTTTTGGTTGGCCGTCATTCCGTAAAGACGTTGCGCCGCGCCAGGCCTGGAAGTATCAATGTTTCACGAGACGTTCCTTCTCAAGGTAAAACGTCTCATCAAGTGTTCATCCAGGACTTTGTTGATAAGTGTCCTTTTGTTGTCGAGTTCGCTTCGGTCCAATTTCAGGAACGCTTTGCGTTGAACGATCCTGGCTGAACGCTCTTCCCAGTTCCAGAACAGGAAGCTGCGCCTCTTTACCTCGACGCTCAGTTCGAGTTTGAACAGGGCGATATGAAGGTTGCCTTGTGAGTCGTAGCGGGCCGGGACGACTTGAAAGGTCTCGCCTTCCTGGGTTTCGTTGTCAAAGGACAGGATGGCCGGGTGATTGGTTTTTAGTGTGTCGAGGGTATCGATCATTGCGTTGGCCTGCTGTGCATCCCTCATGGCGTGGGCGCTCTGCACCAGGAAATCCGCCACGGAGCCCGAGACGAGATGTTGTGTGCGCGTATGGATGGAGTCGCCATACAGCGACCAGCCGAGGAAACTCAAGGTGCGGGCATATTCTTCGAACCAGCCCCTGGGATTTACATAGCGATGATGGCCGAGGTCGGCTGATCGGGTAGCGATATTGTTGCAATCGGCGATGTCATCGTGGTCTTGCAGGGAGGGTGCGCCAATATACGAAAACAGGTTAGGGCCGGTGACCAATCCGGTTAATAATTCATTGCTCATAATATTTCCGCCAAGAGTAAGTGTGTTGTTTGGCTTGTTGGAAGTGCAATGATGAACGTGGGTCTTGATTAAGTCGGCAGTGGAATTGAGTCTGGATATTTGAAGGCATGCGCGGGTTAATATTCTGCAATCAGTCAGTGTTGTTGTTCCTGAAAATAATAAATTAGATTGAAGTCGGTCCGCAGGAGCGGGCTTATATATAACCAAGGAGGTTTTTATGGAACAGTTCGAAAGTGGAGCCAGTGTGGCGCAAAGTGTTGAGTTGATCCAGGCACGTATCAACAAGCGTAAGGCGCTGGCCACTGCGGGTCGACGTGTACGCAGGTCCGTGGTGCAGATGCATGACAATCCGAACAAGGACCTGGATGCGCTCATGTTGGGGGATGCGCTCGTGGGCTATGGCAACAACATGTCGCTCAACAATATGGCGATCATGGAGAACCTGATGACCATGGCGATGATGGAGGCCAACTTTGAAGTTCCTGGCGGCAAAAATACGCGGGCGTGGTACGACGCGTTTATCCAATGCCTGCAAGACCTCGGGTGTTTCGTTGCCGATGACGGTTACACCCGTTACTCCGAGAGTTCCCGGCGGGTGGACATGGACTTCGTGATCAGCGATATCGTCAAGGGGATCATCGATGGCGTGAAGGCCAGCGTTCCGGCGGCGACGGTGCTGGGTACCGTGGTGAGCACCACGATTGACGGTTTGAAGCGGGATGAGGAGACCATGCGTCTGTTCAACAGCCAGGTCAAGGTGGCCGAAGGCGCGCGTTTGTCGGTCATTCCTTGCGAGCAGTTGGCCAACGGAATCCTGATCGCCTCGTCCGCCTCGATCAAACAGTCCGGTACTTCGAGTAACGGCGGTGTGGTTTTCGTGAACTGGCAATCTTCGGCGCGGGAGATCTTCCGCGGTAAATCGTTCGTGACCTTCAACCCCGCGCGTTATGAAGCGTTCAGGCAGGACATCGAGGAATATCTGGGCGTACATCGCCGGGAGGTGCTGAGCAGGAGGTTCAGCCGGCGCAAGCCCAAGGTGCGCTTGAGCATGCCATGATGGCTACGGTACCAGGTAGCCTTTCACGCCGGTAAAGATGATCTGCGCCGCCAGCGCACAGACAAACAAACCCATCAGCCGGCTGACGATCTGCAAGCCCTGGTCACCCAGGATCCGCTCGATGCGGCTGGACAGGTAAAGCACCACGCCGACGGTGAAACTGGCCAGGGCGATGCTGATGATGGCCATGAGTTTGTCGTCCCAGTGCGGCTGGCTCACGCCCATCACCAGCAGGGCACCGATGGTGCCGGGGCCGACGGTCAACGGTATGGTCAGTGGGACGATGGTCACGTCCTGCTGCACGTTGTCGGTCTGTACGGCCGACTTGCCCTGGGCCATGCCCAGGGCCGAAATGAACAGCACACTGCCGGCGCCGATACGGAAGGCGTCCACAGTGATGCCGAACACGCTGAAAATCACCCGCCCGAACAAATACAGCAACACGCTGGAGACCAGCGTCGCGGTCGCAACCTTCCAGGCCAGGCGGCGTTGTTCCTTGCGCGAATAGCCGCGAGTCAGGCCGATAAAACACGACAGCACGAAGAAGGGGCTATAGAGCACCAGCATCTTCAGGTAAACGCTGAACAGCACATGGAGCATGGTTGAGGCTCGCGACGAATGAATTTGACGTGGAGTCTATCAGGCGTCGGGATGTCTGTCGGCTCGTGGCAAGGGCGAGATGCAAGTCCAGGAAAATGCCACTTCATTACAGGTGATTGTACGCCATTGAATTTGATTATTTACGGTTACAGTTGCGCGCTTGTTGTGATGGGGTGGGTTGCGTAAGTTCAATTCTCGGATCCAAGGATGATCTTGATTAAATAAGGAAATAGTATGAACGTTAAATATGATTCTGTTGTAACCCTGGCTGATCGTCTGGGGCGCTTGAGTGCTTATGATGTTGAGCCGGAGGCGTTTGAGTTGTCGACGCGTGCTTTTATTGTGCGTCCTGGCGAGACGGCTGACTATCCGGAAAAACCGGATCGCGCTTCGATTGTGGGTGACGGTATCCTGGCTTTTGTTTCGGGAATGTCCGAACAAAACCAGGCGGATATCCAGCACTCTTATCTGTTTGCTTCGTTAGTGGCTAATAAGCGCTACCCACGTGATGAGCAGGGTAAGGAGTGGTATCAACTTTTCCTGCAAGTGATGCAGGATTGCGGCTGGACGATACTGCAGAAGTACTACGACGCGGTTGCCGCCTCGGGCAAGAGCTTCAAGATGGACCAACTGGTGCTGAGGATCCTGGGGTCGGCGGTGACGGCCGCCGCGGTGCCCGGGCCGGCGTCAATGCTGATGCTCAAGGTCGCCAGCGATGCCATCGCGGCCTTGCAAACCCGTGACAGGCCGCTCCGGGTGTTTGACCAGAACATCCAGGAGTCTGGTGCGGGAGGGTTTGGCGTCGCCGCCTGCCATGAGACGCCGCATGGCGAAGTCATCATGGCACTGGGAGCCGTGCGTTTCATCAAGCGCACGAACCAGACCCAGGTCTTGTTCGTTAATTGGGACAGCAGTTCGGTTGACTTGTATCGCGGTGAAAGCCACATGACCATGGTGCCGTCCGTTATTAACCGTACACGTGCGACCATTATCGAAAGACTCGGCGATCGCGCCCAGAAGAAAATCGAAGCATACGAACTCTGATCTTGTGTATCCACCTGGCGACTACACCGTAGTCGCCAATCATAAAAATAACCAGGTGATTGCAATGAATAATGGTTATTCGGTTTTTATTAATGCTGGCGCTGTCGTGATCGTGTCTCCGGATATGGCCGGGCAGGAAAAAAGTGATGTGTTGGATTCGGTATTGTTCGCGCAGTTGGTCGCCAACAAGAAGTATCCGGCTTATACCCAGGCACAAATATGGTATGACGAGTACCGTGACGTCTTGAAGAACGGTTGGTTGCAAAAGACTGCAGCATGGGACAACTTCACCCTCGATGAGCAATCCAACTTCAATGCGGCGCACTGGCTAGGGCGTCGACTGGGGGAGTATGTCGATCCTACAGTGGCCGATGAAGTCACTCGCCTGTTGAACCGTGTCGCGCAGTTGCCCGGTACCCTGCCGGCCATCGAGCAACTGCGCGAGCAGACCTGCAAGCGCAAGGAGCCCGTGCCACCGTCAGAGACCGATGAAGCCGTTGGCAGGGTCTGCCTGCAAGTGATTCTGGCCCGGCGAGCCCCCTTGCTGAGCAGCATTTCCCTGAGCTATGAGACCACGCAACGGGCTATCTCCAACCCCCTCGGTCAGTGCCTGTCCGTCGCCAATGTGGTCGGTAATCTTCAGTCCAGATGCTTTCAGGCCAACTTATCGAAAGAGCTTTACGCTCCCCTGCGCGGTGCGATCGTACGGAAGCTGGGTGATAAGCCAACGAAGCATGTCTTTGATATTTCCGACGACGTTGAACGGGGGGCGCGCGATGAATAGCGAACGCCTACAGGCCGGCGAGCGCCTGTTTCACAGCAGCGATCCCGCGCCGGCTGCTGTCGTGGGGGCAAGCCTCGTGTCGTTCGGCCAGGGGTTGTCTCCCCAGGATCGCGAAGACATCTGTCTGAGCAACCTGTATGCCCAGTTGGCAACGCGGTCGGCTTATCAGGACGGTTTGGTGGGCAGTTGGTTCAACTACTACAGGAACACGCTCAGGTACCTGGGGTGGGATTCGGCGCGTCCCCTCAGGCCTGGACAGGCGGGCGAGGGGTCAATGGCCGAGAGTGTTGCCCGGCAAATCTCCCAGTCATTCGATGAACGCTTTGCGCGCTCGGCGACTGATTCGATTGGCGCCCTGAAGCGCCACCCCAATGCCCTTGAGGCATTCGAACGGGCAAGCCTGCAGCATGATTCGGCGTTCTTCCAGGTGGTTCCCTGCCTGCCGAAATCGCCTGGGCGAATAGAGGTCGCGCTTTACCACAAGCAATTCAGCATTCGTAAAACGCTCTCGACCTTCCTTTTTTGGCCGATAGAGGAGGTTGTGCAAACCAGCCATGAAGAAATGGCGGTCGTGACGTTCAACACGCTGCATTACTCAATGTTCCGGGAAAAAGTCCTGCGCGCCGTTATCGCCGAGACGACCCGTAATATTCATGCGTTGAAATGTTGAACAGGGCTCCGGGCGTCAGCGGACGCCCTCGGACGAATGCGCGACGGTCTGGTTCTGCTGGTCACGCTGGGCCACCCAATGCTCGATCAGCTCGCGTAGCTGTGACAGCTCCACCGGCTTGGCCATGTGCCCGTCCATCCCGGCCTGGCGGGCGCGTTCCTTGTGCTCGGCCAGGATGTGAGCGGTGAGCGCCACCACGGGCGTACGGGTCCGCTGGTTGCCCATTTCCCAGGCGCGCAATTGCTGGGTGGCGGAAAACCCGTCGAGGATCGGCATTTCACAGTCCATCAGGACCAGGTCGTAACGCTGCTCCTTCATGGCCTTGAGGGCTTCTTCGCCGTTGCTGGCGGTGTCGGGTTGCAGGTTGAGCTTGCCGAGCATGCCGCGGATGACCTTGGTGGAGATGCTGTTGTCCTCGGCCACCAGGATGCGGAAATCGCTCGGCACTTTCACCGGGAGGGGAGGGCCGGCGTTCACCTGTACATTCGTCGCCTGGCCCCGGTTGCGCTGGTTCAGCTCGTCCGCCAGGGTGGTCTTGAGGGTATAGCCGGCCACCGGTTTGGCGAGGATGCGCTTGACCCCGCTGTTGCGTGCGACGATCTTGCTCGGTGCATTGCTGATACCGGTGAGCATGATTAACAGGATGTCGTGGTTCAGGCTCGGGTCTTCCTTGATCTTGGCCGCCAGTTGCATGCCGGTCATGCCTGGCATGTTCTGGTCCAGCAACACCACGTCGAAATAATCGCGCAGGTGCGCCTTGGTGCGCAGCAGCGCCAGGGCTTCCTTGCCCGATGGCACGGCACTGACGTTCAGGCCCCAGGCGCTGCACTGTTGCACCAGTACTTTGCGGCAGGTGTCGTTGTCGTCGACGATCAATACCCGCGCCCCTTGCAACGGGCCATCGAGGTCGGCAGTCGGATGTTCGAGGCGATCCGGGTCCAGCGGCAAGGTCAGCCACAAGGTACTGCCCTGGTTGCTGCCGCTTTTGATACCGAATTCCCCGTGCATCAGGATGATCAACTGACGGGCGATGACCAGGCCCAGGTTGCCCCCCAGGCGCGTGGCCGACAGGAAATTCTTGCTGTGCAGCTCGGCGTGCATCAGCGTGTCGCGCTCTTCGGCGTCCATCGGCGTCCCGCTGTCCTGCACGGCGATGCGCAGGCGCGGCTGATTGCTGCGCTCGTCGAGGGCGACGACGATCAGCACTTCGCCCTCGTCGGTTTTCTTCAGGGCGTTTTCCAACAGGCTCAGCAGCGCCTGGCGCAGTCGCGTCGGGTCACCGCTGATCACTCGCGGCACCTGGGGCTGAATGAAACTGATCAGCTCGACATTCTGCTGTTCGGCCTTGGCGCGGAAGATACTCAGGCAGTCCTCGATCAGTGCATTGAGGTCGAACTGCACGTCGTCCAGTTCGATCTGCCCGGATTCGAGCCGGGAGATGTCGAGGATCTCGTTGATCAGGGTCAGCAGTTCATTGCCGGCGCTGTGGATCGTCTGCACGTAGTCGCGTTGCTTGACCGACAACGGCGTGCCCAGCAGCAGTTCGGTCATGCCCAGCACGCCGTTCATCGGGGTGCGGATCTCGTGGCTGATCTTGGCCAGGAACTCGGCCTTGGCATTGATCTCGGCATTGCTCGCCGCCAGGTCGCGGCTGATGCTGAATCGGCTTTCGTTGATCGAGCGCTGGCGCTCACCCAGGGCGACACTCATCAACAGGCCGCTGATGCAGATGAAGATCAGCAGGGTGATGATCAAGCCCTGGGGAGGAACCTCCGTGAGCCCTTGCAGTGCCGGAAGGATGATCAGCGTGCCCAGGTTGAAGACCACCATGGCCGCGACGAACAGCCGGGCTGGGCGGTAGCCCTTTTGCCAGTGCCAGGCGCTGACGAGCAGCATGCTGAGGCCGGCCAGGGCCACGAGGGCATAGGTCATGATATTGAGCGGCAGCGTATTGACGAACAACAGCAACAGGCTGCACAGCATGACGAGCACGATGTCCCCCAGCAGCAGCCGATTCAACGGGTGCGGCCCCAGGGGCGCGAAGAAACGGTAGGCGAACATCAGGCCGCAGGGCGCTGTCAGTAACAAGGCCAGGTAGGCTCCGGGCGTCTGGACGGCTGGCCAGTCGGGCAGCCAGGCTCCGGCCAGATTCAGCAACAGCGCCAGGCTGAGCATCAGCAGTCCTTCACAGGCTGCCAGCCACAGGCAACTGCGTGAACGGGTGTAGGCGTAGCGGGTAAGGTTATGCAGCACCAGCATGGCGATGCAGCCGAACAGCAACCCATAGATCAGTGTCTGGTTCTGATCGGCCGCGGCCACGACTGCCGATTGCAAGGTGATGTAGGGGCGCAGTTCATGGCGCGAGGACAGTCGCAGGTAGACGTCCAGCGATTTGTCGCTGCGTGGCAGGGGCAGCATCAAATCGTTGCTGGGGACCGCAGGTTCAGTGTGCGGCGTGGCATTGCCGCTGACTTGCTGGTCAACCAGGGTATCGCCGTCCAGCACGTAGAGGTTCAGGCGCGACAGGTCGGGCGCGAAGATGCGCAGGATCTGTTCATGCCGGTCGGGGGCCAGGCGGAAACGCAACCACAATGCCCCGCCGGGCTCGGCGGCCTGGAGACGGTCCAGGTCGATGGGGCTGAATTGATTGGTGTAGCGGGCAGAGCGGATGTCGCTCAGCGTCAGGTCGCCCTGTTCGTCGAGCAATACGGCCCAGCCACTGCCTGGCGCGGCCTGGGCCGGGAGCATGCAGAGCAACGTCAGCAAGGTGACGGTAAGGCCTATGGCAATCCTGAGCCAGCGCACGGCGAAATCCCTTCGTAGGTTGATGCCAGAGTATAACTATGCGCGGCGCCGGAACAGTCAGGCAAGGGCCGCAGCCCCTTGCCTGGCTGAATGGCTGGGTTATTCCAGATTTTCGCCACGCTCGCGGGCAATGGCGCGGTAGCCAATGTCCTTGCGGTAGAAGCAACCTTCCCAGTCGATCTCGGCGGCAAGCTTGTAGGCCTGCTGCTGAGCTTCGTCGACACTGGCGCCCATGGCGGTGGCGCAAAGCACGCGACCGCCGGCGGTGACCACTTGCCCGTCCTTCAACGCCGTGCCTGCATGGAAGACCTTGCCTTCCAGGCGGGCCGCGGCATCCAGGCCCTGGATCGCGCTACCCTTGGCGTAGTCGCCGGGGTAACCGCCGGCCGCCAATACGACACCGACGCTTGGGCGCGGATCCCATTGGGCTTCGACCTTGTCCAGGGCCTGGGCCAGTGCGGCCTCGACCAGCAGGACCAGGCTCGATTGCAGGCGCAGCATCACCGGTTGGGTCTCAGGATCGCCGAAACGGCAGTTGAATTCGATGACTTTTGGGTTACCAGCCTTGTCGATCATCAGGCCGGCATAGAGGAAACCGGTGTAGACGTTGCCTTCCTCGGCCATGCCGCGCACGGTCGGCCAGATCACCTGGTCCATGACGCGCTGGTGTACTTGGGCGGTCACCACCGGGGCCGGGGAGTAGGCACCCATGCCGCCGGTGTTCGGGCCGCTGTCGCCGTCGCCGACACGCTTGTGGTCCTGGCTGGTGGCCATTGGCAGGACGTTCTTGCCATCGACCATAACGATGAAGCTGGCTTCCTCGCCGTCGAGGAACTCTTCGATCACCACGCGGGAACCGGCGTCACCGAAGGCGTTGCCGGCGAGCATGTCGCGCACGGCGTCTTCGGCTTCGGCCAGGGTCATGGCAACGATCACACCTTTACCGGCAGCCAGGCCGTCGGCCTTGATCACGATCGGTGCGCCTTTCTCGCGCAGGTACGCCAGGGCCGGTTCGATTTCGGTGAAGTTCTGGTAGTCGGCGGTCGGGATCTTGTGACGCGCCAGGAAATCCTTGGTGAACGCTTTCGAGCCTTCCAACTGCGCGGCACCGGCGGTCGGGCCGAAGCAGTCCAGGCCACGGGAGCGGAACAGATCGACCACGCCGGCGACCAGCGGCACTTCCGGGCCGACGATGGTCAGCGAGACGTTCTTTTCGGCGAAGTCGGCCAGTTGTTCCAGGGCCAGCACGTCGATGGCGACGTTTTCGCATTTGGCTTCGATGGCGGTGCCGGCATTGCCCGGTGCCACGAAAACCTTCTGCACGCGTGGATCCTGGGCCACTTTCCAGGCCAGGGCGTGTTCGCGGCCACCGCTGCCAATGATCAAAACATTCATTTCAAAAACCTCGGATGACGCTGATGGGGCTGATCGTTCCCACGCTCTGCGTGGGAATGCCTCTACGGACGCTCTGCGTCCAGGGACGCAGAGCGTCCCGGGCTGCGTACCCACGCAGAGCGTGGGTACGATCAAGCAAATTAGTGACGGAAGTGGCGCATGCCGGTGAATACCATCGCAATCCCTGCCTCATCAGCAGCGGCGATCACTTCGTTGTCACGCATCGAACCACCCGGCTGGATCACGGCGGTGATGCCGACCTTGGCCGCGTTGTCGATGCCGTCGCGGAACGGGAAGAACGCATCGGAGGCCATGACCGCGCCTTGTACCTGCAAGCCGGCGTGCTCAGCCTTGATGGCGGCGATGCGGGCCGAGTTCACGCGGCTCATCTGGCCGGCGCCGACACCGATGGTCTGGCGGTTCTTGGCGTAGACGATGGCGTTGGATTTTACGTACTTGGCGACTTTCCAGGCGAAGATCAGGTCGTTGATTTCCTGCTCGCTCGGGGCGCGCTTGGTCACTACTTTCAGGTCTTCGCTGCCGATCATGCCAATGTCGCGGCTCTGGACCAGCAGGCCGCCATTGACGCGCTTGTAGTCCCAGGCCGGCACACGGTCGGCCGACCATTGGCCGCAGGCCAGCAGGCGAACGTTGGCCTTGGCGGCAACGATGGCGCGGGCTTCTTCAGTGACCGAAGGGGCGATGATCACTTCGACGAACTGGCGCTCGACGATGGCCTTGGCGGTCGCGGCGTCCAGCTCACGGTTGAAGGCGATGATGCCGCCGAAGGCCGATTCGGTGTCGGTGGCGTAGGCCAGTTCGTAGGCCTGGCGGATGCCGCCTTCGGCGTCCGGGCTCACCGCCACGCCGCACGGGTTGGCGTGCTTGACGATCACGCAGGCAGGCTTGACGAAGCTCTTCACGCATTCCAGCGCGGCGTCGGTGTCGGCCACGTTGTTGAACGACAGTTCCTTGCCTTGCAACTGGGTGGCGGTGGCAATGCCGACTTCGGCAGGCTTGGCTTCCACGTAGAACGCCGCGCTCTGGTGCGGGTTCTCGCCGTAGCGCATTTCCTGGGCCTTGACGAACTGGGTGTTGAAGGTGCGCGGGAATTCGCTGCGGCCTTCGGTCGACAGGGTTTCAGCGGCCTGGTTCACGGTGCCCATGTAGTTGGCGATCATGCCGTCGTAGGCGGCGGTGTGTTCGAAGGCCTTGAGCATCAGGTCGAAACGCTGGGCGTAGGTCAGGCCGCCGGCCTTGAGGTTTTCCAGCACGCTGGCGTAGTCGCTGGCGTTGACCACGATGGCCACGTCCTTGTGGTTCTTGGCCGCCGAGCGGACCATGGTCGGGCCGCCGATGTCGATGTTCTCGATGGCAGTTGGCAGGTCGCAGCCGGGCTTGTTGATGGTGGCTTCGAACGGGTAGAGGTTGACCGCTACCAGGTCGATCGGCTTGATGCCGTGTTCGTTCATGATGGCGTCGTCGATGCCGCGACGGCCCAGGATCCCACCGTGGATTTTCGGGTGCAGGGTCTTGACCCGACCGTCCATCATTTCTGCAAAACCGGTGTAGTCCGCGACTTCCACTGCGGCGACGCCGTTGTCCTGCAGCAGCTTGAAGGTCCCGCCGGTGGAGAGAATCTCGACGCCCAGCTGTTGCAGCTCGCGGGCGAATTCGAGGATCCCGGTCTTGTCGGAGACGCTGATCAAGGCGCGGCGGATCGGCAGGCGGGTGGTCTGGTCGGTCATTTCAATTTCCATCAAAAGCAAGGGAAGTCAGCAAAAAAGGCGACCGTTTTTTACGCGGGCGCCTTTCTGGTTTGATTGAATGCTTACAGCAGATCGTACTGCTTGAGTTTCTTGCGCAGGGTGCCGCGGTTCAGGCCCAGCAGCTCACTGGCTTTGGTCTGGTTGCCCTTGACGTAGTTCATCACGCTTTCGAGCAGAGGCGCCTCGACTTCGGAAAGCACCAGGTTGTACACATCCGTGACGGCAGCGCCCTCAAGGTGGGCGAAATAATTGTGCAGCGCCTTCTCGACACTCCCGCGAAGGGTCTGGCCTTCTTCGCTGGGCGTATTGAGGTGCTGTTTCAAATTCACGTTGTCGCTCACGGGTGTTGTTCCACTCACTAAAGTCTCGGTCATCATCGTCATGCGGCCACCCCTTCGTCCCCTGTCAGGCTCTTGTAACGCTCAGCGAAGAACGCCTGAACGTCGGCGCATTGTGCTTGCGTACCATCCAAACGATTGAAACGGGCGCGAAACTCCCTGGCGCCCGGCAGGGTTGCGAGATACCAGCCCACATGCTTGCGAGCGATGCGTACGCCCATGACTTCTCCGTAGAAGGCATGTAGCGCGGCCAGATGCTCTAGCAGAATACGTTCCACCTCGGACAACTGCGGCGCCGCGAGCTTTTCGCCCGTGCGCAGGAAGTGTTCGATCTCACGAAAAATCCATGGCCGCCCCTGGGCGGCCCGGCCGATCAACAGGCCATCGGCACCGGTCGCGTCGAGCACGTACCGGGCCTTCTCGGGCGAATCGATGTCGCCATTGGCAAACACCGGAATCGACACCGCCTGCTTGATCGCGGCGATGGTGTCGTACTCGGCGTCGCCGGTGTACAGGTCGGCACGGGTGCGGCCGTGGACCGCCAGCGCCGTGATGCCCGCCTGTTCGGCGATCTTCGCCACCACCAGGCCATTCTTGTTCTCCCGGTCCCACCCGGTGCGGATCTTCAGGGTCACCGGCACATCGACCGCGGCGACGACCGCCTGCAGGATCTCGGTGACCAGTGCTTCATCTTTCAACAGTGCCGAGCCTGCAGCCTTGTTGCAGACTTTCTTTGCCGGGCAACCCATGTTGATGTCGATGATCTGCGCCCCCAGCTCGACGTTCGCCCGGGCCGCCTCCGCCAGCATCTGTGCGTCGCCACCGGCGATCTGTACCGAGCGGGGCTCGGGATCACCTTCGTGGATCATGCGCAGACGCGATTTGCGGGTGTTCCACAAACTCATGTCGCTGGTGACCATTTCCGAAACCACCAATCCTGCACCCAGTCGCTTGCACAGCTGACGAAAGGGCTGGTCGGTGACCCCCGCCATCGGGGCGAGAACCAGGCCGTTCTGCAATGTATATGGGCCGATGCGTACCGCCGACATAGGACTTCCCTGAAGTGGGGCCGGATCATGAGACTTCGAAAAAGGGTTGGCATGATACCCGCTCTCGATGACTGGATAAAGATCGAATTGGATAAAATCTGAACAGCTATTTTGTTATCGCCAGCGGTTTGGTCTGGGTAGGGTCAGTCAGAAAGCTGCCGTCAATTGGCCGACCCTGGCCGGCTTCATTCGGGGGGAATGGAAGCTCAGACTGTAGTTCACCGCTTTGGGGCCAGGGTCCAGGATATCCAGCGCGATGTGAATGGGCGTCTGGGGCGGCATTTCGCCGCGGTCCTCAAGGTCGCCACCCAGGTACTCGCCGGGCTTGAAGCGACGGCTGGCGATCAGGTGTCCGTTGAGGTCGGCAAAGCGCAGTTCCAGCAATGGAAAAGGTTGGGAGAAGGGCGCACGGTTGTAGATGATCGCGTCCACCACCAGGGCACCGCTGAACTCCGGATGGCTGCGCACCACCAGGTTGCTGCTCTTGATCTTGGCGATGTCGACCTTGGACGGTACTTCGCAGCCGATGGTCGGACAGATTTGCAGGAACCACGGCCGGTACTGGTCCTGGCGGGCCAGTTCTTCGAAATGGTAGGCGATGTACTGGCCCCCCCAGGGCCGCGCTGGCGAGCAGTATCAGCAGGCCCCACAACAAGCGTCGGCCCCAGGGCGAGCGGCGTTTGCGCCAGTCCAGTTGCAACGGGTCGTCGTCCAGGTCGTGGAGGGCTTCGGCGCGTATCCCCGGCTCCTGGCGTTCCCGTGACTTGCGCAACGGTGCCAACTGCTCGGGTTCGTCGTCGTGGTCGTCGGTGGCGGACAGGCGCTCAAGGTGTTCGTCGGGCTCGTCGTCCGGTTCCAGTGGTTCAAGGGCCAGGGATAGCGACGGCTCGGTGCGCGGTGGTCGGGCCGGCTCGTGGGGTTCGAACGGTTCGATGGTGTCCTGGAGGACGGCTTCGGCGCGCTCGCTGGAAGATTCGCTGTACAGGCTGTCGGGCCAGGCTTGCTGTTCGCTGGAGAGCGAGTCGCGTTGCGCGCTGAGGTTGTCTTCCCGGCGCCGGCCGGTATTTCCTGGCGCGCGATTGTCGCGCCGCTCCAGGCGCGCCAGTTCCTTGTCCAGATCATCCAGATCCAGCTCGGCAGCGCTCCATTGTTTCTGGCTGATCGCCCGGGGCGGGGCTTCGACCGCCGGTTTGGAGGTCGGCACGACGGCAGGCGCCGCTTGTTTGGCAGTGCGTTGTTCCAGCAACTGTCGTGCGGCATTGAACACTTGCAGGCACGAGCCGCAACGAACCACCCCGCGGGCCACGCTCAATTGAGCATGGCTGACGCGAAAACGGGTATGGCAATGCGGGCACTGGGTGACGAAACTGTCAGTCATGCGGCAATCCGGTGGATACAGGCGGTCATTCTAGCGCCGACGTCCGGTGATGCGCACCCAGCCATCGCGATTGGCGATCGGGTCCAGGTCAAAGTCCGCGGCATAAGCGGCGGCGACTTCTTCACCCTGTTCGGCCAAGATGCCTGACAGTGCCAGGCGTCCGCCCGGCTTGACCAGGCTCGACAGTTGCGGCGCCAGGGACACCAGCGGGCCGGCGAGGATGTTGGCCACCAGGACGTCGGCCTGGACCTGTGGCAAGTCCTGCGGCAAGTACAGCGGGAACGATGCTTCGGCAATGTTGTTTCGCCCGGCGTTGTCGCGGGACGCTTCCAGGGCCTGGACGTCGATGTCGGTGCCCACCGCTTCCCTGGCGCCCAACAGCAGCGCGGCAATCGCCAGGATCCCCGACCCGCAGCCGAAGTCGAGGACGTTGCAGTCCTTCAGGTCCTGGCCGTCGAGCCATTCCAGGCACAGTGCGGTGGTCGGGTGGGTGCCGGTGCCGAACGCCAGGCCCGGATCCAGCAGCAGGTTGACTGCGTCTGGCTCTGGCGCAGCGTGCCAGCTCGGGACAATCCACAGGCGCTGGCCGAAACGCATCGGCTGGAAATTGTCCATCCAGCTGCGTTCCCAGTCCTGGTCCTCGATCACTTCGCTGTGATGCTCGGGCAGCGGGCTGCCGGTCAGCAGCTCGAGGTGGGCCAGCACGCTGGCCGCCTCGGTGCCGCCTTCGAACAGGGCCAGCAGGTGGGTGTGGGACCACAGCGGGGTGGTGTTGAGCTCCGGCTCGAAGATCGGCTGGTCTTCGGCGTCCATGAAGGTTACCGATACGGCGCCTACTTCAAGAAACGCGTCTTCGTAGGTTTCGGCTTGTTCCGGGCTGATGGCCAGACGTACTTGCAGCCAAGGCATGGCGGGCACCTTTGGAAAAAATCTACAGGGGGCAGCGCAGGGCTGCAAAGGCGCGCAGTGTACGCCAGGTCGCCGCCAAAGTGGATAAGCGAGTCTCGCGCCATCCGGGTGGGTGTTTCGATATATATATGTATGCCATGGGCTTATCGCCGGGCGGATAAGGTGCCGGTCCACACAGCAGGGAGGAATGTGTATGGACATCACTGCCGAACGGCAAAGCAACATGGCGCGCACGGGGTCGGTCTCTTCCCCGCAGGCGGCGACTGTACAAATGACCCTGGAGAGATTGACGCGTTGGCAGGTGGCTATCGACGCGCGACTGCAAACCCAGATGAGCTTGCTGGAGGTACTGGAGGAGTACCTGCTGGTCGAGCTGCGCACCCATTATCACCAAGGCAACATCGATCCTCACTTCATTGACACCCTGCTCGACACGGTGTTGCAGCGCATGATCGACCAGAAACCACTGGTTAGCGATGAAGAGCAGGATGCGCCCTATCGCTGGCCGGACGGGGCTGACCTGGGTTTCCCGACTGAGCGCCAGGCGGTTATCGTCCAGGCGGTGGAGAGTGTCGCCTCGGGTTTTATTTATCACTACAAAGACTATTTACGACGTCATTGGCGAATGGCGGAGCGCGACGCCTCGCTTGAAGCGCTGCTCGGGCACAAGCTCGATGAGCACATGGCTGCAGTCGAACTGTTGTTCCAGCCTGGTCCGCTGGAGGACCAGGGGGGCGATGAGCTCAGGGAGAAAATCGAAGCGCTCCAGCACCGCTGGAGGCAGATGAGTCAGTTGACTGCATTGGCGACGACGCAGGAGCGTCAAGACCTCGAGGCCATCGCGCGTTTGCAGTTGCCTGATTGGTTGCGAGGGCTAGGCGAAGTTGATCGTAAAAAGCTGAAGGCTTTCCAGGACCAGACTACCCAGGCCCAGGCGTTGCTGGATGGGCTGCTCGATGGCCTGGCTTCGCTGCAGGCTTTTGCCCGGCACCTGGCCAAGGACTATGTCCGACGTGAACGGGACATGGAGGTCGAGCCGGACAGCATTCGAGTGCAGTTGCAATGGCGAAGTGTCATGGGGCAGCCGGTGCAAACCCGCAGCCTGAGCGAACTGCTGGCGGCCGGTCCAGTCAGGCAGGACGCCGTGTCGGTGTTTCTGGTGGAAAACGGCGCGATGCTGCGTAACCAGCCGCTTTCCCCGGCGTTCATCAGCCAAATGCTGGCAGAGCTCGATGCCCCGGCCGGGTACCGGCAGGCATTGGTCGAGCGGTATGGCCGAGGGGATCTGAAAGACGCCATGCTCGATTGGTTCACGGCACGCTTGCAGCAAAGTGCGTTCATTGCCCGCTGTGCGGGTCACTTGACGGTGGCCAACCATGAGGCCGTCAAGGCGCTATGGGAGGGCGAGGCTTCGGCACCGTCCGTCGGCGTTCTACGTGTCAGTTGCCTGGTGCTTCCAAACGCGTTGAAGTGTGCCGATTTTCTCCTGTTCTACCGCCAGGACCTGCAAGGCGACCTGCTGCTGTACGCCCCCGACAAGCCGGATGGCCAGGAGTGGATCGAGTTGCCTTCGCTTTGGGCCGTGAGTGTGGAGATAGGTGCCTGGACTCGCAGCGAAGCCGGCCGCGAGTACCTGCTGCAACGGATTTCTCCAGCGGACCGAAGTGTGGCCCGGGAGTACTTTGCCCGCGTGGCAGACAAACCGGCGACATGGGATTCAAGCCAGGATCCCAGAGGTGCGGTGGCCGGTTTCAGGGCATGCCTTGAAGACATTGTTGCAGTGGGCCTGGACAACAACCTGACGCAAGTGGAGCTGGACGAAGCGCCTCGCTGGTACGCCGCCCTGCCGCTCGATGCGCGGCGAAACATCAGCACCTTGAGCCAGGAGCTTATGGTCCATCAGCAGGTGTTCAATCAGCAGTTGGTGGGTTACGAAGTCTTCGTGGATTTCGCCAAGCGTATCGTCACGCAGGCGATTGCGCCTTACATGCGCAGCAAGGGCGTGCAGGCGCCGGTCGATCCTGCGACGGTGCTCATCGACTACAACCCAGGCTTGGCGGATGGCAAGACCAAGGTCGCCAGCCTGCTGGAGCTTGCCATCCACGGGTATGACGACAACTCGGGTATCGACAATCCCAGAAAAGGTGTGCGCTCGTCGGTGGGGCAGGACCTGGGGCAGGTCCGCAGTGCGGAGCTTGCGTCCTATATCCGGCGGGCATACCTGGGCGAGCAATATGCGCGACAGGTCCGCGGCAGGTTTCTCGATGCCCGTGCCCCGGAATACGCCCAGCGGCGCAATACCTACCGCAACCTGCTGTTGACCCGGATGGACCGTGACCTGCGTGTCGCAACGGGCAAATCCCAGTTGGGTGCCAGTGAGTTCTGGTGGCTCACCCGGCAAGTCACCCTTCTGGGTGAGTCGGTGTCGGTGTCCGGTCCGGTGTATTCGGGGAGCGTCGTGCAGCGCGAAGGGGTGATCAGGTTTTCCATCGGCGGCCATATCGTGATGGGCGCCTATGTCTTTGCCTACTTCGACCCGAAGGGCGCCTATTGGCTGTACACGCCGGACGCTCCGGACGGTGTCACGTTTCGCCGGTACCAGGACTTTTCCGGGGCGGTCGCCACGCGCTTGCATGACTATGTGCTGGAGCGGGTTGCCCTCGGCGCCCGTGCGGCGGTCCGGCGTTCGTTGGTGGCGCTGGCGGCGACGAGCATTGGCGTCGACACATTGCGCGAGTTCAATCGAGTGAACGATATCCAGGCGGAGTTCGATGCCTACATCGAGCGCGCCATCAGCGATGTGGAAGACGTCACCAAAAGTCGCGCCGAGGTGATCAGGCGGCAGGTCATCAAGGGGCTGCTGTTTGCATCGGCCCCCGTGTGCCTGGTTTATCCGCCCTTCGCCTTGCTGCTGGATGTCGCCTTCATTGCCGTCAGCGTCAAACAGGCTGCCGAGGCGCATGGGCAGGGCGACACGGATCGTGCGTTGGGCCACTGGCTGATGGCCTCCTGGGGCCTATTGTTCGCAGCCTTGGGGGGCGGGACCCTTGCTCCGCTGCTGGGGCGGGCAGCCAGGAGCCTGAAGCTTGTCGTGAAGCCTGTGTCACTGTCCGAGCAGCGCTTGAGACGCGTGACGCCGCTGATTGCCAAAGAGACTGGGCCAGTCATCCAGCCCATACGTTTCAAGCCGAAACAGGCAGTTGGCAAAGCGCCTGAGAATCTGGAGCTGGTAACCGGGGAAAGTATCTTCCAGGGCACCTATCGCAGCCCGTCCAGCGCATCGCAGCCACACACTACTTATTACATCCGCAGTAAAGGCAAGTACTACCAGGTGAAGGAGGATCCTCACTTTGGCGGTTTGTGCCTGGTGGATGCCAGTCGCCCCGGTGCCTTGTACAAGCTGCCTATCCGCAGGGTGGGGAAGGGCAAGTGGGTACACAACGAGGTGGGCTTGAGAGGGGGAAATGATCAAGTACGTGTCCTTGGGCGAGTGAGTGACCTGCGGGAGGCGTTTCCCGGTCATGTTTTCCCAGATGTATCAAGGGGGGCGTTGCAGGGCGAGGCCGTGGTGGCGAGGTTCAGCGAGGCTGCGGCGGACAATTATCTGTTCTCGATGAACGCACAAGCATGCGTAATCGCTTCGTTGTACAACCCGACGACCAAGGTGGGGGCGGTCATTCATTTCGATCACAATATCCGTGCGCTTATCGAGCGCAGTCTCCGGGACGTGACGCGGCGCCTGGGTGGACCAGCCAAGGATATTCGCGTCACCCTGGTGGGGGGGGACTGGCTGACAGGCTCCGATATCGGCGGGCCTGTCAGGTCTGTGATGAGACGCCAGGGCATGCGGCCCACCTGGGACCATTGGTCGTATTCTTCCTGCTTCGGGAATATTTTTGGTGTCGCACTGGATATACGCAGTGGTGTTACCTCGGTGTTCAAGACATCGCGCAGTCAGGTCGAACGCTACTACATACCGGTGCTGGCGAGGGCGAAACAAGGCTCTGACCCAGTGTCGGTGCGCGCACGCGGCTTCATGACGCGCTTGAAAAGCGAAATGCTGGTAGCCAATGCTTACGGTACCGTCCTCACCCCGCAGGGTAGGCCAGCGACTGCGGCGCAGATCGAAGCCCACGCGTTCCCTACGGTGGCGCTGAGCTGATCCACTGGATTGTCATCCTGAAGAACAGGCAAAAAAAGACCCCGGCCAATGGACCGGGGTCTTTTTACATCACTTGGAATATCAGTGCTGGTTGCCCAGCTTGTGTTCCAGGTAATGGATGTTGACGCCGCCTTTGCAGAAGCCTTCGTCACGTACGAGGTCGCGGTGCAGCGGGATGTTGGTCTTGATCCCGTCGACCACGATTTCGTCCAGCGCATTGCGCATGCGCGCCATGGCTTCGTCACGGGTCGCCCCGTAGGTGATCAGCTTGCCGATCAACGAATCGTAGTTCGGCGGAACGGCATAACCGCTGTACAGGTGCGAATCGACGCGAACGCCATTGCCGCCCGGGGCATGGAAATGTTTGACCGTGCCTGGGCTTGGCATGAAGGTTTTCGGGTCTTCGGCGTTGATCCGGCATTCCAGTGCGTGACCGCGGATGACCACGTCATCCTGGGTAAACGACAGCTTGTTGCCGGCGGCGATGCTGAGCATCTCCTTGACGATGTCGATACCCGTGACCATTTCCGAAACCGGGTGCTCCACCTGAACACGGGTGTTCATTTCGATGAAGTAGAAACGACCGTTCTCGTACAGGAACTCGAAGGTACCGGCGCCGCGATAGCCGATGTCAATGCAGGCCTTGACGCAACGCGCCAGGACTTCCTTGCGAGCCTGCTCGTCGATGCCCGGTGCCGGCGCTTCTTCGAGGACTTTCTGGTGACGACGTTGCAGCGAGCAATCGCGGTCGCCCAAATGGATCGCATGGCCCTGCCCGTCGGACAGCACCTGGACTTCGACGTGGCGTGGGTTGGTCAGGAATTTTTCCAGGTAGACCATCGGGTTGCCGAACGCCGCGCCCGCTTCGGAGCGGGTCAGTTTCGCCGAGGAAATCAGGTCTTCTTCCTTGTGTACCACGCGCATGCCGCGACCACCGCCGCCGCCAGCGGCCTTGATGATCACCGGATAACCAACGTCGCGACCGATGCGCAAAGCGGTTTCTTCGTCTTCAGGCAGCGGGCCGTCGGAACCCGGAACGGTTGGCACGCCCGCAGCGATCATGGCGTGTTTGGCCGAGACCTTGTCGCCCATCAGGCGGATGGTGTCGGCTTTCGGGCCAATGAAGGCAAAACCGGAGTTTTCGACCTGTTCGGCGAAGTCGGCGTTTTCCGCCAGGAAACCGTAGCCCGGGTGAATGGCGGTGGCGCCGGTCACTTCGGCAGCGGCGATGATCGCCGGGATGTGCAGGTAGGAGTGCGCAGCCGACGCCGGACCGATGCAGACGGATTCGTCTGCCAGGCCCAGGTGCATCAGTTCTTTGTCGGCCTTGGAGTAAACGGCGACGGTCTTGATGCCCATCTCTTTGCAGGCACGCAGAATCCGCAGGGCGATCTCACCGCGGTTAGCGATCAGAACTTTTTCCAACTTCGCAGTCATCAAAGGCTCTCCGCGGTTCAAACGATGGTGAACAGCGGTTGGTCGTACTCAACCGGCTGGCCGTCTTCGACGAGGATGGACTCGATCACACCGCTGGTTTCAGCTTCGATGTGGTTCATCATCTTCATGGCTTCGACGATGCACAGGGTGTCGCCTTTCTTCACGGTCTGGCCGACTTCAACGAAGGACGGCGAGGATGGCGAAGACTTGCGATAGAACGTGCCCACCATTGGCGAACGGGCAACAGTGCCGTTGAGCGCTGGCGCAGCCGGTGCGGCGGGCGCGGCTGCGGCAACCGGCGCTGCTGCTGGAGCAGGCGCGGCGGCTGGAGCATGCATCGGTGCCGGTGCATAGAACTGCTGGGCCGGGGTCTTGCTGTGGCGGCTGATGCGTACGGACTCTTCGCCTTCCTTGATCTCAAGCTCGTCGATGCCGGACTCTTCCAGCAATTCGATCAATTTCTTAACTTTACGGATATCCATGAATCATCAACTCCCAAGGGTCGGTCAGGGGCGTTTAACGCTTGTTTTCAAGCTGTCGCCTGTCTTTCAAGCTGCTCTAGAGCGGCCTCCAGGGCCAGTCGGTAACCGCTGGCGCCAAGGCCGCAGATCACTCCCACCGCTACATCGGAGAAGTAAGAGTGATGGCGGAAAGGTTCGCGTTTGTGCACGTTAGACAAATGCACTTCGATGAATGGGATGCTCACCGCCAGCAGCGCGTCACGTAATGCGACGCTTGTGTGTGTAAAAGCTGCTGGATTGATCAAAATGAAGTCCACGCCTTCGCCACGCGCGGCATGGATACGGTCGATCAATTCATATTCGGCGTTGCTTTGCAGATAGAGCAAATGATGGCCGGCGGCGCGGGCCCGCTGTTCCAGGTCCTGGTTGATCTGGGCCAGTGTCACGGCGCCATAGACGCCCGGTTCACGGGTGCCCAGCAGGTTCAGGTTGGGTCCGTGCAGGACCAATAGGGTCGCCATCTGCTGTTCCTTGTTATCTGTGAGCAGGTATCAGAACCTGGCGACTATGCCGCAAAGCCTTTGTGACTGTCCAGTTCTCTGCAATAGCCAGCACGATGACCGATGTTTGCGCGAAATTTGTGACCGTGTCTCTTGATCCGGTCATCTGCGCTCGGAAAGCCTGCACGTGAGGACTGCGTGTCACGCAACAATGCAAACTGCCCCGCCGCTTTTGCCGCCAAGCCACGCTCCAGCCGTTACACCCGAAACGCCTGCACGGCGGTGTGCAAACGTCCGCCCAGCACCAGCAGGTTGTCACCCTGTTCCCGGCCCTGGCCGATGCGCAGCAGGTTATCCCCGCCCAATTGGTGAATACGCTCGCTGTGGTCGCGGATTTCGCTGACGGCGCCGCTTTGTTGGGCGGTGACATCGGCGATGCGCACGGCGGTGTCGGCAATGGTCTGTATGGCGCCGACGATTTGGTCCAGTGCGCCGTCGGCCGCTTGCGCTTGGTTGGCGGTGGCTTCGGCGTGTTCGACCTGGGCGCGCATGCCGTCCACCGATTGGCGTGCGGCCTGTTGCAGACGGGCGATCAGTGTCTGGATTTCGGCGGTGGCACCGGTCGTGCGTTGGGCCAGGGAGCGGACTTCCTCGGCCACCACCGCGAAACCCCGGCCCATTTCCCCGGCGCGGGCCGCTTCGATGGCGGCGTTGAGGGCCAGCAGGTTGGTCTGGTCGGCAATCGAGCGAATCACCGTCAGCACGCCACCGATGGTGGCCGACTCCTCGGCCAGTTGTTCGATCATCTGCGCGTTGCCTTGCACTTCGCCCACCAGCGCATGCAGGCCGGTGAGGCTCAGGCCAATGACCTTTTGCCCTTGTTCCACGGCATGCCCGGCGCTGCGGCTGGCGTCTGCGGCCTGGCTGGCATCGCCGGCCACCTGCTGGATCGTCGCTTCCAGTTCGCTGAGGGAGTCGCGGATCAGCGCCGTGTCGCTGGCCTGATCCTCGGCGCCGCCGTGCAGCTCGCCACTCAACTCGGCCAGGGCACGGCTGCTGCCGGCGACCTGTTCGGCGTTCACCCGAATGGTGCCCACCAGATCCACCAGATAAGCCCGCAGGCGATTGAGCGACGCTTCGATGTCTTGCAGTTCGCGGTTGCTGGCGCCCACGCGGATGTCACGGCTGAAGTCGCCTTCGGCCCAGGTCGACAGGGCCGGCGCCAGGTGCGTCAAGGTCCGCGCCAGGCGCCGCTGCAAGGTGTCGATGAGCAGGGCGATCAGCAGGATCAGGCCAATCATCACGCCCTGGATCAAACGCACCTCTCCCTGGATCTGCCCATGCTGGGCGCGAACCGCAGGCTCCATCGTATCGATCGCCTGTTGCACATCGGCGATTTTCAGGTGCGTGGCGCTGCTCAGTTCGGTGCGTTTCTGGATCAGTTCACGGGTGCGGGCCAATTCTGCCGGGTAACGACCGAGCAGGCTGTTTAGCTCGCGCTTGAGGGCGATGCCCGCATCTTCGGCGGCGGTTTTTTCCTGGATTTGCAAACCCATCAGCGCGGCGAAATCATCGCTGCCTGATTCGCTGCTGGCGGTGACGCCCAGCAGTGGCAGGTTGTCGAGGCGTTCGGCCTCCACACGGATGCTCGCCAGTTCCCGCTCGACGTCGGCGGCCAATTCGCTGCGGCCACTGCTGACCAGTTTGTCCCGCGTGAGGGATAGGCGGCCCAGGTGCTGCGACGCGGCAAACAGCGCGGGCAAGTAGGCCGGGGCGCCATTGGCGTATTGGGCCAGTTGATCGAGGCTGGCGCTCAACTCTCGTTCGGCCTGTAGCAGCAAGGCCTGTGGATCACCGGCCAGTTTGCCGGCGGCCAGCAGATCGGTCTTGCTGAAGCTGTCGAGGTTCGCCAGGCTCGGGCGCAGGGTCTTGGCCAGTTCCGGGGGAAATTGATCCAGGTCTTTTTGCAGGGTTTCCAGCGCCTGGGTGGCGGTGCTCAAGCGCAGGGCATCGCCGCTGGCCAGATAGTCCTCGATGTTGCGCGCCACTTCGCCCTGGAATTGTCGCGACAGGCCCAGGTAGCGCTCCATCAGCAGATAGGGGCGCTCCAGGGCAATCTGCGACCACCACAGCGTGGCCCCAAGGCCGAGGCACACGGTAACTAAAAGAAGGGTATTGAGATTGGTCAGCAGCTTCAGGCGCATTAAAGGTCTACCAGGGGCAGAATCGTAAGTGCCTGAAGTTATTGCGTTTGCGTTACAGGTTTATGACCGAGTCGGTCGATTCCGATGAAAAGGTGGCACTTTGCTTTGATTGGCGGGCGCTCTGTATCCGGTTGCGCCCGGCATGCTTGGCGCGATACAGCGCTTCGTCCGCCTGGCTGGCCATCATCAGGCTGTCGGAGTCATCGCTCATCTCCACCACGCCGGCGCTGAAGGTGCACCACAAATCATGGGGCTGGGCCGGGTAGTGGATTTCGGCAAAGCGCTGGCGAATTTCATCCAGCACTTTGCAGGCGGCGTCGATGTCGGTGTCGGGCATGACGATGGCGAACTCTTCGCCGCCGTAACGGCCGATGAAGTCGGTCTTGCGCAGGCGTTGCTTGAGAAACAGCGCCAGGCTTTTGATCACCCGGTCGCCCATGGGGTGGCCGTGGCTGTCATTGACCCGTTTGAAATGGTCGATATCGAGCATGGCAAAGCTCAGGGGCTTGCCTTCGCGACGAGCGCGAAAGCTGCAATCCTCGAGCAGTTGCAGGATATGGGTGTGGTTGTACAGGCCGGTGAGGCTGTCGCGCACCATCCGCGCCTTGAGGTTGCGCGCCCGGGCGGCACGGTTGCGCACCGTGGTGATCAGGTGCCGGGGCTTGATCGGTTTGGTCAGGAAGTCGTCGCCACCTTCGCTCATGGCATCGAGTTGCTTGTCCAGGTCGTCTTCGGCGGACAGGTAGATGATCGGCACGCTGACGTAGCGGTCGTTGTGACGTATCACCTTGGCCAGTTCCGTGCCGGTGCAGGCCGGCATGTACATGTCGAGGATGATCAGGTCGGGCTGGAAGTCCGCGAGTTCGGCCATGGCCTGGATCGGCTCGATCAGCGTGCGGGTGATAATGCCGGCGCTATTGAGCAAGCGTTCGGTATGCATGGCCTGGGCACGGGAGTCATCGATGATCAGCACTTTGTACGGATCGTACTGGGCAACGCAGGTCAGCACTTCGATCTTTTCCAGCAGGCTCGAGGCCTCGAGGGTGCCGGTGAGAAACTCTTGGCCACCAGCGCGCACCGCGGCCAGGCGTGTCGGCGTGTCGGTTTCCAACAAACTGAAGAACAACAGCGGCAGCGGTTGCTCCAGGCCTTGCTGGGCTTCGGCGGCCAGTTTCAGGCCCGCGCCGGGTCCGCTGAAATCCACATCCATGACAATCGCCGCCGGCAGGCGTTCGACCATGGAGGCGCGGAACCCCGCGACGCTGTCCAGCGCCTGGGCGCCGAGGCCGAAGAACTCCAACTGCTTGGCCAGGCGCTCGGCGCGGTCATGGTCTTGCAGCAACACGTAGATGGGTTTGCGCAGCGGCGGCAGGAAGGTTTGTTCGAGTTGGTCGCCATGGCGCAGGCCGGTACGCGACAAGCGCTGCATCAAGCGGTTGATTTCGGTGATCAGGTGGCTGCTCAGGCGCCCACGATTGGCGTCCACCGCTTGCAGCGACTGGCTGATGCCTTGGGCCAACTGGGAGTGCTCGGGCTGTTCGAAGCGCTCGGCAAAACGCAGCAGGCGCAGGTTGGCTTCGCTGAGCTCCGACAGGTCGGTGCTTGACCACTCACTGCGTTGCAGGCGCTGCCAAATCTCCAGGATCTGACGAGCCTGATGAATTACCCGCTGGGCAAAGTGGTGCTTGAGGCGCTCACGGCTGGGGTCTTCTGGCTCGGTCATATCCTGACTACTAGTTAGGGTGCATGCTGAGATCGACTGGTGGCTCTATGCTAGCACCTCTTTTCCTCTGCATGAGTGTCATACGTCAATATTCTGTCCAGTCGCGAAATTCAGTTTGTGACTGACCAGTCTCGTAGGCCGATGGCAACGCTTCCTTTATAGTGCTGTTCGATTGCCCTGTCGCGCCCGGCATGATGGGCGCCGCATTATCGCGTTTCAAATCAGGCACGATGGCGTAGGGTTGTGGTCGAACCGAGAACTCAAGTGATTGAAGGGATATCACCATGCTGGACTGGAAAAACCGCGCGGGCAGCGCGCCTGAACGTGCCGCCGAGCCGAAATCGGACACCCGCAGCTACCTGGGTGGGCTTTTTTTCAGCCGCGCACTGGCGACGCTGATCGGCCTTTACCTGCTGGTGACCATTGCCGTCGGCTGGTATTGGAGCCAGGAGCCCGCGCTGTTCCCGGTGCAGCAGAACGCCCAGGCCGCGGCCGAGAAAGATGGCCGGCAGATGGTGGTGGGCTACACCACGGTCGAGACGCTCAAGACGGTGGCCGGGACCCTGCTGAGCAAGCCGGGTGGCTACATCTCCAACGACCGCTTCCCACCTGGCCTGTGGATGGACAACATGCCGAGCTGGGAATACGGCGTGCTGGTGCAGGTCCGCGACCTGAGCCGTGCCCTGCGCAAGGACTTCGCCCGTTCCCAGTCCCAGTCCGCCGAGGACGCCGACCTGGCCAAGGCCGAACCGCGCTTCAATTTCGACAACCGCAGTTGGGTACTGCCCTCCAGCGAATCTGAATACCAGGAAGGCATCAATTCCCTGAGCCGCTATCAGGCGCGTCTGTCCGACCCAAGCCAGAAAAGCGCGCTGTTCTACGCCCGCGCCGACAACCTGAACAACTGGCTCGGGGATGTCGGCACTCGCCTGGGTTCGTTGTCCCAGCGTCTGTCGGCCAGTGTTGGCCGGGTCAAGCTCAACACCTCGCTGAAAACCGAAGTCCCGGCCCCGGGCCAGGTGCCGCAGGTGGATGAAGAGGTGGTCGAGACCCCGTGGCTGCAAATCGATAACGTGTTCTATGAGGCTCGTGGCCAGGCATGGGCGTTGTCGCATCTGCTGCGCGCCATCGAAGTGGACTTCGCCGATGTCCTGGCGAAAAAGAACGCCACGGTCAGCGTGCGGCAGATCATCCGTGAACTGGAAGCGTCCCAGGAACCGGTCTGGAGCCCGATGATCCTCAACGGCAGCGGCTTCGGTGTATTGGCGAACCACTCGCTGGTCATGGCCAACTACATTTCCCGGGCCAACGCAGCGGTCATCGACTTGCGGCAACTGCTGAACCAGGGTTGATTCATGAGCGAAAGCCCCCGGGAGGTCGCCCATCGAGTGGCCTCGGATGCCGAGCTGATTGCCTGGGTCGATGAGCAGGACAACCTGCTCGGCAGCCTGGTGCGTTCAGAGCTGCGCGAGCGTGGCCTGATCGGACGCGGCACCTACATCATGCTGTTCAATTCGTCCGGTGAGCTGTGTGTTCATCGGCGCACCCTGAGCAAGGCCATCTACCCTGGTTTCTGGGACGTGGCGGCGGGCGGCATGGTGCAGGCCGACGAGACCTACGCCGAATCGGCTGCCCGTGAACTGGCGGAAGAGCTGGGCGTGAGCGGCGTGGAACTGACCGCACACGACCATTTTTATTTCGAAGACCCTGGCAGTCGCCTGTGGTGCTCGGCGTTCTCGGCGGTGTGGGACGGCCCGCTGGTGCTGCAGCCTGAAGAAGTCCTCGAAGCGCGTTTCCTGCCCCTCGAACAGGTGCTTGATGAAATCCAGCGCAAGCCTTACTGCCCGGACTCTCTGGCGGCGCTTGAACGCTATTTGCGGGTCCATGGCGGCAGCGTCGCAAAGAAGCTATAAATTGGCGCTGATTGGCCCTTAGCAAGTCGGCTTTTTGCCGTTACACTGCGCGACTTTTCAAGCTGAACCGTGTCTGCGGTCCAGTAGCGCTGCCCCTGCCTGAGTGGGGTTTCGCGGTCGAGGCACATTCCCCCTCGACCAGTCTTTGTCCTCCCGAGAGGATTGCCGGTGGCCAAAAAAGCCGCATCCTTCGCCGCCCTGGGCGGCCTGGTATTTTCTACCGACGCCGGTCGTCATTGCCCTGATTGCCGTCAACCGGTGGATGCCTGCATCTGCAAACAGACCGCCATCCCTGCCGGTGACGGCATAGCGCGCGTGCGCCGTGAAAGCAAAGGTCGCGGCGGCAAGACGGTGACCACGATCACTGGCGTGCCGTTGGCCGAAGACGCGCTCAAGGAGCTGGCCACCACGTTGAAGAAACGCTGTGGCACCGGTGGTGCGTTGAAAGACGGCATCATCGAGATCCAGGGCGATCACGTCGAGCTGCTGCTGGCGGAACTGGTCAAGCACGGCTTCAAGGCAAAGAAATCCGGCGGCTAGCAGCCTCTGTGAAAACCACCCTCGGCTTGACCCGAATCCAACGTTCGAGGTCGCCCGCATGGTTTTCACAGAGCCTGTTCTGAACGGGTTTCTAAACTCATCGCTGGGAGCAGGGTCTACCTTGCTAACAGGCAATTCGTCATTTTCACTCTCTAGACTGCCCCAGCCTCCGACCGGATGGTGCATTTTGACTTCTTTATAGGGGACTTCGATGTCCGTACGACGCACACGCAAAGACGATGGCAGCCAATGGACAGTTGCGGACAGCCGCAGTGTTTACGGGATTCGCCATTGGGGGGCCGGGTATTTCGCGATCAATGAAGCCGGTCGCGTCGAAGTCCGTCCGAACGGTCCCGACAGCTCGCCCATCGACCTGTTCGAGCAAGTCGATCAGTTGCGCCAGAGCGGCCTGTCGCTGCCCTTGCTGGTGCGCTTCCCCGACATCCTGCAAGACCGTGTGCGCCAGCTCACCGGCGCCTTCGACAGCAACATCGCGCGCCTGGAATACCAGAGCAAGTACACCGCGCTCTATCCGATCAAGGTCAACCAGCAGGAAGCGGTGATCGAGAACATCATCGCCACCCAGAACGTCTCCATCGGCCTGGAAGCCGGTTCCAAGCCGGAGCTGCTGGCGGTCCTGGCCCTGGCGCCGAAGGGCGGGACCATCGTCTGCAACGGCTACAAGGACCGCGAATTCATCCGTCTGGCGCTGATGGGCCAGAAGCTCGGTCACAACGTCTTCATCGTCATCGAGAAAGAGTCTGAAGTCGGCCTGGTGATCGAAGAGGCCGCGACGCTCAAGGTCAAGCCGCAGGTCGGCTTGCGCGTGCGCCTGTCGTCCCTGGCGTCGAGCAAGTGGGCCGATACCGGTGGCGAGAAGTCCAAGTTCGGCTTGTCGGCCGCGCAACTGCTGTCGGTGGTCGAGCGTTTCCGTGCTGCCGGCCTGGACCAGGGCATTCGCCTGCTGCACTTCCACATGGGTTCGCAGATCGCCAACCTGGCGGACTACCAGCATGGCTTCAAGGAAGCGATCCGTTACTACGGTGAGCTGCGCAACCTCGGCCTGCCGGTGGATCACATCGACGTCGGCGGTGGCCTGGGCGTGGACTACGACGGCACGCACTCGCGCAATGCCAGCTCGATCAACTACGACATGGACGATTACGCCGGTGTCGTGGTCGGCATGCTCAAGGAGTTCTGCGATGCCCAGAGCCTGCCGCATCCGAACATCTTCTCCGAAAGCGGCCGCTCGCTGACCGCTCACCACGCCATGCTGGTGGTGCAGGTGACCGACGTCGAGAAACACAACGACGACGTGCCGGTGATCGACAACAAGCAGGAACTGCCGGAAACCGTGCAATGGTTGGTTGACCTGCTGGGCCCGACTGATATCGAGATGGTCACCGAGACTTACTGGCGCGCCACCCACTACATGAGCGACGTGGCGACCCAATATGCCGACGGCAAGCTGACCCTGGCCGAAAAAGCCTTGGCCGAGCAATGCTATTTCGCGGTGTGCCGTCGCCTGCACAACTCGTTGAAGGCGCGCCAGCGCTCGCACCGCCAGGTACTGGATGAGCTCAACGACAAGTTGGCCGACAAATACATCTGCAACTTCTCGGTGTTCCAGAGCCTGCCGGACACCTGGGCCATCGGCCAGGTGTTGCCGATCCTGCCGCTGCATCGCCTGGACGAAGAGCCGCTGCGCCGCGCCGTGCTGCAAGACCTGACCTGCGACTCGGACGGCAAGATCAAGCAGTACGTCGACGAGCAGAGCATCGAGACCAGCCTGCCGGTTCACGCTCTCAAGCCGGATGAAGACTATCTGCTGGGCATCTTCCTGGTGGGCGCCTACCAGGAAATCCTTGGTGACATGCACAACCTGTTCGGTGACACCGACTCGGTGAACATCTACCAGAACGCCGATGGCAGCGTGTATCACGCCGGTATCGAAACCCACGACACCATCGAGGACATGCTGCGCTACGTGCACCTGTCGCCCGAGGAGTTGATGACTCACTACCGCGACAAGTGCGCCAGCGCCCGTATCAGCGCCGCCGAACGTACCCAGTTCCTCGATGCCTTGCGCCTGGGGCTGACGCGTTCGTCCTATCTGTCGTCTTGATCGACTGATGCCGGTTCCGTGCCGGCGGACCTGTGGCGAGGGAGCTTGCTCCCGCTGGGCTGCGTAGCAGCCCCCTTTTGTGAGCGCTTCGCACTCAAGCGGGAGCAAGCTCCCTCGCCACAGGGGCGCGTCTGTTCCACCGATTAACACCGCCCTCCAGGGCTGTCAGAAAAATACACCGCATGCTGCGGGTTTTTTCGGACAGTCCCGGAGGGCGTTTTTATTTGTGCCGTCGTTATTTCTGTACGTCGGTGCATTTAACCGGCGATGTCCTTATTTCGTGTAGTCCCTTTCCTAACTTGTACTTGGCCCCTCTACTCGGCCATGGCTCTCGGCGAGAATCCCCGACCGCCCCTCCTGTAGAGAAACGCCGATGTCCGATCCAGCCAGCGAGCCAGCCTTTCGTCTGGAGATAGCCGGTCTGCCCGAGCCTGTTGACGTCGTGGCCTTCACGGGTAGCGAAGCGATCAGCGAACCCTTCGTCTATGAAGCGCAGCTGTCGTTGCGCGACGCGAACCTGGACCTGGCGGGCCTGTTGTACCGCAGCGTCTGGTTGAGTTTCGGGGCCCCGGGCCGAGGTGTTCATGGGCAGCTTCATGAGTTGGTCCAACACAGTCATGGCGCCGGCTGCCGGGTGCGTATCGGGCCGAAGCTGGCCTGTCTGGCGCAGCGATTCAGCCAGCGGGTTTTCAGCGCCCGTTCGGTGCCGCAGATCATTCGCCAGGTGCTCAAGGCCCATGACATCATTGGCCGCAGCCTGTGCCTGGATTTGAGTGGCGATTATCCACTGCAGGATTTCTGTACCCAGTATCGAGAGTCGGACCTGCAGTTCCTGCAGCGCGTATGCGCCCAGGCGGGTATCCACTTTCATTTCGAACACACCCGGGACGGGCATTGCCTGGTGTTCGCTGATAATCCACACAGTTTTCCCCCTGCCGGTAAGGCGGTCTACGCGGACGACGACCCGATTGCCGCGGTGCGGTCCTTCAGTGTGCAAACCGATGTGTCGGGGGAGCAGGTCGCCCAGGGGCGCAGCGACTTGATGAACCTGCACGGTGGTCAGGTGCTGAAGCTGACGGGCCATCCATTTGCCGACTGGAACCGGCGCTGGCTGCTGACGAAGGTCGAGCACCGCGCACAGGCGGGGGTGTACGGCAATCATTTCAGGGCCATTCCCCGGGGCGTGCTGTTTGTGCCGGAGGAGGTCCCGGTAAAACCGCGCATGGTGAGCCGGCAACGTGGCTGGGTCGTGGCGGTGGACGAGCCGTCGGAGCTGGGAGCGGGGCGCGTGGCGGTGCAGTTTGACTGGCTCTACCAGGGCGAAGGCGCGAGCCCCAGTCATTGCTGGCTGCCTTTGGCGCCCGAACTGGTCCCGGGCGTGGCGGGCGCCTTGAGTGACGGCACCGAGGTGCTGGTGAGCTTTATCGAAGGCGATCCGGATCGGCCAATGATCAGTGCATTTCTGGATGCGCCTGCCTCAGTAGAGAGTGTGGATGAGTCATCCACAGGCGAAACGCGTGGGCCATCGGTTGCCGATCCGTTTCTGTTGTCTGCAATCCGGGAGGCCGAGCCGCTGGTCTTGTTGTGCTTGTTGCCCGAAGGCGGGCCTTTCAGCCCCTGCTCCCAGCCACTGTGCACCTGCCGTATGCTCATACGGCGTGGCGCGAGTGTCGCTCGATGAACGCCGCGCCCCTGTCTGGATCACCGCCGCAATGGCTGCTGCTCGACGTACCGAGTGCGCCTGGCGCTGCGCGGCTGGTGCGCGCGCAGTTCGCCAAGGCCCGGTGCTTTGCCTTGTTTGAAAACACCGAGCTGCATGGGCTGCGAGAGCACGGTCCGCTGTTGGTGGATCTGCGCCATTCGCCTGCGCTGGCCAGTCTTTGTCACCTGGACCCAGGTTCCTGGCCGGGGCTGTTGTTGGTCAGCCCATCGCCCGCTACGCAATTGCTGGCGCATCTGCGGCGCATGCTGACGGTGACCCTGGGTCTGCACCACAAAGCTTTGTTGAGCTATTACAACCCGTACATCGCCAGCTATTTCTTCGACGGTTGCGACCCTCAAGAACTCAGTTGCTGGCTGGGCCCGATCAGTTTGTTGCGCTGGTTTGGCGGCACCTGGGCCGACCGGGCGATCGGCAGCCAGGGTTGGCAACAACTGTCCAACCCTGGGCTGCCGGTGGCGGCGCTGGAGAAAGAGCACGGGCTCAGCGACCGGCAGCAGGACCAGTTGCAACGATGCCTGCTGGAGCGTCACGCCTGGCAATGGTGCCGCTCCACCGGATGTAATTACCAGCGGCTCTGGGGGGATTTGCAGCAGGGCCTGACGCTGGGGTTTACCGAGCGGGCGGTGCTCGATGACTGGTTGTGGCTGCGCCTGCAATACCCCGATGCCCGGCCAGTGCCTGGCCTGGAGGGTGGTTCGCAGCGCGAGCGGTTCGAGCATCTGCGCCGGCGCTGGCAGGGCAGCCAGGATTGAGCGTTAGTGGGCTGATGCGCCGAGCCAGCGATCGTGCCGCTGCAAGTGCCAGGCGAAAGCGCCGAGGGTCAGGCTGCGCAGGGCCATGAACAGCAGGAAGGTTATCCATAGCCCATGGTTGCCCAGCCCTTGCAGCGCCCAGGCGATGGGCAACACCAGCAGCAGGGTCAGCAGCATGCCGTTGCGCATTTCCCGGGCACGGGTGGCGCCAATGAACAGCCCGTCGAGCAAGTAACTCCAGACCGCAATCAGCGGCAAGGCGGCCAGGTAGGGCAGGTAGTGATAAGCGGTGGCGCGCACGTCAGGAATGTCGGTCTGCATGTCGATGAACAGGTGGCCGGCGAGCAGGAATAGCAGTGCAAAGCCCAGGCTGGCGATCAACGACCAGCCGCACGCCACCACCAGCGAGCGACGCAGCGCCAGGCGGTCGCGGGCGCCAATGGCATGGCCGCACAGCGCTTCGACGGCATGGGCCAGGCCGTCCAGGGCGTGGGCTGTCAGCAACAGGCCGTTGAGCAGCAGGGCATTGGCCGCCACGGTCGCGTCCCCGAGGCGTGCGCCTTGCACGGTGATCAGGAAAAACACCGCTTGCAGCACCAGGCTGCGGATGAAAATGTCCCGGTTCACCGCCAGTAGCGGACGCCAGCTCTGCCATAACCCCAGGGCGGCCCAGGCAATCTGTCCAGGCCAGGCGCGGAGTGTGTGACGAGCCAGGGCCAGGCCGACCAGCGCACCGGTCCACTCGGCAATGACCGACGCCCGGGCCGAACCGGTCACGCCCCAGTCCAGGCCGATCACGAACCACAGGTTGAGGGCGATGTTGACCAGGTTGGTCACCAACAGGATCGCCAGCGGGGCTCGGGCATTCTGGGCACCGAGGAACCAGCCTACCAGCGCATAGCTGGCCAGCGCCGCCGGCAAGCCGAAGAGCCGGGTGTGGAAGAAGTCACGGGTCAACTGGTTGAGCTCGGCGGACGGCTGCATGAAGTGCAACGCCACGTCGCTCAATGGCACGCCGACGGCACCGAGCAGTACCGCCAACCCCATTGCCAACAACAGCCCTTGCAGCAGCACTTGTCGCAACGCCGCCCCATCACCGCGCCCGGCAGCCTGGGCGGCGAACCCGGTGGTGCCCATGCGCAGGAAACCCATGGCCCACGCCAGCACCGTATACAAACTCGCCCCGACCGCTACCGCGCCCAACTGATGGGCATGGGGCAAATGGCCGATGACGGTACTGTCCACCAAGGCCACCAGCGGTACGGAAATGTTCGAGAGAATCATTGGCGCAGCCAGCGCCCAGACCCGGCGATGGGTAAGGCGGTCGCGCCAGTCGGTGGTCAGGTTGGACATGCGGGCTCCTTGATGGAGCGCGATTGTAGCGGGTTCTCGCCGGATCGTTCCCTGCGGGACTTGGATTCATTGTGGCGAGGGGATTTATCCCCGCTGGGCTGCGCAGCAGCCCCTTATAAGGTTGGATTCAATGAATCTGACACACTGCAGTGTCTGGTTTTGGGGCTGCTGCGCAGCCCAGCGGGGATAAATCCCCTCGCCACAAGGTTGTGTTCGGCTTGGGATCGCTGGGTGCTTTAGTGAATGATCCAACTCAGCAACCACAACCCCAGCACCAGCCAGATGATGCCCATGACGATCGAGGCCCGCATGAACGCGCGGATCGCCGAGTAGAGCAGCATCAGCCCGAGGATCAGCGCGATGATGCTGATGATCGAGGTGTCCATGCCCAGGGTGCGTGACAGCCCATCGACAAAATTGCCGCCGGCATTGGCCAGGGTGTTGAAGAGACCGCTGAGCAGGTCGACGATGAAACGGATCACCGAACCGAGCGCCTGGCCGAGCCATTCGAAAAAGCTTTCTGCCTGCATGTGTGCATCCTGATGGGAGGGGATCTGAGCTGAGCCGTTGGCTCCTGATTGTAGGAGCTGTAGCGGCCGAGTTGGTTCGATTATGGGGCAAACTGTCGCTTCGTACCGAGACTCTTGCCTTCCCTGGTCATCCCCCTGAAGCTATGCGCATTCAGGAGAACCCGATGAACCTTGTTGAACTGACCGAACGCCTGCATGCCATTCGTGACCGTAACGACTGGCGGCAATTCCACAGCCCGAAAAACCTCGCCATGGCCGCCAGTGTGGAAATGGCCGAACTGGTGGAGATTTTCCAATGGCTGACCGAGGACCAGTCGCGCCAGTTGCCGGCGGACAAACTGGCCCACGCCGGGCAGGAGGTCGGTGACATCGTGTTGTACCTGTTGCTGCTTTGCAGCGAACTGGGCCTGGACATGGACGCCGTGGTGCGCAGCAAACTGGCTGACAGCGAACGGCGGTTCGGCCAATGAGCGACCGTCATTTCGATCAGCTCGCCACGCGTTTTGCCGAAAAAATCTACGGTGGAGCCAAGGGCGCGATCCGCCTGGCGGTGCTTCAGGCCGATCTGCTGGAAGCCTTGCCACAGCGTCCATTGCGCGTGCTGGACATCGGCGCCGGCCTGGGCCACATGTCGTTGTGGCTGGCCGAACGCGGTCACCAGGTGACCCTGGCCGAGCCGGCCGAGCCCATGCTCGAAGGCGCCCGCCAGCGCTTTGCCGAGGCGGGCCAGAGCGCCACGTTCATCCAGGCGCCGTGGCAGGACCTGCTCGGCCAGCTCACCGAACCTTACGACCTGGTGTTGTGTCACGCGGTGCTGGAATGGCTGGCCGAACCTCACGCGATCCTGCCGGTGCTGCATCAACTCACGGTCCCTGGCGGCTGGCTGTCCCTGGCGTTCTACAACCGCGACGCGTTGGTCTATCGCAACCTGCTCAAGGGGCATTTTCGCAAGTTGCGCAAAAATGACATGGCCGGCGAAAAACAGAGCCTGACGCCGCAACAGCCTCTTGATCCACGAGAGTTGGCGGCGCAACTTGAAGGCCTGTGGCAGGTCGAAAACCAGAGTGGCGTGCGGGTTTTCCATGACTATATGCCGGTGGAGTTCCAGGGCCGCGTGGAGCTTGCGCAGTTGCTGGAAATGGAACTGGCCCACCGTCGCCATCCGGCGTTTGCCGGGTTGGGACGTTATCTGCACTGGATCTGCCGTCCAGTGTGACCGGAGAGCGAAATGAAAGGTCGTTCAGGGTTGTTGATGCTGTGCCTGGGACTGGCGGCCTGCCAGGGCAGCAACCCCTATGTCGCCACGTCCAATCCACTGCCACCGGCGCCGGCCGAGGCCGCCACGGTGTTCGACCGCAGCGCTTACCCCGCGCCGCCCCGTGACTATGGGCGCTATCGCAGTTGGGCCTGGCGCGACGGGCGCTTGCCGTCGGGTTCCGCCTGGGCGGATTCGGCCCAAGTGGCCGAAGCGGTGAGCAATGCCCTGGACCAGCGTGGCCTGCGCCCGCTGCATGACAACCGGCCCGCCGACCTGTTCGTCAGCGCCGACCTGCGTCTGGAAACCCGCGTGCGCCAGGTCCGGGATGACTATGATGCCGGTTACTATGGCGGCTATAACCGTTATGACCGCTATGGCCCGGGTTATGGGATGTACCATCCGGTGCCGATGGTGCGCACGTATCAGGAGCAGGTCGTGGTGGTGCGGGTGGATCTGTTCGATGCCCGCACGGGGCAACCGGTATGGAGCGCCAGCGCCGAGACCGGCCAGCGGGGCAGTCAAAGCGAGCGCACCGATGCCATTCGTGCGGCGGTGGAAAAAGCCATGTCGGCGTATCCTCCAAGTTGATTACGCAACGGAGAAAAACCATGTTTCGCCGTCTTGCTCTACTGGCCTTCACCCTGTTGTTGGGCGCTTGTGCCTCTAATCAGGTCAACCATGATTTCGACACCAGCCGCGATTTCGCGGCGTATCGCAGTTGGAGCTGGAAAGACCCGGCGCTGCAATATCGCCCCGATGACCCTCGCATCAAGAGCGACCTGACCGAACAGCGAATCCGCCAGGCGGTTGCCGATCAACTCGACCAGCGCGGCTTGCGTCCGGCGGCTGGCGGGCATGGCGATGTGCTGGTCCAGGCCTATTTGATCGTCGAGGACCGCCAGCAGCAGGTCACCACCAACTACGGCGGCGGGTGGGGCGGCCCTTGGAATGGCTATTGGGGCGGGCCGATGTACAACGAAACCCGCAACATCAGCTACAAGGTCGCCACCGTGCAGATCGACCTGCTCGATGGTAAGGACGGCAAGCTGGTGTGGCGTGGCAGTGACGAACAACTGCTCAGCAATTCCCCCAACCCGGCTGACCGCAACACGGCCGTGCGCGAGACGGTTGGGCGAATCCTGTCCAACTACCCGCCGCGCTGACCGCAGCGCATTCAAGATGGATGCGAGCTGACCCACCGCCATCGCGAGCAAGCTCGCTCCCACTGGGGGGGCGGTGAATACCATTGACCTGCTCAGGCCACCGGCCGCCACTCTCCTACCATATGCTCCAAACCCCCAGCCCCCATCAGTTGCAGTTGCCCACTGGACCCCGCCGCACTCGCCAGCAGCGTCACCTCGCTGGGCAGGCGCACCGGTTTCTTGAAGGTCACTTCGATCTCGATGTTGGCCTCGGGCAAGTGATCGTCCAGCGCCGCGAGGGTCCTGGCCTTGTTCCACAGGCCATGGGCGATGGCGGTGGGGAAGCCGAACAACCGGGCGCTGATGCCGCTCAGGTGAATGGGGTTGTAGTCGCCAGACACTTTGGCATATTGCCGCCCGATGTCTGCCGGTGCGGTCCAGTGCGCGACTTCAATCAAGGGCCGGCTGGCCTGCGGTGAGTCCTCCACAAGTGCCCCGTCGAGCTGGACGCCTTTGCAAAGCATCTGGCTCTGGGCCTCCCATAGCGGCCCCAACTGATCATCGAGGCGGGTCACCAGGTCGAATACCGCGCCCTTGGGGTGGGCTTGAAGATTCTCGACATTGACGCTGGCACGCACTTGGCCAACCCCGCCCATGGGCCGCAATACACGAATGCGGTTGCTCAAGTGGATCAGCCCCAGCAGTGGGAATGGAAAATTCCGCGCGGTGAGCAATTGCATTTGCAGGGCAAACGCCAAGACGTGGGGATAGGTCGGCGGCAGCAGTCCGTTATCGACGAAACCGCAGACTTTGCGATAGGCCGCCAGCCGTTGCGGGTCGACCTGAAGCACCTGGCGCAGGCCCTCCTCGGGCAAGGTCGTTCCGGTGACCTTGCGCCGTGTCGCCGCTTTCGAATAAAGCCCGGACATGGAGGGCGGGCTGCTGACTTCATGCCATTGGATCGTCATGGTCACGCTCCCAGAAGGCTTTGCCCACATACCCGCAGGGCCTGGCCGGTCACGGCACCCGTGCCCGGTTGCGCCAGCCATGCAACGGCTTCGGCGACATCCTGGGGCAAGCCGCCCTGGCCCAGGGAACTCATGCGCCGCCCGGCTTCGCGTAGCGCGAAGGGAACCTCGGCGGTCATGCGCGTTTCAATGAAACCCGGCGCCACGGCGTTGATGCTGATGCCCCGTGGTTGCAACAACGGCGCCCAGGCCTGGGCCAAGCCGATCAGCCCGGCCTTGCTCGCCGCGTAGTTGGTCTGCCCACGGTTGCCGGCAATGCCGCTGATGGAGGCCAGCAGCACGACGCGGCCGTTATCATGCAGGGTGCCGCTGTCGAGCAGGGCCTTGGTCAGCACTTGCGGGGCGTTGAGGTTGACGGCCAACACGGCGTCCCAGAATTCCGGGGTCATGTTGGCGAGGGTCTTGTCCCGGGTGATGCCGGCGTTGTGCACCACGATGTCGACGCCGTCGGGCAGGTGCTCGATCAACTGGGCGGCGGCATCTTCGGCGCAGATATCCAGTGTGACGCTGCGCCCGCTCAAGCGAGCAGCCAAGGCGTCGAGGTCGGTCTTGGCCTGCGGCACGTCCAGCAGGATCACGTCGGCGCCATCACGGGCCAGGGTTTCGGCGATGGAAGCGCCGATCCCGCGGGCTGCACCGGTGACCAGTGCCTTGAGCCCGGTCAGTGGTCGGGTCCAGTCCTGGACCTGGATGTCACAGGCGTTGAGGCGAATGACCTGCCCGGAGATGAAGGCGCTCTTGGGCGACAGGAAAAACCGCAGTGCGCCTTCCAGCTGGGCTTCGGCGCCGTCGCCGACGTACAGCAGTTGCAGTGTCCCACCGTGGCGCAGCTCTTTGGCCAGGGAACGGCTGAAACCCTCCAACGCCCGCTGGGCACTGGCGGCGAATGGGTCGGCAAGACTTTCTGGCGCGCGACCGAGGATGACGACATGGGCGCTGTGGTCGAGGTTTTTCATCAGCGGCTGGAAAAATTCCCGCAACTGCTTGAGCTGGTCGACCTGCAGCAAATGGCTGGCGTCGTACACCACCGCCTTGATTTTCGGCCCATGGCCGGGGATCCACTCGGTGGCCAGGGTCGGCTCGCCGCCGTAGATGAAGATGGTGTCGGTCAGGCGCTTGGCAAACGTGCCGATCTGTTCGGTCAACGGCCCGCCGCCCAGTAGCAATGCGCCTTCGATCGGCCGCAGGCGCCCGGCCTGCCAGCGTTCCAGGCGCACCGGCGATGGCAGGCCGAGGGACCCGACCATGCGCCGGCCAATGGGCGAATTGGCGAAGTCGATATAACGGTCAGACATGGAACACACTCCGGCTGATGAGGTTCCAAGTGTGGACCATGATTGGCAATCAGTCGTTCGATTGGCGAGATAAAGCCTAAGCTTGAGCGGGAGCGCTTTTTCCAGGGCACCGAATTCCTGTGGGAGCAAAGTTTGCTCCCACAGGGTTCGGTTGAGTCTTCATAGGGCACTAGACCTACACAGGGGAGTTCTTCATGACACAACTACGCCGCGTCGCGATCATCGGTGGTAACCGCATTCCGTTCGCCCGCTCCAACGGGGCCTATGCCACCGCCAGCAACCAGGCGATGTTGACAGCTGCCCTCGAGGGGCTGATCGAACGCTACAACCTGCATGGCTTGCACATCGGCGAAGTGGCTGCCGGTGCGGTGCTCAAGCACTCCCGGGATATGAACATGACCCGCGAATGCGTGCTCGGCTCGCGGCTGTCACCGATGACGCCGGCCTATGACGTACAACAGGCCTGTGGCACCGGGCTGGAAACGGTGCTGCTGGTGGCCAACAAGATCGCCCTGGGGCAGATCGACAGCGGTATTGCCGGCGGCGTCGACACCACCTCGGATGCGCCGATCGCGGTCAATGAAGGCCTGCGCAGGATCCTGCTGCAAGCCAATCGCGCTAAGACCACCGCCGACAAGATCAAGACCTTCCTGCAACTGCGTCCCCAGCACCTCGTCCCCGATCTGCCGCGCATCAACGAGCCGCGCACCGGCCTGAACATGGGGGAGCATTGCGAATTGATGGCCCAGACCTGGCAGATCCCCCGGGAGGCGCAAGACCAGTTGGCCCTGGAAAGCCATCAGAAAATGGCCGCGTCCTATGCCGAAGGTTGGCAGAACGACTTGATGACACCGTTTCTTGGCCTGACCCGGGACAACAACCTGCGCCCGGACCTGACCCTGGAAAAACTCGCTGCCCTCAAGCCGGCCTTCGAAAAAAGCGCCAAGGGCACAATGACCGCGGGCAACTCCACGCCACTGACCGATGGCGCTTCGTTGGTGCTGCTGGGCAGCGAAGAGTGGGCCAAGGCCCGAGGCCTGCCGATCCTGGCGTACCTGCGCGACGGCGAAACGGCAGCGGTGGATTTCGTCAATGGCGCCGAAGGACTGTTGATGGCCCCGGTCTACGCCGTGCCGCGGTTGCTGGCGCGCAACGGCTTGACCTTGCAGGACTTTGATTACTACGAGATCCATGAAGCGTTCGCCGCCCAAGTGTTATGCACGCTGAAGGCCTGGGAAGACCCGGACTACTGCAAGACGCGCCTGGGCCTCGATGCGCCACTCGGGTCCATCGACCGCAGCCGGTTGAACGTCAAGGGCAGTTCCCTGGCCGCCGGGCACCCGTTTGCCGCCACGGGCGGGCGCATTGTCGCCAACCTCGCCAAGTTGCTTGATGCCGCCGGGCGAGGTCGCGGCTTGATCTCCATCTGCGCCGCCGCAGGCCAGGGGGTGACGGCGATTATCGAGCGTTGAGGACGGCGCCGTCCTGGCGGGACGCCAGTTCCCGGTGATGGCTGGCGTAGCGTTCGGCGAGGATCGAGCAGACGATCAACTGCAGCGGGTGATAGATCATGATCGGCAGCAGGATCAGCCCCAGGCCGGGATGGTTGCCGAAAATCAACGCCGCCATGGGTACTCCGGCGGCGAGGGATTTTTTGCTGGCACAGAACACCGCGGCAACCTCATCGGCGCTGCTGAAGTGCAGGGCGCGGGCGGTGCGGGTGGTCGCCCACAAAATGATCGCCAACAGTACGGCACTGCCAAGCACTGCGCTCAAGAGCACACCGTGGCCTTGCTGTTGCCAGATGCCGGATACCATCGAGTTGCAGAACGCCGCGTAGACCAGCAGCAGGATCACCAGCTTGTCGATGATGCTGGTGTAGCGTTTGTACCGACCGAAAAAGCCGGCCAGCCAACGCCGCAGGAACTGCCCCAGCACCAGTGGCAGAAGCAACATCAGGCACAGGTCGAGCAAGGTTGACCCCAGGTCGATGCCTCCGGCGCCGCTGCCGACCACGAAACTGACCAGCAGCGGGGTCAGAAAAATCCCCAGTACGCTGGACAGGCTCGCGTTGAGAATCGCCGCCGGCACGTTACCTTTTGCACTGCCAGTCAGGGCCACCGAGGAAGAAATCGTCGAGGGCAGGGCGCACAGGTAGAAGAACCCCAGCATCAACAGCGCAGGCACATGGCTGCCGACTAGCCAGTGGCTGATCAGCCAGATCAATGGAAACACGCCAAAGGTGAAACCCTGCACCATCACATGCAGGCGGATGTTCTTCAAACCGTGGCGGATCTGTTCGCCGGACAGGTTGACCCCGTGCAGGAAGAACACCACGAAGATGCCGATGTTGACCACCCATTCGGCATGCATGGCACCGCCCGTGGCGCCAAAGGTGGGAAAGAAGTACGCCAGCAGCGTGGCGAGCACCATGCCGCACAGGAACCAGTCGGTCACCATGCGTTTGAGGTGTCTGAAGATATGCATAGGGCACCGCATGTTGTAAGAAAAGTCGACTTAGCCTAACGTCGTTCCCATCAGTCGTCTTGCGACATAAGGCCAATCAATGCCGCCTAACGGACACCGACAGCTCGAACGCCACATCCCCGACCTGGTGCAATTGCCCAGGCCGCTGTACGCCCGTGTCGAAAGCTTGAGCGCCGGTTCCTGGACGCAAGCCCATCGTCATGACTGGGTGCAGTTTTCCTACGCCATCAGCGGCGTTCTCGGCGTACACACCGCCGCCGGCAGCTTCTTCGCCCCACCACAACGGGGCATCTGGATCCCGGCCGACCTGGAACATCAGGTGGTGACCTCCACTCGAGCGGAAATGCGCAGCTTGTATGTCCATCGTCACGCCTGCCCCTGGGCCGATGAGCGCTGTCGGGTGCTGGAAGTCACGCCACTGGCCCGTGAGTTGATCAAGGTGTTCTGTCAGCTTCCGGTCGATTACCCGCAAGGCGATACCCAGGAACAACGGTTGGTGCAGGTGTTGCTGGACCAACTGGCGACCCTGCCGGAAGTGGGATTCTCCCTGCCGCTGCCGCGACATGCCCGTCTGCTGGGGCTGTGTAATGAGTTGATCGAACAGCCTGAGCAGAACGTCACCTTGCACGCCTGGGCTGAGCGTCTGGGTACGTCGGAAAAAACCCTGATGCGCCTGTTTCAGCGCGAGACCGGCCTGAGCTTTCGCGCCTGGCGCCAGCGCATGCGCCTGTTGTCGTCCCTGGGGTCGCTGGAGCAGGGCGACAGCGTCACCAGCGCTGCGTTGTCCTGTGGCTATGATTCAACGTCCGCGTTCATTGCCGCGTTCAAGGGGATGTTCGGCTTTACGCCGGGGGAACTGTTCAAGCATTGAGTCGTCGCATCGCTTACAACCGACGGTAGGCACGGCTGTCAGCTCTTGTCGCAAATGCCTTCGCATTCAGTTGCCAACGCCAAGTCCGGTCTCGGCTATGATTCGGCTCGGTCGATTAATCAGGCACATTGTGTGCATCGCAAGTTCATAGGTCGGCAACCCCTCCCCGTGGAGGAAGGATTGCCGTATAACGACTGTCATTCGCGTGTTTGGTAATAAAGGACCCACAATAAAAGCTGATGAAGACTCCAAAACGCATTGAACCCCTGATCGAGGACGGTCTGGTCGACGAGGTGCTGCGCCCACTCATGAGTGGTAAAGAAGCAGCTGTTTATGTGGTGCGCTGCGGTAACGAGCTACGTTGCGCGAAGGTCTACAAGGAGGCGAACAAGCGAAGTTTTCGTCAGGCGGCCGAATATCAGGAGGGCCGCAAGGTCCGCAACAGCCGTCAGGCCCGGGCCATGGCCAAGGGCTCGAAGTTCGGGCGCAAGGAAACCGAGGACGCCTGGCAGAATGCCGAAGTGGCGGCACTGTTCCGCCTGGCAAGCGCGGGGGTGCGCGTGCCCAAGCCATACGACTTCCTGGAAGGCGTGCTGCTGATGGAACTGGTGGCCGACGAGTACGGCGATGCAGCGCCGCGTCTGAACGACGTGGTGCTGGAGCCGGACCAGGCCCGTGAATATCACGCCTATCTGATTTCCCAGATCGTGCTGATGCTGTGTACCGGTCTGGTGCACGGCGACCTGTCGGAGTTCAACGTCCTGCTCACGCCGACCGGGCCGGTGATCATCGACCTGCCTCAGGCCGTGGATGCGGCGGGTAACAACCATGCTTTCAGCATGTTGGAGCGGGACGTGGGCAACATGGCGTCCTACTTCGGCCGGTTCGCTCCGGAGCTCAAGCGCACCAAGTACGCGAAGGAAATGTGGGCGCTGTATGAAGCCGGCACCTTGCATCCGGCCAGTGTGTTAACCGGCGAGTTCGACGAGCCGGAAGAGCTGGCGGATGTCGGCGGGATCATGCGCGAGATCGAGGCCGCGCGCCTGGACGAGGAACGTCGCCAGGCCGTCCGCGCCGCCGATGATGCCCCGCCCGGCAAGACCGAAGAACCACCGCCGCCGTGGATGCAATGATCGGCTGAATGGAAACCCGGCCATGGCCGTAATGCTGTTCACTTAAGGCCATCGACAAAACCCGTGGCGAGGGAGCTTGCTCCCGCTGGGCCGCGAAGCGGCCCCTAAACCTGCCAAATGCGCAGCATCAGACACACCGCACCCGCCGGTTTACGACTGCTTCGCAGCCGAGCGGGAGCAAGCTCCCTCGCCACAGGTCCCTCATTTTCTTGAATGAATAGCATTAGGCCAAGGCCGGGTTTTCTGTAGGCACTGCAAAATCCTAGACCCACCGCGCTCCCACTGGGAATGTCAGAGGGGTGCGTTTTCCTGGCAACACCCCGACGCCAGTTCCTTGAGGATCGGGCAATCCGGACGGTGGTCGCCGTGACAGTGTTCCACCAGGTCCTGGAGGGTGTCGCGCAGTTCGGCCAGTTCGCGGATTTTCTGGTTCAGCTCATCGATGTGTTGCCGGGCCAGGGCCTTGACGTCGGCGCTGGCGCGCTGGCGGTCTTGCCAGAGGGTCAGCAATTTGCCGACCTCTTCCAGGGAAAACCCCAAGTCGCGGGAGCGCTTGATGAACGCCAGGGTGTGCAGGTCATCGGCGCCGTAGATCCGGTAGCCGCTGTCGGTGCGATGGGCGGCCTTGAGCAGGCCGATGGACTCGTAGTAACGGATCATCTTCGCGCTCAGGCCACTCTGGCGGGCCGCTTGGCCGATGTTCATCGCTTGTCCTCCAACTGCTTGGGTGTCCAGAACTTCAACAGTAACGCATTGCTGACCACGCTGACGCTCGACAACGCCATGGCCGCGCCGGCCAGCACCGGGTTGAGAAAACCGAACGCCGCCAGGGGGATGCCGATCAAGTTATAGACGAACGCCCAGAACAGGTTCTGGCGGATCTTGGCGTAGGTCTTGCGGCTGATATCCAGCGCCGCCGGCACCAGTCGCGGATCGCCGCGCATGAGGGTGATGCCCGCGGCATGCATCGCCACGTCGGTGCCGCCGCCCATGGCAATGCCGATATCGGCGGCGGCCAGGGCCGGGGCGTCGTTGATGCCGTCGCCGACCATCGCCACTACCGAGTGTGTTTTCAACTGCTGGACGATGGCGGACTTATCCGCCGGCAGCACTTCGGCATGGACCTGGGTGATCCCCAGCGCCTCGGCCACCACCCGGGCGCTACCCCGGTTATCGCCCGTGAGCAAGTGACTGGCGATGTGGCGCTCATTGAGGGCCTGTACGGCAGCGAGGGCACCGGGCTTGAGCGTGTCACCGAAGGCGAACAGGCCCAGCACCCGAGGCGTCGCGCCTTGTTCGATCAGCCAGGACAACGTGCGGCCTTCGGTCTCCCAGGACTGTGCCGACTCGGCCAGCGAGCCGGGGTCCAGGCCCAGTTCGTCCAGCAGGCGTCGATTGCCCAGGGCCAGGCGGCGTCCGTCGAGGCTGCCGGCGATACCGCGTCCAGCCAAGGACTGGCTGTCGCTGACATCCGGCACATCCAGGCCGCGCTCGGCGCAGGCATCCAGTACGGCTTTGGCAAGCGGGTGCTCACTGCCGCGTTGCAGTGCGCCGGCCATTTTCAGCAGCGCGTCTTCATCACCTTCCAGGGCCGTCAAGTGGGCGATGCGCGGTGTACCGGAGGTCAGGGTGCCGGTCTTGTCGAACACCACGGTGTTGACTTCATGGGCACGCTCCAGCGCCTCGGCGTCCTTGATCAGAATCCCGTGGCGCGCGGCCACGCCGGTGCCGGCCATGATCGCCGTGGGCGTTGCCAGGCCCAGGGCGCAGGGGCAGGCGATCACTAGCACGGCGACGGCGTTGATCAGCGCGGTTTCCAGCGGCGCACCGTACAGCCACCAGCCGATCAGCGTGGCCAAGGCCAGCACCAGCACCACCGGCACGAAGACCTGGCTGACTTTATCCACCAGTTTCTGAATCGGGGCCTTGGCCGCCTGGGCGTCTTCTACCAGGCGGATGATGCGCGCCAGGACGGTTTCGGTACCCAGGGCCAGCGTGCGTACCAGCAGCCGACCTTCGCCGTTGATGGCGCCGCCGGTGACTTTGTCGCCGGGCTGCTTGGGCACCGGCAGGCTTTCACCGCTGATCAGCGCTTCGTCGGCGTGGCTCTGGCCTTCCAGTACTTCGCCGTCCACCGGGAAGCGTTCGCCGGGCTTGACCAGCACCAGGTCATTCAAGCGCAGGGCACTGATGGCAACATCCCGCTCCTGGCCATCGATCACCTGGATCGCCCGTTCCGGACGCAAGGCTTCGAGGGCGCGGATGGCGCTGGCGGTTTGTCGCTTGGCGCGGCTTTCCAGATATTTGCCGAGCAGTACCAGGGCAATCACTACGGCCGAGGCTTCGAAGTACAGGTGCGGCATGCCGCCAGGGCGGGCGATCACCCATTCATAAAGGCTCAAGCCGTAGCCGGCGCTGGTGCCCAGGGCCACCAGCAGGTCCATGTTCCCGGCACCGGCACGCACGGCCTTGAAGGCGGCGACGTAGAAACGCGCACCGAAGATGAATTGCACCGGCGTCGCCAGGGCGAACTGCACCCAGGCCGGGAGCATCCAATGCACGCCGAACGGCTGCAGCAGCATCGGCAGTACCAGTGGCACGGACAGCGCAATCGCCAGCACCAATATCAGGCGCTCACGGTTCAGACGGTTGGCCTGCGTGTCGGCGGGCTGTTCGGCCTGCCAGACAGTGGCGTCATAGCCGGCGCGCTTGACCGCATCGATCAGGTTTTGTGGATCCACCTGGCCGAGCAGTTCGAGGTGGGCCCGCTCATTGGCAAGGTTGACGCTGACCTTGTTCACACCGTCGACTTTGCCCAAGGCGCGTTCGACCCGGCCGACACAGGAAGCGCAGGTCATGCCTTCGATATTCAGTTCCAGGGTGTGCACCGGAACGCTATAGCCTGCCTGTTCGACGGCCTGCTTCAAGGCCGGCAGGCTACCTTCGGGGGCCTGGACACGCGCCAGTTCCGTGGCCAGGTTGACGCTGACGGCACTGGCACCGGTGACTTTGCTCAAGGCCCGCTCGACCCGTCCGGCGCAGCTGGCGCAGGTCATGCCGGCAATGGGTAGATCGAATGTGGTGGATTCGGACATCGGTCACGCTCCCTGTAGTGAATGACTACAGGATCAACCTTGCCATGTTGGCAAGGTCAAGCGCCAATCCTCTGTGGGAGCGAGCCACAGGTTCAAGTGGCGTGTCAGTAACCGAGCCCCGCCTGCTTGAGGTACATGCCTTGTTCATTCATGGCGATGCGGAACTTCAGAATGTCACCGGCCTTGAGGGTGATGTTTTGCGACCCTGGCGCGAGCATGCCCGGGTTGCACCCCGGTGCCTGGCCTGGCAGCAACTTCAGGCGCAAGGAGAACTGGCCCGGCGGCAGGTTGAACGAGGTGCTTTGCTCCTGGAACAGCCTGGCCGAGAGCTGATCCTGGATGTAGATGCCGATTTCGCAACTGGTCGCCACTTCCAGGCGCTCGCGAGAAATGATCAACACGCCGTAGTCTTCGCCGGCGGCCGATGCCTGGGGCGCCACCGCTGAAAAACCGAGCATGCAAAACAGGCTGAACGCTGACCAGCGCATGGCTGAACCTCCGGTGTTAAATCCTTGATGTGTGCAGCTTGGCTGAGCGCGATGCCGATTGCCAGCCCGGCAGTTTTTGTCAGAACTTGACCTTGCCATGATGGCAAGCTTGAGACTGCTGGCAACCTCAATCCCAAGGAGTTATCTCATGCAAACTTTCAATGTCCAGGGCATGTCCTGCGGTCACTGTGTCAAGGCCATCACCCAGGCGCTCAAGTCCAAGGACCCGGCGGCCGATGTGCAAATCGACCTGGGCGCCAAGACTGTTCAGGTCCAGAGTTCGTTGCCGGCCGATGCCGTGCTCGCGGCCATCAAGGAGGAGGGCTACGAGGCCAGCCCTGCTTGAAGTTTTTTAATCGTTAGCGACCTACCGGAATGTTCAAGAGCGTCCGGCACGGCTAGACTGTCGGGCTGTCGAACGACGCCTGAGCTGGACGCCCGATGAACCTCCGTACCATTCTGATTCTTGGCGCCTTGAGCGCTTTCGGTCCCTTGGCGATCGACTTCTACCTGCCTGCCTTTCCGGCGATGGCCACGGCCTTCGGTACCGATGAAAAACACATCCAGTTGACCCTGGCGGCCTATTTCCTCGGCTTGTCCATCGGGCAACTGGCCTATGGGCCGGTGGCGGACCGGTTCGGGCGGCGCATTCCGCTGCTGACTGGCGTCGGCCTGTTCACTCTGGCCTCCCTGGCCTGCGCCTATGCGCCGAGCCTGGAATGGCTGATCGGCGCCCGTTTCGTCCAGGCCCTGGGTGGATGCGCCGGGATGGTGATCTCGCGGGCGGTGGTCAGCGACAAATGCGATGCGGTGGGTTCGGCCAAGGTGTTTTCGCAGTTGATGCTGGTGATGGGCCTGGCGCCGATTCTCGCGCCGATGCTGGGCGGGTTGCTGGTGAACCTGCATGGCTGGCAGTCAATTTTCATTGCCCTGACCCTGTTCAGTGCATTGGCGTCGACGGCGGTGGCCTTGTGGCTGCCGGAAAGTTTGCCGGACTATGTGCCTCGGCAACCGTTGTCGGGGGCGTTGCGCCAATATGGCCGGTTATTGACCGACGCTGTCTTCCTCGGCCATGCGCTGACGGGGGGTATCGCTATCGCTGGGATGTTTGCCTACATCGCCGGTTCGCCTTTCGTCTTTATCAAGCTCTACGGTGTACCGGCCGAACATTTCGGTTGGCTGTTCGGCACCAACGCGGCGGGCTTCATCCTGGTTGCGCAGGTCAACGCCCGGTTGCTGTCCAAGCGCGGCCCGGCGTTCCTGCTGAGCCGCGCGGTATGGGTCTACCTGGGCGCCGGGCTGAGCCTGCTGGCCGTCAGTTCATTGCAACCTGCGCAGTTGTGGCCGCTGCTGGTTCCGCTGTTTATCTGCATCGCCAGCTTGGGTTGCATCCTGCCCAATGCCTCGGCCTGCGCCATGAACGGGCAGGGCGCCCGGGCCGGCAGTGCTTCGGCGATGCTGGGATGCCTGCAGTTTTCCGTCGCCGCCGGGGCAGCCTCGTTGGTGGCGGCGCTGCATGACGGCACCGCCGTGCCAATGGCGCTGGTCATCAGCCTGTGCGGGCTGTTGGTGGTGGGCGCAGCGATGCTGACTCGTCGCCTGCAAAATGCCCGGGCATTGGCCCAGGCCAGTCGCGAGGGCTGACTCAGCCGACCGCGCGCTGCTGTTGTTCGGGGAAATGATGGGGCGCGAGGATCCGCGCTTGCAGGGTGCTGGCGAAGGCCTGGGCTTCGGCCTCGGTACGGAAGGTGACGACGTGCTGGTCAAGGCGCACTTGCCACTGGGATTTTGCCACTTCTTTTATCAGGATCTTCATTGCTGACCTCCTCACGAAAAGATTGCGTTGCAAAGGCCTCGAGTGTAGACCCGAATGCGATCGCAATTGTGACAAGGATCAATTCTCGGACTGACGGTGCGGTCCCAAGTTAATGCAACACCTGTGGAGAGGGAGCAAGCTCCCTCTCCACAGGTGAAGTGTTTCGACCTGCCGTCAGAAGCCCTCGAGCACAATCTTGCCCTTGGACTTGCCGCTTTCCAGCAAGGCATGCGCCCGGCGCAGGTTCTCGGCGTTGATGGTGCCGAAATGTTCGCCAACCGTAGTCTTCAGTGTGCCTGCGTCGATCAGGGCGGCCACGCGGTTGAGCAGTTTGTGCTGTTCAAGCATGTCGGCCGTTTCGAACAGCGAGCGGGTGTACATGAATTCCCAATGCAACGACAGGCTCTTGCGCTTGAGCTTGGTTACGTCCAACGCCTTGGGATCGTCGATCAGCGCCAGTTTGCCCTGGGGCGCGAGGGCTTCGACCAACTGGTCCAGATGCTGGTCGGTCTGGGTCAGGCTGGCGACGTGAGTCACCTGGGGCTGGCCCGCTTCTTTCAACACTTCGCTCAATGGCTGGCTGTGGTCGATCACCAGGTCGGCACCCAGGTTGCGCACCCATTCCTGGGTTTGCGCACGGGACGCGGTGCCAATCACCTTCAGCCCGGTGAGTTGGCTGGCCAGTTGCGTCAGGATCGAACCCACGCCTCCCGCAGCGCCGACGATCAACAGGCTCTGGCCCAGGTCGCGTTGGCCTTCCTGGATTTGCAGGCGCTCGAATAGCAACTCCCAGGCGGTAATGGCCGTCAGCGGCAGCGCCGCCGCTTCGGCGAAACCGAGGGTCTTGGGCATGTGGCCGACGATGCGCTCATCCACCACGTGCAGCTCGCTGTTGCCGCCGGCCCGGGCGATGGAGCCGGCATAGAACACCTGGTCCCCGGCCTTGAACAGCGTGACCTCGTTGCCCACCGCCTTGACCACTCCGGCCACGTCCCAGCCCAGCACCTTGGCCGCGCCGTCTTCGGGCTGGACGTTCTGGCGGACCTTGGTGTCCACCGGGTTGACCGAAATAGCCTTGACCTCCACCAGCAGGTCCCTGGGACCGGCGACCGGTTCTGGTAGCTCGATGTCCTGGAGCGATTGTGGGTCAGTGATAGGCAACGAGTGGTAGTAGGCGATGGCTTTCATGAAGCGGCTCCGTGAGATGAATTCGATGGAGGCCATGTTTAGCTATTTATCGTCGAGATAAAACCGGCTAAAAGAACAGGCTCTTTCAATGTTTTTTTGATAATGGAGTCGTCATGCTTCGCTTCGATGACTTGCAGTTGTTTGTCCGGGCGGCGGACCTGGGCAGTCTTTCGGCTGCGGCCAGGGTCATGGACCTGTCGGCGGCGGTGGCCAGTGCCGCGTTGAAACGGATCGAGCAGCACCTCGGCGCGCGGCTGTTGGCCCGTTCCACCCGTAGCCTGCGCCTGACGGCCGAAGGCGAGGGCTTTCTCGAATATGCCCGGGCCGCATTGAGCAGCCTTGACGAGGGCCGGCGGTTGTTGACCAGTGGCCAGGACCAGGTCAGTGGGGTGTTGCAGTTGTCCGCACCGTCGGACCTGGGACGCAACCTGCTGCTGCCCTGGCTGGACGCGTTCCAGCGCGAGCACCCCGGGCTGACGGTGCGGCTGTTGCTGGGCGATCGCATAGCCGATCTGTTCAAGCAGCCGGTGGACATCGCCTTGCGTTATGGCGATCCGGAAGATTCGAGCCTGGTCGCCCTGCCCATCGCCGCGGATAACCGCCGGGTGCTGTGCGCATCGCCGGACTATCTGGATCGCCACGGTGCACCCCATCAGTTGGAACAACTGGCCCAGCACAACTGCCTGTTGTACATGCTGGGCAGTCGGGTCCATGACCGATGGGGTTTTCATGACGGCAAACGGGAAGTGAGCCTCACCGTCAGTGGCGACCGTTTCAGTGACGACGCCGATGTGGTGCGACGCTGGGCGGTGGCGGGTGCCGGGATTGCCTATAAATCGTGGCTGGATGTGTCCACAGACGTGCAGGCCGGACGCTTGAAGATCCTCTTGCCGCACCTGCAATGCGAACGCGCGCCCCTCAATCTGCTGTGTGCCCACCGGGCGCAATTAAGCAAGCCCATCAACCTTTTGCGGGACATGCTCCAGGCCCGCTGCGGTGAGTTGACGGCTCGTTTTCCAGTCTTGACGGGGGCCGGCCATTAGTCGCGGGCAAATAGAGAATTTTCCCTCAGGAACAATCGCCTCCAAAGGTTTCCGGAGGACAGGAAAGCTCGACCGCCCCGCTTATACTATCGGCCGCCTGCGCCAGAGCAGTAGACGAATGATTCAACAGGGAGTGAATACATGGAACATGCACCTTGCATCAGCCAGATCGCCACGCTGCTGGCTGACCCCAAGCGCAGCGCAATGATGTGGGCCTTGATGGACGGCACGGCCCGCCAGGCCGAGGAGTTGGCATTGCTCGCCGGGTTGTCGCCGTCCTCGGCCAGCGCGCATCTGGGACGCCTGTCCGCTGGAGGCCTGTTGAAAGTCGAAGCCCGGGGCCGCAAGCGGTTTTTCCGCCTGGCAGCCCCTGAAATCGGCGCTGCCGTCGAAGCGCTGGCCAGCGCGACGCTGGTCAGTACGCCGCGCCAGATCCCGGACATCTTCAAGCGCCGGGTCATGCCAACCAAAGCGCCGTCGGCTCCCACGTCGTTGATGCGGGCCAGACTTTGCGACGATCACTTGGGGGGCACCCTGGCGGCTGACCTGTATCAGCAGCTGCTGGATGCCGGGTGGATCGAGCAGTTCGAGCAGCGGGTGATCGTCACCCACAAAGGCGCCAATCAGTTGGCCGAACGTGGCCTGTTCATCCAGGCCCTGGCCCATCGCAACGCCCGCATTGCCTGTGCCTGCCCGGACTGGAGCGAGCGTCGTCCACACCTGGGGGGCGCGCTGGGGGCGGCCCTGCTGCAACTGTTCATGCAGTCGGGCTGGCTGAGCTTGCCGAACGATTCGCGAGCCCTGCAGGTGACGACGCTCGGCCAGCAGGAAATCCAGCGGTTCGCCCGGCAGGACACGGTGGAGATGGCAATCTAGAGAACGCTCGATGCGTCGCTCAGGGCTGTCGGCAGGTCGTATTCAGCAATAGCCACCTGCGAGGTTCGCGCACACTCGGTCCGGGGAATTATCGGATTGGGGGAGGCAGCATGGACACTCACGGCTACAGTGCGGCGGAACGATTGGAACGGTTGCCCATCAGCGGTTACCACCGGGTCATCTTCATCATCATCGCCTTGGCGTTTTTCTTTGACTCCATGGACCTGGCGATGATGACGTTCCTGTTGGGATCGATCAAAGCCGAGTTCGGCCTGAGTACCGCCCAGGCCGGTTTGCTTGCCAGCTCCAGCTTCTTCGGCATGGTGGTGGGGGCGTCGCTGTCGGGCATGCTGGCCGATCGTTTCGGGCGCAAGCCGGTGTTCCAGTGGAGCATCGTGCTGTGGGGCATTGCCAGTTACTTGTGCTCCACGGCCCAGGACATCGAGACCTTGACGCTGTTTCGCATCCTGCTGGGCATCGGCATGGGCATGGAATTTCCGATTGCCCAGTCGATGCTTTCGGAGCTGATCCCGGCCAAGCGTCGGGGCCGCTACATCGCCTTGATGGACGGCTTCTGGCCGCTGGGTTTCGTGGCGGCGGGGGTGCTGTCGTATTTCCTGCTGCCGGTGGTCGGCTGGCGCGACATCTTTCTGGTGCTGGCGGTGCCGGCGGTGTTTGTCCTGGCGATTCGTTTCTTCATTCCCGAGTCGCCGCGCTGGCTGGAGCAAGCCGGTCGGGGCGATGAAGCGGACGCGGTGCTCAAGCGAATCGAAGACAAGGTCCGGACCTCGCTGGGGTATCAGAACCTGCCGGAGCCGATCCGTTTGCCAAGGGTTGAGAGCACGCCAGGCAATTTCTTTTCGGCCCTGGCGCAGATCTGGTCACCGCTGTATCGCCAGCGCACGATGATGATCTGGAGCGTCTGGTTCTTTGCCTTGCTCGGTTTCTACGGCCTGACGTCCTGGCTCAGCGCGTTGTTGCAGCAGTCGGGGTTCGCGGTGACCCAGTCGGTGTATTACACGGTGCTGATTTCCCTGGGCGGGATTCCCGGTTTCTTGATGGCGGCCTGGCTGGTGGAGCGCTGGGGGCGCAAACCGGTGTGCGTCATCACGCTGTTGGGCGGTGGGGTGATGGCGTTTCTGTATGGGCAGAGCGCGGTGTTTGGCGGCAACGTCGGCCTGTTGATCGGCACCGGGTTGCTGATGCAGTTTTTCCTGTTCGGCATGTGGGCGGTGCTCTACACCTACACGCCGGAGCTGTACCCCACCTCGGCCCGGGCCACGGGCTCAGGCTTTGCTTCGGCGGTGGGACGCATCGGTTCGCTGCTCGGCCCGCTGGTGACCGGCCTGGTCTTTCCCATCACCGGCCAGGGTGGCGTGTTCGCCCTGGGCGCGTTGTGCTTCGCCGTGGCGGCGGGGGTGGTCTGGTTGTTCGGGATGGAGACCCGGGGCAAGACGTTGGAGGAGTTGAGCGAGGCGATAAGGTGATAGGCATTCCCGTGGCGAGGGAGCTTGCTCCCGCTGGGCTGCGTAGCAGTCCTCTCGTCACATGAACGAAACCCATCGGTTGCGACCGCTTCGCGCTCGAGCGGGAGCAAGCTCCCTCGCCACAGGTTGTTCTTTGTTCCCTGTGGTGGGGGCCGCTCATTTCCACAACGCTAAGGTTTTACCAGCCGCGCATCCAGGCTGTTCTGCGCCAGGCGCTTGGCCTGGTCCTGGGTCATGCCCAGATGGGTATACAGCGCGTGGAAGTTCTCGGTGACGTAGCCGCCGAAGTACGCCGGGTCATCGGAGTTCACCGTCACCTTCACACCGCGTTCGAGCATGTCGAGGATGTTGTGCTGCGACATGTCGTCGAACACGCACAGCTTGGTGTTGGACAGCGGGCACACGGTCAGCGGAATCTGCTCGTCGATGATCCGCTGCATCAGTCGCTCGTCTTCAATGGCTCGCACGCCATGGTCGATGCGCTGGATCTTCAGCAGGTCCAGGGCTTCCCAGATGTACTCGGGCGGACCTTCTTCGCCGGCGTGGGCGACAGTCAGGAAGCCTTCGTTGCGTGCGCGGTCGAATACGCGCTGGAACTTGCTCGGTGGATGGCCCATTTCCGAGCTGTCCAGGCCCACGGCCACGAAGGCCTCGCGGAACGGCAGCGCCTGGTCGAGGGTCTTCTCGGCTTGTTCTTCGCTCAGGTGGCGCAGGAAACTCAGGATCAGGCCGCTGGTGATGCCCAGTTGCTGCTCACCGTCCTTGAGGGCGGCGGCGATGCCGTTGAGCACCACTTCGAACGGGATACCACGGTCGGTGTGGGTCTGCGGGTCGAAGAACGGTTCGGTGTGGATCACGTTCTGCGCCTTGCAACGCAACAGGTAGGCCCAGGTCAGGTCATAGAAATCCTGGGAGGTGCGCAGCACATCGGCGCCCTGGTAATACAGATCGAGGAATTCCTGCAGGTTGTTGAAGGCATAGGCCTTGCGCAGGGTATCGACGTCGCTCCACGGCAGGGCGATCTTGTTGCGTTCGGCCAGGGCGAACAGCAGTTCGGGCTCCAGCGAGCCTTCCAGGTGCAGGTGCAGTTCAGCCTTGGGCAGGGCGTTCAGCCAGTCGTACATGGTCTTTTCTCATCAGCGAATCGATGGCGGGCATTCTACAGGGGCTGGTCGCAATGTCGGCTAAAACCTGACCGGCTGATCCACTACAGCGCTTGCGGCTCCCGCCGGTAAGCATAGGTGTCGGCGAAGCGCGACAGCAGGAATTCGGCGCAGGTCGTCGTTGGGTACTTTGGCGGGTGGGCGTCATCCTGGCAACCGGGCAGACATTGAATCAGCGTGTCGGGGTGCGGCTCGGCAAAGAACGGCATCGAGTACCGGTCCACCCCCAGCGGGCTGATCACTCGATGCGGCGTCGACAGGTAACGGTCGTTGCTCCAGCGCGCCATCATGTCGCCGAGGTTGACCACGAAGGTGCCGTCGATGGGCGGCGCGTCGATCCATTGGCCGTTGACGTTGCGCACTTGCAGGCCGCCGGCGGCATCCTGGTAGAGCAGGGTGATGCAACCGTAGTCGGTATGGGCGCCCGCACCTTGTTGCTCGGCGCTGCTGGCGGTCTGGCGTGGTGGGTAATGAATCAGGCGCAGCACGCTGACCGGGTCGTTGAAGCGCGTGTCGAAAAAGTCCCGCTCGATACCCAGGGCCAGGGTCATGGCCCGCAGCAGCGTTTGGGCAAGGGCCTGCATGTCGCGGTAATGCTGCTCCATCAAGCTTTCCCAGCCGCTCAGGCTTGGGTGTCGGTTGGGGCCGCGCAGCGGTTTTTCCGCGAGGACTTCGGGATGATCGGCCGGCAAGTGCAGGCCCATGTCGAAGGTTTCCTTCAGATCGCTGGGCTTGGTCGGGTCCAGTTGTTCGGTGGCGACGGCGCCGTAGCCACGGTGGTGGCGGGTCTGGGTGATGTCGATCTTGAGTTTTTCTTCGACGGGCAGGGCGAAGAAGCGTTGGGCGTTGTCCAGCACCTCGGCGATACGCGCCGGGCTGATGGGATGACCCTTGATGTAGAAAAAGCCCCATTGGCGGCAGGCGTGGTCGATCTGCTCGGCGACGGTTTGCCAGGCGCTGGGCTCGTCGCCGTAGAGCTGGCTGATGTCGATGATGGGCAGGCTGTTCATGCGGCTTTCCTGGCTTGGAATAGGAGCCCCATGTGGGAGCGAGCAAGCTCTCTCCCACAATAGGTTTTGGGTTGGTTTTGGGGACTATTTGGGAATCTCAGCCTTCATGCCTTCGACGTAATAATTCATCGACGCCAGTTCCGCGTTGGTGGCGCTCACGCCCGCCGGGATTTTCTCGACGCCGGCCTGGTCCTTGATCGGGCCGGTGAACGGATGGAAGGTCCCGCTCTCGATGTCAGCGATGATCTGTTCGGCTTCGCCCTTGACCGCTGCCGGCACCAGGTCGCTGATCGGCAGTTTCACCGTGCCTTCTTTCAGGCCGCCCCAGTAGTCCTGGGATTTCCAGTTGTGGTCGAGCACGCTTTGGGTTGCCTGGATGTAATGCGGGCCCCAGTCATTGACGATGGAGGTCAGCACCGCCTTGGGACCGAAGTGAGCCATGTCCGAAGCGTAGCCCACCGCGTAGACGCCGCGTCGCTCGGCAGCCTGGATCGGCGCCGGGCTGTCGGTGTGCTGGAACACCACGTCCACGCCCTGGTCGATCAGCGCGTTGGCGGCGTCGGCTTCCTTGCCCGGGTCGAACCAGGAGTTGACCCACACCACTTTGATCTCGCTGCCGGGGTTGTACTTGTTCAGGGCCAGTTGGATGGCGTTGATGTCGCGGATGACTTCCGGGATCGGGAAGGACGCTACGTAGCCGATCTTCTTGGTCTTGGTCATCTTGGCCGCGAGAAAACCACCAACGTAGCGGCCCTCATAGGTGCGAGCCAGGTACGTGCCCAGGTTCTTGTCCTGCTTGTAGCCGGTGGCGTGTTCGAAGATCACCTTGGGAAACTGCTTGGCGACTTTCAGTGTCGGGTTCATGTAGCCGAAGGAGGTGGTGAAGATCAGGTCGTATTTGTCCTTGGCCATGTTGCGGATCACCCGCTCGGCATCGGCACCCTCTGGCACGTTTTCCACGTAGTTGGTGGTGATCTGCTCGCCGAATTTCGCCGCCAGCTCCTTGCGCCCTTGTTCATGCTGATAGGTCCAGCCGTGATCGCCGATCGGACCGATGTAGACGAAGCCGACCTTCAGCGGGTCGGCGGCACTGGCATTCAGGCCGGCGCCCAGGCCGACGGCGGCGACAACGGCGCAAAGCAACTTCTTCAAGGGGCGTTTGTGCATGAACTCGAACTCCATTTTGTTGTGAGGTTGGCTGTACGGCACCAATGCAAAATGCTGACCAACAAGACAACTAATCGACACGGTCCAATTGTGGCGAGGGCGCTTGCTCCCGCTCGGTCGCGCAGCGACCGTAAAAGCCGGGGGCCGCTGCGCGCCCCTGCGGGAGCAAGCTCCCTCGCCACAGTAAGATCGTCCGGGCGATAAAGGTGCGCGCCGCCCGCCACTCGCCACCCCCTGGTGCATCACACCGAACGAAACGTTCACCGCCTCCTATAGTCAGTAATTCATGACCCGCCCACGCTGACAGGCCTGCGATGCTCACTTTGCTCAAGCAAGAAAAACTGCTGTTGCTGGCGCTGATCGCCGCGTGTATCGCCTATCCGCTGGAACATTGGCTATTGGGCAACGGGCAACGGGTCGCGTTGATCAGCGGCCTGGTGCTGATCGGCTTCATCGTCGCCGCCTCGATGCGCGTGGCCCATCACGCCGAACTGCTGGCGGAAAAGGTCGGTGATCCCTACGGCACGATGATCCTGACGCTGTCGGCGGTGCTGGTGGAGGTGGTGATCCTGGCGATCATGATGAGCAACGAAGCGTCATCGACACTGGTGCGGGACACGATCTACTCGGCGGTGATGCTCGACATCAACGGCATCCTCGGGCTCGCGGCGCTGATGGGCGGGATCAAGCATGGCGAGCAGGCCTACAACGACGATTCGGCGCGCACCTACAGCGTGATGATTCTCACCGCCATGGGGGTATCGATGGTGGTGCCGGAGTTCATTCCCCGCGAGAGCTGGAAAATGTATTCGGCCTTTACCATTGGCGCGATGATCGTGCTCTACACTTTGTTCCTGCGCATGCAGGTCGGGCCTCACAGTTACTTCTTCAGCTACAGCTATCCGGAAAAACGCCGCAAGAAAGAGCCGGTGGAAAACGAACCGGAACCCATCAGCCTGGCGCTTTCCATCGGTGCGCTGGTGGTTGGCGTGGTGATTATCGGCGCCCTGGCCGAAGTCATGTCCAAGGCCCTCGACCTGGGGTTGGAAGGCTCGGGTGCGCCGCCGGTGGTCACGGCGATTCTGGTGGCCGCCATCTCCGCCGCACCGGAAATCCTCACCGCCCTGCGCGCGGCCCTCGCCAATCGCATGCAGTCGGTGGTGAATATCGCGCTGGGCGCTTCGCTGTCCACGGTGATTCTCACCGTGCCCGTGATGGAGGCCATGGCCCTTTATACCGGCCAGCCTTTCCAAATGGCCATGACGCCGGTGCAGACCGTGATGATCTTCATCACCCTGATCGTCAGCGCCATCAACCTCAACGATGGCGAAACCAATGCCATTGAAGGCATGACCCATTTTGTGTTGTTCGCGACGTTCATCATGTTGTCGTTGCTGGGACTCTAGGCTCTGCACAAAGCCAAACTGTGGGAGCGGGCTTGCTGTTCACTTTGGGGCAATCGACAAACCCGTGGCGAGGGAGCTTGCTCCCGCTGGGCCGCGGAGCGGCCCCAAAACCTGCCAAATGCGGAGCATCGGACACACCGGTTTACGACTGCTTCGCAGCCGAGCGGGAGCAAGCTCCCTCGCCACAGGTCCATCATTTTTCTTAAATGAACCGTATTAGCTCCCAACGGGGATTTTGGCTGGATCAGGCTCCGGCGATCAGTTCCCGCGCCGCCTGGCTGTGATCGGCAATCAGGGCCTTCAAGTCCAACCCTTCGACCTCTCCATCGATCACCCGCCAGTGCCCGCCGATCATCACCCGATCCGCCCGATCCGCACCGCACAGCAGCAGCGCCGAGACCGGGTCGTGGCTGCCGGAAAAGCGCAGCTCATCAAGCTTGAACAGCGCCAGGTCGGCCTGTTTGCCCACCGCCAATTCACCGATATCGCCGCGCCCGAGCAGTTGCGCCGAGCCCCGGGTTGCCCAGCCCAGTACGCGTTCCGGCGTGATCGCTTGCGCGCCATAGCGCAGGCGCTGGATGTACAGCGCCTGGCGGGTTTCGAGGATCATGTTCGAGGCATCGTTGGATGCCGAACCGTCTACCCCCAGGCCCACGGGAGCGCCGGCGGCGGTCAGGTCCAGGGTCGGGCAAATGCCCGAGGCCAGGCGCATGTTCGAACTTGGGCAGTGACAGATGCCGGTGCCGGCGGTGCCGAGGCGGACGATTTCATCCGGGTTGAAATGAATCCCATGGGCCAGCCAGGTGCGCGGTCCGAGCCAGCCGACGCTGTCCAGGTAATCCACGGTGCGCAGGCCGAAGCGTTGCAGGCAAAAGTCCTCTTCATCGAGGGTCTCGGCCAGGTGCGTGTGCAGGCGCACGTCGAGTTGCTCCGCCAGCTCGGCGCTGGCCTGCATGATCTCGGGGGTGACCGAAAACGGTGAGCAGGGCGCCAGGGCAATCTGGATCCGGGCGCCGTCACCGCGCTCATGGTACTGGCTGATCAAGCGCTGGCTGTCGTCGAGAATCACCTGGCCCTGCTGCACGGTCTGCTGCGGCGGCAAGCCACCGTCGGCCTCGCCCAGGCTCATGGAACCGCGGGTCAGCATCGCGCGCATGCCCAGTTCACGAACACTCTGCACCTGCACATCGATGGCATTTTCCAGGCCGTCGGGGAACAGGTAGTGGTGGTCGGCTGCCGTGGTGCAGCCTGACAGCAGCAACTCGGCCAAGGCCACTTTGCTGGCCAGGGCAAGTTTTTCCGGGGTCAGCCGCGCCCACACCGGGTAGAGGGTCTTGAGCCAGGGAAACAACGGCTGGTTCACCACCGGCGCCCAGGCGCGGGTCAGGGTTTGGTAGAAGTGATGGTGGGTGTTGATCAACCCCGGCAGGATCACATGCTCGCGCGCATCGAAGATGTCGTCACAGGGCTGGGTGGGTTGTTGGCCGGCGCTCAGCAGTTCGACGAACACACCGTCCTGCAGGACGAGGCCGCCACGGGCATCGAGGTCGTTGGCGGTGAAAATGGCGAGGGGATTTTTTAACCAGGTACGGGTCGCAGGCATGGTGGCCGGCTCCTCTGAAAGTGGGTTCAGGTTAGCCAGCTCAGTGATGCCCTGTCTGCTGATCCAGGGTCGCCCGTTGGACAGGGCGAGGTGCGGAGTTTACTCAGGTTGCCGGGCGCAGATCCAGTGTCAGGTCGAGACCCCTGTGGGAGCGAGCTTGCTCGCGATAGCGGTAGATCAGCGACATCAATCTTGGATGTAAGGCCGCCATCGCGAGCAAGCTCGCTCCCACAGAGGAAAGATGGGGTTACCAGGGAATCGTTTCGCCCCTGTAGTTGACGAAGTGATGCCCGCCCTTGCCGACGAAGGCATTCACTTGGTCGATCAACCCGCGGGTGCTGGTCTCGACATCGATGTCCGCGCCTTCACCGCCCATGTCGGTCTTGACCCAGCCCGGGTGCAGCGACAGCACGGTCAATGCCTGCTCGCCCAGTTGGCTGACAAAACTGTTGGTCATCGAATTGAGCGCCGCCTTGCTGGCCTTGTACAGCGCCAGTTCCGGGGCGTCGGGCATGGTCACGCTGCCCAGCACCGAGCTCATGAACGCCAGCACGCCGCTGCCGTCGCGGATCTGGCCGACAAAGCGTTGAGCCAGGTTGATCGGGGCCACGGCATTGGTGAAGAACAACTGGCCGACTTCGGCCAGCGTCGCGCCACCTGGGCTCTGGTTGTCCGGACCCTTGACGCCGGCGTTGACGAACAGCAGGTCGAAGGTTTCGCCCTTGAGTTGTTGACTCAGGGCGATGACCGCTTGCTGGTCGTCCATGTCGAGTCTTTCGATCCGCACCGGGCCCAGCGCCCTCAAAGCCTCTGCGTTCTGCGGGTTGCGCACGGTAGCGGTCACGTTCCAGCCATCGCTGAGCAGGGTCTTCACCAGACCAAGGCCCAGGCCCCGGGAGGCGCCGATGATCAATGCGTTTCTTGCCGAATTCATGAGAGGCATCCTTGAAAGAAAAAGGTCATGGATTTAATGGACAGCGTTGCCCGAGCCGTTGTTTCAGCTCGTGACGCAACGCGTCGAGTTCGGTCATACGGGTTTCGATCAGGTTCAGTTTGTCTTGCAGCAATTGCGTCACGGCGCAGTCCGGGTCGGGGGCGTTCCACAGGGCGGCGACGCTGGCGCCGATCTCGCCCAGGGTAAAGCCCAGGCGCTGGGCGGTCTTGATATAGAGCACCAGTTGGACCACGTCGGCGGGGTAGTCGCGATAGCCATTGGCACTGCGCGCAGCGGCGATCAGGCCCCGCTGCTCGTAGAAGCGCAGGGTGTCTCGACTGACATCGCAGGCTTGGGCTAATTCACCGATACGCATGGATGACTCCGGAAGGGGCTTGACCTTGGAGCATACCCCAGGCTTTAGCCTTTTCGCTCCCCAATTATCTGGAGCAAAGTGTATGTGGACTTCGATGCAATATCGCCGGGTGGTGCTCGGCAGTGCCTGGTACGACCTGATCGTGTCGGCCGCGCTGGTCACGCCGTGGAGCTTTGCGGCGCTGCATGGTGTGTTGATGAGCTTGGCTCAGCTATTCGACCTGCCTGGAGAACTGCCGCCGTTTGCGCCGGCGCATGTGCTGATGGTGAATCTGCTGGGCTCGATTGTCTGCGTGTGGGCGGTGCTGCGGATTCGGGATCCGCAGCCGCTGTATGGGCGTTATGACGCGACGGGGCGGTTTCTGTTTGCCGCCTGGATGCTGTATGCGCTGCTTCATGGGGCCAGCGCGGTGTTGTGGGTTTTCCTGTTTTTCGAGGTGGTGTGGGGCGTCGTGCAGACACTGCCCGTCCGTGGCGAGGGAGCTTGCTCCCGTTCGACTGCGCAGCAGTCGCCTTCCTAAGAGGGACGCTGCGCGCCCCAGCGGGAGCAAGCTCCCTCGCCACAGGTGTACTTCAATGCCCCGACTGCCAAGGTTGCCCCAAGGACACCGGCGCATACAGTCGGGTGCGCACGGCGTCCCGGGACAGCAGCACCAGCACCACAATGGTCGCGGCATACGGCAACATCGCCAGCAAGCTCGATGGAATCGCCAGCCCCAAGCCCTGGGCCACCAGGTGCAGGATGCTGGCGAGGCCGAACAGGTAGGCGCCCAGCAGCAGGCGCCACACCCGCCAACTGGCGAACACCACCAGCGCCAGGGCGATCCAGCCACGGCCGGCGCTCATGTTCTCGGCCCACATCGGCGTGTAGGCCAACGACAGATAGGCGCCGGCCAACCCGGCCATGGCGCCGCCGAACAGCACCGCCAGGGTCCGCACCCTTAACACCGGCAGGCCCATGGCGCTGGCGGCATCGGGGTTTTCCCCGACGGCCTGGATGATCAACCCGACGCGACTTTTCACAATCATCCACGCCACCAGGGCAAACAGGGCGAAGGACAGGTAAACCAGCAGATCCTGGGCAAACAACATCCGCCCGATCAAGGGAATGTCACTTAAGTAGGGAATCGCCAGCGGCTCGAACCCCGCCAGCGGCTTGCCGACCCAGGCCGCCCCGACAAAGCTCGACAGGCCCACGCCGAAAATCGTCAGGGCCAACCCGGTGGCGACCTGATTGGCGTTGAATACCAGCGCCACCAACGCGAACAGCGCCGACAACAGCATGCCGGCAGCCATCGCCAGCAGCACGCCGAGCCAGAGGTTGCCGCTGTTGAAGGCGACGATAAAACCGATCACCGCACCGAACAGCATCATGCCTTCCTGGCCCAGGTTGAGGACGCCGCTTTTTTCGCAGACCAATTCACCCAAGGCCACCAGCAGTAACGGCGTACCGCAGCGCACCATGGCGTAGAAAATATTGCTCAACAGGTCGATATCCATCACAGCGCTCCTGCCTGTACGGCGGTGGTTCGGGTGCGCCGGGCCCAGCGCAGGTTGAGGCGTGGCCGGTACAGGATCAGCACGTCGCAGGCCAACAGGAAAAACAGCATCATTCCCTGGAACAGTTGGGTGATTGCCTGGGGAAGGTTCAGCGACATCTGCGCGCTCTCGCCGCCGATATACAGCAACGCCATCAACAGGCTGGAAAACAGAATGCCGATGGGATTGAGCCGTCCCAGGAACGCCACGGTAATTGCCGCATAGCCGTAGCCCGGCGACACCTGCGGCACCAGTTGGCCGATCGGCCCGGTCACTTCGCAGACGCCGGCCAGCCCGGCCAGCGCCCCGCTGATCAACAGCGCCAGCCACACCAGCGGCTTCTGGCGAAAACCGGCGAAACCGGCGGCGCGGGCATCGAGGCCCAGCACCTTGATTTGAAAGCCGACGAAGCTTTTCTGCAGCAACACCCACACCGCCACCAGCGCCAGCAGGGCGAAATATAGCCCGGCATGGACCCGACCATCTTCCAGCAGCAACGGCAGGCGACTGGCCTCGCCGAACATCGCCGACTCCGGGAAATTGAAACCCGCTGGGTCTTTCAACGGTCCGTGAACGCAAAACAACAGCAGGTTCAGGGCGATGTAATTGAGCATGATGCTGGTGAGGATTTCGTTGGCATTGAAGCGCGTGCGCAGCCACGCTGTGAGCCCGGCCCAGGCCGCACCGGCCAGGGTGCCGGTCAGCAGGATCAGCACCAGTGCCCAGCGGCTTTGCACGTCGATGATGTTCACCGCCAAGGCACTGCCGGCCAAGGCGCCCAGCAACAGCTGGCCTTCAGCGCCGATGTTCCAGATTCGCGCCTGATAGGCCACTGCCAGGCCGAGGGCGCACAGCAGGATCGGCAAGGTCTTGACCAGCCACTCGGACACGCCGTACAGATCGCTGATCGGGGCGATCAACAGGGTGTACAGCGTTTGCAGCGGGTCATGCCCCAGGGCGATAAACAGCAGCGAGCCACAGGCCAGGGTCAACACGGCGGCCAGTAGCGGCGAGCACCAGAGCATCAGGCGCGATTGTTGGCCGCGAGGTTCGAGAGAGAGCAGCATGTAGAACTCCGTTTAAACCGGTGCGGGGGCAGGGGATTGAGGGGCGTCGAACTGGCCGGCCATCCAGCCGCCGACGTCACTGAGACGGGTTTCGACGGTGGGTCTCAAGGCCGACAGACGCCCGCCGCACAAGGCGCCGAGGCGATCGCTGATCTGGAACAGTTCGTCGAGGTCTTCGGAGATCACCAGAATCGCCGCGCCCGCATCGCGCAGGGCGATCAGGGCGCGATGGATGGTCGCCGCCGCGCCGACGTCCACGCCCCAGGTCGGGTGAGCGGCCACCAGCAGCTTCGGCTGTTGCAGGATTTCCCGACCGAGAATGAATTTCTGCAGGTTGCCCCCCGAAAGGCTGCGCGCCGGGGTTTTGGTGTCGCGTGTCTTCACGCCAAAGCGACGGATGATCTCCTCGGCCAGGTGTTCGACCTTGCTGCGGCGAATCAGTCCGTGGTTGACCAGGCCCTGTTGGAAAGCGCTGAGCAAGGCGTTATCCGCCAGGCTCAATTGCGGCACGGCGCCATGGCCCAGGCGCTCGGCGGGGACAAATGCCAGCCCGAGCCGGCGACGGGCGTCGGGGCGTAGATGAGCCACGGGTTGCCCGTCGAATCGGATCGTTTCGCCTTGCTGACGGGCAAGCGGAGTCTCTCCGCTGAGCAACGCCAGCCATTCGTCCTGACCATTGCCCGCCACCCCGGCGATGCCGACGATTTCGCCGCTGCGCACCTCTAGGTCGATCTCCCGCAACGAGCAGCCGAACGGGTCCGGGTTGTGCCAGGACAGCTTGTCGATCTGCAGGAAGGCTTTGTCGGCGCTGACCTTGGGATAATCCGTGATCAGCCCGGCCGCTTCGCCGACCATCAGTTGCGCCAACTCCCGGTCCGTGCAATGCGCCGGGGTGCAATGCCCCGACACCCGTCCGCCGCGCAGCACCGTGGCGCTGTGGCACAACGCTCGCACTTCCCCAAGCTTGTGGCTGATAAACAAGATGCTGCAGCCCTCGCTCGCCAGGCGGCGCAGGGTCACGAACAGCTCTTCGGCTTCAACGGGCGTGAGCACCGAGGTCGGTTCGTCGAGAATCAACAGGCGAATGTCCTGCATCAGGCAGCGAATGATTTCCACCCGTTGCCGCTCGCCAATCGACAGGCTGTGGACCAGCCGCTGCGGCTCCAGCGCCATGCCGTAGCGCCGGGAAACCTCGCGGATCCGGGGTTCCAGCTGCGCCGGCGTACCGGCTGCCGCGCCCATTGCCAGGGCAATGTTTTGCGCAACGGTGAGGGTTTCGAACAGCGAGAAATGCTGGAACACCATGCCGATTCCCAGGCTGCGGGCCTGGGCCGGGTTGCGCAGGTTGACGCGCTGGCCTTGCCAGATCACCTCGCCCGAATCGGCAGGGGTGACACCGTAGATAATCTTCATCAGGGTGCTTTTACCCGCACCGTTTTCCCCGAGCAGGGCGTGGATCTCCCCGGGTTGGATGCTCAGGTCGATGGCGTCGTTGGCCAGGCAACCGGGGTAGCGTTTGCTGATGTTGCGCAATTGCAGGCGCGCGATGGAGTCGGGGTTGGACATGACAGGCTCGGGCCGATGGACAGGAATGCCTGTGGATAAAGCAATTTCCTGGCCATCAGGTCAGGAAATGGCCTCGACCCGCGCCGCCAAGGCTCTTTGCAGGTAGCCTGGGCATCTGCCATAGGAAAATTCTGCACCGGCTTGGAGCGCGCAAGTTTTGCGCAGGCATCGGTTTGCCCTGAAATGGGTGGTTAAAAATTGAGCAAGCGGCTGAGAGCCATGCCCTTCTTGGGGTAGCAGGAGCCATGAACGGGTTATCCACAGGTTGCTCCACAGTTATTGTGTGCAAGCCGGAAACTCGGGCATAAGCACTGCGGGGCTTTCTTCTAAAGGTGATAAACCGCCGCAAGCGTTTGTTTTATGGATGGATTTGTCGGTTAGACGGGACTTTGGCTGAAAAATGAGCAACTCTCTGAAACCCGCATGACAGAAGGGTTACAGAGGGATTTGCTCAGGTTATCCACAGTCGGGCCCACAGTGGATGTGGGCAAGTTGAACGATTGCGGGCGCCCTGAAAGGTCGCAGATTTGATCTCAACGTGCCAGCAGAATCCGGCCACGGCTCAGGTCGGCCAGGTGCGTCTGCAATGTTTCGATCTGCGCTTCACCCACGGCCAGTTGAAGGTCGACGCCATTGGCCGTAAAGCGTTCTTCATTGACCAACCCGCCGCATTCGGCAACGCGCAGTTTCACCAGAGCCAGTTCGGCGAATCCGCAGGAACAGCGCAACGCCACGCGACTGATCAATTCGATTTTCTCGGCGTTTTGCAGGCATTTGTTCGCGCCGCCGCCATAAGCCCGGGCCAGCCCGCCTGTGCCCAGTTGAATCCCGCCGTACCAGCGGATCACCAGCACCGCGACCTGATCGCAGGCTTGTGCTTCGATCGCGGCCAGGATCGGCCGCCCGGCGGTGCCTCCCGGCTCGCCATCGTCGTTGCTGCGGTATTGGTCGCCGAGTTTCCAGGCCCAGCAATTGTGCGAGGCATTCAGGTCGCTGTGCTGGTCGATAAAGGCCTGGGCGTCGGCGGGGCTGCTGATGGGCGCGGCGAACGTGATGAAGCGGCTTTTGCGAATTTCTTCGCGGTATTCGCAAAAGCCGGCAAGGGTAAAGGGCATGGCGATCTTAGAGGGCAGGTGTCAGGCCGCAGCCCTTGAGAATGATGCGGATCAGGTTATCGCCAGCCTCGACCATGTCCTGCTTGGTCAACTTGCTGCGACCGGTCACGCGACAGATCTGGGTGGCGAAGTCAGCGTAATGCTGGGTACTGCCCCACAACAGGAAAATGAGGTGAACCGGGTCGATCGGGTCCATCTTGCCGGCATCGATCCAGGCTTGGAATACGGCCGCCCGACCATTGAACCAGGTGCGATAATCCTGGTTGAAATACTCGCTCAGGCATTCGCCACCGCTGATCACTTCCATGGCAAACAACCGCGACGCCTGGGGTTGGCGACGAGAGAACTCCATCTTGGCGCGGATATAGCGGGTCAAGGCTTCGGCCGGATCATCCTCGGCGGTGAGGGTGTTGAAGGTACTGTCCCACAATTCGATGATGTTGCTCAGCACCGCCACGTACAAGCCGAGTTTATTGGTGAAGTAATAATGCAGGTTCGCCTTGGGCAGCCCGGCCTTCAGGGCGATGGCATTCATGCTGGTGCCTTTGAACCCGTGACGGGCGAATTCATCTTCGGCAGCCTTGAGGATCGTCTCTTCGTTCTTTTGACGAATGCGACTGGTGGGCTTGCCACCGTGGGCAGGGACTTCAAAGGTCATGAGCGTTTCCGAGCAGGGTCTGTGGGCAAGCAAATGCGTTGATAGCGCACCGGCATCAATCCGACAAGTGCCATCACACTAAAAGCCCGACTAAACACCTGTGGGAGCTTGCTCGCGATAGCAGTGGATCCGTCACATCTTTATTGACTGAATAACCGCTATTGCGAGCAAGCTCGCTCCCACAAAGAGCAAAAGGGTTAACGGGTGGCCGCCAGGCTTTCGAGAAAACTCTCCAGCACCAGATGAGGCCGACGCCCCTTGCGGGTGACCGACGCCAGGCTCAGGTCATAGAAACGTGCCGAGGGCTTCAAGGCCCGCAGCCGACCTTGCTGGACCCAGAGGCTGGCGTAGTGATCGGGCAAGTAACCGATGTAGCGTCCGGTGAGGATCAGGAACGCCATGCCTTCGCGGTCCGATGCGCTCGCGGTGCAATTGAGCGCCTGGTAATGGGCCTGTATTTCGGCTGGCAGGCGGAAGGTCGGCGCGATGGCGTCCTGGCTGTTGAGGCGAGCGTCCTCAAGTTGCTGGTCATCGACATAAAACAGCGGATGCCCGACCGCGCAGTACAGCAGCGATCGTTCACTGTACAGCGGTTGATATTCCAGCCCGGACAGGGCACTGGCCTGGGGAACTACGCCGACATGCAAACGCCCGTCGAGCACGCCTTGCTCGACTTCGTTGGGGGCGATCATGCGAATCTGGATCTGCACGTCGGGCCCGCGTTCCTTCAACTGTGCCAAAGCGTGGGTGATGCGCATGTGGGGCAGGGTGACCAGGTTGTCGGTCAGGCCGATGGTCAGTTCGCCGCGCAGATGCTGGTGCAAGCCGTTAACCTCGGTGCGAAAGCTTTCCAGTGCGCTCAATAGCTGCAACGCCGATTGATACACCTCACGACCTTCCTCGGTCAGGGAAAAACCCGCGCGCCCGCGTTGGCACAGGCGCAGGCCGAGACGTTGTTCGAGGTCGCTCATCTGCTGGCTGATGGCCGACCGGCCGATGCCAAGCACGGTCTCCGCTGCGGAGAAACCACCACATTCCACCACGCTGCGGAAAATGCGCAGCAGGCGAATATCAAAGTCGCTGACCTGGGCCAGTGGATCGGGACGACGAGCGCTCATAGTTTAGTGATCCGCCGACTGAAGGTTACAAAAGTTGGATTTCACCGACTTTATCGTCGTGGCAACTTAGCTGCAAGAACGCTTTCGATCCCCTGTCGCTTATGACCTGCGAGGTTTTGTCGATGAACATGCCCGAACACGCTGCCGGTTCCCTGGCCAGCCAGCTCAAGCTGGATGCCCACTGGATGCCCTACACCGCCAACCGCCATTTCCAGCGCGATCCGCGCCTGATCGTCGCTGCCGAAGGCAGTTGGCTAGTGGATGACAAGGGGCGCAAGGTGTACGACTCGTTGTCGGGCCTGTGGACATGCGGCGCCGGGCACACCCGCAAGGAAATCCAGGAAGCGGTCGCCAAGCAGCTGGGCACCCTCGATTACTCGCCGGGGTTCCAGTACGGCCATCCGCTGTCGTTCCAACTGGCGGAAAAAATCACCAGCCTGACCCCGGGCAATCTCAATCATGTGTTCTTTACCGACTCCGGCTCCGAGTGCGCCGATACGGCGGTGAAGATGGTCCGCGCCTACTGGCGTCTCAAGGGGCAGGCGACCAAGACCAAGATGATTGGTCGTGCTCGTGGCTATCACGGCGTGAACATCGCGGGCACCAGCCTCGGCGGTGTCAACGGCAACCGCAAACTGTTCGGCCAAGCCATGATGGACGTCGACCACTTGCCGCACACCTTGCTGGCCAGCAATGCCTATTCCCGTGGCATGCCAAAAGAGGGCGGCATCGCCTTGGCCGATGAGCTGTTGAAGCTGATCGAGCTGCACGATGCTTCCAACATCGCGGCGGTGTTCGTCGAACCGATGGCCGGCTCGGCTGGCGTGCTGGTTCCGCCAGAGGGTTATCTCAAGCGTCTGCGGGAAATCTGCGACCAGCACAGCATCCTGCTGGTGTTCGACGAAGTGATCACTGGTTTCGGCCGCACCGGTTCGATGTTCGGTGCCGACAGCTTTGGTGTGACCCCGGACCTGATGTGCATCGCCAAGCAAGTCACCAATGGCGCGATCCCCATGGGCGCAGTGATTGCCAGCTCCGAGATCTACCAGACGTTCATGAACCAGCCGACGCCTGAGTACGCGGTGGAGTTTCCCCACGGCTACACCTACTCGGCTCACCCGGTGGCCTGCGCGGCGGGCCTGGCGGCGCTGGACCTGCTGCAGAAGGAAAACCTGGTACAGAGCGTGGCCGAAATTGCCCCGCATTTCGAGAATGCGTTGCACGGCTTGAAGGGCGCGAAGAACGTCATCGACATTCGTAACTATGGCCTGGCCGGCGCGATCCAGATCGCCGGGCGCGACGGCGATGCCATCGTGCGTCCATTCGAGGCCGGCATGGCGTTGTGGAAAGCCGGGTTCTATGTGCGGTTCGGCGGCGACACCCTGCAGTTCGGGCCGACGTTCAACAGCAAGCCGCAGGACCTGGATCGCCTGTTCGACGCGGTCGGTGAAGTGCTGAACAAGCTCGACTGATCCGTTCTTCCATATAGCTTTCAATAACAGGCGTCCGTTCACGGGCGCCTGTGGATAATTCTGGAGTCCCCATGAGCCTCATCCCGCATTTGATCAATGGCGAATTGCTGAGCGACAGCGCTCGCACCGCCGATGTGTTCAACCCGTCCACTGGCCAGGCCATTCATAAAGTGCCGTTGGCTGATCGCGCGACCATCCAGCAGGCCATCGACGCCGCGAAGGCGGCTTTCCCGGCCTGGCGCAATACACCTGCGGCCAAGCGTGCGCAGGTGATGTTTCGTTTCAAGCAATTGCTGGAGCAAAACGAGTCACGTATCGCCCAGTTGATCAGTGAAGAACACGGCAAGACACTGGAAGACGCGGCCGGTGAGCTCAAGCGTGGCATCGAGAACGTCGAATTCGCCTGCGCAGCGCCGGAAATCCTGAAGGGCGAATACAGCCGTAACGTAGGACCGAACATCGACGCCTGGTCAGACTTTCAGCCTCTGGGCGTGGTGGCGGGCATCACGCCGTTCAACTTTCCGGCGATGGTGCCGCTGTGGATGTATCCGCTGGCGATCGTTTGCGGTAACTGCTTCATCCTCAAACCATCCGAGCGCGACCCAAGTTCGACATTGCTGATCGCCCAGTTGCTGTTGGAAGCCGGTTTGCCCAAAGGTGTGTTGAGCGTTGTGCATGGCGACAAGGCCGCCGTGGATGCACTGATCGAAGCGCCGGAAGTGAAGGCATTGAGTTTTGTCGGTTCGACACCGATTGCCGAGTACATCTATGCCGAGGGCACTCGACGTGGCAAACGCGTCCAGGCACTGGGCGGGGCGAAGAACCATGCGGTGCTGATGCCGGATGCCGACCTGGACAATGCCGTCAGCGCACTGATGGGCGCGGCGTACGGTTCGTGCGGTGAACGCTGCATGGCGATTTCGGTGGCGGTGTGTGTCGGCGACCAGGTGGCGGATGCGCTGGTGTCCAAGCTGGTGCCGCAGATCAAGGCGCTGAAGATTGGCGCCGGTACATCCTGTGGGCTGGACATGGGGCCGTTGGTGACGGGGCAGCACCGGGACAAGGTCAGTGGTTATATAGAAGAGGGTGTGGCGGCGGGTGCCTCGCTGATTGTCGATGGTCGCGGCTTGAGTGTGACGGGTCATGAGGAGGGCTTCTTCCTCGGTGGCTGCCTGTTCGATCGTGTGACCCCCGAGATGCGCATCTATAAGGAAGAGATCTTTGGGCCGGTGCTGTGCATCGTCCGGGTCAACAGCCTGGAAGAGGCGATGCAGTTGATCAACGATCATGAGTATGGCAACGGCACCTGCATCTTTACGCGCGATGGCGAGGCGGCGCGGTTGTTCTGCGATGAGATCGAAGTCGGCATGGTGGGCGTCAACGTTCCATTGCCTGTGCCTGTGGCCTATCACAGCTTTGGCGGTTGGAAGCGTTCGCTGTTCGGTGACCTGCACGCCTACGGCCCGGACGGCGTGCGTTTCTATACCCGTCGCAAAGCGATTACCCAGCGTTGGCCGCAGCGTGCCAGCCATGAGGCTTCGCAGTTTGCGTTCCCCAGCTTGTAACCGGTAAGTGAAGAGGCCGGCGCCTTTGGGCGCCGGCCTCTGTGTTTGCGGGGCTTTTTGAC